>NZ_CAXUGX010000005.1:0-225167 GCF_964250715.1 uncultured Amnibacterium sp.
GTGTCGGAGGCCCGCCGGTTCGAGGCGCTGCTGCTGTCGATGGACGCCATCCACGCGGAACATGATGCGGTCGGTGACCCCGTCCTGACCGCGTCGGTCCTCACCCGTGGGTTCACGGTCGAGGCCGGTGCCTGTCTGCTGGTGGATCCCAGGACGGTGGAGACCCTCCTGGACCGGGCACGGCAGGCGCGAGGATCGCTGCCATTGACGTGGGCGGCGTTCCGTGCCGGGGACTGCGGGTGGCGGTCGGTGGAGACCGTGTTCCGGGAGTCGGTCGGCCTCGACCAGAAACATGTGGCCGAGTTCGATCAGCACGCCGCGGGACTGGTCGGGTCGTCGACGACGGGCCGCCTGGCCCGGGAACTGTCCCGGTTGCGGGAGCGCCTGCAGGCCGACACTGCGGTGGAGCGGGCGCGCTGTTCGGCGCGGGCCCGGCACGTGGCGGTGACACCACTGCGGGATGGGCAGGCGATGCTCTCCATCGTCGGACCCTCCCCGGCGATCGCATCCATCTACGACGGCCTCACCCAGACCGCGGTCGCCGCGCACGGGGACCCGGACGAGGACCGGCACCTGGGGGCGCTGCGTCATGACGTCGCCGTGGACCTGCTCCTGGGTGGCTTGCAGACCGACCCGCGACCGGGTGAGGACCTGCGGGTTCCGCAACGGAAGGCGGTGACGGCGACCTGTCTGATCGTGCTCCCCGCCCTGTCGGTGCTCGGGAAGTCGGCTGAGCCGGCGGAGGTCGCCGGGTACGGGCCGATCGACATCGAGACCGCGATGCGGCACGCAGGCGACGCGGGGTACTGGACACGAGTGTTCACCGATCCCACCACTGGTGGGCTCACCGGTCTCGATGCGCACGCGGAGCGGATCCCGACCGCGTGGCGGCGCTGGTTGACCCTGCGGGACGGGACCTGCCGGGCGCCCGGCTGCAGCCACTCCGCCGGGACTTGCGATGTGGACCACACCATCCGACGTGAGCACGGCGGGGCGACCGCGCTGGACAACCTCTCCTGCCTCTGCCGAACCCACCACCAGATCAAGGACGACGGCTGCTGGGACCTCACCCTCCACCCCGACGGCACCCAAGAATGGCGATCCATCTGGGCCACCACCCGGCTCACCCGACCCGACGTCCTCGTCGGACGAGCAGCACCACCACCGACCACCCCGCCCCCGAACAGCGAACCGCCAGACCACGACTGCCCCTTCTGAGCGCGGCAGCTCAGCGGCGTTCGAGGAGCGCGTCTTCCACTTCGTCGTCGGTCGGGCCGCGCTTCAGACGGCGGAGCGCTGCGCGATCGTCGGCGACCAGCACATCGGGGTCGCCGGCGTCTCGCAGGTCGCGGCGGACCGTCAGGCCCAGGGCGAAGAAACCGATGAGCGCGAACACGATCCATTGCAGGGCGTACGACAGATGGGTGCCCTCGTCCGTGCCCAGGTCGGCGCTCGGCTGCGCCTCGGGAATCGGCGCGGTCGTAGGAGCGGGGGATTCGGAGCGGACGAAGCCGTACGCCGCCGTGTAGGTGGGCTCCTTCAGCGACTGGGCGAGCAGCGGCAGATTGACGTCGGCGATCTCACCGGCCGGCGCGGAGCGGCCCACCAGGTTCGGCTCCGATTCGTGCAGCCGGGCCGTGACGACCACGCGGCCCGCGGGCGGCGCCGGCACGACATCGGGGCGGTCGTGCGTGGCACCGATCGAGACCCAGCCGCGGTCGACCACGAACACGGTGCCATCGGTCAGTTTCAGCGGGGTCAGCACCTCGAAGCCCGGCCGACCGTTCAACGGCCGGTTGCGGGCGAGCACCTGCCGGTCCGTCAGGTAGACACCGCTCAGCTCGACGGGACGCCACCGGACCACCGGATCGAACGCCGTCCTCGACGGCAGCAGTTGCGCGACCGGGACGGGTTGCGCGTGCCAGTTCGCGGTGATCTGGCGGTTCTCAGCCGCGGTGTCGCTGCGGCGCGCGAACTGCCACCACGAGAGCCCGCCGCAGAGCACTGCGAACAGCAGCGCGAGCGCGAGCGAGCGGCGGAACCGCCCCTCGGTCAGGACCGCGCGGGCGATCGCGGCGAACTGACGCATCCGCTCATCCTCCTCCGCTGCGGCTCGCCGCGTCGCTCCCCGAATCGCCGGCCAGCGGCCGGACGACGAGCGGGAACGCGCGAGCGGTCAGGAACGCAGCGAGCTCGTCTTGGTGCTCCTCGCACGCCAGCCACACCTTGGTGCGATCGGCGCCGTGGATCCGCGGGTTGCGCCACTCCAGGCGGTAGTCGGCCGGACGCCGGCAACCGGCGCGAGAGCACAGGCTGCGCGCCGGCGCCGCGCCGCCCGGCTCCATCGGGGTGCTCGGCTCCATCCGACTGCCGAGGCCGGCTACGGCTGGCGGGATTCCAGAGCCAGCTGCACCGGCGCGCCCGGGCTGACCGGGTCTGACGCGCCGCGCGACCCGACGTTCGCCAGTACGACCGCGATGTAGGGCAGCACCACCGCTCCGGCCGCGAAGATGAAGCGCGTCCAGTTGGGCACCACGACCAGCCCGATCAAGCACAGGGTTCGGATCGACATGGCGATCGTGTACCGGATCATCCGCCGGCGCCGATCCGCCTCGGGGGACTGGGGCAGGGCGGTGGCGGTCTGGATTTCGTTGTGGGCCACGATGTGATCGAGGCTACGCCCCTTTCCGCGGGCGCCCGCCCCGCGAAGTAGGCTCTCGGGCGCTGCGCAGCCGGCGCCCTGCTGGGGCATCCGCCGCGGGGTGCGGCGCGAATCGGCAGGAGGGCTCATGACGCCACGTACCGTGCTCGTGACCGGCGGTAACCGCGGGATCGGCTACTCCATCGCGGCCGCGTTCCAGCGGGCGGGCCACCGCGTGGCCGTCACCGCCCGCAGCGGCGAGGGGCCGGCCGGCACGCTGACGGTGCGAGCCGACGTGACGGATGCGGCTGCCGTGGACGCCGCGTTCAGCGAGGTGGAGGCGGCGCTCGGGCCGGTCGAGGTCGTCGTCGCGAATGCGGGCGTGACCCGGGACGTGCTGCTGATGCGCATGAGCGAGGACGACTTCGACTCGGTCGTGCACACCAACCTGGGCGGGACGTTCCGTGTCGTCAAACGTGCCTCCCGGGGCATGCTTCGCGCACGGTTCGGCCGGGTCATCCTGATCTCGAGCGTCGTCGGGATGCTGGGGTCGGCCGGCCAGGTGAACTACGCAGCGTCGAAGGCGGCGCTGATCGGCTTCGCCCGCTCGATCACTCGCGAGCTGGGCGCCCGCGGGATCACCGCGAACGTGGTCGCCCCCGGCTTCATCGAGACCGACATGACCGCCGCGCTGCCCGAGCAGACCCGGGCCGAGTACACCGGCCGCATCCCCGTCGGTCGGCTGGGCTCGGCGGACGACGTGGCCGCGACGGTCCTGTGGCTGGCCGGCGACGAGGCCGGCTACATCTCCGGCGCGGTCATCCCCGTCGACGGCGGCCTCGGCATGGGCCACTAGGAGACGCTCCGGCGGGCCGGCGGGCCGGCGGGCCGGCAGCAGTCGGCGAGGTCAGGGCAGGGGCAGCCCCAGCAGCGAGAGCACGGGGGTCAGGTCGCGGCCGGGCAGCACCACATGGGCGGCATCGGCGACGGCGGGCTTCGCATCGAACGCGATGGACAAGCCCGCTGCGGCGAGCATGAGCAGGTCGTTGGCACCGTCGCCGATCGCGACGGTCCGCTCTGCTGGTACGCCCGCCTGCGCCGCCCAGACCAGCAGGGCGGCGCGCTTGGCGTGCGCATCGACGACCGGGCCGTCGATGGCGCCCGTGAGCACGCCGTCCTCGATCGCGAGTCGATTCGCCCGCCAGAAGTCGAGGCCGAGCCGGGATGCGAGCGGATCGACGATGTCGCCGAATCCGCCGGACACCGCCCCGACGCGACCGTCGGCGGCGTGCACACCCGCGATCAGATCCGACACACCTCGCGTCACCTCGACGCGGGCCGCGACGGCGTGCACGGCCGTGACCGAGAGCCCGGCGAGCAGGGCGACCCGCCGGTGCAGGCTCGTCGCGAAGTCAAGCTCGCCCCGCATGGCGGCCTCGGTGATCGCGGCGACCTCGGGTCCGCAGCCGGCGGCCTCGGCCAGCAGGTCGACGACCTCCTGCTCGATCAGGGTGGAGTCGACGTCGAGCACGACCAGCAGTCGCGCCGCGGGCGCGCTCAGGGGCTGACCCGCACGCCCTTGCCGACGACGGTGATCCCGCTGTCGGTCACGGTCAGGCCGCGTTCCAGATCCCGCTCGCGCTCGATGCCGACGCGGGCGCCGTCTTCGATGACCGCGTTCTTGTCCAGGATCGAGCGGTGCACGACGGCACCGCGGCCGATGCGCACCCGGTCGAAGAGCACCGAGTCGGTGACCGCGCCGCCGGACTCCACGGTCGCCCACGGCCCGAGCACGCTGTTGACGATGCGGGCGCCGGAGAACAGGGAGCCGGGGGAGACGATCGAGTCGTGCACGATCGTGTTGTTGCCCCAGCCGTCGCGCACGAACTTGGCCGGCGGCGAGTTCAACTGCTGCGTGTAGATGGGCCAGCGGGTGTTGTAGAGGTTGAAGACCGGCAGCGCTGAAACCAGGTCCATGTGCGCGTCGAAGAACGACTCGATGGTCCCGACGTCGCGCCAGTAGTAGCGGTCGCGGTCGGTGGCGCCCGGCATCTCGTTGTTGATCAGGTCGTAGACGCTGGCATCACCCGCATCGACGAAGGCCGGCACGATGTCGCCGCCCATGTCGTGGTTGGAGCCCTCCCGCTGCGCGTCCGCGCGCACCGCGTCGACGAGGGCGTCCTTGTCGAAGACGTAGTTGCCCATGGAGGCCAGCACCTCGTTCGGCGAGTCCGCCAGCCCCTCCGGGTCGGTCGGCTTCTCCAGGAACTTGGCGATCAGGGTGGGGTCGCTCTTGTCGAGCTCGATCACCCCGAACGAGCTGGCGAGCTCGATGGGCTGCCGGATCGCCGCGACGGTCGCTGGCCGGCCTGACGCGATGTGCGCCTGCACCATCTGCTCGAAGTCCATGCGGTACACGTGGTCGGCGCCGACCACGACGACGATGTCGGGTTCCTCGTCGCCGATCAGATTCAGGCTCTGATAGATCGCGTCGGCGCTGCCGGCGAACCAGCGCTTGCCGAGCCGCTGCTGCGCGGGAACGGACGCGACGTAGGAGTTGAGCAGGCCGGACAGCCGCCAGGTCTCGGCGACGTGGCGGTCGAGGCTGTGCGACTTGTACTGGGTCAGCACCACGATCTGGGTGATGCCGCTGTTCAGCAGATTGGACAGCGCGAAGTCGATCAGGCGATACACGCCGCCGAACGGGACGGCGGGCTTGGCCCGGTCCTCGGTCAGCGGCATGAGCCGCTTGCCCTCGCCGCCGGCGAGGACGATGCCGAAAATCTTCTTCGAAGGCATGTGCCACACCTTAGACGGGCTCCCTGTCCCCTGGGAACGGACCGAAGGTAGGCTCCGCGCGTGCGAGTGGATCTGTTGACCCGGGAGTACCCACCGGAGGTGTACGGCGGCGCCGGTGTGCACGCGGCCGAGCTGGTGAAAGCGCTCCGCTCCCGAATGGAGGTGATCGTGCGCTGCTTCGGCGCCGACCGCGACGAGCAGGGCGTGGTCGCCTATCCGATTCCCGCCGAACTCGCCGGCGCGAACGGCGCGCTGACCACGCTGGGGGTCGACCTGCAGATGGCGCAGGCGGTCGCCGGAGCCGACGTGGTGCACTCACACACCTGGTACGCGAATGCGGGCGGCCACCTGGCCAAGCTGCTGCACGGGGTCCCGCACGTCGTCACCGCGCACAGCCTGGAGCCGCTGCGGCCCTGGAAGGCGGAGCAGCTGGGCGGCGGCTACCGCGTCTCGAGCGCGATCGAGCGGACAGCGTTCGAGCACGCCGACGCGGTGATCGCCGTCAGCCGGGGGATGGGCGACGACATCCTGCGCAGCTACCCGGGCGTGGACCCGGAGAGGCTGCACGTGGTCTACAACGGCATCGACCTGGCCGCGTGGCGGCCGAACGTCGACCCGGACCTGGTGCGCTCGCTGGGGGTCGATCCCGATCGGCCCACGATCATCTTCGTCGGGCGCATCACCCGGCAGAAGGGGCTGCCGTACCTGCTGCGCGCGGCGGAGCGGCTGCCGGCGGACGTGCAACTGGTGCTGTGCGCCGGCGCCCCGGACACCCCCGAGATCATGGCCGAGGTGTCGGGCCTCGTGGCGGACCTGCAGGCCACCCGCGGCGGCGTGGTGTGGATCGAACGCATCCTGCCCCGACGTGAGCTGACGGCACTGCTGACCGCCGCCGACGTGTTCGTCTGCCCGTCCGTCTACGAGCCCCTGGGAATCGTGAACCTGGAGGCGATGGCCTGCGGTACCGCGGTCGTCGGCACCGCGACGGGCGGCATCCCCGAGGTGATCGTGGACGGCGAGACCGGGCGGCTGGTTCCCATCGACCAGTTGACCGACGGCACCGGCACGCCGCTCGATCCGGAGCGGTTCGTCGCCGACCTGGCCGACGCCCTGACCGAGACGGTGTCCGATCGTGCCGCCGCGACCCGGCTGGGGGCCGCCGGGCGGCAGCGGGCGGAGCGCGTGTTCGACTGGGACGCGATCGGCGAGCAGACCGCCGGCGTCTACCGCTCCCTGCTCGGCTGATACCCAGGCTCAGCGGACCGGCGGCGGCGCCGGAGCCGGTCGTCCGTGCGGTTGCCGCCGCGACCTAGGGTTGAGGGCATGGCCACGGTGCTGCAGCTGTCCGAGGTGTCCCTGACCCGCAGCGGCACCACCATCCTCAACCGGCTGGACTGGACGGTCGACAGCGCGGAGCGCTGGGTGGTGCTGGGGCCGAACGGCGCCGGCAAGACCACCCTGCTGCAACTGGCCGCAGCGCAGCTGCACCCGACCCGCGGCACGGTCACGGTGCTCGACCAGCGCATCGGCGGCGTCGACCTGTTCGAGCTGCGTCCCCGCATCGGATTCGCCTCCACTGCGATGGCGCGCCGCATCCCGAAGGAGGAGAGCGTGCTCGACGTCGTACTGACGGCCGCCTACTCCGTCACCGGGCGGTGGAGCGAGCAGTACGAGGAGATCGACGTGCGCCGCGCGCAGCGGGTGCTGGCGGAGTGGCGGCTGGATGCGCTCGGCAACCGCCGGTTCGGCGACCTGTCCGACGGCGAGCAGAAGCGGGTGCAGATCGCGCGGGCCGTGATGACGGACCCGGAGCTGCTGCTGCTGGACGAGCCGGCCGCGAGCCTGGACCTGGGTTCGCGAGAGGAGCTGCTGCAGCTGCTCGGCGGCTACGCGAGCATGGCGGGCGCCCCGGGCATGGTGATGGTGACGCACCACGTCGAGGAGATCCCGGTCGGCTTCACACACGCCCTGCTGATCCGCGGCGGTGCCGTCGTGGCAGCCGGCCCGATCCCGGAGACCATCACGAGCGAGCAAATCACCGAGACCTTCGGCCTGCCGGTCGAGATCACCCGCGCAGGCGACCGCTACGCCGCCCGCGCCACCGCCCCCGGCTGATATCGTGGTCGGTCGCGCATCGAACCGCGGCAACGAGATTGGACAAGGCATGCGAGCAGGCATCCACCCCGAGTACAAGCCCGTCGTGTTCCGCGACCTCGCCTCCGGCGAGATGTTCCTGACGCGCTCCACCGTCGGCAGTGGCAAGACCGTCGAGTGGGAGGACGGGAACACCTATCCCGTCATCGATGTGGAGATCAGCTCCGCCTCGCACCCGTTCTACACGGGCAAGCAGCGCATCCTGGACTCCGCCGGCCGCGTGGAGAAGTTCAACCAGCGGTTCAAGAACTTCGGTCGCTGAGCGCTCTGCTCAGAGTTTCAGCACGCTCATAGCTTCAGCGCGCGGACCGGCCATGCGTCGGAGGTGCTGAACAGCGGGTCGCGCGCGCGTCGCATGTAGTCGGTGAAGCGGGCGGTCTGCTCGCGGCTCCACGCCACCTGCAGGTCGTGCAGGTCGACCGCCGAGTGGCGCAGTCGCTCCGCGTGTCGCCGGGCGATGGCCTGCGCCAGTCGGCCCGCCGCCACCGCGTCGGCGCCCGCCTCGTGGGCGTCGAGCAGCGGTACGCCGTATTCCGCGGCTGAAGCCGTCAGGGTGCGCTTGCCCTTGCGGTAGCGGTCCACCGCGCGGTCGAGCACCAGTGGATCGACAACCGGCGCCGGTAGGTCGATACCGGCGACACCGCAGCGTCGTGTCTCGGCAGCGAGCAGGGTGAGGTCGTAGGGCGCGTTGTAGATGACGAGCGGGAAGCCGCGCTCGAAGACCGCGGCGATCGCGGCGACGATCTCGGGGATCACGGCCGCCGGCGATCGGCCGAACCGCTGCGCCCGCGCCGTGCTGATGCCGTGGATCGCGGTGGCGCCCTCGGGGATCGGAACGCCCGGGTCGACCAGCCACTCCTTGCGCTCCACGATCGCGCCGGTCTCGTCGATCAGGCCGACATGGGCGGTGACGATGCGGGCCGTGGCGGTGTCGACTCCGGTGGTCTCGAGGTCGAACACCCCGAGGGCGTCGGACCAGTGCCCGTCCGGCGGTGGCGCCGCCGGACCGCCGGTCGCGGCGACCGAGGCGACCACCTGCTCGGGTGTCGGCTGCGGCGCGCTGCCGAGGGACTGGACCGCGGCGTCGAAATCGGACTGCTCGAACTCGGACTGCTCGAACTCGAACAGGTCGAGCGGCAGCTGGTTCTGCGACCGCCCCCGGTGACGCCCGCGCCGCACTCCCACATCAGTCATGCCGCGACCGTAGGGTGCGGCACCGACATCACCGGCGGGGCCGGGTTGTGATCAGGCCGGCGGCGGCGTCCGCTGCGCCTGGATCGGAATGGCGGCGGTGGCGGTGGAGACCGCCGGGTCGCCGATGCGCAGCCAGAAGAAGCTCTGCGTGCCGAGGGTGATCGTGAGTCGGCCCTGCTCGTCGAAGTCGGGGAAGCGAGCGCCGCCGAACAGGTCGACCAGGGTGTGCTCCGCCAACTCCGGCGCCGTCACGGTGAACGAGACGGGGTTGTGGGAGAAGCTGAACAGGCACAGCACCCGCTCGGGCTGGTCGCCGAGTGACCGGGCACTGCCCTCGTACTCCCGCACGAAGGCGAGGGCCGAGTCGTGGTCGGTCTCGAGCACCCGCAGGCTGCCGAGCCCGAACACCGGGTGCGCCTTGCGGGTGTGGATGACGTTGCGCACCCAATGCAGCAGGGATCGGGATTGCGCGAGCTGCGACTCCACATTGACGAGGGAGTAGTGGTAGACGAGCGACTGCACGACCGGCAGGAAGAGCTTGCCGGGGTCCGCGGTGGAGAACCCCGCGTTGCGGTCGGGCGTCCACTGCATCGGCGTGCGCGAGGCGTCGCGGTCGTTCAGCCAGATGTTGTCGCCCATGCCGATCTCGTCCCCGTAATAGAGGAACGGGCTGCCGGGCAGCGAGAACAGCAGGGCGTGCGCCAGTTCCAGCTCGGCGCGGGAGTTGTCGAGCAGCGGAGCCAAGCGGCGGCGGATGCCGATGTTGGAGCGCATCCGCGGGTCGTAGGCGTACCAGCCGTACATGGCCTGGCGGTACTCCTCGCTGACCATCTCGAGCGTCAGCTCGTCGTGGTTGCGCAGGAAGACGCCCCAGCCGGCGGTGCTCGGGATGTCGGTGGTCTCGGACAGGATGCGCACGAGCTCGGTGGAGGTCTGCGAGCGCAGGGAGTAGAAGATGCGCGGCATCACGGGGAAGTCGAAGGCCATGTGGCACTCCGGCTCTTCTTCGGTGCCGTAGAACGCGGCCACCTCGCGCGGCCACTGGTTCGCCTCGGCGACCAGGATGCGCCCCGGGTATTCGCGGTCCATGGTCTCGCGCAGCCGCCGGATGAAGGCGTGGGTCTCGGGCTCGCCCTCGCCGTTGCCCTCCTCGCTCTCGAACAGATACGGGATCGCGTCCAGCCGGATGCCGTCGACGCCGAGGTCGAGCCAGAAGCGCACGATGTCGACGATCGCCTCCTGCACCGCCGGATTCTCGAAGTTCAGGTCGGGCTGGTGGGAGAAGAAGCGATGGAAGAAGAACTGGCGGCGGATGGGGTCGAAGGTCCAGTTGGATTCCTCGGTGTCCACGAAGATGATGCGCACGTTCGGGTACTTCGTGTCGGTGTCGCTCCACACGTAGAAGTCGCCGTACGGACCGTCGGGGTCGCTCCGGCTGGCCTGGAACCATTCGTGGGCGTCGGAGGTGTGGTTCAGCGGGAAGTCGATGATCAGGCGCATGTTGCGCTCGTGCGCGCGCCGCACCAGGTCGCGGAACTCGTCGATGGTGCCGAACTCGGGCAGCACCCGCTTGAAGTCGCCGATGTCGTAGCCGCCGTCGCGCAGCGGGCTCATGTAGAACGGCGGCAGCCACAGCGCGTCGATGCCGAGCCACTGCAGGTAGTCCAGCCGCGAGGTGAGGCCGGCCAGGTCGCCGGTACCGTCGCCGTTCGAGTCGACGAACGAGCGGACCATCACCTCGTAGAACACCGCTCGCCGGTACCAGGTGGGATCGAGTGCCAAGCCCGGAAGCTGGATCGGCGCGGTGAAGCTCACGGCGGAGGGATTCCCTTCGGTGCGGATCGGGCGGGCCAATCCTAGGGCGGTCCCGAAGGGGGTTCCCGAGGGGTGCGTGTCGGGCCGGGTGTCGGAGGCGGAGCCGTACGCTTGCCCGCGATGAAGGTCGTCGCCTCCCCGTATGCCGCGCTGCTGGATCGCACGCCGATGGTGGCGCGCACCGCGCAGGTGGAGGGCACTCCGGCCGCGTACTGGGAGTACGGGCGGGCCGGCGACGGGCCGACGCTGCTGTTCGTGCACGGGTTCCGCGGCGACCACCACGGGCTGGAGCCGGTGATCGCCTACCTGCCCGGGGTGCACATCCTGGCGCCCGACCTGCCCGGCTTCGGGCTGTCGGCGGCCCTGCCGGGCGAGCACTCCATCGACGCCTACGCGGCCTGGGTGCGGGCATTCGGCGTCGCGGTGGGGCTGGACGAGCACGCGATCCTGCTCGGCCACTCCTTCGGCAGCATCGTGGTGGGCGCGGCGCTCGCCGGCGGCATGCCGGCCGCTGCGGCGATCTTCGTCAACCCGATCGCCGCTCCCGCGCTCGCCGGTCCCAATGCCGTCGGCACGCGGCTGGCCTCGCTCTACTACCGGGTGGGGGAGGCGCTGCCGGAGCGGGCGGGCGGGGCGCTCTTGAAGAGCCCGCTGGTCGTGCGCGGCTCGTCGATGTTCCTCGCGAAGACCCGCGAGAAGCCGCTGCGGGCCTGGATCCACAATCAGCACGCCCGCTATTTCTCCGCGTACGCCAGCCGGCGAGTGGTGCTGGAGTCGTTCCGCGCGTCGGTCGAGCACGACCTGACGGAGTACGTCGGGGCCTTGCGGGTCCCGGTGCACCTGGTGGCCGCCGAGCACGACGACATCACGGCGCTGTCCGACGTGCAGGCCCTGGCCGACCGCATCCCGGGTGCGACGCTGACGGTGATCCCGAAGGTCGGGCACCTGATCCATTACGAGACCCCGCGGCCGGCGGCGGAGCGGATCGCCGAGGTCGCCGGCGTCGCTCCGGTCGGCTGAGCGGTCATGCGCCTGGTCGTCGACTGCCGGTACGTGCGCCGCGACGGCCGCCACGATGGCATCAGCCGCTTCAGCGCAGGGATCACCGCGGCGCTCGGCCGGCTGCATCCGCTGACGATGCTGATCGACGACCCGCGCCAGCTGGCGCTGCTGCCGGCGCTGCCGTACCTGGTGATCCGACCGCCGGCCCATCCGCTGGAACCGCTGATCTCCGGGGTGATTCGGCGGCGCGCCCGGCCGGACGTGCTCTACAGCCCCATGCAGACAACCGGCTCGATCGGCCGGCGCTACGGCTACGTGCCCACCCTGCACGACCTGATCTATTACCGGCACCGCACGCCGCCTGCGGAGTTCGCGTGGTGGGTTCGGCTGCTGTGGCGGCTCGCGTACCTCAGCACCCTGCCGCAGCGGGTGCTGCTGGACCGGGGCGACGAGGTGGTCACGGTCTCCGCGACGACCGCGGCGCAGATCGCCGAGCACCGGCTGACGGCGCGCCGGGTGACGGTCGTCCCGAACGCAGCGGACGTCGCGCCCCTGGACGCCGTCGCGCCGGGGCCGCGCAGCCGGTCGCTGATTTACATGGGCGCCTTCATCGGCTACAAGAACGTCGAGACCCTGGTGCGGGCCGTCGCGCTGCTGCCCGAGTACGAACTGCACCTGCTCAGTCCCATCGACGCTCCCGTGCGTCGCGGGCTGCAGGTGGTCGCACCGGCCGCCCGGCTGCACTTTCACGACGGGGTGACCGATGCCGAGTACGTCGCGCTGCTGGACGACGCCGTCGCCCTGGTCAGTGCCTCCCGCGACGAGGGCTTCGGCATTCCCGTCGTGGAGGCCATGACCCGGGGAGTACCCGTGGTGCTGAGCGACATCCCGATCTTCCGCGAGGTGGGGGGCGACGCGGCCCTGTACGCCGATCCGGACGATCCGGCCTCGTTCGCCACCGCCGTGCACGCCCTGGAGCGGCCGGGGGAGTGGAACGCCCGCTCGAAGGCCGCCCTCGCTCAGGCCGCGACGTTCACCTGGGACGCATCCGCCGCCCGCCTGCTGCCCGTGCTGCAGCGCGTCGCCGCTGCCCGCCGTCGAAGCGGGTAGTCGGCGCGTGGGAGCCGGAGGATCGCCGAGTCAGTTGACCGTATCGAGCGGTTCGTCGACCGGCAGCAGGTCGGCGGACCAGGGACGGCCCGCGAATTCGACCAGTTCGAGCAGGCCGGCCGTGACGCGGAAGCGGTGCTCGGAGCCGTTGACGATCGGGATGCCGCGCTCGGGCCAGACATACCGGGTGACGGAGCGCACCAGCGATCCGATGACGCCGCCGTGGCTGACCACCAGCACCGACTGGCCGGGGTGGCGCTCGGCGAGTGCCAGCAGGGCGGGCAGGGCGCGATCCACCACCTCTTCGCGGGTCTCCCGGGCGCGCACGACGCCGCCGGAGAGGGCGTCGATCTCCGGGCCGGTCAGCCCCTCCGCCTCGCCGTAGTTGCGCTCGACCAGCGCGTCCACCAGTTCGACCTGGGCCAGGCCGATGCTGCCGGCGATGATGCGGGCCGTCTCGGCGGCGCGGGCCAGGGGGCTTGCGGCGATGGCGTCCCAGTGTTCGGCGGCCAGGCGTTCGCCCGCCTGCTGCGCCTGCTGCCGGCCGGTGTCGTTCAGGGGGATGTCGGACAGGCCTTGGATGCGGCCGTCGCGGTTCCAGTCGGTCTCGCCGTGTCGCACGAGCACGAGCTCGGTCGGCGGAACCCGCCCGGGAATCGCCCCGGTCATGCTGCCTCCTGCGCCAGCGCGTCGCTGATCGCCTGCAGCGTCTCGGAGGTGCCCGCATCCACCTTGACGTCCGCGATGCGATCGCCCTTCGTGGCGCCGCGGTTGACGATGACGATCGGAATGCGCTGACGCCTGGCCTGCTCCAGCAGCCGGATACCGCTGTTCACCGCGAGCGAGGAGCCGGCGACCAGCAGCGCGTCGGCGGCGCGCACGAGGACCGCCGCGCGCTGGAAGCGGTCGGGCGGCACGAACTCGCCGAAGAAGACCACATCCGGCTTCAGCACCCCGCCGCAGACCGTGCAGGTCGGCAGCACGAAGCCGGAGGTGTCACCGACCGCGGCGTCGCCGTCCGGGTTCAGCGGTGCGGCCGGGTCGGGGATGATCCACGGGTTCGCTGCCTCGATCCGCCGAGTGACGTCGTCGCGGGCCAGCACCTGACCGCAGTCCAGGCAGAGCACGCGGTCGCCCGATCCGTGCACCTCGACGACGCGCAGCGATCCGGCCTTGCCGTGCAGGCCGTCGACGTTCTGGGTGACGACGCCGGTGACCCGTCCGTCGCGCTCCAGCTGGGCGAGGGCGCGATGTCCGGCGTTGGGCACCGCGGCGGCGAACCGGCCCCACCCGAGGTAGCTGCCCGCCCAGTACCGCTTCTGGAAGGCGGGGGCGCTCGTGAACTGCTGGATCGTCATCGGTCGGCGTTCCGGCGCGCCGTCGCCGCGGTAGTCGGGGATGCCGGAGTCGGTGCTGATTCCCGCGCCGGTCAGCACCGCGAAGCGGCCGCCGAGCGCGGCGATCGCACGGTCGAGCGCCGCCGGATCGACGGCCGAGGGCGCCCGGCGAGTGGCGAGCGTCATGGGTCGAGCATAATTGCGGGTCGTCCGCAGCCGGGCGCGGCCGGGAGGCGGGAGTGATGCGGATCCTCGAGCCCGCCTCCGACGATCCGCTGCTGACCGACTATTTCCACCTGACGGACGTCGCATTGCGGCGCCGCCTGGAGCCGGCGGGCGGGCTGTATCTGGCGGAATCGACGACCGTGATCGAGCGCGCGATCGCCGCGGGCCACGTGCCGCGCTCCGTGCTGACCCGTGCGGCCTGGCTGCCGGATCTGGAACGGATTCTCGCACCGCATCCGGATGTGCCGGTGGTCGTCGGGTCGGACGAGTCGCTGCAGGCGGTGACGGGCTTCCACCTGCATCGGGGCGCGATCGCGGCCATGCACCGGCCGCCGCTGCCGACGCTTGCCGACGTGCTGGCGGGCGCACGGCGGGTCGTCGTGCTGGAGGACCTGGTCGATCACACGAATGTGGGCGCGGTGTTCCGCAGCGTGGCCGCTCTGGGCGCCGATGCGGTGCTGGTGACCGAGCGGTGCGCCGATCCGCTCTACCGCCGCAGCGTGCGGGTGAGCATGGGGGCGGTGCTGCAGGTGCCCTGGACGCGGCTGCCCGGCTGGCGGACTGCGGCGCCGGCCCTGCGCGAGGCCGGCTTCGTGACCGCGGCACTGGCGCTGACCGACTCCGCCCGGTCGCTGGACGAGTTGGCGGCCGACCCGCCCGAACGCCTGGCCCTGCTGCTCGGTACGGAGGGCGACGGCCTGAGCCGCGCTGCGATCGCGGTCGCCGACACCGTGGTGCGCATCCCGATGCACCACGGCATCGATTCGCTGAACGTCGCGGCGGCCGCCGCCGTCGCGCTCTGGGCGCTGCGCGTGCGCTGATCGATGGGCAGGCAGGCGCCGGCCGATCGCGGGTGGACGGCGGGTAATTACACTCATGTTCTCGTGCCGTCCGATCCGCCGAACTACCTGCGGCGCCGGCTCCTCGTGCTGTTCCTCGCCCTGTTCATCCTGGTCGTCGGGATCGGGGTGCCCGTGGCCGTGCTCGGCCCGGTACCCGGGGCGCGCGCCGCGGTCGACGTCACCGGCGCCGCCCACGCCGCGACCAAACGAGCCGAACTGGACTTCCCCGCCTTCGGCTCCTCCGCAGTCGCCCTGGTCGGGCGCAACGGACTGCTGGGGACCGCCGGGTCGCAGGCCCCGAAGCAGATGGCGAGCATCACCAAGCTGGTCACCGCCCTGACGGTGCTGGACCGGCATCCCCTGAAGGGCAGCGCCGCCGGGCCGACGATCCGCTTCACGGCCGCGGACGAGGCGATCCTGCAGGACGTGCTCGCCCACGACGGGTCGTGGGAGGCCGTGCAGGCCGGCTGGACCCTGACCGAGCGGCAGACCCTGCAGGCCATGCTGATCCCCTCCGCGAACAACTACGCCCGGTCGCTGGCCAACTGGGCGTTCGGCTCCGAGCAGCAGTACCTGACAGCCGCCCGGTCGTACCTGGCGGCGCATCACCTGACCCACACGACGGTCGTCAGCCCCGACGGTCTGGACCCCCGCAACCGCAGCACCCCCGGCGACCTGATCGCTCTCGGCCGCCTCGCGCTGCGGTCGTCGGTGATCACGAGCATCGTCGGCAAGGCAAGAGTGACCGAGCCGCACATCGGCACGATCGAGAACACGAACGCTCTGATCGGGCACAGCGCCCTGAACGGCATCAAGACCGGAACCACCGACGCCGGCCACGCGAACCTGCTGTTCTCGGCGCCGCTGACCGTGCACTCGCAGCGGCTGCAGGTGATCGGAGTGATCCTGGACGCGAACTCGCACGACCAGCTGGACGCAGCGGTCGGCCCGCTGCTGACGAGCGTGCGCGCCGGGCTGCACACGATCACCCTGGCGCGGCAGCATCAGGTGTTCGCGCACTACCGCACGGCGTGGGGCGGTAGCGCCGCCGCGGTGGCGAGCAAGGACGTGACGCGCCTGGTCTGGTCGAAGCAGGACGTGCACGGGACGGCGCACCTGCAGGCGATCAGCGGCGGGCTGCAGGGCGACCGCGTGGGCACCGTCTCGTACACGCTCGACGGTCGGAGGGTCGAGGTGCCGCTGGAACTGGACCGGTCGCTGCTCGTCGCCCCCGTCTGGTGGCGGCTGATGCACCCCCTGCGCTGACCGGCGCGCGGGTCAGAACCGCGGTCGCTTGGGCCGGACATGGTCGCCGCTGGAGGTGCCTCGAAGGCGTCGCACCACCCACGGGGCGAAGTAGTCGCGCGCCCACACCAGGTCGTCGACGCGGGCTGACCGCCACGGGACCGGCACCCGAGGACCCGGTTCGGCCGGCGGGATCGTCGTCGCGACTCCCAGGACGCCCAGCACCATGCGGGCGATCTCGCGGTGGCCGAGCTCGTTCAGATGCAGGCGGTCGGCCGACCAGAGCCGGGCGTCGTGGACGGCGGTCAGGCCCCACTGATCCGCGATCCGGGCACCCGTGCGCGCGGCGAGCACCCGCAGGTGCTCGTTGTAGATCGCGACCCGGCCCCGGATGCTGCGGAACACCGGCGAGAACGCCACATCCACGCCGGTGAACAGCACCACGGTCGCTCCGCTGTCGGTCAGCCGGGCGAGGGCCGGTGCCAGCCGAGCCGCCAGCGCGTCCGGATCGGCGCCCGGCCGGATCACGTCGTTGCCGCCGGCGGACAGGGTGATCAGATCGGGCTGCAGCGCCAGCGCTGGCTCGACCTGCTCGTCCAGGATGCGCGCGAGCAGTCGCCCGCGCACGGCGAGGTTCGCGTAGGCGAAATGCGGGGCGGTCTCCGCCAGGGCGTCGGCGACGCGATCGGCCCAGCCGCGATGCCCGCCGGGAGCCTGCGGCAGCGGATCGCCGATCCCCTCGGTGAAGGAGTCGCCGAGCGCGACGTAACGCCGCCAGGGATGCACGGTCCCCGGCACCGGATCCGGGCCTTCCACGGCGGGCGCGTGGGCCCGGTCGTCGTCGGTGCTCATCCGCCTCTGCTCATCCACGCTCTGCTCATCCACGCTCTGCTCATCCGCGGTGTGCTCGTGCATCCGCTCGTGCTTCCGCCCAGCCCAGTATCGGACCGGGCGCCGTCTTCGGCGTGGCGCGAGGTCGGCGGCTACCCTCGTCGCACCGATGAGTTCGCCGCTGTTCGACGCCGCCCCGGGCGCCCACATCGCCGGGCACCTGCCGCCCGCATATCCGGACCGCGCGCCGCGCGGCGCGGCCGACCGGCTGCGGCGCTGGCAGGAGGAGGCGCTCACCGCGTACTTCGCCGATGAGCCGCGCGACTTCCTGGTCTCGGCGACCCCCGGTGCCGGCAAGACCACGTTCGCGCTGCGGCTGGCCAAGGAGCTGCTCGCCCGCGGCACCGTCGAGCGGATCATCGTGGTCGCGCCGACCGAGCACCTGAAGCGGCAGTGGGCCGAGGCCGCCGAGCGGGTCACCATCCACTTGAATCCGCAGTTGCAGAACGCCGACGGCGCGCTGGCGCGGCACTGGCACGGCGCCGCCGTCACCTATGCGCAGGTGGCGGCCCGCGCCGAGCTGCACGAGCGGCTGGCCGGCGATCGGCGCACGCTCGTGATCCTGGACGAGGTGCACCACGGCGGCGACGCGCTCAGCTGGGGCGACGCCATCCGGCAGGCGTACGCCGGCGCGGAGCGGCGCCTGTCGCTGACGGGCACGCCGTTCCGCAGCGACACCGCCCCCATCCCGTTCGTGCGGTACGCGCCGGATGCGGAGGGGATCCGCACCTCCCTGACCGATTTCCAGTACGGCTATCGCCGCGCCCTGGCCGATGGGGTCGTGCGCCCGGTGCTGTTCCTCGTCTACTCCGGTGCGATGCAGTGGCGCACCCGGGCGGGTGAGGAGATGACCGCCAACCTGGGCGAGGACAACACGAAGGACGTGACCGCGCAGGCGTGGCGCACCGCGCTCGCGAGCGATGGCGAGTGGATCCCGGCCGTGCTGACCGCCGCGAACGTGCGCCTGACCGAAGTGCGCCGAGGCGTGCCGGACGCCGGCGGGCTCGTGATCGCCTCCGACCAGGCGAGTGCCCGGGCCTACGCGCGGCAACTGGAGGCGATCTGCCGCGAGCCGGTGACGGTCGTGCTGTCGGACGAGAAGGCGGCCAGCGATCGCATCGCGGCGTTCGCGGCGTCGGACGCGCGCTGGATGGTCGCGGTACGGATGGTGTCGGAGGGGGTCGACGTGCCGCGGCTGGCGGTGGGCGTCTACGCCACGAACGCGGCGACACCGCTGTACTTCGCGCAGGCGATCGGGCGGTTCGTGCGGGCGCGGCGACGGGGCGAGAGCGCCAGCGTGTTCCTGCCGAACGTGCCGGTACTCACCAGGCTGGCGGGGCTGCTGGAGTTGGAACGCGACCACGCCCTGGACCGGCCGTCGAGCGACGACGAGTCGGGGCTGGAGCGGGGCCTGGACGAGGATGCGCTGACGGCGGCGAACCGGTTGGAGCGGGCGTCCGCGGCGCTGCAGGAGGACGGGTCGTTCCAGGCGCTCGGCAGCGCGGCGATCTTCGACCGCGTGCTCTACGACGGCGGCGACTTCGGCTTCCAGGCCGAGGTCGGCAGCTTGGAGGAGCTGGACTTTCTGGGCCTGCCCGGCCTGCTGGAGGCCGACCAGGTGCGTGACGTGCTGCGGCACCGCCAGTCGCGGCAGCAGCGGCGCGCGCCGCACGGTCCGGACAAGCATGGCGCTGCAGCGACCGGCCCGGTCCCGGACCACGGCGGGCGGGCGGCGCCTCCGCCGCTGAACCAGGCGCCGAACCAGGCACTGAACCAGCCGCTGTACCGCACCTTGAAGGAGCAGCGGAGCCTGCTGCACTCCCTCGTGGGGCTGTGGTCCAAGACGACGAACGAGCCGCACGGCGCCATCCACGCCGAATTGCGCCGTCTGTGCGGCGGACCCGCCGTCGCACAGGCATCGACCGCCCAGCTGCAGGCGCGTATCGAGCTGCTGCGCTCCCGCATCGCCGCCCCGCGCCGTTGATACCCGGGTCGCGCCGCCGCTCCACCTCGCGCGGCAGCCGTGCCTCCGCGCGGTGTGCATGCGCACCGCGCGACCCCACAGGTACCGCGCGTGGTGTCTCGCGGCGCGCGGCAGTACCGTGTGGGCCGATCGGAGGGGGACCATGACCGAGACGGAGCGGCCGGGCGCCGCGGCGTGGGTGCCGACGGATGCGGCGGGGATCGACCCGCTGCGCGAGGCGGCGCGGGCGTGTCACGGCTGCGAGCTGTGGGAGCCGGCGACGCAGGTGGTGTTCTCGGCGGGGCCGCCGGGCGCCGCGATGGTGCTGGTGGGGGAGCAGCCGGGCGACCAGGAGGACCGGCGCGGCGCTCCGTTCGTCGGTCCCGCCGGCACGCTGCTGGTGGAGGCTGTGCGGGCCGCCGGCATCGATCCGACCACCGTGTACCGCACCAACGCCGTCAAGCACTTCCGGTTCGAACAGCGCGGCACGCGGCGGCTGCACAAGACGCCCGAGACCGTCCATATCACCGCCTGCCATCCCTGGCTTCACGCCGAGCTGCAGGTGCTCACCCCGCGCATCGTGGTCGCCCTGGGTGCCACCGCGGGACGGGCGCTGTTCGGCCGCCCGGTGCGTATCGGCGCCGAGCGCGGTCGTGTGCTGCAGGGCGCGCTGCCCGACTCCGCCGCCCTCTCACTGCTGACGGCGCACCCCTCCGCGGTGCTGCGGATGCGCGGCGACCCCGGCTACGACGACGCCTACGCGGCGCTGGTCACCGACCTGAAGACCGCTGCCGCCGCTGCGGTGGCCACCTGAGCCGCCGCCTGATCCCACCCCGGTTTCGACAGCAGGACCAGGTCCCGTCAGCAGGTTGTGGGTCGACCACCGGCCTGCTGTCGAGACCTTGTCCTGCTGGTGTGCTGGGTGCGGGGCGAGGGGGGTGTCAGTCGTAGCGGGCTTCGGCCCACCAGGTGTCGTGCTCGCACTGCAGCAGCCAGGCGCTCTCGTCGGCGGTGACGATCTGCAGGCGGTGCACGGAGCGGCCGGCGGTGGGGTTCCACCACCGCTCCTCGATCGGCCACGGGCCCGCCCAGGCGCGCACGACGGCGCCCCTGGCAGCGGGCGGGATGAATGTGCGCGGCGGGTTGCTGAGCGCGTCGCGGTCGTCGATCGTCAGGGACGCTCCGGCAGCGTCGAGCAGCGTGACCGGGATGCGGTCGGGGAACACCCGCGGCGGCTCGAAGCCGGGCAGCCGGCCCGGCCACGGCCGGTCCGCCGCCCGCTCCGGTATCGGCCGCTCGCCCCACGGGACGAGCACGCGACGATCGGCGCTCAGTCGGCCGCCGCCCACCGACGCCGTGACGACCGCGTCGTGACCCAGCATGCTCTGCACCCGCGACAGCGCGTGGTGGATGCGCTCATCGGGGCCGCCGCCCCACAGGCCCTGCTCATGGTGGGCGGCCGTGTCGAGCGCCTCGGGCAGCAGCCGCACCGACGCGACCGGCGACTCCAGAAACGCGCCCTGCACCTGCCAGCGCACCCGGTCGATCACGTCGAGGGGAGTGAATGACCGCGGATGCAGCCAGGTACGGGTACTCGATCCGCCGCGCTCGTCGGTCGCCTCGACCGTCAGCGCGGTGCACACCAGCCGTTCCACGATCAGGCCCGCGACGAACGCCTCCGCCGTCTGCCGCAGCGTGAACGCGATCTGCTCGATGTTCTCCAGCGGCGGCTCGAAGTGGATGGTGCGGGTGCGGTCGCGCTCGGCGACCCGGGGGACCACGCGGCGCGGGTCGCGCCCGGCGGCGACCAGGTGCGCCGCGGCACCCTGCGGCCCGAACCGGTCGAGCACGTCGCCGGCGTCGAGGCGGGCGAAGTCGGCCAGCGTGCGTACCCCCAGCCGGGCGAGCAGCGCGGCCAGCTGCGGCAGGCCGAGCAGCGACACCGACAGGGGAGCGAGGAACGCCGCCGCAGCCCCCGGAGGCACGACCATCGCACCGCCCTGCGTTGCACGGCGGGCCGCCTGCTCGGCGGTGAACGCCCCGTTGGCGACGCCAACCCGCACGTCGTCGACCAGGCCCGCCACCTGCCGAAGGATGGCCTGCGCGGCCGCCTGCTCGCCGCCGTAGTAGCGGGCCGGTCCCTGCGCGCGAGCGACGACCATACCCGGGCGCACCACCTGCACGGTCGGTACTCCGGCCTCGAGCGCCTGCAGGACGGGCTCGAAGTGCCGTGCGTCCTGCGCGGGGTTGTAGGGCTGCACCACCAGCGTCGGGCAGCGGGCCTGCGCCTCGCGCACCCGCAGCCCGCGACGCACCCCGTCGGCCCGCGCCGCCGTCGAGCAGGCGTGCACGAAGCCCTTCTCGATCAGCGCGATCGGCGCGGAGGCGGTCAGAGAGGCATCGCGGACCGCCGCCTGGATCGGCCAGTCGGGGCACCAGACCACCAGCACCCGCGGCGCCGCGTCGGCGCCCGTCGAGTCGCCCGTGGCTGCCTCGCTCACACCGCCTCCAGCCGACGCTCCGGGACCGCACCTGCCTGCGCCCCCATGTGCGCCGTGGCGACCTGCGGCAGGGTCGTGCCCGTGGGCAGCAGCGCATCGTCGGCGAGGCGCAGGGCGTGGCGCACGGTGCGGCCGCCGCGGGCGGTGACCGCCACGACGGCCTCGCGGCCGGCGAGGTAGCCGTAGCCGGTACCCAGTCCCGACCAGCGGCTGGAGACCACCTGCAGCACCGCCTCCGCCTGCTGCCACGGGCCGAGCACGACCAGGGTGGCGCCGCGCTGCCGCAGGCGGGAGGCCAGCCGAGCCGCCTCCGCGTCGCGCACCGGCCGCGCCGGCGGCTGCACCAGCACCACGTGCAGCACGTCGGCCAGCTGGGCGGCGACCGTCAGCCAGTGCTCGCCGGGATCGGGGACCAGCACCAGGCGGGTCAGGTCGATGCCGGCCGCGGCGGCCGCCTCCACTCCGAAGTCGGGCACGCCCACCACGCCGGTCCAGGCACCGGCGGCGCTCGGCCCGGCGAGCAGCAGCATGGCCAGGCTGGTGGAGCCGGGAACGGAGTAGGCGACGCCGGCCTTCATGGCGCCACCGGGCAGCAGGGGCTGCAGCGCGGCGGCGGTCGGCAGCACCCGGGTATCGAGTGAGACCTTCTGCATCGCCGCAATGCGTTCCCGCAGCGCCTGCACGGTGGCGGAGCGATCGGCGGGGTCGGGGGAGGGGACGATGCGATCAGCGGAGGGGTCGGCGGAGGGACCGGTCGCGGGGTCGGCGGAGGGACCGTTCGGGCGACCGTTCAGGCGGTCGGTCTGGCCGGGTACGGTGACACTCGGTTGCGTCTGGGTGAACGCGGGCATCCCTTAGTATCGAACCCGTGTTCGACAAAACGCAAGTCCGGGCTGTCGGGGCCGCCGCTACCCTGACTGCGTGGCAGCGGTGGACGGGCGGGTGACCGGGCGATGAACGGCGACGCGACGGCCGTCTCGATCGCCTGGTCGGTGGCCTACGTGATCGTCGTCGTGATCGTCACCGGCCTGTCGCGCAAGGTCGGCTGGTCGGCGCCGCTGCTGCTCGTCGCCGTCGGGATCGTCGCCGGGTTCGTTCCCGCCGTGCCCGAGGTACGCCTGGAGCCCGAGGCCGTGCTGCTCGGCGTGCTGCCGCCCCTGCTGTTCGCCTCCGCCCTGCGCACGCCGTTCCTCGAGGTGCGCGCCCGCGGCGACTCCGTGCTCAGCCTCTCGGTCGGCCTGGTCGTCTTCTCCACGGTCGTCGTCGGGTTGGTGACGGTCTGGCTGGTGCCGAACCTGGACGGCGGCCGGTCCGCGGGCGTCGCGCTCGCCACCGGCCTGGCGTTCGGCGCCATCGTCGCGCCGACCGACGCGGTCAGCGTCAGCGCCGTGACCGGCGGCCTGCTGCCCCGGCGGCTCGGCACCCTGCTGGAGGGCGAGGGCCTGCTGAACGACGCGACCGCCCTGGTCGCCCTGAACACGGCCATCATGGCGATCCTGACTCCGGTCGGCGTCGGCCATGTGCTCGCCGACTTCGCGATCGCGGTGGTCGGCGGGGTCGCCTCCGGCGTGCTCGTCGCGCTGGTGCTCACCCTGATCCGGCAGCGGTTGAAAGCCCCCGTACTCGATACGTCGCTGTCGCTGGTCTCGCCGTACCTGTCGTTCCTGCCGGCCTATGCCGTCGGCGGGTCGGGGTTCCTCGCCGTCGCGATCACCGGGCTCTGGCTCGGCTACCGCGCACCGCTCGTGCAGTCGGCGGAGGCGCGCATCGCCGAGCGCATCAACTGGCGCACGCTGTCGTTCCTGCTGGAGAACGCCGTGTTCCTGCTGATCGGCCTGCAACTGCCGCGCATCGTGCAGCTGTCGGCGCGCACGAACATCTCGCTGCCGCAGGGCATCCTGATCGGCGTCGGCATCTACGTGGCGATGACGCTCGCGCGCTTCGTCTGGGTGTTCGCTCTCACCGCCCTCTACCGGTACGGGCCGCAGCGCCTGCGCGATCGGCGGTGGAGCTGGAAGGTCGCCACCGCCATCTCGGCCGCCGGCATGCGGGGCGTGGTCACGCTGGCGGCGGTGTTCCTGCTGCCGCTGGACACGACTCCGCAGGTGGGCTTCCTGCAGCTGATGGCCTTCGTCATCGTGGTCGCCTCGCTGCTGCAGGGTCTGACGCTCGGGCCGCTGATCCGGCTCCTCAAGCTGCCCCTGCCCAATCCGGAGCAGGATCGGCTGCAGATCCGATCGCTCATCGGCGAGGCGCAGCACTCCGCCATGGAACGCCTGGACGCGGAACGGGACGACGACGACCCCGAGGACCTGGTGCGCAGCCTGCGGCAGAGCGCCGAGTACCGGGTGTCGGTGGGCAGCTCGGAGGAGGACGGCATGGCCGGCTCGCCCGACTCGTACGCCCGTCTGCGGCTGCTGATGCTCGATTCCGAACGCAGGTCGGTGCTGCAGGCGCGGGCGGAGGGCCGCTACGAGGAGAGCGCGATCGCCGCCGTGCTGGCCGACTTCGATGCGATCGAGATCGCGATGAAGCGCTCCCGCCGCCGCGACCTGCCGCAGGCGGGGCGGCCCGCCCGCCGGGACCGCGTGGGCTGAGCGCCGCCGTCTGCCCCGACAGCAGTGCGGCGCGACTACAGCGTGCGGGAGTCGTCGTCCAGGTCGATGTCCTCGCCCTGCAGCTCGTTCTCGGGCAGTTCGGGTTCGCCCTCACCGGGTGCACCGCCGGTCGGACCGTCGTTGCCCTCGCCGCTGCCGGGCAGCACGGTCTCACCGGCGACCGCATCGTTCGTCACGGTCTGTTGCGACTCCGCCTGGACTGTTTCGGCGTCCTGCACGGTCGCGTCGTCGTCCAGGACGGCCTCGGGGTCGCCGCCGGCGCCCGGGTTTCCGGTGGTCGAGAGGATCGGGTCGCTCATGGTGTTCCCTCCGTTGCGGATGCCGACGCTATGACCGCCGAGCTGAGTCCCTCCTGCATCGTCGACTTCATCGTCGTCGTCCATGCGCGTGAGCAGCCCGTGCTCGCGGATCGCGGCCAGCGCGAGCACCCGATAGCCCTGCGATTCGAAGAAGACCGTGATGCGGTCGTCCTCCACGCTCATCACGGTCCCCGGGCCCCACTCCGCATGGTCCACGGCCGCGTCGACCGGGAAGGGCACATCGGCGGCGCGGGCGCTGCGCTCTGCCGCGAACTCGAGCGCGGAGCCCGACTCGCAGGTGTCGCAGTTGCCGCACGGCTCAGCCGCCTCGTCCCCGAAGTACGCCAGCAGGAACTGCCGCCGGCACTGCTGCGTCTCGGCGTACGACCGCATCATCGCGATACGGGACTCGTCGATGCGGCGACGTGACTCCGCCAACTCCAGCGCTCCGGCCGCACCGGCCTCCGCGTCCGGCTCCGTCGTGCGCCAGGCCCCGTTCAGCTCCCGCACCGCGTCGGCATCCTGCAGCAGGTGCAGCAACCCCGTGACCCGGCGGCGGGAGATCCCGAGCGCAGCAGCGACCTCGTCGGGAGTGCCGGCGCCGTCGGCGATCGCCGTGTGGCAGCGCAGGAGTGTCGACCGCTTCGGCAGCCCGGAGTCGAAGAACTTCCGGAGCGCCAAGTCCTCCGACCGGTAGTGCAGCACGGCGGCTGCGGGAGCGCCGTCCCGGCCGGCGCGGCCCAGCTCCTGGTAGTACTCGTCCACCGACTCCGGCACCGCCGCGTGCACCACGAAGCGGATGTCCGCCTTGTCGACACCCATCCCGAACGCGCTGGTCGCGACGACCACCTCGTGCTCGCCCTCGTGGAAGGCGAGGTGCATCTGCCGCCGCCGCTTGGCGCCGAGCCCCGCGTGATACGGCGCCGCACCGACGCCACGCTCGTCGAGCGTCTGCGCGTACGACTCGGTCGCCTTGCGCGTCGCCACGTACAGCAGCCCCGGCTTCGCGAGCGTCGCCACATCGTCGAGCACCGCCTCGCGCTGGGCGTCGTCGTCGGCGTGCCGCACCACCCGCAGGTGGATGTTCGGCCGGTCGAATCCGTGGGTCAGCACCACGCTGTCCTGCATTCCCAGGCGCTCCAGGATCTCCTCGCGCACCGGGCGGGAGCCGGTCGCCGTCAGGGCGAGCACCGGCGGCCGGCCGATCGCGTCCGCCGCGGCGCCGAGCCCCAGGTAGTCGGGACGGAAGTCGTGGCCCCACGCCGAGACGCAGTGCGCCTCGTCGATTGCGAAGAGCGACACGTCGGCCGCGGCCAGCCGCGCGACCACGTCGTCGTTCGCGAGCTGCTCCGGAGCGAGGAACAGGTAGCCGAGCCGGCCCTCGGCGACGGCGGTCCACGCCTCGTCGTTCTGCTTCGCCGACTGTCCGGAGTTCACCTGCGCGGCCGGCCGGGTTCCGGAGGTGCGGCGCAGCGCAGCCAGCTGGTCGGCCTGCAGGGCGATCAGCGGCGAGACGATCACGGTCAGGCCCGGCAGCAACGCGCCGGCAATGCGGTAGACGGCCGACTTGCCGTACCCCGTGGGCATCACGCCCAGCACATCCGCCCCCGCCAGCACCGCCTCCACCGCGCGGGCCAGACCCGGGCGAAGCGGGTCCCAGCCGAACACGTCGTGCGCGATCCGCGCGACGGCCTCGGTGCCGCGCTCGTGGTTGCCGCGCTCGTCGTCGCGGAAGTCCTCGGACTCGATGTCGATCTCGGTGTCGCTCAGGGGACTGCCTCTCGTCAGGGCGGGTGCGCCGACGGGAAGTGAACGTGTCCGGGTTGAGCGACCCCTGCTGATCGCCTGGACAGACGCCTGGCACCGAGGCCTGGCACAGACGCTTGGCACAGACGCCTGGCACAGACGCCTGGCACCGAGGCCGGTCAGCGATCGGGCCGCTCAGTCCGCGTCGTCGTCCGCGTCGCCGGCGTAGAGGTGCTCGGGCACCTGATCCAGGAACACGCGGGCGGTGGTCTCGCCGACCCCCTTGTAGGTCACCAGGCGGTCGTGCGCCTCGCCGCGGTGCTTGGACGACGTGATCAGCTGGTGCACCGACCCGTAGTCGTGCGTGACCCCGACGAGCACGTCGTGCAGTTCGGTAGCCATCGACTCGTCGTAGCGGGTGTAGTGCGCCGCGTCCAGCACGGCGACGATGTCGGCGTGGCCGTGCTCCTCGAACCGGCCGGGGGAGGTGTACCCGGCGTCGATGAAGGCCCGGTACGCGTTCGCGCCGATCGTCTGCTGCACGTTGCGGCCCATCAACAGACTGGCCAGCAGCCAGCGGAACAACTGCTGCGCGCTGCGCCCGGGGTCGATTCCCAGATCCTCCGGGGTCGTCTCGCTGTCCGCCACGGCTCGCATCTTCGCAGCGCGGCCACGTAACGACCCGAAGGGGCGCGCCTGTTCAGCTGACGTGCACCATGGGCCGGCGGCGCACGTCGTGCTCGGTCTCGCGCAGCACCTCGCGCGTGACGGGCGCCACCTCGCCCTCGCCGCTGATCAGGAAGCGGACCATGTTCGAGAACGGATTGCCCTCGGTCCACTCGAAGTAGATGTGCGGCACGACTCCGGTCAGGTTGCGGATCTGCAGCAGGATCGCAGCGATCGTGTTGGGCACGTTGCCGCTGCCGACCGTCAGCACCCGGAAGCCGTGCCGAACGACTCCGCGCACGACCAGATCCTCCTCGAAGTCGGAGGAGTCGGCCTTGTCGACCTCCAGGAAGATGATCGAGACCCGTCCGGGGATATGGCTGTCGTGCCGCTCGTCGCGGGCCTTCTGCTGGTACTCCTGCTCGTCGCCCGAGTCGGGCTCGTTGGCGACCAGATGGATCTCGCCGAATTCCTCCGCTTCGCGCAGGAACTCCCGCGCGGTCTCGTCGAAGTCCAAGCTGGTGGCGCGGATCTCGAACGACCGCCGCAGCCGCGACGCGAACGAGACCACCAGGATGCCGAGGATGAACAGCCCGCCGATGCGCACACCGTCGGGCCGCTCGATGATGTTCGCGATCGTCGTGTAGGCGAACACGAGCGAGATCAGGGCGAAGCCGATCGTGCGCTTCACCTGCCGCTTGCGCCTGGCCGACAGCGTGACCGCCACGGACGCGGAGGTGATGAGCACCAGCACACCCGTCGCGTACGCGCCGCCCTGCGCGTCGACGGAGGCGCGGAAGACGAGCGTGACGATCAGCGCGATCAGGATGAAGGTGATGACGAGCGGCCGCACCGCCCGTGCCCAGGCCGGCGCCATGCCGTAGCGCGGCAGGTAGCGCGGCACGATGTTCAGCAGCCCGGCCATCGCCGAGGCGCCGGCGAACCACAGGATCGCGATCGTCGACACGTCGTAGACGCTGCCGAACACAGGCCCGAGGTAGGTGTGGGCCAGGTACGCCAGCGCGCGGCCGTTCGCCGGACCGCCCGACTGGAACGCCTTCTGAGGGATCAGCAGTGTCGTGATGAAGCTGGTCGAGATCAGGAAGACGCTCATCGTGAGGGCGGCGGTGGTCAGCAGCCGCTTCGCTCCGCGGATCCGACCGGCCGGCGCCGCATCGGTGTCGGAGTCGTCGCCGGAGATCTGCGGGATCACCGTGACGCCGGTCTCGAAGCCGGACAGGCCGAGGGCCAGCTTGGGGAACACGAGCACGGCGACGCCGATGATGAGAAAGATGTTGCCGTGCTGCTGGAACAGCGCCGTCGACCAGTGCGCGAACACCTCCGGGTGCTGCATCACGCGGATGGAGGAGTCGACGACCACAACCAGGTTCAGCACCAGGTACACCGCGACGAGTACCACGGCGATGCCGATCGCCTCGCGGAAGCCCCGCAGGAAGACCGCTCCGAGCAGCAGGATCAGCACGATCGTGATCGGGATCTGCGCGTCGTGCAGCCACGACGGCACGAGCGGGTTCTCCACCACGTGGGCGGCGGCGTCGGCGGCCGACAGCGTGATCGTGATCATGAAGTCCGTCGCCGCGAACCCGAGCAGCACCAGCACGAACAGCTTGCCGCCCCACCACGGCAGCAGGCGTTCGAGCATCGCGATCGAGCCCTCGCCGCGGAAGCTCTCCCTGGCCACGCGCCGATACACCGGCAGTGCCCCGAGCAGGGTCAGCGCGATCAGCACCAGGGTGGCGAACGGCGATACGAGGCCGGCTGCGAGCGCCGCGATGGCCGGCTGGTAGCCGAGGGTCGAGAAGTAGTCGACGCCCGTGAGGCACATGACGCGCAGCCACGAATGGGTGCGCTCCGAGGTGCTGTGCGGCCCCTGATGTGCTCCCGCCTGCTCCGACAGCCCCTCCAGCGCCCAGACGGCGAACCGGCTGCGGCGGCGTGCGGGTCGCACGCAGACGTCGGGGACGGCCGAGATGGGCGGCAGAGCGGCCGGATCGTCGCCGATCACCACGGCGCTGCCCGCGTCGGCGTCCCGCGAACCCGCCTCGTCATCGGACACGGACGGCCCTACGGGGTCGGACACCCGGATCCTCTCGAGAACATCGGCACGCGCGGGAAGCTGGATTCTATCGCGATGTCGGAGGAGAGCAGGTTTCGCTCGCGGGAACGTTTGTTCTATAAACAGTTGGACCTGTCTGGTATCGTTTAGAACGTGGAAGAGTCAGCGGAGGCGGGTGACCAGCCCGACGACGGTCGGGTGACCCCACTCCAACGCAGCCGGATTTCGCGGTGCGCCCCGACGATGCCGCACTCCCGGACGACCCACCCCTCTGAGCTCAGAACGACCGGGTACCCGGGAATCAGTCGTCGAGTTCCAGCGCGAGGTGCTCGGTGAAGAAGCCGTCGATGCGGCGCCACGCGTCGGCGGAAGCCTCAGGATCCGGCGTCGCGTGCAGTACCTGCTGCAGTACCAGGTCGAGCACCGGATTCACCGAGGGCGCCTCGTCGTCGAGGAAGGCGTGACCCGCGGTCGGGTACTCCTTCACGTCGTGCGGTACGCCTGCCCGTACCAGCGCCGCGTCGAGTTTGGCGGCGGCGCCGCGCAGGCTCAGGTCGCGGCCGCCGTAGCTGCCGACCACCGGGCAGGCGCCTGTGAGCTGCTCGTCCAGTTGCTTGGGCAGCCTGCCGTAGTTCGCGGACGCCGCAGAGAAGCCATGGTTCTTCACGGCCATCAGGGCGAAGCCGCCGCCCATGCAGAAGCCGAGTACGCCGACGCGGCCGGTGCAGTCGTCGCGGTTCACGAGGGCGCGGCGCGCCGACTCCACGTCCGTGAACGCCCTGCCCTCGCCGCGGGCGATGTCGCGGAAGGTGCTGCGCAGACACTTGCGCGGTCCGCCCTGGACGAAGAGGTCGGGCATCAGCACCGCGAATCCGGCCGACGCCATGCGCTCCACCTGGCGGCGCATCACCGGGGTGAGGCCGAACGCCTCGTGCACCATGACGACGCCGGGCCATGGGCCCTCGCCGTCCGGCAGGCCCAGCACGCCCGTCAGGCCGGGGCTGCCGCCGGGCAGGGTGAGCAGTTGAAGATCGGTGAGGGTCGGCACCCGAGTCAGTGTGCACCAGGGAGACGACTGCGGCCTGCGGCGGCGCCCAGTACCAGCAGCGTCCAGCCGATCGCGAAGACCACCATCGTCACGACGCCGCGCGGCGGGTAGATGTGGCTGGTCAGGAACGAGACTGCGGCGGCCAGCACCAGCACCGATCCGGGCACCGACAGCGCCGGCCGGTCCACGGCCACCACCGCCACGGCGAGCAGCACGGCGAGCAGCAGCGCCACGGTGGCGACGCGAGCCAGGACGGCGGCCGGGTGGTAGAGGCTGGGTTGACCGCCGAGCCCGTCGACCTTCAGGTTGCCGGCGCCGATGCCGGCCAGCACGTCCAGGGCGGTGTAGCCGGCCGCGTAGACGTAGCCGAGGATCGCCGCGACCGCGGCGAGGGGCCGCGACCTGCCGCGCAGCAGCAGCCACGGCGGCACGCCGAGCAGCGGGAACACGAACAGGGCCGCCACGTGGATGTTGCGCCAGAGCACGGCGTCGGCCGCGACGAGGTCGCGGGGGTGCACCGTGCCGATCCCGGCGAGCACCAGCGCCGGCAGCGCGACCAGCACCACGAGCGGCAGCACGGAGCGGGGGTGTGTCACCGGCAGCACAGTCACCACGTGGACGGTACGGCACGCCGCCGGCGGACCCGGTTCCGGCCGCCGGAGCGCCGGCGCACACTGGGCGCATGACGACGGCGGCGACCACGGCGACCACCGCGATGCAGCGCCGCCTGCTGTGGGCGGCGATCCTGGCCGCCTTCGTCTCGTTCCTCGACGGCTCGATCGTGAACATCGCCCTGCCCGCGATCGAGCGCGACTTCGGCGGCGGGGTCGTCGTGCAGCAGTGGGTGGTGGACGGCTACCTGCTGACCCTGTCGGCGCTCATCCTGGCGGCGGGCGCCGTCTCGGACGCGTTCGGGCGGCTGCGGGTGCTGCGCATCGCCGTGGTCGCGTTCACGGTGACGTCGCTTGTCTGCGCGCTGGCACCGACGGCCGGCCTGCTGATCGCGGCCCGCGTGCTGCAGGGAGTCGCGGGGGCCCTGCTGGTCCCCGGATCCCTCGCCCTGATCGTCGCCACCTTTCAGGGCGCCGCGCAGTCCGCGGCGATCGGCCGGTGGACGGGCTGGACCAGCGTGTCGTTCCTGGCCGGCCCGGTGGCAGGTGGCGTCTTCGTCGACGCGATCGGTTGGCGCTGGGTGTTCGTCCTCGGTGCGCTGCCGGCGGCCGGAGCACTGCTGCTGCTCGGCCGCATTGCGGACGGGCAGCGCGACGGACCCCGCCCGCGGGTGGACGTGACGGGAGCGGCCCTCGCCGCCCTGGGGCTCGCCGGCCTGACCGCCGCCCTGATCGAGGCGCACCTGGGGCTCACCGATCCACGAGTGCTCGCGGCCCTGATCGGCGGGGCGGTCTCCCTGGCGGCGTTCCTCATTAGAGACGCGCGGTCGACCGCGCCGCTCGTACCGCTGGAGCTGTTCCGCCGCGGCAACTTCGCCGCCGGCAATGCGGCGACGCTGTTCCTCTACGCCGGCGTCGGACTGGCGACGCTGATCCCGACGGTCTTCCTGCAGGAGGTCGTCCACCTGACGGCGTTCCAGGCTGCGCTGACGGCACTGCCCGCCACCGTGTTGAGCATCGTGCTGTCCGGACGGTTCGGCGCGCTCGCCGGCCGGTACGGGCCGCGCCTGTTCATGACGCTCGGCCCGATCGTCGCTTCGGCGGGGTTCGCGCTGATGACCTTCAGCAGTGGCGACCGCGGCGCGCTGTGGTTCGTGGTTCCCGGCACCGTCCTGTTCGGGCTGGGCTTCTCGGCCACCGTCGCCCCGCTGACCTCTGCGGTGCTCGGTGCCGTACCGGCCATCCAGAGCGGCATCGGGTCGGCGGTCAACAACGCCATCGCCCGAGTCGCGGGGCTGGTCGCGACCGCCTGCGCGGGCCTGATCCTCGGTCTGCACGTGGACGTCGGCGGCTTCCACCGCGGCGTGCTGGTGATCGCGGTGCTGCTCGTACTCGGCGGCATCGTCTCCGCCATCGGCGTCCGCAATCCGCTCAGGTGAGGCGCTGCAGGGCCACGGCCAGGCGGCGGGCCGCGCCCCCCGCCTCGGTCAGCAGTTCGGCGGCACGGCTCCGCGCCCGCTCCGCGAGCACGCCGTAGATGAAGGCGTTCTCGCCGGCCGCGGTCGCCTGGGCGGCGATGAACGGCAGCTCCTCCGCGAGCAGCATCAGGTCGCGGTGGCTGCCGAGTGTGCTCTGCACCCGCTTGGCCCGCTTGCGGGCCGCGCGCAGGCGTCGGCCCGCGTGCGCGCTGCCGCCGAGGTCGTCGACCAGGTAGTGGAAGCGGCGGGCCGCCCGCCGGCCGGCATGCAGGGCCGGTTCGCTGCTGCCGGCGGACCGCAGCCGTCGGTAGGCGCGCCGGCCGTGCCGGGCGATCAGCGGCGGCAGCACCCGGTGTGCAGGGCTCGTCGCATCCGGTCCCGTCGGGGTGGCCGCCGAGATGGCCTCGAGCGTGTCCATCAGCACGACGTGGGCCCGGCCGTCCAGCCGCGTCAGCGCGGTCGCCGCCCGCTCGGCCGCATCTTGTTGCACGCCCGTCACCAGCCGACTGACGGCAGCGTCGAGCCCCGGCTCGTCCGGTACCTCCGCCAGCAGTGCGGCGGCGGTCTCGGCGAGCACCGCCCGGTCGCGTGAGTCGCCGAGCGACAGGGCGAGCACCCGCAGCTCGTCCCGCGGCCGCTTCGCCTCCGGCCCCAGCACCGTCTGCAGGCCGAGCACCGAGCGCAGGCGGCGGATCGTGGTGCGCATCGCGTGCACCGCGTCGTCCCGTCCGGCCTGATCGTCGGCGGTGCGGAGGGCCGTCTCGCCGTCCTCCAGGTCGGCGACCAGGGCGGCCAGACGGCTGCGCACCGCCTCGCCCGCGGTGTCGGACGACGCAGCTCGGTTCAGGTGGGCGTCTCCATCCGTTTGGCCGAGCCCGAGCGCCTGGGCGAGCTTCGCCGGGCTGGCCGACGGCCGGGCGCCGGCGGCGAGCAGCAGCGGCTCCAGCGCATCCAGGACGGCTGCGGAGCGTGCGGGGTCGTCGCCGACCTGCTCCGCCTCCCACTCCCGCCATGACCGCAGCACGCCGCCGCGCACGTCGGTGGCCTGCACCAGGTCATCGACGAATTCGACCCGCTCGCCGTCCTCGTCGCCAAGCACGACGGCGGTGCGCTCGGTACTGATGCGGGCCAGCGGCGTCAGCGGCCGATCCCGCACGCGGGAGCGGATCGCCGCCCGCACGGCGGGTGGCGGGGTGTCCGGGTCCGCCGGGTCGATCGGGCCCTGCACCTCCAGGCGACCGCCCGTTCCGGGCAGCTTGACGTGCCAGCCGGCGTCGTGGCCGCCGGTGCGTCGGCGGAGCGCGATGCGGGCCGCGAGCAGACGACGATCTTCGGTGTCGTAGTAGACGGCCTCCAGGTGCACCGGTGCGACGCTCCGTACCGACGTGATCCCGGCCGACGTGATACCCGTGCCCGCGAACGTCGGGACGGCCGTGCCGGCGTCGACGGCGTACTTGCGTTCGATCTCCAGATGGGTCCGTCCGGGCATGAGCGCATCCTGCCCGACCCGGATGAACTGCGGGCCGAACTGCCGGCGCAGGAGCACGCCCGGCGCATGGGTCCACCCAGCGCACGCCACAGCGCCGCCCGATTCGCCGGGTGAACTTCACCGGTGAATCGAGCGGCGCTTGCGTTTCCGGTCGCCGACCGGACCTGAGGGGCGGTCTGAAGAAGGGGTGGAACGGGTCCTGAAGTGGCTCCTGAAGTGGCTTCTCGGGTGGCTCAGGCAGCGATGCCGAACGACTGGGTGGTGGACTCGGACAGGATGGACTCGGGGTACAGCACGGCGGCGTCGGCCCAGGTGGCGGCCATCCGGTCGAACTCGGTGCGGGATGCGATCGCGGCCTCGGCCAGGGCGACCTGTGCGGCGCGCTCGGCGCGGTTCGCGGCGACGGAGCTGATGACCACCAGCAGCACGCCGGCCGCCAGAACACTGCCGCCGATGACCGGCCCGTTGACGGCGCCGAGCACGACACCCCAGACCAGCCCTGCCAGTGCGATCCACCGCATGTTGTCCCCCTTGCGTCTGATCCGAAGGTAGCGGCGGGGTACGTGCGGGGTACACCCCCAGAGCGGGCGACACGATTCGATTACGAGCGGCGGGGTACGTCCCGCACAAGCGGGGTACGTGCTACGAGGCGAAAAATGCCGGAGTTATGCGGATCGATCGGAACCAAGCCGCCCGGCAGACGTCGACCGGGGGACGGGTGACAGGGTACGACGGTCGTACCCCGGAGTCTCGGCTCCCGTCGATCGTCCGGGGGACGTTTCTCGTACCCCGATCCGGCGCTACGCAGCAGTGGGGTGAGGTGCCGCAGCGGCTCGGAATACCATCGGACACCGTTCTGCTGACCTCAGTACGGGCGCTCCGGCGCCGACACGGCCGGCACCTGCGACAGCGGCGCCACGGATGACGGGAGCACTCCATGACAGAGCTCGACTTCGGACCGGTGGTCCTCGGCGGCAACGTGTTCGGTTGGACGGCCGACCGTGAAACGAGCTTCGCGGTGCTGGACGCCTTCGTGGCGAGTGGGGGACGAAGCATCGACACGGCGGACGCCTACGCCGCCTGGGCGCCCGGCAACTCCGGCGGCGAGTCGGAGACCATCCTCGGCGAGTGGTTCGACACGGCCGGCAAGCGCGACCAGGTCGTGCTGGCCACCAAGGTGGGTTCTCTGGCCAGCCGCAAGGGCCTGAGTGCGGCGACCATCACGGCGGCGGTGGAGGATTCCCTCCGTCGGCTGCGCACCGATCGCATCGACCTGTACTTCGCCCACCGGGATGACGAGTGGGTGCCGCAGGAGGAGACCCTGTCGGCGTTCGATGCGCTGGTGCGCGACGGCAAGGTGCGCGAGATCGGCGCCTCCAACTTCGCGCCCGATCGCCTGCGCACCGCCGCCGCGATCGCGAGGACCTCCGGGCTGACCCCGTTCACGGTGGCGCAGGACAAGTGGAGTCTCGTCGAGCGCGGCGTCGAGCAGCAGTTGATCCCCACCCTGGACGAGCTCGGCATCGTTCAGATCCCGTACTCGTCGCTGGCGAGCGGCTTCCTCACGGGCAAGTACCGCGCGGGCGGCACCGTCGACTCCGCCAGGTCCAAGGCGGCGGGTGCCTACCTGCAGGACCCGCGCAACCTCGACCTGCTCGCCGCCCTGGAAGACGTCGCGGCCGAGCACCGCGTGTCGATGACGGCGATCGCGCTGGCCTGGCTGCGCGCGCAGCCGACGGTCGCCGCGCCGATCGCCAGCGCCCGAACCGCGGAGCAGGTCCCCGCGCTCGTGGAGAGCTTCGCGGTGCAGCTGACCCCGCAGCAGCTGGAGCAGTTGAGCGCCACGACCGCAGCGGTCGCCGCCTGACCATGGCCCACCGTCAGTCCGCGGCCGACCTCGAGGCTGCGCCGGTGTCGGAGAAGGTCTGCGGCGTCTGCGGGCGCCGGATCGAGTGGCGGGCCGCCTGGGCGCGCGACTGGGCCGCCGTGACGACCTGCTCGGCGGCCTGCCGCCGGGCCGGAGTCGGCCCCGCCGATCGGGTGCTGGAGCAGCGGATCCGGAAGTTGCTGGCGGCCCGGGCGGCGTCCGCCACGATCTGCCCCTCCGACGTCGCCCGGGCGGTTGCACCGGACGACTGGCGCGCGCTCATGGAACCCGTGCGGCGGGCCGCGCGTCGGCTTGTCGCCGCCGGCGAGGTCGACATCACCCAGGGCGGCCGCATCGTGGACCCGTCCACCGCGAAGGGCCCTATCCGCATCCGCCGCCACCGCTGAGGCGCGAGCCCGTACCCGCGAGGAATTCAGGCAATTCCGAGTTCCGCAGGCGGATCCGGCCGGATCCGCCTTCATTCCTCGATTTCTCCTGAATTCCTCGCAGCGGCGGAGGGGGTGCGCATCGCCTGGGCGATGAGCTCGCCGATCAGGACCGCCGTGTTCGACGGACCGCGCCGCGGCGCCGCCGGCAGGATCGACGTGTCGGCGACCCGCAGATCCGCGACCCCGTGCACGACGCCGAACGGGTCGACCGCACCGGCGCCACCGTCGGGCGTGCCGAACGGGACGGTACCGCAGGTGTGCACCGAGGTGCCGAGGTGCCCGGCGATCCACGTGTCGAGCGCGGCGTCCTCCGCGGTGGGGGAGGGCGACTCCGGGTCGGGGGCACCGACCGCCTGGAACGCGCGCGTCGCCAGCAGCGCCAGCGTCGTCCGCACACCCTCGCGCAGCACGGCGCGGTCGGCCGCTTCGGCGAGGTAGCCGGAGTCGATCCGAGGCGGCACCGACGCGTCGTCCGAGACGAGCCGCAACCGGCCGCGGGGTGCCGGCGTGACGGCGGAGACGAGCAGCGGCAGTGCCTCGCCCGCCTCCGTCCGCCGCCCGGCCATCAGCGCCGGCATGGACTCGGTGGACTGCAGCACCTCGCTCCCGTCGGTGTGCAGCGCCGCGCCCAGCCAGGACGTGTCCGACGGCGGCAGCGCCACATGCGGCCGCCAGTTCAGGACGACCTGCGGGTGATCGCCGAAGCACGTGCCGATGCTCGGGGCATCGACCAGGCAGCGCAGGCCGACGGCCGCCAGATGCGCCTCCGGGCCGATGCCCGACAGCAGCAGCAGGTGAGCGGAGGCGAGCGCCCCGGCCGCGAGCACCGTGGTCCCGGCGACGATCGTCTCGCGGTGTCCGTACCGCTCGGCCTCGACGCCGATCGCCCTGCCGCGCTCGATGAGCACCCGCAGGACGCGGGTGTCCCCGCAGATCACCAGATTGCGCCGCCCGACGACCGGCAGCACGTACGCGAGCCCGGTGTTCACCCGCCGCCCGTCGCGGACGTTCATGGGCACCGGGCCGACGCCCGCCGGACCCTGCGCGTTCTTGTCCGGCTCGACCGGGAAGCCGAGCTCCACGGCCGCGTCGACGAAGGCCGCCGCGGCGGGATGGTCGAGCGACGACCGCGAGACCGGCATCGGCCCGCCGGTGCCATGGACGGCAGACGCGCCGAAGTCGAGGTCGGCCTCCAGGCGGTTGAGCAGCGGGAGCACCCGGTCGTACGACCAGGCCGGGCCGCCGGTGACCGCCCAGTCGTCGAAGTCCGCCCGCCGAGCGCGGATGAAATAGCCGCCGTTCGTCGTGGTCGAGCCGCCCAGCACGCGGCCGCGGGCGACGGCGTGATCATGGCCGGGCGCGAGCCGCATCGGAAACCACTGGTTCACCGGCCCGTCCGGTCGCGCGCCCGGCACCGCCCGGGCGTCGAGCAACTCGGCGTCGAGCAACTCGGCGTCGAAGCCGGCGATCGACGACGGCACGGGCCCCGCCTCCAGCAGCAGCACGCGGCGCGAGGGATCCTCCGACAGGCGGGCGGCGAGCGGCGCTCCGCTGCCGCCCGCACCGACCACGATGACGTCGAACACGCGCCCCGGCCCGCTCCCCGGTCCCGGCCCGCCCACCCTGTGGGTCATTCCCGCGGGGCGAGGATGTCCGTCATCGAGTCGAAACCGGCCCGCAGCATCTGCTCCAGGTCGGCGTCCTCGTGCGCGAGCCACTGCTCGTACGCGGCGAGCGACACCGCCAGCATCACCCAGCCGATCGTCTGCGGTTGCAGGGCGTCGGCGGGCAGGTCGAGTCGTCGCCCGGCGTACTCGGCCACGACCTCGCGCCAGGTCTGATAGCGCAACGCGGAATGCGCGATCAGCGTCGGCACGCGCAGGATCAGCGTCATCCGCTCTCGGTGGTACTGCGCCTCCTCCGCCGGAAAGCGGTTGAACTCCAGCACCGCCGCCAGCAGGCCCTGCATCATCGGCACATCGTCGGGGACGGAGGCGAGCGCCGTCCGCATGGACTCGACCAGCGAATCGAAGTCGCCCCACGGCAGGTCGTTCTTGGAGGCGAAGTACCGGAACAGCGTGCGGCGACCGATTCCGGCGGCCGCCGCGATGTCGTCGACGGTCGTCTCGTCGAAGCCGTGTTCCAGGAACAGGGTGAGGCTGACATGGGCCAACTCGGCGACCGAGGTCGACGGAGCGCGACCCAGTCGAGGCCCCGACGGCGTGTCCACGGAATTCACGGCCGCCACCTCTTCCCTTCGGCACTCGGTGTCATTAGCGTCCCCACATCGGGCATCGCAGCGAAGCGACCGCGGGCCATCGACCACGACACGGTTTCGATAGGGGAGCATCACATGGATTCCAGCCGAGCAGACGTACCCGCCCGATCCGACTCGCAGGACGTGGCCGCAGGCGACGTCATCGAGTCCGAATCCCTGGTCGAAGAGGTCTCGATCGACGGCATGTGCGGCGTCTACTGATGCCGGTCGCCGCGATGGACCTGGACACCGCGTGGGCGCTGCACCCGCAGGTGTCCGTGCGGCCGGAGCCGTTCGGAGCGCTGCTCTACCACTTCGGCACGCGCAAGCTGTCGTTCCTGAAGGACCGTCGACTGCTCAGCGTCGTGCAATCGCTCGACACGCAGCCGACCGTCCGGGCCGCATGTGCGTCGGCGGGCGTGGCCGAGAAGGATCTGCCCACCTACTCCTCGGCGCTGTCCACCCTGGTGGCCTCCTCGATGCTCGTGCAGCGCACGCCCGCGGAGGTAGCGGCATGACGCTGCTCGCACCGCCGACGACTCCGGCACCGTCGGCACCTTCCACACCGCCGGCCCCCAGCCGCCTGGTCGACCTGTTCGAGTACGGCCTGGACGCGCCGATCTGCCTGACCTGGGAGTTGACGTACGCCTGCAACCTGTCGTGCGTGCACTGCCTGTCCAGTTCGGGCAGGCGCGACCCGCGCGAACTGACCACGGCCGAGGCGAAGGCCGTCATCGACGAGTTCGAGCGGATGCAGGTGTTCTATGTGAACATCGGCGGCGGCGAGCCGACGGTGCGGTCCGACTTCTGGGAGCTGCTCGACTACGCCACCGCGCACCACGTCGGGGTCAAGTTCTCCACGAACGGCGTCAAGATCACGCCCGAGGTGGCCACTCGGCTGGCGTCGAACGACTACGTCGACGTGCAGATCTCCCTGGACGGCGCCACCGCCGAGGTGAACGACTTCGTGCGCGGCCCCGGCTCGTACGCGAGGGCGATGACGGCGCTGCAGAACCTCGCCGACGCGGGCATGCAGAACTTCAAGATCTCGGTGGTCTGCACGCGGCAGAACATCCCGCAGCTGGACGAGTTCAAGGCGATCGCCGATACGTACGGCGCACAGTTGCGGCTGACGCGCCTGCGCCCCTCCGGCCGCGGCGCCGACGTGTGGGACGAGCTGCACCCGCTGCCGGCCCAGCAGCGCGAGCTGTACGACTGGCTCGTCGCGCACGGCGACGGCGTGCTGACCGGCGACTCCTTCTTCCACCTCTCCGCGTACGGCGCGGCGCTGCCCGGCCTGAACCTGTGCGGCGCGGGGCGCGTCGTCTGCCTGATCGACCCGGTCGGCGACGTGTACGCCTGCCCGTTCGCCATCCACGAAGAGTTCCTGGCCGGCAACGTGCGGTCGGCGGGCGGTTTCCAGCGGGTGTGGCGCGAATCGGAGCTGTTCCTGCGGCTGCGCGAGCCGCAGTCCGGGGGAGCCTGCACCTCGTGCACGTTCTTCGACACGTGCAAGGGCGGGTGCATGGCGGCGAAGTTCTTCACAGGGCTGCCGCTCGACGGCCCGGATCCGGAGTGCGTGCAGGGCTACGGCGAGGCGGCGCTGACCAAGCTGAAGGACACCGGCCAGTCGCTGCCGAAGTCGCACCTGGACCACTCGCACCGCACCACGAAGCAGTCGAAGTCGGGCGTGCCGATCAACCTGACGACGAAGAAGCGGCCCGTCGCCCTGACGTTGCAACTGAAGCCGCGGTCGGACATCACCCGGCCCCCTGTGAGCGACTGCGCCGAGGATCCGCTGGCCGGCTTCACTCCGGTCGGCTGATCGCAGGCGGCTGAACCTGGCGGCGCTCCGCGCCGCCTTAATGGAAGGGGTGCACGCGATGGGGCGTGTCGAAGGCAAGGTCGCATTCATCACCGGAGCGGCGCGCGGCCAGGGCCGCAGTCACGCCATCCGATTGGCGGTCATCGAGATCAACCAGAAGGGCGTCTGGCAGACCGCCAAGGCGGTCATCCCGCACCTGGTCGAGCAGGGCACGGGCGGGTCGATCATCCTGACCCTTCCGGCGTCGCGACCGACATGATCCTGAACGAGGCGGCGTTCAAGCTGTTCCTGAGCTGAAGGTCGATGCCGGCTACACCCTGAAATAGCGCGCCAGGAACGAGCACCGGAGCGGGCCCCGGAACGAGCACGGGCACGAGCCCGGGAGGAAGGAGGAGGGCGCGTGCCAGGTCGGGTCGAGGGCAAGGTCGCGTTCATCACGGGCGCCGCGCGGGGGCAGGGCCGCAGTCACGCGGTGCGGCTGGCCGAGGAGGGCGCCGACATCATCGCCGTCGACCTGTTGGAGCCGATCCCGCTGGCCCCGTACGCGGCCTCCACGCAGGCGGATCTGGACGAGACGGTGCGGCTGGTGGAGGCGCAGGACCGGCGGATCGTCGCGAGCCGCGCCGACGTGCGCGACTTCGACGGCCTGAACGCGGCCCTCGACGAGGGCGTCGCGCAACTCGGCCGGCTCGACATCGTCTCGGCGAACGCCGGCATCGGCGGGATCACGCCGTCGCCGGCGGAGGAGCTGGCCGAGGACGTGTGGCGCAATGTGATCGACACCAACCTGACGGGCGTGTGGCACACCGTGAAGGCCGCGATCCCGCACGTGAAGGCCGGCGGGCGCGGCGGCTCGATCGTGCTCACCAGCTCCGAGGCGGGCCTGCGCGGCTACCAGAACATCGCCCACTACGTGTCGACCAAGCACGGTGTCGTCGGCCTGATGCGCTCCCTCGCGCTCGAACTGGCGCCGCACATGATCCGCGTCAACTCGCTGCATCCGACGCAGGTGGACACGCCGATGATCCAGAACCAGGAGACCTGGACGCTGTTCACCGGCAAGCCGGACGGCACCCGGGAGGAGTTCGGCGTGGTGTCCGGATCGGCGATCCCGCTACCCATCCCGTGGGTGGAGTCGGTGGACGTCAGCAACGCCCTGCTGTTCCTGGCCTCCGACGAAGCGCGGTACATCACCGGCGTGCCGCTGCCCGTGGACGGCGGCAACCTCCTGCTCTGAAGAAGCGGCGGCCGGCACGAGCAGAACGAGCAGAACGAGCAGAAGCCAGAAGAAGCAGACCGAGCAAGAACAGGAGCACACCATGGCAGGACGGGTGGAAGGCAAGGTCGCCTTCATCACCGGGGCAGCACGCGGGCAGGGCAGGAGTCACGCGGTTCGGCTGGCGCAGGAAGGCGCGGACATCATCGCGATCGATCTGCTGGAGGACATCCCGTACGCGCCGTACGACGCGGCGACGCAGGCGGACCTGGACGAGACGGTGCGGCAGGTCGAGGCGCTCGACCGGCGGATCGTCGCCAGCAGGGCGGACGTGCGCGACTTGGCGGGCCTGAAGGCGGCCGTGGATGCCGGGGTCGCCGAATTCGGGCGCCTGGACATCGTCTCGGCGAACGCGGGCATCTCCGCCGGCATGATGTCGGCCGCCGACCTACCCGAGGACGCCTGGTCGAACATGATCGACACCAACCTGTCGGGCGTCTGGCGTACTGCCAAGGCGGCGATCCCGCACATCAAGGCCGGCGGCCGTGGCGGGTCGATCGTGCTGACGAGCTCGGAAGCCGGCTTGAAGGGCTACCAGAACGTCGCGCACTACGTTTCGGCGAAGCACGGCGTCGTCGGCCTGATGCGCACGCTCGCGCTGGAGCTCGCGCCCGAGATGATCCGCGTGAACAGCCTCCATCCCACACAGGTGGACACGCCGATGATCATGAACGAGGGCACCTACCGGCTGTTCTCGCCGGATGCGGAGCACCCGACCCGCGAGGACTTCGCGCCGACGTCGCAGGCGATGAACGCGCTGCCGATCCCGTGGGTCGAGGCTGTCGACATCAGCAACGCGCTGCTCTGGCTGGTCTCGGACGAGGCCCGCTACGTCACGGGCGTGACCCTGCCGGTCGACGCCGGCGCCTTTCTCGTCTGACGCGCTGCGGCGGGCAGGCCGAGGACCACGAAGAAGAAATCTGAAGAAAGGGAGAAATCACCATGGCAGGACGAGTGGAAGGCAAAGTCGCCTTCGTCACCGGCGCGGCCCGAGGTCAGGGACGCAGCCACGCGCTGCGCCTGGCCGAGGAGGGCGCCGACATCATCGCGGTCGACATCGCGGGGCAGATCGACTCCGTGCCCTACGACATGGCGCGGCCGGACGATCTGGCCGAGACGGTGCGGCAGATCGAGGCGCTCGATCGGCGGATCGTCGCAACGCAGGCGGATGTGCGCGACTTCGGCGCGGTGAAGGCCGCGGTCGATGAGGGGGTCGCTCAGCTCGGCCGGCTGGACATCGTCGCGGCGAATGCGGGCATCTTCAGCTTCGGTTCGCTGGAGGAGCTGACCGATGAGCAGTGGAACGACATGATCGGGGTGAACCTGACCGGCGTCTGGCACGCCGTCAAGGCAGCCATCCCGCACATCAAGGCGGGCGGCCGCGGCGGTTCGATCATCTTGACCAGTTCCACGGCGGGGCTGGAGCCGCTGCCGAACATCGGCCACTACGTCGCCGCGAAGCACGGCGTCGTCGGTCTGATGAAGACCGCGGCGCTGGAGTTGGCGGCGGAGAACATCCGCGTCAACTCGGTGCATCCGACGGCAGTGGACACGGACATGATCCAGAACTCCGCCACCTGGGAGCTGTTCATGCCCGACCTGGCGCCGGAGGACCGCACGAGGGAGATCGCCGGCCAGCGTTTCGGCGCCCTGAACGCGCTGCCGATCCCGTGGGTCGAGGCGCGCGATATCAGCAATGCCGTGCTGTTCCTGGCCTCTGACGAGGCGCGCTACATCACCGGTGTCACCCTGCCGGTGGACGCCGGCGAGCTGATCAAGTAGCGAATCCGATCGAACCACCGAGCAACAGATCGAAGCAGATGGAGGCATCGTGAGCGACGTGACGCGGCAGACCGGCACGGGGCGGGTCCCGGTCGACGACGCGCGGCGTCGCATCACGGGGCGGCTGGTCGGCCGCGAGCGGGAGCTGGAACTCGCGCTCGCCGCCGTCGGCTCCGGGCGCGACCTAGTGCTGGAGGGGCCGCCCGGCACCAGCAAGACGACCATGCTGCAGGCGATCACCGCCGAGTGGGGCATCCCGCTCGTCTTCGTGGAGGGCAACGCCGACCTGACGCCGTCCCGGCTGGTCGGGCACCACAATCCGGCCCGGGTGCTGCGCGAGGACTACAGCGCCGACACGTTCGAGGACGGGCCGCTGGTTGCGGCGATGCGCTCCGGCGGGTTCCTCTACATCGAGGAGTTCAACCGCGCACCGGAGGACACCCTGAACACGCTGCTGACGGCGATGGCCGACCGGCGCATCGCCGTGCCCCGGGTCGGGTCGATCGAGGCGGCACCCAGCTTCCGGGTGGTCGCGTCGATGAATCCGTACGACAACGTGGGCACCACCCGGCTGTCCACCTCCGTCAGCGACCGGCTGAACCGCATCGTCATCGGGTACCAGGACGAGGACGACGAGCGCGGCATCGTCGCGCTGCGCAGCGGCCTGAGCGGGGCGACCGGGGAGCGCATCATCGGCGACGCCGTGGCCGTGACCCGCGCCACCCGCGACCACGAGGACGTGCGGCAGGGCAGCAGCGTGCGCGGGGCGATCGACTGCACGCTGATCGCGAGCGAGCTGCTGACCCTGCGGGGAGTGCCCGGCGTGCCGGGCGCACCCGGCACTCCTGACCAACACGATGAGCGATATCCGGAGACGTTCTTCGACGCGATGCTCGTGGCGCTGTCCGGCCGCATCCACCTGGACGAGGCGGCCGGGACGACGCCGGAGCGCGTGCTGCGGCAGATCTGGGAGGACCGGTTCATCCTGGATCCCGCTCGCGCCGAGCCGGGTTGAAGAGCCGTGGACGCTGATTCGCCCCTGCAGCGGCGCGTGGACAGGGCGGAGCGCTCGCCGCTGAAGCGCCGGCCCAAGCAGTTGGATGCGCCGCCGACGGTGTTCGAGGCCGGCTCCGGCTCCGGTGGGCCGGCGGTCAAGCCCGGCGACGGGACCGGCACGGATGCGCGGCAGCGGCCATCCGGCGCGAGTGCCGGCTTCACCGACGACGAAGCGGCGCTGGCGGCGGCGGAGCAGGAGGCGCTGACCGTCGACCCGCTGGTGCGGGCACGTGCCCGGGAGATCGCCCGGCGGCTGGCAGTGCCGCGGCCGCGGGCGCAGCCCTCCGGCCGGCGCGGCGTCGGGGAGCTGGTGAGCGTGCGTTATCGGGGCGGCAGCGACGACATCGATCTGGACGCGACGCTCGAGATGCTCGCCGAGCGGCCCGTGCCCGACGAGGAGGACATCATCGTGCGCGAGCGGGTGCGCCCGCCGAGGTCGGTCGTGCTGCTCGTCGACGTCTCCGGCTCGATGAAGGGCGAGCGCATCCGCACCGCGGCGGCGACGGTGGGCGCGCTCGCGGCCGAGCTGGAGCAGGACGCGCTCGGCGTGATCGCGTTCTGGTCGGACGCCGCCGTGCTGCTGCGGCTGGGGCAGCCGATCCGGCCGCTCGAACTGCTGGACGCGATGCTGCGTGTCCCAGCGCGGGGGCTGACGAACGTGGCGTTTCCGCTGGAACTTGCGGCGCAGCAGTTGGCGGGCGTGCCCGACCGCGGCGCCCGCGTCGTGCTGCTCTCGGACTGCGTCCACAACGCCGGGCCCGATCCGCGGCCCTTCGCCGGTCGCCTGCCGCGGCTCGACGTGCTGCTCGACACCACCGGGGAGAAGGACGTGGACCTGGGGCGCCAGCTCGCCCGCATCGGCCGGGGCGCCTTTCGGCCGGTCGGCTCGTTCACCGCGGTCGCACCGGCGCTCACCGCGATCTTCACGCCGTGACTTCACCACCGATCACCACTCAACCCCGACTCTCATTCAGCACAGTGGCACCCGGTGTCATAATCGCGTACCGGGTCGACGTCGAACACCGGACGAAGGAGCATGGTCATGGCACGGAACGCGTGGTTCGAAACGGTCGCCGAGGCGCAGCGGCGCGCCAAGCGGCAGTTGCCCAGCTCGGTCTACGGGGCACTCGTCGCCGGATCGGAGCGCGGCTTGACCATCGACGACAACATCGCCGCGTTCTCGGAGTTGGGCTTCGCTCCGCACGTCGCCGGCCACAAGGCCGACCGCGACCTGTCGACGACGGTGCTCGGCATCCCCACCTCGATGCCGGTGCTGATCTCGCCCACCGGCGTGCAGGCGGTGCACCCGGACGGCGAGGTGGCGGTCGCCCGCGCCGCGAAGAACCGCGGCGTGATCATGGGCCTCAGCTCGTTCGCCTCCAAGCCGGTGGAGGAGGTGGCGGCGGCCAACGAGAACACCTTCTTCCAGCTGTACTGGACCGGCACCCGCGACGTGATGGTGCAGCGGATGAACCGGGCGCGGAACGCGGGCGCGAAGGCGCTGATCGCCACGCTGGACTGGTCGTTCTCCAACGGCCGCGACTGGGGCAGCCCCTCCATCCCCGAGAAGCTCGACCTGAAGACCGCGATCCGCTTCGCGCCGAACGTGCTGCCGCATCCGGCCTGGCTGCTGCGGTTTGCGCGCAGCTTCTCCATCCCCGACCTGACCACCCCGAACCTGAAGCAGCCGGGCCAGGACGCCCCCACCTTCTTCGGCGCCTACGGGGAGTGGATGCAGACTCCGCCGCCCACCTGGCAGGACGTGCAGTGGCTGCGGCAGGAGTGGGGCGGCAAGTTCGTGCTGAAGGGCGTCACCCGCGTGGACGACGCCAAGCGGGCCGTCGATGCGGGGGTTGACGCGATCTCGGTGTCGAACCACGGCGGCAACAACCTGGACACCACGCCCGGCACCATCCGGGCGCTGCCGGCGGTGGCGGAGGCGGTCGGGGACCAGATCGAGGTGCTGCTGGACGGCGGCGTGCGCCGCGGCGGCGACGTGGCCAAGGCGCTCGCCCTGGGCGCCCGCGCGGTGATGATCGGCCGCGCGTACCTGTGGGGCCTTGCGGCGAACGGGCAGGCCGGCGTGGAGAACGTGCTGGACATCCTGCGCGGCGGCCTCGACTCCGCGGTCCTCGGGCTGGGGCACTCCAACGTGCACGAGTTCTCGCCTGAGGACCTCGTGATCCCCGGCGGCTTCGCGCGCACGCTCGGCGCGTCGACCGGGATCGAGGCACCGACGACGCCGACTCCGGCGACCGCGCCGCGCACCAAAGACCCCATCGGCTGACGGTGACCTCCGCGGCGCCCGCGTCCGTCGACCGCGACCTGGGCCGCACGACCTGGCCGGAGGTGCCGGCCGGGTCGCTGGTGCTGGTGCCGGTCGGTTCCACCGAGCAGCACGGTCCGCACCTGCCGGTGTCGACCGACACGGTGATCGCGGTCGCCGTCGCCGACGGCGTCGCGGCCGCGCTGCCGGCCCCGGTGCTGGTGACGCCGCCGATCGCGTTCGCGGCCAGCGGTGAGCACGCTGGGTTCCCGGGCACCGTCTCCATCGGCGCCGAGGTGCTGCAGGCGGTGCTGGTCGAGACGATCCGGTCGCTGTCCCTGTGGGCGGCGCGCATCGTGCTCGTGAACGGGCACGGCGGCAACGTGCCCACGGTGTCGAGGGTCGTCGCGCAGATGCGGTCGGAGGGGCACGCGGTCTCGTGGGTCCCATGCGCCGTGCCGGGCGGCGACGCGCATGCCGGCCGCACCGAGACGTCGCTGCTGCTGCACCTCGATCCCTCCGCGGTCCGGCTGGACGAGGCGACGGCGGGGGACGTGCGGCCCATCGAGCAGCTGCTGCCGCAGTTGGTCGCCGCCGGGGTGCGCGCCGTGTCGCCGTCCGGCGTGCTGGGCGACCCGGCGGGTGCGACCCCTGCGGAGGGGCGGGAGCTGCTGGCCGCGATGATCGCCGGCGCGGTGGATGCCCTCGGGGCTGGAGCGGCCCGGTGACGCTGCCTGCGGGGTTCGCGGTGCGGCTCGCCCGGCGCACGCGGGTGGTCGACGGCGGTCGGGCGCTCGTGGGCGGGCATCCGACCCGTGTGCTGCACCTGAAGCCCGCGGCGCTGTCGCTGCTGCGGGGCGGCGTCGTCCGCGTCGGCTCGCCGGCCGCCGCGGCGCTCGCGGACCGCCTGCTGGACACCGGCATGGCCGACCCGGTGCTGGACTCGCTGCCCGACCGCACCGATCCCGTCACCGACGCGGTCACGGTGGTCGTCCCGGTGCGGGACCGGCCGGCCGAGTTGCGCCGACTGCTCGCCTCCGTCCCTGAAGGCCTCCCCGTGATCGTCGTCGACGACGCCTCCCGGGACCCGGCGGCCGTGGCGGCGGTGGCCGCCGCCGCCGGTGCGCGCCTCATCCCGCTGACGGCGAACGTGGGGCCGGGCGGTGCGCGGAACGCCGGGCTCGCGGTCGTCACGACGCCGGTGACCGCCTTCGTCGACTCCGACATCGTGCTGCGCCCCGACACGATCGGCCTGCTGCTCAAGCACTTCGCCGACCCGAAGGTCGCCATGGCGGTGCCGCGCATCGTCGGCCTGGACGGCACGGCCACGTGGATCGGCCGCTACGAGGACACCTGCTCCGCGCTCGACCTGGGCGAGGAACCCGCGACGGTCCGTCCGCTGTCGCCGGTCTCCTGGGCCTCCACCGCCTGCGTCGTCGCCCGCACCGAGGCGCTGCAGGCCGGCTTCGACGCGGGTATGCGCGTGGGGGAGGACGTGGACCTCGGCTGGCGGCTGATCGACGCCGGATGGCGCGTGCGCTACGAGCCGGCGGCCCGGGCGGGTCACGACCACCGTGTACGGTTCGCCGACTGGCTCGGTCGGCGCTTCGTCTACGGCACGGCGGCCGCTCCGCTCGCCGCCCGCCACCCCGACGCCGTGAGCCCGGCCGTACTCGCGCCGTGGAGTACAGCGGTGCTGCTGGCCCTGCTGGCGCAACGGCGCTGGTCGCTGCCGCTCGCCGCGGCCGTGAGTGTCGGCGCGGCGCTCCGCATCCGTGCCCGGCTGGTGCGCAACGACCAGCCGCTGCGACTCGCGGCCTGGCTGACGGGCAACGGGCTGCTCGCCGCCACCACGCAGGGCATGGCGCTGCTGCTGCGGCACTGGTGGCCGCTCGCCGCGCTGGGCTGCCTGGTCTCAGGCCGGATGCGGCGCGCGGTGCTCGCGGCGGCCGTGGTGGACGTGGCCGTGGAGTACCGGCGCGACCGTGCACGGCTGGATCCGCTGCGCTACGGGCTGCTGCGCCGCCTGGACGACCTGGCCTACGGCGCCGGCGTCTGGTGGTCCGCCATCCGGGGCCGCTCCGTGCGGGCGCTGCTGCCGGACATCCGCTCCGGCCGCGCCCGCTGACCCTGCACTATGGGTCGCATGGCCGAGCAGGAGCAGGATTCCCGGCAGGACTCGCAGCAGGAGTCGCGGCAGGGAGCTCAGCCCGACGCCGCGCAGGAGCCCGAGCAGAGCGGCAACGAGTCGCTCGTCACGGTCGTGCTCGCCTTCGCGGCGAACGTCGCGATCGCGATCGCCAAATCGGTCGCGGCGCTGATCACGGGCTCCGCCTCGATGGTCGCCGAGGCGGCGCACTCGTGGGCGGACAGCGGCAACGAGGTGTTCCTGTTCATCGCCGCCCGGCGCTCCTCCGCGGCGCCCGACAGCGCCCATCCGCTCGGCTTCGGCCGCGACACGTACGTGTGGTCGCTGTTCGCGGCCTTCGGCCTGTTCACGGTCGGCGCGGTGCTGTCCGTACAGCACGGCATCAGCGAGCTGGGGGAGCGCGGACCGGCCGAGGAGCCCGTGGTCGCCTACATCGTGCTCGGGCTCAGCTTCGTGCTGGAGGGCGTCTCGTTCCTGCGGGCACTCGGCCAGGTGCGCCGGGCTGCCGCCGCGGCCGACCGCGACCCGCTGCACCACGTGCTGCACACCTCCGACCCCACCGTACGGGCGGTGTTCTTCGAGGACTTGGCGGCCCTCGTCGGCATCGTGATCGCGGTCACGGGCATCCTGCTGCACCAGCTGACGGGATCGGGCGTCTGGGACGCGGCGGGCTCGATCGGCGTCGGCCTGGTGCTCGGCGTCGTGGCGGTGCTGCTGATCCAGCTGAACCGCCGCTTCCTGATCGGCGAGGCGGTGGACACCGGCATCCGGCAGGCGGCCATCCAGCTGCTGACCGACCACGCGGAGGTGACCCGGGTCACCTACCTGCACATCGAATACGTGGGCCCGGGCCGGGTCTTCGTCGTCGCCGCGGTCGACCTGGCGGGCGACGCCCCGGAGCACACGGTCGCGGAGCGGCTGCACGACCTCGCGGAGCAGCTGCAGGCGCGCCCCCACATCGTGCGCGCCGTCCTGACCCTCTCGCGCGCCACCGACCCCACCCTCACCCCCGCCTGAGCGCGCCCACCCCGCCGTCTGGACAGCAGGACCAGGTCCCGTCAGCAGGCCCGTGGTCGACCAGCAGCCTGCTGTCGGGACCCCGTCCTGCTGACGTGCTGGGGTTGGGGCGGGCGGAGGGGGATGGGCGAGCGCGGATGCGGCCCGATCTGGGGGGAGAGGACGCAGGGGGTCCGGCCGTACGCTGCCGCGCACCGCGGCATGCGGTGGGGGATCCCCGCTGTGCCGCTCGAACCGACCCAGGAGGTCACCGTGGTCTTGTCGTCCTTCCGACCCGCACGCACGCTGCTGCTGCTCGTGGCCGGGCTGGCGTTGCTCGGGACGGTGCTGTTCTTCTCCTGGCCGGCCGGAATCGTGCTGGGCCTCACCGGCGGTGTCGCCGCGGTGATCATGATCGGCCACACCATGGCGCGGCAGGCCGCGGCCGAGCCGCACGACGGCCACCTGGACCTGACACCGAGCGTCGAGGTGGCGCTGCGTGACGACGTGCGACGCCTGCGCCGCTCGCTCGGCGACGACTATGCCGACTTCGTGCGCGCCGCGGTGTTGGTCGTCGGCTCCCAGTGGGCGTCGGTGGCGGCGCTGCAACGGGGCCTCGGCATCCAGCAGGACCGTGCTCGCCGGCTGCTGTCGGCACTGGAGGACGAAGGATTCGTCGGGGCGCTGACCGGCACCCATGCGCGCGACGTGCTGATCGCCCAGGAGGACGTCCCTCAGCTGGAGCGCCTGCTCGTCCGCTGACCGCATCGGCCCTTCAGCACACTTCGCTCACCTCGGCGAACATCGCGCGACCAGACCCCGGCGCCCGCATACCGACTCGGTAACGACGCGCCGGTCCATGGCGTTCTCGTAGCCCGCTCCCCGGTCGTCCACCCCTGCCAGGGGCGACACTGGATACCTCGTCGGCGGTTCCCTCCGTTCGACTGCAGCGACGGTGCCCACATGCTGCAGAGCGCAGCCCTCCGCCGAACGGACGGCGCAGCGGCTGTGCGTCGGCGCGCGCATGCGGGGCAGCGCTGGACACAGCGCATGGAAGAAGACAGCGCATGGAAGAAGGATGAGATGGCCGAGGTGCTTCGCCGCCGAAGTGGTGCTGCGATGGCGCTCGTGATCGGGTTCGTCGCGGTGGTGGCCCTGATGTATCTGTTCTGGCCGGCCGGAGTCGCCCTGGGGCTGATCGGCGGCGTGGTCGTGGTTTTCCGCCTGGGCCTCGGCATGCAGCAGGATGCGGCCACCGACGCGGTCGTGGGCGCGACGCCTCTGATCGCTGCGGCGGACGAGGACGCCGATGTGCGCGCCGAGCTGCAGTCGCTGAAGGACCGCCTGGGCGACGGGTACCCCGACTTCGCGCGGGCGGCGACCCTGGTCGTCGACACGCAGTACGCCTCCGCCTCCCGTCTGCAACGCGACCTGCACGTCCCCTACGCCCGCGCCCGGCGCCTGCTGACGGACCTGGAGTCGCAGCGGTTCGTGGGACCGGCCACCGGGCCGGTCGCCCGCCAGGTGCTGCTGTCCCGCGACCACCTGTCCGACCTGGAACGGCTGCTCGCCGAAGCCTGACCAGCTTCAGGGCTCTGCACCGCCGAGCAGCGTGCGCGTTAGCTGCTCGCCGTCGGCCAGCAACGCGGCGAGCGCGGCAGACAGGTCGGCGTCGGTCACGTCCCTGTCCTGCCAGGCGGCGTCCATCGCGACCCGGCGCATCAGTTCCTTGGCGAAGGAGGCGGTCGTGCCCGCCGCCTGCTCGGCGGCCGCTGCGACCGCGCCTTCGGAGAGCGGCAGGCGCCGCCCGTAGAGCGCGAACAGTCGTGCCCGCTCGGCGGCGCCCGGCCGCTCGATCTGCACCGCCAGGTCGACCCGACCCGGCCGCTGCGTGAGCGCCCGCTCCAGATGGTCGACGCGGTTCGTCGTCATCACGAAGGCGACGTCGGCGTCCCCGCCGATCCCGTCGAGCGCGTCCAGCACCTCGAACAGCAGGCCGTCGGAGCGCCCCAGGTCGCGATCCTCGGCGATCAGGTCGATGTCCTCCAGCACGACGATCGCGGGCTGCAGGGCCCGCGCGATGTCGACCGCGGCGCTGACGAAGCGCAGGTTCGCGCCGGACAGCAGCACCACGGTGCTGCCGGTCGCGGCCCCGACCAGGTGCCGGACGGTCAGCGTCTTGCCGGTGCCGGGCGGTCCGTAGAGCAGCACCCCGCGCTTCAGGTGGGCTCCCAGGTCGGCCAGGCGGGCGCGATGCTCGCCGATACCGAGCACGTGCCGCCGGATGCGGTCGAGCACACCCGGAGCGAGCACCACCTCCGCCTCGGGGACCGCCTCGCGGGCGAGGAAGACCGCGCCGGCGGAGGCGTCGTCGAACGCCCCGCCCGCGAACGTGAGCACCTGGCCGCGCAGCACGCTGCGTTCGCGCATGCGCCGCCGCACCTCGTCCACCAGTCGCGCCGCGACGGCGGTGTCGCCGCACAGGATCTCCAGCTGCGCCTGGTCGCGGCCCCACTGGCGGGCGGGCAGCCGCTGCAGTACCGCCACCGGCTCACCCTCGAAGTGGAAGAGCCGAACAGCGGACGAGAGGACGCGCCGGGTGGTGCCGGGGCCGCTGGCGATCAGCGCCACATCCACCGGTCCGGGGGTGAACGACGCGTGTTGGTGCCGCAGCAGTGCCACGAACGGCTCGTTGTCGCCCGTGCTCAACCCTGCGATCCCGAACACCTCGCCCTGCACGCTCAGCTCGGTCAGCGCGATGTCCGCGTCGACGAGGCGGACGGTATCCACGCGCTCGGTGACCGTCGGCAGCTCGTCGACGGGCCGGCCGAGGAACCGCAGCACACGCTCGCCTAGCGGCGTCAGGATCTGCTCGTTCGGCGCCAGCGCCCGCATCGCATCGATGAACTCGCGGAAGCTGCGGGCGAACGCGACCTGCTCGGCGTCGGCCGGGCGAGTATCGGGCTGCGGGGATGCGGGCGGGGGAGCGGAGGGAGCGCGCAGCGCGGGTGGCTCCGGCGGCGCGATGTCCGCCCGATTCTCCACCTCCGCCTCCGCCTCCTCCGTCTCCTCCAGGAACGCCACGGCACGGTCGCGGAACGAGCGGGCGGTCGGCGCGTTGAAGTGGTTCCGGTCGGCGATCTCGAAGAACTCGCCGCGCGGCGCGGACTCGGCCAGGGCGCGAGACGCCGGCAGGATGCGGTCGGCGCTGCCGGTGGCGAACAGGATCGGCTGCAGCGGAGGATTCGCCCGATCGGGCTGCGGGCTGCCGCGCATCCCCTCGACCAGGGCGATCAACGCCGGCAGGTCGTTGCCGGCGATGGTGGAGGCCATCGTCAGGTAGGCGTCGGTGAGGCGGTCGTCCACGGCCGTGCCGTCGGCGACGAAGGCGCGTGCCTGATCGACCCGGAACCGCGTGAGCGGGTCGCCGTCGGGGATGCCGCCGAAGACGGCGCGCCGGACGCGGTGCGGGCTCTCGAGCGCCAGGTGCCAGCCCACCCGGGCGCCCAGGGAATAGCCGACGAAGCCGACGTCGTCCAGCAGGTAGGTGTCGAGCACCGTCTGCACGTCCGCCACCAGCGTTGCCATCGTGTACGCGGCGGGGTCGTGCGGCTTGCCGCTGCGACCGTGCCCGCGCTGGTCGAACGCGACCACGCGGTAGCCGGCGCGGGTCAGCTCGCGGATCCATCCGGTCGCGGCGAAGTTGGCGTAGGCGGAGGAGGCGAAGCCGTGCACCGCGACCACGGTCGGGCCGTCCGCGTCGCCGGTGTCGTACGTGGCGAGCTGCAGCCCGTCGGTCGCGAGCACGGTCCTCGGTTCGGGCAGGGCGGCGAGCAGGGCCATGCCGCGATTCTGCCGCCCCGAACCGTCGGACGGCGAGCCGTCAGATGCCGAAGCGGCGGACCACGAGCAGGATCGCGACCGCGCCGGCCAGCAGGATCGCGAACACACTCCCGAGCAGGCTGAGCACCGGCAGCCATGCCGCCGACACGGCGATCGGGGCTGTCTCGGCCTGCACGCGCGGCGCCGCGACCTGCGCTCCGGTGCCCGTTCCGGAGCTGTTCGCTCCGGAGATGCCTTCGCCGGGCGTGTTCGAGGCGGCCGGGGCGGATGCGACCGTCCCGAGAGGCACGGTCCCGACGGGTACGACACCCGAGCCGGCGGCGCCGCCGATCGCCGAAGGGCTCGGCGTGCCGCCGGTGTCCACCAGATTGCTGCCCGCCGCGGTGCCGTCACCGACCCGGGTGATGGCGACGACGGTCGACAGGTATGCGGTGCCCGGGTCGACGTCGGCGAAGGTGACCGACCGCGTGCCCGCAGCGACGATGCGCTCGGCGGACGACACCTCCGCACCGCTGCGGGTCACCCGGATGCGGTAGCCGATGACCGGCGTACCGCCGTTCGACGCCGGCGCAGCCCAGGACACTCGAAGGCCCGGCACCCCGCCCGGCAGCACGAGCGCCAGACGTACCGTGCGCGGTGCGGACGCCGCGACCGGCGGCTGCGTCCAGGTCGGTCCGACGTCCGTGAACCCGGCGGCGAGGCGGGCATCATCGCCCACCTGCGGCACCAGCACACTGCCGGGCCGAACACCGGTGAAGACCGCGCTGGTCGAGGTGGTGCGCACGGTCAGTACCCGCCCTGCCCCGCCACCCGTCCCTCCGGCTGACCCGCTCACACGCGCCACGGCGGTGTAGACGGTGCCGACAGGGACGTCGGACGGGGCATCCCAGCTGAGGCGCACCGTCGTGGCCGACAGCCCCTGCCATCGCACGTTCTGCACCGGAAGCGGGACCGAGGCGGTCGGTGCCGGTGCAGCCGACGGCGGGTCGGAGGAAGCGGGCGCGGGATCGTCCGCGAAGGCGGCCAGCGGGGCGAACACGCCCGCGATCGACACTCCCGCGACCAGCGCGAGCACCACGCCACTCACCAGCGCGCGTGGAATCGCGCGTGGAGTCACTGCGCCCGTACGCAACGCGCGCACACGAACTGCGCCCACGCGAGCACCGGCGCGCAACCTGCCGCCCACCACCATCGCCTCCGTGCCCGGGTTCGCACGCACCGGCCGGGTCGAGGGGGACCGGTGTCAATACGAACGGTAGGTCACCGTCCCGACAAGAACCAGGGCGCAGGACTCCTGGATCGACCGATCCGGGTCACGGTTGCGTAACGCGCTCGAAACGAACGGTCGGCGAGCGCCGACCTCGCACCCGGCGAAGAATTTTGGTAACGGATTGGTCACCGCCGATCCGTGGCGCACCGCCATCGCGCCCGACGCTTCGTACGATGGAGCCAGTGACCGGACCAGCACGACCCAGCCCCCGCTCACGCTCCGTCCGCCCAGTCTCGGCCGCCTCAGGCCTGCTGGGCATGCTCGCGGTCGCGGTGATCGCGGGCGTCATGGTGACGGTCGGCGTGGCGCCCGCCGTCGCGCTCACCGGCGTGACCGCCAGCCGAGGCGTGGGCCTGTTCGAGAGCCTGCCGAGCGACCTCAAGCTGGCGCAGCTCGACCAGAAGACCGAGCTGTATGCCAAGTCCGGCACGAAGAACGTGCTGATCGGATCGTTCTACACGCAGAACCGCGAGGTGGTCGGCGAGGACGGCATCTCCCAGATCGTCAAGAACGCGGCAGTCGCAGGCGAGGATGCACGGTTCTACCAGCATGGTGGTGTGGATCCGATGGGTATCGCGCGAGCGGCCCTGCGCGACCTGGCCGGCAAACCGCTGCAGGGTGCGTCCACGATCACGCAGCAGTACGTGAAGAACGTGTGCATCCAGGAGGCCGAGCGGCTGCCGACCCAGAAGGCGATCACGAAGGCCTATTACCAGTGCGTGGACCCGACAGCGGGCCGCAAGGTGCGCGAGATCCGATATGCGATCGGCCTGGAGAAGCGGTACAGCAAGGCGCAGATCCTGCTCGGCTATCTCAACATCGCCGGCTTCGGCGGACGCGTCTACGGGATTCAGGCTGCAGCGAACTACTACTTCAACAAGGAGGCGAAGGATCTCACGATCACGCAGGCAGCGGCGCTCGTCGCGATCGTGAACAATCCGACGAAGTTGCGGCTGGACGACCCGAAGAACCTGGCGGCGAACACGAGCAGGCGCAATTACGTCATCACCGCCGAGTATCAGCAGCACATGATCACCGCGGCGCAGCGGGATGAGGCGCTCGCGTCCACCACCAAGGTCACACTCACGCCACCCAAGACCGGCTGCTCGGCGGCGGGGGCGGCCGGGTTCTTCTGCTCCTATGTGCAGCAGATCCTGCTCAGCAACAAGGCCTTCGGCAAAACCGACGCCGACCGTCAGCAGAACGTCGAGACCGCGGGTTGGAAAGTGTATTCGACGCTCAACCTCGACCTCGAGAAGAAGGCGAAGAAGGTCCTGAACACGTATGTGCCCGCGAAGTCGAACGGCTTCCCGAACCTCGGCGGCTCATCCGTATCGGTCGAGGTCGGCACCGGGCGGATCGTCTCGATGGTCGAGAACAAGAAGTACGATCCGGTCAGTTCTGAACACGGGACTGCAGCATCCCTGAATTACGGGGTCGACAGCAAGTACTCCGGAGGCGGCGGATTCCAGCCCGGGTCGACGTTCAAACTCTTCACCCTCTTGCAATGGCTGAAGACCGGCCACGGGCTGAATGCCGCCATCCCGGTAGCTGCACGGACGTACGACAAATCGCAGTTCAGCACATGCGGCGAGCCCTACGGAACCGGGCCCTACCCGGTGGCCAACGACGAACTCGGCGAGAAGGGCTCGCGGACGGTTCTGGCGGCGACGGCGGCGTCCATCAACAACGCCTTCATGTCGATGGCGCTGAAGCTCGACCTCTGTGACATCAGGGACATGGCGGCAGCGTTCGACGTCCATCCAGCCGGCGGCGGCAAACTCACGCCGCGACCATCGATGGTCATCGGGGCTTCCGATCTGATCTCTCCGCTCACCATGACGACGGCGTATGCCGGCATGGGGAATCAGGGGAAGACCTGTACTGCGATCGCGATCGACAGGGTGATCGACAGGGCAGGCAATTCGATCGCGGTACCGAAGACGTCGTGCAAGCAGTCCGTGGACAAGCAGGTCGCCATCGCGGCCGCCTACGCGTTGCGCGGAGTGATCACCAGCGGAACCGCTGCCGGTGATCAGACCTCCGACGGGATCTACGAGTTCGGTAAGACGGGTACGACGGACAACGCGAAGCAGACGTGGTTCGTCGCCACCACGAACAAGGTCGCGACGGGTGTCTGGATCGGCAACATCAAGGGCGACGTGGATATGTACCACAACTTCAGCCTCCCGTACTGCCCGGTGAAGGGCTCGAATCAGGCATCCCTCGAACGGCACTGCGTGTGGCGAGGCATCCAGACCGAGGTCAACAAGATCTATGGCGGCGCGACGAGCTGGCCGCAGCCCGAGCCGCAGTACCTGGGTGGCGGGGGAAGCTTCGCTCCCACCCCGAACGACCCGTCGAATGACGGGACGGTCCCGACCGTGACCGGGCAGAGCGAGGGTTCGGCGATCGCTGCGATCACCGGCCAGGGCATGAGCTACGTGATCGCAGGCGCCGTGAAGTCGGGCAAGCCGCGCGGCACCATCGTCAGGCAGTCGCCGTCGGGCGGCTCGAAGGCGAACGGCCACGTGACGGTGACCATCTACCCCAGCCGCGGCTGACCCGCGGGAACAGCAACCGCGCACGGGCGATTGCACCGCGCATGAGTGTGCTCGCAGTCACCGGTTCCTCCGGCGCCGTCGGCGGTGCCGTCGCGCGGGCCCTCGGGTCCGCCGTCGATCGGCTGGTGCTGCGCGATCCGGCGAAGGCGCCCGCGCTAGCCGGAGCCTCGCCCGCGGTCGTCACGGCCGCGTACGGCGACCACGTCGCCTCCGTCGCCGCCCTGACCGGCGTCGACCTGCTCTTCATGGTGTCGGGCGCGGAGGCGCCGGACCGTCGGGCGCAGCACCGCGACTTCATCGCCGCCGCCGCCGAGGCCGGCGTGCAGCACATCGTCTACACGAGCTTCAGCGGTGCCGCGCCGGACGCCGTGTTCACCCTGGGCCGCGACCATTTCGACGCCGAGCAGGCGATCCGCGACAGCGGCATGACCTTCACCCTGCTGCGCGACCAGCTGTACAGCGACTTCTTCCCCCTGCTCGCGGACGATGAAGGTGTGATCCGCGGGCCCGCGGGCTCCGGCCGGGTGGCAGGCGTCGCGCGGGCGGACGTCGCGGATGCCGCGGCCGCGGTGCTGCGCGACTCGGCCGCGCACGCCGGCGCGGTCTACACCCTCACGGGCCCGGAGGCGATCACCCTGACCGAGGCGGCAGCGAGGATGTCCGCGGCGCTCGGCCGGCCCTTCTCGTTCGTCGACCAGACCGAGGACGAGGCGTATGCCTCGCGCCGCGTGTTCACCACGGAGCAGTGGCAGTTGGACGCCTGGGTCAGCACCTACACCGCGATCCGCGACGGCACCGCGAGCGCGGTCTCCGCCGACGTCCCGCGCCTCACCGGCCACCCCGCCCGGATGCTGGAGCAGGCGATCCGCCCACCCGCAGCCTGAAGCGCGCGCACGTCCAGGTCACACCGCGCGGGCCTGCTCGGCGGCATCGGTGGCGCGGTCGGCCTCGCGGCGGGCGGCGCGCAGCGTTGTGCGGGCCGCGTCCAGGTCGTCCTCCGCCGCGTCGGCGGCCGCCTCCGCTGCGCCCAGCCGACGACGCAGGTCGGCCACCTGCCGGCGCAGGTCGTCGGCAGCCGCGAGCCGATTCGCCGAGGTCTGCTCCGCTTCGGCCACCGCCGTCTCGGCCTGCGCCAGTTCCTGCCGTGCGGCCTCCGCCTGTTGATCGGCCTGCCGGGCCAGCTCCTCGGCCCGGCGCCGCTCCGCCGACACCCGCATGGGCGCCGCTGGCGCGGACGGAGTCGCCGCCGCGGGAGAGTCCGCGTCGACCGCGACCGCACCGGCGACATCGGCGGGCTCGATCCCATCCGCCGACACTCCACGGACCAGCCGGCCGGAGCGCACTGCGGACGCCGCGGCACCGTCGAGCACCGCGGCGGTCAGGGTGCGCTCCACCTCGTCGAGCACCGACTGACCCGGCGCGCGATCCCCGCCGAGCGCCGCGGCGCGCTGGACCAGCTCGGCGACCAGGTGGCGGCGGTCGGCGGCGAGCGTTCGCAGCAGGGCGGCATCGCCCTCGTCCTGCGCCGCGCGCAGGCGGTCGCCCAGCGCGACGAGCGCCTCCACGCCCGCCTCGCGGACCACCGCGTTCACGAGTGCCGCCGCGGCGGTCGGGCGAGCCAGTCTTCCGACGGCGTCGGCAAGCGGACGGTCCCCGCCGTCGCGGATCTCCCGGACGCGGGCCGTCCGCTCGGCGATGAAGCCGGCTGCCGGGAGCGCATACAGCTCGTCGGCGATGGCGCGCAGGCGGGCTGCGGGGTCGGTCGGGGCCGCTGCTGCGCTCATCGTCACCGATTCTCGCGGTTCGCATTCGGCCTGCGCGGCACGCCGTGCAATGGCCGAAACGCGGCGCGGCGACGACGGCAGAGTGACACCACCCGATCCGACCGCGACCCCGACGGGGTTCGCGACGGAACGCGGGTTCACGAAGGAGGCGCTCGATGCGGATCCGCCCACTCGTCCTGACCGCCGCGATCGCCGCCGCGTTCGGGCTGATCGTCCCCACGGCGACCGCCGCCCTGGCCCAGCCGCCCTCGGGCGCGACCGCACCCGCCGCGGTGATCGACCGCAGCAGCCGCGGCGCCGTCGCCCATGAGTACCGGGCGCACTACGCCCCGGCGATGCGCGTGCCCATCGGCTGGACCGGATCGATCGCCGGCTGCCGCGCCGGCACCGACTCGGCCGCTCAGGCCGCCGCGACCCAGTCGGCGATCAACTTCGCCCGTCGCCTGGCCGGCCTCAGTCCCGCCACGCTGCGTGACTCCTACTCGGCCAAGGCGCAGCAGGCGGCGCTCGTGTACGCCGCGAACCGCGCCCTGACGCACAGCATCCCGTCGTCCTGGAAGTGCTTCACGAAAGCCGCGAAGCAAGCGGGGGCATCGTCGGACATCGCGCTCGGCGTGGCGGGAGCGAAGGCGATCGGCGCGTACCTGGGCGATGCCGGCGACAACAACCGCGTCGCCGGGCACCGGCGCTGGATCCTCTACCCGTCCGCGCGCGTGTTCGGCAGCGGATCCACCGCCACCTCGAACGCGCTGTGGGTGCTGGGAGACCGGGCGGCCGCGGGGCACTACCGGGATCCGGCATGGGTGGCGTGGCCGAGCGCCGGCTACTTCCCGAGCCAGCTGGAACCGGCCGGCCGCTGGTCGCTGACGAGCGACCGGTACGGCGACGACTTCCGCGCCGCGACCGTGACGGTCACCACGGCGACCGGAACCGTCCTGCCCGTGCACCTGGAGAAACCGGTCACCGGCTACGGCAACGCGACCCTGGTCTGGGAGATCCGCGCCCCGGTGAAGCCCGCGTCGTGGCACACCCGGTCCATCACCGTGCAGGTGTCGAACATCCACCGCGGGACGACCGTGCTCGGCCACCGCTACACGGTGCGGCTGTTCAACCCGATGGCACTGAAGCCCGCCACGGCGGCCACCGTGACCGGCACCGCGACGGTCGGCTCGACACTGACGGCGGTACCCGGCCGCTTCTCGCCCGCCGCCACCGGCTTCGGCTACCAGTGGTATCGGGGCGCGACCGCGATCGCCGGAGCTACCCAGGCGACCTACACGCCCGTACCGGAGGACGCCGGGCAACCCCTGAAGGTGAAGGTCACCGGCATGCGGACCCACTACCGCGTCGCGGGATCCATCGCGCTCACGGCCGTCGTGCAGCCGTAAGCCGCAGCCGCAGACCCGCCGGGTACCCGACGGACTCACAGCCAGGTCAGGGCCGACGGATACCGCTCGTGCGGCTTCGTCCGGGGCGTGTCGGTCAGGCTGGGGTCCTCGAACAAGCCGGAGCCCCCATGACCGCCACCCGAGCACAGCAGCGCGATCCGGATCCCGACCCGCTGCGGCCCGCGCCACTGCTGCCCGTCGCCCTCCGCCCGGGGTTCTCCCTCGGGCAGGGTGTCGCCGCACTCGTGATGGCGGTCGGAATGTTCCTGCTGCTCGGTTCCGACGCCCGCGTGCAGCCACTCGGCGTCGTACTGCTCACCGCAGGGATCGTTGCGCTCGCCGCCGTCGAGACCGTCCGGGTGATGCGTCGCCGCGCGCTGCTGCGCGCGAACTAGGCGGCCCCCGCTCGCCGCGGCACCGCGCAGCGCCGGCCGAGCCCTCCCGCCGCCTCCGCCGTCCATGAAGATGGCGGAGTGCCCCTGATCCCGACGCCGATCACCGCCCGGTTCCTCACCGCCGGGCCGCTCACCGCCGCCGTGCGCGCCCCGCAGCGCACGGCGCTGCTGCAGGTGGCCAAGACCGGCGCCGCGGTCGCACTGTCGTGGTTCATCGCCGGGGCCGCACTGCGGGTGGAGCTGCCGATCTTCGGCGCCATCGCCGCACTGCTCGTGGTGCAACCGAGCGTGAACCAGTCGTTCGGCCGGGCCGTGGAGCGGAGTCTCGGAGTGATCGCCGGCGTGCTCGTGGCGCTCGGTCTGTCCCTGCTCTTCGGCCGACCGGGATGGCTGCTGCTCGTCGCGGTGCTCGTCGTCCTGCTCGGCGCTTGGGCTGTGCGACTCAACCCCGCCGCAGCCAACCAGGCCGCGATCAGCGCCCTGCTCGTACTGGCCCTGGGCGCGACGACCCCGCAGTACGCCCTCGACCGGATTCTGGAAACCCTGATCGGCGCCGTCATCGGTGTGGTGATCAACCTGGCGATCGCACCGCCGGTGCTGCTGGTCCCCGCGCACCGCGCCTCCGCCCGCCTGGCCGGCGAACTGGCCGACGCGCTGGACCGCCTCGCGGGGGCCTTCGCGGCGACTCCTCCGCCCGGCGACCTGCTGACGCAGGCGCGCTCGCTGCGGCAGGGGAGCCACGCTGCGAAGACCGCGCTGCAAGCGGGCCGAGACAGCCTGACGTTCAACCCGCGGCGCCGGCGGCTGGACGAGAAGCTGCGGGCGGACGACGACCTCTATGCGCGGCTGGAACCGATCGTCACGCAGGTCATCGGGATGACCCGCACCGTGCACGACCACGGCGTGACGGCGCTCGCCGACGGTCCGCTCGGCGCCCGGATCGCCGAGGAATGTCGGCGGGCCGCCCACGATCTGCGGCTGCTGGCCGACCGGGCGCCGGGAGCGTCCGCGCCGCCGGCCGCCGATCTGAGCCTGACCAGCCCGATCGCGGTCCTCGACGTACCGCCAGCGGAGTGGGTGGTGGCAGGAGCGCTTCTGGAGGATCTGCGCCGTGTCCGCGAGGAGATCGTCGCCGATACGCCCTGATCAGGGACGTGTTCAGGGGCGGGTTCAGCCCGTCCCGGAGGAGGGTGTGGGCACGACCAGGCCGCTCTCGTACGCGACGATCACGGCCTGCGCCCGGTCGCGCAGCCCGAGTTTGCCGAGCACGCGGCTGACGTGCGTCTTCACGGTCTGCTCGGCGATGGTCAGCACGGCGGCGATCTCGGTGTTGCTGCGGCCCCGGGCGACCTCCACCAGCACCTCGCGTTCCCGTTGGGTCAGCGACGCCAGCGCCGGTGGCGGTGCCGTGCGCTGTTCGGGTGTCGTGGCGACCCGTTCGAGCAGGCGGCGGGTGACGCTCGGCGCGAGCAGGGCGTCACCGCGGTGAACGACCCGCACCGCCGCCACCAGGTCGGCGGGCGGGGCGTCCTTCAGCAGGAACCCGCTGGCTCCGGCTCGGATCGCCTCCAGCACGTACTCGTCGATGTCGAACGTCGTCAGCATCACGACGCGCGTCGCCGAGCCGGGCACGGCCAGGATCTGCCGCGCCGCCGCCAATCCGTCGAGCACCGGCATGCGCACGTCCATCAGCACGACGTCCGGAGTCGTCTCTGCGGTCAGCGCGACCGCCTGCTCGCCGTTCTCCGCCTCGCCGACCACCTGGATGTCGGGCTGGGCCGTGAGGAGCGCCGCGAAGCCGGCGCGCACCATCCCCTGGTCGTCCGCGATCAGCACCCGGATGGTCATCGCAGCGCTCCAGGGCGGGCGGCGGTGTCCTGCAGCGGACCGCCGGTGAGCGGATGCAGGGGCAGTACCGCGTGCACGGCGAACCCCCCGTCGGCCGTCGCGGCCGCGGTGACGGAGCCGCCGACGCTGGCTGCCCGCTCGCGCATGCCGATCAGGCCGTGTCCGATATCGGTGCTCGGCGCAGCGTGGGCGGCGGGTGTCGTCGCCGGCCGCTCGTTCCGCACGTCGACGGTCACGCAGTCGCCGTCGCGGATGCAGGCGACCTGCACCGCAGCGCCGGGAGCGTGCCGGATCGCGTTGCTGAGCGCCTCCTGCACGATGCGATAGACGGCGAGCCCGGTCACATCGGCCATCTGGGCGTCCGGGTTCTGCGGCGCTTGGAGCGACACGACCATGCCGGCTCGCTCCGCCTGCGCCATCAGGTCGGGCAGGTCGGTGAAGCCCGGCTGCGGAGTGCGGGGCGCGGCGTCGTCGCCGTCGCGCAGCACGCCGAGCAGTCCGCGCATCTCGTCGAGTGCCTGCCGCGACAGTTCGCCGAGCTGCTCGAACTCGGCGATCGCCTGCTCCCCGAAGTCCGGGTGCCGGAACCGTGCGGTCGTCGACTGCACGGTGATGATCGACATGCTGTGCGCGATCACGTCGTGCAGTTCCCGCGCGATGCGCGCCCGCTCCTCCATGAGCACCCGGCGCGAGGCCTCGCCGGCACTGACCTGGCGCTCGCGGATCAGCAGGGCGCGGATGCGATGCCACTGCGCCAGCACGACCGCCACGGCGATGGCGGCGCCGGCGACGCCGCCGAAGATCACGACGTTCACCGCGGGCGCTCCGGCGTCTTCGGGCCGCAGCACGGCGGCGAGCACCGCGGACGCCCCTATCGCGGTGAGCCAGTAGAGCAGGGTGAGCGGCACGCTGGCGAGCAGGCCGACGACGAAGAACACCGTGGTCTGGGTGACGATCGTGATGACCCACCACGGCCAGGGCGAGGAGGTGCCGGAGGTCAATGCCTGCAGTGTCGCCGCCGCGCCGATGGACAGCACCGCGGCCAGGTTCGGCCGCACCACGGCCAGCGGGACGCAGCCGGCGTGCACCAGTGCCAGGCCGAACACGACAGCGACCGGCAGCCCGTAGGCGCCGGCACCCATGGGCGTCTCGATGAACAGCAGCGTGACGCCGGCGAGCATCGCCACGACGATTCCGGCGGCCCGCAGGTGCACGCGGCCGAACACGGACAGGACGCGAGGAATCACACTCCCTCCTGCGCGCTGGAGCTCGGAGCAACCCGGGCGGTCGCGGAAGCGGCGTGGTCGTCGATCCGCACCGAGACCCGCAGGCCGTCGGGGCCGGCCACCACGCTCACGTCCTCGAGCGATGCTGCGACGGCATCGGCCTGCAACACCCCGTGGCCGAGGGTGCCGATCACGCCCAGGGTCGCGCAGCCGGCCGCGCGCCCCGCCTGCAGTCCCGCGGCGGCGTCCTCGACGACCAGGCAGTTCCGCGGCGCGAAGCCGAGTCGGGCGGCGGCAGCCAGGTAGGGGGCCGGGTCGGGCTTGCCGCGCTCCGTGTCCGAGGCCGTCACGAGTACGCCTGGTCGGATGTCGACGACGCTGAGCCGCGCTGCGGCGAGGGGCGCGCTGCACGAGGTCACGACCGCCCATCGGTCGGCGGGCAGCGATGCGAGCAGCTGCGGCACGCCCGCCAGGCGGACGATGCCGGCGGTGTCGGCCACCTCGGTCGCCTCGATGTCGGCGAACGCGGCATCGACCTGCGCTGCGGGCAGGTGTTCCCGCACGATGTCGCGGGCGGGACGACCCTGCTGCGCCGGGGGAGTGGCGAAGTGCACGCCCCACCGCTCCGCCCAGGTGGCCCAGGACCGCTCCACCGCCGGGGTGGAGTCGATCAGGGTGCCGTCCATGTCGAAGAGCACTGCCTGCACGCTGAAGGTGTGGACGGTGTGAATACGGGTGGTCTCGTCGGGCACGGCCCTCACGGTAGGGCCTGGGTCGCGCCCCGGCCGTCGCGGCCGACGAGTCGCAGGAAGGCGCTCAGATCCGCCAGGGCCGGCGCCGTGGTCGGCAGGGTGTCGGCGAGGGCGGGGGAGTGGATCAGGTACGCGGCCCACTTGGCGCGGGAGATCGCGACGTTCAGGCGGTTGCGCAGCAGCACGAAGCCGATGCCGCGCGGCACCTCGGCGGCCGACGAGGCGGTCAGCGAGACGATCGCGATGACCGCCTCACGGCCCTGGAACTTGTCGACCGTACCGACCTCGATGTCGGGGTAGCCGGCGGCGGCCAGGTGGGTGCGGATCAGGGCGACCTGCGCGTTGTACGGCGCGACGACGATCAGATCCGCCTGGGTCAGCGAATCGCGGCTGCGGGGACCGTCCGACCAGGGCAGCCCCAGGTGCGCAGTCACCAGGCGCACGACCTCGGCCGCCTCCGCAGTCGACTCGCTGGCGTCACCCGCATGGACGACGGGGACCGGATGCACCCCCGGGGCGATACCGGGCAGGTCGCGGTCGGTCGTCTCCGGCAGCTTGGACCGCAGCCGGCCCTCGTAGGAGAGGTCGGAGACCGCGGCGCAGAGCGCCGGGTGCATGCGCCAGCTTTGCGCGAGGAAGAACCCGAGCGGCGCCGGCAGCACATCGTGACCGGCGGAGAGCCAGCCGAGGGCGGAGGCGTCGACCGGCTCGGGATGCCGCCCCTGGCTGACCTGGGGCAGCTGTTGCGGATCGCCGAGCAGCAGCAGGCGGCGGGCGGACACCGCGACGGCGACCGTGTTCGCCAGCGAGTACTGGCCCGCCTCGTCGATCACCAGCAGGTCGAGGGCGCCGCGGGGGACCTTGGTCGCGTTCGCGAAGTCCCACCCGGTACCGCCGAGGACGCAGCCGCTCTCGGCGTGCTGCGCCAGGAACGGCCGCACGTCGCTGTTGCGATGCAGCGCCGTCCACGCCGGGCCAGCAGGCGGCTCGGCCGTCGGGTCGGCCGCCTCGATCTGCTGCGCCTGCTGCGGCCGCTTGCCGACGAGTGCTGGATCCAAACCGGCATCGATCACCCGCTGCAGCAGGTTCTCGACCACGGCGTGAGACTGCGCGACCACGCCGATGCGCCAGTGGTACCGCTGCACGAGCTGCACGATCACGTGCGCGCCGACCGTCGTCTTGCCCGAGCCGGGCGGCCCCTGCACCGCGACGTAGGAGTCGTCGAGCCGCGACACCGCGGCCACGATGGCCGCCGCCGGATCGGCCCTACCCGGATCGGCTCCGGCCGGCCCGTGCAGTGCTGCCCCGCCACGCAGCCGGGGCGGGGAGCGGCGCAGCACGTCGAGGACCGCGTCGTCCCCGCCGCCGGGCGTTCCACCCGCACCGAGTGCACCCGCCACCCCCTCGCCCCAGTCCAGGATCGCCTCGCGCTGCGCGGCGGTGCGGATCGGGGGAGGGGGAGTGAGGGCGACGGGCAGCTGCTGCCACCCTTCGAGCGGCCCGTGCTCGTCCTGGCCGGCGACCTCCTGCAGGACCACCTCGAGCCGGCCGTCGGCGAGCAGAGCGACCTCGCGGACGATTCCGCGGCCGTGCTCGCCGCGCTGCCCGCTCGGCACGGGGTCGCAGCCGGCCGGCACCGGTTCGTCGTACATGACCGAGCGCGTGTCGCCAGGAGCCAGCGTGCTCCCCGTTGCGAGCCGGCCGACGAGCACCACCACTCGGCTGTCGGAGCGGCGCCCGGGCTCGCGGGCCCACTCCGTGCGAACCGCGGCGTACTCGACGATCAGCACGTCGCGCTGCTCGGCCCACTCGTCCAGCGGGCTGATCTGCCGGTTGAAGTGCTCCCACCAGTACGACTTGGCCTCGCGCCGGTGGTACTCGATGGCCGCCGCGGCCAGGGCGATCGCCGTCTGGTCGGCGGTGCGGTCGGCGGCGTCCACGCCCTCGATCGCCGCCAGCAGCGCGTCGCGGGCGGCGTCCTCCCGGCGCGCGATCGTCTGCTCGGCGGCGTCGCGGGCCGGGGGAGCGATGCGCCGCGGCACGCCGTGCTCGTCGGCGCGGGCCAGCAGCCAGTCGCGTAGCCGCAGGGTCGAGACGCAGTCGTACCGGTTGTAATCGGCGATCTCGGCCAGCAGCGCATCGGCCTCGGCGGTGCGGCCCGCGCCGCGCAGCTCGGTGACGCTGACGTAGGCGTCGACCGACCCGGCTCCGGTGGTCACCTCGCTCTGCCGCAACTCGCCGCCCATGTACAGCGGCTCCAGCTTCTTCAGCGAATAGGAGCGGTCGGAGATGCGGATGCTGCGCGTGACGATCGGGTACAGGTCGACCAGCACATGCTCGCTGAGCAGCTCGTCGAGGATCGCCTCGCCCACCCCGTATCGCGCGCACAGTTGCTGCAGGTGGCTGCGCTCGTAGTCGGCGTAGTGGTAGACGTGCAGACCGGGGTGACGATTCCGGCGATCGGCGACGTAGTGCAGGAAGTCGAGCAGCGCCTGCCGCTCGCCGCTGCGGTCGTGCGCCCAGAACGGCCGGAAGTGCTCGCGCCGCTCATTTCGATGCGCGCGGTCCTGGTCCGACACGTCGTGATCGACCACGCCGAACAGGTAGTCGAGTCCCCATGTGGTGTCGTCGTCGGTCCAGAGCGGGTCGCCCTCGAAGTCGAAGAAGATGTCGCCGGCGTCCGGCGCGGGCAGCGCGGCGAGCCCCGACGCGTCGCGCACCTCGGCCAGCACCCGGTGCGGCGCTCCGGGAACGTCGGGCGGCGCGGCGAGCTGCATGCGGGCCTGGCCCTGCAGCGAGCGGAGAGTCGCGTCCGGCAATCCCTCGACCGGTCCGGCCGCGATCGCAAGCCGGTCGATCGTGGTGATGCCGGCGGCCAGCAGCCGATCGCGCTGGTGGACCGTGAGTCGGCCGACCAGCAGCACGTCGCGGGTCGCCTCGATCTGCACGGCGCACTCGGCGCAGCGGGAGCAGGCGCGCACCGACGGGTCGTCCCAGGCGATCGGCCCGGTCGCCGCCAGACGCTCGGCGATCAGATCGTCCAGGCGCTGCTGCCGCAGGGCGTGCACGGGCACGATGTCGGTCAGCCGGTGGGTGCTGACGGTGCCGTCGCCCAGCATCAGGTCGGCCTGCGGCGCGACGGGGACCCCCAGCCGGCGCAACTGCTGCGCGTAGGCGGCGATCTGCAGCAGCGCGGTCACCTTCGCGCGGCGGGCCAGCTTGGTGTCGACGACGCGCCAGCGGTCGCCGTCGGTGTCCCCGTCGGTGTCGGTGTCTCGCATCAGGAAGTCGGCGAAGCCCAGGAACGCGCCGTCGAAGAAGGTGCCCTGGAAGACCACGTCCGCGCCGTCGTGGATGGCGTCCAAGGTCTGCTGCTGCGCCGCGGAGAGCGCCGCCGGATCGGTGGAGTCAGCCGGCCTGGCGATCTGCGCGACGCCGCCGGGCGATCCGGGCACATGGTCGCCGTGCAGCGCCACGAGCCGCCGCAGTTCGCGCAACTCGTGCTCGTCGCCCAGCAGGGCCGCGCGCCGGTTCAGCGCATCCTCCGGCTCCTCGACCGCCGTGACGCGGCCGAGCTTGGCATCGAGCCGCCGCATCAGCCCCCACTCGCACTCCACCGACGCCTTCAGGTCGGAGGCGCTGCGCACCACCCGCGGAGCCGCGGGCGCATCGAGGACGAACACGATCCCGCAGTGTGCCCCACCCCTCCGACACCCGCCGGAGGGTGCACCCCGGACCGGTATCCTGGTTGGTTCCGCCTCGACGAAAGGGCCCGTCCATCTACTCCGAGTCCGGTGTGGCCCAGTTCGTCGGCCTGTCCACGTTCACGCGGGCCGACGCGTACCAGCGGCAGGGTCGGGTCTCGGACACCCGCTGGAGCACGGACCGCACCATCCTGACCGGCTCGGTCAAAGGCGCCGGCCGCTCGCCCTACTCCGCTCGGGTGCGCATGCGGGTCGCCGGCGGCGGGCCGGAGCCGATCACCGGCCTCTGCAACTGCCCGGTCGGCGACCGCTGCAAGCACGTCGGCGCCCTGCTGCTGGAGGCGGTGCGCACGCCGGTCCCGACGGTCCGGCCGGCGGTCAGCGCGCCGTGGCGCCGCGCGCTCGACCCGATCCTGGAGGGTCTGGACCCGCGCGACACCGGCGCGGCGCTGGGCCTGCAGTTCGAGTTGCAGCCGGACGGCATGCTGCGCCCCGCGCCCGGCAGGTTCGCCCGGTCGCAGCCCCGCACCCCGACGCCGACCGTCGCGGTGCGTCCCGTGCAGCTGGGTCCGAGTGGTCGGTGGCGCCGCACCGGCATCTCGTGGCGCGAGATCGCCAGCCCCACCAACCTGCGCGACTACGACGACCGGCAGGCCGCCCTGTTGCGCGAGCTGCACCTGCTGCTCTCCGACGCGTCCACGCAGTTCAGCCCGGACACGTGGCTGTCGCTGGACAAGTGCCGCAGCGCCGGACTGTGGGCGCTGCTGGAGCAGGCGGGTCAGGAGGGGGTCGGCCTCGTGACCGGCGGCCGCACGCAGACCGCCCTGACGATCGCCGCGCAGCCGATCACGCCGGCGATCGACTTCTCCCGCACCGGCGACGAGCTGGTGCTGCGCCGCCTGCTCGCCACCGGCGGCCTCCACGGCCTCCCGACCGGCAGCCCCACGGGTACCCCGCTCGCGACCCCGTTCGCCCTGATCGGCGACCCCGCGATCGGGCTGGCGACCTGGCAGGCGGTGGCCGGCGCACCGCTGGCCGACGCGGTGCTCACCCTGGCGCCCTTCCCGGCGCCGGTCGCCGCCTCCGCCCGGGCGTTCCTGCGGCTGGACGAGCCCATCCGCGTGCCGAAGGCCGAGGAGGCGGTGTTCCTCACTGAGCACTACCGGCGCCTGGCGACACTGCTGCCGATCGTCTCGCGCGACGGCTCCTTCGTGCCGCCGCGGGCGCCGGTCGCCACCCTGGGCCTGACCGTGCAGCACGGCGCCGACGCCGCCGTCACGGGCTCCTGGTGGTGGCGCTACACGGTCGACGTGCCGGACGGCGCGCCCGGCGACGCCCGCCCGCAGCGCGTCCCGTTCGAATCGGACGCCGCCGGCCGGTTCCGCGACGCCGCCCAGGAGCGGGCGTTGCTGTCCGCGCTGCCCGCCGTCGGCATCACGCCGTCCGGCACGCCCGACCTGCTGGTGCCGGCCGCCACGCGGCTGCGCGAGCATTTCGAACTGACCGGCATGGCCGCCATCCACTTCGTCAGCGAGGTGCTGCCCGCGCTCCGCGAACTGACCGGACTGGAGTTGGAGGAGCGGGGCGTGGCCGCCGAGTACCGGCCCGCCGACTCCGCCCCCGTCGTGTCGGTCGGCACCGTCGCCCGCGCCGGCGACCGCGACTGGTTCGACCTGCAGATCGACGTCCGCGTCGGCGACGAGGCGGTCCCCATCGCCGACGTCATCCGCGCCCTCGCACGCGGCGACGACTACATGATCCTGCCCGGCGGTGTCTACTTCCCGCTGGAGGACGACGCCTTCGCGAAGCTGCGCGACCTGATCGCGGAGTCGCGCGAGCTGGCCGAAGGGCCCGGGGAGTCCCTGCGCATCTCGAGGTTCCAGAGCTCCCTGTGGGAGGAACTGGCCGAGCTCGGCATCGTCGCCAAGCAGGCGGAGGCGTGGCGCAGCATCGTCGCCGGGCTGACCGCCGCCGGCACCGAGGCGGGACTGCCCGAGCGTGCCTTGCCGGCCTGCTTCACCGTGCAGCTGCGCCCGTACCAGCAGGCCGGCTACGACTGGCTGTGCTTCCTCTACGACAACGGCCTGGGGGGCGTGCTCGCCGACGAGATGGGCCTCGGCAAGACCGTGCAGTCCCTGGCCCTGATCGCCCGCGTGGTCGAAGAGGCGGCCGGGCGAGCAGCTGAGCAAGTGGCTGAGCAGACGGCTGAGCAGACGGCTGAGCAGTCAGCCGGGCAGGCCGCCGAGCAAGCAGCCGCCCCCGATGGCAGCGCCGCCGCCACGCACCCCCGGTTCCTCGTGGTCGCGCCCACCAGCGTCGTGCCCAACTGGGTCGCCGAGGCCCAGCGCTTCGTCCCCGGCGTGCGGACGGTCGGCATCACCGAAACGACTCGCAAGAGCGGCCGCACCCTGCGCGACACGATCGGCGACGCCGACCTCGTCGTCACCTCCTACGCCCTGTTCCGGCTGGACGCGCCCGCCTACGAGCAGCTCGGCTGGGCCGGGATGCTGCTCGACGAGGCCCAGTTCGTGAAGAACCGCACCTCCGCCACCCACCAACGGGTCCGCGCCATCGACGTGCCGTTCAAGCTGGCGATCACGGGGACGCCGATGGAGAACTCCCTGATGGACCTGTGGTCCGTGTTCTCGATCGCCGCGCCGGGCCTCTTCCCGTCGCCGACCGGCTTCGCGGAGTTCTACCAGCGGCCGATCAGCCGCGACGGCGACGCGGACCGGCTCGCCCAGCTGCGCCGGCGCATCCGCCCGCTGATGCTGCGCCGCACCAAGGACCTGGTCGCCGCCGAGTTGCCGCCCAAGCTGGAGCAGACCCTGGAGGTGGAGCTGAGCCCCCGTCAGCGCGCCGTCTACGACCGCTACCTGGCGCGTGAGCGGCAGCGGGTGCTCGGGCTGATCGGCGACTTCGGCAGCAACCGGTTCACGATCTTCCAGGCCCTCACCACGCTGCGGCAGGCGGCGCTCGACGCCGCCCTCGTCGATCCGCAGTACGAGGGGGTGCCCTCCACCAAGCTCGACCTGCTCGACGAACTGCTCTCCGACGCCCTGGCCGAGGGGCACCGGGTGCTGGTGTTCAGCCAGTTCACGCGCCTGCTGCAGCGGGTGCGCCGACGCCTCGATACCGCCGACATCGGCTACGCCTACCTGGACGGCAGCACGCGCAGGCGGGGCGAGGCGGTCGACCGGTTCCGCTCCGGCGACGCCGACGTGTTCCTGATTTCGCTGAAGGCCGGCGGCTTCGGGTTGAACCTGGCCGAGGCGGACATCTGCATCCTGCTCGACCCCTGGTGGAACCCGGCGGCGGAGGCGCAGGCCATCGACCGCGCACACCGCATCGGACAGACCCGCCAGGTGTACGTGTACCGGCTGGTGGCGAAGGACACGATCGAGGAGAAGGTGATGGCGTTGAAGGCGTCCAAGGCCGAGCTGTTCGACGCCGTCATGAGCGACGCGGGCGCCGCGGCGACCGCCGGCATCAGCGCCGACGACGTGCGCGAGCTGCTCGGCTGAGCATGCGCACGGCCCGGGGCAGCACTCATCGACGCAGCGCCGCCCGCCGGGCTGCCGCGGGTGTGGGCGACCTGCTGCGCGGGTTCCGGCTGTGGGGCGGGTCGCCGAGGCTGATGCTGCTGGGCGCGGTTCCGGCGCTGCTCGTCGCCGCGCTGGCCGCCGGCGTGCTGATCGTGGTCGTGCTGGCACTGCCGACGCTCGGCGGGGCCGTCACCCCGTTCGCGGCCACCTGGGTCGAGCCGTGGCGGGGCGCGGTCCGCGTGCTCGCGAGCGCGGTGATCCTCGTCACGACGGTCGTTCTCACGGTCCTGACCTTCACCGCGGTCACCCTGACCGTCGGCGACCCCTTCTACGAGCGGATCTCCCGCCGCACGGAGGAGCGATTGGGCGACGCGCCGCCCGATCGGCACGACCCGGCGCTGGCCGGGCTGCTGCGCGCGGTCGGCGACGGCCTGAGGCTGTTCGTCGGCGGCCTGCTGGTCGCCGCGCTGGCGGTCGCGCTCGGGCTGATCCCGGTCGTCGGCACGATCGCCGGGGTGGTCGTCTCGGCGGTGCTCGGCGGCCGGCTGCTCGCAATCGAGTTGACGGCGCACGCGTTCGATGCGCGCGGGCTCGGACCCCGAGAGCGTCGCCGCATGCTCGCCACCGACCGCGCCCGCAGCATCGGCTTCGGCGCCGCCGCCTACCTGCTGTTCCTGGTGCCGTTCGCGGCCATCGTCGCGATGCCCGCCGCCGTCGCCGGAGCGACGATGCTGGCCCGCGCCGTACTGGCCGACGCCGCCCTGCTGACCCGCTCTGCCCTGCCGACCGACTCTGCCGTGCTGACCGACTCCGTCGCGCTGACCGACGCCGATGGGCTCACTCCGGCGCCCGGCACGCCGACACCGTCGTGATCACGCCGTTGACGGCGTAGCGGATGGAGGCGACCGGGCCGCCGTCGCCCGTCACCGCCGCGAAGGTGCCGGTCGGATCGCTGACCGTCGCCCGCTCCGTCGTCAGCCCGAGCGCCTGCCAGTACGAGTCGAGCGTCGCCAGGTCGGTGTTCGGCGAGACGCTGGCCGGCCCCTCGTCGGTCCACTCGGATTGCAGTCCCAGCCCGCCGCCGGCCACGGTGCAGGAGCGTCCCCGCAGGACGGTGGTCAGCTTCCACGGAGTCGACCCCAGCCGCCGCTCGCTGTCCGCCCTCAGCGCCTCCGCCCGCCGCACCGCCGCCGCGTCTTCGCTCGGGCCGGCCGACGGCGTCGACGCCGCGCTCGATCCGGACGGTGTCGGCGTCGCACCCGTCTCGGATTCAGAAGACTGCGCCGCCGGTCCCGCCGCCGGCCCACTCGCGGAATCAGCCCGGCCCGCGGCCCGCAACCCGACCACGACCAGCACCGCGACGACCACGAGGAGCACGCCGAGGATCCACCACACGGCAGCGGACCGACCCGGACCCGGGTTACGGTCCGGCCCACGGTCGCCGGGCTCGCGGTCGCCGGGGGAGAGGTGCCGGGCCGCCATCGCACGAATCGTAGGGCCGCACGCCGCTCAGGTTCACCCAGAAGGTGATGGCGCAGGCTGATGCCGTGCCTGCGACGCCCGTTCACCCGGACGACCGGACGGTCGTGGCGACGACGCTCGGCCGCGTCCGCGGTCGCCGTGAACACGGGATGCTCGCCTGGCGAGGCATCCCGTACGCCGCCCCGCCGGTCGGCGACCTGCGGCTGCGCGCGCCACGGCCCGCCACGCCGTGGGACGGTATCCGCGACGCGACGACCGCAGGCGCGGTGCCGCCGCAGCCCCGCACGTCCACCGCGTCCGGCGCGGGATTCGCCACCCGGATGGACGAGGACTGCCTGACGATCGGAGTGCTGCGCCGCGCGACGCCCCCCGCCGCACCCCGACCCGTGATGGTCTTCATCTACGGAGGCGCCTTCGCGATCGGCAGTGCCGCGGCCACCGCCTACGACGGCGCCCGCCTGGTCGCGGACGGCGACGTGGTCTTCGTCGGCTTCAACTACCGGCTCGGTGCCCTGGGCTGGCTGGACCTCTCCCGCTACGGCACCGCGGCGCGACCGATCGACAGCAACCTGGGGCTGCGCGACCAGCTGGCGGCCCTCCGCTGGGTGCACGACAACATCGCCGCGTTCGGCGGCGACCCGGACAACGTCACCCTGTTCGGGGAGTCCGCCGGAGGCACCTCCGTCGCGACGCTGCTGACCGTGCCCGACGCCCGCGGGCTGTTCGCGCGGGCGATCGTGCAGAGCAGCGGCATCGGCTCGGTCGCGGGTCCGCAGCGCACCGCCGCGTGGGCCGAACGGTTCGTCACCCTGCTCGGTCCTCCTGAAGCGAGTGCTCCTGAAGCGAGTGCTGCGGACAGGCTGCTCTCCGCGACCCCCGACGAGTTGGTGCGCGCGCTGGCCCTGCTGGAGGCGGAGGTCACCGACGACCAGCCGGGCGCGCGGGTCCTGGGCCCGGTCGTCGACGGCGTGCTGCTGCCGACGCATCCGCTCGACGCGTTCCGCGACGGCGACTCCCTACCCGTGCCGCTGATCATCGGCACGAACGCCGACGAGGGCACCCTGTTCCAACTGGTGGTGCGGGCGCTCGCGGGGACGCCGGCGCGGGTCGATCGGCTGTTCGCGCTGACCGATCCGGGCGCGCGGCCGGGCGTGCTGGCCGGCTACCCCGGCTACCCGCGCCGACGCTCCATCGCAGAGCTCGTCACCGACCTGGTCTTCTGGCATCCGAGCGTCACCGCCGCCGCCGGTCATGCACAGGTCGCGCCGACCTGGATGTACCGGTTCGACTTCGCCCCGCCGCTCGTGCGCCTGCTCGGCCTGGGCGCGACGCACGCCGCCGAGTTGGACTTCGTGTTCGGCCGCCCCGACTCCCTGCTGCAGCGGCTCGGCGGCCTGCTCGGCGGTCGACGCGCCGCGCGTGCGGTGACCGTCCGGATGCACGGCCGATGGCTGGCCTTCGCGCGCCGCGGCGTGGTGGCCGAGGACTGGCCGCAGTACGACGGCGAGCGAAGGCTGACCCTGATCATCGACGAGTCCGACCGGGTCGAGGCCGATCCGCGCGGCGAGATCCGGCCGGCCTGGGACAGCTGGACGCCCTACCGCTGATCGGCCGTACCCGTCAGGCCCTGCTGTTCAGCCACGGCCGCTCGGCACCGGTGACCGGCCCCTCGGCGGCGACCGCCCGGCCGACCAGCTCGGTCAGATAGAGGTCCTCCGCCGCATCGGCGATCCCGTAGAACGGAGCTCCGCCGCAGACGAAGGCCGCCATCGCGCGCAGCACGCCCGCGACGGCGATCTCGTCGTCCGCCAGCCGAGCGGGCGCGACCCTGCTCCGCCATACCGTCTCGCCGCCCAGCCGCACCGCCCGCAGTGTGAAGCCCTGCAGATCGCCGTCCACCCCGGTCTGCTCGCGGGTGAGGGGCAGGGTGACGGGCTCGCCCGGCCGGTCGATGACGTGCACGCGGTCGTCGACCAGTTCGCCGTGCGTACCCCGGATCGCGATGTGCCGGGTGCGGATGGGGGAGAAGTACTGCTCGCCGGCGAAGTCGTAGGTGGCGGTCAGGTCGCGGTCCGTCCACTGCAGCTGCGCGACCGTGCGGGTATCGGTGCCGACGGTCAGGTCGGCCGACCAGCCGTCCCGCCCGAGCGGCTGCACCGCCCGATCGATCGTCTCGGCGGCCCGGACCGTGACCGGCTCGAAGCCGATCCGCAGCACCTCCCGGATCACGCTGAAGGCGTGATAGTCGTGGGCGAACGACGCAGTGACGTGGTGCACCTGACCGATCCGGCCGGAGCGGGCGACAGCGATGCGGGCGGCGTGCATCGGCTGCAGCCGGTACTGCTCGGCGCTCTGCAGCGGCGCGTCCAGCCCGTATCGGGCGACGAAGGGCGCCAGCTCTCCCGTGTGCGCGGCGATCGGCGTCTCGCCGAGTACGGGCAGCCCGGCGTCGAGCAGCGCTCCGGCCAGGGGCAGCGCGGAGTCGCGCGGCACGGACAGCAGCACGAAGTCGAGGGGGCCCTGAGCGAGGAACGTCGCCATCGAGGTGCTCGCGGGGATGCCGCGCTCGGCGCCGATCCGGGCCGCCGACTGCTCGGAGCGGGTCAGGGCGGCGACGACCTCGAACTCGCCGGGCAGCGCGTCGACCACCGTCAGGTAGGGCGTCAGCCGCCAGCCGGTGCCCACCAGGCCGATCCGCGTCGTCCGGGTCATGCGCGCATCACGCCCGGACCGGCCCGGCGACGGGCCGCGGCTGCAGTCGGTGGGCGCCGATCAGCGCCGCGACCGCGCCCAGGCAGGCGGCGGTGACCGGCACCAGGAAGCCCGCCCGCGCCCCTGCGGCGTCGATGAGCAGCCCGGCGACGGCGGCGGAGACCGCGTAGGTCAGGCTGAGGGCGGTGCTGGTCCACGCCAGGCCCTCGGTCAGCCGGTCGGCCGGCACGAGCTGCTCGATGAGCGACGAGCCCGCCGTGATCACCGGCGCGATCGCCACTCCGGCCACCAGGAAGACGACCGCCAGCAGCGGGACGGTCGGCACGAGCACCATCGGCACGGTCAGCACCGCCATCAGCAGGACCGCGACGACGAAACGCCGCCCCAGCCCGCCGCGCCAGCGGATCGAGCCGTACACCAGGCCGGAGAGCATGCTGCCGAACGCCCAGAGCGCCAGCACCAGACCGGCGGCGGCCGGCACTCCGGCCTGCTTGGTGAACGCGGCGACCGTCACCTCCGCGGATCCGAAGATGCCGCCGGCGGCGAGGAATACCAGTACGAGCACCAGCACGCCCCGCTTCCTCAGCACGCCGGTCGACCGCGCACGCGGCTCCAACCCCGCCGCCGACGCCGATACCGATGCCGCGGACTCCGGCTCCGTGCGGCGCTGCGCCGCGAGCAGGAAAGCGCCGGAGAGGGCGGTGACCGCGGCGAGGATCAGGCCGACCGCCGGATGGATCAAGGTCGCGATCAGCGTGATCACGACCGGACCGATGATGAACACGACCTCGTCCAGCACCGACTCCAGCGCGAAGGCGACCTGCAGCCCGTCGTCGCGGCCCACGGTGTTCGCCCATCGTGCCCGCACCAGCGAGCCGACCGATACCTGGGTGACCCCGGCGAGCGCGGCGGCGACGAAGAGGACGGCGATGGGCGCCCCCAGCATGGCGACGAGCACGAGCGCACCGATCGCCACGGCGTGCACCACCGCGGCGGGCCGCAGCACGCGGGCCTGCCCCAGCCGGTCCGTGAGGCGGGCGATCGACGGCGAGATCACCGCTGCGGCGACGCCGAGCGTGGCCGCGACGGCACCGGCCAGCGCGTACGACCCGGTCGTCCGCTGCACCAGCAGCACCGAGCCCAGGCTCAGCATCGCGATCTCCAGCCGCGCGTACAGCCCCGTCGCGCTGAAGGCGAGCGCACCGGGCCTGGCGAGGATGCGGCGGTAGGGCGACAGCACCGCCCGACGCTACCGCCGGTCAGGTCCGTGCCCGCTGCGCGCACCTGGTCAGCGCCACCCCTCCGCCACCCCCTCCACACCCCCGATCCGCGCGGCACCTGAAGGGGGTCTGTCCCCCGAACCGCTGTCTGCCTACCGTTTTCCCATCGCCATCAGGAGAAGCGTGCCATCACCGGGGGACAGCGCCCACACGAGAAACGCGGATCGGGGTCGGACCATGCACAGGTCGCTGACCCGACCCGTCCGCGTCGTCGGCGTGGCCACGGCGCTCGTGCTGACCCTGGCCGCCGCGCGGATCGAGTTCTCTGGCGGATTCTCTGGCGGCCAGACCGGGGCCACACTCGCGGTCGACCACCCCTGCGCAACGCCCTCCGCGGGGCACGCCTCCTGCCTGCTGCAGGTCGTGCCCGCTGCGACGTCGTCCGCCACGATCGCGGGGCTCACCCCCGCCGCGATCGCGTCGGCCTACGGACTGAACGGTGGCGGCAGCGGCACGATCGCCGTCGTCGACGCGTACGACAACCCGAACCTCGAATCCGACCTCGCCGTGTACCGCAGCACGTGGGGACTGCCGGCCTGCACGACCGCGAACGGCTGCTTCCGCAAGGTCGGGCAGACCGGCAGCGCCACCGACCTGCCGAGGGCGGACGCCTCGTGGGGCGAGGAGACGTCGCTCGACGTGGATGCCGCCTCCGCCGCCTGCCCCGCCTGCCGGCTGCTCGTCGTCGAGGCGAGGAACGACTCGATGTCGTCGCTCGGCACGGCCGTGAACACGGCGGTCTCCCTGGGTGCGACCGCGGTCTCGAACAGTTACGGCGGTCCCGAGAACGGCGCCGCGAGCGCCTACAGCAGTGCGTATTTCACCCACGCGGGCGTCCCGGTGGTCGCGTCGACGGGTGACGACGGATACCAGCCGGTTGCGACGATCCCCGCCGCACTGCCGAACGTCATCGCGGTCGGCGGCACGACGCTCACGCGTACCTCGGCCGCGCCCGCCGTCCGCTCGGCCGCCGCCGCCCGCGTGGTACTCGGGTCGACCGCGGTCTCCACCCGGGTCGATCGGGACATCGCCGCGGTGAACGCGCTGAAGAAGGCGCTGAAGAAGGCGACCGCCACCCTGCAGCACCGTCGCGCGTCGCACTGCACGTCGAAGGCCTGCAGACGCGCCCTGAGCAGCGCGACGACGACGGTTCACCGGCTTACCAAGTCCCTGGCCACGGCCAGGAAGACCCTCGCCGCCGACCGGCGCAAGGCACGCACGCCGACACCCGCTCCGGTGCCCGTGCAGCCGCCCACGCCCGTCTCTGCGCCCACGACCGGTCCGGCTCCGACGGTGCCACCGACGACCTCCGCGCGGGGCTGGGCCGAAACGGTCTGGTCCGGAGCGGGCAGCGGCTGCTCCGCGCAGGTGGCCCGGCCCGCATGGCAGTCGGGCGCGGTATGTACGGGCCGCTCGATCGCCGACGTCGCCGCGGTGGCCGACCCCGCGACCGGCCTCGCCGTGTACGACACCTACGGGACGAGCCAGGTCACGCGCACCGGCTGGCTGGTCGCCGGCGGTACCAGCCTGGCGGCGCCCCTGATCACGGGGATGCTCGTCCGGTCCGGAGCCGCCGCCACCTACTCCGACGCCTCGCCCTTCTACGCGCACGCAGGCCGCTTCACCGACGTGACCGCCGGCAGCAACGGCACCTGCGGCACGGCGCTCTGCAACGGCACGGTCGGCTACGACGGCCCCACCGGCGTCGGTACGCCGTCGTCGCTCGCCTCGTTCTGACTCTGCGGAAGGCCGGTCTTTGCGAGCGCGCTCGCCGCCCGGCGCCGACCTGTCAAGTCCGCGCGATCCTGCCGGCCGGCTCGTATCGTTGAGTCCTTGACCATCGGAACCCGCGAATTCGAGCCACCGCGCCCGGACGCCAGTCCGTCGCTCGACGTGCGCGTGACCGGCGGCGTGGTGCGGGGCCTGCGGGACTCCGGCCAGACCTCCTGGCTCGGCATCCCCTACGCACGCGCCCCTGTCGGCGACCTACGCTTCCGCGCACCGCAGCCCGCCGAGCCGTGGGCCGGCGTGCGCGACGCCACCCGCTTCGGCCGAGTCGCCACGCAGGCGTACCACGGCCAATTCCGCGGCGTCGGCCCGGGCGTGCCGTCCGGCGAGGACTGCCTGAACCTGAATGTGACCGTGCCGAACGAGCCGCGCGCGCCCGCAGCCGGACTGCCGGTGATGGTCTGGATCCACGGCGGCGGCTACAGCGCGGGCTCGTCGCAGGACTTCGCGGGGCGTGGTGACAGCTTCGTCGCCAGCGGCCGGGTGGCGTTCGTCAGCCTGAACTACCGGCTGAGCGCGCTCGGCTACCTCGACTTCAGCCGCCACGGCACCGCCGAACGCCCGATCGACAGCAACTTGGGGCTGCGCGATCAGCTCGCGGCTCTGCAGTGGGTGCACGAGAACATTGCGGCCTTCGGAGGCGACCCCGACACCGTGACCGTGTTCGGGGAGTCGGCGGGCGGCAACGCGATCACCGCTCTGCTGGCCATGCCGGCGGCGAAGGGGCTGTTCGCGCGGGCGATCGCCCAGAGCCCGCCGGCGAGCGCGTTCTACTCCCCGGACCTCGCCGCGGCGTGGGCGGACCAGTACCTGCAGATCCTGCGCGAGCAGATCGCCGGCGAGCAGGCCGGTGGCAGGGCGGCGGGTTCCAGGCAGATCGGCGGCACGCGTCTCGGTGGCACGCACTTCGGGAGCAGAGCGGGCCGTCACCCGCATGGTGACCGCAGCACCGCATCCGCGCTCGAGCTGCTGACCACAACGCCGGCCACCGACCTGGTCACAGCCTCGGTGACCCTGCAGATCCGCACGCCGGCCACATATCCGGGCACCTTCTGCCTGGCGCCCGTGGTCGACGGCGACCTGCTGCCGGAGCCGCCGCTGACGGCGCTGCGCGAGGGGCGCGGCCTGCCCGTGCCGCTGGTGGTCGGCACGAACGAGCGCGAGGGGTCCATCTTCCGCGGCAAGCTCGACATCCTGCCCCGCTCCCCGGAGCGGATGCGGGTGGTGTTCGGGCAGGCGCCGCCGGAGTCGCGGCAGCCGATGCGCGACGCCTATCCCGGTCTGCCCGGCCGTCGGCCGGCCGGCGACTTCGCGGGGGAGTACGGCTTCTGGTTCCCGAGCGTGCGGCTGGCGGACCACCAGTCGCGGACCGCGCCCGTGTACGCCTATCGCTTCGACGCGGCGCCCCGCCTGCTGCGCGTCACGGGCCTGGACGCGACGCACGGCGTGGAAGTGCCGGTGCTGTTCGACCAGGGCGAGTCGCCGCTTGTGCGGGCGATGTCGCTGCTCGGCGGCCGGGAGCCGTTCGCGGCGGCGGGCACCCGGATGCGCCGGTACTGGCTGGAGTTCGCGACCACCGGCGCGATGCCCGACTCCTGGCCGGCGTATACGCAGGACGAGCGCTCCACCCTGATCATCGACGACACCGACCGCATCGAGCGCAACCCGCGCGGCGACAAGCGAGCGGTCTGGGAGCGCTTCCTCCCGCAGCTCTGACCCTCGGTGCTGCCGGGTCGGCGCCACCCGGGATCACCGACCTGAGAGTGCTGCTGGTGGATGCGCTGTCAGACCCCTCGGTGATCATCGTCGCCTGAGGTCGGACGGCCTCGGCGAGGAGACGGAAGTGGGATGGACAACCAGATCGGTGGCTCAGCCGGGCCCGATGCAGCGCGCGTCGAACAACCGGCTCCGACGGGAAGGCGTGACCCATGAGTGCCGGCGCGAACCTGCTCGTGCTGCTGGTGTTCGTCCTGGCCGTGGGCGCGATCGGCGGCATCGTCATCGGGGTGCCGATCCTCTTGCTCCGATCTGTCGCCCGGTCCGCTCGCGCCCAACCCCCGCCCGGACGACCTCCGACCACACGGCCGTGGACGAGCGACGATGAGATCGAGGCCCGCCTCCACCACGACGGAGAGTCGCCGATCGACGGATACGACCCGTGATCGCGGAGTTGCGCACCCACTCCGCTCGCTCCGCGTTCCCTGGAAGTCGGAAGCGGGTCGTGTGAGCGGGGGTTGGCTACCCGTATGAAGCAGCGCGCACTGGGCCGGCAGGGCCTGACGGTCTCGGAACTCGGACTCGGCACCATGGGGATGACGATGGCCTACGGGCCGGGCGGCGATCGCGACGCGGGGATCGCTACCATCCGCCGCGCCCACGACCTGGGCGTCACGTTCTTCGACACCGCCGAGCTGTATGGGATGGGCACGGGCCTGAACGAGCAGATCGTCGGGGAGGCCGTCGAGGCGTTCCGCGACGAGGTCGTGATCGCGACGAAATTCGGCTTCACCTTCGGGCCCGACGGCCGCCCGAACGGCAACGACAGCCACCCGGACCACATCCGCCAGGTTGCCGAGCACAGCCTGCAGTACCTGCGCACGGACGTGATCGACGTGCTGTACCAGCACCGGGTCGACCCGACCGTGCCGATCGAGGACGTCGCGGGCGCCGTGAAGGCGCTGATCGAGCAGGGCAAGGTGCGGTATTTCGGCATGAGCGAGGCCGGCCCCGAGACGATCCGCCGTGCGCATGCCGTGCAGCCGGTGTCCGTGCTGCAGACCGAGTACTCGGTGTTCGAGCGCGAGGTGGAGGCGGACGTGCTGCCGGTCGTTCGGGAGCTCGGCATCGGCTTCGTGCCCTACTCGCCGCTCGGCCGCGGCTTTCTCACCTCGGCGGTGAAGCCGGCGGAGGAGTACGACCAGTCGGACATGCGGCGCACCGATCCGCGCTGGCAGGGTGAGAACTACGAGCGGAACAAGCGGGCGATCGACCAGCTCGGCGACTTGGCCGCGTCGAAGGGGATCACCACGCCGCAGCTGGCACTCGCGTGGCTGCTGGCGCAGGGCGACGACATCGTTCCGATCCCGGGCACGCGCAGCATCACGCGGCTGGAGGAGAACGTCGGCGCCGCCGAAGTGACGCTGAGCGACGCGGACCTGGAACGCATCCACGAGATCGCACCCGACGGCGCATTCGGCGCCCGGTACGCGGAAGGCCGCATGCCCGTCTGGACCTGACGGGCATGCGGCTCAGGCGGCAGGGCGCTCGGCCCCGACGGTGACTCAGGCCCCGACGGTGACCGCGTCCTCACGGACGGGAGACGCCGCCTGCGGCGACGCCGCGTGTGCCGTGGAGAGCGAGAGTCCCTGATCGCGGCGGCGGAACCCGACCGCGGCCAGCACGGCACCCGCCCCGAAGAACGCGGCGCACCACCAGTACGCGGTGCTGTAGCTCTGCACGGCGGCGGCCGCTGCAACCGCAGCGGTCATCGGGGTGTGTGACGCCAGGTAGCCCGTCGCCGCTGTCGCGGCCAGCGTATTCAGCAGCGCGGTGCCGATCGATCCGCCCACCTGCTGGCTGGTGTTCACCATCGCGCCGGCCACGCCGGCGTACTGCCGGTCGACCCCGAGCGTCGCCGTCTGCATCGACGCGGGCATGATCGAGCCCATCCCGGCGCCCATGAACATCAGCGGCACCAGCACATCAGGCGCGTAGGAGCTGTCGACGCCCAGCCGGGTCAGCAGCACCATGCTGGTCGCGGCCAGCGCCATGCCGATCGGCACCATCACCTTCGGGCCGAACCGCGGGACGAACACGTTGGTCGACAGCTGTGCCGCCAGCACGAGCATCCCGATCATCGGCAGGAACGAGACGCCGGTCTGGATCGGGGAGTAGTGCAACGTCTGCTGCACGTAGTACGTGACGAAGAGGAAGACGCCGAACATCCCGACCGCTGCGATCATCACGGAGCTGTACGCGGTGCTGCGGTTGCGGTCCTTCAGGATCGCGAGGGGCAGCAGGGGATGCGAGGCACGGCGCTGCCAGAGCACGAACGCGGTCAGCAGCACGACGGAGCCGGCCAGGAAGCCCCACGTGGCGGGGGAGTCCCAGCCGTCCTTCTCCGCGTTCGAGAACCCGTAGACCAGGCCGAACAGGGCGCCGGAGACGAGCAGCGTGCCGGGAACGTCGAGCTTCGGTCGCGGTCCGGTGCGCCGCAGGTTCGGCACCAGGAAGATCGCGCCGACCAGTGCGACGAGCGCGATCACGTCGTTGATGTAGAGGTTCCAGCGCCAGTCGAAGTTCTGGGTGAGCACGCCGCCGAGCAGCAGCCCGACCGCGCCGCCGGCACCGGCCAGGGCGCCGAAGACCCCGAAGGCGCGGGCGCGCTCCTTGGGGATGGTGAAGGTCGTCGTCAGCACCGCCAGGGCGGTCGGAGCGAGCAGCGCGCCGAACACGCCCTGCAGCGCGCGAGCCGCGACCAGCAGGCCGAACGTGCCTGCGGCGCCGCCGAGCGCGGAGGCGCCGGCGAATCCGATCAGGCCGATGATGAACATCCGCTTGCGGCCGACCAGGTCGGAGAGGCGGCCGCCCAGCAGCAGCAGGCTGCCGAAGGCGAGGGAGTAGGCGGTGACGACCCACTGCCGGTCGGCGTTCGAGAAGCCGAGGTCGGCCTGCGCCGACGGCAGGGCGATGTTCACGACCGTGGCATCGAGTACCACCATCAGCTGCGCGAGCGCGACGACGGCGAGTGTCCACCAGCGGTGGGAGGAGTGCGGAGTCTCCGACGGGACGGTCGACGAGGCGAGAGAAGTCATGCGAGCAGCATATACGAAACCAGACAGTTCCGGATCTACTCTGTTCCAGAACTTGAAGGTGTCGTATAGTCGGACGCGAGCACACGAGGAGGAGACGGCTGCGATGACGCTGCACGATCTGGTCCGCGACGATTCCGTTCACGACGAGCCGATCCACGAGGCCGACCCGAAGCCGGTCGCGGACGGCGAGGACGCCGACCAGCGCGCGAAGCTGGGGCGCAAGCGCGACCACACGCGCGACCCCGAGATCTTGGACGCGGCGATCGAGGTGCTGGCCGAGAGCGGCTACGACGGCATGACGATCGACATGGTCGCCGCGCGAGCCAAGGCCGGCAAGGCCACCCTGTATCGCCGGTGGCCGTCCAAGGCGGAACTGGTGATCGAGGCGGTCGCCTGCATGAAGCGCAGCGAGTTCTCGCTGGACGACCTGCCGGACACCGGCACGCTGCGGGGCGATCTGGTCGCGATGCTCCGCCCGCACTCCCTCGAAGACGCCGAGCGCAAGCTGCAGGTGATGGGCGGCCTGGTCTCGATGCTGTCGCGCGACCCGCAGCTGGCGGACACGGTGAACCAGGCCATCACGGAGCCGCGCGTCGCGGTCAACCGCATCCTGATGCAGCGGGCGATCGACCGCGGCGAGGTGCGGCCCGACGCCGACATCGAGACGGTCTCCCACATCGTCCCGTCGATGGTCGCCTACCGCACGCTGGTGCAGCGCAAGACGGTCGATCGGGACTTCCTGATCTCGATGATCGACGGCGTCGTGCTGCCGGCCCTCGGAGTCGCCCCCGTCGCGGCTCACCGCTGATGTGGCACGACTCGTTCGTCGAGCACTAGGCGACTGCGTTCGCCGAGTGGGAGCAATCCGATGACGCAGCGCTGTGGGATGGAGTAGCGGCGGACGGGCTGGACAATGCCGGCCGCCTTCACATAGGCCTGAACTGACGAGCCTCGGGTCGACGGGTGCCGATGCGCCGATTCAGAAGGGGCAGTCGAGTTCGTCGTCGGCCCAGCGGGCTTCGTCGGGCGGCGGGTCGGCATCCGTCGAGGGTGGATGCAGGTACTGGTCGGGTACGGGTGTGGGTTCGGGGGGTTGGACGGTGGTGATGATGCGGGTGCCGTAGAAGCTGGTCCAGGCCAGGTCGCGGCCTTCGCGTAACTCGATGTCCCACAAGCCCGAGGTTTTGATCGTGTGATCGCGGCGGGACAACAGGACGAGGTTGTCGAGCGCGGTCTGTCCGCGGGCGAAGCCTTGATGGAAGGGGGTGACGTGGTCGGCGTCGGTCTGTCCGGGTGGGCGTCGACAGTTCGGTCCGCGTCCGCCGCCGTCGAGCAGGCCGAGCAGGGTGCGCATGTCGGCGGTCGGTTTGTACTTCTTCCGCCCGATGGTCATCACCGCCCCGGTGACGGGGTCGGTGAGGACCCGGATCCAGGACTTCGCGTTGCCCGCCAGCCGTTTTGCGGTGTCCATGTCGATGGGTCCGTAGCCCTGCAGCGTCGCTGGGCACTCCGAGACACCGAGGGCGGTCATCGCGGGGATGAGGACGGCGATCTTCGCCTGCACCCCACGACGGGCCGGGACGGTGACGCCGTTCTTCTCGGTGGCGTCGTGGCGGGCGCCTTCGACCCACAGGTCGGTGAGGATGTCGGACCGCAACTGCTGAACGCTCCGTGTCTCGCCCTCGGTCCCATGGGCGGCGATGGCTGCTGTGGAGAGGGCGTGGTCGATGGCGATGGCTTCGGGGGCGGGCATCAGGTTCGACAGCCACGCCATCCCATCCGCCGCCGGCTCCAACGTCACCTGCCGGCCCTGCAACGCCTTGGCGTGCCGGTCCACCGCAGTGACGGCTTGGAGACGCTCCCGGATGACATGCAACCGGTCCCGCAGCTTCGGCATCGCCACCCGGGTCACCGCATCGGAGGCCTTCGCGTCGAACGCGGGTAGGAACTGCGGGTCGAGGCCGTCGATGGCGGCGTGCACCATCTGCATCCCCCGCCACGGCACCCCACCGGCCACGAACCGGGCCCACGTCAATGGCAGGTCGCTCTCCAAATCCTCCGCGGTGTGCACCAGTTCGGATGCGGTCTGCTCAGCGATCTGCAGTGACGTCGCCAGTTGCAGCATCACCGCCTTCTGGACCATCCCGTTCACCATCGCATCCGGCGTCCCCGTCACCGACGCCACCGCGACCCGCCACGTGCCGAGCGCTGCGAGGACCCGCTCGGCCTCCGCCTCACGCAGTGCCCGCTGCCGCAGCTCGACCCGCTCCATCGCGATGTTGATGGGATGCACCTCCGGTAACACCTCATCCGCACCCGGCAGGGCGGCGAGCTCATCCGGGTCGATCAGATCCACGTCGAACGGATCCAACTCCGTCACCGACGCGACCCAGTCCTCCGGATCCAACCGCAGGGCCGCCAGCTGCTCATCACTCCACGACGCATACTCACCCGCAGTCGGATACCGGGGCACATCGCCCACCTCCACCCGCCGCCGGACCGAGAGCCCGAGCAGCTTCCACTCATCCGTCTCCGGATCCACCACCAGACGCCGCGCCACCCGCTCGCCCACACCCCGCATCACTCGAACATACTATCGAAACTCGTGGGCATTCGCAACCAGAGAAGCGTGATCAATCAGGCTGCTTGACCACCTCGCGGAGCACCTGTCGAGCGGCGGCGGAGCCCGCGGGCTACTCGCCAGCTGGGCGCTGCTGCAGTTCCGCTGGGCTCGGCAGGTAGACCAAATTGCCCTGCGCGTCATAGGTCGTGCTGCCGATCGCATCGTTGAACAGCACGGGAAGGCTGCCGGTCTCGCTGCGGCGCAGGCGCGCTGTCGGAACCGACTCTCCTGACGCCCGCAGCGCCTCTGCCTCGGCCCGGAAGTACAGCCGCACCTCCTCCGCGGCTCGCGCGTTCAGATGCCAGTTGTCGGTGTACCCCGGCAGGTTGCCGTAGCGCTGCCGCAGGTGATGGCGGATGCGTCGCTGGTCGATGCCCAGCTCGCGCTCGAGGTCCGAAGGGGTGGTGTCGTCCGCCACACATCGACTCTACCGAGCAGCTCAGTGAGAAGAAGGTGCATCCCTGTCATCCGCCCGCGGGCCTGCGGCCAGCACCGCGTACACGGATCAGGCGCCTCCGACAGGCCTGGCTTCAGCGGATGAGGGTCACTCGCGGGTGGTCGGCCCACGCCCGATCGGCGGTGAGCACCTCGGCGTCGAGTCGGGCTCCGAGCGCGAGGCAGAGGCGGTCGGCGAGCGAGAGGTGCGATGCGGCCGGCCAGAGTGCGGCGGCGGCTTCGGCATCTGCACGAGTCACCGGCTCGACCACCAGGTCGAAGGAGAGCAGCACGTCCCGCGCGATCGGCCAGGCGGTGGGCTCGGTCGCCACCTTCTGCGCGACTTCGGACCAGTTCGCGGCGCCGACCCGGCCGCCGGAGGTCAGGTTGTGCTCGACCACGTCACTGCCGGGTTCTTCACGGAGGAACGCGAGCAATGCGGAGGCGTCGAACACCGTCATTGATCGGCGAGGTCGGCCGCGACGGCGGCCCGACGTTCCGCCAGAAGTTCATCCACGAGCGGACGACCGGCCAGCTTCTCGCGGATCACCTTCAGCGCCGTGTCCCGTTCGGTGAGGAGCAGGCCATCGGGCGTCTCGACGAGGATCAAGGTGGTCCCCTGCTTCCAGTGACGGCGTTCACGAACTTCCGAGGGGACGACGATCCGCCCTTTGTCTCCAAGAACGACGCTCGATGATCCACTCATAAGCAAAAGATACCACCGGTCGTAGGTTGTGCCACTGGCACTCTTCGCGTACCACCGTCGCAAGCGCGGGCACGCTGACCGCGAGCAGCATCGCCGAGCGACCGCCTCGTTCACGACGCCGGCGTCGTCACGCACCCGCCCGTCGCCGACTCCGGATGAGTAGCGTCGGAAGCCGCATCGAGCTGGAGGAGCGCGCAGTGTCCTACATCGTGGATTTCGTCGAAGTATCGACCGTCGGGTTGGAGTCGTCGCCGGTCGCAGCCGCATTGGCCGGCCTGCGCGCCAACGAGGCGCGGTACTACAAGAACAAGTACGACCACGTCTTCACCGTCGAGGCGGCGAGCGAAGCGGCGGACTCCGTCGACCGGGTGCACCGCGTGCTGCTGACGGAGCGCAGCATCGTGATCGGGTCCCGGCCGCTCGAGGCGACGGACTTCGAGGTCGACGGCATCCGCATGACCTACGTCTTCTACGAGAGCGGACTGTCCATCAACGTGATGTACACGATCGCCGATGCGGGCAAGCGGGCCATGGGCTTCAAGCTCTCCGAGGGCATGGAGGTGCCGGAGGAGCTCTCCACGTTCAAGTTCGCGCGCCAGAAATCGAAGCTGGCCGGCACCATTCGCGGCTCCTACTTCGTCATCAAGGGCGAGTACTGACCCCGGTCGTTCCTACTCGGTCGTGAGGGCCGCGATCGCGCGGTCCATCGAGCGGCCGAGACCCCAGCGTCGGGCGAGATCGGCTCCGGTCCGTCGGCGCTCGTCGGTCATCCTGATCACGCCGTCGAACTGCGGCAGGGACAGATCCCGCACGACCCGGACCGCCGGGGCCGCTCGCCGCGCGTACTCCGCTCCGGCCCGCAGCTTGGCCGCCTGACCCACCGGGATGCCGCTGCCGACCTTCGACGCCGCGGCGAGCACGCCCTCCAGGTCGCCGAACCTCGAAAGCAGCGTCGCGGCGGACTTCTCGCCGATGCCGGTGACGCCGGGCAGGCCGTCGGAGGGGTCCCCGCGCAGCGTCGCGAAGTCGGCGTACTGCGCGGCACCGACCCCGTACTTGGTGCGGATCACGGCGTCGGTGACGAGCTCGAGGTCGCGCATGCCCCGAGCGGTGGAGACGACTCGCACCTGCCGGGCGTCGTCGACGACCTGGAACAGGTCGCGGTCACTCGTGACGACGTCGACCGGCATCGTCGCGGTCGCGGCGAGCGTGCCGATGACGTCGTCGGCCTCGTGGTCGTCTGCGCCCACCCGCGCGACGCCGAGCGCATCCAGCACCTGCGCGATGATCGGCACCTGCGCGGTCAGGGCGTCGGGGACGATCTCGCGGGCGGGCCGGGCGCCGTCGGCCGGCTCGGCGACGCGGTGCGCCTTATAGGAGGAGATCAACTCCACCCGCCAGGCCGGTCGCCACGCGACGTCCCAGCAGGCGACGAGGTCGGTCGGCGCGAACTCGCCGACGAGCCGGGCGACGATGTCGAGCAACCCGCGGACCGCGTTCACCGGTGTGCCGTCCGGGGCGGTGATCGTCTCGGGCAGCCCGTGGAACGCGCGGAAGTAGAGCGCGGCCGTGTCGAGCAGCATGAGGCGTCGTTCCGGCACAGTTGCAGTATCGCGAACCGGAGCCCGCCGGCGATGCGCCGCCGTCGCACGGCGGGCCACGCACGGGCGTGTTGCCGGCCGTCAGGGGACGACGATGGGACAGCGCGGTCCGGACGCGGCGGCGAGCCGGCGGTCCAGCGTGACGAGCGTGCCGCCGAGCGCCTCGGCGAGCGCGACGTACATCGCATCCCAGCTGCGCACGGCGTCACGAAGCTGCCATGCGCGGTCGAGCAGCAGTGTGTGGCCGAAGCGCTCCGCAGGCCAGGCCTCAATGCGTCAGGCCGCCGGATCCGCGTCGGGCCAAGCTCCCCGGAGCTCGTCGAGCGCTGCCAGGGTGTCCGCTGCTCCCCGGTCGGAGCGCCGCACACCGGTCCCCGCCAGCCAGGTGGCCATCGACGGTCGCGCAGCGATGCGGGCCGCCTCCGACCGCAACAGCTCCGGCACCGAGACGCCGGCTTCGGCCGCTCGCAGGACAAGACCGGCGTACACCGCATCGTCGAGATCACGGATCTGGACGGTCTTCGGCATACGCGACAGTGTCGCGCAGACGCATGATCACATGCGAGTCTGCATGCCTGATCGGGAACCCGTGTGTATGGTGTGTGTATGCCCCGTGTGAACGTGTACCTGCCCGATGACCTGGCGGACGGTGCGAGGCGGGCCGGCCTCAACGTCTCCGCACTCGTGCAGGATGCCATCCGTCAGGCACTCGGCGCGCAGGAGACCAACCGGTGGCTCACCGGACTGCCGAAGGAGTCGGCGCACGCGGTATCGCACGAGCTGACGCTGCAGGCGCTCGATGCTGCACGCGACGAGGCGCCCACCCGGCATGCCTGACGTGATCGTCGATGCGTCGGCCCTGGTCGATCTGCTCGTCGGGAACGAACTCGGCCAGGCGGTCGCAGCACGCCTGCTGAACGTGCGCCTTCGGGCCCCGGCACACATCGACAGCGAGGTCCTGTCGGCGCTCGGACGGATGCACCGCGGGGGTCTGCTGACCGCGCGACAGGTCGACGCGAAGCTCCGTTCGTTGGCGGCAGCGCCGCTCGTCCGGCACGAACTCACCGATCTGCTCGCTGGAGCCTGGGCCCGCCGGGATCGCGTGCGGATCGTCGACGCCCTGTATCTCGAACTGGCCGGGCGGCTCGGTGTTCCGCTCATCACGACCGACCTTCGACTGCGGCACGAACCGGGCGTCGAGACCGTCGAGCTCTGATCGACCGGTCGGACCGGGTCGGCGGCGCCGGTCGCGTCTCACGGGGCCGGTTGCCCCCACGGGCACCGCGTTTCGAAACACGCGATCCGTACGGTGGAGACCATGACCGACGTGCAGGAGCCGGACGCCATCGAAGTGGTCGGCCGATACGAGGCCGAGCAGCGCATCCCCGAGCGGATGCGGGCCGACGTGCGGCTGCTCGGCGGGCTGCTCGGCCGCGTGCTGCGGGAGAGCGGGTCGCCCGGCCTGTACGACGACGTGGAGCGGCTGCGCGTCGCGACCATCGAGGCCTACACCGACGAGACCGAGCGCGCCTTCGCCGCGGCTGCCGCGATCGCCGACGGGCTCGCCGTCCCGCGAGCGGACGAGGTGGCGCGCGCCTTCACCGCCTACTTCCACCTCGTGAACCTGGCGGAGGAGCACCAGCGGGTCCGCGCCCTTCGCGAGCGCGAGGGCCGAGCTGCTCCCGAGCCGGCCGACTCCGTGGGAAGCGCCTACGCGCACCTCATCGACGAGGTCGGGCCGCAGGAGGCACTGCGGCGCCTCCAGGCGATGCGGTTCCATCCGGTGTTCACCGCCCACCCGACGGAGGCGCGGCGGCGCGCGGTGTCGACCTGCATCCGGCGACTCGCCACACTGCTGATCCAGCACGACGACGCGGCGAGCGCGGCGGGGTCCGTCCGGGCCGAGCGCGGGATGCTGGAGGAGATCGACGTGCTGTGGCGGACGGCGCCGCTGCGCGCGCAGAAGCCGTCGCCGGTCGACGAGGTCCGCTCCGTGATGACGGTGTTCGACGAGACCCTCTACACCGCGGTGCCGGCCGTCTATCAGCGGATCGAGGAGGTCGTGCACGGCGACGCGGCCGGCGGCACCGCTCCGCTGGTCCATCCCTTCCTACGGTTCGGCACCTGGGTGGGCGGCGACCGCGACGGCAACCCGTTCGTCACCGCATCGGTGACGCGGCAGGCCGCGGCGATCGCGAGCGAGCACGTGCTGCTCGGGCTGGAGCGCACCGCGATCCGGGTCGGCCGCATCCTGACCCTGGACGCCGCCATCACGCCGCCGACGGACGGGCTGCTCGCGCTCTGGCAGCGGCTGAAGTCCGCCGACGAGGAGGCGGCGGGCGAGATCGCGGAGCGCTCACCCGACGAGCCGCACCGCCGGGTCGTGCTGCTGCTTGCTCGGCGCATCGCCGCGACCCGCACGCGGGACGCCGACCTGGCATACCGCGACCCGGAGCAGCTGCTCGCCGACCTCGCCGTCGTGCAGCAGTCGCTGGTTGCCGCCCGGGCGCCTCGGCAGGCGTACGGGCCGCTGCAGCAGTTGATCTGGCAGGTGCGCACCTTCGGGTTCCACCTGGCCGAGCTGGAGGTGCGGCAGCACTCCGCCGTGCACGCCGCGGTGCTCGCGGAGATCGAGGCCGGCGGCCCGCTCGGCGAGCAGGCGCAGGAGGCGCTGCAGGTCGTCCGCACGATCGCGTGGATCCAGCAGCGGTACGGGCCGCAGGCCGCCGGCCGGTACATCGTGTCGTTCACGCGGTCGGCCGACGACCTGGCCGCGGTGCACCGCCTCGCCCGCGCCGCGGTCGGTCCGGACGGCACGCCGCCGGTGCTCGACGTCGTCCCGCTCTTCGAGACCTTCGCGGACCTGCAGGCGGCGCCGCGCATCCTGGACGAGATCATCCGGCACCCCGAGTTCGCCGACCGGCTCGCGGCGACCGGCCGCCGGCTGGAGGTGATGCTCGGCTACTCCGACTCCTCCAAGGACGTGGGGCCCGTCGCGGCGACCCTCGCCCTGTACGAGGCGCAGCGGCGGATCGCGGTCTGGGCTCGCGAGCACGACATCGTGCTGACGCTCTTCCACGGCCGGGGCGGGGCGCTCGGGCGGGGCGGGGGACCGGCGAACTCGGCGATCCTGGCCCAGCCGCCGCACTCCGTCGACGGCCGGTTCAAGCTGACGGAGCAGGGCGAGGTGATCTTCGCCCGGTACGGCGACCGCGAGATCGCGGTGCGGCACATCGACCAGGTGGCCGCGGCGATGCTGCTCGCCTCCGCACCGTCGACCGAGACGCGCAACGAGCAGGCGGCGGAGCGGTTCGCAGGCGTGGCGGCGACGCTCGACACCGTGTCCCGCGAGCGCTTCTTCGCCCTCGTGCATGCGCCGGGGTTCGCTCCCTGGTTCGCCACCGTGACGCCGATGGAGGAGATCGGGCTGCTCGCGCTCGGCAGCCGCCCGGCGCGGCGCGGCCTGTCCGTGGAGTCGCTGGAGGACCTGCGGGCGATCCCGTGGGTGTTCTCCTGGACGCAGGCGCGAATCAATCTGACCGGCTGGTTCGGTCTGGGGAGCGCACTCGAGGCCGTCGGCGACGAGACGCTGCTGCGCCGCGCGTACCGCGACTGGCCGCTGTTCGGCACGATGCTCGACAACGTCGCGATGAGCCTCGCGAAGGCCGACGGCCGCATCGCCCGCCGGTACCTGGCGCTCGGCGACCGGGACGATCTGGCGCAGGCGGTCCTGACCGAGATGGACCTGACTCGCGGCTGGGTCGTGCGGATCACCGGCGGCGGCGAGGTGCTGGCGAACAATCCTGTGCTGCAGCGGGCGGTCAAGATGCGCAGCCCCTACGTGGATGCGCTGTCTCTGCTGCAGCTGCGGGCGCTCCGCGCGCTGCGCGCGTCGCCTGCGGAGCAGCCGGCTGATCCCGAGTTGCAGCGCCTGCTGCTGCTGTCCGTCAGCGGCGTCGCGGCGGGCCTGCAGAACACGGGCTGAGGCGGTGTCGGAGCCTTGCGCAACAGTCGGGGCATGGAAATTCGAGACGACGAAGACGAGGACGAGGAGCGGGAGGAGGACCGGCCGGTACGGCGGGTGGATGAGGTGCTGCGCATCCTCGTCGACCGGCTGCGCGCCGACGTGGCGGGCCGGCGTCTGGAGCAGGTCGACCGCGCCGAGATCGACCTGCGCCGCTGCATCGAGCAGAACGCCGCCGGCTTGTTCACCGATCCCGAGTTGGCGCTGCTGCCGCTCGAGCAGCAGCTCGATCCGGTCGGTGCGGTCGCGCGGGTCGCGTCGGCGGACGTCCTGCTGCTCGTCTTGCCGATCTTCCTCGACGACGCCCGATGGCATGGTGTCGACGACGAGGACCGCCGCCTGCGCGTTCGGTTCGTGGTCGCGCTGAGTCGGGCCGCGGTCCGACTGCCGGAGCTGCAGCCGTACTCGTCCGGCTGCGCGATCTGGGACATCGAGGCGGCCGTGCAGCGCGCCCATGCCGACCTGCGGCGGAGGCGAGAGTGATCGGCGCAGGCCTGAGTGCCGATCCCGGGCGCCCTCACGTACGACGACGAGCAGGCGGACGCCGCGCGGTCGGCCGGGCTGCGCGTGCTGCAGCCCACACGAAGGAATGGGTGTCCGAATCGGGTTCATTCGGCATGGTCTGACCCCTCCGCCTTGACCGGTCACTGCCTGCTCACCCTGTGCACAACCACGTGCTGAAGGGGGTTGTGGAGGAGTGGACGCGCCGGTACCTGTGACTCGAGAGTCCTGATCGGTTGCTGATTCGGGTCCTGGAGCCACTGTCGGTGGTGGGTGGTTGAGTGCAGGTATGCACACCACCGCAGCCGCGACCCGCGAGGCGCTCGACAGCGCGCTCGCCGCGGTGCTCGCTGCGCCGATGCTGCCGCGGAACGCGACGGATGCGGAGGTGCTTGCGGCGGTGGAGGGGTGGGAGGCGATCGGTCGGGTCGTCGATGCCCGCCGTATCCGTGCCGCCGCGGAAGTCGAGTGGCGGTCCCGGGTCCAGCTCAGCCCGAATGGTCTCGCCGAGCAGTACGACGCCCGCGACGGGACCGACCTGGTCTCCACGGTCGCGCGGATCGGGACGAAGGAAGCCAAACGCCGCATCGGAGTCGGGACGGCGCTGCTGCCCCGCCTCGGGTTGACGGGCGATGAGCTACCCGGCCGGTACCCGGTGATGACCGCCGCGGTGAACGCCGGCGAGGTCGGTGTCGAGTCGGCCCGACTGGTGGTGGAGACCTTGAACTCGGTGCGGAAGCGGACCTCGGTCGAGAACCTGGAGATCGCGGAAGCCGAACTGACCGAAGCCGCCGGGATTTTGACTCCGGACCTGCTGCATGTGCAGACCGCGACGTGGGCGGAGTACCTCGATCCCGACGGGACCGAACCCGCCGATGAGGCACGACGACAGAAACGCGCGTTCCGGCTCGGACGACTCGGCGTCGACGGGTTGACGTCCTTCACCGGACGCGCGACTCCGGAAGTGGCCGCACTCCTCCGGGAAGCGTTACAAGCCCACCGGCGGGGCGTGCGGATGACCTACCAGCCTCCCGGCGGCGAGGATGCCGAAGACCTGGAATCCACGTGGCGGGAAACCGACGGCGACCAGCGCACCACGACGCAGTACGACTTCGACACCTTCGCCGCGATCGTGACGGCGGGAGTGCAAGCCGAACACGACGGAACCGTCGGGACGAAGGCCATCCACGAGGTCGTCGTCCACGTCACCGCCACCGACCTGGAACACCGCACCGGTGGTGGCTGGCCGGAGGGGATCCTCACCCGACTCCCCATCCCCACCGTGGAGAGGATCGCCTGCGACGGACGGACACGACTCCTCGTCACCGGGGAGCAGGGCGAACCGCTGTACCTGGGTCTCTCGAACCGACTCTTCACGCCGGCGCAGAAGAAAGCCCTCGCCGCGAGGGATGGTGGCTGCGCCTGGCCGGGATGTACGGCACCGGTCGCGTGGACTGACGCGCACCACATCGCCTGGTGGCACCGCGACCAGGGACCCACCGACATCGACAACGGCGTCCTGCTCTGCAGCCACCACCATCACCTGATCCACAACACCGACCGACACGAGATCCGACTCCACGCGAAGCAGCCACACCTCGTCCCGAAAGGCTGGAAGGGACCACCACTACCCCGACACCGCATGCAACGACACCCCATCAACCACCTCCGCGCCGGGTGCCAAGACGGATATAGGACGTGAATCGGCTGGAGAACGACGAGGAACGGGAGCTCGCGACGCGCGGAGTCCGCGCACGTTCGAGCGTCCTATGGCGAACGGATCTCGACCCGAGTGCCGGGTGCGCGTGCCAGCCGACGATCGAGGGTCGCGAGCGGGGCATCGAGCGCCTCAGCAAGTGCGACATAGCTCGCGTCGTACGCCGTCAGGTCGTACCGATGCGCACGAACGCCGTCCGCCAGCAACTCGAACGACCAGAGCTCGATCCGGACCGCGAGCAGATCGTCGTGGGCCTGCGCGTCGAGGTCGTGTCGAGCACCCCTGTCCGCTCGAACCTGTTCAGCACGCTCGCGCACTCGAACGGGAGCAGCGCCGGCGCGACGAGGTCCTCGTCCATGCACATCCGTACCGCCCACTCGCCGTCGGGGCCGCTGTCCGTCAGCAGAGCGACGATGGTCGAGCTGTCACAGACCAGCATCAGCGGCGGTGTGTCGTGCCTTGGCAGGATGGCGTGATGGCGACGTTCGAGCTCGGCGGGTTGATCGGTGTCGCGGCGAGCGAGCGGCCGGAGCTGCTCGCCGATCCCACCCGCGCGGCGCTCGAGGAGCTCGGACTGATGGGTGCGGTGGGCGTCGTCGAGATCGATCCCGACGTCTCCGACACCGCAGCGACGCAGCAGGTCTACGGCCTGCACGCGGCACAGCTCGTGAACTGCGTGCTGGTCGGCGGCCGCCGGGATGGAGTCGAGCGGGTGGCGGCCTGCCTCGTCCCCGCCGACAAGCGGGCAGACGTGAACGGCTTCGTCCGGCGCCGGCTCGACGTGCGCAAGGCATCCCTCCTGCCGCGCGACACCGCAATCGAAGCCTCGGGGATGGAGTATGGCGGGATCACCCCGATCGGGCTGCCCGCGGCCTGGCCCGTGCTGCTCGACGCGGACGCGGCGCAGGCGGCGCTCGTCGTGATCGGCTCGGGCGTGCGGCGGTCGAAGCTGCTGGTGCCGGGCGCCGTGCTCGCGCACCTGCCGAACGTCGAGGTGACGAGCGACGTGGCCCGGCCCGTGGCTACCGCAGCCGTCGAGCCCGCTTCGGGCGAGCCGACTTCGGCGTGATGAAGCCGCCCCTTCGCAGAGCTTCGCAGTGCTCGATGGTGGTGCGAGCAGGTCAGGTGCTCGGCGTGACGACGCCGCTCTCGTAGGCGGCGATCACGGCCTGCGCGCGGTCGCGCACCCCCAGCTTCTCGAAGACGCGGCCGATGTGGGTCTTCACCGTCGCCTCGCTGAGGAACAGGTCGGCGGCGATCTCGGGGTTGGAGCGGCCCCGCGCGACGGACGTCAACACCTCCCGCTCGCGCGGGGTCAACAGTGCGACGGCACTCGAACCGGCACCCGACCCTTCACTCGACGCTTCAGTCGACGATGCGACCGGACGCCGGGGTGCTGTCAGGACGAAATGGGCGATGAGCCGCGCCGTGATCGCCGGGGCCAGCATCGCGCTGCCTGCCGCGACCGTTCGGATCGCGGCGAACAGGTCATCGGCGGGGATGTCCTTCAGCACGAATCCGCTCGCGCCGGCTCGCAGCGCCGCGAAGACGAGCTCGTCGGTGTCGAAGGTCGTCAGCACGATCACCCGCGGTCCGTCGTCGCGCGCTCGCAGGAGTGCGGTCGCCTCCACGCCGTCCAGCACGGGCATCCGGATGTCCATCAGCACGACGTCCGGATGCGTGCGCGCACAGACGGCGAGGCCCTGGCGTCCGTCGGCCGCGTCGCCCACGACGGTCAGGTCGTCCTCCGCGTCGACGAGCACGCGAAGGCCGGCCCGCACCAGGTGCTGGTCGTCCACGATGACGACTCGGATCATCCGTGCACCCGCACGGCGGCACCGTCGAGGGGCCCGGCATGGTGGGGCACGGCGTCGAGGGGTACCGTCGCGCGGACGACGAACTCGGCGCCCTGCGGCCCCGTCGTCAGGGTGCCGCCCACGAGCCGCAGCCGCTCCCGCATCCCGATCAACCCGCGCGCCGATCCGGGCACCGCCCCGGCCTGATCCCCGGCGGCGTTCTGCACGGTCACCTCGACCTGGCCGTGCTCGTCGTCCCGTCGGATGCGGACCCGAACCGGTTTGCCCGGGGCGTGCTTCAGGGAGTTGGTGAGCGCCTCCTGCACCGTGCGATGGATCGCCAGCTCGGTCGCGGCGGGCAGGGGAGGCAGCTCGTCCTGCCCGACGTCCACGGCGAGGCCGACCGCCCGCAACCGGTCGACGACATCGGCGAGGTTGGCGACGGAGGGGGTCGGCGCGGTCGCGTCGGCCTGCTCGCCGCCGTCGAGCACGGTGAGCAGGCGACGAAGTTCGGTCAGCGCGGCCCGGCCGCTCGACTCGATGGTCCGCAACGCCTCGCTCGCGCGGCCCGGCTCGTCCGGCAGCATGCGGCGGCCGACCTGCGCCTCGATCACGACGATCGAGATGGCGTGCGCCACGATGTCGTGCAGCTCACCGGCGATCGCCGCCCGCTCGGCCGCGGTCGCGGCTGCCACCTCCGCGGCGTGCAGGCGGCGAAGCTCCTGCTCCTGCCGCGTGAGACGGTCGATCTGCTCATGCCGCAACCGCACCGCTCGCCCGAGCACGATCGCGAGTGCGGTGAGTCCCGCGAAGAAGACCAGGTCGCCGACACCCGTGATCGCGCCGGGGCGAGTGCCGACGACCACGACCAGCACCGCTGCCGCCGTGAGGGACGGCCAGGCCCGCCTGATGTGCGCGGCGCCCGAGTACAGGATCACCACCAGCAGCACGAACGCGACGCCGGACTGCACGTCACCGAGCAGCAGCAGCACTGAGGCGAGCAGCGCGGACAGCAGCGCCAACGCGAGCCGTGGCCGCACTCGGCGCAGCACGACCGGCGCGATCAGGACCACTACCGCCACGCTCGTGACCGCCCGCGGTCCGGGCCATACCGGGACGTGCTCGTACGTGGCGCCCGTCGCGATCTCGATCTCGGCGACCGCGATCATCGCGCACCCGAGCAGCACGTCGAAGGCCAGCCAGAACCTCGGGCCGATACGGGGCACGAGGTGAATGTACGACCGCCGCGCCACGCCGCGCACTCCTCCTGCGGGTGGATGCTGCGCAGTCCGTCCACCCGTGGGGGGACCTGCGAGATCGGACTCCGCTCCGACGCGGTCGGCGACGGGCGTCTCCTACCGTCGGCGCTGCCACAGCCCGTGTCGCGCTCAGCGCCGTTCCATCGACAGGAGTCACCATGCCCATGCGTACCGCCTCGATCGCCGCCCTCGTCGCCGGGATCGCGTCTGCAGCCGACTGGCTCGTGCAACTGCGGCACACGCAGCCCGACTCCCACTGGCAGGGAATCGACGTGCTGATCGAGATCGTCTTCGCCCTCTCGCTGATCGCGACGGCGGTGGCGCTGCAGGGCTTCCCGCGATGGCTCGGTGCCGGCCGCGTCGGGCGGGTCGGCGCGATCGTCGCCCAGGCGGGGTTCCTGCTGCTGTTCATCAGTGCCGTCGCCAGTGCGATCGCGGGTGGGAACACACTCGGTCCCGCGTTTTCGCTCGGGCTGCTGCTCGCGCTACTCGGTCAGCTGGTGCTCGCCGTCGCCGGACTCGTCCGATCGAGGCGTCGCTCCGCGGCCGCGGTCCCGTTCGCCGGACTGCTGCTGTCGGTTCTGGCCGCCCCGTTCGGCGGCCAGCTGCTGCTCGGAGTGGCCTGGCTCACGCTCGGGTGGGCGATGGGCGCTCGCTCCGCCCGGTCTGCCGTTCTCGCCTGACCGTCGGCCCGTCGGCCCGTCAGCCCGTCAACCCGTCAGCCCATCAGCGCGGAGCGACCATCAGCGGAAACCGAGAAAGTCGCGCAGGTGCAGACGAATCAGGTCGATGCACGGTTCGTCCACCGAGCCCGCACGATCGACGAGCCGCGTCCGGCTGATCGTGACGATCTGTTCCGTCATCGCCCAGCTCGGCCGGGACAGCCCGGTCGCTCCGGTGAGACGCACGTGATTCGGCCAGCCGCGCTCCGTCGTCGTGACCGGGACGATCATCGCCAGCGTGGTCACGATCTCCAGGTAGGTGTTCGAGGCGATCACCACCACCGGGCGGCGACCGGTCTGCTCTCGCCCGTGCGCGCCCTCGAGCACAGCCCAGGCGACCTGACCGGTGCGGAGGTCACGAATCGGCATCGCCTTGGCGGCCGGCGAGATCGGCGACGGCGGCCGCCTCCCAGGCGTCGTGCTCGGGTGATGACCAGTCGCTGACCGCGCGCAGTGCCGCGAACCGGGCGGCCCGCTCATCCTGCTCGACCAGATACTCGACGACCTGGCCCAGCGTGCGTCGATCCCGCAGGGCGCGTTCCTGGAGTAGGTCACGTACCTGACGGGACACTTTGATCGTGGTGACATCGCTCATCGGACGAGTATACGTGCGGTATACGAGCGTCAGCCGGAGCCGGCGGGTGCGCGGAGTGCGGCGAGGGCGCCGGCGAGCAGGCACGCGAATCCGATGATCGGCGTCCAGAGCAGGATCGCGTCGGTGACGTCGCTCGTCGTGGCGGAGCTGCCGACGGCGACCGCGGTCAGTCCCTGGACGAGGTAGGCGACCAGATACACGAACGAGAGCGTTCCGGCGCGGCGCTCAGCGGGCGCGTGCCCGTTGACGATTGCCAGGCCGCCGAGGAAGAGCAGTCCATACCCGCTGCCGCTCACCACCGATGCGACGAGGAGCAACAGCAGCGACTCCATCGCGCCGGCCGGGATGAGGGCGAGCAGCCCGGCGAAGGAGAGGACTCCGCCGATCACGGTCGCGGTGCGTGGGCGCAGCCGCCGTGCCGCCCACGAGCTGGGGATGATCACCAGCGCCCAGCTGGCGAGAACGGCAGCCGATGCGAAGGCGTTGGCGCTGCCGATGAACTCCTTCGCGATCTGGCCGCCCAGCGCGAGGAACACCGCTCCCATCGCGAAGCTCGCTGTGATCGAGGCGGTGCCGATGAGCACGACCCATCGGATGCCGGAGGGGACCGTCGGTGGTCGTGGGCGCCACGGCGACGACATCCGTCCGGCGGCAGCGGGGAAGAACCAGAGCGCGACCAGGACGCAGAGGATCGCGGCGAACAGGACCCAGAACGGCAGTCGGGTCGGTGCGGGTGCGTACTGGACGAGCGCTCCGCCGAGCAGGATCGCGACGACGGTCCCGCCCGCGGTGGCGGCGGTGTTCACCACGCTCGCGCGTCCGGAGCCACCCTCGCGGCTGAACTCGACGAGCGAGGCGCTCGCGGGGCTGAGCGCAAGACCAACGCCCGCGCCCTGGACGACTCGGCCGGCGACGAGCCAGCCAGAATCCGACGCGATCGCGAAGAGCAGGGTGCCGGCGGCGACGATCGCCACGCCGGCCAAAAGCACCGGTCGGCGCCCCACGTGGTCGGAGACGGTGCCGAACGTCGTCAGAACCAGGGCCAGGCTGACCGGGTAGGCCGCGAAGACCGTCGTGGTCGCCAGCGCGGTCAGGCCCCAGTCCGCCGTGTACACCGGATAGACCATCGCCGGCGCTCCGCTGACCCAGAGGGCCATGACGATGACCGCGGCGGCCGCCGCGAATGCTCCGCGCGGTGCGAGGGAGAGCCGAGTCGTCACACCAGACCGTAGCGGCCACCGGAACGCGGTCGAACTCGCGCGATCAGCGGTTCAGCGCTCAGTGGGTCACGGCGTCGAGGATGTAGATCGACGCGTAGCCGACGACGCCGAGCACGCCGAGCACGAGGGCCGCGATCGCGGTACCCGCACCGCGATCGGCGCGCCGGCCGGCCAGTCCGAGCAGGGCTGCGGCGGACCCCATCAGCAGCGGCAGCCCGCTCCAGAAGGCGGGCACGACCAGCAGCACCGCGATGACGCCCAGGACGATGCCGCGGCCGCCGGCGCTCGGCTTTCGGAGGCCGCGGGGCAGGACCAGGGCGAACAGGAGGCCGCCGGCGACGAGTTCGACCGCGACCTCGACGATCCGTTCGGGGTTCGAGTTCGCCTCGAGCACGGACAGCGTGATCGCGATGGCGGTCGCGACGAGTGCGACCGGAAGCAGCGCGCGGCGGACGGCCACGTGGTCGTCGTCGACGGCGGAGGAGGACGGGGCGGTGATGGTCATGACGGTCCTTTCGGGTCGGAGCTGCCCGTTCGGTGGGAGCTGCGGAACGAGCCCAGCGTGACGGCCGCCGGCACCGCGGTACGTCACCGATCGGAGCGACCGGATCGTCCTCACGAGCGACGTGCTCCGTCGTCCTCACGGGTGATGCGCACGGACCGCGTGCGGCCTACGGTGGCGCCGTGAAGCTCCGGCCGCTCATCGCTCGGTGGGGCGATCTCGTACTCGCGGTCGGCATCGCGGCGGCGTACGCGATCGAGGTCGCCGGCTACCCCCGCGCGCACCTACCGGCGGCGGCGCTGCTCGCGGCTGCCACCGGCCTGGTCCTCGCAGGCCGGCGGCGCGTCCCGCTCGTCGTGTTCGTCCTCATGATCGGTGGGACGGTCGGGGTGATCGCGGAGGCGCCGTTGTTCGAAGGACACTCGGTGTTCCTCAGCCTCGCGTTCATGCTCGCGCTGTACTCGGTCGGCAGACACACCCACGGGATCGAGGCGTGGCTGGGCGCCCCCGCCGTGGTGGTTGCGGTGGTGATGCTGGAAGTCAGTTCGCAGGACCTCAGCCCGTCCGGCATCGTGTTCTACCTGCTCTTCGCCGGCCTGCCGTGGGGAGCCGGACTCGCGATCCGCCTGAGGATCGAGCGGGTGCGCGACCTGCAGGCCCGGAACGCCGCGCTTGCGGAACAGGCCCGTCGTGCGGTCGCCGACGAGCGCGCCCGGATCGCTCGCGAGCTGCACGACGTCGTCTCGCACGCCATCGCGGTCACCGTGCTGCAGGCGCGCGGCAGCCGCCGACTCGTCGGGCGCGACGATGCGGCCGTCCGGCAGGCGCTGACCGCGATCGAGGGCACGAACACGGCCGCGCTCGCCGACATGCGCCGACTGTTGTCCCTGCTGCGCAACACCGAAGACATCGAGAACACCGAGGAGGCCGATTCCGCCCTGGAGCCACTGCCGACGCTCGACCGGCTCGGCGACCTCATCGAGCAGGTGCGCGCCGCCGGCGTTCCGGTCGACCTCGCGGTGGACGGCGAACGCCTGCCCGTGACTCCCGGCATCGACCTGTCCGCCTACCGCATCGTGCAGGAGGCGCTGACGAACGTGTTGAAACACAGCGGACCGGGAGCCCGGGCGAGCGTGCGGGTGCACTACGACATCGACGACCTGCGGATCGAGGTCGACAGCAGCAGTGCCCGCCCGCCGGGGTCGACGGGACCGGCGGGACCGGGCGGGCCGGCAGGCACGGGCGGCCACGGGCTGGCGGGCATCCGCGAGCGCGTCATGGTCACCGGCGGCACCGTCCAGGCCGGGCCCACCGGCGGCGGCTGGCGGGTACACGCCTCGATGCCCTATCTCGCACGCGACCGACGAGTCGCGGACCCGAGTTGATCCTCGTCGTCGTGGCAGACCCGAGTTGATCCGCGTCGTCTTGGCATACCCGAGTTGATCCGCGTCGTCTTGGCAGACCCGAGTTGATCCGCGTCGTCTTGGCAGACGACCAACCCCTGGTGCGGTCGGGACTGCGGATGATCATCGGCGATGTGGCGGACGTCACCGTGGTCGGGGAGGCCGCCGACGGGGAGGCGGCCGTTCGGCTCGCCGCCGAACGCGCACCCGATGTCGTGCTCATGGATGTGCGCATGCCCCGCTTGGACGGGATCGCGGCGACCCGTGCGATCGTCGCCGCGGGCGGACCACGCGTGCTCGTACTCACCACGTTCGACATCGACGACGTGGTCTACGAGGCGCTGAAGGCCGGCGCGAGCGGCTTCCTCACGAAGGACGCGCCTGAGGAACGCCTGATCGAGGCGATCCGCGTCATCGCCGAGGGCGGCTCCCTGTTCGCGCCCGCCGCGACCAGGCGGCTCGTGGAGGCGTTCGCGACCGCACGCCCCCCGTCCTCGACTTCCTCGGCGCTGGCTCACTCCGGGCTGACCGACCGTGAGACCGAAGTGCTGCTGCTCGTCGCGCAGGGCCGGTCGAACGCCGAGATCGGCCGGGCGCTGCACGTCACCGAGAACACCGTCAAGACGCATGTCGCCCGCTTGCTGATGAAACTCGGCCTGCGCGATCGGGTGCACGCCGTCGTCTGGAGCTACGAGACCGGTCTCATCCGCCCGTCGCGCTGAGCCCCGCTGAGACCGCTGTCACGCGCGGCAGACCGACCGTCAGGGGCGGGGGCGCGGGGCGAGGCGCTCCAGCTGGGTGACGTGCCCGGGATGCAGCTGCTCCAGCGAGTTGACGCCCAGTAGGCGCATCGTGCGCTCGATCTCGCCGCGCAGGATGTCGATCGCGCGATCGACGCCCTCTCTGCCGCCGGCCATCAGGCCGTACAGGTAGGCGCGGCCCACCAGGGTGAAGCGGGCGCCCAGCGCGATCGCCGCGACGATGTCGGCACCGGACAGGATGCCCGTGTCGACCCACAGCTCGGGACGGTCCCGGCCCAGCTCGGCGACGACTTCGGGCAGCAGGTGGAACGGGATCGGCGCCCGGTCCAGCTGCCGCCCGCCGTGGTTCGAGAGCAGGATGCCGTCGACCCCGAGCTCCGCCAGCTTGACCGCGTCGTCCAGGTTCTGGACGCCCTTGACCACGAACTTGCCGGGCCACTGCCCGCGGATCCATTCGAGGTCGTCGAACGTGACCGTGGGGTCGAACATCGTGTCGAGCAGCTCGGCGACGGTGCCCGACCACCGGTCGAGCGAGGCGAACGCGAGCGGCGGTGTGGTGAGGAAGTCGATCCACCACCACGGCCGCGGCAGCGCGTCGACGACGGTGCCGAGGGAGAGGGCGGGCGGGATCGTCATGCCGTTGCGCTTGTCGCGCAGGCGGGCGCCCGCTACAGGGACGTCGACGGTGACGAGCAGGGTGTCGTAGCCCGCCCTCGCCGCTCGGTCCACGAGCGCCATCGACCGGTCGCGGTCCTTCCACATGTACAGCTGGAACCAGGTCCGTGCAGTCGGCGAGGCCGCTCTCGCGGCCGCGGCGACGTCCTCCACCGAAGCGGTGCCCATCGTGGAGAGACTGAACGGGATGCCCGCCTCTGCCGCGGCGGTGGCGCCGGCGATCTCACCCTCGGTCTGCATCATCCGGGTGAAGCCGGTCGGCGCGATGCCGAACGGCAGGGCGACCGGCGCCCCCAGCACGTCCCAGCCGGTGGACACCTGCGCCACGTCGCGCAGGATCGACGGGTGGAACTCGACGTCCCGCCACGCTTGCCGGGCCCGGCGGATCGAGATCTCCGCCTCCGCCGAACCGTCGGTGTAGTCGAACGGCGCGGTCGGCGTGCGCCGCTTCGCGATCCGGCGCAGGTCCTCGATCGTCAACGCCGCCTGCAGGCGTCGCTGCTTGAGATCGAACTGCGGCCTCTTGAACTGCAGCAGGGGCGCGAGGTCGCGCACGTTCGGGATCTGCCGCTGCACCACGGTCGTCAGCCTTTCATCGCAGGAAGGCGGCGGCGACGCCGGCGTCCACGGGGATGTGCAGCCCGGTCGTGTGACTGAGGTCCGGGCCGGTGAGTACCGCGACCGCGTTCGCCACGTGCTCGGGCAGCACCTCGCGCTTCAGGATGGTGCGCTGCGCATAGAACGCGCCCAGGTCCTGCTCCTCGATGCCGTAGGTCTTCGCGCGGTTCGCGCCCCAGCCGGAGGCGAAGATGCCGGAGCCGCGCACGACGCCGTCGGGATTGATCCCGTTGACCTTGACGCCGTGCTCGCCCAGCTCGACCGCCAGCAGCCGCACCTGGTGCGCCTGGTCGGCCTTGGTGGCGGAGTAGGCGATGTTGTTCGGGCCGGCGAACACGGCGTTCTTGCTGGAGATGTAGATCACGTCGCCGCCCAGGCCCTGCTCGATCAGCACCCGTGCGGCGGCCTTCGAGACCAGGAACGAACCCTTCGCCATCACGTCGTGCTGCAGATCCCAGTCGGCCGCGGTCGTCTGCAGCAGCGGCTTGGACAGGGAGAGTCCGGCGTTGTTGACGATCAGGTCCAGCCCGCCGAACGCGAGCACGGTCGCGTCGATCGCCGCCTGCACCTGGGCTTCGTCGGTGACGTTCGCGGCGATGCCGACGGCGACATCCGTGCCCCCCAACTCGGCGGCGGCGGCCTGCGCCTTGGCCAGGTCGAGGTCGGCGATCACAACGCAGGCGCCCTTGGCGGCCAGCCGCGTCGCGACCGCCTTGCCGATGCCGGAGGCGGCCCCGGTGACGAGCGCGATGCGGGTCGCGTGGCTCTTCGGCTTCGGCAGCCGCTGCAGCTTCGCCTCCTCCAGCGCCCAGTACTCGATGCGGAACTTCTCGGCCTCCTCGATCGGTGCGTACGTCGAGAGCGCCTCCGCGCCGCGCATCACGGCGATCGTGTTGAGGTAGAAGCCGCCGGCGATACGGGCGGTCTGCTTGTTCGCGCCGTAGCTGAACATGCCGACCCCCGGCACGAGCACGATCGCGGGATCCGCGCCGCGGATGGCGGGGGAGTCGGCGGTCGCGTGCCGGTCGTAATAGGCCTGGTAGTCGGCGCGATAGGCCTGGTGCAGTTCGCGCAGGCGCTCGAGCTGCTGCTCGACGGTCGCGGTGGCCGGCACGTCCAGCACCAGCGGTGCCACCTTGGTGCGCAGGAAGTGGTCCGGGCAGCAGGTGCCGAGCCCGGCCAGGCGGGGATGCTCGGCGCGCGAGAGGAAGTCGAGCACCTCGGGTACGTCGGTGAAGTGGCCGACCACGGGCCGGTCGGTGGCGGCGAGCCCGCGGATCGTGGGCGCGAGCGCGGCGGCGCGCGCGAGCCGCTCCGCGCGAGGGAGCGGCCCGTAGCCGTCGAGGACCGGACCGAACGGCTCCGGCTCGCCGTGCTCGGCGATGTACGCCTCGATGGTCGCGATGATCTTGAGCGAGTTCGCCTCCGCCGCCTCGCTCGTCTCGCCCCACGCCGTGATGCCGTGGCCGCCGAGGATCGTGCCGATCGCGTCCGGGTGCCGTGCCCGGATCGCCGCGATGTCGAGCCCGAGCTGGAATCCGGGCCGCCGCCACGGCACCCAGACGACCTCGTCACCGAAGATCGCCGCCGTCAGCGCCTCCCCGTCGGCGGCGGTCGCGATCGCGAGCCCGGCGTCGGGATGCAGGTGGTCGACGTGCGCCGCGTCGACCAGCCCGTGCATGGCGGTGTCGATGGACGGTGCGGCGCCGCCCTTGCCGAACAGCACGTGGTCCAACGCGGCGACCATCTCGTCCTCGCGCTCGACGCCGGGATAGACGTCCCGCAGCGCGCGCAGGCGGTTCAGGCGCAGGACCGCGAGCCCCGACTCGGTCAGGGTGCCGAGGTCGCCGCCGGAGCCCTTCACCCACAGCAGCTCGACCGGTCGGCCGGTGACCGGATCGATCGCCGAGGCCTTGGCGGAGGTGTTACCGCCGGCGTAGTTGGTGTTCCGCGGATCGGAGCCGAGCCGATTGGAGCGCTCCAGCAGCTCGGTGACTGTCTGATCGGTCATGGCGTTGCCTGCTGATCGTGCTCGTACTGATCGAGCCCCTGCTGATCGCGCTCGTATCGATCGTGCTCGGTGGGCCTCACGAGCTCGGCGGCGAGCAGCCGGCGGCGGTGCTCCTCGTCCGGGCGGGTGTCGATGCGTTCCTCGTGCTCGGCCGACAGATAGGACGGTCCGCCGAGCGCGACGGCTCCGGCGACCACCCAGGCCGCCTTGACCGCCATCTGCGTGATCCGCAGCACCTCGTCGGCGGTCGCTCCGAGCGCGAACATGCCGTGGTTCGCCAGGTAGACGACCTTGGGCTGCCCGAACCGCTCCACGTGCTCGGGTAGCCGGGCTGCGACGAAGCGGGCGAGCGTCAGGCCCGGGTCGAGGTAGGGGATCAGCAGGGGACGGCGACCGAGGACCACGATCTGGTCGGGGAACAGACTGCCGACCAGCAGCTCGGGGTGGGCGGAGCAGAGGACCGCGTTCACCGCCGTCGGGTGGGTGTGCGCGGCGACCTGCACGCCGGGCAGCGCGAGGCAGACGGCGTGCAGCAGCGACTCGACCGAGGGTCGCTTCGTGCCGACGACGACGGCCGCCTGCAGCCGCTCGGCGACCTGGGCGTCCGAGACGTCGCCGCCGGCGAGCAGGGCCGTGTAGGCGTTCAGGTCGACCTCGACGAAGTCGTCCTCGTCCGCGGTGCGCAGGGCGGCGCCGGTCGCCTTCACCAGCATGCGATCGCCGGGGGTGCGGATCGACGTGTTGCCCTCGGCCAGGATGACCAGGTCGGCTTCGGGGCGCCCGATGGTTCGGGAGAGCTGCACGATGTCCTCGAGCGCCGCCGCGCGAGTCGGGACGGGCGTCGAAGTGGGCGTGGGCGTGGCTGTCATCGGACCTCCTGGCGGGTGGTGACCCTGCTCGGTTCGAAGCGTTCGACCTCGGTGCCGTCGCCGGTGAGGTGGTCGTAGTACGCGGTGATGCTGCCGGGGTTGCCGCCGTCGATGTCGCTGCCGCCACCGCTCGCCCGGGCTTGCACGGCGATGTTGCCGATGCTCGACGCCTCCGCAGGTCCGGCGAGCACGGGAAGCCCCGTGGCGTCGGCCGTCAGCTGACAGAGCAGCCGGTTCCTGGAGCCGCCGCCGAGGATGCGCACCCGGGTGCGGCGCGTCCCCGTCAGCTGCTCCAGGGCCATGATCGACCGGGCATAGGCGACGGCGAGACTGTCGAGGATCGCGCGGACGATCTGGCTCCGCGACTCCGGAGCCGGCCGGCCCGCCTCGACGGCGAGAGCGGTGACGCGTCCGACCATGTCGCCCGACGCCAGCAGCGACCGGCTCGCGACATCGAACGTGCGGTCGTCCCGCCCGGCACGCTCCGCCTCCGCGAGCAGCCCGGCCAACTCGGGCGGGCGGCCGTCGTGTTCCGACCATTCGCGCAGGCACTCCTGCAGGATCCACATCCCGTTCAGGTTCTGCACCAGCAGCGTGCCCTCGACGCCGCACTCGTTGACGAAGCCGCTCTCGCGCGCTCGCTCACTGCGGATCGGCTCGGCCACGCAGGCCCCGACGATCGACCAGGTGCCGCTGGAGATCAGGGCGTCTCTGTGGTGTCCGTCCGGGATTCGATCGTCGGGGATTCGATCGTCGGGCGCCGCGAAGGCGAACGCGCTCGCGGTGTCGTGGCCGGCCACGCGGAACACTGGCACGGGTGCGTCCGAGCCGAGTCGAGCAGTGATCGCCGGGGTCGTGCGCCCGGCCATCGTTCCCGGCGGCTGCAGGCTCGGCAGGTGCAGCGCGTCGATCCCACCCGCCGCGACGACGTCGCCGGCCCAGGTCTGCGAGGCGGGATCGAGCAGCTGACTCGTCGAGGCGATCGTCGGATCCGTGCCCGCCGGATCCGTGCCCGTCGGATCCGTGCCGGTCGGATCCGTGCCGGTCGCGCCCGCCAGCAGGTGCACCCACAGGTCGGGGACGAAGAGCACCCGCTGATCGCGGGCGATGCCCGCGACGGCCAGGTCGGACAGCCGCAGCGACGTGTTGATCGGGTGGTCGGGCACGCCCGTGCGCTCGTAGACCTGCTGCGGGGACATCCGGCGGCGGCGGATGGCGGGCGTGGCGTCGGCCGCAGCGCGATGATGCAGAACGGGACCCGTCACACGGCCCGCGTCGTCGAGCAGCGCGAAATCGACGCCCCACGAGTCCACGCCGATGCCCCGCAGCTGCGCCCCCTGCGCGGACGCCGATCGAACCGCTGCGGCCAGCCCCGCGAGCGTCTGGCTGAAGAGCTGGTCCACATCCCATTGCAGTCGGCCGTCGACGGAGAGCGGCCGGTTCTCGAACCGGTGGACCTCGGCGATGTGCAGCTGCCGGCCGCGCAGCAGCCCCAGCACGACCCGTCCGCTGGACGCGCCCAGATCCACGGCGGCGAATGCGACCGGCTGGTGCTCTGGACTTCGTTGGCTCATGGATCACCTCCGCGCGCAGGGTGGAAGTGTTACTTCCTGTAAGAAGTACCACGAACTCTCAGATTTTTGACCGTAGCACAGGGACGACCGGGGACGGAGGGGCATCGCGATGACGGTGATCGGGACGCTCGACGCGGAGGCGCGCAGGACGGCGATGCTGCGCCTGCTCGAGGAGCGCGGGGCGCTGCACCTGCACGAATCCGCCGAGTCGTGGCACGTGCATCCGATGACGGTGCGCCGCGACTTCGACGAGCTGGTCGCCAGTGGCGCAGCGCGTCGCGTGCGCGGCGGCATCGTGACCCTGGGTGGCGACGCCTTCGCCCAGCGCCGGTACCGGCATGCCGACGCGAAGCGCCGCATCGCCGAGAAGCTGCGCGACCTGGTGGCCCCCGGATCGCTCATCGCGATGGACTCCTCGACCACGGTGCACCGGCTGGCCGACTCCATCGCGGGCATCGACGATGTGGCGGTGCTGACCAACGGACTCGCGGCCTTCCAGTCGCTCCACGGGCGGGAGGGCGTCACCGCCTACCTCACCGGTGGCGAGCGCGACGAGGAGAACCTGAGCCTGGTCGGACCGCTGGCCGTGCTCAGCGTGCGGCAGTTCACGTTCGACACGTGCTTCCTGTCCGCGAGAAACGTCGACTCGGAGTTCGGGACGAGCGAGACCACGCTGCATCAGGTGGCGGTCAAGCAGGCGATGGTCGACACCGCGCGACGCTGCGTGCTGGCCGTCGATTCGAGCAAACTCGAGACGCGTGCGCGCATCCGGTCGGTTCCACTCCCGCGATTCGATGTGCTCGTGACGGAGTTGGAGCCCGAGGATCCGCGGCTGGATCCCTACCGGCACCTGGTGCCGAGCCTCCTCTGACCGCGAAGAGCCAGGTCAGAGCGCCGTGTAGCCGCCGTCGATCACCAGGTTCTGGGCCGTGAGATAGGACGAAACGTCGGAGGCGAGCAGCAGGACCAGCCCGTCCAGATCGTGGGGCTCACCCATGCGGCCGGCGGGGATGCGCGCGATCCACTCCGCGGCGAGCTGGGGGTTCTGCTCCGTGAAATGCCGGGTCATGTCGGAGAGGAAGTAGCCGGGGGAGATGGCGTTCACCCGGATGCCGTGCGGCGCCCACTCCACGGCCAGCGCCCTGGCCAGTTGCGCCACCGCGGCCTTGGACGCGCTGTACGAGGCCTGGTGCTGCGGCACGTTCACGATGAGCCCCGACATCGACGAGACGAACACCGCGCTGCCGGGCAGGCCGGCGTCGATCAATCCACGCCCGAAGGCCTGGGCGGCGAAGAACGTGCCGTCCAGGTTGACGCTCATCACGCGCCGCCACTCCGCTGCCGGGACGTCGACGCTGTCGTTCCAGACCGTGATTCCCGCTGCCGTGACCAGGATCTGCGGTACCCCCAGCACCTCGCCCACCCGGTCGACGGCGGCTTGGACGGAGTCGGGATCGGTGACATCTGTGACCAGGCCGACGGTCTCCACGTGCTGCTCGGCGGCGAGCCGGTCGGCCGACACCGTGACCGTGTCGAGCACGTCGAGCAGCGCGACCGTGCAGCCTTGACCGGCGAGCGCCGTCGCCAGGGAGTAGCCGAGGCCGCGGGCGCCACCGGTGACGAGCGCGACCTTGCCGGCAAGATCGTCGAACCGCATCGGCACTCCCTTGTGGCTCGGTCTGAGTCTTGATGTGAGTCGTCTCACCGAAGCACACGCCGACGGACTTTGTCCACCGCCCAGCGGCCTCACGCGCACCGAGCTCAAGCGGGCGGTGCTGCGCGGTAGCCCGGAGCGGGCGCCGCGGGTTCGCGAGCTGCTCTGAGGCCGGGGTCGCGGATCGCACGGCGGCAATGCACTCTTCACGGCCGGGCAACACGACCGAAACAGGGTGGCGCCAGGTTGGGAGGCATGTACCTGTCGCTTGACAGGTAAGGGTGCTCCACCGACCAGAAGGCCACGCGCGATGCCCGCCAGCAGCTCCGTCGCTCCACCCGACTCCACTCCCTCGTCCACGCACCCGTCCACTCACTCGGACTCGACCCGCAGCACCGGCACCGAGCACCACGACCTCGGCGCCTTCGGCTACGCGCAGGAGCTGCACCGCGGGGTCGGGCGGTTCGCCTCGTTCGCGGCCGGCTTCTCGTTCGTGTCGATCCTGACCACGGTCTTCCAGCTGTTCGGGCTCGGCTTCAGCTTCGGCGGAGCGGCGTTCTTCTGGACCTGGCCCGTCGTCTTCCTCGGCCAACTGCTCGTGGCGCTCTGCTTCGCCGAGTTGGCGGCGCGCTATCCGATCTCCGGCGCGATCTTCCAGTGGTCGTCACGGCTCGCCGGCACGACCTTCGGGTGGTTCACCGGCTGGGTGATGGTGATCGGGCAGATCCTGACTGTCGCCGCCGCGGCGATCGCGCTGCAGGCCGTGCTGCCCGCGATCTGGACCGGGTTCCAGCTGATCGGCGGACCGGAGGCCGACTCCGCGCCGCTCAGTGCGACCGGCGCCCAGAACGCGGTCGTGCTCGGGCTGATCCTGCTGGTGATCACCACCGTCATCAACGTGATCGGGGTGCGCCTGATGGCGGTCATCACGTCGGCCGGCGTCGTGATCGAGATCCTCGGGGTGATCGCGCTCGTCATCGCCCTGTTCTTCCGCGGCGAGCGCGGGCCCGGCGTCGTCCTCACCCTGGACGGCTTCGATCCCAAGCTCGGCGCCTACCTGCCCGCCTGGATCATCTCCTCCGTCATGGCCGCCTACGTGATGGTCGGCTTCGACTCCGCGGGGGAGCTGTCGGAGGAGACCCACGCGCCCCGCCACACGACGCCGCGCACCATCATCCGGGCGCTGACGGTCTCAGGCGTTGGCGGCCTGCTGCTGATCCTCGCCGGCCTGGTCGCCGCGCCGAGCCTGACCGACGGCAGCCTGGTCAGCGGCGGATTCGCCTCCATCCTGCCGGCGCGGCTGGGCGATACCGGCGGGCGCATCCTGCTCGTCGCCGTGGCTGTCGCGGTGACCGTGTGCACGCTCGCGGTGCAGACGTCCGCCAGCCGGATGATGTTCTCCATGGCGCGGGAGCGAACCCTGCCGTTCTCGGGGGTGCTCGGCGCGGTCTCCAAGCGCACGGGTACGCCGATCGCTACCACGATCGTCGTCGGGGTCGGCGCTGCGATCGCGCTGGCGGTCAACTGGAACGAGAGCGGCGTGTTCCTGGCGCTCTCCTCCCTGTGCATCGCGATGCTCTACCTGGCATACCTAGGCGTGACCGTGCCGCTGTTCATCCGGCGCCTTCGGGGCGGGCTGCCCGGTGGCACGGACGAGTTCGGCAAGCCGCTGTTCTCCCTGGGCCGGGCGGGGATCGTCGTCAACGGCGTCGCGATCGTGTACCAGATCGCGATGGCGGTGAACCTGGCGTGGCCCCGCGTGGAGATCTACGACCCTGCTGGCACGACCTGGTGGCTGCAGTGGAGCGCCCCGTTGTTCATCCTGCTGGTGCTGCTGGTCGGCGTGCTCGTGCACTGGCGCAACCGCACGCGGCACGGCGGCACGATCGTGCTCGGGGCGCGGTCGCGGTCCGCCGGGGTCGACGCGCCCGGCGAACCGGCGGAGGCCGTCGCGGCCGCACCCGCCTCGTGACGCGGGACACCGCCAGCGTCCTCGCCGCCCGCAGCGACGCCCGATCGCAGGGCGACGGCGTCGCCGACTGGATGGCGTACCTGCCGGCATCGTCGACGCCGTACCCGCCGCAGGGCGTCGAGCCGGCCGACCTGACCTGGGCGGAGACGGTCGGCCCGGGCGGCTACACGCACGCCCGAGTGGCACGCGGTACGCGGATCCGCCTCGAGGACGTGACCGGGGACGCCTGCGCGAACCTGCTGGTGTTCAACGCGGTCGAGCCGTGGGAGCGGTTGAACGTGGCGGACACGCAGAAGATCCCGTGGCAGGCGTATCTGGGCGAGGGGCATCCGCTGCTCTCCGGGGACGGACGCGTGCTCGCCACCGTGGTCGCGGACACCTCCGGGCAGCACGACGCCTTCTGCGGCACGTCGTCGGATACCTGGAACGAGCGGAAGTACGGCGGGAGCGCTCCGTTCGGGCCGACGCCGTCCGGGCGGGGGCTGCTGACGCTGGCGGCTGCGAAGCACGGGCTCGCCCCCCGCGACCTGGCGCCGTCGGTGTCGTTCTTCCAGGGCGTGCGGGTGGAGGCGGACGGGGCGTTCCGCTGGCTCGGCTCGGCCGGCGCGGGTGCCTCCGTCGACCTGCTCGCCGAGCTGCCGCTGATCGTGCTGGTCGCGAACGTGCCGCATCCGCTCGACCCGCGGCCCGACTACGCGGTGGGGCCGCTGCGGGTGCACGCCTGGCGCAGCGCGCCGACCTCGCCCACTGACGCCCGCTTCGACGCGTCGCCCGAGCGGCGGCGGGCCTACCTGAACACCCTCGGGTACGCGGCCGCGGCCGGGTTGTGATGCGGCGATGACGATCACCTCGACGGTGCCGGTCGGTGCCTCCTTCACAGCGGGGTCGGTGCTCGACTGGAGCGAGCCGCTCGTGCCGGGCCGCGTCGTGCTCGACGAGCGGGTGGCGCCGCGCGCGCCGTGGTCCGCGCTGGTGGCCGCGGGCGATTTGCTGACGATCGTGGACGTCGGCGGCAACCAGTCCGCGGACTGCCTGATCTTCAACGCGCACGAGACCGACGAGCGGTACAGCGTGCCCGACACCCTCGCCTGGCAGGGCAACGCCTACGTTCGGGAGGGCACGGTGCTGCGCAGCACGCTCGGCCGGCCGCTGATGACCGTGGTCGGCAACGAGGTGGCGCGACAGGACACGATCGGCGGCGCCTGCGGCAAGGAGTCGAACACACTGCGGTACGGGCACCACACCGCGTTCCAGCACGGGTGCCGCGAGAACTTCCTCGCCGAGGCGACCAGGCGGGGGCTGGGCGTGCGCGACCTGGTGTCGAACCTGAACTGGTTCATGAACGTGCCGGTGGAGCAGGACGGATCGCTCGGCATCGTCGACGGCATCTCGGCGCCCGGCAAGCGGGTCGCCGTGCGCGCCGACATGGACGTGCTCGTGATCGTCTCCAACTGCCCGCAGCTGAACAACCCCTGCAACGACTTCAACCCCACCCCGCTGCGCATGCTCGTGACGCGCCCGTGAGCCGCCCCCGCGCCCTCCGCCGGCAGCCCATCACCGACAAGCAGGTCAGCAGGAAGCACGTCAGCAGGACGATGTCGCTTGAGCAGGACCACAGCGGCCCGATCGTCCTGCCGAAGGGACCCTGTCCTGCTGTCGTGCTCGGGTGGCGTCGGCTCGGGTGGGATTGAACGCCGTGTTCGACACGCTGCTGGTCGCCAATCGGGGGGAGATCGCGCGCCGCATCATCCGATCGGCTCGGGATCTGGGGCTGCGGACGGTCGCCGTCTACTCCGATGCTGACCGGGCCGCGCCCCACGTGCGGGAGGCGGACACCGCCGTGCGGCTCGGGCCGGCGCCGGCGCGCGACTCCTATCTGCGTGCCGATGCGGTGATCGAGGCCGCGATCGCCCAGGGCGCCGGCGCGATCCACCCCGGGTACGGGTTCCTCAGCGAGAACGCGGCGTTCGCGCGGGCGGCGGAGGCGGCGGGGCTCGCGTTCGTCGGGCCGACGCCCGCGCAGATCGAGGCGTTCGGCGCCAAGCACACCGCCCGCGACCTGGCCGCGAAGGCCGGCGTGCCCATGCTCGCGGGGACCGGCCTGCTCGCCTCCGCCGACGAGGCCGTCGCCGAAGCGGAGCGGATCGGGCTGCCCGTCATGCTGAAGGCGACCGGCGGCGGCGGCGGCATCGGCATGCAGGAGTGTGAGACGGGCGACGAGGTGCGCGTCGCGTACGACCGGGTCGTGCGGCAGGCGCAGGCGAGCTTCGGCTCCGGCGGCGTCTTCCTGGAGCGGCTCGTGCGGCCGGCGCGGCACGTGGAGGTGCAGCTGTTCGGCGACGGCGCGGGTCGTATCGCCGCGATCGGCGACCGCGACTGCTCGTTGCAGCGCCGCAACCAGAAGGTGATCGAGGAGGCGCCCGCACCCGCACTGCCCGCGCCGGTGCGCGAACAGATCGCCGCGACGGCCCGGCAGCTGGCCGCCTCCGTCGACTATCGCTCGGCCGGCACCGTGGAGTTCGTCTACGACCCGGTGCGTGAGGAGGCGTCGTTCCTGGAGGTGAACACCCGGCTGCAGGTGGAGCACCCCGTCACCGAGCTGGCCTACGGCGTCGACCTGGTGACCCTGATGCTGACGCTCGCGCGAGACGGCGCCGACGCGCTCGATCCGGATCTCTTCACCCGCGACTGGACCCCCTCCGCATTCGCGGTGGAGGCCCGGGTGTACGCGGAGGACCCGGCGAAGCAGAGCGCGCCGTCGAGCGGGCTCGTCACCAGGGCGGTATTTCCTAATGAGCAGAGCCCGAATGAGCAGAGCCCGAATGAGCAGAGCCCTGGCGATGGCACCCCGGCGATGAGCGGCGTGCGGGTCGACGGCTGGATCGAGACAGGCTTGGAGGTGTCGCCCTACTACGACCCGATGCTCGCGAAGGTGATTGCCGCCGGCCCCAGCCGCGACGCCGCCCTGGACCTGCTGCGCGAGGCGCTCGACGCCTCCCGGGTCGACGGAGTCGTCACCAACGTGGGGCTGCTGCGGGAGCTGGTCGATGACGTGCCGCTGCGCAGCGCCACCCACTCGACCTCGACGCTCAGCGTCACCGCCGACCCGGATCCGCGGATCGACGTGCTCGAACCCGGCACGATGACGACGGTGCAGGACCTGCCCGGCCGCCTCGGGTACTGGCAGGTCGGCGTGCCGCCGTCCGGGCCGATGGACCCGGTGTCGCTGCGCGAGGCGAACCTGGCGGTCGGCAATCCGGCGAGCGCGCCGGGGCTCGAGATCACGCTCGCCGGCCCGACCCTGCGCTTCTCGGCCCCCGCCGTCGTCTGCGTCACCGGCGCGCCCGCTCCGGTGACGGTCGACGGCGAGGCCGCGCCGATGTGGGAGCCGCTCGATGTGCCCGCTGGCGGGGTACTGGCGATCGGCACCGCACCCGGTCCAGGGTTGCGCCTGGCCCTGGCCGTGCGAGGCGGGTTCGACGTTCCCCGCTACCTCGGCAGCGCGGCCACCTTCACGCTCGGCGGCTTCGGCGGGCACGGGGGCCGCGCCCTGGTCGCGGGCGACGTGCTGCGGCCCGGCTCGGACGACTCCGCGGCACCCCACGAGCACTTCGGCGACGGCGCCGTGCTGACCCGGATCGGCGGCCCGACCCCGCCCGAGCGCCGCCCGGCACTGACGGACGCGTGGGAGCTCGGCGTGACGGAGGGGCCGCATGCGGCGCCGGAGTTCTTCACCCGCGAGGACTTGGACACCCTGTACGACACCGCGTACGAGGTGCATTTCAACTCGGCGCGGACGGGCGTGCGGCTGATCGGGCCGAAGCCGGCCTGGGCGCGCACCGACGGGGGCGAGGCGGGCCTGCACCCCTCGAACATCCACGACACCCCGTACGCCGTCGGGGCGCTCGACTTCACCGGCGACACCCCGATCCTGCTCGGGCCGGACGGGCCCAGCCTGGGCGGATTCGTCTGTCCGGTGGTCGTCGCGAGCGGCGAGCTGTGGAAGCTCGGGCAGCTGCGGCCCGGCGACACCGTGCGATTCGTCGCCGTGCGGGAGGCGCAGGCGGCGGGGCTCGACGCCGCCCGGTCGGTCGCCCGGCTGCCGCGGACCGGCGGCGACGGCGACGACGGGGTGATCGGGCGGCTGGCGGAGGTCGGCGCCGACCGGCCGGCGGTCACCTATCGCCGTGACGGCGACGACAACGTGCTCGTCGAGTACGGGGCGCAGGAGCTGGACCTGGGCCTGCGGATGCGGGTGCACGCGCTGATGCAGCGACTGCAGCAGGAGGCGCCCCCGGGGATCCTGGACGTGACCCCGGGCATCCGCTCGCTGCAGGTGCACACCGACGCCGCCGTGACGAAGGCGACGGCGATGGCGTCGCTGCTCGCCGAGCTGGAGCAGGACCTGCCGGCGACGCGCGAGCTGGTCGTCCCGTCCCGACGCGTGCGGCTGCCGCTGTCGTGGGACGACCCGGCGACCCGGCTCGCGATCGAGCGGTACATGGCCGGCGTGCGCGACGACGCCCCCTGGACGCCCTGGAACATCGAGTTCATCCGCCGCATCAACGGCCTCGACTCGGTCGACGACGTGCTGCGCACCGTGTTCGACGCCTCCTACCTGGTGCTGGGCCTCGGCGACGTCTACCTCGGCGCGCCGGTCGCGACGCCGCTCGACCCGCGCCACCGGCTCGTGACCACCAAGTACAACCCGGCGCGCACCTGGACCGCCGAGAACTCGGTCGGCATCGGCGGTGCATACCTGTGCATCTATGGGATGGAGGGACCGGGCGGATACCAGTTCGTCGGCCGCACCGTGCAGATCTGGAATCGGTTCCGCCGCGGCGGGCTGTTCGCCGAGCACCCGTGGGCGCTGCGGTTCTTCGACCGGATCGAGTGGTATCCCGTCTCCGCCGAGGAGCTGCTGGAGTTGCGCGCCGAGACCGATGCCGGACGCGGCATATTCGAGACTGAGGACGGCGAGTTCGCGCTCGCGGACCACGAGCGGTTCCTGACGGACAACGCCGACTCGATCGCGGCGTTCCGCAGTCGGCAGGCGGCGGCGTTCGATGCCGAGAAGGCGCGGTGGCGCGCGTCCGGCGAGTTCGACCGCGCCGCAGAGCCGGAGCCGGCGGTCGCCGCCGCCGCGGTGGAGCTGCCTGCGGGCGCGACCGCGGTCACGGCGCCGTTCGTCTCGACCGTGTGGCAGGTGTCGGTGCAGGCGGGCGACCGAGTGGGCACCGGCGACCGAATCCTGGCCCTGGAGGCGATGAAGATGGAAACCCCGGTAGCCGCCCCGCACGGCGGCGAGGTGCTGGCGGTCTACGTGCGTGCGGGCGAGCAGGTCGCCCCCGGCCAGGTGCTCGCCGCGGTGGGCGCATCGTGAGCGGGCTGAGCGACCGGGGCGCCGTCCGGCGGGTCGAGGCGGCGCTGGCACAGATCGACGAGGTCGAGCGGCCGGAGGTCTGGATCGCGCTGCGCGGGCGGGAGGCGCTGCTCGCGGAGGCGGCGGCGATCGATACTCGCGTCGCCGCGGGGGAGCTGCTGCCGCTGGCTGGACTCGTCGCAGCGGTCAAGGACAACATCGACGTCGCCGGGCTGCCGACCACCGCCGGCTCCCGCTCCTACGCCTACGAACCCGACGCGGACTCGACGGCCGTCGCCCGCCTGCGCGCCGCGGGCGCGATCGTGCTCGGCAAGACGAACCTCGACCAGTTCGCCACCGGCCTGGTCGGCACCCGCAGCCCCTTCGGCGCCGTGCGGAACGCCTGGGATCCGACCCGCATCTCCGGCGGCAGTTCCTCCGGCTCCGCCGTCGCCGTCGCGCTCGGGATCGCGGATATCTCCCTCGGCACCGACACCGCCGGGTCCGGACGCGTGCCCGCGGCGTTGAACGGGATCGTCGGGGTGAAGCCGACCTTCGGCCTGATCCCGACCACCGGCGTCGTCCCCGCGTGCCGGACCATCGACTGCGTCAGCGTCTTCGCGCGGGAACTGGGGCTCGCCACCCGCGTCGCCGAACTGCTGCGGGGCCCGGACGGCGTCGATCCGCTGGCCCGCACGCCGCGGCCGGGGCCGGCGCTGTCCGCCGCTCCGCGCGTCGCCGTACCGACGGGCGAGCACCTGGCCGGCCTGGCGGAGGGGTGGGCGGAGGCGTTCGCCGGCGTGGTCGAGCGGCTGGCGGCGACCGGGGTCGAGATCGTCGAGGTGGACATCGCCCCGCTGCTGCAGGCCGCCACCCTGCTGTACGGCGGTGCGTTCGTCGCCGAGCGGACCGCCGCGGTCGGCGACCACATCGCGGCTCACCCGGAGCTCGTCGGTACCGACTTGGATGCGACTGTCGCCGCGATCGTGCTCGGCGGCCGTGAGGCGACCGCGGTGCAGTATTTCCGGGACCGTGAGCGGCTGGAGCGGCTCGGCGCCGCCGGACTCGCGCGGCTCGCGGGCACAGATGCCCTGCTCACCCCGACCACGACCTGGCACCCGACACTCGACCAGGTCGCTGAAGATCCGGTCGGGGCGAACAGCCGCATGGGCCGCTTCACGAACTTCGCGAACCTGCTCGACCGGTCCGCCCTGGCCGTGCCGGCAGGCCGGGTGGGCGGGCTGCCGTTCGGGGTGATGCTGACCGGCGCGCCGTTCGCCGACCGGTCGATCGCCGAGCTGGCCCGCCGTGTCCAGGACCCTCCGCTCGACCTGCTGGTCGTCGGGGCGCACCTGTCCGGGCAGCCGTTGAACCATCAGCTCGTCGCCGTCGGCGCGTCGTTGGTCGGCGCGGTCCAGACCGCGGCCACCTATCGGTTGGTCGCGCTTGCGACCGTGCCGCCGAAGCCGGGTCTCGTGCGCGTCGCACAGGGTGGCACTCCGATCGAGGGGGAGGTGTGGCGGATGCCGGCCTCAGGACTGGGCGCCTTCGTCGCCGCGCTGCCCGCGCCCATGGCGGTCGGTTCGGTCGAACTGGCGGACGGCCGAGCGGTCGCCGGATTCCTGGTCGAGCCCCTGGCGGCCTCGGTCGGGACCGACATCAGCGAGTACGGCGGCTGGCGGACCTACCTGGCCGCGGCGGCAGAATCGGCAGAGTGAGCGAGTCCACCCGCCTCGGCCGCCCGAGGACGAACCCGTCGTCGTCGACCGCCAGCGCGCGCGAGGAGATCCTGGACGCCGCGGCGGCGCTGTTCGCGGAGCGCGGCTATGCGGGCACCTCGACCCGCTCGATCGCGGAGCGGGTCGGCATCCGGCAGGCGTCGCTCTACTACCACTTCGCGGGCAAGGACGAGATCCTGCTCGAGCTGCTGGAGACCAGCGTGCGCCCCAGCCTCGACTTCGTGGAACGCCTGCGCGATACGCCCGATCCGGCCGCCGCGTTGTACGCGCTGGCCGCGATCGACGTGGGCACACTGCTCGCGACGCACCACAACATCGGTTCGCTCTACCTCGCGCACGAGGTGCAGGAGCCGCGGTTCGAGAGTTTCCGGCAGCACCGCGCGCAGCTGCAGCAGGCGTATGTCGACCTGGCGGCCGCGGTCCGGCCGCAGGGCGACGCCGCCTTCCTCGGCGCCTGCTGCATGCAGTTGGTCGAGATGGTGATCCCGATGCGGCGCGACGCGGAACCGGATGCCGATATCGCTCGCAGCATCGCGAGCGCCTGCCTGCGCGTCGTCGGCGCCGAGGCGGCGGCGGAGGCGGGGGCCGCGCTGCTCGCCTAGCCACGGAAACCAGCCGCGGACGCCGGCGCAGTGCGATCCGCCGTCCCGTCAGCAGGACAGGGTCCCGATCGCAGGCTGCTGGTCGACCAGTGACCTGCGATCGAGACCTGGTCCTGCTGTCGAGACACGGGACGCGGGACGCGGGACGCGTACGCGGGAAGGGCGTTCAGGTGGTCGGGGCGTTCGTGTCCGCCAGCCGGCGCAGGCCCGCGCGGTCGGTGGCGCCCGTCTTGGCGAGGATCGCGGTCACGTTGTTGCGCACCGTCTTCTCGGCGAGGAACAGGCGCCGGCCGATCTCGGCGTTCGAACAGCCTGCCGCGATCAGCTCGACGATCTGCACCTCGCGCGGGCTCAGGCCCCGGATCGACCCGTCGGAGACGCCCGTCGGTGGTGTCAGCAGGGCGGGAAGCCGTGCCGCGAACCGGGCGCCGAGTACCAGGTCGCCGTGCAGCACCGTGCGGATCGCCGCTCCGATCGTCTCGGCGGCGGCCTCTTTCAGCAGGTACCCGCGGGCGCCGGCTCGGAGCGCGGCGACCACGGTGGCGTCCGCGCTGTCCATCGTCAGCACCAGCACCCGGGACTCCGGCGCCGCGACGAGCACCTGCCGCGTGGCCTCGACTCCGGAGCGATCGGGCAGGTGCAGGTCCATCACCACCACGTCGGGCCGGTGCCGCTGCACCAGGGCGAGGCCCTCCGTAGCAGACCCCGCCGAACCGACCACCCGTGCGCCGTCCTCGGTCAACAGTGCGGCGAGGCCGTGCCGGAAGACCGGATGGTCGTCGATCAGGACCACGGTCGGGTCGCCCGTCACGTCCCCTGCCGTCACCCCTCCTGCCGTTACTTCTTCGCCCGTCACTCCTCCGCTCCTCCGCCCGTCACTGCTCCTCCCGCCGGTCCGCGGTGAGCATGGGCGCATCGTCCAGGGGCAGGCGCGCGGTGACCGTGGTACCGGCGCCCGTACGGGCGCCCGTTGCAACGCCCGTGACCACCCGCAGGGTCCCGCCCAACTCCTCTGCGCGGGCGCGCATCGATGCGATACCGACGCCGCCGCGTCGATCGAGGGCGGTCGCTCGGCCGTCGTCCGACACCTCGATGAGGATCGCCGACGCGTCCGAGGCGCTGCGGATGCACACCCGGGCGTGGCCGGCGCCGGAGTGCCGTACGACGTTCGCGAGCGACTCCGCCACGATCCGGTACGCCGCCTGCTCCGTCGCGGCCGGTAGCGGCGGCAGCGGACCGACCTGCACGTCGACCGTCACGGCATCGCCGCCGATGGACGCGGCCAGATCGGTGACGGATCCGGCCAGTCCGAGTTCGTCGAGCGCCCGCGGACCGAGAGCGTCCACGACCTGGCGCAGGTCGGCTCCCGCGCGCTCGACCGTGGTGCGGACGACCTGCAGGGCGGCCGCCGCACCCTGTTCGTCGTGCCGCTCGAGTCGCTTGCGCGCCGTCGCCGCCTGCATCGAGACGGCCGCGAGGGACGGTCCGATGTCGTCGTGCAACTGCTCGCGGACGCGCCGGCGCTCCTCCTCGCGCGCCACGGCCAGTCGGCTGCGCGCCGCCCGCAGGTCGTCCTGCGCGGCGACCGCGGCAACGGCGGCGGCGAGCGGCGGCGCGACGCTCATCAGCAGCCGCTCGTCTGCCGGTGAGTAGCGCTCGCCGGGCGAGCGGGCAAGCACCTCCAGTCGGCCGACCTCCAGCGCGCCCAGGCGTAGGGGCACCGACACCGCGGCCGGCCCGTCCCGGCGTCCGACGAGCACCACGCCGCTGCGGACGATCCGGGCGCCGGGGCAGCGCAGCACCCGGGCGAGTTCGTCGACCGCCCGTTCGAGCGCGGGTCGCGGGTCGACGCCGCCGGCGAGCACGCGGGTCGTCGCCGCCAGCGCCGCCGCCGGGTCGCCACGTGCCCCGTACAGCCAGCGGCTCACCAGCCGCTGCAGACCGTCGCGCGCGGGCGCGAAGGCGAACGCCACCGCGGCCGTCGCGAGCACGGACGCGGGTAATCCGGGCACGCGCAGCAGGCGGCCCGACGCCTGCACGATCACCACATAGCCCCCGACGAGCAGCGCGGCCAGCGCCACCCAGACGACCGACCGGCCGATCACCACCTCCAGGTCGTAGAGGCGCAGGCGCAGCACGGAGACCAGGCAGGCGACGGGCACGAGCAGCACGGCCAGGTCCTGCAGCACGACACCGCCGACGCCGAGCGGCGGAGCGATACCCACGCAGAACAGCACGACGACTCCGGCGGCGAGCAGTGGCAGCAGTCGCCGGCGCTGCTCGGGGCTTCGCACGATCCGCCGGACGAGCACCGCGACGGCGATCGCGCTCACGGCCGCGCAGACCACGAGCGCTCCGGAGGCGATCGCGTCGCCGGGCGCCAGGGCGAAGGGATTGCGCACGGAGGTGCGGGGCCCGGAGGCGAGCCGCTCGGCGGTGGCGGAGCCGAGCGTCCATGCGACGATGCCGCCGAGGCCGACGGCGAGCAGCGTCCGCTCGAACCGGCCTCGCACCCCCTCCGGGACGACGAGGGGCAGCACGCCGACGAGCAGACCGAGACCCGGCTGCCACGTCCACTCCGCGGCCCACAGCGCGAGCACGTCGTCGGGCCGAGCCAACTGCAGGCCGGAGGCGAGCAGGGCGACGCCGTCCGCGATCCCGACCGCGGCGAAGAGCCGGCCGACGGGCTGCCGCGGGATCCTGCTCAGGATGAGGGCACCCACGAATGCCGCGACGACGGTCACGGCCGCGTCACCGAGCACGTGCCCCTGGACGAGGTTCGCAACCGTCGGCCGGGCGCAGGCGAGGGTGATTCCGACTGCGGCCAAGACCACCGAGCACACGGCGACGGCGGAGGGGGTGAGCCGCCGGCCGCCCGGTGCGATCGAGCCCACCGTCATCGCTGCAGTGTCCGCGTCGTGCCCGACCGGGTCAAGGGCGCGCGCTGCGATCCGCCAGCAGGGCCGTGGCGATGGCGCCCACTGCACCAACGACGCCGAGCAGGGCGAGCGGCCCGGTCGGCACGAGGGCGCTGATCACAGCTCCGACGATCGCCACGACGGGTGCCCACAGCGGCACGACGCGGTGCGCGCGCAGCACGCCGATCCAGAGCACGATGCCGCCGAGCACCGCCACCGGGATGGCCAGCCACGAGACGGGCAGGGCGGCGGGCGCGGCGTCGAGCACGTCGAACAGTCGCGCCTCGATCGCCGGCGGCACGTGTGCGACGGCGCCGGCCCACGCCGCATAGCCGTCGAGCACCTCGCCGAGCGCATTGCTGATGAACCCGGCCATCGCCACGACGCCGCCGATCAGGCGGAGCACCGAACCGACCTTCGCCGGGATGCGCAGGGTGACGAGCACTGTCACCACATACGCGAGCGAGCCCGCCGTGTTCAGCAGGTGCGCGGTCAGCAGCTGGTCGGCCACGGCCGGCACGTTGGCGAGCACCTGCGCATTGGTGCCGCCCAGGTCGGGGCTCGCGACGGTGCCGGCGAGGAGCAGGATCGGACCGAGCACGGCCAGCCCGAGCGCGACCCGGTGCCGCGCGACATCCGCGGCGAGAGGGCGAGCAACGACCTCGGCGGGGTCCAGAACAGTCGGGGTGGGGGCAGTCGGGTCGGGGTTGGTCGGATGTGAGGCGGTCGGGTCGGGGGCGGAGGGAACAGTTGCGGTCATGGGATGTCCTTCGGTGTCGGTCGGGGCGGATACGCCGAGCCTCGACCTCCCGACGTCCCGGGTGACAGGGACAACACGTCCCGAATGGAAGGCAGGCGGCTGCTCGGCTGCGCCGTGACAGGCTGAGCGCAGGATGACGAGCGCGACCAGTACCACCGGCGGCGCTTCGGGTAGCAGCAACGGCTCGGAGGTGGCGCTCGCCCTCGACATCGGCGCGACCAAGCTCGCCGCGGCCCTCGTAGACGAGACCGGACGCGCGGTCCGGTGGTCGAGCCGCCCGACGCTGCGGGACGAGGGACCGGATCGGGTCGTCCGCCGACTGCTCGAACTCGGCGAGCGGACCGTCGCGAACGACACGATCGCCACGGTCGGTATCGCCTGCGGCGGCCCGCTCGACGCGGACGCCGGTCTGCTGCTCGGTCCGCTGCACCTGCCCGGCTGGGATCACGTGCCGATCGGCCCGCTGGCGTCGGAGCGATACGAGGTTCCCGCGACTCTCGTCAACGACGGATCGGCGGGCGCGTGGGGCGAGTTCCGCTGGGGCGCCGCGCGAGGCACCGGCTCGATGGTCTACGTCACGATCTCGAGCGGCATGGGCGGCGGAGCCGTGCTCGACGGGCGGCTGCTACGCGGCGCCACCACGAACGGCGGCGAGTTCGGCCACGTGCTCGCCCGGCCCGGAGGGCGGCGCTGCACGTGCGGGAGGGTCGGCTGCGTCGAGGCGTACGTCGCCGGCACGCAGCTGGCGAAGCGTGCCCATGAGCTCATGGCGGAGGGACGCGCCTCCGCGCTGTCGGACCTCGAGCCGGTCACCGCCGAGCGGATCGCCGACCTGGTCGGGACGGACGACCTCGCCACCGAGCTCTGGCAGGACGGGATGGACTGCCTCGGCGCCGCCCTCACCGATCTTGTGAATGTGCTCGAACCCGAGATCGTCGTGCTGGGCGGCGGCCTGACCCGCTCCGGAGACCTGCTGCTCGAACCCGTCCGCCGCACGATCGCACAGGACGCCATGCGCCCGGTCGCCCGGACCGTTCAGGTGCGGCTCGCCGCCCTGGGTGACACCGCGCCGGCAGTCGGCGCCGGATCGCTCGCGCTCGACCGACTGCGCGCGATCGAGCAGCTCTCTCCCTCCGACCGGGGCCGCTCCGACCACCCATTGCTGCAGCGACCGAAGGAGCACACACCGTGACCGACGCCCCGAATACCGACGCGCCGATCGCGAATGCGCCGCAGCACTTCGAGCCCGACGACGTGCCCTTCGTGCCCCGGCCGGCCGCGGCGCCCGACATGACGGTGCACATGATCGGCAACGCCCACATCGACGTCGTGTGGCTCTGGCCGTGGCAGGAGGGGTACCAGGAGGCGCGGGCGACCTTCGCCTCCATCCTCGACCGGATGGACGAGTATCCCGACTTCGTCTTCACCTGCGACCAGGTGCTGCTGCTCGCCTGGGTCGAGGAGCAGGACCCCGCGCTGTTCGCGCGCATCCGGCAGCGGGTGGCCGAGGGCCGCTGGGTGAACACCGGCGGCTGGTGGGTGGAGGCCGACTGCAACCTGCCCGCGGGGGAGTCGTTCGTGCGGCAGGGCCTCTACGGCCAGCGATTTCTGCAGCAGCGGTTCGGCCGCATCGCGTCGGTCGGCATGAACGTGGACCCTTTCGGGCACCACGCGATGCTGCCCGCGATCCTGACCGGCCAGCGGATGAACGCCTACTGCTTCCTGCGGCCGATGGCGTCCGAGAAGGCCCTGCCGCAGAACCTGTTCCGCTGGCGGTCGCCCGACGGCAGCGAGGTGCTGGCGTTCCGCATCCCGTTCGAGTACCAGTCCAGTCGCGAGTCCGTCGACCGGCACCTGGAGAAGGCGCTCGCGGAGTTCGACCCGTCGGTCACCGAATCCATGGTCTTCTACGGCGTCGGCAACCACGGCGGCGGGCCGACGGTGCGGCAGATCGAGACGATCCACCGCTTCGACCGCATGGGCTCGTTCGGGGCGCTGCCGATGTCGAGTCCGCAGGCCTATTTCGATGTCGTGCGGCAGCGCGGGGCCGGCGACCTGCCCGTGGTCGACGGCGGCCTGCAGCACCACGCGGCCGGCTGCTACTCCGCGCACTCCGGCATCACGCAGTGGCAGCGGCGCGCCCACACCGCGCTGCTGGTCGCCGAACGGTGGGCCGTCGTCGCCGCGGCCCGGGACGGCGTCGCCTACCCCAGGGAGGACCTGGAGCGCGCCTGGAAGCAGGTGCTGCTGAACCAGGTGCACGACGTGCTGCCGGGCTCGGCGATCGAGGCGGCCTACGACGATGCCCGCGACCAGCTGGGCGAGGCGGTCGCGGTGGCGAAGCGGATCACCGCCCGGTCCCACGCCGCCGTCGCGCGCCGGGTGGATGTGCCGTTGGACCCGAGCACACAGCCGGTGCTCGTCTTCAACCATCACCCGTGGCCGGTCACCGCCTCGATCGAAGTGCACCTGGGGCCGGGGATGGAGGTGGACCCGGCGCGGGTGACCGATGCGGCCGGGGCGCTCGTGCCGAGCCAGGCGATCGCGTCGCGCTCGCAGGTGGGCCGTCGCGCGGGCGCCGCCCTGGTGTTCCGGGCCGAGCTGCCGCCGTTCGGCGTCCGCCGCTACGCGCTGCACGCCGCCGGGGGTGGGCGGTTCGGGGGCGGCGGGTTCGGGGCCGGCGGCGTCGGCAACACCCCTCGGCAGGTCGCTCCTGCGCCTCCGCGGCCCGATGCTGCGGGCGATTCGCTGGCGGCGCCGGTCGCGCCCCCGGTCGCCGCCCCGATCGCGACTCGGGGCGAGCACGAGACGGTGCTGGAGAACGACCTGATCCGGGCCGTCATCGACCACCGCACCGGCTGGTTCTCCAGCCTGCTCGACCGCCGCACCGGCGTCGACCTGCTGCGCGGCGCGCGCGGCGAGCACCTGCAGATCTGCCGCGATCCGACCGACACGTGGGGCCATCGCGTGGTGTCCTACGCCTGGCCGGGCGCGTCGATGGAGACCGCCCGGATCGTGCTGCGCGAGAACGGGCCGTACCGAGCGGCGGTGCGCGTGGAGCGACGCTGGCACCGCTCGCGGATGGCGGAGGAGTTCCTGCTCACGCGCGACGGCGACGCGATCGAGGTGCGCGTGGAACTGGACTGGCAGGAGCGCGCCCACCTGCTGAAGCTGCGCGTCCCCGTGGCGCTCACCGAACCGGCGGGACGCATCGAGATCCCGTTCGGCTCGATCGAGTGCCCGGTGAACGGCGCGGAGGAGCCGGGCCAGTCCTGGATCGACCTGACCGGAACGGCGCAGGACGCCGCCGGCCGGGATGTGCGCGTCGGGCTCGCGCTGGTGAACGACGCCAAGCACGGCTACGACCTGTCGCCGGGCGACGCCGGATCGGCGGATGGCGCCGACACCGGGCCAGCGGGTGATAGGTCGAGTCCGAGTACCGGCGTGACCGTGGTCCGCAGCCCGGTCTTCGCCTGGCACGACCCGACGGTGCTCGACCCGGAGGGCGTCTACAGCTACCAGGACCAGGGATTCCAGCGCTTCACCTATGCGCTCGTTCCGCACGGCGGTGATCGGCACGGCGCCGACCTCCGCCAGACCGAGCTGCATCGACGCGCGACCGAGTTGACGATGCGCCCGCGGGCGATGCTCGAGAGCTTCCACCCCGGCGACCTGGGCGACACGGCTTCGTGGGCGTCGATCACTCCGTCGACCGTGCTCGTCACGGCGATCAAGGGAACGGAAGACGTGAGCGAGGGGTCCGGTGGGACGGAGTTGATCATCCGCGCCGTCGAGACCGCGGGGGAGCGCACCGAGGCCGTGATCGACATCCCGCTGACGGGCCACCGGATCGAGACGGTCTTCGAGCCGAACCGCATCCGCACCTGGCGCATCCCCCTCGACTCGTCCGCCGCCCCGGAGGAGGTCGACCTGCTGGAATCACCACCCCAGCCAGCACTTCAGCAGGACAGCGTCCCGACAGCAGGCTCGTAGTCGACCACGGACCTGCTGTCGGGACCGTGACCTGCTGATGTGCAGGGCGACGGCCGTGCCGACCAGTCGAAACGCCGCCGAAACCCATCCGGAACATGCAGCGGCGACGATGACCGCGGTGGCCGCTCGGCCAGGACGGGAGGCACCTCATGGCCGTCGCGATGAATGTGGGCACGGCGCCCGCGCTGCTGGAGTCGAGCAAGCTGCAGCGGCATTTCGGCCGCTTCGACATCCTGTTCTTCTTGATCTGCACGATCGTCGGGGTGGACACGATCGCGTCGGTGGCGTCCTCCGGCGGTGAGGCGTTCACCTGGATGCTGGTGCTGGCGGTCGTGTTCTTCGTGCCGCAGGCGCTCCTGTTCGCCGAGCTCGGCACCGCGTTCCCGCAGGAGGGCGGTCCCTACCTGTGGACGCGGATGGCGTTCGGGCACCTGGCGGGCGCCATCAACAACTTCATGTACTGGGTCACCAACCCCGTGTGGCTGGGCGGCACACTGGCGATCACCGCGGTCGCGGCGCTGCAGACGTTCTTCAACAGCGGCACCGCGTATCCGACGGTCTGGGTGTACGTCATCTCGATCGTCTTCATCTGGGTCGCCGTGCTCGCCGCGGTGCTGTCGTTCAAGATCGGCAAGTGGATCACCACGGTCGGCGCGTTCGCACGGTTCGCGCTGCTCGGGCTGTTCACCGTCTCGGTCGCGCTCTACGGCGCGCAGCACGGCGTGCACGGGCTCGGCGGCAGCGATTTCATTCCGACGGCCGGCGGATTCGTGGCGCTCGTGGGGGTGCTCCTGTTCAACTACGTCGGCTTCGAGCTGCCGAACAGTGCCGGCGAGGAGATGAAGGACCCCGGCCGCGACGTGCCGTTCGCGATCCTGCGGTCCTCGATCGCCTCCTTTCTGCTCTACGCGATCCCGATCCTCGGCATCCTGCTCGTGTTGCCGCTCGGCCAGGTCACGAACTTCGGTGGGCTCGGCGACGCGCTGAAGACGGTCTTCACCGTCTACGGCGGCACCGTGAGCGCCGGCACCCCGACCCTGACCGGCGCCGGTCTGGTGCTCGGCGACCTGGGTGCCCTGCTGCTCGTGCTCTGCCTGTTGACCAGCGGCGTCACTTGGATCATGGGCTCCGACCGCGCGCTCGCGGTCTCCGGCTACGACGGGGCGGCTCCGCGTTTCTTCGGTGTGCTGCATTCGACGCTCGGCACCCCGGTGCGGGTCAACATCTTCAGCGGCATCATCTCCACGATCGTGCTGGTGCTCGCCCAGGTGATCACCCAGGGCGACGCCGCCAAGTTCTTCGGCGCCGTGCTGGGTGTCACCATCTCGACGACGCTGATCAGCTACCTGCTGATCTACCCGGCGCTCTGGAAGCTGCGCCGCTCGCATCCGGACACGCCGCGGCCCTACCGGATGCCGTTGTATCGGGTGCTCACCGTCGTGCTGATGCTGCTGCTCGCGTTCACCGTGGTGCAGCTGGTCGCACCTGGCGCCGGCTTCGACTGGTTCGGCGCCGACTTCCGGCCGAGCGGCTGGAAGGCGTCGGAGGGCTGGCTGTACTTCGGGACCGAACTGATCCCGGTGCTGGTCTTCGTCGCCATCGGCGCGCTGTTCTGGCGGCTGGGGCGCCCCACCCGCATCGAAAACGCGCTTGCTGGCATCACCGCAGAGGACGCTGCCGTGGCGGGTGCCGCAGCGGACGCGGCTCGATGATGGAGGAGTGAGCGCACCGGAGCGACTGCGCCCGGTCGCGCCGGGCGTGCTGATCGCGACCAGCCGGCGCGATGCGATTAACACTGTCGTCGTGCTGGGGCCGCGCGGCGCCGTGCTGCTGGTCGACCCGGCGTGGACGCCCGACGAACTCGACGGACTCGCCCGCGAGTTGCGGGCACGACACCTGCGCCCGACGGCCGGCTTCGCCACGCACGCCCACTTCGACCACCTGCTCTGGCATCGGGGATTCGGCGACGGGCCCCGTTGGGCGACGGCGGAGACGGCGCGGCGGGCTCGAGCGGACCGCGCGGCCCTGCTCACCGAATTGGGCCCCGGCCACGACCGGCAGGTGCTGGACCGCCTGGGTGCCGTGATCCCGGTCGTCGGGGACACGGTGCCGTGGGACGGCCCCGTCGTCCGGGTGATCCCGCACGACGCGCACGTTCCCGGGCACGCGGCACTGTGGCTCCCCTCGCACCGGGTTCTGATCGCCGGCGACATGCTGAGCGACATCGAGGCGCCGCTGCTCGACCCGAGCGATGCGGCCGGCGACACCTACGCGGCGGGACTCGACACCCTGGCTCCGTTCGCGGAGCGCGCCCTGATCGTGGTCCCGGGACACGGCCGTCCGGGCCGCGACGGCGTCGCCCGCCTGCAGGCCGACCGCCGCTTCCTCGCCGCACTCCGCACCGGCGCGCCCCCATCCGACCCGCGACTCCCAGCACGTCAGCAGGACAGGGTCCCGACAGCAGGCTCGTGGTCGACGGGGGACCTGCTGTCCGGACCGTGACCTGCTGATGTGCTGAGTCGACAGCTGGAGGGAGGGAGGCTGCGCAGGAACGTGGCCGAACCTGGCCGGGCCGCATCTGCTTCGGTATCCGCCTCGCTCTGCTTCGGTATTCGCCTCGCCGCCACGATGACCCTGCGCCCGCAGGGCGACGCCACCAGCACGACGGCAGGACAGGGTCCCAACAGCAGGTCCGTGTTCGACCATGGACCTGCTGTCGAGACCTGGTCCTGCTGGTGTGGCCACTGCCGGTGCCCGCCACCCGGTGCTCACTACCGGTGCTCACTACCGGTGCTGACTACTACTCTCGGCCGCATGCAGCAGCCGGTGATGCCCGACGAGTTGGGCGATCCGCCCGCCCACTACGCCCACGCCGTACTGGTGACGCAGGCATCGCGGTGGCTGCACAGCGCCGGCGTCGTGCCGGTCGACCGGGACGGCGCGGTTCCGGAGGGCGTGCCGCAGCAGGCGACGCTCATCTGGCGGAACATCGCCACGATCCTGGCCGAAGCCGACATGACCGCGGCCGACATCGTCAGCGTCACCACCTACGTCGTCGCCTCGGCGATGGAGCGGGGCCTCGGCCAGGCGATGGCGGAGCGCGACGCCTTTCTCGGCGGCCGGCTCATCGCGAGCACCCTGGTCACCGTGCCGGCGCTCGCGCAGCCCGCGTGGCTGATCGAGATCGCGGTCGTCGCTGCACGCTGACGGTCCGCTGGTTCCAGCCCGATCAGTCGGATCCGCTCAGTCGGTGAGGACCATCTCGGCGCCCCACTGCACCCCGCGCGGCACGACGATCAGCAGTCGATCCGGCCCGCCCTGCGTCGTGGTGGGGAACGTCGCCGTCGTCGGGATCCCCGCCTGCTGGTCGCCGCTGCGCGTCGCCAGGACAACGAGGCGCATGCGTCCCACACCGTCGCGGCTCGTCCGGACCGCCGACCACTCGGCGTGCGCACCTGTCGCGAGCACCAGCAGGACGGTCACCCGCCCGTGCTGGCCGGATGCGGACGGCGTGGTGATCGTGCGGGACCCCTTCCCGCGCCACTCGGTGGTGACGAACCGGGTCGCGGTGCGCAGGGCGGACAGGCTGGAGTGGGTCAGCAGGTAGGCGCTGATACCGGCGACCTTGCCGGCGGCCAGGTTCTGCAGCAACTCTGAGCGCTCGGGCGCGTCGACCCGGACCGTCGCCGGCGCTGTGTCCCGGGGGCCGGCGGCGCGGGGGAACCCGACCACGACCGCCACGGCGGCGACCACCAGCAGGAGCACCCCGACGGTCGCCTGCCTGAGGCGCCGACGCCGGGGAGGAGGCGGAGGGGGAGGCGGAGGGGCCGCAGACTGATCGAGCGACGGGTCCGGCGTCTGCGGCAGTGCGGCGCTCGCGTACCGATCCCGGTACTCGACAGCGGCACGGTACCGGGCACGATCCTCCTCGGAGGCGTCCGGCTCGTAGACGCGGCGGCGCAGCTCCTCGAAGAGAGCGGTTCGGCCGGCCTCCGACGGCTCGACCGGATCGGGGCTGACGGTGGGCACCTGCCCACTCTGCTCCACGACCGAACGCATCGCGTGCCGCACGTCCATGTGCGGCGGCCACCGGCAGTCAGACGGCGAAGTGACGAAGTGGAACGGCGCGGGGCCGCGGCAGAACGACAGGGAACCGGTGAAGGCCAGGTCCATGCCGGGACCGTAGTGAGCGGGCGGGCGCCGCTTCGACCCATCGCTCAGGGGACGCGCAGTCCGGCGAGCACCAACTGAAGCAGGCGGTGATGCCGGCTCTCCCAGTCGTCGTCCAGATCGATCCGCCAGAGGAAGCCGACGAGCAGCAGCAGATCTTGCGCATCCACATCCGCCAGCAACACACCGGCGCGCTGGTTGGGCTCGAGCAGCAGGGTGATCGCACCGAGGATCGGTCCGTATCCCTCGCCTTCGAGCTGCGCGCGGTCGACCCCGTGCAGCGCGCCCGCGAGTCCGTGCTTGATGCGCCCGTAGGCGGCGAGACGTTCGAGCCACAGCTGCAGGGCACGAAGCGGCGGGTGCTGCTCGAGCAGCAGCGGTGCGACCTGCACGAGCTCGGCGACGTCCTGGCGGTGGACCGCCATGATGAGCGCCTCGCGGCTTCGGAAGTGCCGGTAGAGCGTCCCCTGACCGACACCGGCCCGCCGCGCAATCGCCGACATCGAGAACGGCTTGTGCTGCTTCAGTGCGGCCCGCGCAACCTCGAGGATGGCCTCCCGGTTCCGCTGCGCGTCCGCGCGCAACGCTGCGGCTTCGACAACCGCCGGCCCCGCAGACACAACTGGATCGTAGTCAGCCCCGCCGGCACAGTGGATCGGCGAGGTCAATCCTTCGGCAGTACAGACTTGGCTCGCGCAACCTGGTCATCGATCTCGGGCCTCATCGCAGCGAATTGTGTGGCGTGAGTGCGGATGAACTTCTTCTGCCATGCGGATGCGACTGCGACGCGAAGTCCTGTCAGGTTCGTCGTCACCTTGCAACTGACGTCCGCTGTTGCCGCGCGTTTCTCGACTGCAGTCACGATGTTCCCGTTCCAGTCGTTATTGGCTTCCGTCGGATTCGCATACGAGAATCCCGCCTTCTGCATGCACGCACTCCACGAGGCGAATGCCTTGATGACCCGGGGATCGGCGTTCGACTGGCTCAGGCCGTAGCCGATGGCTTCTTCCTTGAGGTTCAGGATCTTCGAGGAATCACCCAGCTTCGACCTCGCCGCGCCGATGCACCCGCCCGGTGGCACAGTCCGGCCGTTCACGACACGACCGGGTGGATCGCCCATGACGACGGCGAGATAGTTCGGCGCTGATTCGGACGGGTTCTCCGTGACTCCGGGTTGCGGCGCCGCCTCGCCGTCGCTCAGCAGCCTCTCGCCAGTGTGATAACCGTACTTTCGTGCATGGACGAGGTCGAGCAAGCCGAAGAGGCGATAGTAGTCGGAGTTCGTTGCCGGAGTCGTCCACACGGGCGAGTCAAACGTCAGGCCGTATCGAGCCATGCAGGACTTTGTCAATTGATACTCCGCCGTGAGCACGGTATTGCGCGCCGCCGAACTCTCTCTGAAGGAGTCGACTGGGAGAGAAATCTCCCGCCAACTCGTGATGCTCGGGATCGGGCCGAGAGCCAACTCGGGCACGGCGGTCGGAGGGGATGCCCACGACGTTGCTGCCGACCTGAAGACGCCGGCGACCTGGGCAACTGCGACGGTGAACCCGGCCGCGGTCAAGCCGAAGCCGGCCAGCCCCGTCGCAAGCAAGGCACTCAACCTCGCAACTCGCCCTTTCCGTTTCAGAACCGGCACCCTGGCAAAGTATCAGGCTTCGCACTGCAAAAACGGACGACTGTCCGTTAATTTCGTATCCGCGATGCGCCGCCGGTCATCTGCTCCGCGGAACCCACTCCATGACGGACGACTCGCGTCGCTTCGGAGGAGCGGACCATGGCGGACATCGGCAATTCGGTGGTGGCGATCACCGGCGCCAGCAGCGGCATCGGCGCGGCGACCGCGCAGTTGCTCGCCGCTCGTGGAGCACGGGTGGTGCTGGGCGCCCGCAGCGTCGAACCTCTGCGGCGGTTGGCCCGGACGATCACGGAATGCGGCGGATCGGCGGTCTCGGCACCGACCGATGTGACCCGCCGCGAGGACCTGCTGGGCCTCGTGGCGACTGCGCGCGAGCACTACGGGCGGCTGGACGCGATCGTGAACAACGCCGGCATCATGCCCGTCTCGCCGCTCTCGGATCTGAAGGTCGACGAGTGGGAGGCGATGGTGGACGTGAACCTGAAGGGCGTGCTGTTCGGCATCGCGGCCGCGCTGCCGGTCTTCCTTCAGCAGGGCTCCGGCCACATCGTGACCGTGGCGTCGACCGCGGCGCTCACCCCGCTGCCGACGACGTCGATCTACGCCGCCACGAAGGCCGCGCTGCGCACCATGTCGGACGGGATGCGACAGGAGCTCGACGGTACGGTCCGGGTCACCACGATCGTGCCGGGGAGGACCCGCACCAACTTCTCCTCCACCACGACGAACCAGCAGGTGAAGGCGCAGCTCGAGCAGCGGAGGGACGCCCGCAGCATGCCCCCGGAAGCCGTCGCGGAGGCCATCGCCTACGCGCTCAGCCAGCCGGACGGCGTCGACATCGGCGAGATCGTCGTGCGGCCGGGCACACCGCGCGCCGCGTAGGGCCTGAGGGGGAGGGGCACGCACCCCGCTGCCTCGGCTGGCACGAACGTCGAGCCGGGGCAGGGACAATCTTCTATGCCGACCGCGCGCGCCACCGTTCCGGCCCGGCACGCGGTCGCTCGGATCGCGCGGGTCCTCGTCGCCGCGATGGTCGGTCTGCTGCTGGTCGGCGCCGCGCCCACAGAGGTCACGGCGAAGAACACCACGAGCGTGCGCTCCTTCTTCGTGCCGGTCGCGGAATCGCCCGGCAGCACCGCGCGCATCCGGCTGGACGTCGACCTGTACACCCCGGCCACCACTCCGGCGCCGGCCGTGCTGCTCGCGCACGGGTTCGGTCAGACGAAGACCGACCTGATACCGGAGGCGAAGCGGCTGCAGGCCGCCGGGTACGTGGTCCTCGCGTACACCGCGCGGGGCTTCGGTCGCTCCGGGGGCTCGATCGGGCTCGACTCCCTGGACGGCGAGGTGCCGGATGCGCGGGCGCTTACCGACGTGCTCGCCCGCAGCCCCGCGGTCCAGAAGCAAGGCGGCGACCCGGTCGTGGGCGCGGTCGGCGGGTCGTACGGCGGCGCGCTAGCGCTGATGCTCGGCGCGACCGATCCGCGCATCGACACCGTGGTCGCCGCGATCACCTGGAACGATCTCGCCGATGCACTGGTCCCCGCCTCGGCCGGCCGCGTCGCCGGCTCCACGGCGACGCCCGAGCGGGACTTCAAGTCCGGTTGGGCCTCCCGCCTCTTCGGAGCGGGCATCACCGCCGCATCGAATCCGTGCGGGCGCTTCACGCCGCGGTTCTGCGCCCTGTACGACAACCTCGTCACCGGCGGCACCCTGGGCGCCGCGGACCTGGCGCTGCTGCGCCGGTCGTCGCCGTCGACCGTGCTGGCAGGCATGCACGCCCCGACTCTGCTGCTACAGGGGCTGCAGGACTCGCTGTTCGGCCTGGACCAGTCGGATGCGAACGCCCGCGCGATTGCGCGCGCCGGAGCGCCGGTGCAGGTGCGCTGGTTCGACGGCGGCCACGACGGCGGCGGCATCGTCGGCACCGACGCGGTGATCCGATCGTGGCTCGCGGCGCACCTGCAGGCGCACACTTCGGTGCCGGCCACGTTCAGCTACGCCGTACCGGCGAGCGCGACCGGGTTCGGCCAGGTCGTCACGGCCGCGCGCTATCCAGGCCTGTCAGGCGCGGGTCCGGTGCGCCGCATCCCGCTCGCCGGCCCCGCTGCGACGGTCGTCAATCCGCCCGGCGGACAGCCCGCCTCCGTCACCGGCCTGCCCGGGCTCGGGACCGGCAGTGCCGTCGGCCGTGCCGCCGCCGGACTGCTCGGCCGTGCCAACCCGCCCGCGGAGCAGGCGCAGTTCGTCTCCGCTCCACTCACCTCGCCGGTCGTGCTGGCCGGCGCCGCCACCGTGCACATCCGCGTGCAGCCGGTGTCGGGCGGCACGTCGGCCGCGGACGCACTGCTCTACGCCCAGCTGAGCGTGCGCACCGGCGATGCTGACCGCGTGCTGCCCGGCGGCGTCGCACCCATCCGCGTCACGCTGCCTGCCGGCGGTACCGACCTCACCGCGACGCTGCCCGGCACCGCCTGGAGCTTCAGCCCCGGCGATCGGCTCACGCTCACCCTGCGCACCAGCGACTCCCAGTTCCAGGGCAGTACCACGCCGACCGCCTACCGGGTGTCGCTCGACGGACCGATCGCCCTGCCCACGGTGACCCCGGTCGCGACCGACCGCACCGCGGGCCGGCCGTCACTCGGCGTGCTGATCGGCATCGGGGCGACGCTGCTGGCCGCCCTGCTGCTGATCGCCGTGGCGCTGATCCGGGGTCGGCGCGCCGCGCGGCGCCCGGGTGCGGGGCCGGATGCGAAGGAGGAGATGCAGGTGCAGGAGGGCCCGCCGCTCGAGATCCGCGGCCTGACCAAGCGCTTCCGCTCCGGGTTCCTGGCGGTCGACGACGTGTCGTTCACAGTGGAGCGCGGCCAGGTGCTGGGCCTGCTCGGCGAGAACGGCGCCGGCAAGACGACCACCCTGCGCATGGTCGCCGGCCTGATCCGGCCCGACAGCGGTACTGCTACGGCGTTCGGCGCGACGATCGTCCCCGGCTCGCCCGTGCTCGCGCGTCTGGGCTGCTTCATCGAGGGTCCGGGCTTTCTGCCCCACCTCTCCGGCCGCCGCAACCTGCAGCTGTACTGGGCCGCCACCGGCCGCCCGCGACGAGAGGCCCACTTCGATGAGGCGCTGGCCGTCGCCGACCTGGGCGGCGCGCTCGCGAAGAAGGTCCGCGGCTACAGCCAGGGCATGCGGCAGCGCCTGGCGATCGCGCAGGCGATGCTCGGGATGCCCGACCTGCTGGTGCTCGACGAGCCGACCAACGGCCTCGACCCTCCGCAGATCACCGCCCTGCGCGGTGTGCTGCGCCGGTACGCGGAGGGGGGTCGCACGGTGATCGTGTCGTCGCACCTGCTGGGCGAGGTGGAACGCACCTGCTCCCACGTGGTCGTCATGTCCCACGGCCGGGTCGTCGCCACCGGCGAGGTGGGCGAGGTCGCCGGCGACGCCACCGAGCTGGTCATCGGCGTCACCGACATCCAGGCTGCGCTGACCGCGGTCCACGTACTGGGCGTCGAGCGGGTCGAGCCGCACGAACCGGACGGGATCCGCGTCGCCCCGGGCGACCATCCGGTGCAGGCCGTCGTCGCCGCACTGGTGAGCGCCGGCGTCGGCGTGACCGACCTGCAGCGCGGCCGCCGCTTGGAGGAGGCGTTCCTGGACCTGATCGGCGCCACGGAGCCGTCGGCGTGAGATCCGCCCCGTCCGCATGAGAATCAACGCCAGGCATCGTGGCGATCCGCGCGGCCGCTGCTGGGACCACGTCCTCGCGCGGTAGGCCGACCATGACGCGGTAGGTGTACCTACCGCGTGATGGTGACGACTACCGCGAACCCTGCAGCGATCGGGGCGCGGTCGAGCAGCCGCACGCACGTTGAGCGAAGGCCGGTCAGGAGCGCATGGGTGCAGAGGCTGAGCGTTACGGTCGGTCGATGTCCTCCATCCCGTGGAACACCCTTTCGGCTTCACCGCATCGGTGGGTCGGCGGACCCGCGCTCGACACGCTCTGGAACACTCATGCACCGGTCGGCCCTGAGGCAGATCTTGAGCGTTTCGGCGGCGGCCTCATCGACCCGTACGACGCGTGAGCAGTACCTCGGCCGTGCAGTCCACGTCGGTTCGGCGAGCAGGGAAGAACGATCCCGCGGACACCGTGGAACGTCGCCGCGGCGTACTGCCGTTCCGCGTGGAGCTGGCTCGGCAGTTGAGCCAGTGGCGGGTGCGGATCGTGCTGATCATCCTGGTGGTGCTGCCCGTGGTCGTGCGGATCGCGCTGCTGGTGGGCGGCCCGCCGCCGTCCAGCAGCTCCAGCACGACCAGCCTGGTCGCGCTGGCGCAGGTGAGCGGCGGCACGTTCGCGGCCTTCGTGCTCGTGCTGACGGAGGGGTTCCTCGTGACCCTGATCGCGGCGCTGCTGTTCGGCGACCTGATCGCCGGCGAGGCGTCGCGGTCGACCCTGAAGTACCTGCTGACCGTCCCCGTACCGCGGATGCGGCTGCTCGCCGTGAAGGTCGCGGTCGCGTCGGCGATCCTGCTCGCCGGGCTCGTCGCGCTGACCGCGGTCTCGCTGCTGGTAGGCGTGCTCTCCTACGGCGCCGACGGCATCCAGGTGCCGGGCGGGCCGCGACTCGGGCTCGGCGACTCCGTCATCCGTCTGGCGCTCACGACGGCGGTCGGCGCGGTCGGCCTGCTCTGGGCGGCCGCACTCGGCACCCTGCTGACGGTGGTCGCGGACAGCCCGCTCGCCGCGGCGGGCGGCGTGGTGCTGGCGTCGATCCTGTCCCGCATCCTCGACTCGATCCCCGCGCTCGGCGACCTGCGCGTCGCGCTGCCGACCCACTACTCCAGGGCGTTCCAGCAGTTCCTGTTCGTCCCGGTCGACCTGGCCCCGGTCGCGAACTCGCTGCTCTCGGGCCTGCTCTGGACGCTGATCCTGGGTACCGTCGCCGCGTGGTGGTTCAGCCGCAAAGACGTCTCGGGCTGAGCGGCCGAGTCCGCAGACCCGCCTGACCGCACGACTCTGCGCGGTAGGTGTGGCCTTCGCGCGGTAGGTGGGCCTACCGCGCGAAGGCACAGGTACCGCGCGAGGCGCTTCCAGGGGAGCAGCGCAGGCTGGCGCCGAATCCCAGAAGGAGCACGATGACGACGACCGAGTCGACCCCCACCGCGGCCGCAGCCCCCATGACCGAGCTGCTGGCCGGCGGCGCCTACGACCCGGTACAGGCCGAGGAGACCATCACCGCGCTGCGGGTCACCGGCACGATCCCGGAATATCTCGACGGCCGGTACGTGCGCAACGGGCCGAATCCGATCGGGCCGGTGGACGCCGCCACGTTCCACTACTTCATGGGCGACGGCATGGTGCACGGCGTCCGGCTGCGCGGCGGGCGGGCGGAGTGGTACCGCAACCGCTGGGTGCGCTCCACCGACTCCGCGAAGGCGCTCGGGGAGCCCGCGCCCGCGTCGTCGGGCGTCAGCGTGGCGGCGAACACGACCGTCATCCAGCACGCGGGCGCCACGCTGGCACTCGTGGAGGCCGGTGGCTCCGCCTACGCCCTCACCGACGAGCTGGAGACGGTCGGGGTCTGGAACTTCCAGGGCACGCTGCCCGGCGGCTACACGGCGCATCCGAAGCTCGACCGGGCGACGGGGGAGCTGCACGCCATCTCGTACCGGTTCGACCGGCCCGGACGCGTGCAGTACTCGGTCGTGGATCCGCGGGGCCGAGCCCGACGCGTGGTCGACGTGCCGGTGCACGGCAGCCCGATGGTGCACGACATGGGGCTCACGCAGGGGCACGTGGTGGTCCTCGACCTGCCGATCGAATTCGACCTGGGCCGCGCGATGCGCGCCGTCGGCGTGCCGCCGCGCATCATCGGGCCGGCGACTCGGGTCGCCTCCCGCATGATCGGGCGGGTGCCGATGAACGGCCGGCTGGCCGACCTGGCGGCGAGCAGGTTGCGGAACGGCGACATGCCGTACAGCTGGGCGCCGCAGCATCCGAGCCGCCTGGGCGTGCTGCCGCGTGAGGGGTCGGGCGTGAACGTGCGCTGGTTCGAGATCGACCAGTGCTTCATCTTCCACGTGCTCGGCGCCTACGACGAGGTGGACGAGGACGGCCGCGTGCGCGCGGTGATCGTCGACGGCGTGCGCTACGACAGCGTCTTCGACGACGACGCGCACGGTCCGGAGGGGCTGACCACTCGCCTGGCGCGCTGGCGGCTGGATCTCGTCACCGGGAAGGCGACGGATTCGACGGTCGACGACCGGCCGCAGGAGTTCCCGCGCATCGACGAGCGCCTGCTGGGGAACGTATACCGCTACGGGTATGCAACGGGCCTGGCGCCGGACACCGGCTTCATCGACGGCCGCATCGTCCGCTACGACTTCCAGACCGGCCAGGCGACCTGGCACAGCCTGGGGAGCCGCGTCGAAGTGGGCGAGCTGGTGTTCGTGCCGTCCGGTCCGGACGCCGCCGAGGACGACGGGGTGCTGATGGGCTTCGTGCACGACGGCGAGACCGGCGCCGACCGGCTGGAGCTGCTGGACGCGGCGACGCTGGAGTCGGTCGCGCAGGTGCACCTGCCGGTGCGCGTGCCGCACGGCTTCCACGGCAACTGGCTGCCCTCTTGAGACCGGGCGACGGAGCGGGATACGCGTGGACCAATGTGGGTTCCGCGCGACACCACCGCTACCGCGCGGGATCGTCTGGATCGGCGCGGTCCGGGAAGTCGGCTGCGTCGAGGATCCCGTGCATGAGGGTCAGTTCCGGGTCGTAGATGTGGGCGGACTTGATCGTCACCGTCAGCCTGCCCACCGGCACTCCCACCTGGTCGGCGACGCGGCGCTGCAGCTGCGCCAGCTCGACCAGGTTGGCGTAGCCCTTCGTGCCGAAGTCGATGCTGTGGGCGGTCACGACCAGGTGGAGCGCGCCGTCGGGGATCCAGAAGTCGAGCATCGCCACACACGGGATGTAGGCGGTGTCGGTGAGCGGCTCGAATGTGGTGATCACCGCGTCGCGGCGCTCGGGGTCGGCGCGCAGGCGGTCGATCACCCACTGCACCTGGTCACGGCCTGAGCGGGCGTAGTCGAACAGGCGGCTTGCATAGCTGGCCGCGTCGCCGAGGGCGGTGACCCGGCGGAAGTCGGTGAAGTTGGCATGCATCCAGGCAAGGCGCTCCGGATCGGCGAACCGCGCGATCACCTGGTCGTCCGGCGAGGGCGTCGCCACGTCCAGGGTGACGTTCCGCACCTCGAGGATCGGCTGCCCGTCCCAGTGCGCGGGAATCCCGTCGTGCAGAATGCGGGACGCGATCCCCAGCCATGCAGCGCCGATCGTGGTCGCCGCAAGCACGCTCGGCGCACTGGTGGACGTGGTTGCCTGCATCGGGTTCCCTCACTGGCCGGTCGTGCCGTCACGCGTACCGTCCGATTCTCCCAGCCGACGCGAGCAGCCGCCGTGACTCGGCGGCGCCTACGGCTGCAACCGCTCGATGCGCCAGTCGTCGCCGTCCGGCGAATAGACGATCCGGTCGTGCAGCCGCGAGGGGCGCCCCTGCCAGAACTCGATTCGCACCGGGCGCACCAGCCAGGCGCCCCAGTGCGGCGGTCGGGGGATGTCGGTCACGCCGGCGAACCGCTCCTCCGCCGCGCGCGCCTGCCGCTCCAGCTCGGCACGGCTCAACACCGGCGCGGACTGGTCGCTCGCCCACGCGCTCACCTGTGAGCCGCGCGGCCGGCTCGACCAGTACCGGTCGCTCAGCTCGGCGGGCGCGCGCACCACGTCGCCGTCGATCAGCGCCTGACGCTGCAACGGGTACCAGGGGAACGCCAGCGCGACCCGCGCTTCGTGCGTGAGGGCCCGACCCTTGCGGGAGCCGTCGTTCGTGACGAACTCGAATCGGCCCTCGACGATGCCCTTCAGGAGCACGGTGCGCGACGTCGGCCGCCCGTCCTCGCTCACGGTGGACAGCACCATCGCGTTCGGCTCCGGCACCCCGGCGACCTCGGCGGCGGTCAACCACGCCCTGAACTGCACGAGCGGATCCGGATCCACGTCGCCGATATCGAGGGTGTCGCGGTCATAGTCGTCATGCCGGGCGAAGGAGTCCACGCGGACGAGTCTGCTCCCAGCCTCGCGCGAGGGAGGGAAGCGCTGCGCGGCGGCGGACCGGAGCGCCGACCCGGGCAGTCCAATAGCCTCGCAGGATGGGTCGGAATCCGCTGCAGCTACCGATCGATGCGCGGTCCCGCAGCGCGCTCGCCGCATCGGGACTGCGGCTGGCGCTGGTCGATCCCTCCGATGACGCTCAGGTTCGGGCCTGGTTCGAGGCCGAGTCGCGCGGCTTCCTCAGCCCGGCACCGACGGACGAGACCTTCGCCGAGTCGCGCGTCGCATTCACCGAGCGGCGCAGCACCGGCGTCTGGGACGACTCGCTGGCCGAGCCCGCGACACCGGTCGGCACCATCACCTGCTGGCCCGCCGACCTGTCGCTGCCGGGGGAACGGATCCTTGCCTCCTGGGCGATCAGCGGCGTCACCGTCTCGCCGACACATCGGCGGCGCGGTATCGCCCGCGCGCTGCTCGAGGCGGAGTTGCGGACGGCGCATGCCGCGGGCCTGCCGGTGGCCGTGCTGACGGTCTCGGAGGCCACCATCTACGGCCGCTTCGGCTTCGGGCCGGCGACGGAGGCGACGGAGCTGTCGATCGACACACGGCGCGCCGGCTGGCGGGGCGGGCCGGTCGCGGGTCGCGTGCAGTACGTCTCCCGCGAGCAGCTGCTGCGCGACGCGCCCGCCATCTGGGCCGGCGCCCGCCGCTCGACCCCGGGGGCGGTCGCGCTGTCCGGGCTGGTGTTCACCCGGATCTTCGGGCGCGCGTCGGACGACGACGACCTGCGCGCCCGGCGTTTCGCCCGCTACGACGACGCGCACGGCGCGCCCACCGGCTATCTCGTCTACACAGCCGCCGAGAACGAGTCCGACTTCGCCGCCAGCTCCGCACAGGTCGTGCACCTGGTCGCCGCGACGCCGGATGCCTACTCGGCGCTCTGGCGGTTCGTGCTGCAACTGGACCTGATCGGGACGGTGACCGCCCGCCTGCGGTCCACCGACGAAGCGCTGAAGTGGCTCGTCGCCAACCCGCGTGCGGTGCGAACCACCTCCGTCAGCGATCACCTGTGGTTGCGGATCCTCGACCCGGTCGTCACCCTGCAGGCGCGCGCCTACGCCGGTCCCGCGCGCATCGCGCTCGCCGTCGACGACCCCCTCGACTACGCCGCGGGCCGGTTCTTGCTCGCGGTCGACGATCACGGCTTCGCAACCGTCACGCGAATCGACGACGCGGAAGAGCCGGATGTCCCCGCTGTCCGGCTCGGCGTGGCTGTACTCGGCTCGCTGCTGTTGGGCGGCGTGTCCGCGGTCACGCTGCAGCGTGCCGGGCTGGTCGGCGGGTCGACGGAGTCGGTGGCGCTGCTGGACCGGGCGTTCCGGTCGCCGACCGTCCCGTGGCTCGACGTCTGGTTCTGACCGCCGCGCACGAGCCCAGCACGTCAGCAGGACAGGGTCCCGACAGCAGGTCGCCAGTCGACCAGCAGCCTGCTTTCGAGACCTGGTCCTGCTGACGTGCTCAGGATTCGAAGTCGTCGGGGTCGCGCAGTTCCCAGGGAATCCGGCCGATTAGCACGACGGGCTCTTCCGGCGGCAGGTCGAACTCGCCGGGCAGGTCGAAGCCGCCGGTGGTGCTGACCCGGCCCAGACGGTGCACGGTGGAGTGGCGGTGGTCGCCGGTCAGGGCGGGCTCATCGCCCAGGTGATGCGGAGCGGTGTGGGGCACGTCGTGGCCTTCCCGGAACGACGCCGACGAGAACGGCTCCGACTCGAAGGTTCTTGTCGATGCGGATGTGCCCGACGCGGAGCGTCCTGAGGTGGAGTTCCTCGATGCGCGTGCCGTGCTGAAGAAGCTCATGCGCCGTTCTTACGCCGGCATCGACACGCGGACGCCGCGGCTCACGCTCTACTCGGGGATCGTACGGTTGTCGCCCAGCATTCTCACGGTGGAGAGGTTCACGGCTGGGGTCGCTCGGCCAATCGAACCAGGCGGGCGGTACTGCTCTCATCCAGGTCGACCAGTTCGTCGCGGGAGCGCAGAAAGTCGGAGAACGACCGGAAGCCCAGCGCGCGCTCGCTGAACGACGGATCCATCCGCTTCATCTGCGTCTTGACGGCGGAGTTGTGCAGCCAGTCGTCGTCGTCCTTGCCCTGCCCCAGGCGCAGCGCCCGCTCCAGCAGGTCGGTGGCGACCGCCTGGGGATCCTCGGGCGGGTCGTCGTCGAGTCGCTGATCCGGCAGCGGCTGATTCGGGTCGCCGTGCTCCGGCTCGAGCGGCGGCTGCTGATCCAGGCCCGGCTCGGACCGGCGACGCCGACGACCGCGCTGCGGCCCAGCCGCCGCCTCCGCCTCCGTCGCCGCCTCCGCCTCCGCCTGATCGTCAACCGCCGGTGCAGGAGTCGTCACGCTGGGCGAGACGGCGCCGACGACGGCGGCGATTCCGGGCAGGTCGTCGTAGGTGACCAACTCGTCGCAGGCCGCGGCGAGCGACCGGCTGGTCGACCCGGCCACGCCGATCCCGACCACGTAGCGGCCGAGGCGCCGGCACCGCTGGGCCAGTGCGATGTAGTCGGAGTCGCCCGCGACGATCACCACGTGGGACAGGTCGGGCAGCCGGAACATGTCCTCCACGGCGTCGACGGCCAGCCGGATGTCGGCACCGTTCTTGGCGTAGGCCGCCGTCGGGAACAGCTGCACCAGATCGACGGCGCGACTGACCAGCTGCCCGCGGTACGCCGCGTTCACCGAGGCGGACCAGTCGGCGTACGCCCGGGTCAGCACCAGGGTGCCGAACGACGACGCGAAGTCGATGACGGCTCCGATGTCGACTGTCGCGGCCTGCAGCCGGGCGGCGAAGGCGGGGTCGACCACCCGCTCCGCCGTACTCGCGCCCCGCGCGCGGTCGCGCTGGAACGAGTTGCGCCCGTGCACCTGGTCGTACCGGGAGATGACGATGTTGTCGAAGTCCAGATAGACGGCGACCCGTGTCTCGCCCTGCTCAGCCATGCCCATCCCGTCCGTCGGTGACGCCAGTCTGACGTGCCGCAGCGACAGTGCGGGCCACAGGACATTCCGCCGAGTTGCCACAGCCCGTCAACCGGCGGACGGCAGCCCGTCGCCGGGGAACGCGTGCACCCGGTGCGCCTCGAACAGCAGGACCCCGGCCCGGACCGCCGGGTCGCTCGCCATCAGCCGGCGGGTCTGCTCCAGGTCCAGATCGAACACACAGACTCCGGCCAGCGGGGAGGTATCAGCAACTCGGGCTACCACGCGCAACCAACCGCCCTTGCGCAATCGCAACGTGCGCACCCCGTGCTGCTGCACCAGCTCGGACGCCTCCGGCGCCTGGCGATTGGGGCCCGCCCGCAGCACGACCATCGTGTAATCCCGCGAGGTGGCGAGCAGCGACTCCACCTCGGCATCGCCGACCGGCGGCAGTTGGGCGTCGAAGGGATCGCCGACCATGGCGAATCGTCGCACGAAGCGCGGGCGGATCCGCAGTGACTGGCGGGGGAGTGGAGGAGCGGGCGGGGACGCGGAGAGGAGGAGCGAGCGGACGGGAGCGGGGCAGGGCCGGGCGGGCGTACCGGGTCCACACTCCGACCCGACGCATTTGCTCCTGCGCGACTACTCATGTAAAAGTAATCCGGTGTCCTCGATCCGCCTCTACATCCTCGGCTCCCTCGCCGAGCGGGGTCCGATGCACGGCCACCAGCTGCGGCTGCTGGCGGAGCAGGAGCACACCCACCTGTGGACCGATATCACCGTCGGCGGGATCTACGGCGCCATGAAGCGCCTGGCCGACGAGGGCAAGATCGGCCAGGTGCGCACCGAGCGCGCCGGGCACCGGCCCGAGCGGCAGATCTACGACATCACCACCGCCGGCCGCGAGGCGCTTCGGTCCATGAGTTCGGAGACCTTGCGCAGCTTCGCGCTGCGGCCCGATCCGTTCGACCTGGCACTGACCCGCCTGGATCCGGCGTCGCTGCCGGCGCTGGAGATGACGCTGCATGCCCGACGCGACGCGATCATCGCGGCGATGTCGGCGCATCGGGCCAACCTGTCCCGGGCCGCTCCGCATCTCACTGTCGCGGAAACCCACACCATGACCCACCAGCGGTTCCGATTGCAGGCGGAGCTCGACTCGCTCGACGCCGTCCTCAACGATCTGCCCGCCATTCTCACCGACGAACACTCCCGAAAGGCGTCTTGACCGTGACCTCCACTGCTCCAGCCCCCGGCGGTATCACCATCGAACCGCGGCGCGCCTGGCTGGCCTTCGTGGTGCTGCTCATCGGCATCTCGATGTCGCTGCTCGACGCGACGATCGTCAACGTCGCGCTGCCCACCATCCGCACCAGCCTGAACGCGTCGGAGTCGACCCTCTCGTGGGTCGTCTCCGGCTACTCGCTGGCCTTCGGCCTGGTCCTCATCCCGGCGGGCCGGCTCGGCGACAAGTACGGCCACAAATGGGTCTTCTTCGGAGGCCTGGCGGGCTTCACCGCCGCCAGCGTCGCCTGTGGTCTCGCCCAGAGCGATGCGCAGCTGATCGTCGCCCGGGTCGTGCAGGGCCTCGCCGCGGGCATGTACCTGCCGGCCGTCAACGCCTACATCCAGCTGCTGTTCCAGGGGCGGGTGCGCGGTCGCGCCTTCGCGATCCTCGGCGCCGTCATCGGTGTTGCGTCCGCCCTGGGGCCACTCGTCGGAGGCCTGCTGATCCAGGCGTTCGGAGAGAAGAACGGTTGGCGGTTGGTCTTCGGCGTGAATCTGCCGATCGGGCTCGTCGCCCTGATCGGGTGCGTCGTCCTGGTGCCGAACCGCGTCGGCGATCTGCGGCGCACCACCGGGGGCTTCGACGTGATCGGCCTGGTGATCGTCGCCGCCGGGCTCTCCGCCATCCTGGTGCCGCTGATCGAGGGCCAGGACCAAAGCTGGCCCGCCTGGACCTTCGTGACGCTGATCGCCGGCGTCGCCTTCCTCGTCGCGTTCGCGATCTGGGAACGGAGCGTCGCCCGCCGCCAGGGATCACCCCTGGTGCCGCCACACCTCTACTCGCATGCCGCCTTCACCGGCGGCACGATTCTGGCGCTCGTCTACTTCGCGGCGTTCACCAGCATCTTCTTCACGCTGTCGCTGCTGTGGCAGGCCGGCCTCGGCCACTCCGCGCTCGAGACAGGACTGCTCTCCCTGCCGTTCGCGATCGGCAGCATCCTCGGCGCGTCGCAGAGCAGCCGCCTCGCGGCGATGATCGGACGTCGGGTGCTCATCATCGGCACCGCCTGCGTCTCGCTCGGCCTGATCGGCCTCTGGCTCGTGCTGCAGCTCGTCCCCACGGCGGACCTGACCACGTGGGCGCTGCTCGGACCCCTCGCGCTCGGCGGGATCGGCAGCGGACTCTTCATCGCACCGAACGTGCAGTTCATCACCGCGACGGTCGACCCCGCCGAGGCGGGCGCGGCCAGCGGCGTGATCTCCACCATGCAGCGCCTCGGCTCGGCGATCGGCATCGCGGTCATCAGCAGCACGCTGTTCGGCGCCCTGCCGGTGTTCCACGGCCGACCGACGCCCGCCCAACTGGCGGACGGCTTCGGCACCGCCGCGGCCGCGGCCCTGGCAGTCAGTGCGGGCTTCGCGATCCTCTCGTTCCTGCTGGTCTTCGCGCTGCCCAGACGGGTGGCGCAGCGGGGTGGGCCGGCGCAGCGGCCGGCCGAGCAGGCGGAGCCGGTCGGGGCCTGAGCGCGGCGTCACCCGGCGCGGCGGCGCTCGGCGCGGGACGGCTGCGGGAGTCGAGCCGCTGCCTACGCTGGTTCTCCGATCGATGGGGCGGTGACGGATGCGGCGTGGCCGGACGACAACGACCTCGCGCGCATCGCGACGGGCCGGTTCGACTCGCAGTTCGTCGCGCACCCCGGCGTCCCGGCCCTCGTCGCCGGGGTCTGGACGCACTCGCGTGCCGGACCGGCGTCGGGGCACCGCACGGCGGGTGACAGTCCGCCCGGCGCAGACCGCCTCCACTACTCGCCGTTCGGCCGGACGTCGCGCGGGCCTCGGCGGGCTGTGGGTGCTGCTGCTGCTCACCGTCGCGCTGATGGCATACAGCGCCATCAGCGGTATGGGCGACCTGACGCGTGAACCCGCTCCGGCGCCACGGCCGGTGCTGCCGCCGACCGCGCTGGGCGTGGACGCCTCCTGGCCCACCTGTGCGCACCCCAACGAGCCGGCCGGTCCCGCGTTCGCGATCGTGGGGATCAACAACGGCACGCCGGGAACGCGCAACCCGTGCCTCACTGCGCAACTGCGCTGGGCCGCCGGCGCCGTCGGCGGGTCCGCCCAACCCTCGACCGCCTTCTACGTGATGGCCGCCGACCCCTTCCGCGCATGGGAGCGCAAGTACACGAAACCCGTGTGGCCCCACTCGGCGACCGCGCACGGCGTGCGCGTCGCAGTCCCCTCGGCGTACGGCACGGCCTGCCACGGCGCCCATACCTCCGCCGCCTGCGCCTACGTCTTCGGCTGGTCCGCCGGCTATCGCAGCGCCCACCTGCACGGCATCACCGACGCGGCGGCGCACCGGTACTGGATCGACGTGGAGATGCTCCGCGATTGGAGTCATCACACCCGCTTCAACCAGGCGATCATCGAGGGCATGGCCGCCTATCTCGGCGGGCCGACGGCCGCGGGCGGGCTGGGCGCCGAGGTCGGGCTCTACTCCAACGACCAGTTCTGGTCCGCGATCGTCGGCGAGCTGCGCACCGGCAGCCCCCTGGTCGGTCTGGACGAGTGGCAGCCGATCGGGCCGGCGACCAGGCAGCAAGCCGCCGCGTCGCTGGCCTCCGCCACCCCGTTTCACACGGGCGGCCGGGTGCGCATCGTGCAGTACGTGGCGGACGGAGTCGATATGAACGTCGCGCCGCTGGCGGGCGCGGCGGCGAACTGACCGGCAGTTGGAACTGACCGACAGTGGGGCCGGTGGCTCGGGCGTCCGACCGCCGGTCAGCCGGTCAGCCGGACCGCTTGGCCGCCAGGGCGTCCTCGCTCGGATAGCCGACGACGTGCACGTCGCGCTGGTCGAGCCCGGAGACGAGCTCGGTCAGCACGCTGACGAGCGCGAGCACGGCGTCGCCCAGCTCGCGCACGCTGCTCTCCAGGTGCTCCAGCCGCTCCGTCTTGGTCCCCGCGGGCTGCTCGATCCGCGAGAAGGCCTGCAGCGCCCGGTTGCGGGCCTGCGCCACGTGCGCGTAGTCGACCGAGACGCTCTGCTTCTCCACGGCGTGCAGTGGGGCGGATCCGGCGTCCGAGACCTTCAGATAGTCCATGACCGAACGCTACGGGGTAGCCGCCTGAACAGCGCAACCCGACCTGAACACTCCTGGCCGGCGCCCCGAACACTCCTGGAACTGTGAGCGACCGGGCGGTGCCGGCCGGGTCACGACGGCATCACCAGGCGGCGCGGGATGACCGTGATGGCGCGGCATCACCGCGGGGGTCGGCCGGTCCGTTCGGCTGCGATCGGCATCAGCCGATGCACGGCCGCGGATGCGTCCGCGGCGAGCGGGTTCAGCGAGACCCCGTCTTCGGCCACGAGTTCGCCGCCGATGTAGACCTGCTTCAGGTTGCGCTGCCCGCAGGCCAGCACATAGCTGCGCACCGGACGCCAGAGCGGTCCGACGTCGGGGGAGCGGGGATCCACGACCAGGAAGTCGGCGTGAGCGCCGGTGGTGAGCGCGCCCACCTGCCCGGCGAGCCCCAGGATCCGCGCCGAGCCCTCGGTGTGCAGCCGCAGCACCTGCTCGGGCAGCATCGACGCGGGCCTCCCGGTCGCAGCGCGCACGAGCGCCATCCCCATCCGCATGTTCTGCCACGGGTCGGCGATGTCGGTGCAGGCCTGATCGTCGAGGCCCATCCCCACCGGCATGCCGGCGGCGAGGATCGCCGGCAGGTCCGCGACGCCGGAGGCGAGACGACCGTTGGACGCGGGCTGCCACGACATCGACGCGCCACCCGCGGCGGCAGTCGCGATGATCTGCGGAGTCGTCTGGATGAAGTGGCCGAAGATCAGGTCGGGGCCGAGCGCGCCGGCCTGCTCGTAGGCGGCGAACTTCGTTCGCTGCGCCTCGACCGCCTCGCGGGTCTCCAAGAAGTGGGCCTGGTTGATCACGCCGTACCGGCGCATCGCAGCCACCTCCAGCGCCGCGGCGTTCGGCCGGTCGGACCACTGCACGGCGCCCATGATCGCGGCGTCGAGCGCGAACGACCGGTCCAGGGAGCGGGTGTACTCCACCATCGCGCCGAACCGTTCCAGCACCTCGTCGTCGGTGCCGATCGCGTCGTCCAGCGACGCCGCGTTCAGAAAGCGGATACCGGCAGCCGCCTTGCCGTCGATCTGAGCGAGCTGATGCTGCAGCGGGCGCAGCTCCGGTTCGCTCGGCGCGACCGCATCCGCAGCGTCGGCGCTCCGATCGACGCCGTCCCGCACGAACCGGGGGGAACCGTCGCGGTCCCACGAGATGCGGGGGTCGGTGAAGTCGAATGCGGTCGTGGTGCCGCCCGCGATGAAGTCGAGGGCTCCGTGCAGGGTGGTCCAGTAGTAGGTCTCGGGCGTGGCACCGCCCATCAGCCCGAGCATCTCGTCGCACCAGCCGTACAGGGTCTCGTCGGCGCCCAGGCCTCGGGCGCCGCTCGTGAACAGGTGGCTGTGGGCGGAGACGAAGCCCGGCGCGACGAAGGCGCCGCCGACGTCCAGCACCCGGGCTCCGGGGACGGCGGGCGGGTCGCCCGCGCCGGTCGCCGTGATGCGCCCATGCTCGACAAGCATCCAGCCGTCCGGCAGCAGGCCGCAGTCGGCGACGCCGGGCGCCATGGTGATCAGGTGGGCACGGGTCACGAGCAGGGCCATGCGGTCAGTGTGCCCGGCCGATGCCGAGCGTGCTCGATCGAGCCGTCGGGCACGCCCGAGTCACGCCCCGGGCTCAGTGCATTCGGCTCAGTGCGTCCGCTCAGTGCGCCGCGGCGAAACCGGCCGGTGCGAGCGCGGATGCGTGCGGTGGCACGGGCGAGGTCACCGAGGTCGGCACGGGTGACGTCGCGGACGCGGACGGTACGGGCGCCGGCACGGGTCCGGATACCTGCACGGGCAGGATCGGCAGGCAGGAGACGTCAGCGTCGTAGGCGCCGTCGATGAACTGCACCATCGACAGTCGCCCGCCCGGCGTGAGCGGGCTCACCGAGCACGCCTCCTGGGCGGCCCGGCTGGACACCGTCCCAGCCGCGATCCAGCTGGGCAGCCCGTTCAGCGGACTGCCCGTCGGCAGGGTGCCGACGATCCAGTTCCACTGCTGCCGGGACGAGTAGATACCCGCCTCGGCACCGACCGCGGCGAAGGCCGCGACCATGCCCTCGAGCACGGCGGCGTTGGGTCGGGTGTCGAAGCTCCAGCTGTTGCTCGTCTCCACGTCCAGCCACCAGCGGTAGTCGGCCGCGTGCGCGGGGTCGATTCCACGGATGTGCGTGTCGTCGTAGGCGACGGAGTAGCCGTAGACGTACGAGCAGGGCGCTCCCACGGTGTGGGCGCAGGTGCCGTAAGGGTTCGCGATCGCGTCGCCGGCGCGGGTGCGGTTCTCGGACGGCCACCAGTCCGCCTGCAGCCCCGGATTCGCCGTGTTCACGTACAGGGCGGTGCCGGGCTGCGCGGTGACCCCGGTCGAGGTGCTGGCCCACAGCAGTTGCTCCGTCAGGCACGGATTCGTCGTGGTCGCAAGTCCGTCGTTGACGCCGATCACGGCGAAGGCCTGCCCCAGGGGCAGGAATCCGTCGCACTGCGGGAACGACACGTCGGCGCCCTGGGTGCTGGGCAGCAGCGGCGGCCCGGCCGGAGGGGTGGCCGCCTGCGCGCCGAGCGGCGCGGCGAGCACGGCGACGACGGTCGCCATGGCGCCGAGCGCGATCGAGAAGGCCCCCCTGGACATCAGGTCAGTATGCGGCCCTGTGGGCGTTTCCGCAGGGACCCAGTGCCGGGGGTATCCGCCGCCGCGCACCCCGCGCGGTAGCTGTGACTTGCCGCGGTAGGCACACCTACCGCGCGCAAGCCACAGGTACCGCGCGAAGCTTTTAGGCCTGTGGAGAAGCGACTGTGCGGGCGGCTTGTGGAGGAGTCGACGCGCCGTTTACTGAGGTGTGGTTCCGCTGATCGAGGTGCTGTCTCGGTCCCGGAGGGAGTGTCGGTGGTGGGTGGTTGAGTGCAGGTATGCAGTCAATCGCCGGTACCAGCGAAGCGCTCGACCGCGCGTTCGCCGCGGTGCTCGCTGCACCCGTGCTGCCGCGGACCGCAACGGACGCCGAGGTGCTGGCTGCGGTGGCGGGGTGGGAGGCGATCGGCCGGGTCGTCGACGCCCGCCGAGTCCGTGCCGCCGCGGAAGTCGAATGGCGCTCCCGGGTGCAGCTCAGCCCGAACGGCCTCGCCGAGCAGTACGACGCCCGCGACGGAGCGGACCTGGTCTCCACGGTCGCGCGCATCGGTACCAAAGAAGCGAAGCGTCGGATCGGGGTCGGCACCGCCCTAATGCCCCGCCTCGGCCTGACCGGGGATGAACTGCCCGGCCGGTACCCGACCATGACCGCTGCGGTGAACGCCGGTGAGGTCGGCGTCGAGTCGGCCCGGCTGGTGGTGGAGACCCTCAACTCGGTGCGGAAGCGGACCACGGTCGAGAACCTGGAGATCGCGGAAGCCGAACTGACCGAAGCCGCCGGGATTTTGACTCCGGACCTGCTGTCTGTGCAGACCGCGACGTGGGCGGAGTACCTCGACCCCGACGGCACCGAACCCGCCGATGAAGCACGACGGCAGAAACGTGCGTTCCGGCTCGGACGGCTCGGGGTCGACGGGTTGACGTCGTTCACCGGCCGCGCGACCCCCGAAGTCGCCGCCCTCCTCCGCGAAGCACTCCAAGCCCACCGCCGTGGGGTGCGGATGACCTACCAGCCACCCGGCGGTGAGGACGCCGAGGACCTGGAATCCACCTGGCGGGAAACCGACGGAGACCAACGCACCACGACCCAGTACGACTTCGACACCTTCGCCGCGATCATCATCGCAGGCGTGCAAGCCGAACACGACGGAACCGTCGGCACGAAGGCCATCCACGAGGTCGTCGTCCACGTCACCGCAACCGACCTGGAACAGCGCACCGGTGGTGGCTGGCCGGAGGGGATCCTCACCCGACTCCCCATCCCGACGGTGGAGCGGATCGCCTGCGACGGACGCACACGACTGCTGGTCACCGGGGAGCAGGGCGAACCGCTCTACCTGGGGCTCTCGAATCGACTCTTCACGCCCGCACAGAAGAAAGCCCTCGCCGCACGGGATGGTGGATGCGTCTGGCCGGGCTGCACTGCCCCGGTCGCCTGGACCGACGCGCACCACATCGCCTGGTGGCACCGCGATCAGGGGCCCACCGACATCGACAACGGGGTCCTGCTCTGCAGCCACCACCACCACCTCATCCACAACACCGGTCGACACGAGATACGACTCCATCAGAAGCAGCCACACCTCGTCCCAAAGGGCTGGCGCGGGCCGCCCCTACCCCGACACCGCATGCAACGACACCCGATCACTCAGGGCATCCGCGGAACGCCTAAGCGGATGTAGGTGTGACGTCGCGAACGATCGACTCCGTCGACGAAGGAGTGGCTGCCAGACTGGCGGCCGGTACATCAGCGAGGCCGGTGAATCAGCAAGGGGGGGACTCGACGTGTCTGAAACGGCACCTGGGCCCAGCTCCGCTATCTCCGCCGCCGCGCCCGCCACCGGCTCCTCCGCCGCCTCCTCCTCCGCCGCCGCCGCTGGCGCGTTCGGCGTGCACTCCGAGGTCGGCCGCCTGCGCCGGGTACTCGTCTGCGAGCCCGGCCTGGCCCACCAGCGGCTGACCCCCACCAATGCCGGCGGGCTGCTCTTCGACGACGTGCTGTGGGTGGAGAGCGCCCAGCGCGACCACCGGGCGTTCGTCGCCGAGTTGAGACGGCAGCAGGTGGAGGTGCTGGAGTTGCACACGGTCCTGACCGAGACGCTCGCGGATCCGACCGCCAAGGCGTGGCTGCTCGACCGCAAGGTGATCGCCAACGAGGTGGGCACCCTGCTCGTGGAGCCGACCCGAGCGCACCTCGAGTCGCTCAGCGAGGCGGACCTGGCGACCGCGCTGATCGGCGGACTCGCGATGGACGAGCTACCGGAAGCCGGCAGGCGAGGAACGGGCCGGCTGGAAACGGACCGACAGGAAACCGGCCGACAGGAAACCGGCTGGCTGAACAGCCTGCGCACGCGCGGCCTGGGCGTCGGCGGTCCCGCCCGCCGTCCCGCGGATTACCTGATGCCGCCGCTGCCCAACATGCTCTACACCCGCGACACCACCTGCTGGATCAACGGCGCCCTCACCCTGAACCCCCTCTTCTACGGCGCCCGCCGCGACGAGACCCTGCTGATGAAGGCCGTCTATCGCTTCCATCCCTCGTTCTCCGGCGCGTTCGAGCGGATCGTCTGGGGCGACCCCGAGCAGCAGTGGGGCTCCGCGACGCTGGAGGGCGGCGACGTCATGCCGCTCGGCCGTGGCGTGGTGCTGATCGGGATGGGGGAGCGCAGCTCCCGGCAGGCGATCGGCCAGGTCGCCGCGGCTCTATTCGACCGCGGCGAGGCGGAGCGGGTGATCGTCGCGGGCATGCCCAAGCTGCGCGCCGCGATGCACCTGGACACCGTGTTCACGTTCGCCGCCGAGGACTGCGTGACGGTGTACCGGGCGATCGTCGACGGGATCACCCCGTTCACGCTGCGTCCCGGCCGGCCCGGCCGTGCCCACGTGACGGCCGAGACCGCGCCGTTCCTGGACGTGGTGCGCGACGCCCTGGGCCTCGACTCGCTGCGCGTGGTCAACACCGGCGGCGACGACTTCGCCGCCGAGCGGCAGCAGTGGGACAGCGCCAACAACGTCATCGCGGTCCGGCCCGGGCAGGTCTTCGCCTACGACCGCAACACCCACACCAACGACCTGCTCACCCAGGCCGGCGTGGAAGTGCTGAGCATCACCGGCGCAGAACTCGGCCGCGGCCGCGGCGGCGGCCACTGCATGACCTGCCCACTGCTGCGCGATCCGGTCACCTATTGAGTCGACTCGACTGACTCGAGCCGGATGCGGTCGGTGGTGTTGCGTCAGTGGTGCTCCGTCAGTGGTGCTTCGGAGGGGCGTATCGCACGAGTGAGACGAGCGCGCCCAGTGTGCCGATGCCGCCGACCACGACGATGCCGGCGATGACCACCAGCCAGATGTCCCCGCTGTCCATGCGCTCCTCCTGGTCGTACCCGACCTGCTCGAATCCGCCGCTCCGACCCTAAACGGTCCGGCCCGGCCGAGCCGGCGGACCAGGTGGGTGCGATCAGGCCGCGGCCACTGCGGCGACGGACTGCCGAGCGATCTCCAACTCCTCGTCGGTGGGGACGACCAGCACGGCGATCGGTGCGCGGTCCGGCGAGATGCGCCGGGCGCCGGTCGCCGTCGCGGCATTGCGCTGCGGGTCCACCCGGATGCCCAGCCCTTCGAGCCCGGCCAGGCTCTCGGCGCGCGTGGCCGCGTCGTTCTCCCCGACCCCCGCGGTGAACACCACCGCGTCGAGCGCCCCCAGCTGGGCCAGGTACGCGCCCACGTAGTGGCGGATGCGGTGGGCGTAGGTGTCGAGCGCGATTCGCGCGGCGATGTCGCCCCCGGCCGCGGCGGCCCGCACGTCGCGCATGTCGCCGGATCCGGTCAGGCCTTTCAGGCCGCTGCCGGAGTTCAGCATCCGCTCCAGTTCGTCGAAGCCCAGGCCGGCCTGGCGATGCAGGTGGAACAGGACCGCGGGATCCAGGTCGCCGGAGCGGGTGCCCATCACCAGGCCCTCCAGCGGCGTGATGCCCATCGACGTCTCCACCGACACTCCGCCGTCGACCGCGCACGCAGATGCGCCGTTGCCCAGGTGCAGCACGATCAGTTTCGTCGCCTGCACCGGCCGGCCAAGGAACGCGGCGGCGGCGCGCGAGACGTACCGGTGCGAGGTGCCGTGGAAGCCGTACCGGCGCACCCCGTACCGCGCCGCCAGGTCGGCGTCGATGGCGTAGGTGGCCGCCGCGGCCGGCAGCGTGCGGTGGAACGCGGTGTCGAACACCGCCACCTGCGGCAGGTCGGGCAGTGCCTCCCGCGCGGCCCGGATGCCGGCCAGGTTCGCGGGGTTGTGCAGCGGCGCCAGGGCGGACAGGTCGTCGATCGCCTGCTCCACAGAATCGTCGATCACGGTGGCGGCGTCGAAGCGGTCCCCGCCGTGCACGACGCGATGACCGACCACGGCCGGAGTGACGCCGGCCTGCTCGCGCAGCTGCTCGAGCGCCTGCCGCACAGCCGTGCCCGCATCCGGCACGTCACTGCCCTGCTCGCCGATGCGCTCGATGGTGCCCGCGGCCGACGACTCGCCGGTGGCGGCATCCACCAGCCGGTACTTCAGCGACGACGACCCCGCGTTCAGCACGAAGACGGGGCCGGAGGAAGTCGATTCGCTCACGAGTGAAGGTCCTTCTGAGAATGGGCGGGCGGTGCGGCTGCGGGCGATGCGGCCGGGGTCGATTCGGCCGAGGTCGATTCGGCCGCGGGCGATGCCGCCGGGGGCGATGCGGCCGGACCCGCGGCGGCGGGCCGCGACTGGGCCTGGATCGCGGTGATCGCGATGGTGTTGACGATGTCGCGCACCAGCGCCCCGCGGGACAGGTCGTTGATCGGTCTGTTCAGACCCTGCAGCACCGGCCCGATCGCCAGCGCGTTGGAGGAGCGTTGCACCGCCTTGTAGGTGTTGTTGCCGGTGTTCAGGTCGGGGAACACGAACACGGTCGCCCGCCCGGCGACGGGGGAGTCGGGCATCTTCGCGGCGGCGACCGCGGGGTCGGCGGCGGCGTCGTACTGGATGGGCCCTTCCGCAAGCAGCAGAGGCGCCCGCTCGTGCACCAGGGCGGTCGCCTCGCGCACCTTGTCCACATCCGCCCCGCTGCCGGAGGTACCGGTGGAGTAACTGAGCATCGCGACTCGCGGCTCGATGCCGAACCGCGAGGCCGTGTCCGCCGCCGAGATCGCGATGTCGGCCAGCTGTTCGGCCGTCGGCACGGGGATGATCGCGCAGTCGCCGTAGACGAGCACGCGGTCGGCGAGCGCCATCAGAAAGACGCTGGAGACGACCTTCACCCCGGGCGCGGTCTTCACCAACTCGAACGCGGGCCGGATGGTGTGCGCGGTCGTGTGGGTGGCGCCGGAGACCATGCCATCTGCGAGGCCCAGGTGCACCATCAGGGTGCCGAAGTACGACACGTCGGTGACGGTGTCGCGCGCCAGCTCCAGGGAGACGCCCCGGTGCGCCCGCTCGGTCGCGTACGCCTCCGCGAACCGCTGCCGCTGCGGCTCCGCGAGCGGGTCGATCACGTCGGCGTCGGCCAGGTCGATGCCCAGCCCGGCGGCGCGCGCCCGCACCTGCGCCGGGACGCCCAGGATCGTCAGCCGGGCCACGCCGCGGCGCAGCACGATCCCGGCGGCCTCGAGCACGCGGTCGTCGTCACCCTCCGGCAGCACGATGTGCCTCGGGTCGGCGGCGGCACGGGACAGCAGGTCGTACTCGAACATCAACGGCGTGACCACGGAGGAGCGGTGCACGTCCAGCGCGCCGAGCAGCGCTGCCGCGTCCACGTGGGCGTCGAACAGGGCGACCGCGCGGGCGTACTTCTGCGGCGACTCCGCCGCCAGCCGGCCGCGCACGGCCGCCACACGGCCGGCCGTCTCGAATGTGCCGAGCTCGGTGCGCGCGATCGGCAGCCGGACACCCAGCCCGTCGATCAACCGTTGGGTGTGGTGGGCGGGAGTGAGTCCGCCGGTCAGCAGCACCCCGGCGAGGGCGGGGAAGGTGTCGCCGGCGTGGGCCAGCAGCACGCCGAGCAGCGTGTCCGTGCGGTCGCCGGGCATCACCACGAGTGTGCCCTCGGCCAGCCGCGGCAGCAGGTTCTCCAGGGTCATCGCCGCGACGACGGTGTGGACCACATCGCGCTCCAGCAGCGCAGGATCGCCGACGGCCAGCACGCCCTCGGCCTGGGCGAGCACGGTGGCGAGGCTCGGCGCCACCAGACCCGGGTCCTCCGGGATCGCGAAGACGCCGGTGTCCGGGGGCAGCAGGGCCGCGACGGCGGCGGCGATCTCGGCCACCTGGCCCGGGTCGCACCGGTTGACGACCACGCCGAGCAGGGCGGCGTGCTCGCCGCGGAACTCCGCGAGGGCGATCTCGGCCACCTGCGCCACCTCGGAGGCCGTGCGTGCCTCGGGTCCCTCCCCGCGCCGTCCGCCGAGCGCCAGCACGACCGCCGCGCCCAGGTTCGCCGCGACCCGGGCGTTGAAGCGCAGCTCGGTGGGCGTGCCGACGTCGGTGTAGTCGGAGCCGACGATCACCACCGCATCGCAGGCCGCGGCCATCGCGCGATAGTCGGCCAGGATCTCAGCCAGCGCGGCGTCCGGATCGTGGTGCACCTGCTCGTAGGTCACGCCGCTGGCGGCGGACTGCCCGACCTGGGCCGTGGTGTGCCGCAGCAGCATCTCCAGCACATAGTCGCTGCCGGTGGAGGTGCGGCTGACCGGCCGGAACACCCCGACCCGGCCGACGCGGCGGTTCAGGGCCTCCACCAGCCCGACCGCGATGGTGGACTTGCCCGTGTTGCCCTCCGCGGACGCCAGATAGATCGCCTCGGCCATGCAGCGGATGCTACGGCTCGGCCCCGAACGGCGGGTCTGCGGAGCCGGGCGCTTCCGGTCCGGCCTGCCTGAATCGTCAGGAATTCAGGAGAAATCGAGGTCTGCAGGCGATCCGGGCCGATCTGAGCCTTCATTTCTCGATTCATCCTGAATTCCTCGCGGGCCGTGCCCGCCGAACGGCATCCGCGGCGCCCCTTCGATGGAGCCGGTATCCTGCGGGGCGACGTGGGCGGTGGGCGGAGGTGCGGGTGATGGCCGACAGTCCCATGTCGGCGTCGCCGTACGAGGTGCTCGGCGTGCCGGCCGCGGCGTCGGAGGAGGAGCTGCGGCGCGCCTACCGCCGGCTGCTGCGGCAGACGCATCCCGACACGGGCGGCGACACGGCCCGCTTCATCGCCGTGCAGGCGGCATGGGACCGGATCGGCACCGCCGACGCCCGGTCGCGCTACGACCGCGGCCGCGAGCCCGACGACGAGCCGACCACCTGGGCGCCCGCGCCGCGCGCCGAGCGCGAGCACACCCGGCCCAAGGCCGCCAGCCACGGGCATCCGGGCGGCTGGCGCCGCGAGCGCTACCTGCGGCTGCTCGGGGAGTGGCTCGGCCGCGGCGAGAGCGTGCCCGACCCGTTCGATCCGGTGCTCGTCCGCCGCGCACCCCGCGAGATCCGTCACCTGCTCGCCGACGCGCTGGCTGAGGAGGCGACGGCGCGCCGCCTGTCGTCGCTCGGCATCGGCTACACCGTCTGGCACGACGTGGCCGCCGGCAGCTCGGAGGAGAAGATCGACCACGTGGTGCTCGGTCCCACCGGCCTGTTCGGCATCCTGTCGGAGGACTACGGCGGCCCCGTCGGGGTGCGCCGCGGCGAGCTGACCGGCGACGCCCTCGCGGGCGAGCGCCCGATGCACGAGCTGGCACAGCGGGCGAAGTGGGTGGCGCGCTCCGCCCGGGTGCGCTTCACCGGCCTGTTGCTGGTGCTGCCCGACGCCGACCTGCAGGAGCCCGCGGAGTCGGTGGGCTCCTCCCGGGGCGCGGAGCAGGTGGTGCTGCGTGCGTCGGTCCTGCTGACCGCCCTGCGGGACGGCCTGCCCGACTCCCGCGCGGTCGGCGGTAACGAGATCTTCGACGTACGCACGCGCCTGCAGGCCGCCATCCGCTTCGCCTGATCGGCACTGCCCGAAGTACGCACCTGACGCGCGTCTGCCCAGAAGCGCGCGCTGCCGGCCGGAGGCGTCTTGCGGGCAGGGCCCCTACGGTGACATTCGAGCGTCGGAGCACTCGATGCGCAAGCGAACGAGCAAGGAGCACATCCCATGGCCATCGTCGTCACCGGTGCGAGCGGCGTGCTCGGCCGCATGATCGTGGATCGTCTGATCGCCCGGGGCGTCTCGGGCGACGACATCCTCGCCACCGGCCGCGACCGGCACCGGCTCTCCAGCGCCGGAGCGCTCGGCGCCCGCACGGTGATCGGCACGTACGACGAGCCGGAGTCGCTCGACCCCCTGCTGGGCAGCGGCGACACGCTGATGTTCATCTCCAGCAGCGAGGTGGGCAAGCGGCACCAGCAGCACCAGAACGTGGTGGAGGCGGCCAAGCGGGCCGGCGTCGGCCGGATCGTCTACACGAGCGCCCCGCACGTGGACGCCTCCACGTTGCCGATGGCGCCCGAGCACTGGGACACCGAGAACATGATCACCGCCTCGGGCATCCCGTTCACGATCCTGCGCAACAACTGGTACACCGAGAACGAGGCGTCCCTGCTGCCCGGCGTCGAGCGCACGAACGAACTGCTCACCGGCTGGAACGAGGGCCGCATCGCTAGCGCGTCCCGCATCGACTACGCCGAGGGCGCCGCGGCGGTGCTGACCGGCGACGGGCACGAGAACGCGATCTACGAGTTCTCCGGCGACACCGCCTGGGACGGCATCGAACTGGCGCAGGCGTTCACGGCGATCCTCGGCCGCACGATCCTGTACCACCACCGCACCTCCGACGAGCAGGAGGTGGACCTGCTGGCCCAGCAGGTGCCCCCGGAGCGGATCCAAGCGCGCATCGCCATCGACACTGCCATCGCCCGCGGCGACCTGGCCGACGCGAACCCCACCCTGTCGCGCCTGATCGGCCGCCCCACCACTCCGCTGCTCGAGGGCCTGAAGGCGGCGCTGGAGCATCCGGCCGCGAGCTGACCTGCATCCACCGATGGCGACTGCAGGCGCGGATGAGCGGCTCGACCCGATCGACGACGCCTACCGTCGTCGGGTGAGTGAGCGGAGCGACGGGATGAGTGAGCGGAGCGCAGGCGACGGCGACGAGCGGTTCGACCTGGAGCGGTTCGTGCGGGCGCAGGACGACGGCGACACGATCGGCACCGCGCTGCGCGAACTGCGGCGGGGCCGCAAGACGAGCCATTGGATGTGGTTCGTCTTTCCCCAGCTGGCCGGACTGGGCATGAGCGCGATGTCCCAGCGCTTCGCCATCGTGTCGCTGGCCGAGGCCCGCGCCTACCTGGCCCACCCGGTGCTCGGGCCGCGCCTGCGCGAGTGCATGACCGTGGTGGCCGAATCGTCCGCGGCGAGCGCCGCGGCGCTGTTCGGGGGCATCGACGCGACCAAGGCCCGCTCATCGGCGACGCTGTTCCTGCGGGCGGCCCCGGACGAGCCGGTGTTCCAGCAGGTGCTCGACCGGTACTTCGACGGCGCCGCCGACTCGGCCACCGACCGCCTGCTGTAGCGGACTGCGCTGATCGCCTGGTCCAGCCGCCTGGTCGAGCCGACGGCGCTGACCGCCTGCTCTGGCTCACACTGGTGTCCGAGGGGGGACTTGAACCCCCACGCCCAATAAAGGGCACTAGCACCTCAAGCTAGCGCGTCTGCCATTCCGCCACCCGGACCGGGCGGGCGCCCGCAGGCGCCGACCGACGACCTTAGCAGCCGGCGGCTCCCCGGCAGCGGTCGGAGGGCCGTGCCAGGCTCGTGCGCATGGCGTACGAACCCGCATCCGATCGATACGACTCCTTCCCCTACCGGCGCACGGGGCGCAGCGGCCTGCTGCTGCCGGCGGTGTCGCTCGGCCTCTGGCAGAACTTCGGCGACGTGAACCCGCTGGAGACGCAGCGTGCGATCCTGCGCCGCGCGTTCGATGCCGGTGTCACCCACTTCGACCTGGCGAACAACTACGGCCCGCCCTACGGCACGGCCGAGACGAACTTCGGCCGCATCTTCAAGGAGGACTTCGCGCCGTTCCGCGACGAGCTGGTCATCTCCAGCAAGGCGGGCTACGACATGTGGCCCGGCCCCTACGGCGACCACGGCTCCCGCAAGTACCTGCTGGCCAGCCTCGACCAGTCGCTGGCGCGCATGGGCCTCGACTACGTCGACATCTTCTATCACCACCGCCCCGACCCCGACACGCCGCTGGAAGAGACGATGGGCGCCCTGCACACGGCCGTGCAGTCGGGCCGCGCCCTCTACGCGGGCATCTCCAGCTACTCGCCGGAGCGCACCCGACGGGCCGCGCAGATCCTGGCCGACCTGGGTACCCCGCTCACCATCCACCAGCCCTCCTACTCCATGCTCAACCGCTGGATCGAGGACGGCCTGCTCGACACGGTCGAGCAACTGGGGGTCGGCGTCATCGCATTCTCGCCGTTGGCGCAGGGCATGCTGACCGACCGCTACCTGGATGGCGTGCCGCAGGATTCGCGCGCGGCACGGGATGGCACGCTCTCCACCTCCCTGATCACCGACGAGGCGCTCACCCACCTGCGTGCCCTGAACGAGATCGCCGGCAGTCGCGGTCAGACCCTGGCGCAGCTCGCGCTGTCGTGGGGGCTGCGCGACCCCCGCGTGACGAGCGTGCTGATCGGCGCCTCCTCGGTCACCCAGCTGGACGACAACCTGGCGGCCGTGCAGAACCTCTCGTTCACGGCCGACGAGCTGACGGCCATCGACGAGCACGCCGTCGACGGCGGCATCGACCTGTGGCGCAGCGCCAGCCGTATCGGGTGAACGCGTCCGTGACCGACTCCCTCAGCCGGACCGCCGAGTTCGCCCGCGACCTGATCCGGTTCCCGAGCGTCAACTGGGGTGAGGGCCGCTCCCACGGCGAGACCGAGGCGACGCAGTACGTCGGCGCCGAGCTGGAGCGGCTCGGCCTCACCACCCACTACTTCGAGCCGGAGCCGGGACGCCTCTCGGTGGTGACCCGGGTGGAGGGGGAGCGCCCCGGTCCCGCGCTCGTGCTGCACGGACACACCGACGTCGTGCCCGTGAACGCCGCGGACTGGGCGGTCGACCCGTTCGCCGGCGAGGTGCGCGACGGCATGCTCTGGGGCCGCGGCGCCGTGGACATGAAAGACATGGACGCGATGATGCTCGCTTCGCTCGGCGAGATCCTCGGCTCCGGTCGCCGCCCCGCCCGCGACCTAGTCGTCGCCTTCTTCGCCGACGAGGAGGCCGGCGGCGTGCTCGGCTCGCACTGGATCGTGGAGCACCACCCCGAGCTGTTCGCCGGCGCGACGGAGGCGATCAGCGAGGTCGGCGGGTACTCCATCGATCTGGCGGGCCGTCGCGCCTACCTGTTGCAGACCGGGGAGAAGGCGTTGATCTGGATTCGGCTGACCGCCCGCGGCCGGGCCGCGCACGGTTCCCGCATGATCCGCGACAACGCCGTCACGCGGCTCGCCGAGGCCGTCGCCGTGCTCGGCCGTCGCGACTGGCCCATCCGCCTCACCGACACCACCCGGGCGCTCGTCGCCGAACTGGCGAGGCTGCTCGACCTGGACGTGGCGACCGCCGGCCCCGATGCGGTCGTCCTGGCCTCCGGCACCGCGTCGGGCTTCATCCGGGCGACGCTCCGCACCACCACGAACCCCACGGCGCTGACCGCCGGCTACAAGCACAACGTGATCCCCGGCGAGGCGAGCGCGCTCATCGACATCCGCACCCTGCCGGGGGAGGAGCAGGCGGTGCTCGCCGAGGTGCGCGACCTGATCGGCGATGATATCGAGATCGAGATCGTGCAGGCCGACATCGGGCTGGAGACGCCGTTCGCCGGCCCGCTCGTCGACCACGTCGTCGACCTGCTGCATCGCCACGACCCCGGCGCGCCCGTGCTGCCGTACCTGATGTCCGGCGGCACCGACAACAAGGCGCTCTCGCTGCTCGGCATCACCGGCTATGGCTTCGCGCCCCTGCAGTTGACACCCGAGCTGGACTTTCCGGCCATGTTCCACGGCGTCGACGAGCGGGTGCCGCTCGCCGCCCTCGACTTCGGCACCCGCGTGCTGACCGACCTGCTGCTGGAGTACTGAGGGCGCGCCCCGCGCTGCTCGGCATCGGCGGCGGGGAATCGCGGCGGGGAGGCGGAGGGGATGGCGGAGGAGGATGGCGGCATGAGCGTCACGGAGCGGGACCCGGCCCTGATCGAGGTCCGTCCAGAAGCGCTCGGTACGCCCATCGGTGCATCCCTCGGTACCCCACGCGGTACCCCACGCGGTGCGCCCCAACTGCTGCTGCCCCGCGAGGTACCGCTTGGCGGCCCGCGCGCGATGCTCGTCAACCGCACGCTGCCGCAGCGCGGGCGGTCGCTGATCGGTGCCTGGTGCTTCATCGACCACTACGGCCCGCACGACCTGGCCGACGGGTCGCCCGGCATGCGCGTTCCCGGGCATCCGCACATCGGACTGCAGACCGTCACGTGGCTGTTCGAGGGTGAGATCGAGCACCGCGATACGACCGGCGCGACCGCGATCGTGCGGCCCGGCGAACTGAACCTGATGACTGCCGGCGACGGGGTCGCGCACTCGGAGCACTCCACGCCACGCACCCGCACGGTGCACGGCGTGCAGCTGTGGGTCGCGCTGCCGGACGGGGCGCGCACCGGTGCGGCCGGCTTCGAGCACCAGGTCCCGCAGCCGTTCGCCTCCGGTGCGGCGACGGTCAGGGTTTTCCTCGGGTCGTGGCTCGGCGCCTCCGTGTCGGCGAGCACCTTCACGACACTGTTCGGGGCGGAGGTGCTGCTCCCGGCGGGTGCGACCTGGCACGCGGCGCTCGACCGCCGGCACGAGACGGGGGTACTGGTCGACCGGGGCGCCGTCACCGTGCAGGGGATCGACGCCGTCCGCACGCAGCTCGTGGCCCTGCCGGCGGGTAACGACTCCATGACCATCCAGGTCGACGCGGACAGCGACGCGCGCCTGATCGTGCTGGGCGGCGAACCGTTCCCGGACCCCGTCGTCATGTGGTGGAACTTCGTCGGCCGCGACCACGACGAGATCGTGCGCGCCCGCGACGACTGGCAGCGGCAGGTGAGCGCGCAGCGCGAGACCGGGACGGCGCAGGGACGCTTCGGCCGGCACCCCGATGAATGGGACGACGTGCTGGCCGCCCCCGAACTGCCGACCGTGCGTCTGAAGCCGCGCAGCTGAGCGCCTCGCGCACTCGACTCCGCTCACACCTCCCGCGCCCCGGCTCGGTCAGCGCCGCGATCCGCGCCGGTCCGGACGCAATGGCGGGCCGACCGGCCGCGGCTCGATAGCCTGCGGATCGCAGGGCGACCTCCTGCCTCGCAACGAGCGGAGGCCACGTGCACCTTCTTCAAGCCCTGGTGCTCGGCCTCATCCAGGGCCTGACCGAGTTCATCCCCGTCTCCTCCAGCGCCCACCTGCGCATCGCCGGCATCGTCGTGCTGGGCGGGACCGACCCGGGCGCCGCGTTCACCGCGATCATCCAGCTGGGCACCGAAGCCGCGGTACTCGTGTACTTCCGACGCGACATCGTGCGCATCGTCTCCCGGTTCGTGCTGGGGCTCAGCGCCGCGAAGGGGCGGGACGGCGCGGTGCGGGTGCCACGCAGCGACCCGGACTACCGGATGGGATGGCTGATCATCATCGGCTCGATCCCGATCATCGTGCTCGGCCTGCTGCTGCAGTCCAGGATCGAGACGACGTTCCGGTCGCTCTGGATCGTCGCCGTCGACCTGATCGTGTTCGGCCTGATCCTGGGCATCGCCGACGCGGTCGGCCGCAAGCGGCGCACGCTGGCGAAGCTCACCGTGCCGCACGGCATCGTCTACGGACTCGCACAGTCGCTGGCGCTCGTGCCGGGCGTCTCCCGCTCGGGCGGCACGATCGCGGCGGGCCTGCTGCTCGGTTACACGCGCGAGGCCGCCGCCCGCTACTCGTTCCTGCTCGCTCTGCCGGCGGTGTTCGGGTCCGGCCTGTTCGAGCTGGCCAAGACCGTCCGGAACCCGTGCGTGGCCGGCGCCGCCTGCACGCCCGAATACTTCACCGGCGTCGAAACCCTGGCCTCGACCCTGGTCGCCTTCGTCGTCGGGCTGCTGCTGATCGCATTCTTCCTGCGGTATATCTCCCACGGCTCCTTCTGGCCGTTCGTCGCCTACCGCGTGGTGCTCGGTGTGCTGCTGATCGGCCTGCTGCAGACCCATCTCATCCAGCCCTGACCTGCCCCCTCCGCCGACCCGACTCGCGCCGACCCGACTCGCGCCGAGCGCAAGAGCAGGACCAGGTCCCGACAGCAGGCTCCTGGTCGACATGCGACCTGCTCAAGGGACCCTGTCCTGCTGTTGTGCTCAGAGGGCGACGGGAGGAGGGGCGGCAGGGGGCGGGTCAGCCCTGCGGGCGCCAGGGCGGGGAGTCGTCGCCGCGGGTGCCGGGGCCGCCGTCGCCGCGGTTGCCGGGGCCCTCGCCGCGGCGCAGGTAGCGCTCGAACTCCTGGGCGATCGCCTCGCCGCTGGCTTCGGGAGAGTCGACCGTGTCGCGCGCCTTCTCCAACTGCTCGATGTAGGCGGCCATGTCCTCGTCCTCCTCGGCGAGCGCGTTGATGCCGCTCTCCCAGGTCGACGCCTCCTCGTCCAGCTCGCCGCGGGGCACCTGCACGCCCAGCACGCCTTCGAGCTTCTCGATGAGCGCCAGCGTCGCCTTGGGCGACGGGGCGTTGTGCACGTAGTGCGGTACGGAGGCCCAAAGGGAGACCGACGGGATGCCGACCCTCGCCGCGGCGTCGCTCAGCACTGACAGGATGCCGATCGGGCCCTCGTACGTGCTGCGCTCCAGGTCCAGTTCGCTGCGCACCTCGGCGTCCTCGCTGGTGGCGAAGGTGCTGATCGGGCGCGTGTGCGGCACGTCGGCCAGCATCGCTCCCAGCATCACGATGCCCTCCACGTCGGCGACGAGCGCCGCGTCGATGATCTCGGCGACGAAGCCCTTCCACGTGCGCGACGGCTCGGTGCCCAGCAGCACGAACAGGTTGCTGCGGTCGATGCGGTGCTCGCGGGCGATCGGAGCGCTCTCGGCCGCGACGCCGCGGGCCCGCGACCGTCGCGCGGGGCCGTACATCGTCGCGCCGGGCCAGGTGAGGCCCCGCTCGCCGTGCTCGTCGGCGCCGACCGTCGGCCGGTTGAACTGGTAGTCGATGTACAGCTCGGGATCCATCTCGAGCACCGGTACGACCGTGAGCGCGTCGCGCACCATCCGCACCGCGTTCGTCGCCGCCTCACCCGCGTCGTTCCAACCCTCGAACGCGACGACCATGATGCGTCCGCGCTGAAAACGGCTGGTGGTGGGCACTGGCGGCTACCTAGGTGGGTCGGCGGGCTGAAGACCGGCACAACGATAGGGGCCGCACCTGCAGGCGCCGGGCGTGTTCGCTCAGCGCGTCCGGGCGGTACCGCCCCGTGGGGTCGGGGTACCGGAAGCTGCTGATCGGCGTCAGTACGCTGAGCCGGTGCGACCCGACGACCTGCCCGGCGCTCACCCCGTCGGCCGGACCGGCGCGCGGCCGTCGCCGCTGCCCGAGGCGTTGCTGATGGATCTGGACGGCACGCTGGTCGACACCGAGCCGCACTGGATCGCCGCCGAGATGGCGCTGGTCACGCGGTTCGGCGGCACATGGAGCCACGAACAGGCGCTGCAGCTGGTCGGGATGGGCCTCGGCGACTCGTCGTTGGTCCTGCAGGCGCAGGGCGTGCAGCTCACCGTGCCCGAGATCGTCGACCTGTTGACCGACGAGGTGACCGAGCGGCTGAGCGGCGGAGTCGCGTGGCGGCCAGGAGCGCTGGAGCTGCTCGCCGAGGTGCGCGAGGCCGGTGTCCCGGCCGCCCTCGTCACGATGTCGGTGCGGCGGATGGCGCAGGTGATCGTCGCCGCGGTGCCGTTCGACGCCTTCGATCTGATCGTCTCCGGCAGCGACGTGACCCGGCCGAAGCCCGACCCGCAGGCCTACCTGACCGCTGCGGAGCAGCTCGGGGTCGACATCACCCGGTCGGTCGCCATCGAGGATTCCCCACCGGGCCTCGCAGCCGCCGTGGCGAGCGGCGCGGTGACCGTCGGCGTGCCGCACCTGCGCGAACTGCCCGCCGGCCCGGGGTGGGAGCTGTGGCCGACCCTGACCGGCCGCACCCTGGCCGACCTGCGGGCCGTCGCCGCGGCCCGCGAGACCGCGTGACGACCTCCGGCCCCTTCGCGCCCGGCGACCGCGTGCAGCTGACCGGCCACAAGGGGCGCCGGCACACCATCACCCTGCAACCCGGCGGCACCTTCTCCACCCACCGCGGGTCCCTCGCCCACGACCTGCTGCTGGGAGCGCCGGACGGCTCCGTCGTCACCGGGTCGGACGGCACCGTCTACCTGGCGCTGAAGCCCCTGCTGACCGACTACGTCATGTCCATGCCGCGCGGCGCGGCCATCGTCTACCCCAAGGATGCGGCCCAGATCGTCGCCGCCGGCGACCTGTTCCCCGGCGCGCGCGTCGTGGAGGCGGGCGTCGGCAGCGGCGCGCTCACCCTCTGGCTGCTGCGCGCGGTCGGCGAGCGCGGCCGCGTGCACTCCGTGGAGCGCCGCGCGGACTTCGCCGAGGTCGCCCACGCGAACGTGGCCGGCTTCTTCGGCGAGCAGCCTCTTGCCTGGACCCTGTCGGTCGGCGACCTGGCCGAAGTGCTGGACGCGGGGCAGGAGGCATCGGTCGACCGCATCGTGCTCGACATGCTGGCGCCCTGGGAATGCGTCGCCGCCGTCGAACGCGCGCTCGTGCCCGGCGGGGTTGTCACCGCGTACATCGCCACCGTCACCCAGCTGTCGCGGGTCACCGAGGCGTTCCGCGGCACGGGCGCGTTCACCGAGCCGCTCGCGACCGAGACGATGCTGCGCGGCTGGCACGTCGACGGGCTCGCGGTGCGCCCCGACCACCGCATGGTCGCCCACACCGGGTTCCTGCTGACCGCCCGTCGGCTCGCGCCCGGGGCGGTGCTGCCCCCGCCGGCGCGGCGCGCGTCGAAGACCGCCTTCGACGACGCGGATGTGGAGGCGTGGACCCCCGGCGCACTGGAGGATCGGATGCAGAGCGACAAGCGCCTGCGCCGCACCGCCCGGCAGGCGACCGCGATCGCCGACGCACGCCTCCGCGCCGAGCACGACGAACCGACGAGCGGCCGGTCGCTACCCTAGAAGCATGGCGCCCCTCTCGACCCGGCTCGCCCTGCGCCTGGCGGGCGGTGCGGTGGCGGTAGCCCTGATCGGCGCCGGATTGACGGGCTGCGCATCCAGCGCGGGAGTCGGCGGCTGCGGCACGGCGCCGTCGGGCGTGCAGTCCGAGTCCGTCACCGCCGCCGCCAAGTTCGGCGTCGCGCCGAACGTCACCTACCCGCTGCCGCTGCACACGAGCGAGACCCAGGTGTCCACGCTCATCCGCGGCTCCGGCGACGGGATCACCTCGCAGCAGGACATCGTCGCCGATCTGACGATCCTGAACGGCACCACCGGCGCGGTCGTCTCCAAGACCGGCTACGGCGCGGTCGCGAGCGCGGCCACCTTCACGGTCGGCAAGGTGCCCCTGAAAGGCATCGCCGCAGCGCTCCGCTGCGCCCAGGTCGGCTCCCGCATCGCCATGGTCATTCCGCCGAAAGACGGCTTCACCGCCGCGACCCGGCCGCCGACGGTGAAGGCCTCCGATTCGCTGGTGGTCGTCGCAGATATCCGGCGCGCCTACCTGGCCCGCGCGAACGGCACGAACCAGGTGATGGCGGCCGGCCTGCCGTCGGTCGTGCTCGCACCGAACGGCCAGCCGGGCATCACCCTGCCGGGCGGTCCGCCTCCGAAGACCCTGCAGGTCGACGACCTGAAGAAGGGGTCCGGCGCGGTCGTCCACATCGGCGACACCGTGATCGTCCACTACACGGGCGTGCTCTGGGACACAGGCGACGTGTTCGACTCCAGTTGGTCGACGGGCAGCCCTGCGGTACTGCCGCTGAAGTCCGGCAGTGTCATCAAGGGATTCCTCACTGCCCTCTCCGGGCAGCGGGTGGGGTCGCAGGTGCTGGCGGTGCTGCCGCCGTCGCAGGCGTACGGCGCGACGGCGCAGGGCAGCGTGCCCGCCAATGCGACGCTCGTCTTCGTCGTCGACGTGCTCGGCAAGCAGTAGGAGCCCGGCGCAGTCACCGTGGTCACCCCGATCCCCAATGAGGAGCGGCTCTTCAGCCTGGTGCTGGCGCTGCTCGCGACCGAGACCGGCCTGACGAAGGCCGATGTGCTCTCCAGCGTGCAGGGGTACCGCCAGCGATACCGGCAGGGCGGCGAGAACGCCAGCCTGGAGCGGCAGTTCGAGCGCGACAAGGACGACGTGCGCGACCTGGGCGTACCGCTGGAGACGATCGAACCGATCGGCGACTCCGGCGTGCAGCGCTACCGCATCCCGAAGGGCAGCTACGACCTGCCCGGGGACGTCCGGTTCACCCCGCAGGAGATCGCGCTCCTGAATCTGGCCGCGCTCGTCTGGCGGGAGGGGTCGCTGTCCGGCGACTCCCGCAGGGCGATGATCAAGCTCCGGTCCCTGGGGATCGAGTCGGACGAGCCCTTGCTCGGCTACGCGCCCCGGCTGCGCGCGCGCGATACGGCGTTCGCGCCCCTCTCCTCGGCGATCGAGCGACGCGCGATGGTGCGGTTCGACTACCTGAAGCCCGGCGCCCCGGCCGCGGAGGGCCGGCTGCTCGCGCCCCTGTCGCTCGTGCAGTTCGGCGGCCGGTGGCACGTGCACGGCATCGACCAGGCGCGACGGGAACCCCGCACGTTCCTGCTCAGCCGCATCGTCGGCGACGTGGTCACCACCGGCGCGCGGTTCGAGCCGGCACCGGGCGACCCGGCCGCGGACGCGCTGGCGGCGCTGCGCCGCGTCACCGCGGCGAACCGTGCGCTCATCAGCGCCCGCCCCGGCTCCGACGCGAGCGCTCGGCTCGCCCGACGCGGCACGGTCCGTGACGACGGGCTGCTCGAGGTGCACTACCCGGATCCGGCCCTGTTCGCGGACGAGCTGGCCGGATTCGGCCCCGAGGTGCGGGTGCTGCAGCCGGCGGACCTCGTCGACGCGGTGCGGGAGCGGCTGGCCGCCACCGTCGCCGCGCATGTTGACGCGCAATGCGACGCACCTCGGGGGGCGGCGCGATGACCGATCCGCAGCCGCAGCGGGTGCAGGACAAGCTCGCCCTGCTGCTGGCCCTCGTGCCCTACCTGCTCGACAACGACGGCGTCACCGTGCAGCAGGCGGCGGCGCAGTTCGACGTGCCGCCGCAGCGGGTGCGCGACGCGGTGATGCTGATCGCCGTCTCCGGCGTGCCGGGGGAGAGCCGGCAGTATCAGCCGAACGACCTGTTCGACATCGACTGGGACGCGTACGAGTCCGAGGACCGCATCCAGCTGACCCATCAGGTGGCGATCGACGAGGCGCCCCGGTTCTCGGCCCGCGAGGCGGCCGCCCTGATCGCAGCGCTGCAGTATCTGTCGGCGCTGCCCGAGAACGCGGACCGTGCGGCGCTCGCCACCCTGACCGCCAAACTGACCCGGGGTGCCTCCACACCGCCGTCGGCGCTGGCCGTGGACTCCGCCGGCGACCCCCCCGCGCTGCCGCTGATCCGGGAGGCGCTGCAGGCCGGCGCCGTGCTGCGCTTCCAGTACCTGAACGGCCGGGACGAGCGGGAGGAGCGGGTGGTCGAGCCGTTGCGGGTGGAGTCGGTGGACGACTCCTGGTACCTGCGTGCCTGGGACCAGACCCGCGCAGCGCTCCGCACCTTCCGCCTGGACCGCATGCAGCGGGTGCGGCTCGACCCCGACACAGCCGCCGTCCGGCCGGACGACGTGGTACTGCCGGAGCGCATCTTCACCCCGTCGCGCGACGACCTCACGGTGGTCGTCGACCTCGCCCGCGCCGCCGTGCCGCTGCTCGCGGACTACCTGGGCGACCGGCCGGTGCTGGAACCCAGTCCCGACGGCGCCGACCGAACCCGGACGCGCCTGCGGATCGCCCACCTGCACGGTTTGAAGCGGCTCGTGGCGGGCCGGGCGGGCCTGATCCGCGTCGTCGAACCCGAGGACGCGCGCCGCGCCGTGGCGGATTGGGCGGCGGAGGCGGCGGCTCAGTACCGCGACTGATCGAGCACCGGGCACGAGGCCTGCGACCCGTTGACGCCGGACGCGCGCGGCGGGCTGGCGGTGTCGGAATTGCGGATTACACTCCGGGAAGGCGGGTCGTGCCCCACGACTCCCGCCACGAACGGCTTCGGCCGGACAGATACGGCTTCGGCCGAACAGGAGTGCGAAGCATGTTGGCTGGACTCAGCGGTATCCACATCGTCATCATCGTCGGCGTCGTCATCCTGCTCTTCGGTGCGACCCGGCTGCCGGTGTTCTCGAAGAGCCTCGGGCAGTCGATCAAGATCTTCCGCAAGGAGATGCACGACGTGAAGTCCGACATCGACCAGGACCACAAGAAGGACCGCACCGTCGCTGACGACCGTGCCGAGCCGGTCGTGGTCTCGAACGAGCCGCCGGCCGGCACGGCGCCGCGCGACTCCTCGGTCCGCTGACCGCGACCGCGCCGCGCGCGACGGCGCGCGGCAAGAATCCCGAGGGGCGTATGCCCCTCGTCCAGCACCTGCTGGAGTTGCGCAAGCGGCTGATGTTGGCCGCCCTCGGTGTGGTGCTCGGTGCCGTGGCCGGCTGGTTCGTCGCCCCGACGGTGCTGCAGTCATTGAGCGCACCCCTGCGGGGAGAGGGCAGCACCTCCCGGCTCTCCTCCGCGACCTACACGAACATCACGTCGGCGTTCGACGTGCAGCTCGAGATCGCGATCATCGTCGGTATCGTGCTCTCCAGCCCGCTGTGGCTCTACCAGATCTTCGCCTTCTTCACGCCGGCGTTCACCCGCACCGAGAAGCGCTATGTTTTCGGGTTCTTCTTCAGCGCGGTTCCGCTGTTCCTCATCGGCTGCGCCTCGGGCTGGCTGCTGATCCCGCACATCGTGACGCTGATGACCGGCTTCGCCGCGCACGGCGCCGCCACGCTGATCGACTTCAAGGGCTATCTCGACTTCGCGCTGCGACTGATGCTCGTGATCGGTATCGCGTTCGTGTTGCCGGTGTTCCTGGTGCTGCTGAACTTCATCGGCGTCGTCTCGGGCGTCGCGATCATGAAGGCCTGGCGCATCGCGATCCTGGCGATCACGCTCTTCACCGCGATCGCCACCCCGTCGGCGGACGTGATCTCGATGTTGCTGCTGGCGATCCCGATGGTCGTGCTGTACTTCGTCGCGGTCGGGGTCACGATCGTGCACGACCGGCGCGTCGCAGCCCGGCAGGAAGCCCTCCTCAGCAGCGACGTCGACGCGCTGTAGCGTGCCGGCCCGGACGCCGGGTTCCGCCGCAGCCGTGCTGAGCCCTGCCGAGCGATACGCCCTCGCGCGTGATCGCCGAGAGCATCCGGACGTCGACGCGTTCGAGGCGCAGTTGGCATTCGACCTCGACCCGTTCCAGCGGCAGGCATGCGGCGTACTCGCGGACGGCGGCGGGGTGCTGGTCGCGGCGCCCACCGGTGCCGGCAAGACGATCGTCGCCGAGTTCGCCGTGTACCTGGCGATGGCGACGACACATCAGAAAGTGTTTTACACCGCGCCGATGAAGGCGCTGTCCAACCAGAAGTACAACGAGCTGGCGGAGGCGTGGGGCACGGAGTCGGTCGGCCTGTTGACCGGCGACACCAGCGTCAACCCGCGGGCGCGCGTGGTCGTGATGACCACCGAGGTGCTGCGCAACATGCTCTACGCCGGCAGCGACCTGCTGGCGGACCTCGCCTTCGTCGTCATGGATGAGGTGCACTACCTGGCCGACCGCTTCCGCGGCGCCGTCTGGGAAGAGGTGATCATCCACCTGCCCGCGGCTGTACGGCTCGTCTCCCTGTCGGCCACCGTCTCGAACGCGGAGGAGTTCGGCGAGTGGCTGCAGGCGGTCCGCGGCGACACGAGCATCGTCGTGTCGGAGGAGCGGCCGGTACCGCTGGAGCAGCACGTGCTGATGCGCACCAAGCTGGTCGACCTGTTCGCCTCCACGGGCGCCGCCGCCTCCGGCACCTCCCGCGTCAACCCGGCGCTGGCGCAGATGGCCCGGTACGGCGGCCGGGTGCTCTCCAGCCGACAGATGGAGGATGTGGGCCGCTACCACTCCAAGGGCGGCAACCCGCGGCGCTTCCAGATGCCCCGCAGCGACCTGACCGGGCTGCTGGCGGAGCAGCACCTGCTGCCGGCCATCTTCTTCATCTTCAGTCGGGCCGGCTGCGACGCCGCCGTCCGGCAGGCGATGCGCGACGGCATCCGGTTGACCGAGGGGTGGGAGCGCGAGCAGATCCGCGCCATCGTCGACGAGCGCTGCCGCACCCTGCTGGACGAGGACCTGGCCGTGCTCGGCTACTGGCAGTGGCTGGAGGGACTGGAGCGGGGGGTCGCCGCTCACCACGCCGGGCTGCTGCCGGCCTTCAAAGAGGTGGTCGAGGAGCTGTTCCAGCGCAAGCTGGTGAAGGTCGTCTTCGCCACCGAGACTCTCGCGCTCGGCATCAACATGCCGGCCCGCACCGTGGTGCTGGAGAAGCTGGAGAAGTTCAACGGCGAGAGCCGTGTGCCCATCACCCCCGGGGAATATACGCAGCTGACCGGCCGCGCGGGCCGCCGCGGCATCGACGTGGAGGGTCACAGCGTCATCTGCTGGCAGGAGGGGATGGATCCGCAGGCGATCGCGTCGCTCGCGTCGCGGCGCTCCTACCCGCTGAACTCCTCCTTCCGGCCCACCTACAACATGGCCGTCAACCTGATCGAGCAGTTCGGCCGCGAGCGCACCCGGCAGATCCTGGAGTCGTCGTTCGCGCAGTTCCAGGCCGACCGTGCCGTGGTCGACCTGGCCCGCAAGGCGCGGCAGCAGGAGGAGTCGCTGCGCGGCTACGAGAAGGCGATGCACGACGAGACGGGTGCGTCCGGCGACGTCGCGGAGTACGCCTCGATCCGACGTGAGATCAGCGACCTGGAGAAGAAGCCCGCCGGAGGCGAGCAGCTCTCCGCCGGCAAGCGGGAGGCCCGACAACGGCAGATCGTCGAGCTGCGTCGGCGGCTGCGGGCGCATCCGGCGCACTCCTCGCCCCGCCGCGAGGAGCTGTCCCGCTGGGCGGAGCGCTGGTGGCGGCTGAAGCGGCAGACCGACGAGGTGCAGCAGCAGATCGCCACGCGCACCGGCGCCGTCGCCCGGGTCTTCGACCGCGTCACCGACGTGCTGCTCAGCGAGGACTATCTGCGGGTCGGCGACGACGACGTCGTGCGGCTGACCGGGCACGGCCGCATGCTGAGCCGCATCTACGGGGAACGCGACCTGCTGCTGGCGGAGAGCCTGCGGCGCGGTATCTGGCAGGGCCTCGACGCGCCGTCGGTCGCGGCGCTCGCCACCGTGTTCGTCTTCGAGGCGCGGCGGGAGGAGGGGGTCGTCGCCCAGCACCTGCTGCCGAAGGGGCCGTTCCGGCCCGCATACGAGCAGCTGACGGTGCTGTGGGACCGCCTGGACGAGATGGAGCGCGCGCACCGGCTGCCCGGATCGACCCCGCCGTCGGTGGGGCTCTGCGCACCGATGCACCGTTGGGCCCGGGGCGGCGCGCTCGACGCGGTACTGCGCGACGCGGACCTGGCCGCCGGCGACTTCGTGCGGTGGACCAAGCAGACGATCGACCTGCTCGACCAGGTGCACCAGGTGGCGACCGGGCAGGTGGCCCACACCGCGCAGCAGGCGCTCGACTCCATCCGCCGAGGGATCGTCGCGTATTCCAGCGTCGGCTACTCGAGCGCAGGCTAGGGCGTCGAGATGGTCGCTGACCTGCTCGACCGGCCGCTGCAGGTGACCCGCCCGCCGGTCCGTCGGCCGCGCCGCGCGGTCGGCCCGCTGGTCGTCGCACTGCTCCTGTCCATCGGCTCCGGGGTGCTGCTCGCGCTGGCCTATCCCGCCGCGAACATCTGGGTGCTGGCGTTCCCCGGCGTCGCCGGACTGCTGCTCTCGCTGCGTGGCCGGTCGTTCTGGAGCGGGGTCCTCGTCGGATTCGCCGGCGGGATGGCCTACTACCTGGCCCTGATCAGCTGGGTGTCGCTGTTCCTCGGCCCGGTGCCGCTGCTGGCGCTGGCCGGGCTGATGTCGATCTACATGGGGCTGGGCGGCGGTCTGATCGCGATCGCCTACCGGGCAGTCCCGGCGGTCTGGACGGGTCGGTGGGGGCGCCTCGGCGTCACGCCGTTCGTGGTCGCCGCCTGCTGGGAGGCGCGCGAATCGGTCGCGAACACCTTCCCGTACGGCGGGTTCGCGTGGGGTCGGGTGTCGCTCAGCCAGGCGACCAGCCCGTTCGCTCCGCTGGTCGCCTGGGTAGGCCTCTCCGGTCTGACCTTCCTGCTCGTCTGGTTGACCGCGTTCGCGCTGGCCGTGGTGCTGGAGCCGCGGGCGACGTTCGGGCGGATCGGCGCCCGCAGAACCTGGTCCCGGGCGGTCGCGGATGCGCTGCCGAAGGTGTTCGCGGTGGCCCTCGCGGTCGCCGCCCTGCTCGCGATCCCGCGGGTGCCGCTGCAGCAGACCGGGTCGATCCGGGTGGCGGGCATCCAGGCCAACACGAAATCGGGCTACTTTCAGGCGAGCCAGGTCGCCTACCCGGGCCAGATCCTGGACCAGAACATCCGCGCGACCCTGCCGGTCGTGGTGCAGCGGCCCGACCTCGTCGTCTGGCCGGAAGGAGCGAGCGACCTCTCGCCCCTGACCTCCGAGGTGGCAGCGAGCGATTGGACCGCGGTCGCTCGCGTGACCGGTGTCCCGCTGCTCGGCGGCGTCATCACCGATCGCGGCGGCAAGCTGTACAACTCCTCCCTGCTGTGGGATGCGCAGACCGGGCCGACCGCGATCTACGACAAGGTGCACCCGGTGCCGTTCGGGGAGTACGTGCCCGATCGGGCCTTCTGGACCCCGTTCGCGCCCGACCTGCTGAAGCTGATCGGCCGCGACTACACGATCGGCACGCGCAGCCCGGTGCTGACCGTGGGGGAGACCCGCATCGGGGTGAACATCTGCTTCGACATCGAGGACGACGGCCTGATGATCGGGTCGGTGCGCGACGGCGCCGAGGTCCTGATCGCGCAGACGAACAACGCCGACTTCGGCCGGACCGAGGAGAACCTGCAGCAGTTGGCCATCGCCCGGATGCGGGCGATCGAGACCGGCCGCGCCCTGATGTCCGTGTCGACGGTCTCCTCGACGGCGGCGATCGGGCCGGATGGCCGCACCCTCGGCGCGATCCCGTCGTTCCGGCCGGGCGCGCTCGTCACGGACCTGCCGCTGCTGACGGGCACGACTCCGGCCGTCGCATTCGGGGTGCAACTGGGCATCGCCATTGCGATCTTCGGCGCCTTCGCGCCCCTGATCGCCGCGCTCGCCCGTCGCCGACGCCCCCGACAGCCCTCCTGATCGCGCGGAATTCAGGAGAAATCGAGGAATCGAAGTCCGCAGGGTGCCAGATCGCCTGAATTCCTTGCGATCGCCTGAATTGCTCGGAGCCGGGCGACGGCTCGGGCGCAGTCGGTCAGCTGGCCTTCTGATCGTTCGTCTTGCCGCGCCGCGACCGCAGGTAGGTGAGGCGCTCCTGCAGCAGCTCCTCCAGCTCGTCGCGGCTGCGCCGCTCGAGCAGCATGTCCCAGTGGGTGCGGGCCGGCTTGACCTCTTTTGCCGCGCCGGCAGCGACGCTGCCGTTGTCGTTCAGCAGCACGCCCTCCTGGCTCGTCTTCGGTGACGTCCATCGCTCGGGGATCTCCGCGTCGGCGGCGAAGATCACGGAGAAAGTGTTGCCGTCGGCCGCTCGATAGTTGCGCGTCTGCCGTTCTGAGAACACGACGCCCTCTTCGCTCTGGAGGCTCTGACCCCCGAGACGCATGCCGCGCAAGCTTCTGTCCGCCATTGCTGTACCCCTTCCCCGCAGGGTCCGCTGTCGGGGCCCCGCTCTCCGTTGTAACCGCTGTTCGGAGTGCTCCGCGCTGTGGACTGCCTTTCCCAGGCATCTCCCAGTAGATGGAACGGTCGTTCCACCCCTGCGCAGTCCAGGCGGCTCAGCCCAGCAGTTCAGCCCTGCGCCTCAACCCACTACCTCAGCCGCCAGGTCGGGCCGATCGGTCACGATGCCGTCCACTCCGGCGGCGACCAGGGCGCGCATGCGCGCGGCGTCGTTGACGACCCAGACGTGCACCTCGGCGCCGGCCGCGTGCACGCGGGTCAGCAGACCGGGGGAGTCGAGTCGCACGCCGAGGATCCGCTCGGGTACCTGCAGCGCGTCGACCCCGTGCAGGGCCAGGCGCAGCAGCGGACCGACACCGCCGGCCGCGGCGAGCACGCCGAGGGCGGCCGGCGCTGCCGACGGTGACGTCGCTACCGGCTCGAGGGCCCGCACCACCGGGTGGGACCGCCGGCGCGCGAACGAGGTCACGAGCACACGGTCCGCCGCGGCCGACGCCCGGATGTCGCTGACGACGGGCGTGACTGCCGCCTGCGCCTTCACGTCGATGTTGAACCGCGCTTGCGGCAGGGCGCGCAGCGCCTCGGCCAGTGTCAGCAGGTGCGGCAGGCGGTTCCGCAGCGCCGCGAGCGTCAGGTCGGCGACGCGGTCGTGGTCGGGATCGAATTCAGCATCGTGCATCAGTACGGCGACCCCATCGGCGGTCGCGCGCACATCGGTCTCCAGGTGGGTGGCTCCGGAGTCGAGCGCGTCCTGGAACGCGATCAACGAATTCTCCGGCGCACGCCGGGCGAAGCCCCGGTGAGCCAGGATCCGCGGCAGTGGCGGGTCGAACCACGCCGTACGGGTCACGGCGCGGCGGTCTGCCCCGCCCCACCCGGACCGAACGCCCGCCCGACGCCCTTCAACGCCTCGGTCAGCTCGCTCGGCACGATCCACAGGGTGTTGGAGTCGCCTTCGGCGATCTTCGGCAGGGTCTGCAGGTACTGGTACGCGAGCAGCGGCCCGTCCGGGTTCCCGGCATGGATCGCGTTGAACACGGTGGTGATGGCCTCCGCCTCGCCCTTGGCCCGCGTCACCTGGGCCTGCGCCTCGCCCTCGGCGCGCAGGATGTCGGACTGCCGGGCGCCCTCGGCCTGCAGGATCGCGGCCTGCTTGGTGCCCTCCGCGGTCAGGATCTGCGCGCGACGGTCGCGCTCGGCGCGCATCTGCTGCTCCATGGCGCCCTGGATGCTGACCGGCGGCTCGATCGACTTCAGCTCCACCCGGTTCACGCGGATGCCCCACTTGCCGGTCGCCTCGTCGAGCACCACCCGCAGCTGTCCGTTGATGTTGTCCCGGCTGGTGAGCGCCCCCTCCAGGTTCAGCCCGCCGACCACGTTGCGCAGGGTCGTGGTGGTCAGCTGCTCGACCGCGACCAGGTAGTTCGCGATCTCGTAGGTCGCGGCGCGCGCGTCGGTGATCTGGAAGTACACGACGGTGTCGATCGAGACGACCAGGTTGTCCTCGGTGATCACCGGCTGGGGCGGGAAGGAGACGACCTGCTCGCGCAGGTCGAGCAGCGGCCGCAGCCGGTCGATGAACGGCACGAGCAGATTGAGGCCCGGGGTGAGCGTCTTGTGGTAGCGCCCGAGTCGCTCCACGACGCCGGCCCGCGCCTGCGGAACGACCCGGATCGCACGGCCCAGAACGACGAGGACGAAGATGACGACGATGATCGCCAGGGCGATCAAGAAGATCTCGCCGAGGAACGCGCCGGAGTCGATGGTGTTGATGGTCAGCCTTTCGTGCTGTCGGGAGCGGTGATCGGGTGCGGGGCGGGCGCGACCACCGCGGTTGCGCCGTCGATGGCGACGACGGAGAGGCGAGCACCGGGCGGCACCGTCACGCTCTCGTGGGCGTCGTCGAGCCGCGCCGTCCAGGTTTCGCCGTTCGCCAGCTTGGCGAAGCCGGCTCCGTCGACGAAGGCGACGGTCGCCCGCGCCCCCATGCCGGACAGGGCATCCACATTGGTCAGGTGCACGTCGCGACCCTTGACGAGCACCCGCCAGAGCAGCGGCCGGATGAGAAAGACGAGCAGCCCGGACAGCACGGCCGCGGAGAGCACCTGCACCCACCAGTCGGCGCCGAGCAGGCGGGTGCCGAGCCCGCCGATCAGACTGCCGGCGGCGACCATCAGGAACAGCAGGTGGAGCGTGATGAGCTCCATCACCACGCAGGCGACGGTGATCACGATCCAGACGATCCAGGTGTACTGGAACAGGTCGGGCATCAGCCCCGGTGCCTCCCTCGGCGTTCCGAGTGCACCTCGCGCCGTCTCATTCGCCCGGCCTGATTCATCCGGCCCTCATCATTCATTTGGGCCTCCGGTGATCGCCACGGTACACCGCGGTGACGCCCGGTAGGGTCGCCCGAGTGACGATTGCCTCCGACGCTGCCGACGGATCGCGGAAACGGGTGCTCATCACGGGTTCCTCGCGCGGGATCGGCGCGGACACCGCGCGCACCCTGGCGGGCGCCGGAGCCCGGATCGTCGTCAACTATCGCGAGAAGGCGCGCAGAGCCGACGCCCTGGTCGCCGAGATCGCGTCATCCGGCGGTACCGCCGTCGCGATCGGGGCCGACCTGACCGATCCCTCCTCGGCGCAGGCGATGCTCGAGCAGATCCGCACCGACTGGGGCGGCCTGGACGTGCTGGTCTTGAATGCCTCCGGCGGCATGGAGTCCGGAATGGCCGAGGACTACGCCCTCCGGTTGAATCGGGACGCCCAGGTCGGCCTGGTGCGGGCGGCGCTGCCGCTGCTCGGACCCGGCTCGCGCATCGTCTTCGTCACGAGCCACCAGGCGCACTTCATCGCGACCACGCCCACGATGCCGCAGTACGAACCGGTGGCCCGCAGCAAGCGGGCGGGGGAGGACGCCCTGCGTGCCCTCATCCCGGAGCTGACCGCCGCAGGAGTGGAGTTCGTGGTGGTCTCCGGCGACATGATCGAGGGCACGATCACCGTGAAGCTGCTGGAGCGCGCCAACCCGGGGGTCATCGCCCACCGTCGCGAGTCCGCGGGCCGCCTCTACTCCGTCGCGGAGTTCGCCGCCGAGGTCGCCCGGGCCGTCGACGAGCCCGTCCCCGAGTCGCACACGCGATTCGTCGGCGACGTCGCCGACTTCACGCCCGTCGCGGGGGAGTAGAGCACCGGTGCGCGTGCGGGACACCTCGCGGCTGATCGTCGCCGACGACCACGACGCCGTGCTGCTCTTCCTGACCTACGGCAAGAACCATGACGTGCCGCCCAGGTGGATCACGCCGGGTGGCGGCGTCGATCCCGGCGAGGACTTTCCGGCGGCCGCCGTCCGCGAGTTGGCGGAGGAGACGGGACTGCGCGTCGATTCCGTGGGGGCGGCGTTCGCGGTGGTCGAGGCGGCGGTCGATCAGCGCTGGCATCCCTACGACCGGGGTACCTGGGCGTGGTTCGCGATCCGCACTCCGCGGTTCACGCCGAGCAGCGCCGGATGGATGCCCGACGAGCACGTGGACATCGTCGAGCACCGGTGGTGGACCCTGGCGGAACTGCGGGCAGAGGCGCCGTCGTTCGAGCCGGACGACCTGCCCGCGCTGATCGAGCGGGCGCTCGAGCTGCTGCACGCCGACGACGCCCGCTGACCCGGCCATGCTGCTCCACGCCCCCTCCAGGCCGGCCCTCGACTCCGGAACCCGTCGCTGGCGCAACGCCGTCTTCGCGATTTTCGCGCTGACGGGGTTCGTGTTCGCGAACTACGTCGCCCGCATCCCGAATGTGCGGGACCTGCTGCATGCCGACGACGCCCAGATGGGGCTGCTCGCGGGAGGGATCGCGGTGGGCTCGATCGTGGGTCTGCTGCTGGCCGGCACGCTCGTCGCCCGCTTCGGTACCGTGCGTACGTTGGCGGTCGCCTACACGGTCGCCAGCCTGGGCGTGATGGCGGCCGGGTTCGTCGCTCAGGTGTCGCCGACCATCGCGGGCCTGCTCATCGGCCTGTGCCTGCTCGGCGCCGGCCACAGTGTCACCGACGTCGCCATGAACGTCTCCGGCGCGGCGAACGAGCGGCGCATCGGCCGGGCCCTCATGCCGCTGTTCCATGCCGCCTTCAGCATCGGCACGGTGGTGGGCGGCGGGACCGCGGCGATCTCGTTGGCCGTCGACCTCCCTGTGGGTCCGCACCTGATCGGTGTCGGTGTCATCGGCGTGGTCGGCACGATCGTGACCAGCCGCTTCCTGCAGCCGGCGGAGCCCAGGCCGGCGACGGGTGCAGTGGAGCTCCCGTCCACCTGGCGCAACCGCCTCGGGGCGTGGCGCGACCCGCACGTGCTGCTCATCGGCGTCACCCTGCTGGGGATGGCATTCGCGGAGGGCAGTGCGAACGACTGGCTGCCGCTCGCCTTCGTCGACGGTCACGGGCTGAGCAATCCGCAGGGCGCCGCCGTGTTCGCGGTCTTCGTCACCGCCATGACGGTCGGCCGGATCGGCGGGGTGCCGCTGCTGCGCCGCTTCGGCCGGGTGGCGGTGCTGCGGGGATCGGCGGGCTGCGCCGTTGTCGGAATGCTGGTCGTCATCCTGGTGCCGAGTGCGCCGATCGCCGTGGCCGGGTCGGTGCTGTGGGGTCTCGGTGCGGCGCTCGGGTTCCCGGTCTGCATGTCGGCAGCCGCGGATGATCCGCGCCGGGCTGCGGCGAGCGTCAGCGTGGTCGCCACCATCGGCTATTGCGCGTTCCTGGTGGGGCCACCCCTGATCGGCGCGCTCGCCTCCGTCTCCACCCTGCTGCAGGCGCTGCTGCTGGTCCTGGCGCTGGTCGTGGTCTCGGGGCTCACGGCCGGTGCCGTGCGGGCGCGGACGCCGGCGCGCCGGCCGGCCTGAGCCGTACGGTGCCCACCGTCCGACGGGGAGCGCCGGTCGGCGCCGATCATGGTCAGGAGCGTTCCGCGACCAGCAGGATGGCGTCTCCGGCCGGTGCGGCGAGCGCCAGCGCAGGCTGCCGGCCGGTCGCGACGAGCACCGTGCCGCCCTGCTCGTCCCGTTCGGTGACGGTGATCACCGCGTCGGGCAGCAGCCCGCGTTCCCGGAAGTAGCCGAGCCGGCCGGGGTCGGCGTCCGAGATGCGGGTGATCCGGTAGCGCCCCGGCGCCGCGGCTGCGAGCGGGACGACGTGGTCTGGGTAGGCGAGAGTGCCAGCGGGGGAGGGGATGGGGTCACCGTGCGGATCTCGCTCCGGATGGCCGAGGAGGGCGTCGATCCGGTCGATGAGCACGTCCGAGACGGCGTGCTCCAGCCGCTCGGCCTCATCGTGCACCTCGTCCCAGGCGTAGCCGAGGCTCACGACCAGGAACGTCTCGATCAGCCGATGCCGCCGAACCATCCGCACGGCGTGGCGCTCGCCGTCCGGCGTCAGCGTGATCGCCTTATAGGGCTCGTGCACGACCAGCCCATTGGCGGCCAGCCGCTTGACGGTGTCGGACACCGTCGCGGTGGTGACCGCGAACCGCACCGCGAGCGCCGTGGCCGAGATCGGCGATCCGCCCCACTCCTGAGCAGTCCAGATGGCCTTCAGGTAGTCCTGACTCGTTGCGGAGATCTCCACCCGCTCAGTCTGGCCCGCTCACCCCACCTACCCCTGCCCACCTACCCGGCGAAGAATTCAGGCCATCCCGAGAAACGCAGGCAGATCGGCGCGCGTCGCGCCCTCATTCTTCGAAATCTCCTGAATTGCTCGCAGCACGCCCCACCGGGGCGCGAGCCGATAATGGACATTATGTCAGCTCGGGCGAACTACCGGCCGGGCTCGGGCGGTCAGCCGGCCAGTGCTCGGCGGAGGAACTGGTCGAGGGTGCTCATCGCGGCCCGGCTGCTCGTGCTGTGCGGCGCGATGCCGGACGAACCGTGGAACGCCCCGCCCCACATGTGGAAGTCGACGTTGACGCCGTGCTCGCTCAGGCGCCGCGCGTAGTCGATCGCCTCGTCGCGGAACGTCTCGACCGACGCGACGTCGATGTAGGTGCGCGGCAGGCCGGACAGATCGGTCGCGCGCGCGGGTGCCGCGTAATACGAGACGTCGGGTCCGCCTCGACGCTCGCCGAGCAGCGAGGTCCAGCCGAACAGATTGTCGTTGCGGTCCCAGACGCCCTCCCCGTCGAGCATCATGCTGCTGACCGTCTCGAAACGGTCGTCGAGCATGGGGCACGACAACACCTGATGGGTGAGCTGAGGGAACCCGTTATCGCGCGCCATGAGCGCACTCCCCGCTGCCAGGCCTCCCCCGGCGCTTCCGCCGAAGATCAGGATGCGGTCGGGGTCGCCGCCCCACCCAGCGATCTCCCGCCCGGTCCAGGCCAGACCCGAATAGCAGTCCTCGACCGGGACCGGGTCAGGGAACTCGGGCGCGAGTCGGTACTCGACCGAGACGACCACGCAGCCGATCTCGACCACCAACGGCACCAGCACATGCAGGCCGTCGGTCTTCGACCCCATGATCATGCCGCCGCCGTGCGTGTGGTAGATCACCGGCCAGGGTCCCTCCCCCGTGGCCGGTCGCAGGATGAGCAGCGTGACTCCGTCACGATCGGGCAGCTCGATCTCCTCGACGACGACGGCTCCCCCGGACGTCAGATCGAACTGGGCACTGCCCGGCAGGCCCTTGGCGGCGGCCGCCCGGATGGCCGGCAGCAGTTCGTTGGTGATCGGAGCGCTGACCGAGTGGTACGCGTCGAGAATCGGGGTGAGTTCGTCATCGAACGGCGGATGGATCGGGGTTGTTCCAGACATGGTGGACGCTCCTGCATCATCGAAGGGTGGTGGTTGAGCCACGTCTTCATGGTCTGTCGGCGGCGTCGTGGTGTCCCCCGCCGAACGCTCGCGAGTGGTCCAGAGCGACCCGCCGAACGGCGGTCGTCCTCAGCGTGCGGTCGGCTCGATGCGCCGAAGGAGCAAGCCGATCTGCAGGCGGATGCGGCCGATCGGCGACACCACGTCGAAACCGAGCGCGGCCGACAGGCGTGGAAGGTGGAGCTGCACCGTCGAGTGGTGCAGGCCCGCCGCCGAAGCGATCGCGCGCACACTCGCGCCGTCGGCGATGGCCTGCAGCTCCGCGATCGACCAGTTGCGGGCAAGAACGCCCTCGATGACACCGCGGTCGGGATGGATCCAGCCGGACGACTCCGCCGCCTCGAGGACGGTCAGCAGGGGTCCGAGCGACTCCGCTGAGAATCGACCACCCTGCCCGGACAGCCGCCAGGCGAACAACGCCGACCGCCACGAATGCTGCAGCGCCAGGGGCGATGTCGGCACCCCGATACCGCCGGCCGCATCCCAGGACGTGTCCGGCTGCAGCACAGCACCGCGAACGGGACCCCACGGCGTCGCCATCAGGGCGCTCGGCCAGCGGGGCGGCCACTCCTGACCGACCGCCGAGGCGACCGCGCGGTATTTCGCCTCGGGATCCAGATGCAGTCGCGCGGCGGCTGCCCAGCGCGCCTCGGATTCGTCACCGGCCGCATCGGTGGACAGGAGCACTTCCAGTGCCGTGTGAAGCCGGTTCTCCTCCGGATCGCGGCCTTCGGTGATCTCGATGGCCAGCGCCACCCGGTCGAGCACCATCCGATGACCTGGTGCCGATGCGGCCCCGACCTCCAGCCAGACACCTGCTCCGGTCGTCACCTCGACACGCGGGACACCGGGATCCGGATTCCGGTAGCGCACCGGCAGCCCGGTCGACGAGAACTGCAGTCTGCGTGGCCCATTGACATATCCCAGGGTCGAGCGGCTGACCATGGCGGCCTCCCTGAGCAGGCTGCCGACCCCCATCTTGCCGCGCACTAGTTGGTCGAAATGCTGGATGATCCGCAGTTCCTCACTGGCGACCGGATCCGACGCGATCAGGCGACCGACGAGCTCCTTCATCGGGCCCCCTCCACTGTCACGGTCGAACGATAGTCACCGCACGCGGCCTCTCCTGGGGGAGCGGCGGCGACTCCGGCTCCGCGGTGAATCCCGCGGACGCGACCGGTCGGGTGAGCCGGTCGGACCGGCGCGGCTTCAGGTCGTGGCCCGTTTCACGGAGACCGGCACACCGGGCACCGTGGGTCCGGGTCAACAGCAGGACAGGGCCGCTGGCGCCGCCCGCGGTGCTGTCTCCGCTGGTCCGCAAGTACCTTCTAAGGCGACCACCGCGGGCGGCCGTGAAGGGGTGAGCACGCTCCGCCCACTCCCCGACCGGCCGCCAATCCGGCTCCGCCCTCCACTCCCCCCTCCCACTCCGCCCTCCGACTCCGCCCTCCCACTCCCCCGGCCGGCTACCCCTCCAATTCCGCCCTCCCACTCCCCCCCCTCCCACTCCCCGACTCAGTCGCATCCGCCCGATCCGTCCACGAAGGAATCGCCATGGTCGTCGATCTGAATCCCTCCGGTCGAGTGCGCCTCGATGCCGCCGGACTCGCACTGCTGCGCGTGCGGCGGTTCACCGAGTTCCGCATCCGACCGGCCGTGTACCGCGACGCCGCACCCGTCTCGATCGCGGCGTGGGCCGTGGACGGCGAGCCCGTTCCGTTCCACGTCGCGGCGGGTCAGCGGTACACCGACTTCGCGATCGGCGAGCCATGGGGTCGGCCGTGGGACACCGTCTGGTTCGACGTGCGCGGCACGGTGCCGGCCGACTGGGACCCGGCCGAGGCGGAACTCGTGGTCGACCTCGGGTTCACGGAGGGGATGCCCGGCTTCCAGGCCGAGGGGACGGTGTACCGGCCGGACGGCACGATCGTCAAAGCGGTGGAACCCCTGAACTCGTGGGTGCCGCTGCCGCAGGCCGGTCCGTTCCGGCTGCTCATCGAGGCGGCCGCGAACCCGATCGTGCAGGTGCCCTACGAGTACGAGCCGACCCCGCTCGGCGACCCGGCCACCGCGGGCCACCAGCCGCTGTACCGGCTCGGTCGAATCGAAGTCGCCCGCCGCGACATCGCCATGTGGGAGCTGCTGCAGGACATCCACGCCCTGACCGGCCTGGTCGACGTCCTGCCCGCGGACGGGAGGCGGCGCGCGGAGATCGTTCATGCCTTGGAAGGCATGGTCGACGCGATGGACCCTGACGACGTGCCCGGGACCGTCGCGCTCGGACGCGCGGTGCTCGCTCCGGTCCTCGCCGGACCGGCGGCCGCCAGCGCCCTCGTCGTGTCGGCCGTGGGCCACGCGCACATCGACTGCGCCTGGCTGTGGCCGACCAGGGAGACGGTGCGCAAGGTCGCCCGCACCTTCGCGAACGTGCTCGACCTGGTCGAGCGGAACCCGGACTTCGTCTTCGCGGCCTCGTCGGCGCAGCAGTACGCGTGGCTGAAGGACAGTCAGCCGGAGCTGTTCGAGCGGGTGCGCGCCGCCGTCGCCCGGGGAGTGATCCGGCCGGTCGGCGGGATGTGGGTGGAGTCGGACACCAACATGCCGGGCGGCGAGGCGCTCGTGCGCCAGTTCGTGCTGGGCAAGCGGTTCTTCCTGGAGGAGTTCGGCGTGGAGACCGACGAGGTGTGGCTGCCCGACTCGTTCGGCTACTCCGCAGCCCTGCCCCAGATCATGCGGGCCGCCGGCGCGAAGTACTTCCTGACGCAGAAGCCGTCGTGGAACGAGATCAACCGCATGCCGTACTCCAGCTTCCTCTGGGAGGGCATCGACGGCTCCCGGGTGTTCACCCACTTCCCACCCGCCGAGACCTACAACTCCGATCTCGGCGCCGGCGACCTGGCCCGCGCCGAGCGGTCGTTCCAGGAGAAGGGCGGCGCCCGCGAGGTGCTGGGACTGTTCGGCTGGGGCGACGGCGGCGGCGGCCCCACCCGCGAGATGCTCGCCGCGGCGGCCCGCAAGCGCGACCTCGACGGGTCGCCGAAGGTGCAGCTGACGGATCCGCAGTCGTTCTTCGTGACGGCCGAGGCGGAGTTGCAGGCACCGCCGGTGTGGCAGGGCGAGATATACCTGGAACTGCATCGAGGCACCCTGATCTCGCAGCAGCGGACGAAGCGCGGCAACCGCCGCAGCGAGGCGCTGCTGCGCGAAGCCGAGCTGTGGGCCACGACCGCCATGGTGCTGCACGGCGTGCCCTACCCGTATGAGGCGCTCGACGCGGCCTGGCGGATCGTGCTGCTGCAGCAGTTCCACGACATCCTGCCCGGCTCCTCCATCGCGTGGGTCCACCAGGAGGCGGAGCGCAACTACGCGCAGGTCGCCCGCGACCTGGAGGGGCTGATCCGCGACTCGCTCGACATACTCGTCGGTACCGGCGACACGCCGCTCGCCGCCAACGCCGGGCCCTACGAGCTCTCCGGCACCCCGGCGATGGGCATCGGTGCCGCCGCCGCGCCGACGGCCGCCGTCCCGAGCCGCGACGGCGACCGCATCGTGCTGCAGGACGACCTGCTGCGGGTGGAGGTCGACGCGCACGGCACGCTCCCCTCCGTCCGCGACCTGCGGACGGACCGTGAGGTGATTCCCGCCGGGCTCGCAGGCGGTCTGCTGCAGCTCTTCCGCGACACCCCGAGGGAGTGGGACGCGTGGGACGTCAACGAGGAGGATCAGCGCAGCGGGCGCGACCTGACCGATCCGGAATCGGTGGAGATCGAGGGCGACGAGGTGGTGATCCGGCATCGCCTCGGCACGACGCGCATCGATGTGCGGCTGCGACTGACCGGCGGCAGCCTGGATTACCGGTTCGAGATCGACTGGCACGAGTCGCAGAAGCTGCTGAAGCTCGCGTTCCCGCTCGACGTGCGGGCGGAGCGGGCGGCGGCGGAGGTGCAGTTCGGCCACCTGCACCGGCCCATCCACCGCAACACCTCCTGGGACTCCGCTCGCTTCGAGACGGTCGCGCACCGCTGGATCCAGGTCGGCGAACCGGACTTCGGCGTGGTCATCGCGAACGACGTCGTCTACGGGCACGACGTGCGCAGCACGGCGGCGCCATCCGACCGGCCGATGACCGTCGCGCGACTGTCGCTGCTGCGCGCTCCGCGCTATCCGGATCCGGCGGCCGATCAGGGCCGGCACGAGTTCCGGGTGCGGCTGCGGCCGGGCGGGATTTCCGATGCGGTCGTCGACGGCTACGCCGTGCACCTGCCGTTGCGCGCCGTCACGGGCCAGCCGGTGGAGCCGCTGCTGACGGTCTCCCACCCAGCCGTGGTCGTCGAGAGCGTGAAGGCGGCGGAGGACCGCTCCGGGGACGTGGTGGTGCGCCTGTACGAGGCGCACGGCACGCGGGCGCGCGCGGCGGTCACGACGCGGTTCGGCTGGGCGGCGGCGCAGGCGACCGACCTGCTGGAGCGCCCGATCGAGAGCGAGGCGGTGCGGACCGGGACCGTCGGCAGCACGGTGGATGTGCACCTGCGGCCGTTCGAGTTGACGACCCTGCGGTTCCGCTCGGTCAGCGCCCCGGCGTGACGGGCCGACCTCGAAACCCGGTCCCGTCAGCAGGTCGTCGTCCCGACGGCAGGCCGCCGGTCGACTACAGACCTGCTGATCGGACGGTGACCTGCTGACTGGGCACCGGTCCGGACCGCTGCCGGCCGCCCGCATTGCTCGGCGCTCGCCGCCGCGATAGCGTCGCGCGGGCAGCGCCGGACCCTCCCCCGATTGGAGCGACGACATCGACGACTTCGAAGGCCGGACCGGGCTCGACGCCCTCGTCGCGCGGGCCGAGGCGCTGGCCGCTTCGGGCGGGCGACGCATCCTCGGCATCGCCGGCACACCCGGCTCCGGCAAGTCGACCCTGGCCGCAGCCATGACGCGGGCGCTCGGCGGGCGGGCGGTACTGGTGGGGATGGACGGCTTCCACCTGGCGAACGAGGAACTGGTGCGCCTCGGCCGCCGCGACCGCAAGGGCGCACCCGACACCTTCGACGTGCGCGGGTACGTCGCGCTGCTCGGCGCACTCCGACAGCAGCGCGAAGGCGTGCTCTACGGGCCGCGCTTCGACCGTTCCCTGGAGGCGTCGATCGGCAGCGCGGTGCCGGTGGACGCGAACGTCCCGCTCGTGATCACCGAGGGCAACTACCTGCTGCTGCGGCACGGCGGCTGGGACGGCGTTCGCGCGATGCTCGACGAGAGCTGGTTCATCGACGTTCCCGCCGACGTCCGCCACGAGCGCCTCATCGAGCGGCGGGTCGTGGGCGGCTACACGGGGGCCGACATCGACGAGTGGGTGCGGACCGTCGACGAACCGAACGCCCGGATGATCGAGGAGCAGAGCGCGCCCGCGGACCTGCGCATCGACTCGACCGCGCTCGCGCTGTCCGCCATCACCTCGACGGACTGAGCGACGGCAGCTCGGCGCGTCGAGCTTGACGACCTATCCGATATAGGTACCCTAAGGCCATGGTCGGAGTGGAGCGGGTCACCGGCGCGACGGTGGATGTGCTGCGAGTACTGCTCGCGGCCGCGGATCCGGTGTGGGGCCTGTCGGTGATCAAGGCCACGGGCAGGAAGCCCGGCACGGTGTATCCCATCTTCGACCGGCTGGAGTCGGCCGGCTGGGTGCACTCACGGTGGGAGGACGACCCGACACGATCGGGCCCTCGCCGCCGGTACTACGTGCTGAGCGATCAGGGTCAGGTCGCCGCCGCGCAGGTCGTCGCCCGGTTCGACGCACAGCTCGACGCTCGGTCGAGCCGCCGGCAGGCCGGACCGGCAGAGGCATCGGCGTGAGCCGCATGGACGAGGCACTGCTGTCGGTTGCCGCCTCGATGCTGGCGCGGCCGGTCCGTGCCCGGTACCACGAGCAGTGGCTGGCGGATCTGCGGGATGCGCAGGAGGTCGGACTCCCCCGCGCCGCGGTGGTGCGCGGCGCGATCGGCTTCGCGCTGATCGCGGTTCCCCGCGAGGTCGTGGTGGCAGAACTGCGGGCCTCGATCGGCTGGGTGCCCATCACCGCCGCGACGCTCGCGGTGCTGCTGCCGCTGACGGAGATCCTGTTCCGCCACCAGTACCTGACCGGCGGCACGCTGACGAACTCGAACGCGGGGATCCTCGCCTCCGCGGTCGACGGAGTCGTGCCCCTGCTGTTCCCGGTGCTGCTGGTGCTGGTGGGATGCTTCCGGCTGTTCCGCGAGCTCGGCGACCGCTTCGTCGTGAACACCCGCACCCGAGTGCGGGTCGAGAGCTACGTCTACGCGAAGCTGCTCGTGGCGGTCTCGATCGCATTCGTCGTGTTCTTCGCCGCCACCTTCGTCGCGTTCACCGTCTCGTTCGTCGTCTGGCCCGCGATCGGCAACCCGGGCGTCGACACCACCGGGACGCTGATCGACGGCCGGCCGTGGCAGGCCTCCGACGCGATCCACGAGTACACCTTCACCCAGCTGCTCGCCGCCGGTCCGATGCCGTTCGGTATCTTCTACTCCGTCTGGGTGGGGCTCGGAGCGGCCACCCTGACCGCACTCGGGATGGCCGGCCTGCTGATCGTTCGGCGCCCGGCGATCGGCCTTGCCGTGCCCCTGCTGTTCGTGATCGGGCAGCACGCGACCGTGATCCTGCTCGGCCAGGACCGGCTGAGCGTGCTGAACTCGATCTTCCCGTTCGGGTACGTGCAGGCGCCCGTCATCGTGGGGCTGGCTCCGCTGCTGACGCTGATGGTCCTGGTCGCGGGGCTGTGGGTCGTGCTCCTGCGCCGGGTGGCCCGTCTCGACGCACTCTCATGATGGGCACTGCCCTGATGGGCACTGCCCTGATGCGCGCTGCCGTGCTTCGGACGGCGGTGATCACGGTGGCGGCGGCACTCGTCGTCGGTGGGTTGATGGCACAGGCGAACCCGCGGGACCTGTCGCTGTTCGATGCGCTCACGACCGCGCTGCTCGGCAGCACGGGGACCTACCTGCAGTTCATCGGGAGCAGCGTGCTGTTCGTCGGATGCGCATATCTGCTCTCCCTGCGCTACACCGACCGGACGGAGGGATGGCTTCAGCTCGAGCTGCTCCGCTGCGGCACCCACGGACGGTGGCTGGTTCGCGCGGTCGGGCGTGCGTCCGTGACGGCCGCCGCCTTCCCCGTGGTCCTCGCACTGACCGGCTCGGGCTGGTACGTGCTCTACGGCGGACGCACGGTCACTCCCCCGTCGGGCGGCCTCGCTCCGTGGGTGTATCAGCTGCTCGTCAACGGCACCCTGCAGCTCGTCGTCTACCTGCTCGTGCTGCTCGCGGCCACCATCGCGACCCCGAACCGGATCGGCGGCATCGCCTCCGCCGCGATCCTGCTCGCACTGGGCTTCCCCCAGCGGGTTCCGCTCCACCTGCTGCCCGTGCAGCTGTCCGGCATGGGCTACTCCCTCGGCGGCTGGCAGAGCACCCTGTCGGCGTCGCTCACCCTCGCTGTCACGACCGCCGCCGTCGCGGCCGCCGCGCTCCTGCTGCTGCGCCGCCGCCGCCGATCCGCCTGAGAGGCCCCGCCATGCCCGATCTGCCCGCCATGTCGGCCGCGCCGACAGTGCCCATCACGACGCCGGTCATCCGCGTCGCCGACGTCACCAAGCGGTACCGCGCCGCCGAGCTCTTCCACGACGTCACCTTCGACATCGAGCCGGGCCGCACCTACGGACTCGTCGGGCCGAACGGGTCGGGCAAGACCGTGCTGCTGAAGCTGCTGGCGGGACTGACCCTTCCCGATCGCGGGAGCATTGCGATCGACCCGAGCCACCTCGGTCGGGACCGGTCGTATCCGGATCGCTTCGGGATCACGATCAACGGCCCGGCCTACCTCGGTCATCTGACCGGCCGCCAGAATCTGCTGCAACTGGCCGCCATTCGAAGGCGGATCGCCGCCGACCGCATCGACACGACCATGGCGGCGGTCGGCCTCAGCCCCGACCTGAAGCAGAGGGTGCGGCACTATTCGCTCGGGATGAAGCAGAAACTCTCGCTCGCGCAGGCGCTGATGGAGCATCCGAGCGTGCTGCTGCTCGATGAACCCTTCAACGCGCTCGACAGGACCAGCATCAGCACGGTGCACGGCCTGCTGCAGGAGCAGCAATCGCTCGGGACCACGATCGTCTTCACCAGCCACGACTCCCGCCACATCCGGGACCTCAGCGACGTCGTGCTCGAGATCGACGCGCGGACCGTCACGGCCACCGACACTGCGCGGTAGAGCGCTCAGGTCAGGTCAGGTCAGGTCAGCAGGGGCAGACCGAGACGATCGCACACCGCCCGGCTCGTCGTCGCGGGCGGCTCGATCGGGAAGCCGCCGGTGGTCCCGTCCGCGAGCCTGCAGAACGCGAGCGGAGGGACCGGCAGCGTCGACGTGTTCGGGTCGATGTCGGGCCAGTGCCCACCATCGACGGCCGCCTGCTCCAGGCCGGACTTCCACACCAGTGCGCACATGTCGGCCTTCTCAGTCAGGCTCAGCTGCCGCACGGGCGCACCGACCGCAGAGGACATCGCGCTCGTGCCGTGCAGCGAGCCGAGGTCCGCGTGCGCGTAGCAGGTGACGCTCGTTCCGATCGTTTCGGCATCGGCCCGATGCACGACCACCGACGCGGCGACCCCGGATCCCGCAACCACCAGCATCGCCGCCGCCGCGGCCGCGCGACGACCCCTGCGACGCGCTGCGATCCGCCGCAGCAGGCGAATCCGCCCAGCAAGCAGCCGGACCTCGATGTCGTCCTCATCCCGTACGACGGCCATCAGCACGCCCCTTCCTCGTTCATCTGCGCCCCGTTCATGTGCGTCTTGTTCACGTGCGTCGTGTTCACGGGCGAATCGGGCAGCTGCGTCTCGGCCCGCAGTCGCGCCTTGAGACGACTTCTGGCGCGCTGCAGACGTTTGCCCACCGTGGTCACGGTCAGTCCGAGCCGCTCGGCGGCCTCGGCATAGCTCAGGCCGTCCACGAGCACCGCCTGCACGACGGCCCGGTCATGCGCCGTGAGCCCGGCCAGTACGGTCTCGACCGGGTCCACGTCGTCCGTGACGGAACGGTCGTGCAGCGCCGGATCGAACAGCACCTGGCGGGCGGCGCGACGCTGTCGGCGCCGCCTGGCGGACAGCGCCTCCAGTCGGGCCACCGTGAGCAACCACGGCAGCGCCGACCCGCCCACCAGCGTCACGCTGCGACGCTTTCGCCACGCGAGCAGGAACGTCTCCTGCACCACATCGTCGGCCTCGTCCGCATCGGACAGCACCCCGACGGCGAGGCGGAACACCGCGCGCCCGTGGCGGTCGTAGAGCATCGCGACGCCGGCCGAACCCCGGCCCATCAGCAGCTCGTCGCTCAGTTCCTGCTCGCCGCTCAGCGCCTGCTCGTCGACCCTCACACTCAAGAACGTCCCCGGCCGCCCGAATCCTGACGCGGAGGCATCACCTGATTCGCCGGAATCGAGCTCGGGGCAGAGCGGCCCCGGACTGTTCTACGGCTGCCGGACGAGGCCGCGGAGGACGGCGACGAGGCGCTCCGCCGTCAAGCGCTCCCCCTCGGCGGGCTCCAGCTGGGCGACCGCGCTGTCGATGACCGCCTCCATGTAGGCCCCGACGGCCAGCGTCGCGACCATGTCGGCGGGAACGGTGAACGTCGCTCCGGCCGTCCCGGCCCGCTCGGCGAATCGCACGGCGAGGCCCTGGATCACGGTGCGGAACAGCGTGTCGAACTTGGCGGCGGTCGCAGTGTCGTTGCCGCGGATCGCGTGCAGCCGGAACTCCGTGATGACCATCACCCACTTGAGGTCGTCCTCGTCCCCCTGGCCCCGCACGAGGTCGAGGAGCGCTTCTTCGTCGTCGCCGAGGCCGCCGAACAAGCCGGACATCGTGGCGCTCTCGTCCACGGTGCCGAGGCGCCGCTGGATGCTGCGCTCGATCATCGCCAAGAACAACTCCTCCTTGCTCGCGAAGTTGTAATAGAACGCGCCGCGCGAGAACCCCGCCCGCTCGCTGATCGCCTCGACGCTGGACGCGGCGAACCCCTCCTCGGCGAAGGTGTCGAACGCGGCGTCCATCAGACGCTCCCGGGTTCGCTCACGGCGCGGCGTTGCCTGCAGCGGCGGCGCGGTCTCCGTCATTGGATCCGCCTCAATGCGACTCTCATGTCGTTGGATTTTACGCGATGGACGCGAGATTTTCATGCAGGTCTGTATGATCCAGTGTTGTATTTTTTTGAGCCGGACCACACCGGTCCCCCTCGCAAGGAGCGTCCTGTGTCGTCGTTGCTCTACTCGCTCGGTCGCTGGTCCTTCCGCAATCGGCGCCGGGTACTCGCCCTGTGGGTGCTCGTCGTCCTGCTCGCTGCCGGCGCGATGGGACTGCTGAACCGCGGTACCGACAGCGTCGTCTCGATCCCCGGCACCGAGTCGCAGAACGCGCTCGACCAGCTCTCGAACACGTTCCCCGAGGTGAGCGGCGGCAGTGCGCAGGTCGTCGTTGTCGCCGCAAAGGGCATGCAGGTCACCGACTCCGCGTATCGCTCCGGGGTTGCCGCGGAACTGAAGAACGTCGAGAAGATCAAGGGCGTCGACGCCGCGGGATCGCCGTACAGCACCACGGTGAAGGGCGCCATCTCGAAGGACCGCAGTGCGGCGGTGATCTCGGTGCAGCTGACCGAGGACAGCAGCCACGTCACCGAGGCGACCCGGGCGGATCTGCTGGCGACCAAGGCGGCGTTCCTGCAGCAGTTGCCCGCGGGGACCAGCGTCGCCGTCGGCGGTCCCGTCTTCGCCACCGAGGACCAGGGCGGCAGCGTCACCGATGCGATCGGCGTGGTCATCGCGTTCTTCGTGCTGTTCTTCGTGTTCCGCTCGTTCCTGGCCGCGGGCATGCCGCTGCTCGCCGCGGTACTGGGGGTCGGCATCTCCACCCTGCTGATCTTCGCGGCGACCGCGTTCGGCGGCGTGACCTCCACCGCGCCGGCGCTCGCCCTCATGCTGGGGCTCGCCGTCGGGATCGACTACTCGCTGTTCCTGATCTCGCGATATCAGGAGTTGTTGCGCAACGGGCTCACCCCGGACGAAGCCGCACCGCAGGCGACGGCGACCGCGGGCTCGGCCGTCGTGTTCGCCGGCATCACGGTCGTGATCGCCCTGGTGGGGCTCTCCATCGTCGGCATCCCGTTCCTCTCGGTGATGGGGATCGCCGCCGCCGGTGCCGTCGCGCTGTCCGTGACGATCGCGCTGACCCTGACGCCGGCACTGCTCGGCTTCGCCGGTATGCGCCTCGCCCCGACGCCGCGAGCGGTGGCCCGAGCGGCGCGCAGGAGTGCGAAGCAGCACCGCTCGCGGCGTGAGCGGCTCGGCTTCGCACTGCGGTGGGTGCGAGCGATCACCAGGTACCCGATCCTGACCGTGCTGGCGGTGTTCGTGGGGCTCGGTGCGCTCGCGACGCCCGCCCTGACCATGCAGCTGGGCATCCCGGATGCGGGCTCGAAGCCGGTGGGCACCCAGGTGCGCCAGACCTACGATCTCATCTCCAAGCACTTCGGCCCGGGTACCAACGGTCCACTGCTCGTCACCGGCACCATCGTGCAGAGCGACGACCCGCTGACGCTGATGCACCGGATCGGCGCCGAGATCCGCTCCATGCCCGGCGTGCAGAGCGTGCCGCTCGCCACGCCCAACCGCACCGCCGACACGGGGATCATCCAGGTCGTGCCGACCACCGGGCCCAACGACCCGGCGACCGCGAAGCTGATCACCGAGATCCGGGCGCAGCACGACCACTTCCAGAGCAAGTACGGCGTCGACCTGTCGGTGACCGGTGCGGCGGCGGTCGGCATCGACATCTCCGACAAGCTCGGCGGAGCGCTGCTGCCGTTCGGCACGTTCGTGGTCGGGCTGTCGTTCATCCTGCTGATGATCGTGTTCCGCTCCATCGCGGTGCCGATCAAGGCGACGCTCGGCTACCTGCTGTCCGTCATCGCCGCATTCGGGGTGGTGTCCGCCGTGTTCGTGCACGGGGTGGGTGCCGATCAGATCGGCGCGACGCCGGGCATCGTGATCAGCTTCCTTCCGATCCTGCTGATGGGCATCCTGTTCGGACTGGCCATGGACTACGAGCTGTTCCTCGTGTCCCGGATGCGCGAGGAATATGTGCTGAGCGGCGACGCGCACGCGGCCATCGAGCGCGGCTTCGTCGGATCGTCCAAGGTCGTCACCGCCGCCGCCGCGATCATGTTCTCCGTCTTCGCCTCGTTCGTCCCGGGCGGCCAAGGGGCGATCCAGCAGGTCGGCGTCGGCCTGGCGGTCGGCGTCGTGATCGACGCATTCATCGTGCGGATGACGCTCGTGCCCGCCGTCCTGGCGCTGCTCGGCCGCTCGGCCTGGTGGTTGCCGAAGTGGCTCGACCGCCTGCTGCCCGACCTGGACGTGGAGGGCGATGCGATCCGCCACGAGCTCGGTCTGGCCGACTGGCCCGGCCAGGACGTGGCGATCGCGGCGCGCGGCCTGCGCCTCAACGGCGCGCGCGATCCGGTGTTCGCCGGCGTCGACATCCTCGTCCCCTGGGGCGGCGTGTTCGTGGTGGAGTCGCCCGAGCACACCCGCTCCACTGCGCTGCTGCTCACCCTGGCCGGCCGGGTGAAGGCGGATGCGGGCGATCTCAAGGTCGGCGGAGTCGTGCTGCCCAACCGGGTCGGGACGGCCCGCCGCCAGATCGGTCTGGCCCTGCTCGACGGCGCGGAGGATCCGGTCCGCGAGGTGCGCAGCGCCTTCCACCCCCGCGCGCGCCTCGTCTTCATCGACGGCCTCGACACCGTCCTCGATGCGAGCGCACGCCTCGCGATCGGCGAGGTCATCGACGCGGCGGCCGACCGGGCCCGGTCGGTAGGCCGGCCGCTGACGCTCGTGGTCAGCACCGCGGCCACGTCTCGCGTGCTCGAACTGCTGCCCGCTGGACGGCAGCCCGTCTCCCGGTTGGCCGTCACGGCACAGCCCGTCCCGGCACAGCCCGTCCCGGCACAGCTGTCGCCGGCCCCCACCTCCCCCGCCGGCATCGACCCGGCCCGCACCCTGAAAGAGGTGACTCGAAAGTGAGTCCCATCACGTTCGAGCGAGCCGGCGGCGTCAAGCGCGCGGGCCTGCTCACGGTCATCGGGATCGCCCTGATCCCCGTCACGGTGGGAGGCGTGCTGCTGCTCAGCCTGCACAACCCCACCGGCCGGCTGAAGTCCGTCACCGCCGCCATCGTGAACGAGGACGCCGGCGTGAAGCTGAACGGGCAGACGGTCCCGCTCGGCCGCGAGCTGGCCGGCACCCTCGTGAAGGGCACCAAGAACGCGGCCGGCACGACGGCCAACTACACCTGGGTGCTCACCAAGAAGGCCGACGCCGCGAGCGGGTTGAACGACGGCCGCTACACCGCCGTCGTCACGATCCCGAAGCAGTTCTCGAAGGCGGCGACGTCGTATTCCGACGCCGACACCGCCCGGCAGGCCACCATCCAGGTGGCGACATCGGACCAGGATCGCCTGGCGGACGGCGCGATCAGCACGGCGATCGCGAACACGGCGACCGAGGTGCTCGGCCGCACCCTGACCAAGGGCTACCTCTCCAACATCTACGTGGGCTTCAACACCCTGCACACCTCCCTCGGCAAGGCCGCCACCGGGGCGAAGAAGATCACCTCCGGATTGGAGTCGACCACCGCCGGCACCCGCAAGCTGGCGTCCGGCCAGACACAGCTCGCCTCCGGCACGTCGTCGCTCGCCGCAGGACTGCACAAGCTGGCCGACGGGTCCGCCCAGACCACCTCGGGCACCACGACTCTGGCCGACGGCACGTCGTCGCTCGCGTCGGGCACCTCGAAGCTGGCCGGCGGCCTGAAGAAGCTCGCCGCCGGCGCCCACACCACCGCCACGGGGGCCGACTCGCTGGCGTCCGGGTCGCAGAAGATCGCCTCGGGCACGTCGTCGCTGGCGGCCGGACTGCACAAGCTCAGCGACGGCGCCGCCGCCCTGCCGGCGCAGACGAAGCAACTCGCCGACGGCGCCGCCGGCGTCGCCAGCGGGGTGCAGGCGCTCACCCAGTTCCCGCCGGACACGACCCTCGCCGAGGTCGACGCGGCCCTGAAGAAGAACGGCTCGTCCCTGCAGCAGCTGGCCGGTGGCGCATCGGGCATCGCCTCCGGGACCGCCGCGCTCAGCGGCGGCCTGTCGTCCATCAGTTCGGGGATCGCGTCGTCGGCGTCGGGAGCGTCGTCGCTGGCGTCCGGGGCGCGGCAGGTGTCCGGCGGCACGACCAAGCTGGCCGGGGGTCTCGATCAGCTGGCCGACGGCACGACGGCCAGTGCGAAGGGAGCGCGATCGCTCGCGACCGGCACATCGTCGCTGGCGAGCGGAGCGCACAAGCTCGCCGACGGGTCCGCTCAGATCACCGCGGGGATCCGTAGTTCCGCCACCGGCGCCGACCAGCTCGCCTCCGGCAGTTCCAGTCTGGCGTCGGGGACGACCAAGCTGGCGTCGGGCAGCGCCGCGCTCGCGAAGGGTCAGTCGACCTTGGCGTCCGGGCTCGGTACCGCAGCGGACAAGCTGCCGACCTACTCCGCGGCGCAGCGCACGAACCTGGCCGCCGCCGTGGCGCAGCCGGTCGTCGCCCCGAACTCCGGCGGGCTCTCGATGCTGACGCGCTCCGGGCTGCCGGTGCTGATCAGCCTGTGCCTGTGGCTGGGAGCGTTCGCCATCTACCTGCTGCTGCAGGCGGCCAGCCGCCGGGCGCTCACCTCCTCGCGGTCGTCGGTGGCGCTCGCGCTCGGCGGGTACCTGCCGGGCCTCGTGATCGGGGCGCTGCAGGGACTCGCGCTGGCCGCGATCTCGCAGATCGCCCTGCAGCTCGACGTGGGCGCCTGGTTCGCGCTCGCCGGAGTCGCGGTGGTGATCGGCGCGTCGTTCGCCGCCGTGACGCAGGGGTTGACGGCGATCCTCGGCGGGGTCGGCCGGTTCCTGATCGTCGTCGTCGCGGCGCTCGCCCTGGCGACATCGCTGATCTCCACCGCACCGGACCTGCTGGTGACCATCGCGAGCGTGCTGCCGACCGCCCCGGCCGCGACCGCGGTGCTGGACGTGATCACCGGCACGGCGGGTGTCGGCGGGGCCCTGGTGTCGCTCGTCGTCTGGGGCCTGATCGGCCTGCTGCTGACCACGCTCGCCGTCGCCCGCAGCCGGACCGTCAGTGCCCGCCGGTTGCAGGCCATCACGACGGCCTGACCGCGGGTCCTGCTTGTCCGGACCCTTCCCGCCTGCGCCTACTGTCCCGCCACGAGTTCGTTCCGGATCGCGGTCAGGCCGCGGTACAGCTCGACGAAGCCCGTACTGAGGGGCGAGAGCCCCACGCGCAGTCCATTCGGCGCGCGGAAGTCGGGGATCACGCCGGCCCGCCACAGCCGCGGCACAACCTCGCGGAAGTCGGGATGCTCCAGCATCACGTGGCCGCCCAGCCGCTGCGGGTCGCGCGGCGACGCGACGCGGACACCGAGCGGCGCCAGCATCGCATCCGCGTACCGGATCGTATATGCCGTGAGCAGCATGGACTTGGTACGCACTGCATCCAGACCCACGGCGTCGAGCAGCTGCAGCATGTCCTGCATTGCCAGCATGCCGAGCACCGGAGGCGTGCCGGAGAGATAGGCGCGCATCCCGACGGCGGGTCGGTATCGCTCCTCCATGGCGAACGGGTCGGCGGCGCCCAGCCAGCCCTGAATCGGCTGGCGCAGCAGCGGCTGCAGGCGCGCCGCCACGTAGGCGAACGCGGGCGACCCCGGTCCGCCGTTCACGTACTTGTAGGTGCAGCCGACGGCCAGGTCGACGCCGTCGACGTCCAGGTGCATGGGCACGACGCCGGTCGCGTGGCTCAGGTCCCAGAGCAGCAGCGCGCCCGACTGCGCCACCAGCGCGCTGATGCCCGTGACGTCCGCCAGGAACGCCGAGCGGTACGACACCGCACTCAGCACGACGAGCGCCGTGTCCCGCGACAGCACGGCGGTCAGCGCGTCGGCGGTCGGTCCGGCGTCGGGGTCGACCTCGAGCCACCGCAGCGTGCGACCGGTCTCGGCGGCGACGCCCTCCAGCACGAAGCGGTCGGTGGGAAAGTTCTCGGCATCCAGCACGATGTCGGTGCGATCCGGGCGGGCGGCGATCGCGGCGCGGACGAGCTTGTAGAGCAGCACGGTGGTGGAGTCGCCGACGACGGTCTGGCCGGGCGCTGCACCGAGGGCGACGCGGCCGATCTCGTCGCCGACCGTGACCGGTAGGTCGAGCATGCCCTCTTCCCAAGCCCGGATCAGCCGGGGCGCCCACACCTCCCCCGTGAAGCGGCTGAGCCGGTCCGCCGAGGCGATCAGCGGACGGCCGAGCGAATTGCCGTCCAGGTATGCGACGAGTCCCGGGGTCGGCACGAAGCGGTCGCGGTGTGCGGCCAGCGGATCCGTCTCGTCGAGCCGGACCGCCTCCCGCTCGAATTGGACGTCGAGGTCGTGCAGATCGGGCAGGGCATCGGCGGTCATCGCGCTCCTCCGGTCGGTGACAGCGGGTCGAACCGCCCCGCGGTCGCAAGCCACGAGGCGAGCCTGGTTCGACCCCGCGGCACCGGCCCGGCGGCCACGATCGCCCGCGAGACCGGGATCGCCACCTGCGCGGGATCGGGGCCGGTGTCCGGCACGCCGGTGAGCATCCTCAGCAGATCGTCGACGCCGGAGGCGAGCGCTGCGAGGGCCCGCACCTCACGCGGGTGCACCCCGACGGGTGTCGCTCCGTTCCCCATGTCGGTGCCGTAGACGAGCCGGCCACCGTGGCGCAGAAAGGCGAGCGCGTTGTGCGCCGCGCGGCGCCGGGCGACCCCGCCGTGGATGGTGAGCGTGGAGATCCAGGTCATGCTGGCCGCCATCCGGGCGATCGTCTCGTCGGGCAGCACGTCGGTCCACGGGGTGTGGACGAGCACGTCGGCTCCCGCGACGAAGGCGCGCTCCGCCTGGCCCGGGCCCTGCGCGTGCACACCGACCGGCAGCCCGTGCGCGTGCGCGGCGGTCACGATCGCCTCCAGGGTGGGATCGTCCAGCCGGCCCTGTCCGCTGACGAGCGCCACCTTCACCAGGTCGTGGCCGTACGCGGCGGCCTCGTCCACCGCGGCGGTGGCGGCACGCGGGTCCGCCAGTTGCCGGACGGCGGTGTCCGGCGCCCAGGCGTGCTCGAGCGGATACCCGCCGGGCGCGGTCAGGAACGGTCCGGCGATGCGGATCGGGCCTCCGGTGTGCGGCGCGCGCTTCCAGTCGCGGGCGACCTCGGGGATCCAGCCCAGGTCGTGCACCTCGACGACCGCGGACTGCGCGAGTCGCGCACCGTCCACAAGGCCCAGGTGCACGTGCCGGTCGACGACGCCCGGCAGCAGCGTGCCGCGCAGCCGTGTGGTCGGTTCGCGCCGCGCCGTGGTGCCGGTCACCACGCGCAGGGTCGAGCCGCTCTGTTCGAGGACCGCAGGGCCGAAGGCGCGGCCCGACCAGAGCCCGTCGACGGCGAAACGGAGGCTCGCCGGCACGCAGGTCACGGTACCGCCCGTCCCCGTACGCTTGACACTCGCGGCGCTCCCGGCCACACGGCCCACGGGGGGCTGACGCACCCGGGACCGCGACGGAAGGCGAGGACACGACAGTGACGACGAGCACCATGAGTCGCCGCCCCGAAGTCCCGGCCGAGCTGGCCCGGTCCTGGCTGCTCGTGAACGCCGCGGATCCGGACTCGTTCGACCGCCTGCAGACGTCCCGCGCCGACCAGGTGGTGCTCGACATCGAGGACGCGGTCGACCCCACCAACAAGCCCGCGGCACGGGAGGCGGTCGCCGAGTGGCTCACCCGCGACGGCTGCTCGGCCTGGGTGCGCATCAACGACCACGCCACCGGGTTCTGGTCCGGCGACGTGGATCGGCTCTCCGGCCTGCCCGGGCTGCGGGGGGTCATGCTCGCCAAGACCGAGGCGGCCGAGCACGTCACCGAGACGTTCGACCGGCTGGGCGGAGCGACGCCGGTGCTGGCCCTGCTGGAGTCGGCGCTCGGCATTGAGAACGCCGTCGCCGTCGCGAGCGCCCGCGGGGCGTTCCGCCTCGCCTTCGGCAGCGGCGACTACCGGAGGGACACCGGCACCAGTGCGGACGACCTGGCGATGGCCTACCCGCGATCCCGGCTCGTTGTCGCCAGCCGAATCGGCGACCTTCCCGGGCCGATCGACGGCCCGACCGTCAGCAACAACCACCAGGTGCTGCGGGACCAGTCGGCGATGACGGTCTCGCTCGGTCTGACCGGCAAGCTGTGCCTGGACCCCGGCCAGGTGCCGGTCATCAACGAGGTCATCAGCCCGACCCCCTCGGATGTCGCCTGGGCTCGTGACTTCGTGGCGGAGTTCGAGGCGCGGGGCCGCGTGGTGCGCGACGGCAGCGACCTGCCGCGGCTCGGTCGAGCGCGCAAGATCGAGCGCCTCGCGACCGCCTTCGGGGTGCAGCCGAGCTAGTACAGAGCTGACGCCGAGCGCACCGCGCACTCCCAGCAGAAGCCGGGATGCTCGGCACCGCGCCCGCGCGACGCTCGCGTCGGTTCGGGATGCGTCGGTCCGGATAGGACCGTCCGATACGAATGACCCCGATAGAAAGGAATCCGACATGGGTTTGGACGACAAGATCTCCAACGCCGCCGAGAAGCTGGGCGGCCAGGCCAAGGAGTCCACCGGCAAGGCCACCGGTGACGAGCAGTTGCAGGCCGAGGGCCAGGTCGACCAGACGTCCGCGGGCCTGAAGAAGGTCGGCGAAGACGTCAAGGATGTCTTCAAGTAGAACGATTTCTGCACCTCGCGGTTCCAGAACACGCCCCCATCGTTCGGTGGGGGCGTTTCTGTCGTCCGGAGCCTGAGTTCGAGCCGGATCGTACGGAGATGTCGTTACCAGGGCACCGGGCCGTCGTTGCCGACGAAGGTCCCGGTCGGCCCGTTGGAGCCGATGAGTGCCATCTGGACGATGACCTCGGATCCTTCCTCGACCGTGTTGATCTGCAGACCCGCGGCGCGCAATTCATCGACGCTCGGCGCGTCGTGACGGGGGCCGGTGAAATCGGTCGCAGTCAGTCCCGGAGTGGCGGAGTTGACTCGCCACCGTGGAAACGCGCGGGTGTACTGGATGGTGAGCATATTGAGCGCCGCTTTCGACATCGGGTAGGCCAGCATCGTCCAGGGTGAGTTCGGGTTCGAGTTCCGCGCGAGCGAGCCGACCGCGCTCGAGACGTTGACGACGACCGGGGCCTCGCTCGCTTCGAGCAGGGGCGTGAAGGCGTCGACGACCGCGGCCGCGCCGAAGACATTGGTCTCGAAGACGGTGCGGAGGTCGTCGAGGGTCGCCGTGCCGGGCGGTTGCTGCGCGCCGGCGATACCGGCGTTGTTCACGAGCACGTCCAGATACCCGACCTCGTCCTTCAGCCTGTCCGCGGCGGCGGCGATCGAGGAGGCATCGGTCGCGTCGAGCTGGATGGGTGTGGCGCCGATCACAGCCGCAGCTTCGGCGCCCCGGTCTGGATCTCGGGCGCCCAGGTAGACGGTCTGGCCGGCCTCGACGAGGCGGCGAGCGACCTCGCGACCGATCCCGCGAGTGGCTCCGGTGACAAGCGTGATGGTCATGGCGCCATGGTTGCACTTCGTCGTCGTCGCCGGCGCCGGTGCACTGGCGAGACCTGTTGGACGTCCTGGCGACCTGGTACCTCCGCTCCGCCGAGCACGACGAACGAACGAGACCGACCGCTCACGCCCAGGCGCGGGCGAGTGCGGCGCCCGCCGCACGCAGGTACGGCAGCGGGTCGGCGATCGTCGACTCCGCCGGCGCCTGGTCGGTCAACGCCACCGCTGCGGCGAAGCCGGTGGTCGGCGCGTCGATGCGGCCCGCGACGAGCAGCACGGGGACGCGGGCAGCCGCAGCGAGCGTGGCGACGTGCGCCGGCGCCTTACCGGTGGTGGATTGGCCGTCCCAGCGCCCCTCCCCCGTGATCACGACGTCCGCCGCCGCGATCGCCGCGGGCAGCCCCACCAGCGCGGCGACCGCGGCGGAGCCGGGAACGACCCGGCCGCCCCACCACGCCAGCCCGTAGGCACTGCCACCGGCGGCACCCGAGCCCGGCACGTCGGGATCCGCGCCGAGGATCGCCGCATAGGCCGCCAGCGCGGCGTCCATCCAGGACACCTCCGGGGCGGTCGCGCCCTTCTGCGGCGCGAAGACCGCGGCGGCTCCCGTCGGTCCTGTCAACGGCGCATCGACGTCCGTCAGCAGGTCGACCCCGCCGACCGGGATCGGCACCAGCCCGGCCCGCTCGATGCGGGCCAGCTGCGCGAGTCCGGCGGCGCCCGCCCCGATCGGCGCGCCGGCACCGTCGAGCAGCAGCGCTCCCAGAGCGGCGAGCGCACCGGCCGCTCCGTCGGTGGATGCGCTGCCGCCGAGGCCCACCACCAGCCGCGACACACCGGCGGTCAGGGCGCCTCGGATCGTCTCGCCGAGGCCCGTCGTCGTGGCCGTCATCGGCAGCAGGCGACCGCCGAGCAGCGGCAACCCGCTCGTCTCGGCTACCTCCACGACGCCGGTCCCGCCCGGCAGCCCCGGAGTCGCGGGCAGCAGCAACCACGTCGTGGCCCGAACGCGCCCGTCGGGTCCGGTCGCCAGCACCGGCTGCCGCTGCCCACCCGGCACTGCCGCCTCGAGCGCGTCGAGCGTCCCCTCGCCGCCGTCGGCCATCGGCAGCACGACGACGCGGTCGCCGGTCCGCTCCGTCGACCAGCCGGCCGCCAGCGCAGCACCGACGGCGACTGCGGTGGCGGAGCCTTTGAACGAGTCCGGTGCGATCACCACCGTGCGGGACGGATTGTTCACGGCGACGTCTCCCGCGCTGGTCCGGGCTGCGCCGGCCCGGATTCAGGCGCGGATTGCAGCCCGGCATCCGCCGACTCCGTCCCGGCCGGCAGCCGTGTCGCGCGCAGCACGACGAGCACCACTGCCGCGAGCACGCCGAGCACCACCAGGCCGCCGACGATCGCGAGCGCGACGACGAGCCCACCCGGCGGTCCGGCCACGGCTCCGGGCGCTGCCGCGGCGACTCCGCAGTCCGGGCCGTGCGGGGAGCCGGCCGCGGCCCGCTGCCCGGCGGGCGGCGCGTAGGTGAAGCGGATGGAGTTGGACACCGGATGCCCGTCCGCCGACACGACGCGCCACGTCTCGGTGTACGTACCCGGACCGCCGAGCGCCACCCGCGCCGTCACGGTGCGCCCGTCCACCACGGCGCAGCCGGTCTCGAAGTGGCGGGTCGCGCCGCCGGGTCCCGTGACCTGCAGCGCGGTCGATCCGCGGCCGTAGTCGAGCACCACCGCGTCGAACGTCAGGCTGACGGCCCGGGGCGCGGCGCGTACGGTCGAGTCGACGGCAGGATCGCTCGTCACCAGGTAGTCGTGGGCGAAGGCGGCCGCCGCCGGCAGCAGAGCCAGCACACCGCCGAGCCCCAGCACCGCCAGCATCCGGGCGAGCAAGCGCACGGGCCGGCGCCGGGTATGCCCCGCCTCAGTACCAAGGGCCGCAGCACTCATGGCCGCGACGATCGGCGCACCCGCAGCAGCGCAGCGATCGCGAAGATCAGCGCAGCCAGTCCGACGAGCAGTGCGCCACCCGACAGCGCGATCGGCAGCAGCGGCGTCCCCCCGGTCGCGGAGACGGTCACTCCGCCGGGCTGCGGATCGGCCTCGGGCACGGCGTCACGGATGTAGACGGTGGGCGCGGGGTGCTCCGGCTCCTCCCCGGTCGCGGGTGTGGGCTCGTTCCAGTGCTCGACCGACCCGTCGGAGTACGTCTGGGTCGCCGGCAGCACGACCCTGCCCGTGTCAGGCATGGGCCCGACCGAGACAGTGAACAGCTGCACCTGACCCTCCTTCAACCGCGTTCCGCGCGCCGCGGTCCACACGATTCGCACGGGCGCCTCGGTGACCGTCGCGCCGTCGATCTTCGCCGGCTTGGGCAGCCGTGCGGTCGTGACCTCGGCGGTCCAGCCGGGCACCGGGTCGTAGTCGACCTCGCCGAACGGGGTCGCGGTGGGCAGGTCCACCTGCACGCGGGTGGTGAAGGCACTGTCGGACTCGTTCGGCACGGCGAAGGTCAACAGGGTGTCGTCCGCTCCCGCGGCGGCCGTGATCGGCGTGATGCGCACATGCGCGGAGGCGCTGAGGGGGACGGCCAGCACGAGGGCAGCCGTGAGTGCGAGCGCACCGGCCGGTCGCGCCCAGTGGCGTTGAGGGACGACGGGCGGAGGAATTCGATTCGGCACAACGGAGTGCGACGAACGATCGGATGGACGGTCGGCTGGAGAGTCGGCTGGCGACATGAGGTTCCTTCCCGGCGGATCCGCCAGGGTCGAGACGGTGCGACACGGGCTGACGATGTGCCCGAGTCGACGATGTGGTTGCCGGAGCCGGTCGCGCTGCAGCGCGACGGCCAGCCGGTCGAGGATGGCGAAGGTGAGAAGAGCGCCGGTGAGCAGCGCGCCGGAACGGGCGCGTCAGACGGCGAGCGGCGGGCCGCGGTGCGGATGCGCGGTCCGGATCGCTTCGATCACCCGACCGAGTCGGTGCGCGACGGGCGGTAGCGCCGCGACGGGTGCGGCGAGCCGCACCGGCCCGGGCACCCGCAGCAGTCGCCCGAGCCCGCGTCCCGCCATCGCGAGCACGCGGGCGACATCGGTCTCGCCGCGGCGCCACAGCAGCACGGTGACCGCCGCGGCGGCCGCATGTGCAAGCCACATCCACGCCGGCATCGCGACGGTGTGCGACATCGAGGCCGCCCCCACCACCTGAGCGGCCGCCGCGGAGGCGGAGCCCGCTGCATGGCCGGCACCCATGCCGGCCATCCCGACCCCGCCGACCGGATCGGCCGAAGGCAGCGGACGCATCGGGGCCGCTCCGGCGCCACGCTGCAGGGCGAGTACGCCGTGCAGCATCGCCTCGGCGACCACGATGACCGCAGCCTGCCGCCAGAGGCGCACCGCGACGCCGATCAGGGCCACGCCCGGCAACCAGGAGAGCACCAGCACCGCGGTCAACAGCGCCGGTGCCGGCATCGCTCCCCCGGCCGCGACATGTCCAGCGCACGCGGCGAGCACCGCGACGGTGGAGGCCAGCACGCCGCGGGCGGCGCGGACACTCCGGACACTCCGACGCCCGTCGGGAACGCTCGCCGTGCCGACGCCCGCCCGGTCCATGCCAGCAGCCTAGATTCCGCCCGAACGATCGGCTGCGAGCCGCACGCGCCGAGAGACATGTGCCCCGGGACGCATGCCGATGCGCCCTACCTGATCCGGCCCGCGCCGTCGACCCCCTCCCGTACAGGATGGGCGTTCTCCTAGAGCACCTTGGGAGACACCTGATACCCGGTGGACCGATGCCAGCATCGGTGTGCCACGCCTAGAGCAGGGGCGCCGGTACCAGCAGTGCCGGTACCAGCAGTGCCGATACCAGAGATGCCGATAACAGAGATGGGGACTGCCATGAAGGGCAGACTGATGTTCGCCGCCGGAATCACCACCGGCTTCATTCTCGGCTCGCGCGCGGGCCGGCAGGCCTATGACCAGATCAAGGAGCGGGTGCAGACCGTCGCGGGTAACCCGCGGGTGCAAGACGCGGTCGACAAGGCCAAGGACGTCGCAGAGACCAGGGCGCCGAAGGCGACCGCGCGGGTGAAGCAGGTGGCGCAGGCCGCCAGCGAGTCGGCCAAGGCCGCCGGTGAGACCGCGAAGAACGTGGCCGACGAGGCGACCGACTCGACCGACGACGACAAGCCGTCATCGGAGTCGTCCGCGGATGCGAAGTCCGTCTCCAGCGCCCCGAAGCCGACGTCCACACCGACGCCGGCCTCCGCGCTGCCACCCACGCCCAAGACGGTGGCGGACTTCTCGGCCGCCGACGAAAGCATCACGCCGACCGCTACGGTCTGACCGGCGGGCGCCGACGCGGGACGGAAGGCCCCGCATCGGCGATGCAGCATCCCTGATCATCGAGGAGCACCATGGCGACGAGAACAGCATCCGGTCCGAGGCGAGGTACCGACTCGGGAGGCGTGCAGCGCGCGGTCGGCGTCTCCGCGATCTCCGCCGGTGCCATCGGCATCGCAGCCGCCGCGGTCGGCCTGGTCTCCACCTCCAGTCCCCGGACCACGGGCAGCCGTCCGACACAGAGCGTCCGGGCCACCGATACCGGCGAGAAGTCCAAGGGTTCTGATCAGAAGCAGTCCGATCAGAAACAGCCCGATCAGAAGAGCGGCAAGCAGCCGGAACCGTCCGGGGGCTCGGGGGGTCGCCCGTCCGGCGGCTCGGATCCGTCGGCGGACTCGGCCAGTTCCGAGCGCGCCAGCACCGCGCCGGCACCGGAGGACAGCCGCAAGCCGGAGGGTCCGGAGGATCTGAAGCCCAAGTCGTGGACGTATGCGCTCAAGAAGGTCGGCCGCGAATTCGGCGCGGACAAGTGCACGGACCTGGCCGCCTCCCTCGTCTACTACTCGGTGCTCGCCCTCTTCCCCGCCCTGCTGGCGATCGTCTCGATCCTCGGTCTGTTCGGGCAGGGCAAGGCGCTCGCCTCGCAGCTGACGCAGACGATCATGACCGCGTCACCATCGACCGCGGGCTTCATCGGGCCGGTGCTGAAGGAACTCGCGTCGTCCAACGCCGCCGGCGTCACGTTCGTGATCGGCGTCCTCGGCGCGCTCTGGTCCGCCTCCGGCTATGTCGGAGCGTTCGGCCGGGCCATGAACCGCATCTACGACATCGACGAGGGGCGGCCGGTCTGGAAGCTGCGCCCGACGCAGCTCGGTATCACCGTCGTCGTCGTGCTGCTCGTCGTGCTCGCCGCGCTGATCCTGCTGCTGAGCGGCCCGGTGGTGCAGGCGGTCGGCAGTGCGATCGGGCTGGGCCCAGTCGTCGTCTTCATCTGGGGCATCGTGAAATGGCCGATCCTGCTGGCCATCGTGATCGCCGCGATCGCGCTCCTCTATTACTTCTCGCCGAACGTGCGGCAGCCCAAGTTCAAGTGGACGTCCACCGGCTCGATCATCGCCATCGTGGTGCTCGCGATCGCGTCGGTCGCCTTCGTCTTCTACCTGGGCAACTTCGCCAACTACAACAAGACGTACGGCACCCTCGGCGGCATCATCATCTTCCTGCTGTGGCTGTGGATCGCGAACCTCTCGCTGCTATTCGGCGCGGAGTGGGACGCCGAGGTCGAGCGTGGGCGCGAGTTGCAGGGCGGCATCGCGGCGGAGGAGCACATCCAGCTGCCCCCGCGCGACACCAGCCAGGCCGACAAGAAGGCGAAGAAGCACGAGGAGGATGTGGAGCAGGGTCGCCGCCTCCGCGAAAGCCGGGGCGCTCGCACCTGACCAGTGCGAGGGACCAGTGCGAGGGGCCGCGCGGGATCTAGCCGCGCGGGCTCTAGCGTTGTGCGGTGAGCGCTGCGCCGAGCGGTTCGTGCACGACCTGCTGCTGTCCGTTCGCGCGATCGGCCTTGCGCAGCATCGGCCCGACGACCAGTGCCAAGGCGAGCGACGCGACACACCACGCGGTCACGGCCGCGAGCACCCACACCAGCGAGAAGAGCATGGCGGGAGCGTGCCATCCACGGGTGCCCACGGCGCGGAGCCGCACCGGCGTGCCGTCAACCTGAGGTTGAAGGTTTGTGGCCGAGCGGCCCGAATCGAGGGGCCCCTTCCTCCAGCTCGCTCAGCCGCTCAGCCGCCGACTCGGCGCAGCTTGGAGAGCGGAGCCAGTTCGCCCGGAAAGACCCGCTTCACCCCGTCGCCCTGCGCGCGCCCCACGATGCGGATGTCGCGCACCAGGCTCATCAGCCCGTGCGGCTCCAGGGACGCCGCGTGATCGCTGCCCCACATGGTGCGGTCCAGGGTGACGTGACGCTCCACGGCCAACGCACCCATGGCGACCGCCGCGATCGAGATCTGCAGGCCCGGTTCGTGACCGGAGTAGCCCACCGGCACGCCGTAGCGGGCGCGCAGGGTCTCGATCATCAGCAGGTTGGCCTCCTCCGGCGGCAGCGGATAGGTGGAGGTGGCGTGCAGCATCAGCAGCCGATCGGTCCCGAGGATCGCCACCGCCGCGTCGATCTGCTCGATCGTGGACATGCCGGTGGACAGGATCACCGGCTTGCCGGTCTCGGCCACGCGCTGCAGCAGGCCGTGATCCGTCACCGACGCCGAGGCGATCTTGTGAGCGACGACGTCCATGGATTCCAGGAAGTCGACAGCGGGCTCGTCCCACGGCGACGCGAACCAGTCCACGCCCCGGCTGCCGGCGTACGCGGCGATGTCGACGTACTGCTCGCGCTCGAACTCCACCCGGTAGCGGTAGTCGAGATACGTCATCGTGCCCCAGGGCGTCTCGCGCGGCACCGTCTTCATGTGCTCGGGGGTCGAGATCGCCGGTGTGCGCTTCTGGAACTTGACCGCCTGCACTCCCGCCACCGCCGCCACGTCGATCAACTGCTTCGCGATCGCGACATCGCCGTTGTGGTTCAGGCCGATCTCCGCGATCACGTAGACGGGCTCGCCCACCGCCACCCGGTGGCGTCCGATCTGCACCGCATCCGTCATCTCTCGTCTCCTTCTGATCTGGCTGTATCGGCTGCTTCGGGCCGGCCGGCCGCTCTGGACTGATCGGCTGTTCCGGGTTGGTCGGTCGCTCTGGCCGCCAGGACCATCTCGGCCACCTCCCGCACTGCGCCGCGTCCACCGGCGGTGGTCAGCACATGCCGGGCCAGCGGCAGCACGGAGGGATGAGCGCCCGGCACGACGATCGGCCAGCCGACCAGCGCCAGCGCTCCCGCGTCGTTCACGTCGTTGCCCACGTACGCGATCCGCTCGAGCGGGATGTGCTGCGCCTGCGCCCACGCGGTCAGCGCGGCGGCCTTGTCGTCGACCGCCTGCAGCACCTCCACCCGCAGCTTCGCGGCCCGGGCGGCGACCACGCGGTTGCGCTCCTTCGACATGATCAGCACCTGCACGCCGGCGTCACGCAGCATCTCCACGCCCAGGCCGTCCGCCCGGCTGACCTGGACCGACTCCCCGCCGTCGGCGTCGGTCCAGGCGCGGTCGTCGGTGTGCACGCCGTCGAAGTCGGTGATCACCGCGTCTACGTCGAGCGCCGCCGGCACCAGCCGGCGCGCGGCACCGATCCGCTCCGCCGCCGCCAACTGGGTCGCGTCGTCGATCTCCACGGCGGTGGACTCCTCGACGGGCTCCACACCGATCCGGCCGAAGAACCGGAAGCGGTTCGCCAGGAACCCACTCGCAGACAGGACGTAGAACGCCCCCGTCTCCTGCCAGTGCGGTTCCCGGTCCTGGCGTCGCGGACGGACCCCCTGGTCGTGGTTGACGGCGGAGGCGCCGCGGTCGCCGAGCGACCAGAGGAAGGCGTAGGTGGGGAAGGCCGCGATGACCACATCGTCGCTCCCCCGTTCCACGCGGCCCACGGCTCGGGCCAGCGCGGCGGCGTCGATGAACGGCGACGTCGCCTGCAGGAACGCGATCGTGCGGGGCAGCACCCCGCCCTCGGCCAGCTCGTCCAGAGCGTGCAGCAGAGCCGACTCGGACGACGCATCGTCCCCGGCCAGCTCGACCGGCCGGATGATCACGCCGGCACCCGCCGTCCGCGCGATATCCGCGATGACCGGGTCGTCGGTCGAGACCCAGACCGCCTCGATCCCGGCGGCGCGGGCCGCGTGCACCGCGCGGGCGACGAGCGGCACACCGCCGATGCGGCGCAGGTTCTTGCTCGGTACGCCCTTGGAACCGCCGCGGGCCGGAATCAGCGCGACGACCGAGGGACCGGATGCGCCGCCGGCGGGGACCGACCGGCCGCTCATCCGCCGTTCACCGAAGGTTCCCCGAGCGTTCGCGCGCCTGCCGACCGCGCGCGCGCGTCGCGGCCTCGACCGCCTCCAGCCGCTGCTCGTAGGCGGCGATCGCGCCGAGCCGGGCGGCGACGATGCGCTCCTCGATGCGCTCCTCCGTGCGGGTATCCGGCACCCTCTCGGCGTCCGGCGCTCCGGCGTGCTCGACTCGGCCGGCGTGCTCGACGCGGCCGGTGAGTGCCGCGACGTGCTCCGCGAGCAGGGCGTGGTCGCGCTCCAGGCCGTGCACGCGTCCGCGCAGCTCGGCCACCGTCGTCACCAGGGTGGCCTGCCGACGAAGCGCCGTGCGCAGCACTCCGAGGCGTCGCGCACCCGCGGGATGGCGGCCCCGCCAGGTTCGCCAGGCGGTGCGCAGTCGCACGGCCGTGGCGGGCGCTGCGCCGGTCACTGCAGCATCCGCAGCCGGCGCTCGGCGACCAGGCGGTCCAGGTATCGGCGTTCGGCGGCCAGCCGGTGCTCCGGCGTCAGCAGTGCGGCGCCGCCCCAGGCGTGCTCGAGTGAGCCGCCGTCGGCGCGCAGGCTGCTGCCCGCCAGCTCGATGTCCACGGTCGGGAACAGTGTGCTCATCAGGTGAACGGCAAGTGTCCCCGTGGTCGGCCAGGTGGCCTGGCGACGGCCGAGACCGAGCGAGTGCCGAAGGCTCTGCACGATCGCCCGATTGCCGATGGGGATCGGCGCCAGATCGGCCGGCCACCACGGCGGCTGGGCGGCGGGCTCGCCGTGGTCGCGGCCCGGCTCGGCCAGCAGGTAGAGGCGCCGGTGATAGTCGGCGAAGGTGGAGGGACCGGCCCGGGTCGCGCGATGCACGATCACGACGTCGGTCCGCCAGCCGAGCGACGGCGGCGCGGCCCCCACGTCGTCCGTGCGGAACGTGGTCATCCGCACCACCAGGTCGGCCGCATCGATCCGCGCCGCGCGGGCGGGGCTGGCATCCATCGGCGCGTTGCCCACCACCGCGATGCGACGTGGCGTCAGACCCCCGGCCTGGGCGACGAGCAGCGCCGCGAGCGCCGACGGACCGGTCGGCACGGCCGCGGCGCGGCCGGCGGAGCGCGTCTCGGAGCGAGCGGTGGCCGACACGGCGCGGAGCGTACCGCCGCCCGGTTACCCGCTGGCGGCGGTTCCTCTGTCATACCCTTCCCCCGCGGGCGCCCGGCCTCACGCAGTCACCACACCGAACTGGAGCAGCCGATCGACGAGAAGATCCTGCTCGTGGCGGGCTTCGACTCGGGCCTGAAGTACGCCGCCCGACTCGCCGACGCCTTCGCTGCGGCCGGCGCCGCGCCCGTGCTCGCCCTGCCGACGACGGTCGCCCCGCACGGACTCGGCGCCGAGCAGATCGCCGCGGCGACCGACCGCCCCGTCACGACCGCGACGTGGGCGGAGCTGGTGGTCCGTGCGCGCGGCGCCGCGGCGGTCGTCCCCGTCTTCGACGGTCCGATGGTGCAGCGGTTCATCCGCGACGTGCACGGCGACGGCGAAGGCGACCCCGCAGCCGGAGCCGGAATCGCAGCCGGCCCACTGCCTGTGTTCGTCGCCGGGTACGTGGGCATGGCCCTCTACGACCGCGTCGGCGGCTACCTGATGCGCTCGCTCGCGGACGTGGTCGCCGTCAACTCCCGCACCGACCTGGCGGAGTTCAGCGCTGCGGCTGCGGCGCTCGGCCTGCCCGCGCAGAGCCTGCTGCTCTGCGGACTGGCCCTGCTGCCGGCGACCCCCGCGCCTCCCGCCGACGGGCCCATCCGCTCGGTGCTCTTCACCGACCAGCCCACCGTGCCGCGCACGGACGTGGGGCGGGCGATCATCTGGGACCGGCTGGCGGCCTACGCGGCGGCGCACCCCGATCGGTCCGTGGTGCTGAAGCCGCGCCACCGGCCGACCGAGACGACCTTCCACCGACAGCGCTTCTCGCCGGAGCAGTGGGCGGCCGGGCGCACGCTGCCGCGCAACCTGCGGATCGACTACGCCCCGATCGCCGGCCTGATCGAGGCCAGCGACCTGGTGCTGACGGTGTCGTCGACCGCGGCCCTGGAGGCGATCGCCGCCGGAACACGCGTCGCGTTCATCGCCGACACGGTGAACGACGCGTCCCTGAACCCGCCGTTGATCGCGTCCGGACTGCTCCGCCGATTCGACGACATCGACGCCGACCGCATCGGCGTCCCCGACCCCGCCTGGCTGCGCGACATCTTTCCCGACGGCGACCTCCCTGCAGACGGCGGAGCGTCGCCCGCCGCGCGGGTCGCGGAGCGCGCTCTGCACCTGATCCGCAGTGACGAGCCACGGCCGCACCGCGCCGCCTGGGACAGCGGGTTCCACACCCTGCGGCGAGTCGACGATCAACTGCTGCCTGCCCGCACCAGGGCGGCTCGCCTGCGGCTCACCCCGCGTCGCGCGGCGGCCGGCCTCCTGCGTCGCATCCTGCGACGGCTCGACGCCTGAGCGTCCGCTCGCACCTTCGCTCGCCGTTCACCCGATGTTCCCGGCGCCGTCACCGGTGGGATGCGCTCTGATCGAGGCGCCTGGATAGGGTCGCGTCGATGTCCGACGTCACCCTGCGTCAGCTGCGCACCGCCGACGGCGCTGCGCCCACCGCTCTGCCCACTCCAGCTGTGCCCGTCACCGCCCGGCCGCCCGCAGCCTGGGTCTCGGTGCACGACGTGGTGGGGCCGCTCGCCGAACCCGCCTCCGGCACCCGCGCCGGCACTCCGACTGGCACCGCGGCGCTCTACGTGCGCGACGCGATCCTCGGCCGGCCCGGCCGCACCCCCACCGGCACCCGCCTGGAGATGCGGGTCGCACCGCACGGCAGGGCCTCGTTCGCCACCTACTTCAACGCCTTCCCCGCCGGCTACTGGCGGCACTGGACGGCCGTGCGCCGCATCCGCCTGCGCGCCGTGGTCGATGCCCCGGCCGTGCTGGTCGTCCGTCGCTCGGCCGCGGACGGGACCGCGGTCGCCGTGGGTGCACTGCGACTCGCTCCCTTCGCATCCGCAGTCTGCGAGGTCGACATCGCCGACTGTCTCGACGGCGGACTGGTCTGGTTCGAGTTGCTCGGCCAGGGCAGTGACGTCGCATTGATCGAAGCGGCCTGGGAAGTGCCCGACAACGCCGTCGAGGCCGGCGGACTCGTCCTCGGCATGCCCACGATGGACCGGCCGGAATTCGTGCTGCAGAACCTGCACCGCCTGGCGGACGCGCCGGCCCTGGTCGCCCGCATCGCCGAGCTCGTCATCGTCGACCAGGGCGTCCATCGCCTGTCGGACGAGCCGGGCTTCCGGGCCGCGAGCCGGGCGGTCGGGCGGGTGCGGGTCGTCGAGCAGGCGAACCTCGGCGGCTCGGGCGGCTTCTCCCGCGTCCTGCACGAGGCCTCTCAGGCGGATGCGACGTTCGTGACCCTGCTCGACGACGACATCGCGCTCGAGCCGGTCAGCGTGCTGCGCGCGTACGAGTTCGGCCGGTTCTGCTCCTCCCCCGCCATCGTGGGCGGTCACATGCTCGACCTCGACGCGCCGACCGTGCTGCAGGCCGTCGCGGAGGTGGTCGATCGCCGCGACTTCTGGTGGTCCGGCGCACCGTCCGGCGTCGCGCGGCACGACCTCAGCACCGCGGTCGAGCACACGCCGTGGCTGCACGCCCGGCACTCCGGCGACTTCGCCGGCTGGTGGATGTGCCAGGTGCCGCTTGCCGCCGTACGACGGATCGGCCTCGCACTGCCCCTGTTCCTCAAGTGGGACGACGCCGAGTACGGTCTGCGGGCCGCCGCCGCCGGAGTACCCACCGTCAGCCTGCCGGGTGCCGCGGTGTGGCACCTCGCCTGGGCCCGCAAGGACGACGCGCTGGAGTGGCCCGCCTACTTCCATGCCCGCAACCGCATGGTCGCCGCCCTGCTGCACGCGCCCGACGGCGCCGGAGCGCTCCGGGCCAGCCGACAACTCGACATCAAGCACCTGCTGAACATGCAGTACGGCACCGCCGACCTGCGGGCGCGGGCGCTCGCCGACGTGCTCGCCGGACCGGAGTCGCTCGACGCCCGGCCCGGCGCCTCCTCACGGCCGGTGACCACGGACGCTCCGGACCTGCAGCGTCATCACCCACTGACGGCGCCGGTGGCGCCGGACGCTCCAGTCAGCGCTCTCCGGCCCGCCGCCCGCCCGCAGGGCGCCCGGCTGACGGTCTGGACTGCGGCGATGCTCCTGCGGCACGCGGTTCGCCCGAACCTCGTTCCGCCGGGCACCGCGGAGGCGCGGCTGAGCGTCGGCCGACGCCGCTGGTGGGTGCTGCCGGGTCACGACAGTGTGCTCGCGCCGACCGCCGACGGCGCCGCGTACTTCTGGTACCGGCGCGATCCCCGGCGCTTCCGGACCTCGCTGACGGCCAGCGTCCGCCTGCACGCGCGCCTCAAGCGGGAGTGGCCCGCCCTCGCGACCCGCTACCGGGCGGCCGCCGTCGGGCTCGCGTCCAGCGACGCCTGGCAGGCGCGCTTCGCCGCCGCCCGCGACTGAGGCGCGTTCCGAACGTCACTGCCGCTCAGAGGCCGCGATCCACTTGTCGAGGAGCGCCGCCGCCCGGCCGTCGTCGACCGCCGCTGCCGCGGTCGCGATGCCCTCACGCAGCCGCCGTGCCATCGGACGCTCGGCGTGCGCCGGCTCGTGCAGCAGCTCCCAGGCGACCAGCCCGGCAGCCGCGTTCAGCAGCACGATGTCGCGCACGGCACCCTGCTCGCCCGACAGCACCCGCCGCAGGATGTCGGCGTTCTCGGCGGGGGTGCCGCCGGCCAGGTCGGCCAGCCGCGCCCGCGGCAGGCCCAGGTCGCCGGGGTCCACGTCGTGCTCGGTGACGGCGCCGGCCGACACCTCCCAGATGTGGCTGTGCCCGGTGGTCGACAACTCGTCCAGCCCGTCGTCGCCGCGGAAGACGAGCGCGGTCGCTCCGCGGGTCTGCAGCACCCCGACGACCAGCGGCACGGCGGCGGCGCTCGCCACGCCGATGGCGTTTGCGTCGGGTCGCGCCGGATTGCAGAGCGGGCCGAGGAAGTTGAAGACGGTGGGCACGCCCAGGGCGCGTCTGGCCTCGGCCGCATGCCGGAACCCCGGGTGGAAGGCGGAGGCGAAGACGAAGGTGATGCCCACCTCGGCCAGCACCCGGGCGACCTCGGCCGGCCCGCCGTCCAAGGGGATGCCGAGGGCCGCCAGCACGTCGCTGGCCCCGGAGGCGGAGCTGGCGGCCCGATTGCCGTGCTTGACCACAGGAACACCGGTCGCCGCCGCGACGATCGCGGCCGTCGTGGAGATGTTCACGGTGCGGAAGCCGTCGCCGCCGGTCCCGACGATGTCGAGCGCGGCGGGCGAGACCGGCAGTGGCACGGCCCGGCCCAGCACGGCGTCCCGGAAGCCGACGATCTCGTCGACCGTCTCACCCTTGGCACGCAACGCCACCAGAAAGCCGGCGAGCGCCGCATCGGGCGCCTCGCCGTCCATCACCCGCTCCATCGCCCAGGTGGCATCCGCGATGGAGAGGTCCTCGCGCCGCAGCAGCGCCGCGATCAGCGACGGCCAGTCCGGTTCCGGCCACCCGGTGTCGAAGCGCATCGCCGGGGTCGCCACCGGCCGATCGTACCGGGGGCGGCATGGATACCGACGGGATGCCCCGTGGATGCCGACAGATGCTCGCGGCCCACCACCGCCGTCCGCCCCGTGAGTGATAATGGCTCCGTGAGCAGCGCTTCGGTCCTCCAGTCGACGAATGCGCCGATGGTCAACCGGCCCAACTCCATCGCCGTCGGCACCATCGTGTGGCTCGGCAGCGAGGTGATGTTCTTCGCGGGGCTGTTCGCGATCTACTTCACACTGCGTACCTCGCTGCCCCAGGTGTGGGCGGCCAACACCGCGCACCTCGATGTGCCCTACGCGCTGACGAACACGATCGTCCTGGTGTCCAGTTCGTTCACCTGTCAGTTCGGCGTCTTCGCGGCGGAGCGGCTGCAGGCCCGCGCGACGGGTTGGCGGCCGAGCGAGTGGGGCATGGTGGAGTGGTTCTTCCTCACCTATGCCCTGGGCGCCATCTTCGTGTCCGGCCAGGTGTGGGAGTACGCCACCCTCATCGGTGAAGGCATCCGCATCAACTCCAGCCCCTGGGGCTCGGCGTTCTTCCTCACCACCGGATTCCACGGCCTGCATGTCACCGGCGGTCTCATCGCGTTCCTGCTGACCATCGGGCGTGGATTCGCCGTCAAGAACTTCGGTCACCGCGAGGCCACCACCGCGATCGTGGTCTCCTACTACTGGCACTTCGTCGACGTCGTCTGGATCGGTCTGTTCTTCGTCATCTACGTGTTGAAATAGACATGCGGACGGACAGGGCAGGCTCGTGAGATCGATGCAGGAACCGGAGCGGGAGCACATGCGGCAGGGCACGGCCAGAACACCGCGGCGATCGCGAGGGGGCCGGCGCGGGCGACGTTCGCCGCTCGCCACTCTGGCACTCATCGCCGTCGGACTGTTCGTCACCGGCGGCGCGTACGCGGGCTTCACCGCCACATCCAGCGCCTCGGCCGACAGCAGCCTCACCAACGCACAGAACATCGCCCACGGCAAGCGGCTGTTCCAGGCCAACTGCGCCACCTGCCACGGCCTCGCCTTGCAGGGCAGCGCCTCCGGCCCCGCCCTCATCGGCGTCGGCGCGGCCGCGTTCGACTTCCAGGTGCGCACCGGCCGCATGCCGTTGGAGCAGGACGCGCCGCAGGCCCAGAAGCACCCCGTGTCGTTCACGGCGACCCAGGTACGCGACATCGTCGCCTACGGCGCCTCCGTCTCGCCCGGCCCCGGCCTGCCCGACCCCAAATACCTGAAGGGCGACGGCAACGCCACCCTGGGCGCGCGCCTGTTCCGCACCAACTGCGCCATGTGCCACAACGTGGCCGGCGCCGGCGGTGCCCTGACCGAGGGCAAGTACGCCCCGTCGCTGAAGGACTCCTCGCCCGCCACGATCTACGAGGCGATGCTCACCGGTCCGCAGAGCATGCCGGTGTTCAACGACAACAACCTCACCCCGCAGGAGAAGGCCGACATCATCACGTCGCTGAAGTACAACGCCGCGGCCTCACAGGTCGCCGGCTTCGACCTCGGCAGCATCGGCCCCGTCACCGAGGGTCTGTTCCTGTGGATCTTCGGGCTCGGCTCCATCATCGCGTTCACGGTCTGGCTGACCGCGAAGTCGAACTGACCGCCGCGATCAACTGACGCCGAAGACGAACGGGGAGGGGCGAAGCATGGCAGCAGACGAGCACACCGCGGTCGTGCCGACCGACGGCACGAACACGGCGACCCACGTGGTCAAGACCGGCACGGCCGTCGAGCGGTCCGACGCACTGCAGAACCCGGGACTGCCGCCGCACCGCCCACGGGTGACGGACGAGAGCCCCAAGGCGGCCGAGCGGGCCGAGCGGGCCGTGATCGGGCTGTTCTTCCTGTCCTTCATCGGCACCGTCTTCTCGATGACGGCGTACTTCGCGTTCCCGATCACGGCGAACAACCTGATGTCCGTCCGGCTGAACAACCTGTTCCTGGGACTCGGGCTGGCCCTCGCTCTGCTCTGCATCGGCATCGGAGCGGTCCACTGGGGCAAGGCCCTGATGCACGACCACGAAGGCATCGACATCCGGCACCCCGTCCGCGGCAGCGACGAGACCCGCCAGAAGGCCATCGAGATCATGCACGTGGCCAACGTGGAATCCGGGTTCGTGCGTCGGTCGCTGCTGCGCAACTCGATGATCGCGGCCGTGGCCGCCCTGCCGTTCCCGGCCATCTTCCTGTTCCGCGACCTGGGGCCCTCGTCGGGCACGCCCGCCGAGGCGTACTCCCACACCATGTGGAAGGCCGGAACACGCCTCACCAAGGACCCCACGGGCACGCCGATCCGGGCCGCCGACGTCACCATCGGCTCGGTCTTCCACGTGATCCCGGACGGTCTGAACGACACCGCCGACCCGCTCGAGGAGAAGGGCAAGGCCGCGGTGCTGCTCATGCGCCTCGACCCGGCCGATCTGCATCCCCGCCCGGAGCGCCGGGGGTGGGCGTACGACGGTATCGTTGCCTACTCAAAGATCTGCACGCACGTCGGGTGCCCGGTGGCCCTCTACGAGCAGCAGACGCATCACCTGCTGTGCCCGTGCCACCAATCGCAGTTCGACATCACTCACGAGGCCGACGTCATCTTCGGACCCGCGAGCCGTCCGCTCCCGCAGTTGCCCATCAAGGTCGACGCCGAGGGCTACCTGATCGCGCAGAGCGATTTCCATGAACCGACCGGACCGAGCTTCTGGGAGCGTCGCGGTGACTACAACACCTGAACCACAGACCCGCCTCTTCGACGGCACCACGTCGTTCGACCGCACCAAGCCCGCGGTCGACCGGCAGCGCACGGGCGGCGTCACCGGCTGGGCGTCGAACTACGTCGACGAGCGCACCGGCATCTCCGCCGTGGTGCGTGAGTTCGGCCGCAAGATCTTCCCCGACCACTGGTCGTTCATGCTCGGCGAGGTGGCGCTCTACAGCTTCGTCGTCATCCTGCTCTCGGGCACGTTCCTGACGTTCTTCTTCCAGGCATCCATGGCCGAGGTGATCTACGACGGCTCCTACGTGCCGTTGAAGGGCCTGCAGATGTCCGCCGCCATGTCGTCGGCGCTCGACATCTCCTTCGACGTACGCGGCGGGCTGCTGATGCGGCAGGTGCACCACTGGGCCGCCCTGCTGTTCGTCGCCTCGATCGGCCTGCACATGCTGCGGGTGTTCTTCACCGGCGCGTTCCGCAAGCCGCGCGAGATCAACTGGGTGACCGGCTTCCTGCTCTTCATCCTGGCGATGGGCGAGGGGTTCACCGGCTACTCGCTGCCCGACGACCTGCTCTCGGGCAACGGTCTCGCGATCATCAACGGCATGGTCCGCGCCGTCCCGTTCGTCGGCAGCTGGATCACCTGGCTGCTGTTCGGCGGAGAGTTCCCGGGTACCGCGATCGACGGCCGGCTCTACACGTTGCACATCCTGCTGCTGCCCGCCGTGGTGGTCGCTTTGATCGGCGTGCACCTGGTGCTCGTCGTCGTCAACAAGCACACGCAGTTCGCCGGCCCCGGTCGCACCAACGAGAACGTGATCGGCTACCCGGTGCTGCCGGTGTACGCCGCTAAGGCGGGTGGATTCTTCTTCATCGTCTTCGGCGTGATCATGCTGATGGGCGCGTTCTTCACCATCAACCCGATCTGGACCTACGGGCCGTACGACCCGTCGCCGGTGTCCGCGGGCACGCAACCCGACTGGTACATCGGCTTCGCCGACGGAGCGCTGCGCCTGGTGCCCGGCAAGTTCCTGGAGTTCGTGCTCTTCAACACCACGTGGTCGTTCAACGTGCTGCTGCCGCTGATCGTGCTGCCGGTGTTCCTCATCCTGGTGTTCGCCTACCCGTTCATCGAGGCGTGGATCACGGGCGACAAGCGGGAGCACCACATCCTCGACCGGCCGCGCAACATGCCGACCCGCACGGCGATCGGGGCCGCCGGAGTGACGTTCTACGCAGTCCTCTGGGCAGCGGCCAGTTCAGACATCATGGCGACCCACTTCATGCTGACGATCGAGGGCATCATCCGCACGCTGCGGGTGCTGCTGTTCCTGGCGCCGATCATCGCCTACTTCATCACCAAGCGCATCTGCATCGCGCTGCAGAAGAAGGACCGCGAGATCGTGCTGCACGGCTACGAGTCGGGCCGCATGGTGCGGCTGCCTGGCGGCGAGTACGTCGAGGTCCACGAGGAGGTCGACGAGTTCGAGCGCTGGAAGCTCGTCAGCTTCCCCGACTACGAACCGCTGATGATCCGGCCCAACGCTTCCGGCCGCATCTCCCCCGCGGAGCGCGTGCGCGCCGTGGCAAGCCGCTGGTTCTTCGAGGATCGCATCGAGCCGGTCACCTCGACGGAGCTCGTGCACAACTGACTCGGGCGCAGCTGAACAGGGCTTCAAGCCGAAGAAGGGCGATGCCGGTGCGAATGAGCGCCGGCATCGCCCTTCTTCGTGCGACCACGGCTCGTGCCGGTGACGACGGCGTCGAGATACTGATCGGCCACCTTGGCGGCCCGTTCTGGGCCGCCAAGGACGCCGGCGCCTGGTCGGTACCCAAGGGCGCGGTGGAGGACGACGAGGCGCCGCTGGACGCCGCCTACCGCGAGTTCCTGGAGGAGACGGGCATGGCGGTGCCGCCCGCGCCCGCCGTCGAGCTGGGCTCGGTGCGGACGAGCGGCAAGACGGTGCACCTGTGGGCGGTGTGGGCGGACCTCGACCTGGACGGGTTCGCTCCGGGTACGTTCGAGCTGTCCTGGCCGCCCCGCAGCGGACGGACGATCACCGTGCCCGAACTGGACCGCGTGCGGTGGGCGACCCTGCCCGACGCGACGACGCTGCTGGTGCAGGGTCAGCGGCCGTTCCTGCCCCGCATCGCCGCCCTCCCCCGCAGATGAACCAGGGGTGACCTGGAGCGATCAGCGCGCGAAGAGGCCCCGGTAGTACTCGTACACCCAGCCGGTGATGGCGATCAGGAAGAACGCTCCGGCGATGATCGTCATCCAGTAGCCGACGGCCAGGCCAGCGAAGCCGAGCGCAGCGGTACCGCCCAGGATGACGGGCCACCAGCTCCAGGGGCTGAAGAAGCCCATCTCGGGATCGCCGTCGTCGATGCTGGCGTCCTGCCGGTCCTCCGGCAACTCACCGCCCTGCGCCTTGTACGACCGGTACAGGTAGAAGCCGATGAACACCGACAGGATCGCCGTCAGCGCGATGCCCACGGTACCGACCCACTCGACGCGGCCGTAGGCGATGAGTGCCCAGATCGTGTACGCCGTGTCCGACAGCACGAAGAAGACCGTCAGGATCCAGAAGATGTTGGTGTTGACGCGCATGAGGCCTCCTGCCGACCGCTACCGCACCGAGCCACGTGACGCGTCGTACGTCGGCGCATCCGGAGCATCCTTCGCCGGGCCGATCCCGACCGGGATGCCCGCCTCGGGATGGTTCAGATCGAACGCCGGCGACTCCGACCGGATACGCGGGATCGAGGTGAAGTTGTGGCGCGGCGGCGGGCAGCTGGTGGCCCACTCGAGCGAGCGGGAGTAGCCCCACGGGTCGTTGACGGTCACGAGCGGCGCGCGACGGGCGGTGATCCACACGTTGTACATGAACGGGATCATCGAGACCCCGAGGATCATCGCTCCGACGGTCGAGACCTGGTTCATCCAGGTGAAGCCGTCGGTCGGCTGATAGGTGGCGTAGCGGCGAGGCATGCCGAGCACGCCCAGCCAGTGCTGCACCAGGAAGGTGGTGTGGAAGCCGATGAACAGCAGCCAGAAGTGCACCTTGCCCAACCGCTCGTCCAGCATCTTGCCGGTCCACTTGGGCCACCAGAAGTAGAAGCCCGCGAACATCGCGAACACGACGGTGCCGAACACGACGTAGTGGAAGTGCGCGACGACGAAGTAGC
>NZ_CAXUGX010000006.1:0-178626 GCF_964250715.1 uncultured Amnibacterium sp.
CGGCGACCGGGGCCCACTGCGCGAGCATCTTCTCGATCTGCTCGGGTCCCCGGACCCTCACGGGCCCGGTGCCCCGAGCAGGACTCGAACCTGCAACCTACGGATTAGAAGGCCGTTGCTCTATCCATTGAGCTATCGGGGCGTGCCGCCGGAGTCTACTGACGGGCCGGCTCCGTCTCGCGGAGCGGTGTCGCCGCGACCGGCGGCGGGCCCTGCTGGTCGGAGCCCTGCATGAAGTCGGCGTCGTCGTCCTCGTCCGCCTGCCGGGAGGAGCGATGGTCGACGATCGGTTCCGGGCCCAGCCGGTCCTCGGTCGGCGGGTTGGCCGTCGCTGGAGCGACGTGTCGCGCCAGCGGCACCGGGGAGGTGCTCGGGGCGGTCTCGTCGACCAGTGCCCGCTGCTGCGCCCCCTGGTCGTCGAGCGGCTCGACCGGAGCCGCGTCGCTGGACGGCCTGTTCGCCGGCGCGTCCAAGGTCGTCGGCTCCGGGTTCTCGGCGGGCGCGTCGGGCGATGTGCGGCCGCCGCTCTCGAGCGCAGCGCCGGCCGCAGTGTCCGAGGTCATCACCGAGGCCATGCCCACGGCCGTGGAGCGTCGCCGTGCGTCACGCTTCGACCCCTTCGCCGAGGCCGAGGCGGGGGCCGGGGCCGAGGCGGAGGCCGGAGGCGGGCGCACGGAACTCGGCTTCGGGAACAGGCGCCGCGCCTGCTTGGGCGCGCGCAGCCAGCGGATCAGCCGGTCTCGGAGCGCGTCCAGGTCGGCACGGACCTCGCTCCCATCCCGCTCCGCGGTCGACCGCAGGCCGGCGATCGCCGAGGCCGTCCAGTCGGCGGCCAGCTCCGCGCCGAACACCGGGAGCAGACGCAGCCGCAACTCCGCCTCCGCCGTGAACTGCTCGTCCGCCGCATGTTCCAGCGCCGGGCGATCGGGCGCCGTTGCCGCGCGGCGAGCGGCCTCCGCCACCGCCACGACCACCGCGGTGGTCGCCTCGCGCTGCGCCCGCACGACGGCTCCGCGAACCGCCCCGCGCGCGACGAGACCGGCGACCAGGCCGGCCACCACGATCGCGACGAACGGCACGATCGCACCGTCCGTCAGGCGCATGCCCGCAGCGGATTGGAACCAGGCGACGAGGTCGGTCCACATGTCGCCGGACTCTACCCACGGAATGCGACGGTGGGGCGACCGGTTGATCAGAACGAGTCGATTCGTGATCAGGCGGACATGGCCCACGACCCGGGTTCGCCCGGTGGAAGGAAGACGCGAGATGGAGACCTTCGTTGTGGCAGGCGGGTGCTTCTGGTGCCTGGACGCCGTGTACCGCTCCCTGGACGGCGTCAGCGACGTCGTGTCCGGCTACACCGGCGGCCGCACGCGGCAGCCCAGCTACGAGGCCGTCTGCACCGGCACGACCGGTCACGCGGAGGCGGTCGCCGTCACGTTCGATCCCGAGATCATCCCGGGTGACGTGATCCTCGACGTGTTCTTCACCCTGCACGACCCTCGCCAGCTGAACCGGCAGGGCCACGACGTCGGCACCCAGTATCGCTCCGCGATGTACTACGCGGACGAGACCCAGAAGGCCCTCTTCCAGGCTGCGATCGACCGCGCCGGCACCATCTGGGACGGCCACATCGTCACGGAGCTGGCACCGCTCGGGGAGTACTACCGCGCGGAGGAGTACCACCAGGACTTCTTCGCAAAGAACCCGAATCAGGGCTACTGCCTCGCGGTCGCCCTGCCCAAGGTCAACAAGGTGCGCAAGTCGTACGCGAAGTACGTGAAGGCCGCGTAGGCCCGCGCCGCACGGCCCACCCGGTCTTCCTGAACGGCCGCTCCCGCCCGGTCGCCGTCTCCTCCACAGCACGCCTCGTGGACGGGATGTGCGACCGGGCGTTCTTCGTCGCTCCTGACTCTTCGGCCGGCCGCCAAGCTGACTCCGCCCGGTTCTCCGGGCCGGACAGGCCGATTCCCGGCCGGATGGAAGCCGGATAGAAATGGAGCAGCGGTGACTGACAAATTCACGGTGGTCGGATCGCTCGGGGCCGACCCCGAGCGCAGGACGACGAAGGGTGGCGACCCCTTCATCACCTTCTCGGTCGCCTCCAACGAGCGCCGACAGAACACCGAAGGCAACTGGGTCGACATCCAGACGAGCTGGTTCGATGTCTCGGCATTCGGCGCCCTCGCCCGAAACGCCGGCGACGCGCTGCACCGAGGCGACCGGGTGATCATTCTCGGTGACCTGACGGTCTCCCAGTACGAGACCTCCGGAGGCGGCAAGGGTCGCGCGGCCAAGATCCGTGCGACGGCGATCGGGCATGACCTGACGACGGGCGGCCCGCGGGCGCCGCGAGCGCAGCAGGGCAATGAGCAGGGTCAGAGGCAGGAGGAGGGGCAGGGGCAGGGCCAGCGCGGGAGCGAGCCGTCCACTGCCCAGGTCGATCACAGCAGCGAGTGGGCGCCGGTAGCCCGCGAGGATGCGCCGTCGCTCGAACCGGCCTGGATGTCGACACCGTTCTGATCGACGTCGTCTCTGATCGACGTCGTCTCTGATCGGCGTCGTCTCTGAACAGCGCCGTCTCTGATCAGTGTTCTCTCTGAACAGCCCCGTGGGTGAAGAGCGCCGTCGCCGAGCCTGCTGCTGCAGCAGCCGGCCCCACGGCGGCCGGGTCGGGCCCCCCGGTAGAATCGGGAGATGGCCGAATACATCTACTCGATGGTCCGCGCGCGCAAGGCGCACGGCGACAAGGTCATCCTCGACGACGTCACGATGGCGTTCCTGCCCGGCGCCAAGATCGGCGTGGTCGGGCCCAACGGCGCCGGCAAGTCCACGATCCTGAAGATCATGGCCGGGCTCGACACCCCCAGCAACGGCGAGGCCAAGCTGAGCCCCGGCTACACGGTCGGCATCCTGATGCAGGAGCCCGAACTCGATGAGTCCAAGACGGTGCTCGAGAACGTGCAGGAGGGCGTCGGCGAGATCAAGGGCAAGCTCGACCGATTCAACGAGATCAGCGCGGCGATGGCCGAGCCGGACGCCGACTTCGACGCTCTGCTGGCCGAGATGGGCACGCTGCAGGAGCAGATCGACGCCGCCGACGCCTGGGATCTCGACTCGCAGCTGGAGCAGGCGATGGATGCGCTGCGCACCCCGCCGGGCGACGAGCGCGTCGACCACCTCTCCGGCGGTGAGAAGCGACGCGTCGCCCTGACCAAGCTGCTGCTGCAGAAGCCCGACCTGCTGCTGCTCGACGAACCCACCAACCACCTGGACGCCGAGAGCGTGCTGTGGCTGGAGCAGCATCTGGCGCAATACCACGGCGCCGTGCTCGCCGTCACCCACGATCGGTACTTCCTGGACCACGTCGCGCAGTGGATCGCCGAGGTCGACCGCGGCCGCCTCTATCCCTACGAGGGCAACTACTCCACCTATCTGGAGAAGAAGCGCGACCGGCTCAGCGTGCAGGGCAAGAAGGACGCCAAGCTGGCCAAGCGACTCACCGACGAGTTGGACTGGGTGCGCTCCAACGCCAAGGGCCGCCAGGCCAAGTCCAAGGCGCGCCTGGCCCGCTACGAAGAGATGGTGACCGAGGCTGAGCGCACCAGAAAGCTCGACTTCGAAGAGATCCAGATCCCCGTCGGCCCCCGGCTCGGCAGCCAGGTGATCGAGGCGCGCAAGCTGGAGAAGGGCTTCGACGGCCGGGTGCTGATCGACGGGCTGTCCTTCACGCTGCCGCGCAACGGCATCGTCGGCGTGATCGGCCCCAACGGCGTCGGCAAGACCACCCTGTTCAAGACGATCGTGGGACTGGAGCCCGCGGATGCCGGCGAGGTGCGGGTCGGCGAGACGGTCGACATCTCCTACGTCGACCAGGACCGCGGCGGCATCGACCCGGCCAAGACACTGTTCGAGGTCGTCTCCGACGGCTTCGACTACATCCAGGTGGGCAAGACCGAGATCCCCTCTCGCGCCTACGTCTCCACCTTCGGGTTCAAAGGTCCCGACCAGCAGAAGCGGGCCGGGGTGCTCTCCGGCGGCGAGCGCAACCGGCTGAACCTGGCCCTCACCCTGAAGCAGGGCGGCAACCTGCTGCTGCTCGACGAGCCGACCAACGACCTGGACGTCGAGACGCTGTCCAGCCTGGAGAACGCGCTGATCGAGTTCCCCGGCTGCGCCGTGGTGATCACGCACGATCGTTGGTTCCTGGACCGCGTCGCGACGCACATCCTCGCCTACGAGGGCACGGCCGAGCAGCCCGGCAACTGGTACTGGTTCGAGGGCAACTTCCAGTCCTACGAGGAGAACAAGGCCGAGCGGCTCGGACCCGAGTCGGTCGGCGCGGGACGCGGCGCGTACCGGCGGCTCACTCGCCAATGAGCAGCTGATGCGCATCCACGTGCCAGTGACGTTGCGCTGGTCGGACATCGACGCCTACGCCCACGTGAACAACGTCGCGATGCTGCGGCTGCTCGAGGAGGTCCGCATCCGGGCGTTCTGGTCCGCCGGCGACCCGGCGGACGGCAGCGACGACGTGGCCCTGCAGGGTCCCGCCATCCTCGACGGGCGGCCGGGGTCGAATTCCATCAGCCTGATCGCGCATCAGCAGGCGCAGTATCTGCGCCCCATCCCGTATCAGCGCGAGCCGCTCGACATCGAGGTGTGGATCGGACGCATCGGCGGCTCGAGCCTGCAACTCTGCTACGAGGTCTACTCCGCAGTCGGCGCAGAGCCGAGGACGCTGTTCACCCGTGCGGAGTCGACGCTGGTGCTGGCGGATGCCGCGACGTCCACGCCGCGCCGCATCACGGACGCCGAGCGGGCCGCGTGGCAGCCGTACGTGGAGGAGCCGGTCGACTTCACCCGCCGCCGCTGATAGTTGCTCGACGACTCCGGCGCTCGACGACTCCGGCGCTCGACGCCGTGCCGGATTCGCGGGGCGATTCAGTCCGCGTCCCGCACCCGCACCATCCCCTCCTGCGCCACGGATGCGACCAGCGCACCGTCGCGGGTGAAGATGCTGCCGAGCGCCAGCCCACGTCCACCGCTCGCGCTCGGCGACTGCTGCACGTAGAGCAGCCAGTCGTCCGCGCGCGCGTCGCGGTGCCACCACATCGCATGATCCAGGCTGGCGACGCTCAAGCCCGGCGTGGACCAGGCGATGCCGTGCCGGCGCAGGATCGACTCGAGGATCGTGTAGTCGCTGGCGTATGCGAGCGCGGCCCGGTGCAGGGTCGGGTCGTCGGGCAGCGTGCCGATCGCTCGCAGCCAGACCGCCTGATGCGCGACGCGGTCGCCCTCCACGCTCAGGTAGACGGGCGACTGCACGTGCCGCATCTCGAACGCCCGCCCCACCGACCAGTACCGCGCCATCGGATGATCGATCGCGGCCAGCTCGGTGCGATCGTCGGGCAACTCCTCCGGACCCGGCAGACCGGCCGGCAGCGGCACCTGATGGTCGAGCCCGCCGTCGGCGGTCTGCAGCGAGGCGATCATCGACAGGATCGGCCGGCCGTGCTGGTAGGCCTGCGTGCGCCGCGTGGAGAACGAGCGGCCGTCGTGGATGCGGTCGACGGAGAACGTGATCGGCTGGGTGACGTCACCCGGACGTAGGAAGTACCCGTGCATCGAATGCACCGACCGGCCCTCCGGCGCTGTTCGGGTGGCCGCGACGATCGACTGCGCCAGCACCTGCCCGCCGAACACCCGCCCCAGCGGACTCCACTGCGACGGACCAGTGAAGATGTCCTCGCTGGTCCGCGCACCCGTGTCGGTCAGATCCAGCGCGGTCAGCAACTCGGCCAGCGGCGGCGGGGACGGAGCGTCCGAGCCGGACAGATCCGACTCCGCCGGCTTCGACCCCGACGGATCCGCCTCCGCCCGGTCCGCCTCCGCCCGGTCCGTCTCCGCCCGGTCTGGCTCCGGCCGGTCTGGCTCCGGCCGGTCTGCCTCCGGCCGGCCGACTTCGCTGCGCCGCCCGATATCGTCGAAGGTGCCCATGGACCGATCCTTGCGTCTCGCGGACGCGACCGCGCTCACCGACCTGCTGACCTACCTGGGCCGAGCGGATCGGATCAATCGCGCCTCCGCTCGCCTGACCGCCGAGCAGGGCGTGCTCGCGGTGTACACCGCGGTCCTGCACCCCGCCGGACTGCTCGACGAGACCCCGACCGTGCTCGGCCTGCGCACCATCGAGGTTCCCGCCGAGGACGAGCTGGACGAGGTCGTCCCGATCGCCAGCCTGACCGCTCGGTTGCAGGGTGTCGATGCGAGCGCCGCCGGCTTGATCACCGTGCCGTTGCCCGCTCCCGTGCACACCGTCACCTGGTCGGGCATCGCGCCGCCCCGGGCCGGCTGGGTCGCCGTGGACCAGGTCGGCGCCGACACTCTGATCGAGGTCGCCAGGGCCGGTTCGGCCGAGGTCGCCGCGGCCCTCGGCGGCAACACCGGCGAGAAGCTCGTCCAGCGCGTGCGGACGGAGGTGTGGGGTCGCCCGATCCCGGGACTGGAGCATGTGCCCGCCGGCGCCGCGTTCGCGGCGGCGACCCTCGGCTTCGTCGTCGATCCGCTGGAGCAGATCCCCGTCTACGAGAGCGGACCATGGACTCGGCTCAGCGCCGAACGAGGCCACATCCTGGTCAAGCGCAAGGGCTGGTCGCTGCTCTCCTGAATCCGCCCCCCTCACTCCCGGCCCAACTACGGACCCCCCGCCCGACTACGGAGCGACCTGCACAAGTACGGAGGATTCGGCCGCGAACTCGGCGTGTCGCTCGGGATCTCCGTAGTCGGGGTGGGCGGAGGAACTAGGCGTTGACCATCGCGTGGGCGGCGCGCTCCAGGTAGTCCCACAGCAGCTGCTCCTGCAGGGGCGGCAGCTGCAGCGTGTCGACGGCGGCGCGCATGTGGGTCAGCCACCGGTCGCGGGCGTCGAACGTCACCGCGAACGGCATGTGCCGCATCCGCAGCCGCGGGTGGCCGCGCTGCTCGCTGTAGGTCGTGGGTCCGCCCCAGTACTGCTCCAGGAAGCCGGTCAGTCGCTGGATCGCCGGTTCGAGATCCTGCTCCGGGTACAGGGCGAGCAGCGGCGGATCGTTCGCGACGCCCGCGTAGAAGGCCCGGACCAGCCGCTCGAACGTAGCTCGGCCGCCCACGTCCTGCCAGAACGATTTGGGCGGAGGAGCGAAGTCGCCCGACCGGATCGGCAGCGGCTTCGCATCCGCCGCATTCGGGGGGATCCGATTCGGACCGTTCTGATTCGGACCGCTCTGATTCGGATCGTTCTGATCCGGGCCGACCCCATTCCGGCCGGCGATATCTGGTCCAGTCACATTCGAATCGGTCATTCGCGGGACCGATCCGGCGCCTCGTCCACCGTGCCCGACGACGCTGTGCCCGACGGCGCTGTGCCCGACGACGCCGTGCCCGACGGCGCAGCACCCGACGCTGCTCGATCGGCGGTCCGAGCGGCGGCAGCCTTCGTCCGCCTCGCCGCCGACGACTCGGACCCGGCCACCCGGGCGCCGCGCAGCGGGCCGGCCAGCTCGTACCGTTCCACCGGGGCGCTCGCGATGATCGCCTTCTGCACGCCCATCGACTCCAGCGCCTCCATCAGGTGCGTGCGGAGCGCCCACGCCACGTCGTCGCGGGTCGAGATACGGGTCTTCTGCACCAGCCGTACGACCACGCCGCTCTCCGTGATCGACTCGATGCCCCACAACTCGGGTGGATCGATGAGTGCGGCCGCCCAGCGCGGATCGGCCGCGACGGTGGTCGCGACCTGCAGCATGCGGCGCTGCACCGCCTGCACGTCGGCATCGTGCGGTACCTGCACGTCGACGATCGCCCGCGACCAGCCCTGCGACAGGTTGCCGACCCGATTGATCTCGCCGTTCCGCACGAACCACAGCACGCCGTTCACGTCGCGGATCTGCGTGACCCGGATGCCCACCGCCTCCACGACGCCGCTGGCCAGGTCGGTCTGCACCACGTCGCCGACACCCAGCTGGTCGTCGGCGACCATGAACAGCCCGGTCAGCACGTCCTTGACGATGTTCTGCGCACCGAAGCCGAGACCGGCGCCGAGCGCGGCGGTGATCAGAGAGAACGCACCGGTGATACCCGGGTTGATGGTCGTCACGATCAGCAGCAGCGCGATGACGGTCACGATCACCGAGACGATGTTGTTCAATACCGAGCCCAGCGTGCGCGTGCGTTGCACCAGGCGCGCGGCGGTGACCGGGGAGGCGAGCAGCGCCTGGGTGTCGTCCGCGTGCTGGCGCCGCTTGACCCCGGTGACGATCCGGCTCACGAACAGTCGGATGACCGAGCGGGCCGCCACGCGGATCCCGACCGCCACCAAGACGATGACGACGACCAGGATCACCTTGGTCGTGGCCTCCCCGAGGCTCGTCGCCCAGAAGTCCGTCACCGCCCGAGTGATCGCGCCGTTGCGACGGGCGGAGGAGATGTCGAGCACGGCGAGCACGTGAGCGCCGAGTTCACTCCGCACGGGCATCCCGCGCCTGCGCCGCGAGGGCCCGCTCCACGCCGGCCAGGTTCTCCACCACGATGCGGCGCAGGGCCGTTGCATCCGGATGCGCGTCCAGCCAGACGTGCGAGGCGGCGGCCAGGTCGCGGCTCGCCAGCGGCGAGGGGTAGAGGCCGTGCAGCAGCGCCGACGCGATGGCGAAGGCGCGGCTGTCCCACAGCTGCTCCGCCACCGCGAAGTAGCGGTCGACATACGGCTGGAGCAGCGCCAGGTCGGCGGCGCGGCGGAAGCCGAGGACGGTCGAGCGCACCTGCGCGTTCGGCAGGGCGGCCGAGTCGACCACCGACGCCCAGGCTGCGGCCTTGCCCTCGGGCGTCGGGATGGCCGCCCGGGCGTGCGCGGCCGACTCCTGACCGGTAGCGGTGGTGTCGGCGGCGAGGGTTGCCGCGATCTCGGGCTCCCCGGCCTGGCCGCCGGCGACCAGCGAGATCAGCAGCTCCCAACGCAGATCCGTGTCCACATCGAGCCCGGTGAGCGGAGTGGATCCGTCCAGGACGCCGCGGACCGCCTGCAACTGCGCAGGCGTGTGCGCGAGCGCCGCCAGCGTCTTCGTGAACTGCAGCTGCGCATCCGACCCGGGCAGGGCGGCGAACGCCAACGCCTGCACGCCGTCTGCCAGCGCCGCGAGTGTCTCGGCCCGGATCGCCGGATCCACGTAGCTCGCCGCGGCGAGCGACGCCTGCGCGAGCACGGTGCGGAGCGTCGTCGACTCGCTCTCGCTGCCGATGTTGTTCAGCACCAGGCGCACGTAGTCGCGCGGTCGTGCCTCCGCGTCGCGGGTGGCGTCCCACACCGAGCTCCACACGATCGCGCGGGCCAGCGGCGAGGCGATCTTGGCCAGGTGCTCGATCGCGGTCTCCAGCGACTCGGTGTCCAGGCGCACCTTGGCGTAGGCCAGATCGTCGTCGTTCAGCAGCACCAGGGCGGGCCGGCGCTTGCCGACAAGCTCGGGCACGTCGGTCAGGTCGCCGGCGACATCGAGTTCGAGCCGTTCGGAGCGTGTCAGCGCGCCATCCACCAGCTCGTAGAAGCCGATCGCCAGCCGGTGCGGGCGGATGGTCGGCTGCGCCTCGATCGCGGTCTGCCGCACGGCGAAGCCGGTGATCCAGCCATTCTCGTCGGCCTCGATCTCGGGTGTCAGCGTGTTCACGCCCGCGGTCTCGAGCCACGAGCCGCTCCAGGCGGTCAGGTCCCGGCCGCTCGTCGCCTCCAACTCCACGAGCAGGTCCCGCAACTCCGCGTTGGCGAACGAGTGCTTCTTCAGGTAGGCCGCCACACCGGTCAGGAACGCCTCCCGCCCCACGTAGGCGACGAGTTGCTTCAGCACGCTGGCGCCCTTGGCGTAGGTGATGCCGTCGAAGTTGACCTGCACGTCCTCCAGGTCGCGGATCTCGGCGACGATCGGATGCGTCGACGGCAGCTGGTCCTGCGTGTAGGCCCAACTCTTCTCCATGATCGTGAAGGTGGTCCACGCCTCCGTCCACTCCGTCGCCTCGGCGGTGGCCAGGGTCGAGATGAACTCGGCGAACGACTCGTTCAGCCACAGGTCGTTCCACCACGTCATGGTGACCAGGTCGCCGAACCACATGTGGGCCAGCTCGTGCAGGATCGTGACGACGCGGCGCTCACGGGTCGCCTCGGTCACCTTGGAGCGGAACACGTATGACTCCACGAAGGTGACCGCGCCGGCGTTCTCCATCGCACCGGCGTTGTACTCCGGCACGAACAGCTGGTCGTACTTGTCGAAGGGGTAGGGGATCCCGAAGATCGACTCGTAGAAGGCGAAGCCCTGGCGGGTCTTCTCGAACACATAGTCGGAGTCGAGGTGCTCGGCCAGCGAGGCGCGGGCGTAGGTGGCGAGCGGGATCGTGCGGCCGTCGGAGGACACGAGTTCGCTGCGCTCGGCGACGTATGGCCCGGCGATCAGCGCGGTGATGTAGCTGGAGATGACCGGGGTCGGCTCGAACGTCCAGGTCGCAGCGCCGTCGGCTGCGGGCAGCGGCTCGGGTGTCGGCTGGTTGGAGACGACCGCCCAGCCGGATGGAGCGGTGACCGTGAACTGGAACGTCGCCTTCAGGTCGGGCTGCTCGAACACCGCGAACACCCGGCGGGAGTCGGGCACCTCGAACTGCGAGTACAGGTACACCTGGCCGTCGGCCGGGTCGACGAATCGGTGCAGGCCCTCGCCGGTGTTCGTGTAGAGCGCGTCGGCGTCGATCACGAGCTCGTTCTGCGCGGCCAGCTCGGGCAGCGTGATGCGGATGCCGTCGCTCACCTGGGCGGGATCGAGCTCCGTGCCGTTCAGGGTCACCGAATGCACGGTCTTCGTGATCGCGTCGATGAAGGTGGTGGCGCCCGGCGTCCCGTCGAACCGCACGGTCGTGCGCGAGCCGAACACCTCGGCGCCGCGGGTCAGGTCCAGCTCGACTTCGTAGGCCGACGGCCGGACGATCGCGGCACGCTCCTGCGCCTCGACGCGGGTCAGGTTCTCTCCGGGCACGGGTGCTCCTTCTCTTCGGGCCGGTCGTCTCGAGCTGGCTGTCTCGGGCTGGTCGATTCGCGGCGCGTCAGCCTAACCAGGTGACCTCGATGTCCATGAGGGAGTGCTCCGCGAGTGCTGCTGCAGACCGGATCCCAGCATCGGCACATCGCCCGCACGGCCCGTCCATAGACTGACGCGATGCGGATCCACGTCGGCACGGACCACGCCGGCCTTGAGTTCACTCGACATCTGCAGCAGCACCTTCAGGACGCCGGTCACCAGGTCGTCGACCACGGCCCCAGCGAATACGACCCGCTCGACGACTACCCCGCGTACTGCATCAACGCCGCGCTCGCCGTCGTCCGCGACCAGCAGGCGGGCATCCGGGCGCTCGGCGTCGTGTTCGGCGGCTCCGGCAACGGCGAGCAGATCGCGGCGAACAAGGTGCGCGGCGTCCGGGCCGCGCTGGTGTGGAACGAGTCGACCGCGCTGCTGGCGCGCCAGCACAACGACGCGAACGTGATCGCGATCGGCGCCCGCCAGCACACGCTGGAGCAGGCGGAGCACCTGATCGACCTGTTCATCGCCGAGCCGTTCTCTCAGGAGGAGCGGCACGCGCGGCGCATCGCGCAGCTGGCCGAATACGAGGCGACCGGAACCATCGCGGGGCACGCCGTCGACCAGCCTGATCTGTCCGATCAGTCCGACGCGCAGTCCGACGCCCGGCCGGCCACGGAGGACTGAGCCGGTGCCCGAAGGACACTCGATCCACCGGATCGCCCTGCAGTTCCGCCGCAACTTCGTCGGCCGGCGCGTCACCACCTCCAGCCCGCAGGGGCGGTTCGCCGCAGGGGCCGCCGACCTGAACGGCCGCGAGTTGACCGGAGCGAGCGCGGTCGGCAAGCACTTGTTCCTGGAATTCTCCGACACTGCGTCCCCGGAGGACCGGTCTGAGCCTTCCGAGCAGCCCGCCGGCGCGCGCATCCTGCACGTGCACCTGGGGCTGTACGGCTCGTGGGACTTCGCGGGCGACATCACCGCCGACGCGACGCTGGCCAGCGCGAACGGACGCGTCGGGCAGACCAACCAGCACGGCACCCTGCTCAGCGACCTGGCGAGCGACCGCCCCTTCACTCCGGACGCGCTGCCGGAGTCCAGCCTCGCCTCCATCGGGGCGCCGCGGCTCACCCGGCTGCGCATGGCGGAGCAGGAACGCGGCGTCGACTCCGAGTTGCCCGACTTCCCTCCGGAGCCGATCGGTGCGGTGCGGGTGCGCATCCTGACGGACACCGCGGTCGCCGATCTTCGGGGACCGACCGCCTGCGAGGTGTTCGACCAGGCGCAGGCCGAAGCCGCGATCGCGAAGATCGGGCCCGACCCCATGCACGATGCGGGCAAGGCCGCGGAGGACCGCTTCGTCACCGCCGTCCGCAAGACGGTCACGCCGATCGGTCTGCTGCTGATGGATCAGAAGGTGGTCGCGGGGATCGGCAACATCTATCGCGCCGAGCTGCTCTTCCGGGCGCGGTTGAATCCGCACACTCCGGGCCGCGACATCCCGGTGCCCACTCTGCGCAAGCTGTGGAAGGACTGGGCGCACCTGCTGGAGATCGGCGTGCGCACCGGCCAGATCATGACCAAGGAGCTGACGACGGAAGAGGACTGGATCCGCGCGCTCGCCAGTCGCGAGGAGCGGCACTACGTCTACAAGCGCACGGGGGAGCGCAGTCCGCGTGGGCGCGGCACCGTGGTGATGGAGGACATGGGTGGTCGCACCCTGTACTGGGCGCCCGGCTGGCAGACCGGCCCCAAGCGGCGCGAGCCGAAGGGGGAGTGAGGGCGCTGTGCGGCAGAACCCGAGCTTCTCGCTGACCCACCCGATGGCGATCAAGCAGCTGATCAGGGAGAACCCGTGGGCGATCCTGGTCTCCCACACGTCTGAGGGGCTGGTGGCCAGCCACTATCCGATCGTCGTCGACGAGCGCTGCGAAGACCTGAGCATCCTCACCCACGTCGGCCGGCCCGACGACCTGGTGCACGAGTTGGGTTCGGGCGAGCTGCTCGTGATCGTGCAGGGCCCGCACGGCTACATCTCTCCGGGTTGGTACGACGCGAAGCCGGCGGTGCCGACCTGGAACTTCGTCACCGCCCATCTGGCCGGGGTACCGGAACTGCTGTCTGCGCAGGAGAACCTGCAGGTGCTCGAGGCGCTGGTCGACCACTTCGAGAACCAATTGCCCGAGCCGCGTCCCATGCTCGGCACGCCCGGCGACGCCGCCTACGCCGAGCGGTTGCAGCAGGGCACGGTCGGCGTGCGCCTCACGCCGACGCGGGTGACCGCCAAGGCAAAACTGAGTCAGAATAAGCCGCCGCATGTCGTCGAGTCGGTGCTGCAGCACCTGGAGGGCGACGGCCCCTACGCGCAACCCGCGCTCGCTGCCGCGATGCGCGAGGCGCATTCCCGCCGAGCGCCGGGCGAGCAGTGGGTCCGCGAGCATTGGAACTGACCGTGGGCGTGACGCGCTGAGCGGGCTGGAGTCGGCTCCGTCAGACTCGGGGCCCGGCCCTGACTCCGGCTCTGACTCAGGCGCCGGCTCCGGGTCGACGCTGCTCCGGCAGGTGCGGCTCGCGGAGGGGGAGGCGCCGGTCGATGTCGTGATCGCCGACGGCCGGGTCGCGTCGATCGCCACGCACGGCTCGGTCCGACCGAGCGGAGCGATCCCGAACGGCGACATCGTCGAAGCGGAGGAACGCCTGCTGCTGCCGGGGCTCTGGGATGAGCACGTGCACATGACCCAATGGGCGCTGACGGCGGCGCGGGTGCAGCTTTCCGGGGCGCACTCGGCGGCCGAGGCGCTCGCGCTCGTGGCCGACGCGCTCGCTCGTCCGGGCGTCGCCCGGCCGCTCGTCGGCGTCGGCTTTCGGGACGGCGTCTGGCCGGACGCGCCATCTCGGGCCTCGCTCGACGCCGTGAGCGGTGACCATCCGGTGGTCCTGCAGAGCCACGACATCCACTGCGCCTGGCTGAACACCGCCGCAGCGGCCCTGCTCGGCATCGCTGTCCGTCCCTCCGCCGACGGTTCCCTGAACGGGGCCATCGACGACTCCGGTCTGCTGCGCGAGGGTCCCGCGTTCGCGGTGGCGCAGCGGGTGAACCGAATGAGCGCAGAGCACCAGGACGCGGCGGTGACCGCAGCGGTCAGGGCAGCTGCGGCGGCCGGTGTCGTCGGCGCGGTCGACTTCGAGATGGCGTGGAATCCGGGGGAGTGGGGTCGGCGCGTGAGCCAGGGCCTGGATCCCCTGCGCATCGAGGCGGCGGTCTATCCCGACTCCCTCGACCGTGCGGAGGACGAGGGCCTGCGGACCGGCGACATCGTGCACGGCACCGGCGGTCTGGTAACGGTCGGCCCGCTGAAGGTGCTGATCGACGGCGCGCTGAACACGCGTACGGCGTACTGCGTCGACCCCTACCCGGACGGGACGCGGGGCCTGCTGACCGTCCAGCCGCAGGCGCTGGCGGCACTGCTGCGGCGCGGTGCGAGGGCCGGGTTCCGACCCGCCGTGCACGCGATCGGCGACGCGGCTATTACGGTCGCGCTCGACGCGCTCGAGTCGACGGGCCTCCACGGCCGCATCGAGCACGCGCAGCTGGTGGCGGACGCCGACCTGCCGCGGTTCACCGCGCTCGGGGTGACGGCGAGCGTGCAGCCCGCCCACCTGCTGGACGACCGCGACGTCGCGGAGCGGCACTGGCCGGGACGGACCGGCCGCGCCTACCCCTTCAGCGCGCTGCTCGACGCGGGCGCACCGCTCGCCTTCGGCTCCGACGCGCCGGTCGCGCCCCTCGACCCGTGGCTGGCGATCCGTGCCGCCGTGACCCGGGCCGCGGGCGACGAGCCGGCGTGGCATCCGGAGCACCGCATCCCGGTCGCCGCGGCGCTCGCCGCAGCCACCCGAGGACGGACGAGGGTCCGCGTCGGTGACCCGGCCGACCTGGTGCTCATTGAGGAACCGGTCGAGCGGATGCACGCGAGCGGAGTAGCGGCCACGATGCTCGGCGGGCGGTTCACCCACCGGCGGATCTGAGCGGGCCGACCTCAGCCGCTGTGATGGGCCGCCGCAGCACACTGGGCGTGTGGCGGCATTGTGGGCGGTCGAGGTACGGACGTGAACCCGGTGGATCTGATCTCATGCGGGATCAGCGTGATCTCGGTGGTCGCGGTCGTGGCGGCGGGTGGGTTCATGCTGCGGGTCGTCGGCGGCCGCCGACCGGCGAACGCGCTGCAGCGCAGCTACTTCCGCGCGGGCCATGCGCACGCGGGTGTGCTGCTGATCCTGGGTCTGGTCCTCAAACTGCTGATCGCGATGCCCGGTATCGCCGGGTGGGCGACTGCCTTCGCGGACGGCCCGCTGTACGCGGCCCTCTTCATCCCGGCGGGCTTCTACTTCAGCGTGCTCGGCGCCGACCCGACCACCCCGAACCGCTGGCGGTACCTGATCCCGGTCGGCGCCGCGACGCTGGTGATCGGCCTGATCGGCACAGGCATCGCGCTGATCCTGGCGGGCGCGGCCCGCCTCTGACCCCGTGCGGCCTCACAGCCCCGACCGGGCCGGGGAGACCGCTGCCTCGCGCACGGCCCCACCCCTCCTACCCCTCCCTACCCGGCAGGGCGGTGGGCGAGGTTCACGACTTCTCGCAGGCGATGCCGTCCTTGTCGCGGTCGGACGCGGAGTTGGCGTTGTAAAGGGCGGTCGAGAACTTGACCGAGCCCGTGAGCGGACGGTGGACCGTCCGTCCGCCGCTGCGCACGGCGTTGTAGGTCACGCCGGCTCGTGCGATCCCGCCGCTGTAGTCCCGATGGATCGCCGCGCAATTCGCATAGTGCTTCACGGCCGGTCGATGTGCGTTGTCTGTCGAGGCCTCGGCCGCCCACGCGGGTGCAAGCACCAGCCCCACGACGAGGCAGGAGAAAGCGATTGGCCTGGTCAAGCTCCGCATAGTGCGCACGGATCGCACCATATTCGGAAGGCTTCGTCGGCACCATCACGTCTTCGGGGCTGACTGCACGCTGATCCATCCGGAGGACCTGTCCCGGTCGTTCTACATCCGCTTGGGCGTTCCGCGGACGCCCTGGTTGATGGGGTGTCGTTGCATGCGGTGTCGGGGTAGTGGTGGTCCCTTCCAGCCTTTCGGGACGAGGTGTGGCTGCTTCGCGTGGAGTCGGATCTCGTGTCGGTCGGTGTTGTGGATCAGGTGATGGTGGTGGCTGCAGAGCAGGACGCCGTTGTCGATGTCGGTGGGTCCGTGGTCGCGGTGCCACCAGGCGATGTGGTGCGCGTCGGTCCACGCGACCGGTGCCGTACATCCCGGCCACGCGCAGCCACCATCCCTCGCGGCGAGGGCTTTCTTCTGCGCGGGTGTGAACAGGCGGTTCGAGAGCCCCAAGTACAGCGGCTCGCCCTGCTCCCCGGTGACCAGCAGTCGTGTCCGTCCGTCGCAGGCGATCCGTTCCACGGTCGGGACGGGGAGTCGGGCGAGGATCCCCTCCGCCCAGCCACCACCGGTGCGGTGTTCCAGGTCGTCCGCGGTGACGTGCACGACCACCTCATGGATCGCCTTACACCCGACCGTTCCGTCATTCTCCGCCTGGACGCCTGCGGTGATGATGGCGGCGAAGGTGTCGAAGTCGTACTGGGTCGTGGTGCGCTGGTCTCCGTCGGTCTCCCGCCAGGTGGATTCCAGGTCCTCGGCGTCCTCACCGCCGGCCGGCTGGTAGGTCATCTGCACACCCCGCCGGTGTGCTTGTAACGCTTCGCGGAGAAGTGCAGCGACTTCCGGGGTCGCGCGTCCGGTGAAGGACGTCAACCCGTCGACGCCGAGGCGTCCGAGCCGGAACGCACGCTTCTGCCGTCGTGCTTCGTCGGCGGGTTCGGTGCCGTCCGGATCCAAGTACTCCGCCCAGGTCGCGGTCTGCACATGCAGCAGGTCCGGGGTCAGGATCGTGGCCGCTTCGGTCAGTTGGGCTTCGACGATCTCCAGGTTCTCGATCGTCGTCCGCTTCCGCACGGAGTTCAGGGTCTCCACCACCAGGCGTGCGGCTTCGATCCCGACCTCGCCGGCGTTCACGGCGGCGGTCATGACCGGGTAGCGGCCGGGCAGCTCATCGCCGGCCAACCCGAGTCGGGGCAGCAGCGCGGTGCCGACGCCGATGCGGCGTTTGGCTTCCTTCGTCCCGATCCGGGCGACCGTGGAGACCAGGTCCGCGCCATCGCGGGCGTCGTACTGCTCGGCGAGACCATTCGGGCTCAACTGCACCCGGGACCGCCACTCCACCTCCGCGGCGGCACGGACCCGGCGGGCATCGACGACCCGACCGATCGCCTCCCACCCCTCCACAGCAGCAAGCACCTCCGCATCCGTCGCAGTCCGCGGCAGAACCGGCGCAGCGAGCACCGCAGTGAGTGCGTCGCCGAGCGCCTCGCGAGTCGCGGCTGCTGCGGTGTGCATACCTGCACTCAACCACCCACCACCGACACTGGCTCCGAGACGAAGAAGTAGCCCGGATCAGCGGAACTCCACGTAACGAACGGCGCGTCGTATCCTCCCCAGTCCGCCTGCTCCGCCACTTCTCCACAGGCCCACGAACGTCGCGCAGTACGTGTGGGTCCACGCGGTATGCACATCTACCGCGCGAAGGCACGGGTACCGCACGACGGCACGCCTCAGCGAATCGCTTCCCCGGCCGGTACCGTGGTGGCTGCGCCGCTGGACGGCGCGCGGGGATGTAGCTCAATGGCAGAGCCTCAGTTTTCCAAACTGATGGTGCGGGTTCGATTCCCGTCATCCCCTCCACGAGCAAGTACTTCGTAGGCGTCTACTCCCGATGCGTCAGGTCGGCTTCCCGCGCTCGCCCGGCCGCACCAGGCCCGACTCATAGGCAGCCACCACGGCCTGCACTCGGTCACGCGCGGCCAGCTTCGTCAGGATTCGGGCGATGTGCGTCTTCACGGTCCCGATGCCCAGATGCAGCACGGCGGCGATCTCCGCGTTCGCAAGCCCGAGGGCGAGGTGCCGCAGCACCTCCGTCTCCCGCTCGGTCAGGGTCGCCAGGCGGGTGTCCGTGGAGGGGTCCGGGGCGGCGACGAATCGACTGATCAAGCGTCGGGTGATCTCGCCCGAGACCAGCGCCTCGCCGTCGTGCACCGCGCGGATGCCGGCGACGAGACTCTCCGGCGAGACGGTCTTCAGCAGGAAGCCGGCCGCACCCGCCGTGAAGGCGTCGTAGACGTGCCGGTCCGCGTCGAACGTCGTCACGATCAGCACGCGGCATCGGCTGCCCGATGCGACGATGCGGCGGGTCGCCTCCAGGCCGTCCACCTCGGGCATCCGCAGATCCACCAGCGCCACGTCCGGGTGCGACTCGGCCACTCGCGCGACCGCTTCGGCGCCGTCGCCGGCTTCGCCGACGACGTCCAGATCGGGCTGCGCCAGAAGGATCGCCCGGAACCCGCCACGCACGAGCGCCTGATCGTCGGCGATCACCACCCGGATCACGATGCGTCCGCCATCGACACGGGCAGCCGAGCCTGCACCAGGAAGTCACCGCGGTCCTGCGGGCCCGCCACGAGTGTGCCGCCGTAGAGCTGCGCGCGCTCACGCATCCCGAGAAGGCCGTGACCGGCAGCAGCGTTCGGACCGCCCTCTCCCGCGGCCTCGGTGCGCACCTCGATGCACAGATCGTCGCCCCGGACCGCGAGGGCGACCTCGGTGGGAGTGCCCGCGTGCTTGAGCGCGTTCGTCAGCGATTCCTGCACGATCCGATAGGCGGCCAGTTCCAGACCGAGGGGCAGAGGTCGATCCACCGACGTCGAGAACTGCACGGGCAGTCCTGCCGCTCGCACTCGCTGGATCAGTGCCGGAACCCCCGAGAGCCCGGGCTGCGGCATCAGGTCGTCCTGTTCCGGACCGTCGCGCATCACGGTGAGCAGGCGACCGAGTTCCGCGACCGCCGATCGCGCAGTCGTCTCGACGGCGCCGATCGCCGCGCGGGCCGCCTCACGGTCGGTGTCGAGCAGGGTGCGCGCGGCGCCTGCCTGCACACCCATCACGCTCACGCTGTGCGCGATGACGTCGTGCAGCTCTCTCGCGATCCTCTTGTGTTCATCGGCGAGCTCGGCCGCCGCCTCGGCCTCCCGGTCGGCGAGAGCCCGTTCGGCCGCAAGGACCGAGTTGCGCGCATCGGCGAGCCGACCGTGCACGACATCACCGATCGCCCACGTCCCGAGCAGCACGAACACGCCGAAGAGCACTTCTCCCGTGCTGTGCTCCTCCGGGATCCGCAGCGTGAACACCGCCTCGGTTGCGAAGGCGGCCACCAGTGCCACGATCCGCCAGCGGGGGCCGTACGCGGTCGCGGTGTAGAGCGTGATGACGAGCGGCAGCAGTCCGGTCAGCAGGGGGACGTAAGGGGCGACCGCGACCACCTGGACCACGATCGCGGCGCAGACCACCCCGAGTGCCGGCATGGGCACACGGCGACGGAACGCGACCGCCGCGGCGACGACCACCGTGAGGCTCAGCTGGGCGATCACGCCCTGCGATGTGGCGGCGCCGATCCCACCGAACGGCGATCCGAGCAACGCCTCCACGATCCCGATGACGATCAGCGTCCCCGCGATCAGGGCGTCCAGGAGCGGAACGCGCAGCACGGGTCGCGCACGGTCCACGGCGTCACGGTACGCCCGGTGGTCCTGCCGCACATCGGCCGCACGACGGAGGCGGATCAGCCGTCCGGCAGAGCAGTCGCGACGATCGGTCGGCTTGGCGGCGTTCGGGTGAGGTCACCGGGCAGACGACGCCCCACCGGCGACGGAGCAGCGTGGGCACGGACCACCCCAACCGAAGGAGTCCTCGTGTCGTCTGTCCGCCCGCCGTCCGTCGCGGATCGCATCCTGCCGCTCGCCGGCGTCGTCTATGCCCTGCTGCTGGTGCTCGGCGCCGTCCTGTTCCCCTCACCGCCGGCCGGCGATTTGCCGGCAGCGAGCGACCCGACCTGGCTCGCCCAGCACAGCGGCCCGGTCGCCGCCCAAGCCGTGCTGCGGATCTTCGCCGCGCTCGCGTTCACGCTGCTCGCGATCGCGGTCGCTCGCACCTGCCACTCCGTCTCCGTCTCTGAACCCGGCTCCGATTCCGGCTCGGCCTCGGCTCCGCTGCTCGGGACGACCGCGGTTGTCGGTGGCGGTGCGCACGCCGTGCTGTTCATGACCGCCCAGGCGGTTGCGCTCGGCTCCGCGCTGCAGTCCACCGGGGGCGGAGCGTCGGATTCGATCCGCGCGCTCGGCTCGTTGCAGTCAGCACTGCTGGACGTCGCGAGCATCCCGGCCGTCCTGCTCTTCGCAGCCGCGGGTATCGCAGGCCTTCGCGGCGCCCTGCCGCGCTGGCTCGCGGTGCTCAGCCTCATCGGCGTGCCGGTCGCGGTGATCGACGGGTTGAGCTTTCCCGGCGGCCCGTTCGAGGCCGTCGGCTTCGTCGGACTGGTCTTCTTCCTGGCCTGGTCCCTGCTCGTCGGCATCCAGCTCGTCGTCCGCCCGGCCCGAACACTGCAACAGCGGGCCGCCGCCACCGTCGAGGCGGATCGCTGACAGACCCGGACGGCTCTGTCTATTCGAAAAGCACGCGGAGCCATCGAGGAGGGCGGTTGCGGTTGACCCGAACGAGCAGCCGGATTCGTTCGAATCGGATGACCGTGGTTGAGCGAGCACGGTCATCGGGCTCCTGCGCCCGCGGCTCATCCCGTCGGATCAGCGGTGGACGTCGGCCTCGTGTTCGGCGTGCACCGCGGGTTCCAGTTGGAAGGTGGAGTGCTCGAACGAGACCGGGAAGTGGTCCGCGACGCAGCGCTGCAGCTGGTCGAGGATGTCCGGCGCGTGGCCGTCCGAGAAGCAGCCCGACTGCACCACCACGTGCGCCGTCAGCACCGGCAGCGCCGACGAGATCTGCGTGGCGTGCAGGTCGTGCACCGCCTCGACGTGCGGCACTTCGAGCAGATGGGTGCGCAGCGCTTCCAGGTCGATCCCGCGCGGCGTCGATTCCAGCAGCACCGCAACGGTGTCGCGCAGCAGCAGGAACGTGCGCGGCAGGATCAGCGCGCCGATCACGATCGCGGCGACCGGATCGGCTCGCGTCCAGCCGGTGGCGCCGATCACGAGCGCCGCGGCGATCACGGCCACCGAACCGAGCACGTCGCTCGCGGTCTCCAGGAACGCCGCGCGCAGGTTGAAGTCGCTCCGCCGCACGCTCGCCAGCACCGCGAGCGACGCCAGATTGCCGACCAGGCCGACCACGCCGAACAGCAGCAGGCCGGAGGAGGGGACGTCCGGCGGCACGATCAGATGCTCGACCGCCTGGACCAGCACGAACAGGCCCACCGCCAGCAGGACCGCGGCCTGCAGCGTCGCGGCCAGCACCTCCGCGCGCGCGAAGCCGTAGGTGCGGCGGTCGGTCGGACGCCGACGGGCCAGACCCGCGGCGATCAGGGCCACCGCGAGTCCGGCGGTGTCGGTCAGCACGTGTCCCGCGTCCACGACCAGGGCCAGGCTGCCGGTCATGATCGCGCCCACGACTTCGACCACCAGGATCAGGACGCCGATGGTCAGTGCCACCGCCAATCGGCGCGTACTCGCGGCCGCATGCGCGTGCTGGTGGCCGCGCGCCTGGTGGTGCGTTGAGCCGGGCACGGATGCGGACATCTCCCCAGTCTGCTCCGGGATGCGGACGACGGTGCTCCCGACTCGCAGCCCTCCCCTCCCAACTACGGAGGTCCTGCCCAACTACGGAGATCCGCGTCGACACGCCGACGCGGTCCCTCGATTCTCCGTAGTTGCGGAGGTTGCTCCGTAGTGAGGCGGCAACCCCGTAGTTGCGCAGGTCGTCGGCCCGCCCCGGCGACCCTCGTCCGGCCGACCGGCACGCAACCGAATGCGGAACCATGGTCGACATGACGATCCTCGGCACCGTGTTCCAGTCCGCCGTCGAACTCGAGAGGCTGCCGGACACGGCCCGGGCCGCCGACGCGGCGGGGCTGGAGGAGTTGTGGCTGTGGGAGGACTGCTTCAGCGCCAGCGGCATCGCCGCCCTCGCCGCGACGCTCGCGCGCACGGAGCGACTCAAGGTGGGCATCGGCCTGCTGCCGGTGCCGCTGCGCAACGTGGCCCTCGCCGCCATGGAGGTCGCCACGCTGGAGCGCCTGTTCCCCGGTCGCTCGATCATCGGCGTCGGCCACGGCGTGCTCGACTGGATGGGCCAGGCGGGCGCGCGGGCGGGCTCCCCCCTGACGCTGCTGGGCGAGTACCTTGACGCGCTGCGGGCGCTGCTGCGCGGGGAGACCGTCACGACCAGCGGGCGCTACGTCTCGCTGACCGACGTGCGGCTCACCTGGCCGCCCGCCGTCCCTCCGGCCGTCCACGCCGGAGCCGAGGGGCCCAAGACCCTGGAACTCGTCGGCGCCCGCGCCGACGGGACGATCCTGCCCGGCGGCACCACGCCCGACCGGGTGCGTGCCGCCCGCGACCGCATCGACGCCGGGCGGGCCGCCGCTGGACGCACCGATCCGCACCGCGTGACGGTCTTCCTGATGACCGCCACCGGACCACAGGCGCAGGCGCGGTTCGAGGCGGAGTGTCGACGCTGGTCGTTCCCCGCCGACGCCGACACCGGCGTGGCCGGTGACGCCGAAGCGGTCGCCGTGGCGGTCCGCCGCTGGGCCGATGCCGGAGCGGATGCGGTCATCCTGCAGCCGCCGCAGGACGAGGCCGACCTGCCCGCGTTCGCCCGGTTCGCCGCCGAGCAGGTGCGTCCACTCGTGCCGTGACCTGAGCGGATCGCCCGCTGTCAGACCCGCTCAGTAGGCTCGGCCGAGGCGTTCCGCCGACGAACCAAGCAGTCCGAAGAAAGAATCGGGCCGACCACTGAAGGGTCATCATGAACCTCGGCAAACTCCTCCTCCGCCTCGTGGTGGGCGGTCTCTTCGTGGGTCATGGGCTGCAGAAGCTGCGAGGTTCGTTCGGCGGACCGGGCCTCGACGGAGCGACGCAGATGATGGGTGCGCTGAACATGCATCCGCCGCGCCGCAACGCGGTCGCCGCCGCCGTCACCGAAACGGCCGGCGGCGCGGCCATCGCGCTCGGCGTCGCCACGCCGTTCGCGGCGGCCGGCCTGATCGCCACCATGCTGACGGCGGTGCGCAAAGTGCACCTTGCCAACGGCCTTTGGAACAGCGGCGGCGGCTACGAGTACAACGCGGTGCTGATGGCTGCGGTCACCGCCCTGGCCGACGACGGGCCGGGCACGATCTCCTTCGACGCGCTCATCGGCAAGTCCCGTTGGGGACTCGGCTGGGGCCTGTTCGCGATCGTCGCCGGTGTCGTTGGATCGACCGGTGCGATCGAGCTGGGCAGGCGGTCCGCTCCAGCCGTCTCGACCGATGACGCCGACCAGGGCGCGACACCGGAGTCGACCGACGCGGCGATCTGATCCGCGATCCGAATGAGATGACTGCGCTCAGCCCGCGTTCGGTGCGATCCCAGTTTCGTCCGGTTGACTTGAACGCTGGCACAGACGTGCGCCTGCATGCAGATAGAGCCGGCGCACCGAGAAGGCGCAAGAAGGCAAGAAGAAGGGGACAGCAATGACCGACACCGCAGACCTGAAGACCGAGATCGAGACCGTTCCGCAGACCTCTATCGAGGCCGAGACCATGAACAAGGTCTCCCAGGCGATGGCCCCGATCGTGATCAACTGCCAGGCGCTCGTGATCGACGGCAAGCAGGCGCACTGGCACGTGCGGGGCACCAGCTTCATCGCCGTGCACAAGCTGCTCGACAAGGTGGTGCTGCACGCGCAGGCGTTCGCCGACCTGGCCGCGGAGCGCATCGTGGCCCTGGGCTTGCCGGTCGATGCGCGGCTCGTCACGATCGCCGCCAAGAACACGCTGCCCGAGATGGTGGACGGGTTCCAGAACTACGACGTGATGATCAACCAGGTCGTGTCGCAGATCGACGCGACCCTCGCCACGGTCCGCTCGGCGATCGAGGGCCTGGACGACAGCGACCTCTCCAGCCAGGACGTCTGCATCGAGATCGAGCGCGGACTGGTCGAGGACCGCTGGTTCCTGGCCGCCCATCTCGCGGGCACTGCTCAGGACCGCTGAGAACGCGCGCCCGAGAAGGTCGCGGTCTTGTGCAGATCGGGGACCCGTGTCTATGCGCCGCTGGACACGGGTCCCCGATCCGCGCATTCGTGACGCTCGGGCGGGCACCTGGTCGCGCGACTACACTGACGGCGGTCCGTTCGCCGCCGCCGGCCGGCCGGACGGTCGGTGCATTCGACGGATGCACCCGCATCCCGGACAGCGGGGCGTAGCTCAGCTTGGTAGAGCGCCCGCTTTGGGAGCGGGAGGTCGCAGGTTCAAATCCTGTCGCCCCGACGAGTGCACTCCAGAGCAACGCCGGCCGAACCGGGCCGCCTGTCGGGCACGTCCGTCAGCACAGCCCATCATCATCGAGCAGAGGAAACCGTGGTCACCACCGTCGTCGAGAAGCTGAGCCCGACCCGGGTCAAGCTCGTTGTCTCCGTCCCGCCCGACGAGCTGAAGCCCAGCATCACCCACGCCTACGGCCACATCGCCGAACAGGTGAACATCCCCGGCTTCCGCAAGGGCAAGGTGCCGCCGCCCATCATCGACCAGCGCGTCGGCCGCGCCGCCGTGCTGGAGCACGCGGTCAACGAGGGCCTGGACGCCTTCTTCCGGGCCGCCGTCGAGTCCAACGACCTGCGACCGCTGGGCCGGCCCGAGGCCGACATCACCGAATGGCCCGACGCGAAGGACTTCAGCGGCGACCTGCACGTGACCATCGAGGTCGACGTCCGTCCTGAGATCGTGCTGCCCCCGCTCGACACCATCACCGTGTCGGTTGAGCCGTTGACCGTCAGCGACGACGACGTCGCGACGCAGTTGGACGAATTGCGCGCCCGCTTCGGCACGCTGATCACTGTGGACCGCCCCGCCACCACCGGCGACTTCGTGCAGATCGATCTGGTCGCAGAGATCGGCGGCGAGCAGGTGGACACCGCCAGTTCCATCTCGTACGAGCTCGGCTCCGGCGAGCTGATCGAGGGCATCGATGCCGCCCTGGAGTCGCAGACCGCGGGGGAGACGACCACCTTCGAGTCGGTGCTGCTCGGCGGCGACCACGAGGGCGAGACCGCCGAGATCACCGTCACGGTGCTGCAGGTCAAGGAGCGGGAGTTGCCCGGGCTCGACGACGAGTTCGCGCAGATGGCCAGCGAGTTCGACACCCTGGACGAGTTGCGCGCCGACATCGTCGGCCAGGTGGAGCGCCAGAAGCGCTTCGCGCAGGTGGGCGAGGCGCGCGAGAAGCTGTCCGACGCGCTGCTCAGCGCGGTCGACGTGCCCGTGCCGCAGCAGTTGATCGAGGACGAGGTGCACCGTCACCTCGAGGGGGAACAGCGACTGGACGACGATGTGCACCGCGCCGAGGTCACCGAGTCGAGCGAGAAGTCCTTCAAGGCGCAACTGCTGTTCGACGCCGTCGCCGAGGCCGAACACGTGCAGGTCTCGCAGGACGAGCTGGCGCAGTACCTGGTGCAGGGCGCCCAGCAGTACAACATGCAGCCGCAGGAATTCGTCGAGGTGCTGCAGCAGAACAACCAGCTGCCCTCCATGATGAGCGAGGTGGCCCGCAGCAAGGCGATCGCGGTGCTGCTCGGCCGGGTGAGGGTGGTCGACACCGACGGCAACGTCGTCGACGTCTCCGACTTCGTCGCCGACAGCACGGACGCGGACGTTCCCGAAGGCGACGATGAAGCCGCGACGGACGTAGCCGGCGAGCAGAGCGCGAACTCCGCCGACCCGGAGGCGCAGCCCGCCAAGTCCTGAGTCAGGGCTCGGCGCGACCTCCGGCGGCGGTGCTCACCCGACGGTGCTCACCCGGCGGTGCTCACCTGCGCGTGCTCACTCCGGCGCGCCGGAGCGATCCTCGCCCGACTGCTGCGCGTCGGTGTAGGTCGCCACGAAGTGGGTGTAGTTCACCGACACCCGGTTGGACAGCTCGTCCTCCGAGATGTCGCCCTGCAACTGCTCGGTCAGCGGCTGCTCCCAGATGCTGCGGCCGATCGCGAATCCGATGAATCCGTCGACGGGTGCCGCGATCCGCAGCCACCGGTCCAGGTCGCTCTGCGGAGCGTCCCGGCCGAGCACGATGCAGCGCACGGCGTCACGGCCGTCGCGCTGCGTGAGGGCGACGATCCGCTCGGCATCCGCCGGATCGTCGAGGCCCTCGATCTTCCAGATGTCCGGCTCCACGCCCGCGTCCTGCAGCTCTCGGATCACCTGCAGGGTCAGCCCCGGCCGCACGTCGGCGTCGTACCGGTCGCCGGCCGACTGCTTCTGCGCGTCGCTGCCCGGTACGAGCAGCTCGAGCAGGAACGTGCGCCCCTCTTCGTGCAGGGCCGCCGACGCCCGGGCCAGGTCCCGCTGCTGCGTGCGGCGCGCCGCCGGATCGAGGTCGGGGTTGTCGCGGACGAGCACCTTGTTCAGGTCGGGCTCGAACTCGTGGATGTGGTCGAGCCAGGTCGTCTCGTCGAGCGACCCGTACTCCAGGGTGAACCATTCCTCCCCGGACCGCTCGAACGGCATCGCCAGGGTGATACCCGCCTGCTTGGCGCGCCGGGCGACGTCGGCGCCGTAGCGCTCATCGACCAGCACGCCGGCGTCGGCCCGCGGAGCGCCGCCCGTGAGCGCGTGCTCCAGCCCGGTGAACACGAGTCCCTTGCCCGCGCTGATGCGCGCGAAGTCGTCGCTACCGTCCTCGGCCTCGCCGTCCAGGCCGTAGACGCTCTTGGCCAGCGATGACCGGTGGTCCATGGCGAGCAAGAAGATCGGAGTGTCGGGCATCGGTTCTCCCTCGTGGGTGAGCGCCTCCGGTGAGCAGTGCTTGCCGGGCGCAGGGGTCAGCGTTCCCGCCGATCCTGGGCGAGCGCTGGCCGTCGACTTCAGACCGGCCGGTCGTAGGCTGCTCGTCGTGGGTGGGCGGCTGTCGGACGGCAGCGCCGGCGACGCCGACTACGGCACGATCGGTACCGACTACTCCCGCTACCGCAGGCCGGAGCCGCGGATCGCCGAACTGATCGTGCAGGCCCTCGGCGACGCCCGGACCGTGCTGAACATCGGCGCCGGAGCGGGCTCGTACGAGCCGCGAGACCGGGACGTCACAGCCGTCGAGCCCTCGGCGTCGATGCGGGCGCAGCGGCCGGCCGACCTGCCGGTCGCGCTCGACGCGGTCGCCGAACGGCTGCCCTTCGCGGACGACTCGTTCGACGCCGCGATGGCGACCTTCACGGTGCACCAGTGGCCCGACCTGGCGGCCGGTCTGCGCGAGGTGCGCCGCGTGGCCCGCGGACCGGTGGTGATCCTGACGAGCGATCCCGCGCTGCTCGACCGCTTCTGGCTGACCGAGTACGCGCCAGAGGTGATCGCCGTCGAAGCGTCGCGCTACCCGCCGCCCGAGCGGATCGCCGAGCTGCTCGGCGGCGCGGCCGTCACCCCGGTCCCCATCCCGCTGACCTGCTCCGACGGCTTCGGAGAGGCGTACTACGGCCGGCCCGAGGCGCTGCTCGACCAGGGCGCCAGACGCGCGAACAGTGCCTGGAGTTTCGTCGGGCGGGACGTCGTCGACCGGTTCGAGCAGCGCCTGCGCGACGACCTGGCCGATGGAACGTGGGATGCGCGCTTCGGCGCACTGCGGACTCGACCGACCTTCGAGGGCTCCCTCGTGCTGATCACGACGGGTGAGTAGCCGGCATGTGCGACGCCGGCTCTGCCGAGGGCGAACAGGGCCGGCACGCCCGGGTCGCCTGACTACCGTTGACCGCAGACCTCGAACCGCACGCGCCTCACGAACCGCACGCACTTCACGTCACCTCTCAAGACCAGTAGGAGCACACATGCCCGACATGAGCCCGCAGCCCAGTGTTTTCGACCGGCTGATGCGCGACCGCATCATCTGGCTCGGCAGCGAGGTGCGCGACGACAACGCCAACGAGATCTCCGCCAAGCTGCTGCTGCTGGCCGCCGAGGACAGCGAGCGCGACATCTTCCTCTACATCAACTCGCCCGGCGGATCGATCACCGCCGGCATGGCGATCTACGACACCATGCAGTTCGTGCCGAACGACATCGTCACGGTGGGCGTGGGCATGGCCGCGTCCATGGGCCAGTTCCTGCTGTCCGCCGGCACCAAGGGCAAGCGCTACATCACGCCGAACGCGCGCGTGCTGCTGCACCAGCCCTCCGGCGGCTTCGGCGGCACCTCGTCCGACATCCAGACACAGGCGCAGCTGATCATCGACATGAAGAACCGGCTCGCCACGATCACCGCCGAGGCCACCGGCAAGACGGTCGAGCAGATCAACCTCGACGGCGACCGCGACCGCTGGTTCAGCGCCGAGGAGGCCCTGGAGTACGGCTTCGTCGACCACATCCGTGCGTCGGCGTCCGACGTGACCGGCGGCGGCGGCACCGACACCTCCAGCACGCTCACCGCGGCGACCGTCTGAACCTCGAGAACACCAGGACAGGAACGACACTCATGACCATCCCCGACTTCGGCGGCACCGCATTCGGCGGCGCTCCGGCTCCCTCTGCTCGATACATCCTGCCGAGCTTCGAGGAGCGCACCGCCTACGGCTACAAGCGGCAGGACCCATACGCGAAGCTGTTCGAGGATCGCATCGTGTTCCTCGGCGTGCAGATCGACGACGCCTCGGCCGACGACATCATGGCCCAGCTGCTGGTGCTCGAGAGCCAGGACCCCGACCGCGACATCATCATGTACATCAACTCGCCCGGCGGCTCGTTCACGGCCATGACGGCGATCTACGACACGATGCAGTACATCCGGCCGCAGATCCAGACGGTTGTGCTCGGTCAGGCCGCGTCGGCCGCCGCGGTGATCACGGCCGCAGGCACGCCCGGCAAGCGGCTGGCGCTGCCGAACGCGCGCATCCTGATCCACCAGCCCGCCACCTCCGGCGGATCCGGCGGTCAGGCCAGCGACATCGAGATCCAGGCCGCCGAGGTGCTGCGGATGCGCACGTGGCTCGAAGAGACGCTCGCCAAGCACTCCAACCGCACGCAGGCGCAGGTGAACCGCGACATCGAGCGCGACAAGATCCTGAACGGCGCCGAGGCGCTCGAATACGGCCTCGTCGATCAGGTGCTGACCAGCCGCAAGCAGATCAGCCTGCCGGCCCCGACCCCGGCGCTCGCCCCGGCCTGATCCGCAGCCGTCTGGACCTCGCCGTCGCGTTCAGGGCGCGACGACGAGGTCTGGCGTGAGGTCGGCCAGTGTCGGCGCGCCCAGCAGATCCATCGCGGTGACGAGTTCCGCGGTGAACGTTTCCAGTACGCGGCGCACGCCCGCCTCTCCGCCGGTGGCGAGCCCCCACATCACCGGCCGGCCGATGAACGCCGCCCGGGCTCCGAGGGCCAGCGCGGTCGCGACATCCGTGCCGCTGCGCAGCCCGGAGTCCACGTAGACCTCCACCTCGCTCCCGACCGCGGCCACCACGTCGGCCAGGGCGAACGCGCTCGGGATCGACGACGCGAGCGCCCGCGCCCCGTGCGTCGAGACGAGCACGGCCGCGGCGCCCGCGTCCACGGCTCGGCGCGCGTCGTCCCCGCGCAGCACGCCCTTCACCACGACCGGCAGCCCGGTCCGCTCAGCGATCCACGCGATGACGGGCAATCCGGAATCGCGGGCGATGCTCCCGCCGTGCAGGCGCTCGCGCTCCTCGGGCGTCAGGTTGCCGAGGCGGGCCGCCGACGCCCCCGCCTCCGGTCCCCACTCGCCCGGCTCGACCGAGTAGGCGGCGCCGGGCGAGGGGTGCGCGAGCCCCGTGATGTCGGCGGTCAGCACGATCGCCCGCGCCCCGTGCTGCACCGCGCGGTCGAGCAGTACCGCGGTCAGCTCCCGATCGCTCAGCACATACAGCTGGAACCACCACGGCGCGCCCGTGGCGGTGATGTCGCCGAAGGGCACCGCGGTGTTCGTGGAGACACCGAGCAGTGTGCCGAGGGCGGCCACCGCCGCGGCCGTCGCCCGCTCGCCGGCCGGGTTCGCGGCGACCTGCTGCGCCATCGGCGCGACGAGCACCGGACTGGTCACCGGCGTGCCGAGCACCGTGGTCGCCGTCTCGATCCGGCTCGTGTCCCGCAGCACGTGCGGCCGGTGCAGGAACGAGCGCCAGGCGGCGATGGAGCGGGTCAGCGATTCGGGCCCGCCCCCGGAGGCGCGAAAGTAGTCGTACACGAAGTCCGGCAGCACCGCTGCGGCCTCCCGTTCCAGTACCGCGACGTCCATCCGTCCATCTTCGCCATCGTCGGGCGCCCCCGCTCCACCTCCGACACGCCGTACAACCGCTGAGCAAGCGCCACCAAATCGCTTGTGACGCGACATGGACCGACACGCCCGTGTCCCGTCCGACCGGCGGGTTAGGCTCATGCCACTTGTTCGTACGAGGGGGAGACACGCGAATGGCTCGGATGGGCGAGAGCGCCGACCTGCTGAAGTGCTCCTTCTGCGGCAAGAGCCAGAAGCAGGTGCAGCAGCTGATCGCCGGTCCGGGCGTCTACATCTGCGACGAGTGCGTCGAGCTCTGCAACGAGATCATCGAGGAACGTCTGGCCGAGGCTACCGAGGACGGTCCCAGCGACTTCGATCTGCCGAAGCCCAAGGAGATCTACGCATTCCTCGAGGAGTACGTGATCGGCCAGGTCGCTGCCAAGAAGGCGCTGTCCGTGGCGGTGTACAACCACTACAAGCGCATCCGTGCCCGCGGCACCCTCGCGCCGGCCGAGGCGATCAAGGACGACATCGAGATCGCCAAGTCCAACATCCTGCTGATCGGTCCCACCGGCTGCGGGAAGACCTACCTGGCCCAGACCCTCGCCAAGCGCCTGAACGTCCCGTTCGCCGTCGCCGACGCGACCGCGCTCACCGAGGCGGGGTATGTGGGCGAGGACGTCGAGAACATCCTGCTGAAGCTCATCCAGGCCGCCGACTACGACGTCAAGCGCGCCGAGACCGGCATCATCTACATCGACGAGGTCGACAAGATCGCCCGCAAGGCCGAGAACCCCTCGATCACCCGCGACGTGTCGGGCGAGGGCGTGCAGCAGGCGCTGCTGAAGATCCTCGAGGGGACCACCGCCAGCGTGCCGCCGCAAGGCGGACGCAAGCACCCGCACCAGGAATTCATTCAGATCGACACGACGAACGTGCTGTTCATCGTCGCCGGCGCCTTCGCGGGACTCGAGCAGATCATCTCCCAGCGGGTCGGCAAGAAGGGCATCGGATTCGGTGCCCAGTTGCACAGCAAGCTCGACGAGAAGACGCTGTTCAGCGACGTGCTGCCGGAGGACTTGCACAAGTTCGGGCTGATCCCCGAATTCATCGGCCGCCTGCCGGTGGTCACCACGGTGCTGCCGCTCGACGCGGACGCGTTGATGGAGATCCTGACCGTGCCGAAGAACGCGCTGGTCAAGCAGTACCAGCGCATGTTCGAGATCGACGGCGTCGACCTGGAGTTCGACACCGGAGCGCTGGAGGCCATCGCCGACCTGGCCGTGCTGCGCCAGACCGGCGCGCGCGGGCTGCGCGCGATCCTCGAAGAAGTGCTCGGCCCCGTGATGTTCGAGGTCCCCTCCTCCAACGAGGTGGCCCGCGTCGTCATCACCCGCGAGTCGGTCAACGAGAACGCCGCGCCGACGATCGTCCCGCGCAAGCGCCTCCGCCAGGACAAATCCGCCTGAGCCGCCGCCCCCCTCCGCGAAGAATTCAGGCGATTTCGAGGAATGAAGGCGGGATCGGGCCGATCCGGCCTGCGTTTCTCGATTCTTCCTGAATTCCTCGGGGCTCAGGCGGTCAAGCCTCGACGCGCTAGCAGCGGGTCGATGGAGGCGTCGCGGCCTCGGAAGTCGCGGTAGGCGGCAAGCGGGTCGGCCGAGCCGCCCACGCCCAGCAGGCGCTGCCGGAACCGGTCGCCGTTCTCGCGCGTCAGCCCGCCGTGCTCCTCGAACCAGGCCACTGTGTCGGCGTCGAGCACCTCGCTCCCGATGTAGGCGTAGTAGGCGGCGCTGTAGCCGCCGGCGAAGATGTGCGCGAAGTAGGCGGAGGAGTACCGCGTCGGCACCGCCGGATTCGCGAGCCCCGCCTCGGTCAGCGCGGCGGCCTCGAAGGCGGCGACGTCCGTGACCGCCTCCGCCTCTGCTGCCGACAGCCGGTGCCAGGCCTGGTCGAGCGTCGCCGCCGCGAGGTACTCGCTGGTCGCGAACCCCTCGTTGAAGCCGGCCGCGGCACGCAGATGATCGGCGGTCTCGGTCGGCAGCGGTTCACCGGTGCGCACGTGCACCGCGTAGTTCGCCAGCACCTGGGGGTGGAGCACCCACTGCTCGTTCACCTGGCTGGGGAACTCCACGAAGTCGCGCGGCACATTCGTGCCGGCGAGCTTCGGGTAGCCCACCGTGGCGAACAGGCCGTGCAGCGCGTGCCCGAACTCGTGGAAGAGCGTGGTCGCGCTGTCCAGCGTGAGTAGGGTCGGCTCGCCCTCGGGCGGCTTCGGCACGTTCAGATTGTTGACGACCACGCGATAGGGCGTACCCGTCAGCCGCGACTGGTCGACCAGCGAGTTCATCCACGCCCCGCCCCGCTTGGTGTCGCGGGTGTACAGGTCGAGCAGGTATAGGCCGAGCAGTTCGCCGTCGTGGTCGTGCACCTCGAACACCCGCACCTCGGGGTGGTAGCCGATCAGGTCGCGCCGCTCGGCGAAGGTGACGCCGTAGAGCCGGGCCGCGGCGAAGAAGACCCCGTCGTGCAGCACGCGATCGGCTTCGAGGTAGGGGCGAAGGCCCGCGTCGTCCACGTCGTAGCGAGCCGCTCGCTCCGCCTCGGTGTAGTAGGCCCAGTCCCAGCTGCGGAGCGGTCCCTCGATGCCGTCCGCGGTGAGCCGCTGCTGCAGCACGCTGGCTTCGGAGTCGGCATTGCGGGCGGCGGGGATGGCCAATCGCTGCAGCATCTCGTGAACAGCCTGCGGTGTGCGCGCCGTCTCGTCAGCGGTGACGGCGGCGGCGTGCATCGGGAAGCCGAGCAGCTCCGCACGCCGGGCGCGCAGGCGCACGATCTGCAGCAGCCGTGCCCGGTTGTCGTGCTCGCCGCCCCGGCCGGCCCGGGCGAGTGAGGCGCGCATGATCCGCTCGCGCAAGTCACGGCGGGTCAGCGAGGCGAGTACCGGGTGTCCGGTGGGCAGGACGAGGGTGATCAGGTGCCCGGGGAGTCCTCGGGCCGCCGCGGCGTCGGCGGCCGAAGCGACATCGTCCGGCGGCAGGCCCGCCAATTCAGCCTCGTCGGTGACATGGATCGCGAGATCGTTCGTGTCCGCGACCAGGTGGGTGTCGAACGCCGTCGTCAGCTCGGAGAGGCGGCCGTTCAGCGTCCGCAACTCGTCCTTGCCGGCGTCGTCGAGCCCCGCCCCGGCGAGGGTGAATTCGATGCGGTAGCGCTCGACGAGCCATCGCTGCTCGGCATCGAGCTGCTCATCCCCGTCCGCGACCGCCTGGATGCGGGCGAACAGGGCGCTGTTCAGCCGGATCGCGTCCTCGTGGGCGGCGAGCAGGGGCGCGAGTCGGGCTTCCAGTTCCCGCACGAACTCGGTCCCGTCCGCCGACGCCAGCGTGAAGAAGGCCGCCGACACTCGGCCGAGCAGGCTGCCGGAGCGCTCCAGCGGGAGAATCGTGTTCTCGAAGTTCGGGACCGCCGTCTGCTGCGCGACCGTGGCGACCTCGATCAGCTGGTCGATCATGCCCCGCTCGAACGCCGGCTCGTAGTGCTCGTCCTGGATGTCCACGAACGGCGGCAACTCCGCGGGAAGCGTGCTGCGTTCGAAGAAGGGATTGACCACCCGCGGAGTGTAGCGAGCGAACCCAAAGGTCGCGTTGCAAAACAACGGTTGCAAAGTAGACCATGCAAAGATCCGGTTGCAAAGAAATCTCTGCGATGCTACGGTGGCATCTGTGACGGAGACGACTCCACCGGAGCCGCGTTCGCTGTCTCTCGACGCGCTCAAGGCGCTCGCGCATCCGCTGCGCGTCAGCCTGTTCAGTGCCCTGACGAGCTACGGACCGGCGACGGCGAGCGCCCTGGCCGCGCGGCTCGGGGAATCGAGCGGTGCGACGAGCTACCACCTCCGCCAGCTGGAACGGCACGGATTCGTGCGGGAGGACCTCTCGCGCGGCAACGGTCGGGATCGCTGGTGGGAGCGGGTACCCGGACCGATCGAGATCGCCGACCCCGAGTCGGCTACCACGGAGGCCGGAAGGGCGGCGGGGGAGCTGCTCGAAGCCGAGCTGCAACGCGCCGAGGATGCGCGGTTCGCCGAGTACCGGCGGGCCGTCCCCACGCTCGACGTCGCGTGGCGGCAGGCGGCGAACAGTTCCTCGATCCACCTGCAGCTGACCCCCACCGAGCTCGAGGAACTCGGACGAGGGATCGAGGCGCTGGTGGCCCGATACCGCGAGCACGCCGAGCAGCACGACGAGCAGCACTTCTCGCGGCGACGCGTCGAGGTGCAGCTGCGGGCCTTCCCCGTCATCGATCCGCACAGCCGCAGCACCGACCACCCTTGATCCGGCGCACCCGGAAGGAGTACCGACCATGCCCGTCAGCAGCATGCCCACCAGCACCAGCACCAGCACCAGCACCAGTACCGTCACCACCAGCACGTCGAGCGTGACTGCGACCTCGTCGCAGAGCGAGCTGACCTCGTTGAAGGCGGCGATCGCCGCGCAGACCCCGGTATCCGCGGGACCCGTCTCGCTCGTCGACCGCCTCGCCATGCGAGCCGGCCTGGCCCTGATCCTCTGGAGCCGCGGCCGCGCGGTCGCCGCGTCCGGCACGACCCGCATCGACGACTCCGACGCACGGGACTGGCGCACCAGCCGCCCACTCCGTCAGCAGCGGCCGTTCTGCTGAGCTCTGCTGCCCTTCTGCTGACTGAGCCGTCGCGCTCGGAGCGAAGGGGCTACTCTCCGTCCTCGAACTGACTGTCCGCGACCGTGTCGTCCTCGAACTCCACGTTCGTGACGACGGCGTGGTCCTGATCGGCCAGGTACCGGATGCGGGTGCCGTCGTCCAGGTCGACGATCGGCGCCCGCTCCAGGTAGGTGAGCGTCCAGCCCCACCGGCCGGTCTCCGTCGCGGTCGTCGCGAGTTCCTCCTCCACACCGTGCACCGCAGCGATCACGACTGCGGGCAGGGACGCCGGCGGCGTCGCGCCGACGGCCCAGCGAGTACCGACCTGCACGGCGGGGACTAGCCGACGTTCAGGTCGTACAGCGCCCAGTCGCCGGTCGTCGCGCGGAACCGCTCGTAGAGCGCCTTCGCCGCGACATCCTCGGGTCGCGTGACCCAGCGGACGACGGAGCGGTGCTCCTCCTCCGCGCGGGTGCGCACGTGCTCGATGAGCGCCGTCGCCACACCCCGCTGACGCATGTCGGGTGCCACGAACACGTCCTCCAGGGCGAAGCCGGTGTCACCCTGCAGCAGGCGCGAGAACACCGAGAAGTGCGCGAAGCCCACCGTGCCGGCCACGGTGTCGACCGCGAGCACGCCGTCCGCCTCGTCGCCCTGCAGTGCGGTCCAGACCCGCATCGTCTGCTCGTCAGTCGGTTCCAGCCCGAGCGACTCGGTGTACGCCGAGAAGAGGCCGTACCAGGCGAAGAAGTCACGTTCCGCCAGAGGCTTGATCGTCACGGTCACGGCCGGCTCCTACTCGGTGGTAGCGGGGAAGGTGATGCCGGTCACCGCAATGGTGTCGGCACCGGGCGTCAACTGCACCGTCCCGATGCGGCCGACCGATCGCAGGTCGTCCAGAGCGAGTGCCACGAGCGCGATGCGGTGCTCGGGACCGGTGATCTGGGTCGAGTGTACGGGCGCCTTCTGCGACACTTTGGCATCCGTCTTGGCGCGTCGGATGCCGATCAGCACTTCACCGACGGCTCCCAGGATCTGGGGCTCGCCGCCGGCCTCGAGCGGGCGCGGCCAGGGTGCCCGGTGCACGGATGTCGAGTGCGACCAGCGCCACGCCTCCTCCGTCGCGAACGGCAGGATCGGCGCGAGCAGGCGCAGCAACGCGTCGAGCGCAAGGCGCAGCGCAGCGATCGCCGAGGCACGCGCTGCGGGGAGGTCGTCTGCGTAGGCCCGCTCCTTGACCAGCTCCAGGTAGTCGTCGCAGAACGTCCAGAAGAACCGTTCCACCGTCTCCAGGGCGGTCGCGTGGTCGTACGCGTCCAGGGATTGCGTCGCCTGCACGATCACTTCGTCCAGCGCCGCGAGCATCCCGATATCCAGCGGCTCCGTGACCGCCGCCGCGTCGATGTGGTCGCTGTCGAAGCTGAGGATGAACTTGGCGGCGTTCAGCACCTTGATGGCCAGCCGCCGCCCGATCTTCATCTGGGTGGGGTTGGTCACATCCAGCGCCGCGTCTGTGCCCAGCCGACTGGACGCCGACCAGTAGCGCACCGCGTCCGATCCATGCGTGGCCAGGATGTCGGCCGGGGTCACCACGTTGCCACGCGACTTGGACATCTTCTTGCGGTCGGGATCGACGATGAATCCGCTGATCGTCGCCGCCTTCCACGGCTCCGTCCCATGCTCCAACCGTGCGCGCAACAGCGTGGAGAACAGCCAGGTGCGGATGATGTCCTGGCCTTGGGGGCGCACGTCGAACGGGTAGACCGACGCCCACAGCGCGGCGTCGGCGCCGTACCCGCCGGCCAGCTCGGGTGTCAGCGACGAGGTCGCCCAGGTGTCCATGATGTCCACCTCGCCCACGAAGCCGCCGGGCTGCCCGCGCTGCGCCTCGGTGAATCCGGGCGGCACGTCGGTGGCGGGATCGACCGGCAGGGCGGCGGCGTCCGGAGTGAGCACCCGGTCGTACTGCACCGCGCCGTCGCCGTCGATCCCGTACCAGACCGGCAGGGCGACGCCGAAGAAGCGCTGGCGCGAGATGAGCCAGTCGCCGTTCAGTCCGTTCACCCAGTTCTCGTAGCGGACCCGCATGAAGTCCGGCACGAATCGGATGCGGCGCCCACCCTGGATCAGGCGCTCCCGCAGCGCTTCATCCCGGGCGCCGTTCGACAGGTACCACTGCCGGGTGGGCACGATCTCGAGCGGCCGGTCGCCCTTCTCGTAGAACTTGACGGGGTGGGTGATCGGGCGCGGGTCGCCCACTATTCCGCCGGTGGCATGCAAGAGCTCCAGCAGGGCGGCCTTGGCCGAGAACACCGTCTTGCCGGCCAGCGCCGAATACGCCTCGCGCCCCTCCTTCGACTCGATCGCCGCCGGCGGGTCGGCGACGAACCGGCCGTCGAAGCCGACCACCTGTCGAGTGGGCAGGTCCAGCTCGCGCCACCACGTGACGTCGGTCGTGTCACCGAAGGTGCAGACCATGGCGATGCCGGTGCCCTTGTCCGGCTGCGCCAGGTGGTGGGCCAGCACCGGCACCCGCACCCCGAATACCGGCGTCGTGACCTCCGTGCCGAAGAGCGCCTGGTAGCGCTCGTCGCTCGGATGGGCGACCAGGGCGACGCACGCGGGCAGCAGTTCCGGCCGGGTCGTGTCGACGATCACGGGGCTGCCCGAGCCCGAAGCCACGGGGACGAACGCGAGCGAGTGGTAGGCGCCGGGCTGGTCGCGGTCCTCCAGCTCGGCCTGCGCGACGGCGGTGCGGAAGGTGACGTCCCAGAGCGTGGGCGCCTCCGACTGGTACAGCTGGCCGCGTTCGAGGTTGGCCAGGAACGCCCGCTGAGAGACCGCGCGGGACTCGTCGCCGATCGTGCGGTAGCTCTGGGTCCAGTCGACCGAGAGTCCGAGCGCGCGCCAGACCTGCTCGAATCGGCGCTCGTCCTCCACGGTCAGCCGCTCGCACAGCTCGATGAAGGTCCGGCGCGACACCGGCTGCTGCTGCGCCTTGGCGGGGGCGTCGCCGTCGAAGGGCGGCACGAAGCCCGGCTCGTACGGCAGGGACGGGTCGCAGCGCACGCCGTAGTAGTTCTGCACGCGTCGCTCGGTGGGTAGTCCGTTGTCGTCCCAGCCCATCGGGTAGAAGACGCGCTTGCCCCGCATCCGCTGGTACCGGGCGATGACATCGGTGTGGGTGTAGCTGAAGGCGTGCCCGATGTGCAGCGACCCGGATGCCGTGGGCGGCGGGGTGTCGATGGAGTACACCTCGGCGCGGTCGGCGCCGCGCCCATCGAAGCGATAGGTGCCCTCCGCCTCCCAGACGGCCGACCAGGTGGCCTCCAGGCCCTCCAGCACGGGCTTGTCGGGGACCGTCGCGCGGCCGAAGGCATCGGTGTCAGAGATCCCCGGCGCGGTTCCGGATCTGGGCGGTGCGGTACTGATGGCGTCGGCGGCGTGGGTGGCGTCGATGGTCACGGCGTGCTCCTGTGCTCGATATGTGCGGCACCGAGTCGACTCCGGTGGTGACCGGAAGGTGCCTGAATGTGTGCCCCCGGGGGCGGTCCGCCCATGGTACCGACCGGCCTTCGCCACCACCCCGACTACGGAGATCCCGCCCGAGTACGGAGATCCCGGACGACACGCCGTGTTCGGGGGCAGATACTCCGTACTTGCGCACGTGGCTCCGTAGTCGGGGTGGTGGACCCTCGGGCCAGAGGCCGGGTCGCGCCTCGCGTACGCTGGGGGGAGCGACTGTGATCCGGCCATCACCGGGGAGTCTCCGGAAGAACACCGCGGGCCGGCTACGAACATCAGGCCGGCTAGGCGCAGCGGTCGGTAGAACCGGACGGATGCGGCACGTCACGCCGTCAACGAAGTGGGCCGGCCAGCCGGTCAAGCGGGGTGGTACCGCGCCGAAGCCGGCGTCCCCGTGCGGCAGACGCACGGATGGAGCACGGATGACGTACCCGAAGCACGGCGGCGAGTCCGTCACCCCCAGCCCCCGGTTCCCGGACCTGGAGTTGCAGACCCTCGCCTACTGGGCGACCGACGGCACCTTCCAGGCGTCGATCGACGCCCGCGAGGGGGCGCCGGAGTGGGTCTTCTACGACGGTCCGCCGTTCGCCAACGGCCTGCCCCACTACGGCCACCTGCTGACCGGCTACGCGAAGGACGCCTTCCCCCGCTACCAGACGATGCGCGGCCGCCAGGTGCATCGCCGGTTCGGCTGGGACACCCATGGCCTGCCCGCCGAGCTGGAGGCGATGAGGCAGCTGGGCATCACCACCAAGGACCAGATCGAGGCGATGGGCATCGGGGCCTTCAACGCCGAGGCCCGCGCGTCCGTGCTGCGCTACACGGGGGAGTGGCAGGCGTACGTCACGCGGCAGGCCCGGTGGGTGGACTTCAAGCGGGACTACAAGACGCTCGACACCACGTTCATGGAGAGCGTGCTGTGGGCGTTCAAGCAGCTGCACGACAAGGGCCTGGCCTACGAGGGCTATCGGGTGCTGCCGTACTGCTGGAACGACGAGACCCCGCTGTCCAACCATGAGCTGCGGATGGACGACGACGTCTACCAGCGCCGGCAGGACCCCTCCGTCACCGTCACCTTTCCGCTGGTGGGCGAGCGGGCGGAGGCGCTGGGGCTCACCGCCGTGCGTGCGCTCGCCTGGACCACCACGCCGTGGACCCTGCCGACCAACCTGGCGCTGGCCGTCGGCCCGGACATCGAATACGCCGTCGTCCCGGGCGGGCCGGCGGGCGCTGCAGATTCCGAGGCGCCCGACGCGACCGGCAACACTCCGGGCCTGGACCGTGTCGTGCTGAGCGGGGAGTACCTGATCGCGACCGCCCGGGTGGGCGACTACGCGAAGGATCTGGGCTACGCCTCCGCCGACGACGCCCGCGCCGCGGTCTCGCGCACCGTGCTCGGCCGCGACCTGGCGGGCGTGCAGTACGACCGCCTCTGGGACCACTATGCCGACACCGAGCGGTTCGGCACCGAGCACTCCTGGCACGTGCTCGTCGCGGACTACGTCTCGACGGAGGAGGGCACCGGGATCGTGCACCAGGCGCCTGCCTACGGCGAGGACGACCAGCTCGTCTGCGGCGCCGCCGGCATCCCCGTCATCGTGTCGGTGGACGAGGGCGCCCGTTTCCTGCCGTCCTACGCGCAGACCGAGCTGCCCGAGATCGTCGGTCTGCAGGTGTTCGAGGCGAACCGGCCGATCATCAAGGCGCTGCGGGCGAAGGGCCGCCTGGTGCGCGAGGCCTCCTACGAGCACCCCTACCCGCACTGCTGGCGCTGCCGGCGGCCGCTCATCTACCGTGCGGTCTCCAGCTGGTTCGTGCGGGTCACCGCGTTCCGCGACCGCATGGTCGAGCTGAACCAGCAGATCACCTGGGTGCCGGAGAACGTGAAGGATGGACAGTTCGGCAAATGGCTGGAAGGCGCCCGCGACTGGTCGATCAGCCGCAACCGCTACTGGGGCAGCCCGATCCCGGTGTGGCGCAGCGACGACCCCGCACATCCGCGCATCGACGTGTACGGGTCGCTCGCCGAGTTGCAGCGCGACTTCGGCCGGCTGCCGGTGAACGAGGCGGGGGAGGTCGACCTGCACCGTCCGTACATCGACGGACTCACCCGGCCGAACCCCGATGATCCGACCGGCGCCAGCACGATGCGCCGCATCTCCGACGTGCTGGACGTGTGGTTCGACTCCGGATCCATGCCGTTCGCGCAGGTGCACCACCCCTTCGAGAACGCCGACTGGTTTCAGGCGCACAGCCCTGCTGACTTCATCGTGGAGTACATCGGCCAGACCCGCGGCTGGTTCTACACCCTGCATGTGCTGTCGACGGCGCTCTTCGATCGGCCGGCGTTCGGCACCGTGGTGAGCCACGGGATCGTGCTCGGCAGCGACGGACAGAAGATGTCGAAGAGTCTGCGCAACTACCCCGACGTGTCCGAGGTCTTCGACCGCGACGGGTCGGATGCGATGCGCTGGTTCCTGCTCTCCAGTCCCGTGCTGCGCGGCGGCAACCTGGTGGTGACGGAGGAGGGCATCCGCGAGGGCGTGCGGCAGGTGCTGCTGCCGCTCTGGAGCACCTACTACTTCTTCACCCTGTACGCGGATGCGGCGGGCGCTGCGACGACCGGCACTGCATCCACCGGGTATGGCGCGACCTGGCGCACCGACTCCTCCGACCCCTTGGACCGGCATGTGCTGGCCGCGACCGGCGACCTGATCCGCACGCTGACGACGGACCTGGACGCGTTCGACGCGTTCGGCGCCACGAACCGTTTGCGCGAGTTCGCCGACCTGCTGACCAACTGGTACGTGCGCCGCAGCCGGGAGCGGTTCTGGACCGATACCTCCGACGGCGCCCCGCTGCCGCCGGCGAGCCGCGACGCGTTCGACACGCTGTTCACCGTGCTCGAGACGGTCTCGCGGCTCGCGGCGCCCCTACTGCCGCTGATCACCGAGCAGGTGTGGCGGGGACTGACCGGCGGCCGCAGCGTGCATTTGACCGACTGGCCGGATGCGGATGCGTTCCCCGTGGACGCTGATCTCGTCGCGCGGATGGGCCGGCTGCGCGACATCAGCTCCGTGACCCTGGCGCTGCGCAAGCAGGCGGGTCTGCGCGTACGCCTGCCGCTGTCGTCGCTGACGGTCGTGGCCGACGATGCGGCCGCGCTCGCGGACTCCGGGGGCGCGGCGATCTTGGCGGACGAGCTGAACCTGAAGGCCGTTTCGTTCGAGGTGCCCGGGCCGGACGGCGGTGCTTCCTACGGGCTGACCGAACGCCTGACCGTGAATGCGCGCGCGCTCGGGCCCCGCATCGGCCGGGAGGTGCAGCGGGTGCTGCAGGCGGCCCGCGTGGGCGACTGGCAGCGGGTCGGGGATGGCGTCGTGGTCGGTGGAGTCGGGCTGCAGGACGGCGAGTACGAGCTGGTGCTCGAGCAGGGCGGCGTCGCTCCGGGTACCGCGCTCGGCCTGCTGCCGGTTTCGGCAGGGGGCGAGCCGGGCGGATTCGTGGTGCTCGCCACCGCTCTGACGCCCGAGCTGGAGCTGGAGGGGCACGCCCGCGACTTCATCCGCGATGTGCAGCAGGCCAGGCGTGCGGCCGGCCTGCACGTCTCCGACCGGATCGACCTGGCGGTCGAGGGGGACGACGACCTGCAGCGCATGCTAGCGGTGCACCGCGACCTGGTCGTGGGGGAGACCCTCGTGGCCGAGTTGACGGTCGGCTCGGCCACGGAGCTGTCCGCGACGCGCCTGGCGAAGTGGGTGGACGGCAGCCTCACCCTGCTCGCGGACGACGCCTGGGGTGCGAGCGCCGGTGGCCGGTTCGAGCTGCGGAAGACTGGTCCCATGGAACGCGATGTCTGACGCGGCGGAGGCTGGTCGGCCGCAGGCCGACGGGCAGGAAGCGGGGTGGTCGCAGGCCGACGAGGGAGCGGACGAGCAGCAGCCCCAGCCGCAGACCGAGCAGCAGCGGGCCGAGCTCGACGCGATGCTCGACGCCATCTATGGGCGAGTCGGCGAGATCGCGCCGCAACCGCGGCTGTCGGCGACGCGGCGAGCGCTGGAGCTGCTGGGCGACCCGCAGCGGGCCTATCCGATCGTCCACATCACGGGGACGAACGGCAAGACCTCCACCAGCCGGATCACCGAGAGCATCCTGCGCGCCCACGGTCTGCGCACCGGCCTGTTCACCAGCCCCGATCTGGGCCGCCTGAACGAGCGCATCGTGATCGACGGCGAGCCGATCGACGACGATCGCATGATCGCGAACTGGAACGACATCGCCGTCTACCTGCAGATGACCGACACCGAGATGGCGGCCGCGGGCGAGGCGCCGCTCACGTTCTTCGAGGCCCTGACCGTGCTCGCCTACGCCGTCTTCGCCGACGCTCCGATCGATGTCGGCGTGATCGAGGTCGGTATGGGCGGAGAGTGGGACTCCACGAACGTCGCGGACGGCCAGGTGGCCGTGTTCACGCCCATCGACCTGGACCACACCGAGCGATTGGGCTCCACGATCGCGGCGATCGCCCGCACCAAGTCGGGCATCATCAAGCCGAACGCGCGGGTCGTGACCGCCGTACAGACCCCGGAGGCGCTCGCCGAGCTGCAGCGCGCGGCCGACCTGAGCGAGGCGGTCGTCTCATTGCAGGACCGGGACTTCACGGTCCTGGGTCGGCGCGCAGTCCCCAGCCGCACGGCCGCCACGTCGCCTTCCGGCGACGCGTCGGTACCGGCGGCCGTGGGCCCAGTCGGCGGCCAGGTGATCGACGTGCAGGGCCGCGCCGCCCGGTACGACGGCCTGGTCCTGCCGCTACTCGGCGCCCATCAGGCGCAGAACGCCGCGGTCGCGATCGCCGCGGTCGAGACGTTCCTCGGCGACGGCAGTCAGCCGATCGTGCGCGACGTGCTGGACGAGGGCCTGGCCGCCGCGACCTCGCCGGGCCGGCTGCAGGTCGTTGCGACGGGCCCGACCCTGGTCGTCGACGCCGCCCACAACCCGCACGGCGCTGCGGCGCTCGCGGCCGGCCTGCGGGAGTCGTTCCGGTTCCGGCGGTTGACCGCCGTCTTCGCGGTCCTCGACGACAAGGACGCCGCCGGCATGGTGCGGGCCGTCGCCGACGTGGTGGACGACTTCGTGGTCACCACCGCACCGTCTGCGCGGGCGACCGATGTCGACCAACTGGCCGCGGTCGTGGCGGCCGTCGTGGGGCCCGAGCGGGTACGCGTGGAGCCGGATGTGCGCCAAGCGCTGCTGGCGGCGCGGGACCTGGCCGGCGAGCCCCGCGACTTCGCTGCGGGCGTCGATCCGGACATCGGAGCGGAAGCCGGGCAGGCGCTGGAGCCCGGGGTGCTCGCCTTCGGCTCGATCACCCTCATCGGTACTGTCATCGCCATCGCCCGCGACCGCGGGTGGGGGCGCCGGTGACCGACGCCTCACGTCGCGCGCCGAGGCGACCGGGCGGTCGCGGGCGCGGGCCGCGGACCGTGCGCGGCAGCCTCGCCTCCATCGTGCTGGCGACGCAGTTCATCGTCGTGATCCTTGCCGCGCTCGTGGTCTTCGGCCTGCGGGTGGTCCCACCCGGAGTCGCGTTCGGCGCGGGCGCGGCGCTGCTGGTCGTCATCGCGATCGCTGCGGCGACCGCCAACCGCCCGGTGGGTATCGCGCTCGGGTGGCTGGTGCAGTTGGTGCTGATCGCGGGCGGCATCCTGGAGCCCACCGTGGGCATCGTGGGCGTGATCTTCTTGGCGATCTGGGTCTACTGCATGATTGTCGGCGGACGGATCGACCGCCGCGAGGCCGCTGTCCGGTCCTGACCGCGTTGCACCGAGTGAAGGAGCCGACAGCCGATGCCCGAGACGACCGAAGAGACCCTGGTGCTGGTCAAGCCCGACGGTGTCGCTCGCAACCTGACCGGCGAGATCCTGCGCCGCATCGAGGCCAAGGGCTACTCCCTGGTCGACATCCGCCTGGTGGAGGCCGACCGGACGCTGCTCGCCCAGCACTACGCCGAGCACGAGGGCAAGCCGTTCTACGAGCCGCTGGTGGAGTTCATGGAGTCCGGGCCGATCGTCGCGATCCGCCTGGCGGGCAACCGGGTGATCGAGGGCTTTCGTTCTCTTGCCGGCGCCACCGACCCGACCGTCGCCGCACCGGGCACCATTCGCGGCGACTTCGGGCGCGACTGGGGCTTGAAGGTGCAGCAGAACCTGGTGCACGGCAGCGACTCGGCCGAGTCCGCGACGCGCGAACTCGCCCTCTGGTTCGGCTGAGCTGCGTTGATCATCGTGCCGCCGCCGGCGGCGCGAGTCGCGGGCAGCCCGCCCGGCCGAATGAATCAGCCGGGCTTCCGATCCGGCGTACCTCCGCGACGGTGAGGGTGAGACGCATTCGGACCGGAGTGCCGCGTTCAGGGTGATGCTCGCGCCGGTCTACATCCGCTTCGGCGTCCCGCGCGTGCCCTGGTTGATGGGGTGTCGTTGCATGCGGTGTCGCGGCAGTGGTGGTCCGTGCCAGCCCTTCGGTACCAGGTGCGGCCGTTTCTCGTGGAGGCGGATCTCGTGTCGACCGGTGTTGTGGATGAGGTGGTGGTGGTGGCTGCAGAGCAGTACCCCGTTGTCGATGTCGGTGGGTCCCTGGTCGCGATGCCACCAGGCGATGTGGTGCGCGTCGGTCCAGGCGACGGGAGCAGTACAGCCCGGCCAGGCGCAGCCACCATCCCTCGCGGCGAGTGCTTTCTTCTGTGCGGGCGTGAAGAGTCGGTTCGAGAGACCTAAGTAGAGCGGTTCGCCCTGCTCCCCGGTGACCAGCAGGCGTGTCCGTCCGTCGCACGCGATCTGTTCCACCGTCGGGATCGGGAGTCGGGCGCGGATGCCCTCCGGCCAGCCACCACCGGTGCGTTGTTCGAGGTCGGTGGCGGTGACGTGGACGACGACCTCGTGAACGGCCTTGGTTCCGACGGTCCCGTCGTGTTCTGCTTGGACTCCTGCGGTGATGATGGCGGCGAAGGTGTCGAAGTCGTATTGCGTGGTGGTCCTCTGGTCGCCGTCGGCTTCCCTCCACGTGGATTCCAGGTCCTCGGCGTCCTCACCGCCGGCCGGCTGGTAAGTCATCCGCACCCCACGCCGGTGGGCTTGGAGTGCTTCGCGGAGGAGTGCGGCGACTTCCGGGGTGGCGCGTCCGGTGAAGGGCGTCAACCCGTCGATCCCGAGTCGTCCGAGCCGGAACGCACGTTTCTGTCGTCGTGCTTCGTCGGCGGGTTCAGTACCGTCGGGATCGAGGTATTCCGCCCAGGTCGCGGTCTGTACCGACAGCAGGTCCGGAGTCAGGATCCCGGCGGCCTCGGTCAGTTGGGCTTCGGCGATCTCCAGGTTCTCGATCGTGGTCCGCTTCCTGACGGAGTTCAGGGTCTCCACCACCAGTCGGGCCGCTTCGACACCCACCTCACCGGCATTCACCGCGGCGGTCATCACCGGGTACCGGCCGGGCAGCTCATCGCCCGTCAAACCGAGGCGGGGCAGCAGCGCGGTGCCGACCCCGATCCGGCGTTTGGCTTCCTTCGTCCCGATCCGCGCGACCGTGGAGACCAGGTCCGCTCCGTCGCGGGCGTCGTACTGCTCGGCGAGACCGTTCGGGCTCAGCTGGACCCGGGACCGCCATTCGACTTCCGCGGCGGCACGGATACGGCGGGCGTCGACGACCCGACCGATCGCCTCCCACCCCTCCACCGCAGCAAGCACCTCCGCATCCGTCGCGTTCCGCGACAGCACGGGCGCAGCAAGCACCGCGGCGAGCGCGCCGTCGAGCGCTTCGCGGGTGATGGTCGCCGACTGCATACCTGCACTCAACCACCCACCACCGACACTGGTCCCGAGACCGAGAAGCACCTTCGATCAGCGGAACCGCGCCCGAGTAACCGGCGCGTCGACTCCTCCCCAAGCCGCCTGCTCGGCCACTTCTCCACAGCCCCACGAACCTTGCGCAGGTACCGCGTGAGGGGAGGGCGGACGGGTCAGAAGACCGTGTGCAGCACGTCCAGCTTCACCTGCGCCAGCACGGCGACGGTCAGGTACACGACCAGGGTGATCAGCGGCGTCCAGCCGAGCAGTGAGGCGCCCACGCGGCGACCGTTCCGGCCCAGCGGCAGCGCGCCGGTCGAGAGGTTGAAGAGCGTCGTCGCGATCACCATGGGGATCGTCCCGATCCACACCACCATGCACCAGGGGCACAGCGTGCCCAGGTGGAACAGGCTCTGCGTGATCAGGAACATCACGAAGCCGATCGCGAACGCCATTCCCACGTTGAATGCCGCCCAGAACCACCGGGGGAATCGGGTACCGGCCAGGCCGGCGACGCCGAGAAGGATCGGCGCCGGGAAGCACATCAGGCCGATGACCGAGTTGGGGAAGCCGAACACCGCGCCTTCGGGCGAATTCAGGTTCTTGCTGCAGGTGACCAGCGGATTGATGTTGCAGTTCAGGTGGATGCTCGGATGCTGCAGCAGCGCGAACTTGTCGATTGTCAACTCGAATGCGCCGATGAGGCCGAGCACGCCACCCACGATCAGCAGCACGGCCAGCGCGACCGGTGGGGCCAGTGCCTCCCGTGCGGCGGGCGACGGAGGCGCGGCGACCCGATCCGCGGTGCGCGCGGGCGGTGTCCCGGCGCCGGGCCGCGTCTGCGTGCTCACCCGCCGAGTATGCCATCGGGGTCCACGCGGCCGGGGCTCCACGCGGGCGGTGCTGTCGGGATCCGGTATCCGCGCGGACGCGCCGGGCTCGGGAGCAGATGGCCCGCGTGCGATACTGCTGTCGAGGTCTTTCCCGGACGTGTGCCGGACCAGGCCGCACAGTTTCCCGGGACGATCCATGGCGGGTCGGTACCGACGCACCCATCGCCGCTCGCGGCGGATCGGGGATGAGCGGAACCCGGGTGGCGCTCCGGCGCCTGCCACGGACCGCGGTCCGTGGACGAAAAGACCACGTCCGGGTCGGGATCGGCCTGGGACGACCAGACGATGTGAGCGGTCGGGCCTGCGGGCAGCGGCCCCACGAACAGGCGGAGAGCGCAGCCCCGGATCGGATCCTGTGGCGCGTCCGCGCAAGGAGTGCACCAGCGATGGTGAAGGACGACGCAACCACATCCGCGACCGACTCGGCCGAGCAGACCGGGACAGGCGAGGAACGCACCGCACGGACCCGGATCGGCCGCCGCATCCGCGCCTTTCCGCCCAGGGCCGCGCGCCGAGCGGAGTCGGCTGCCGACGCTCTGCCCGGCCTGGAGGCGCAGGGTCCCGCCGCCCTCGCCGTGGTGGAGGACGTGCCCGCGCCGCTCGACGAGCAGCGGCCGAGCGACCTGCCCGAGTTCGTCGACCCGCCCGGTAGATCGACCGCGGATGAGCCGACCGCGGATGAGCCGGTCGAGGCGCCCGACACCGTCGAGCCGGCTGAGGAGGTCCACGACACCGACGAGCCGGCTGAGGAGGTCCACGAGACCGTCGAGCCGCCTTCGTCGCCGGTCACCGACACCGCTGTCGCACCGGCGCCCCGATCCTCCGGTCCGCGGCGCCCCGCCAGCTTCTCGCTGGTGTTCCAGGCGCCGCCCACCCCGACCGCCGAGCCGGCGGCAGCGCCCGCCGAGCCGACTCTGGAGGAGGACGACGACGACGAGGATGCGGAGCCGTCGGCGGATGCGGGCGCCAGCCCGACGCGCCGATCGCGCCGCCGTAGCCGCGGCCGCCCAGGGGGCGCCGAGGAGGGTCCCGCCGACACGTCCACCGAGGTCGTCGCCAGAACCCGCCCGCCGCGCGAGCCGATCACCGAGCCGCAGAAGCTGAAGGGCTCCACCCGGCTGGAGGCTAAGCGTCAGCGCCGTCGCGACGGTCGCGACGCGGGTCGCCGCCGCACCGTGGTCACCGAGGCGGAGTTCCTCGCCCGCCGCGAGGCCGTCGACCGCGTGATGATCGTGCGCAGCGACGAGGACCACATCGAGATCGGTGTGCTGGAGGACGGGATCCTCGCCGAGCACTACCTCGCCAAGAACGCCAACGTCTCGCTCATCGGCAACGTCTACCTCGGCCGGGTGCAGAACGTGCTGCCCAGCATGGAGGCGGCGTTCGTCGACATCGGGCGTGGCCGCAACGCGGTCCTCTACTCCGGCGAGGTCGACTGGGACGCCGCCAGCGATCGCCTAGGCGACAAGGGGTCGCAGGCCCGACGCATCGAGCTCGCCCTGAAGAGCGGCGACCGGGTGCTCGTGCAGGTGACGAAGGATCCGGTCGGCCACAAGGGTTCGCGCCTGACCAGCTCCATCTCGCTGCCCGGCCGCTACCTGGTCTACGTGCCGAACGGCTCCATGAACGGCATCTCCCGCAAGCTGCCCGACACGGAGCGCGCACGGCTGAAGCGCATCCTGAAGGACGCCCTGCCCGACTCCGCCGGGGTCATCGTCCGCACCGCGGCGGAGGGGGCGGCGGAGGAGCAGCTGACCGTCGACGTGCAGCGCCTGGCCAACCAGTGGGCCGAGATCGAGCACCTGGTCGAGACGGCCACGGCGCCTGCGCTGCTGCACAGCGAGCCCGACCTGCTGGTCAAGATCGTGCGCGACGTCTTCAACGAGGACTTCGCGAAGCTCGTGATCGCCGGCGACGACGCCCGCGAGACGATCGAGCGCTACCTGGGCGGAGTGGCTCCCGAGCTGCTCGACCGGGTGGAGCGGTGGGAGGGCGACGGCGACGTGTTCGCCGCATACCGGGTCGGCGAGCAGATCGAGAAGGCGCTGGACCGCAAGGTGTGGCTGCCGTCGGGCGGGTCGCTCGTGATCGACCGCACCGAGGCCATGACCGTCATCGACGTCAACACCGGCAAGTTCGTGGGCTCCGGCGGCAACCTGGAGGAGACCGTCACCAAGAACAACCTGGAGGCGGCCGAGGAGATCGTGCGGCAGCTGCGGCTGCGAGACATCGGCGGCATCATCGTGGTCGACTTCATCGACATGGTGCTGGAGAGCAACCGCGATCTGGTGCTCCGCCGCCTGGTCGAGTGCCTGTCGCGCGATCGCACCAAGCATCAGGTCGCCGAGGTGACGTCGCTCGGGCTCGTGCAGATGACCCGCAAGCGAATCGGCATCGGCCTGGCCGAGTCGATGTCCGACGAGACCGTCGCGGCCGACAACCGTCCCGATCCGCAGGCGCCGGGGCGTCGCCGGCGGGGCGGCGGGCAGGACAAGCAGCAGCAGGCGCCGCGCAGTCCGGGGTCGACTCACGTCATCACCGACGGCGCCAAGACGGCCCTCGCACAGATCGCGGGGGCGACGATCGTGCCAGCAGCGCGCGCGGACCAGGAGCCCGAGACCCTCGGAGCGCCGGCTGCATCGACGTCCGCCCCGACCTCCGCTCCGGCCGCTTCCCGTCCCGAGCGCGCCAGCCGGCGGGCCTCGCAGCCGGGGTCACAGCCCGTCGCGTCCCCGCCCGTCGCCTCAGTGCCGGTCGCCTCAGTGCCGGTCGCCTCAGTGCCGGAGCCGCAGTCCCCGCCGGAGCCCCAGTCCCCGCCGGAGCCCCAGTCTGCTCCGGAGTCGGAGTCTCCGCCCGAGCCTCAGTCCACCTCCGCGAGCTCTTCGCGACCGGCACCGCTCATCGAGCTGCCGACCGCCTCGGTGCAGCCCGTGCGCGCGAAGCGGGTCGACGAGGCCGCCGCCGGCCTGCTCGACTCCGTGCTGGGCGCCCTGCCCGAGCCGAAGCGCCCCGGCCAGGGCCGCCGCTCCCGCCGGGTCTCGACCCCCGCCCTGACGCCCAAACAACAGGACTGAGCCGCACCTCCAGAGCACGACAGCAGGACAGGGTCCCGACAGCAGGCTGGTGGTCGCCCCACCACCTGCTGACGGGACGTGGTCCTGCTGTCGTGCTCCGCTCGCACGGCGGAGGCGCGTCAGCGGTCGCGGGCGCGGACGCGCAGGCCGCTCGCGATCAGGCGGCGGGTCAGTTCGTGGGCATCGACCTGCACCGCGCCGGCCGCCACGATCTCGTCGATCCGATCCTCCGGGACGTCGTAGTGGTCGGCGTCGAACCCGCGCGGCGGCAGGCCCAGCCGAGCGGCGAACGCGTGCAGCTCGGCGAGCGATGTGTCGCTGACCAGGTGGGCCCACATGCGGTCGTGCGCCGGCCACAGCGGAGCATCCACCAGCACGGCCACGCCTCATCGTCGCACCGGAGCGCAGTCGAGCGAGTGGCGGCCGTCGCGGCGCGGTGCCCGGGTGGCGGGTGCCTTCCGGATCGACTACTCTTGACCGTCGGTGCGCGCGGCACTGTGCGGGCAGGTTCCAGACCTGCACACGACGGGCCCGCATCGGTTTCTCCCACAGGCGACGGCCCACCGGCCGTCTCGCTCCTGCGGGTCTTCGAGCGGAAGCAAGGGTTCAGACGTGGTCTATGCGGTTGTGCGCGCCGGCGGGCGTCAGGAGAAGGTCGAGGTCGGCACCATCGTGACACTCGACCGCATCGCGGCAGGCGACGACGGTACGGTGCAGCTTGCACCGGTGCTGCTCGTCGACGGCGAGACGGTCACGCATGCGGCCGCCGACCTGGCCGGAGTGATGGTGACGGCCGAGGTGCTGGGCGACCTGCGCGGCAAGAAGATCATCATCCAGAAGTTCAAGAGCAAGACCGGGTACAAGAAGCGCCAGGGCCACCGCCAGGAGCTCACCCGCGTCCGCGTCACCGCGATCGGCTGAGGCCGAGGACAGGAGCACCGACATGGCACACAAGAAGGGCGCGAGTTCGACCCGCAACGGTCGTGACTCCAATGCGCAGCGACTCGGCGTCAAGCGCTTCGGCGGTCAGGTCGTCAAGGCCGGCGAGATCATCGTCCGCCAGCGGGGCACGCACTTCCACCCCGGTGTGAACGTCGGCCGCGGCGGCGACGACACCCTGTTCGCGCTCGAGGCGGGCGCGGTGCAGTTCGGCGCCAAGGGGCGTCGCAAGGTCATCAATATCGTGGCGACCACCGCCGCGTAACGCTGCGGCGTCATCAGGCGCGCTGTGCATCAGGTGGGCGGGTGGACTTCACCCGCCCATTCCTGCGTTTCGGATCGGGACCACGACGGCCGAGCGATCTGATCGACGCGAAGCTCGTGCGGCTCGCGCAGCTCGGAATGCGTAGCCCGGATTGCACAGCCCGAATGAAGGGAAGGCGGCCATGACGACGTTCGTCGACGAGGTCACGCTGCACCTGCGCGCGGGGTACGGCGGCAACGGATGTGTCTCGGTGCGCCGGGAGAAGTTCAAGCCGCTCGCCGGTCCCGACGGCGGCAACGGCGGCAACGGCGGCACCGTCACCCTGGTCGCGGACAGCCAGGTCACCACCCTGCTCGGCTACCACCGTTCGCCGCACCGGTTCGCCGGCAACGGCACGGCGGGTGCCGGCGACATGCGGCATGGGGCAGGCGGCGAGGATCTGGAGCTGCCGGTGCCGGTCGGCACGGTCGTCACCGACGCGGACGGCGCGGAGTTGGCCGACCTGACCGAATCCGGCATGCGCCTGGTGGTCGCCGAGGGCGGTCGCGGAGGTCTCGGCAACGCGGCAATCGCGAGCCCCAAGCGCAAGGCTCCGGGATTCGCCCTACTCGGCACCCCCGGCTTCGAGGGGGACGTGCGCCTCACGCTGAAGACCGTCGCCGACGCCGCCCTCGTCGGCTACCCCTCCGCCGGTAAGTCCAGCCTCATCGCCGCGCTCTCCTCCGCCCGGCCCAAGATCGCCGACTACCCGTTCACGACGCTGCAGCCGAACCTGGGCGTGGTGCAGGCGGGGTCGGAGCGGTACACCGTCGCCGACGTCCCCGGACTGATCGAGGGGGCGAGCGAGGGGCGCGGCCTGGGGCTGGAGTTCCTGCGGCACGTGGAGCGGTGCAGCGTGCTGGTGCACGTCGTCGACTGCGCGACGGCCGAACCCGGCCGCGATCCGCTGAGCGACCTCGCCGCGATCCGCACCGAACTCGCCGCCTACCCTGTGCCCGCCGGCCAGCTGCCGCTGCTGCAGCGGCCGCAGGTGATCGCCTTGAACAAGGTGGACGCGCCCGACGGCCGCGAGCTGGCCGAGATGGTGCGCACCGACCTCGAGGCGCAGGGCTATCGGGTGTTCGCGGTGTCCGCCGCCAGCCACGAGGGGCTGCGGGAGTTGTCGTTCGCGCTGGCCGAGATCATCGCGCGCGATCGGGCGGACCGTGCCGCGGCACCGGCGTTGCCGCGCATCGTGCTGCGTCCCTCCGCCGTGGACGAGCAGTCGTTCGACATCCGCGTCGAGGGCGGCACCGAGCCGATCTACCGCATCGTCGGCGCCAAGCCGGAGCGCTGGGTCGCCCAGACCGAATTCACCAACGACGAGGCGGTCGGCTTCCTGGCCGACCGATTGAACAAGCTCGGTGTCGAAGATGCCCTGTTCGCCAGCGGCGCCACCGCCGGCTCCACGGTCGTCATCGGTCGGGGCGACGGCGTGATCTTCGACTGGGAGCCGACCCTCATGTCCGCGGCCGAGCTGATGACCGCGCCCCGCGGCTCCGACACCCGGCTCGACGGGCCCGGCCGCCGCACCAACGACGACCGGCGGCGCAGCTACCGGGCGCGGATGAACGCCAAGTCCGAGGCCCGCGATGTGGCCGAAGTCGAGCGCCTCGCCGAACGGCACGCCACGGCGGCTGCCGGCGGCGACGAGCGATGAGGCTGACCGACCGCTCGCAGGTCTCCTCCGCCCGCCGGGTGGTGGTGAAGGTCGGATCCTCCTCCATCAGCGGCGCCAATGCCGATCGGATCGAGCCGCTCGTCGGTGCGCTCGCGGCCACCCATGCGCGCGGCGCCCAGGTGATCCTCGTGTCGTCCGGAGCGATCGCCACCGGCATGCCGTTCCTCGGGCTGGCCGACCGTCCCGCCGACCTCGCGACGCAGCAGGCCGCCGCCGCGGTCGGTCAGAACCTGCTGGTCGGCAAGTATCAGGAGCATCTGGGCGCGTTCGGCATCGTGGCCGGCCAGGTGCTGCTGACCGCGAACGACCTGACCAATCCGACCCATCGGCAGAACGCGCAACGGGCCATCGACAAGCTGCTGGAGCTGCGCATCCTGCCGATCGTGAACGAGAACGACACCGTTGCCACCCACGAGATCCGCTTCGGCGACAACGACCGGCTCGCCGCGATGGTCGCGGAGTTGGTCGGCGCCGACCTGCTCGTGCTGCTGAGCGACGTCGACGCCCTGTACACGAGGCCCCCGCGCGATCCGGGCGCCGTGCGGATCGACGAGGTGCCGTACGGCGACCCCCTGGACGACGTGGTCGTCGGCGAGTCCGACACGGGCGTCGGCACGGGCGGAGCGGCCACAAAGGTGCAGGCGGCGCGGACCGCCACGGACGCGGGGACGGCGGTCCTGCTGACCGCGACCGACCTGGCCGACGCAGCGCTCGCCGGCGAGCGCGTGGGAACCTGGTTCGCGCCGGCCCCGCAGCCCGAGTTCTAGACTGCGCGGCATGACCGACACCCTCGTCCGTCCCGTCACGGCCCAGCCGCGGTTCGAGGCCGCGCGCGCGGCGTCGCGGGTGCTCGCGACCGCGACCAGCGCCCAGAAGGACGCCGCCCTGCACGCGATCGCCGACGCGGTCGCCGGCAGCGCGGATCGGGTGCTGCCGGCGAACGAACTCGATCTGGCCGCGGCGCGCACGAGCGGCCTCTCCGCGGGGCTGCAGGACCGGCTGATCCTCACCGCCGACCGGCTGGCTGCCCTCGCCGACGCGGTGCGCGAGATCGCGCGGCTCACCGACCCGGTCGGCCAGGTGCTGCGCGGATCCACGCTGCCGAACGGCCTGCACCTCACCCAGCAGCGCGTGCCGTTCGGGGTGGTCGGCGCCATCTACGAGGCCCGCCCGAATGTGACCGTCGACATCACGGCCCTCGCGCTCAAGAGCGGCAACGCGGTCGTGCTGCGGGGCGGATCGGCCGCCGAGCAGACCAACCGCGCGCTGATCCAGGTGATCACCGACGCGATCCGTTCGACGGGGCTGCCCGCCGACGCCGTGCAGACCGTGGACGATTTCGGGCGCGACGGGGCCCGGCAGCTGATGCAGGCGCGCGGGCTGGTCGACGTGCTCGTGCCGCGCGGCAGCGCCGGCCTGATCGAGACGGTGGTGCGCGAATCCACCGTGCCGGTGATCGAGACCGGGGCGGGCGTCGTGCACGTCTTCCTCGACGCGGCCGCCGACACCACGATGGCCGTCGACATCGTGCTGAACGCCAAGACGCAGCGGGTCAGCGTCTGCAACGCCCTGGAGACCCTCCTGATCCACCGAGGCGCCGCGGACCGGCTGCTGCCGCCCGTGCTAGCGGCGCTGGTGGAGGCCGGAGTGACCATCCACGGCGACGCGACCGTGTGCGCTGCCTTCCCCGCCGCGGTCCCGGCGACCGAGCAGGACTGGGCTGCGGAGTACTACTCCCTCGACCTGGCCGTCGCGGTCGTCGACGACCTGGACGCGGCGCTGACGCACATCGATCGATGGTCGACCCACCACACCGAGTCGATCGTCACCAACGACCTGACGGCGGCCGAGCGATTCCTGGCCGAGGTCGACTCCGCGGTCGTCATGGTCAACGCCTCCACCCGATTCACCGACGGCGGCGAGTTCGGCTTCGGCGCCGAGGTCGGCATCTCCACCCAGAAGCTGCACGCCCGCGGCCCGATGGGCCTGGCCGAGCTGACGAGTACGAAGTGGCTGGTGCGCGGCTCGGGCCAGGTGCGCCACTGACCGACGGGTTCCGACTCCACGCGGGCCTGGCCTCGCGCGGGTCCGGATCAGCGCGGGTCGTGCCGCCCGCCCGTACACTGCTGCAAGGCCCGCCGACGCACGGCGCCGGCCACCGCACGGAGTTGAAGGAGCGCGGATGACGTTCTTGCTGGCAGCCGAAGAGGGCAACCTGCTCCCCGTCTCGTCCGTGATCTTCCCGCTGGTCGCAGCCGGGTTCTTCGCGCTGATGGGCGGAGTCACCTGGTCGTATCGCGACGTCGCACACCGCCATGCGAACAAGACCGGGGGCTCGCAGCCCTCGGGCTCCGACCACTAGCAGGCGCCGTCATCGCGGTGGTCGCCGATCAACTGCCTGCCGCCCGCCCCGCCGGCAGCCTCCGGAGGCGCGTCGGCGTCATGGGCGGTACCTTCGACCCCATCCATCACGGGCACCTCGTTGCGGCCAGCGAGGTGCAGCGCGTCTTCGAGCTGGACGAGGTGGTGTTCGTGCCCACCGGTCTCCCTTCGCACAAGCGGGCCGTCTCCTCGGCGGAGCACCGCTACCTGATGACCGTCATCGCGACCGCGTCCAACCCGCGGTTCACCGTCTCCCGGGTCGACATCGACCGCGACGGACCCACCTACACCGTGGACACGCTGCGGGACGTCGCGGCGCAGCGTCCGGACGCCGACCTGTTCTTCATCTCGGGCGCCGATGCGATCGCGCAGATCGTCGGCTGGAAGGATCTGGACGAGCTCTGGAGCCTCGCGCACTTCGTCGCGGTCAGCCGTCCCGGGCACGCCCTGAGCGTTGCGGGGCTGCCCCGCGGCGACGTCAGCCTGCTGGAGGTACCCGCCCTGGCGATTTCGTCCACGGACTGCCGAGCGCGTGTGCGACACGGCGTCCCGGTTTGGTACCTGGTGCCGGATGGTGTGGTTCAGTACATCTCCAAGCACTCTCTGTATCGGAGCGACACATGACTTTGTGGCACGACCAGACGTCGAGGCGGGAGCGGTCCCAGACCCTCGAAGACCGGGATCGGGCCACGATCGAGACCGAGCAGGAGGCGCAGCCGGGCAGCCGGCGCGCCGCCCGTGAGCGGGAGCGGCGAGCGGCGGAAGCCCTGGCTGCCGGTCAGCAGCATCCCTCCGGTGTCGTCGATTTCGGCGACCACGACCTCGATCCCGACTTCGGAGCCGAGGCGGGACTGGCTTCGGAGGCGACGACCAGCGACATCTGGGAGGCGCTGTCCCGCGCAAGCGGGCAGGACACGGCAGCGCCGGCGCCTGCCCCGGCGGACCGCCGCAGCGCCCGCCGAGCTGCGGAAGCCGCCGAGGAGCAGGCCCGCCAGCAGTCCTCCGCGATGCCCGAAGGTCTGATGGAGCGCGTGCGCGACCGGGTGCTGCAGGACCACGCGGCGTCCGCGGAGAGCGCCCCAACCGCCCAGCCGTCTGCACCTGCGGCGGAGCCGGCCACACCCCTGACCAGGCGGCAGCTCCGGCAGCAGCAGGCCGAGCAGACCGTCGACGGCATGCCCGCCTCCTGGTTCACCGAGGCTGGTTCGGCCGCGACGCCGGCGGCGACCCCCGAGACGGAGATCCCCGAGGCCTTCGGCGGCCACGAGTCCGGCGCGCACCGGATCGGCGCCGTCCAGGCGAGTGCCGACGAGGCGGATGACCTGGAGGGTCTCCCGACGGTCCGCATGTCGGCCGTGGACCGTGCGACGCTGCAAGCTCGCCTGCCGATGACGGGCCCCGTCGACCTGCCGCAGTACTTCTCCGACCCCGTGGGCGACGATGAGCTCGCGTTCTCCAGCCCCGTCCTGCCCGACCTCGCTCAGCCGCTCTCGCAGCATGCGGCGGTGGAGGACGTCGCCCGGTTCCAGCCGCCGACCGTGGAGCCGGTGCAGCCGTGGGCTGCCCAGGTGGCCGGTCAGGGGCGTGCGCGAGCGGTGCCCCTGCAGACCTGGGCGCAGCAGGCCGCTGCGACCGCCGCGCCGCGGGTCGAGCCCGACACGGAAACGGGCCCGACCGACCTGGCCGGCTTCGAGGCGCTCATCGCCCGTTCCCGTGGGTCGTTGGCGCCCGAGACGGGACTCGTCGTACAGCAGCCCGGTCGGCAGCCGGAGGAAGCCGAGGATCCGCACGCCGGTTTCTCGGGCCTGCTCTCGCGCAATGTGGCGACGCCGCACGGCTCGCAGAACGCGCTGATCATGCCGTCGGACCCGCAGCCCGACCTCACCACCGCGGTCACGGGCACCGGCGAGCAGTTCATCACCGGATCCATGAATCTGTCCCGGTCACTCGCGACGACCGGGGGGACCGCGGCGCACTACGACTCGCTCGAGGTGGACCGCCTCTTCGAGACGCCGGAGGAGCCCGCCTCCGGTGTCACGCCGATCCGCGCCGTGCGCGCGGTCAGCAGCGGCGCCTCCACCCACGACGTGCGGCCGCGGCGCAGCCGGTCCAGCGCGTTGCCGGTAGTCTTGGCGATCGTCGCCGGCGTGATGGCCGTCGGTGTGATCACGCTCCTCGTGGGCAGTTGGGTATTGAAGATCTTCTGACGAACGACCAGATTCGCATCACGCCCGACGAGGCCGTCCGGGTCGCCGCTGCCGCGGCGGCGGCGAAGAGCGGCACCGATCCGGTGGCGATCGACGTATCCGCCCGGCTACCGCTGACTGATGCGTTCCTGCTCGTGTCGGGGCGGAGCGAGCGCATGGTGCTGGCGGTCGCCGACGCGGTCGACGAGCGGCTCTCCGCAGCCGGTGTTCCCCTGCTGCGTCGGGAGGGCAAGGGTCAGGGCCGCTGGGAGCTGCTGGACTTCGGCCTGGTGATCGTGCACGTCTTCCACGAGGAGGACCGGGCCTACTACGGCCTCGAACGTCTCTGGCTGGACTGCCCCGTGATCCCGCTGCCTCAGCCTGTCACGGCGGGCGTCGACACCGCCGACTGAACTGCGGCCGAGGCGGATGGCTCCGACCGAACAGCCGTCGACCGAGGTGGAGCGTCCGCCGCGACGGGAGTCAGGTCCACGGTCAGCGCGCGGTGGTCGGACAGGTCGTTGCTCGACAGGCTGATCTCCCCGATTGCATACGTCTTCGGCACCAGGAAGTAGTCGTTCGCCTGCTGCGAATGCGGATACGAGACGTACTGCTCGATGTCGGAGGTGAGCACGTAGTCGTCCCGCCACAGGGCGCGGTACTGCTCCAGGTGGTTGACGTTGAAGTCGCCGCCGATGATCCGCTGCTCACCGCGATCTGCCAGGATCGCGAGTACCTCTTGCAGGTGGTGCAGGGCGAAGTCGTCGCGCACCGACAGGTGCACGTCCGCCAGGCGGTGCGTGACCGGTCCGGCCTGCACGTCGACGAACTGCACGATGCGGTGGTGCGGGTCGTGGTCCTCATGCCGCAGGACCAGCGCCTCCGTACTGGGGATCGGAAGCCGACTGAGCACCGCCAGGCCCTCGCGGTACACGCCGTAGGTCGGGCTGGCCTGCAGCCGCGTGATGGCGCTGTGCCGGTACGGGTAGACGAGCGAGCGGTTCAGCAGCTCGACCGGCGAGAACGGCGATTCGTCGGGCAGGTAGACGACCTCCTGGAACAGGATCACGTCGGGGTCCGTGTGTCGCAGGAACTCGATGACCCGCTGGGAGCGCTGCTCCCAGTCGAAGAAGCCGCGAAGGTTCAAGCTCGTGATCCGCATGGTGAGGTTCATCTTCCCTGGTCAGGCCGATAATCGAGCGCCGGTCCCCGAAGTGGGCTCATCGACTACCCTCAGGCCGCAGAATCGCCGCCCCGAGCGGCGCCGTCCCGAATGCCGTCCCACACGGTGGTGCCGTAGACGGGGATCCCCAGCCGCGCGACCCGGGCGGCGAGCACGGGGTCCAGGATGAAGCCGCCGCGATCGCTGTCGGATTCACCACGCCAGTCGATGCGCACCTCGTACCGCTCCTGCTGCAGCATCGCCACGGCCTGACCTTTGCCCTCCAGCGCCTGCAGCAGCCCGTACAGGCTCGCGAATCCACTGGCGTCGGTGCCGGTGCCGTGGTCCTCGTAGACCAGGTGCCAGACGGAGTGGTCGAGCACGCGCGCCGCCGCACCGGACCCGCCGACGGTAGTGCCTGCCTCCAGCGCCAGGGTGGGGATCAGGCGCAGGATCGACGTCACGCGGTCCGCGGTCGATGCTCCGGCGTCGCCGAGGACGACGAGCGTGGCGCTGTTGTCGACGATCACCGGCACACGGTAGTCGGCATCTCAGGAGGCGTCGGTGGCGAGGGCGCGCAGCTGCTCCTCGGGGGAGCGTCCCTCGCGCTGCGCTCGACGCTGCAGTCGCTCCCACTCCTCCGGGTTCAACTCGACGGTCACCCTGTGCGCTCGCGCCGGCGGGTCGAGGTCGAACAGCGACGCCGTCGGCGCGAAGGGGCGGCGCTCAGGGGCGGGCGTGGCTGCGGGAGTCCCGCCGAACCCGGGTCCGGCCGGGACGGCAGCGCCGCGCTGGTGTGCGGTCGCCGCGGCACGTGCGCGCTCGTCGGCCGCCTCGTTGAGCTCGTGGCCCACGTGCCCCTTGACCCACTGGAAGCGGTACCGGCGTCCCGCCAGCGCCTCGTCCAGGTCCTGAAGCAGCTCCACGTTCAGCACGGGCTTACCGTCCGCCTTGCGCCAGCCCTTGCGCTTCCAGCCGGGCATCCACTGGGTCACGGAGTTGATGACGTACTGGCTGTCGCACAGCACGAGCAGGTCGTCGTCGGTGCCGGCGGTGGCGCGGAACAACTCCAGGACCGCCTTCAGCTCGCCCATGTTGTTCGTGCCGCGCGGCCATCCGCCGGCGGCCCAGTGCTCGTCGTCGATGTACCACGACCAACCGGCGGGTCCGGGGTTGCCGAGCGCGGAGCCGTCGGCGGCGGCGGTGATCGTCACGGTGCCATCGTAGGAACCGCGGTGGCTGGATCGGGTCGGCTCACCCGCCGGTCGGCGTGAACCACGGCGGGTGCACGACGATGCGCGGCCCGTCCCACTCGGCCGCGTCGATCATCGCGCGCACCTTCGTGCGCATCGGCTCGTTCGGCACCCCGATGAGCACCAGAGAGTCGAGCGGCACCTGCTCGGGGACGAGCAGCTCCACCGTCGAGAGGGCCGGGTCCTCGCGGGTGAGCCGGGCGACCGTCCGCGCCGGATCGCCCACGGTGATGCGCGAAGCCGGAGCGGAGGCGTCGGTGTCGGCGACCGCGACATCCGGACCGATCCCTGTCGTGCCGGCGACGAGCATCACGTATTCCGTGGGGGAGGAGAGCCGAGCGGCGGTGGACCAGTGCGCTCCCGCGGCACCGTCACGCAACTCCACCCACCGCTCCGCGTCGGGAGACAGGTAGAACGGCACGTGGTCGGCGACGGTGCGCTCGTCCTCCACGTGGGCGGCGGCCCGCAACTCGCGGACCACCGGCGCGCTGACGTCGACGTCCGGCTCCGCGCCCGCGTTCGGCGACTTGATCGCGCGGTCCAGCAGGATCGCCTCGAAGTTGCGGACGTGCGTCACGTGGTAGAGGCGCCGGGTGGAGAACGGCGGAACGCGGGGGAGCACCGGCGTCGTCGGCGCGGTGGTCAGTCGTCGGGTCTGCACGGTGGCGACCCGCGGAGCCGCACGGGTCGTCGTCTTGGCGGCGACAGCCACCGGTTCGGGCCGCTGCCTTGGGAAGCAGATGTCGCAGAACCCGTCCTCGAACCCGTGAATGCATTCCGCCACTGTGTGCAGTTCCTCCCGCCCGTCGATGAGCGCCCACGTTCGAGCCTGCGACAACGGTACGCCGTTCCGATGCCTGGACGGTGCCCGCGCTCCGATGCACGCCATCTGGGCGGGCTTCGAAGCTGGGACGGCGGTTCCGCCAGCCGCTCAGCTCAGCCGGCGGAGGGGCTACGCCCGACGAGCCCGGATCGCATCAGCAGCAGATAGATCTGGCAGCCGAGGCAGTAGTCGAAGACGGCGTTGAGGAATGCGGCGATGAACGCCACCGCCGCAGCGATCGGTACCGCCGGCGCGATACCGAGCAGACCCACCAGCACCCCGATCGCGGTGACGATGAAGCCCACGAGCTGGGCGAACGTGGGCGGCGCGGCGTCCTCCAACTCGGCGGGCGGAGCCAGCCGGGGGCGGATGAAGCGCCGGAACAGTGCGCCGTAGGGGTGCCTCCGGACTCCCGCGAACGCACCCCACGCGAACAGCGCCGCGATCGCGGCCAGGAGCACGAGCGCCGCGATCCCGGCGCCTGCGACGCCGAGGAACACGACGATCAGCAGCAGCACGGCGGTGATCGCCGCCCCGAAGCGCGGGGAACGCGGATCGACGGTCGGTCGTGCGGCGTCGGCGGGCACGGTCTGTTCAGTGGGCGCGGACATTGGACTCCTTCACGATGTCGGCCACGGCGGCCTCCAGGTCGGCTCTGCGCGGCGCGCCGGCCAGGCGGGCGCGCACGACTCCGCCGGCGTCGAGCAGCAGCGTGGTCGGTGTCTGCAGCACCGCGAACCGGTCGGCGATGTGCGGGTGCTCGTCGAGCAGGATCTCCACATGCACGGCTCCCGGCACGGTGCGCGCGACGTCCTGCAGCAGCCGAGCGGTCGGCCGGCAGGCCGCGCACATGGTGGTCGAGAGCTGCACAAGGCTGACGCGCTCCCCGGGCGGGGCGTCCAGCCCGAGCGCCACCAGGTCGGTCGACCCGCCGTCGACCCGGCGCACGGCGCCGGTGCGAGCGCGCCACACCACGCCGATCACGGCGGTCACGACGACCAGCGCGACGACGACCAGCAGCGCGAGCAACACGTTGTCAGGCTATCCCCAGGTCGGGCTGAACGACCGCTGTGACGGCGAATGACGGCGATCGCGACCCCGCGCACCCGAGCCACGTTCTCGGCCGACCTCGCGCGGCAGCTGCGCTCTCTCGCGGTACGCAGGCACACCGCGCGACGCCGGGCCTACCGTGCGAAACCTGCGGATACAGCCCTCCGCAGAGCCTCAAACGACGACATGCCCCACCCGTTGGGCGAGGCATCTCGTAATTCCGTGGATCTGAGGGGACTCGATCCCAAGTCGCACGGCCGCCACGTCGCTTCGCGAAGCGTCGGAACCGGCGACTCGGGGCCCACCCCTCGAAGGAGGTCTCGATCCGTCGAGAGCCTCAAACGACACGATGCCCCACCCGTTGGGCGAGGCATCGTGTCGTTCCGTGGATCTGAGGGGACTCGATCCCAAGTCGCACGGCCACCACGTCGCTGCGCGAAGCGTCGGAACCGGCGACTCGGGGCCCACCCCGTGAAGGGGTTCTCGATCCGTCGAGAGCCTCAAACGACACGATGCCCCACCCGTTGGGCGAGGCATCGTGTCGTTCCGTGGATCTGAGGGGACTCGAACCCCTGACCCCCTGCATGCCATGCAGGTGCGCTACCAGCTGCGCCACAGACCCATGACCGCCGCCGAAGCGGCCCGTCGAGTGTACATCCCCGCTACCCGCCCGGTCAGGCCTCGGCGAGCAGCGGGGCGATGCGGTCGGACGAGCGGTCCGCCCAGTGGGTGTTGCTCAGGATGCTGAGCGCGATGATCGCCACCGCGACGCCGATCACGACCCACCACAGCGGATGCGTCGCCGTCGCGAAGCTCGCGCCGATCCGGCCCGCGCCCGCCGCGCCGGTCACCGAGCCCGCGATCGCGATGCCGAGCGCAGCGCCCACCTGGCGGGCCGTGGAGGCGATCGCCGCCGCCGCGCCGGCCTGTGCGTTCGGCATGCCCGAGACGGCCGTGTTCGTGATTGGGGCGTTGATCATGCCGAAGCCCGCGCCGAACAGCGTGTAGGTGCCGATCAGCAGCGGCAGCGGCGTGGAGGTCGTCAGTCCCAGCAGCACCGCGGATGCGCCGCCGATGCCGATGCCCGCGAGCGCCATCGGCAGTCGGGTACCGGTCTTCCCCACCAGGCGACCGGACAGCGGCGACAGCAGCAGGATCGCGAGTCCCGCCGGGACGGTGCAGAGGCCCGCCATGATCGGCGTCAGCTGTCGGGCGTCCTGCAGGTAGAGGGTGCTGACGAACAGGAATCCGCTCCATGCCGCGAAGGCCATCACCGCGGTCAGCACCGCTGCCGAGAACGGCGCGCTGGCGAAGAATCGAACGTCGATCAGCGGTTCTGCAAGCCGCTGCTCCACCCGAATGAAGGCGACCAGGGACACCGCCGCGACCACGAAGGCGCCGAGGGTCGCGGGGGAGGCCCAGCCCAGCTCCGGTCCCTCGATCAGGCCGAACACGACTCCGGCCAGGGTCAGGATGATGAGCGCCTGCCCGGCCGGATCCAGCTTGCGGCGGCCGCCGAACGACTCCGGCACGAACAGCGCCGTCAGCACGATCGCGGCGATGCCGATCGGCACGTTGACGATGAAGATCGCCCGCCACCCCACGGTCGTGACCAGCAGGCCGCCGACGAACGGGCCGAGGCCGAACGAGACGCCCACGACCGCGCCCCACACGCCCACGGCGCGGGCCCGCTTGACCTTGTCGGTGAACGTGGTCGTGATGATGGACAGGGCGACCGGGTTCATCATCGAGCCGCCGACCGCCTGCAGCACGCGGGCGGCGATCAGAAAGCCGACGCTCGGCGCGATGCTGCACAGCAGTGAGCCGAGGGTGAAGACGACGAGGCCGAGCTGGAAGATGCGACGCCGGCCCAGGCGGTCGGCGGTCGAACCGGCCAGCACCAGCAGGCTCGCCAGGGTCAGCGTGTAGGCGTCGAGGGTCCACTGCAGGCTGGTGACGCCGGCGTGCAGGTCGCGGCCGAGCGACGGCAGGGCCACGTTCACCACGGTCACATCCAGCGACACGATGAACAGGCTGAAGCAGCAGATCGCCAGGATCAGCCCGGAGTGACGGTAGCGGGGCGCAGGCGCGTCCCGCTGGTCGTCCCCGGCTGTGTCCGGCCGACTCGGTGCATCCCGACTCACTGCAGCATCCCGATCACCGTCGAATGCTAGGTCGGGGATTCGCCGGGCCCGACCCGAGCCCGGCGCGGCTCGGCTGCCGCTCAGCCGATCCTCGCAATCCTCCAGGTATGACGATCCGGTGCCCGCTGACTCCCGGCGCCCGATGACGATCGGGGCACGGTCGCCGTCCGCCCGGCGCCCGGCGGCGGCGGTCTCGCTGCTGCTGTTCGCGATCGTGCTGATCGCCTTCAACCTGCGCGGTCCGATCGTCACGCTGCCGCCGGTCGCCGCGCCCATCCGGAGCGAGCTGCACCTGAGCGCCCCGCAGCTGGGCCTGCTCACCTCGCTGCCCGTACTGTGCTTCGGGCTCGCCTCCCCCCTCGCGCTGGTGCTGATCCGGCGGATCGGGCCGCAGCGGTCGGTGTTCGCCTGCCTGGGCGGCGTGGTGGTTGCGATGCTGGTGCGCTCCAGCGGCGGATTCGCGCTCGCGATCGCTTCGACCATCCTGCTGGGGGTCGCGATCACGGTCGGCAACGTCGTGGTGCCGGTGCTGATCCGGGAGGGACTGCCGGCGCCCGGCCGTGCGCTGGCGACCGGCATCTACACGGCCGGCCTCAACCTGGGGTCGCTCGTGACCTCCCTCGCCACGGTGCCGATCGCCGAGCTGGCCGGCTGGCGGGTCGCCACGGCGGTGTGGGCCGTGTTCGGGCTGCTCGCCGCCGCCGTCTGGGTGGTCGTGCTGCTGCGGGTCCGTGCGGCGTCGGCGACCGTGTTCCCGACGTCCTCGTCGTCCCCGTCCCCGTCCCCGTCGTCGTCGCTGCCGGCCGCCGCCCGCAACCGGGACCTGGCCGATCCGCTGCCCTGGCTGCTCGCCGCCGTCTTCGCCGCCCAGGGCTTCAGCTATTACGGTGTCACCGCCTGGCTGCCCACCCTGCTGGCCGACGAACGCGGCCTGTCCGCGGCGGTCGCGGGGACCTCCTCATCCGTGTTCCAGGGCGCGGCCCTCATCGGCGGCCTCGGTGTACCCCTGCTCGCCCGCCGGTTGCAGCCGTGGCAGTTGCTGCTCGCGATCGGCCTGACCTGGTGCGTGCTGCCGATCGGGCTGATCGCCGCCCCGGAGTCGTTCCTCGTCTGGTCGACGATCGGCGGCATCGCGCAGGGCGGCGGCTTCTCCGCCATCTTCGGCGTCATCGTGCGCGTCTCGCGCGACGGTCGGCACTCCACGTTCCTGTCGGCGTTCGTGCAGGGCGTCGGCTACGTGGTGGCGGCCTGCGCGCCGTCGCTGCTCGGTGCGCTGCACGAGGTGGCCGGCACGTGGACGTTGCCGTTGATCGCCGTCCTCGTCGCCACGTCGACGCTGACCGTGCTCGGCGTCACCACCGCGCTGCTGTCCCAGGGGGCCCGGCACGCGCACGAGCCGCGGTGACCGCGACCGCGACATCGCTCAGACGCTGACCGGACCCAGCAGGCTGGTGGCGATCGTGCTGTGCGCGGAGTCGCTGGTAGACGGGTTGAAGGCGCCGGCCAGCACGTCGCGGTACAGCCGCGACAGCTCGCTGCCGGCCGCGTACCCGCTGCCCCCGCCGACCAGGATCGCCTGGTCGACCACCGCTTTGGCCCCCTCAGTCACTCGCACCTTCAGGCCCGACGCCTTCGCGAACCACCGGCCGCCGTGGTCGGCTTGCGTGTCGACATCGGTGGCGAGCGCCACTACCTGCGGCAGCAGCGCATCGTCGAGCAGCGCGGCGGCGGCGACCCGGTGCCGGATGTCGGGGTCGTCCGACTTCGGCGCTCCGCCGAGGCGCTTGGAGGTGCGGGAGCGCGCGGTCTCGACGGCCAGTTGCACGGCCCGCGCGCTCAGTCCCGCATACACGCTCGCGAGCAGGATCTCGAAGTTGACGAACACGCCGAAGATCAGCGGGTCGGGGTTGGGGCCGGGCGGCAGGCGGCGGACGACCCGGTCGGCGGGGATGCGCACGTCGGTCAGATGCGTGGTGTGGCTCTGCGTCGCGCGCTGCCCGAGGGTGTCCCAGTCGGGGACGATCTCGATGCCGTCGGCGGTACGGTCCGCGAAGCCCCAGACGATGCGGGGCCCGTCGTCGCTGACGGTGTCGAGGCCGAAGGTGCCGAGCCGCGTCCAGACCGGCGACAGCGAGGTGAACGTCTTCGTACCCGTCAGGGCGATGCCGCCGTCGGGCAGGGGCCGGGCGACCGTCGAGGAGCCGAACAGCACCAGGTCGTTGCCGGCCTCGCTGACACCGAAGGCGAAGACCTCGCCGGCCGCCGCCTCCGTGAGCACGAAGTCCAAGCTGGTATCGCCGCGGTCGGACAGCGTCTTGGCGACCGCCGTCCAGACCAGGTGCATGTTGACGGCCAGCGCCGTCGCGGGCGCGGCGGCGGCCAGGCGGGCCTGCTCGCGCACCGTCTCGGCCAGGGTCAACCCCGCCCCGCCGAACCGCTGCGGCACCAGGGCCGCCAGGTAGCCGACCTGCCGCAGCTCGGCGAAATCCGCCTCCGGGAACGCGTTGTCGCGATCGTAGGTGGGCGCGCGATCGTGGATGCGGGCCAGCAGGTCGTCGTCCAGCAGCTGGCGTGGCGCAACGGTCATTCCCGCCACGGTAGCAACGCGCGGGTCGGCCGCTGCGCCGACCGGCGAGATCGCCCCGCCCGGTGAGTTCGCCCGGCCCGGCCCGGGCTGCGTCGGCCGCCCGCTTCGTGCTCAGCCGACGAGTCGGGCGCCGGCGCCGATCAACGCCACGACCAGGGCGAGCCCGGCGACCAGCACCAGGCGGAACGGGGTACGCCCCGGAGACGTGCGGAGGCCGCTGACCACACCCGCGACCGCGCAGAGGGCGGCGACCGCGGCGGCCACGATCGTCAGCGGAGACTGCAGCCCGCTGCCCGCCACCGCCAGCGCGGTGCCGGCGAGCAGCACGGCGGGGGCGAGCAGGGCGGAGGCGCGAGCACCCAGCAGTTGCGGCAGCCCGCGGATGCCGGCGGCGGCGTCCGCCTCGACATCGGGGACGACGTTGGCGAAGTGCGCGGCGATCCCCAGCGCGGCTCCGGCGGCGGTCGCCCACCAGGGAGCGAGGCGGGGCGGGCCGAGGAGCAGCGTCCCGAGCGACGGCAGTGTGGCGAAGCCGACCGCGTAGGGCAGCACCGACAGCGCAGTCGCCTTCAGCCCCAGGTCGTAGGTCCACCCGCAGAGCACGAAGACCGCATGCAGCGCTCCGGCCGCCGGCGCGGCGAGCACCGGCAGCAGCAGTCCGGGGACCAGCGACACCAGCGCAGCGGCGCGGACCGTCGTGGGGGAGACGCTGCCGACGGCCACCGGCTTGTCGGTGCGGCCCGCGGCGCGGTCGCGCGCCGCGTCCAGCCAGTCGTTGCCCCAGCCGACGGAGAGCTGACCGATCAGCACGCCGGCCGCAAGCAGGGCGACGCGCACCGGCTCCGCCCCCACCGCGGCGCCGAGCCCGACGGCGGCCAGCGTGACCACCACGGACGGCCCGGGATGTGCGCTGCCCAGCACCGCGGCGGCCGCTCGCACCCCCCTCCGCATCCCTGCAGTCAACCAGCAGCACCGCCTCCGCCCGACTTCGTATGCGCACCCCGGCGAGGTTCCGGAGGCGCGGAATCACGAGCGCGCGGCGGTCAGCGAGCGTTCGCGCTGCTCCCAGCCCGGACTTCCTACACTCACAGCCGTGAGCGACTCCACAACACTCCTGATCCTCGGCGCCAGCGGCGACCTGACCGAGCGCCTGCTGCTGCCGGGGCTCGGCAGCCTGATCGCCGGCGGTGAGCAGACCGATCTCGACCTGCTCGACGGGCTGACGGTGATCGGCTCCGGCCGCAGCGAGAAGTCGACCGAGGAGTGGCGCGGCACCGTGAAGACGGCCTTCGAGTCGACCGGTGCGAAGGGCGACCTGGCGAGTCGGACCATCGACGCAGCCGAGTACGTGGTCGCGGACCCGACCAAGCAGGACGACTGGCGCGGGCTGCTGCAGAAGGTGCAAGGCGACCTGATCGTCTACTTCGCCCTGCCGCCCAGCGTGGTCGCCACCGTCGCGAACGTGCTGGCCGACCTGGATCTGCCCGAGCACACGGAATTGGCGCTGGAGAAGCCGTTCGGCAACGACGCCGAGGACGCCGTCCACCTGAACGAGCAACTGGCGAAGGTCGTCTCGGAGCAGCAGATCCACCGCGTCGACCACTTCCTCGGTCATCGCGTCGTGCTCGCCACGCTGGCCCTGCGCTTCAACAACCGGCTGTTCGAGCCCGTCTGGAACGCCGAATCGGTGGAACGCGTCGAGATCACCTATGACGAGGAGTTGGGGCTGGAGGGCCGCGCCGGCTACTACGACACCGCCGGGGCGCTCCGCGACATGCTGCAGTCGCACCTGCTGCAGGTGCTCTCCGTCGTCGCGACCGAGCCGCCGGCCAGCATCGCTGAGATCGATCTGCGCGACGCGACCGCCGCCGCGCTGCGGGCGACCGCGCTGTGGTCGGGCGATCCCGTCTTCCCGAACACGACGGCGCCCAGCCGCCGCGCCCGCTACACCGCGGGCGAGGTGGCCGGGCGGCACTTTCCGGACTACGCCAGCGAGGAGGGCGTGGATGCGGATCGCGGCACCGAAACGCTCGCCCAGATCGCCCTCGAGGTGCGCACGGCCCGGTGGGCAGGCGTGCCCTTCATCCTGCGCTCCGGCAAGGCGATCGGGCAGCCGGCCGCCTCCATCGTGCTGACGCTGCGCCCGGTTAACCACCGGCCCGACGGGCAGACCGGCGACGGCCAGGCGGAGCGCATCGTGCTCGGCTTCAAGCCGCCTCGGGTGTCGCTGTCGCTGACCGCCGAGGGCGGGAGCATGCCGTTCGAGTTGGAGCCGGGCACCGTCGACGGCGACCTGCCGAAGAGTGCCGTCACCGAGTACGGCGAGGTGCTGCGGGGCGTGCTGGGCGACGACCCCACCCTGTCGGTCCGTGGCGACGTGGCGGTGCAGTGCTGGCGCATCGTGCAGCCCGTGCTCGACAGCTGGTCGAAGAACGAGGTGCCGCTCGAGGAATACGCGGCAGGCACGAAGGGCCCCGCCAGCTGGACCTGAGGTGATGCGCCCTCAGCGGCTCACAACAGTCCCGCGTCCTGCAGCGCCGTGACCATGCCGCGGCCGTCGGGGGCGTAGTGCCAGTCGACGTCGGTCTCCGCCTCCCACTCGGTCGAGCGGGACCGGCCGCCCGCCAGCACCGCCTCGCTGGGGGAGAGCTGCCGGATGCAGACGGCGGCCACGTTGTCGCGGTGCTCGCGGGCGAAGCGTCCGTACGTCTCCTCGTCGTGCTGCCCGTCGTCGCCGATCAACAGCCAGCGCACGTCGGGGAACTCGCGGGCGAGCCGGTTCAGTTGCGCCACCTTGTGCGCCCGTCCGCTGCGGAAGATGCGGTCGGGGGTGGGTCCCCAGTCCGTCAGCAGCAGCGGCCCCGGCGGGTACAGGTTGCGGCTGAGAAAGCGGCGCAGCGTCGGCGCCGCATTCCACGCGCCTGTGGAGAGATAGATGACCGGGGCTTCCGGATGCGACCGCCGCACGCGGTCGTAGAACACCGCCATGCCGGGGGTCGGGGTGCGCGCGTGCTCGTCGAGCACGAAGGTGTTCCAGGCCGCGAGCAGTGGCCGCGGCAGGGCGGTGACCATGACCGTGTCGTCGATGTCGGAGACGACGCCGAACGGCACCGCGGGATCCAGCACGAACACCGGCGCGTCGATCCCGGGTGCATCCGGATCGTGCGGATCGTCGACCACCAGGGTGACGGTGTGCCAGCCCGGCTCGAGCGCCGCTTCGAGCGTGACGTCGATCACCCCTCCGCGGTCCGTGCGAACCTGATGCCGGCGGTCGCCGACCGTGACCGTGACGCCGATGTCGTCGACGGGCACACCCGTGAAGCTGCGCCAGCCGCGCACCGACTCGTCCGGGTGCCGAGAGCGGGAGTTGCGGGTCAGCAGCACCCTGCCGAGCACCCGGACCCACGCGGTGGAGCCGTAGCCGACGTACGGGATGATCGTGGGCAGCAGTCCGTGCCGGCGCGCCCGCTGCTCGCGGAACTCGCGCACGGCGTCGGCGATGCGCATGGCCCGTCCGATCACCTGCTCGACGGGCGTCGTCGGCTGCTCGCCGGTGTCCGTCGCGGGATCGGTCATCCGGTCAGCCTTTCAGACAGCGCTGACACAGGGCGTAGCACTGCCGCGGTCCGTCACCGATCGCGGCATATGATTCCGGTCGGCGCCGGCGGGCGACCGGTTCCTGATCTGATGGCGAGAGGCGATCGGCCGTGCCCATCGAGTTCCGCAATGTCGGCAAGCGGTATCCAGACGGTACGACCGCGGTCGAGGACTTCTCGATCACCATCCCGTCGCGGTCCACGACCGTCTTCGTCGGCTCCTCCGGCTGCGGCAAGACCACGCTGCTGCGCATGATCAACCGCATGGTCGAACCGACGAGCGGCCAGGTGATCGTCGACGGCAAGGACGTCGCGACCGTCCCCGCCGTCGCACTGCGCCGGGGCATCGGCTACGTAATGCAGAACAGCGGCCTGCTGCCGCACCGCACCGTGATCGACAACGTGGCGACCGTTCCGATGCTCACCGGCGTGCCGAAGAAGAAGGCACGGCAGGATGCGCTGACGCTGCTCGACACGGTCGGGATCGACCGGGCGATGGCCGAACGGTATCCGGCGCAGCTCTCCGGCGGACAGCAGCAGCGCATCGGCGTGGCCCGCGGGCTGGCGGTCGACCCGAACATCCTGCTGATGGACGAGCCGTTCGGCGCCGTCGACCCGATCGTGCGCGACGAGTTGCAGCGCGAGCTGCTGCGGCTGCAGCGCGACCTGGGCAAGACCGTCGTGTTCGTCACCCACGACATCGACGAGGCATTCCTGCTGGGCAGCCAGGTCGTGATCCTGGAGCGGGGCGGCCGCATCGCGCAGGCGGGCACGCCGCAGCAGATTCTGGCGAACCCGGCCAGCGACTTCGTGGCCGACTTCATCGGCGCCAAGCGCGGCAAGCGCCGGCTGAGCGTTCAGGCCGGCGGGCTCCAGGGTGGCGCCAACAGCGACGACGTGCTGCTGGTCGACGCGAGCGGATATGCCGCGGGCGTCGTCAGCGCGCCGGGCGGCGTGCTGGCCGGTGCCGGCGTGAAGGCGCGCAGCGTCTCGAACAAGACCGACCAGGCGGGCGACGCCTGATGGATTGGGTACTGAGTCACCTCGGGGACATCGGCATGCTGACCCTGGCGCACATCGCGCTCAGCGTTCCGCCGATCGTCATCGGGTTCGTGATCTCGGTACCCCTCGGGTATTGGGCTCGCAGCTCGCGGGTGGCACGGTCGGTCCTGCTGAACGTGGGCAACATCCTGTACACGATCCCCGGGCTGGCGCTCGTCGTGCTCATCCCGGTGTTCCTCGGCTTCAGCCTGATCAATCCGCTGAACATCGTGCTCGCATTGACCGTCTATGCGGTCGCGATCATGGTGCGGTCTGCGGCCGACGCCTTCGGCTCGGTCTCCGCCGACGTGCGCCAGTCGGCGACGGCGCAGGGCTATTCGCCGGTGCAGCGGTTCTTCCAGGTGGAGTTGCCTCTCGCCGGACCCGTGCTGCTGGCCGGCGTGCGCATCGTCTCGGTCAGCACCATCAGCCTGGTGACCCTGGGGTCGCTGGTCGGCATCCACAACCTGGGCGACTACCTGACGGACGGATTCCAGCGCAATTTCCTGCTGGAGGCCGTCGTCGGCTTCGTGATGGTGCTGATCATCGCGGCGGTCTTCGACCAGGTGCTCGCCCTGATCGGTCGCCTACTGCTGCCGTGGAACCGGCTCGGCCTCACGCGCGGCGCGGCGCGGGCCCGGGTGGAAGCGATCCCGGTCAAGGTCGGCGGGGTGCTCTGATGCTGTTCCTGCAGGGCATCGCCTGGATCTTCGACGGCGCCAACTGGGCGTCCGTGAACAGCGGCCTCGGCATCGGCGGCGAGATCCTCGCGCACCTGTTCCTCAGCGTGATCTGCATCCTCATCGCGATCGTGATCGCCGTCCCGATCGGGTTGTACATCGGGCACACCGGCCGCGGCCGTGGGCTGGCGATCGTCGTGGCGAACGTCGTGCGAGCGTTCCCCACGCTCGGTCTGCTGTCGATCCTGCTGCTGCTGTTCGGGCTCGGCCTGCCGCCGACCGTGTTCGTCTTCGTGCTGCTCGGTCTGCCTCCGCTGCTCGCCGGCGCGTACGCGGGCCTGGAGTCGATCGACCGGCAGACCATCGACGCGGCGCGGGCGATGGGGATGACCGAGTGGCAGATCCTGGCGCGCGTCGAGGTGCCGCTCGCTGCTCCGTTGCTCGTCGGCGGCCTGCGCAGCGGCGCGCTGCAGATCATCGCGACGGTGACGCTCGTGTCGAATTTCGGTACCGACAGTCTGGGCGCGTTCGTCATCTCCGGCATCGCCAGTCAGAACTACGTCGAGATGGTGGGCGGAGCCGTGCTCGTCACGGTGCTCGCCTTGGCGGTCGACGGCCTACTCGTACTCGTCCAACGAACGGTCGTGCCGCGCGGGGTGTCCCGCGGCACGGACAGCACCACCACAGCACGCGGTCGGCAACTGCCGACCGCACCAACCGCGACACCCAGCTGATGAAGGGAACGAACACCATGGCAATCACACGCAGAGGCATCAGGACCACAGGCATCACTCGCAGGGGCGTGCTCGGCACCGCGGCGGTCCTCACCGCCACCGCGTTCGCGCTCACCGGCTGCGCCAACTCCAGTTCGCTGAACGGCTCCGGGTCGTCACCGAGCGCGAGCTCCGCAGGCGGTACCAGCGCCAGCGCCGCAGCCAGCCCGATCACGATCGGCTCGGCCAACTTCCCCGAGAACGTGGCGCTCGCTTACATCTACGGCGACGCGCTGCAGAACGCCGGATTCGATGTCAGTTACAAGGTGAACATCGGCGCGCGCGCCGCGTACATCGCCTCGCTTCAAAAGGGCGACATCAACCTGGTGCCGGAGTACGCGGGCAGCATCCTGTCGTTCCTCGACAAGAACGCGAACGCCAAATCGGGCGACGCCGTCAAGGCCGCGCTCGACACCGCGCTCGACAAGGTGAAACTGAAGGCCGGAGCGTTCTCTGAGGCGGCCGACTCCGATTCACTGAACGTCACTCCGGAGTACGCGAAGAAGAACAAGCTCACCTCGATCGCCGACCTGAAGGGTGTCAGCGGCGTGACCGTCGCTGCGAACCCCGAGTTCGCGACCCGTCCCGACGGCATCCCCGGATTGAAGTCCGTTTACGGCCTGACCGACATCAAGTTCAAGGCCATCAACGACGGCGGTGGCAACACGACGTTGAAGGCGCTGACCGGCGGCCAGGTGCAGGTGGCCGACATCTACTCCACGACGCCGTCCATCCTGGCGAACAAGCTGGTCACCCTGACCGACCCGAAGAACCTGTTCGCGTCGCAGCAGATCGTGCCCGTCTACTCCGCGAGCGTCGATTCGACCAAGCTGACCGACGTGCTGAACAAGGTGTCGAGCACGCTGACCACCGCCGATCTGCTGGCCATCAACACGAAGATCTCGGGGACCAGCAAGACCGACCCGAAGGACGCCGCGGCCGACTACGTGAAGAGCAAGAGCCTCTGAGCGGCCGCCGGCTTCCGACCCTCGCGCGGTAGCTGTGGCGTCGCGCGGTGTGCATGCATACCGCGCGACGCCACACGCACCGCGCGAGGGTGGGCTTGCGTCTGAGCGCGGGTCAGGAGTGGGTGGTGCGCCGTTCGAATCGGTGCAGCAGGCGCTTGCCCATCACGACCGCGACCAGGAACACCACGATCACGGCCAGGACGATCCAGCCGGCGAAGTGCAGGGTTCCCGACAGCTCCCGGAAGCTGCGGCCCGCGGCGGTGCCGACGGAGACGTAGAGCAGCGCCCAGGCCACGCACGCGGGCGTGGTCCAGGCCAGGAACCGCCGGTACGGGTACTCGCTCATCCCCGTCGTGACCGGGACCAGAGCGTGCAGCACGGGCAGGAACCGGCTGATCAGGATGGCGACGCCACCGCGGCGCTGCACCCAGTGCTCGGCGCGCAACCACTGCCGCTCGCCGATGCGGCGTCCGAGGCGCCCCGTCCGCAGTCGGGGTCCGAACCACGCGCCGATCAGGTACCCCACCGACTCGCCGGCCAGCGAGCCCGCGATCACGGCGAGCAGCAGCAGCAGCCAGTCCAGGGCGTCGTGGTTGGCCGTACTCGTGACCAGCACCAGCGTGTCGCCGGGGATGAGCAGTCCGACGAACAGGGATGTCTCGGCGAACATGCCGACGAATGCGACCACGAACCGCCAGGCGCCGATGGCCGCGACCGCTTCCAGGGCGTCGGTCAGCGCTGCATCCACCGCTGCTCCTTCGCATCCCGGCGTATCCCGGCGTATCTCGGCAGAACCCGCGTCGTCATCGACGGTCCTGAGGGACCGCCGCTGCACGGTCATCGGTACACGGTGTTCGGTGCGCCCGACCGGAGCGTTTGTGCTGATCCGCGCCGGATGCACGCCGGCGTACGGCCCGCGTTCAGCGTAGGGGAGGCGTCCCCTACAGTTGGAGGCTCCGCCCCCATGTTTCGAGGAAGTTTCGTCCGACCGTGCCTTCGACCGACCCCGACCAGGTGCCCGAGTTCCGCGCGCTGCAGGAGAAGTGGCTTCCCGTCTGGGATCGGATGCAGTCGTTCCGCACCGGCGACGCGGGCGACACCCGCCCGCGCAAGTACATCCTGGACATGTTCCCGTACCCCTCCGGCGACCTGCACGTGGGGCACTCGGAGCAGTACATGCTGGGCGATTTTCTCGCGCGGTACTGGCGGCAGCGCGGCTTCACGGTGCTGCACCCCATCGGCTGGGACTCGTTCGGCCTGCCGGCGGAGAACGCCGCCATCAAGCGCGGGGTGAACCCGCGGGACTGGACCTACGACAACATCGAGCAGCAGCGGGACACGTTCCACCGCTTCGGCGTCAGCTTCGACTGGACGCGGGTGCTGCGCACCTCCGATCCCGAGTACTACCGCTGGAACCAGTGGCTGTTCCTGCAGCTGTATGAGAAGGGCCTCGCGTACCGCAAGGACAGCTGGGTCAACTGGGATCCGGTCGACCAGACCGTGCTGGCGAACGAGCAGGTGCTACCTGACGGCACCTCCGACCGCTCCGGCGCCGTGGTGGTCAAGAAGAAGCTGACCCAGTGGTACTTCAAGATCACCGACTACGCCGACCGGCTGCTGGACGACCTGAAGCAGCTGGAGGGCACCTGGCCGCCCAAGGTGCTGGCCATGCAGCGCAACTGGATCGGGCGGTCCAACGGCGCCGATGTCGACTTCGTCATCGAGGGCCGCGACGAGCCCGTCACCGTCTTCACCACCCGGCCCGACACGCTGCACGGGGCGACGTTCATGGTCGTTGCGCCGGACGCCGACCTGGCGGCCGAGCTGGTGGCCGAGGCGGATCCGCAGGTGCAGGCGCGCTTTCTGGAATACGTGGCGCAGGTGCAGTCGAGTACCGAGGTCGACCGGCTCAGCACCGACCGCGAGAAGACCGGCGTATTCCTCGGCAGGCATGCACTGAACCCGGTGACGGGGGAGCGCATCCCCATCTGGAGCGCCGATTACGTGCTGGCCGACTACGGGCACGGCGCGATCATGGCGGTACCCGCGCACGACCAGCGCGACCTGGACTTCGCGCGCCGCTTCGACCTGCCGGTGCGCGTCGTGGTCGACACGACGCAGCTGGTGACCGGAGCGGTGCCGGTGATCGATGTCGACCGCTTGAGCGAGCCGCCGGCCCTGCTCGATCCGGGCCAGACCGGCATCGCGCTGACCGGGGACGGCCGGCTCACCGACTCCGGCGCCTGGAACGGCCTCAGCCGCAAGAACGGCATCGCGCGCGCGATCAAGGACCTGGAGGAGTCCGGGCGCGGCCGTGCCGCCAAGAACTACCGGTTGCGGGACTGGCTGATCTCGCGGCAGCGGTACTGGGGCACACCCATCCCGATCATCCACGGCGCCGACGGCACGGAGTTCCCGGTCCCGGAGGACCAACTGCCGGTCGTGCTGCCCGATCCGCAGGGCCTCGACCTGCAGCCGCGCGGCACGTCGCCGCTCGGCGCGGCGACCGACTGGGTCACCGTGCCCGACCCGCGGGACGGCACGCCGGCGCGGCGCGACCCGGACACGATGGACACCTTCGTCGACAGCTCCTGGTACTTCCTGCGCTTCCTCTCCCCGCACGACGACACGCGCCCCTTCGACCCTGCGGAGGCGGAGAAGTGGGCGCCGGTCGACCAGTACGTCGGCGGCGTGGAGCACGCGATCCTGCACCTGCTCTACGCGCGGTTCATCACCAAGGTGCTGTACGACCTGGGCTACGTCGGCTTCACCGAGCCGTTCAGTGCGCTGCTGAACCAGGGCATGGTGCTGTCGGGCGGCGCGAAGATGTCGAAGAGCCGCGGCGGCGTCGACCTGGGCGAGGCGATCCAGACCTGGGGTGTCGACGCGATCCGCCTCAGCATGGCGTTCGCCGGTCCGCCTGAGGACAGCGTCAACTGGGAGGACGTGCACCCCGCGGGGTCCGGACGGTTCCTTGCGCGGGCGCTGCGGCTGGCGTCCGAGATCACGAGTCGCCCCGACGCGGTGTGGGCCACCGGGAACGAGTCGCTGCGGCGGGTGACGCACCGGCTGCTGGCCGATGCGCCGGGGCTCGTGGAGTCGTTCAAGTTCAACGTGCTGGTCGCTCGGGTAATGGAGTTGACGAACGCCGCCCGCAAGACCCTCGACTCGGCCGGTGGGCCGGCGGACGCCGCCGTACGCGAGGCCGCCGAGACGATCGCGCTGATCCTCAGTCTGGTTGCGCCGTTCACGGCGGAGGAGATGTGGGCGCGGCTCGGCTACGACGCCACGGTCGCCCTGTACGGGTGGCGCAAGGCCGATCCGACGCTCTTGGTCGAGGATGCGGTGACCGCGATCGTGCAGGTCGACGGCAAGGTGCGCGACCGGCTGAGCGTCTCCCCGAAGATCTCGTCCGAGGACCTGGAACGGCTCGCAACCGCGTCCGACTCCGTCCGCCGCTCGGTCGGCGGGCGCCGCATCGCCCGAGTTGTCGTGCGGGCGCCCAAGGTCGTGAGCATCGCGACTGAATGATTGTCGCGCCGCCGTTCCGGCGGCTGGGCCCCTGGCCCCTGCCGGGCCAGGGAGAGTCGTGGGTAGTCCGGTCGGCCGAACGAGTCGGCCGACCTCCCGACCCGGCGCCGGGCGCGGGCGGGAGTCGTGAGGGCAGCGCCTCCTGCAACCGTGCCGCTGTCTGCTCGGATTAGGGACAGCTGACCCTGCGCGCGCATGGGCACACGTCGCGGATCTGGGCTGACTCGGGGAGGAGTGTGCTGCAGCAGGAGCGTCCACTCCGTGGCGTCCGGTCCTCCACAGGGGAGCCTGACAACGGATCGTGTCGGTGCGAGTTGGTGCGGGCTCGACGGGCCGGCGCGCGCGCGTAGCTTCCCCGCGTGGATCCGCTGCTGCAGAAGATCGTCACTCCGCTCGCTGCGCCTCGGCGACGGATTCTCGCCGCCATCGTGGCGGTAGGCGGCATCGTCGTACTCGTCGGTGCCGTCCTCATCTCCGCGCTGGGGGCGGGCGCGGGCGGATCGACGACCAGCTACCCGGTTGCGGCGAACACGCCCCGCCTCGCCGCTGCCCCCGCGCCCACCCCGTCGGCGCTGCTCGTGCAGGTCGGCGGTGCCGTCCGCCACCCCGGGCTCGTCTCGGTGCCGGCCGGAGCCAGGGCGGTCGACGCCGTCACGGCCGCCGGCGGGCCCACCGCGCGGGCCGACAGCACCGCACTGAACCTGGCGGCTCGGGTGGTGGACGGTCAGCAGCTCGTCCTGCCCGAGCGGGGACGGGCGGGAGCCGTCGCCGCATCTCCGTCATCGGCTGCGCAGAGCGGTACGCCGGTCAGCCTCAGCACGGCATCGGAGGTGGAGCTGGAGACCCTGCCCCGGGTCGGCCCGGCGATGGCCGCGAGGATCATCGTGTACCGCACCGCCCACGGGCCTTTCGCGGCCACGACCGACCTGATGAAGGTCGCCGGGATCGGGCAGAAGACCTTCGACTCCTTGAAGGACCTCGTGCTGCCGTGACGACGGTGCGACCCGTCCGCCGCGTCGTCCGCGGCCTGGTCCTGCCCGCCACGATCGCTTGGGCGATCGCCGCGGGCGTCGTCGGGTACCCGATCGCAGCGCCCTGGTGCGTCGGGGGCGGGATAGTCGCGATGCTCGTCGGCGTGCTGCTGCGGGTGCGCGGCACCGCCGTCCGGCATCGAGTTGCGGTACAGATCCTGGCGACCGGTGGCGCGTGTGCGGCCGTCGCGCTCGCGATCGTGATGCAGGCGCCCGCGCACCGTCCGCCGCCGCCGACCGCGGACCCGGTACCAGTGGTCGTGCGTGTGGAGGCGGTGACGTCGGTGCCGGCGCGGACCGGTGCCCCGGGCACGCGACTGATGGTCAGGGGAACCCTCGCCTCGATCGGCGAACCGGTCGTGCGCGGGACCGACGCGCCCGTCGTGGTGTTCCCCGACACCGTGACCCGGGCCGAGCGCACGCCCGGCGCGTCCATCGGCTTCGTCGGACGGGTGCGTCCCGTCGAGCCGGGATTTGACGCCGCCACCGTCTCGGTCGTGGGCTCGATCCGGCTGACGGAGCCGGCGCCCGGCTGGCAGCAGGCGGCCGCCGACCTGCGCGCAGGGCTCGTGCAGCGGGCGCAGACCCTGCCCGGAGACGGGGGCGTGCTGCTGCCGGGCCTTGCGATCGGGGACACCGGCCACGTCGACGAGACCCTGCGCGACGCCATGCGAGCCGCCTCCCTCAGCCATCTGACGGCGGTCTCCGGCGCCAACTGCGCCGTCGTCACGGTGGCGGTCTTCGCGGTCGCAGGGCTGCTGCGGCTTCGGCGCGGAGTACGCGTCGCGGTCGCGGTCGCCGCGCTCGCCGGTTTCGTCGTGCTCGTCACACCGCAGCCGAGCGTGCTGCGCGCGGCCGTGATGGCGCTCGTGGCCCTGGGCTGCCTCGCTGCCGGAAGGCGGGTGGCGGGCCCGCCCGTACTGGCGGTCGCTGTGCTCGTGCTGCTGGTGCAAGACCCGTGGATGGCGCTCGACGCCGGCTTCGTGCTCAGCGTCCTCGCGACCGCCGGCCTGCTGCTGCTGACGGCACCGATCGCCGACGCGCTCGAGAAGGTGCTACCCCGACGGCTCGCCCTCGTGCTGGCCGTGCCGATCGCCGCCCAGCTGGCGTGCCAGCCGGTCTTGATCCTGCTGCAGCCGACCGTGCCGGTCTTCGGTGTGCTGGCCAACCTGCTCGCCGAACCCGCCGCTCCGCTCGTCACCGTGCTCGGCCTGCTCGCCTGCCTGCTGCTGCCCGTCGTTCCGCCGCTCGGCGGGGCGCTGGCGCTGCTCGGCTGGGTACCCGCGGCATGGATCGCGGCGGTCGCCCGCTATTTCGCGGGTCTGCCTGCGGTTCCGTGGCCCGGCGGCGTGCTGGGTCTGCTGCTCGCGGTCGCGGTGGTCGTCGCAGGTGTCGTCGCGCTCGCCCACCGCGCAGGCCGCGTGGTGCGACTCGTCGCCGCCGGATCGGTTGTGCTGCTGGTCGTCGGGATGGTCGGCTGGGCGGCCGGTGGCGCCCTCGCGCGAGCGGTGACGCGGCCCCCCGACTGGCGGTTCGCCGCGTGCGATGTCGGTCAGGGCGATGGGCTGGTGCTGAACGGGGGAGGCGGCCACTACGTCGCGATCGACACCGGTCCCGCGCCGGGACCGATGCTGCACTGCCTCCGCGACCTGGGCGTGTCCAACCTCGACCTGCTGATCCTGACGCACTGGGATGCCGATCACGTGGGCGGGGTGCGGGCGCTGATCGGGCGGGTGCATACCGCGCTGGTGGGACCCGACAGCCGACCCGCCACCGTCGCGCTCCGACGCGACCTTCGGGCCGGTGGCGTGCGGATGATCGCGGCGCACCGGGGCATGGTGCTCGACGTCGGCTCGTTGCACGTCGACGTGCTCTGGCCTCCGGAGTCGTTCCGCGGAGTACCGGCCGGGGCGGTGTCGACCGGGGCGGTGTCGACCGGGACGGTGTCGACCGGGGCGATGTCCACCGGGAATACCGCCAGTGTCACCACGCTCGTGACCGGCGGCCTCAGCGGCCTGTTCGCAGGTGACCTCGACGAGGCGACGGAGAACGCCATCATGGCGCTCGGCCCCCTGCCGCACGTCGACGTCGTCAAAGTGGCGCATCACGGCTCCGCGAACAACAGCGCCTCGTTCTACCGCGCGCTCGCGGCCCCCGTCGGGCTGATCTCGTGCGGCGCGGGCAACGACTACCACCACCCGACTGCCCGGCTGCTGGCGATGCTGCGCGCCGCGGGCACCCAGCCGATCCGTACGGACGAGGACGGCATGATCCTGGTCAGCCCCGCCGCCGGAGGCACCGCGCGGGTGTGGACCGAGCGACCGGTGACCGCCGCCGTGTGGACACCGGCCGAGTAGCGTCGTCACCGTGGCGAACACCCGCGCCAGACCGCGCATCCCGACCGTGGCGTGGCACGAGGTGCGGCCGGCGCCGGTCGTGCTCGTCACCGGCCCCGAGACGGTGCTGGCCGAGCGCACCGTGCAGCGACTACGGGATGCGATGACGGCCGCCGACCCCAGCCTGGAGGTCCACGATCTGGACGCGAGCGCCGCGGCACCGGGCGACCTGGCGACAGTCGCCAGCCCGTCCCTGTTCGGCGAGCCCCGGCTGGTCCGGGTGGCGAGCGTCGAACGGATGACCGACGCCTTCCTCGCCGAGGCCCTGTCCTACCTGCAGAGCCCCGCCGACGACGCGGTGGTCGTCCTGCGGCACGGCGGCGGCGTACGGGGCAAGAAGCTGCTCGATGCCATCCGCGGCGGCGCGGGCAGCGGCATCGAGGTCGCCTGCGCCGAGGTGAAGCGCGACTCCGACCGCTTGGAGTTCGCGGCGGCCGAGTTCCGCGCCGCCGGCAAGCGGATCAGTCCTGCCGCGCTGCGCCTGCTCGCCTCCGCCTTTCAAGCCGACCTGGCCGAACTTGCGTCAGCGTGCCGGCAGCTGATCGCGGACGTCCGCGGCGACATCACCGAGTCGACGGTCGAGACCTACTACACGGGCCGCATCGAGACGAACGCGTTCGCGGTCGCGGACGCGGCGCTCGCGGGCCGCCGCGGGGAGGCGCTGCTGCTGCTGCGCCATGCGATCGCGGCCGGCGCGGATCCGGTCCCGATCGTGGCGGCGATCGCCTCCAAGCTGCGGACGGTCGCGAAGGTTTTCGACGCCCGCGGCAACGGTGCGGCGGTCGCGCGCGAACTGGGCCTCGCTCCATGGCAGGTGGACCGCGCCCGCCGCGACGCCGCCGGCTGGCAGGCGGAGGGACTCGGCCGCTGCATCATCGCCCTGGCGGACGCGGACGAGAAGGTCAAGGGCGCCGCTCGCGACCCGCAGTTCGCCGTCGAGCAACTCGTCGGTTTGATCGCCTCCCGAGGCGACCTATAGGCGCAGTGCCTCCCGAGGCGACCTATAGGCGCAGTGCCTCCCGAGGCGACGTAGAGGCGCAGTGCCTCTCGTGGCGACGTAGAGGTGCAGCGCCGGTCGTCGCGTGCCGGATACCCGGGCGCGGTCGGAGGGTGACGCGCGTCAGAGCGCGGCGACCTGCTTGGCGATCGCGGACTTGCGGTTGGCGGCCTGGTTCTTGTGGATGACGCCCTTGGAGGCGGCCTTGTCCAGCTTGCGGTTGGCGACACCCAGCGCGACGAGGGCCTGGGCCTTGTCGCCGGCGGTTATGGCGCGGTGCACGGCGCGCACGTGGGTCTTCAGCTCGCTCTTGACCGCCTTATTGCGGTCGTGCGACTTCTGGTTGGTGATGATGCGCTTGATCTGCGACTTGATGTTGGCCATGCTTCATCTCTTTCGTACGGAGGGCCTGATCGGGCCACGGCGGGAAGGCCGTCGGCGCGGAAGGCCGAGTGTGTCGCTCCGCTGGACGCGGTGCGGAAAGCCAGCGGGCAACGATACCAGTCGCCTCAGCTGCCTACCACCGCCCGCCAACTCCGACCGCCCACCACCGCCCGCCATCCCCGACCGCCCACCGCGCGGCTAGCGTGGACACCCATGCCACGCTTCGCGCCGAACACCGTCGCGGTGCCTCACTCCGGCATCCGCCGCATCCACGAGATCGCCCTGCGGATGGACGACGTGATCGGCCTGGCGGTGGGCGAACCCGACGTGGCCGTGCCGCCGCACGTGTTACGGGCGGCCAGCGAGGCGTGGCTGGCCGACGACACGAACTACACCGCCAACGCCGGGATCGCTCCGCTGCGCGAGGCGATCGTGCAGAAGCTCGCGGATCTCAACGGCGTGCAGGTGGAGGTCGAGCAGGTCTGGGTGACGCAGGGTGCGACGCAGGCGCTGTACCTGGCGCAGAGCCTGGTGCTCGCGCCCGGCGATCAGGTGCTCGTCCCCGATCCCGGCTACACGACCTTCACGATGGGCGCGCGGATGCTGCAGGCCGAGCCCGTGCCCTACCGGCTGCTGCCCGAGCACGGCTTCGAGCCCCAGGTGGCCGAGTTGGAGCGACTGGTGACGCCGGCGACGCGCGCGATCATCGTCAACTCGCCGTCCAATCCGCTTGGCGTCGTGTTCGGCGAAGCGGTGCTGCGATCGCTGCTCGCGTTCGCGGAGCGGCACGACCTGTGGGTGATCAGCGACGAGGTGTATGAGGCGTTCACCTTCGACACTCCGCACATCAGTCCCGCGTCGCTCGACGACAGCGGCCGCGTCCTCGGCGTCTACTCGTTCTCGAAGACGTACGCGTTGACCGGCGGTCGCGTCGGCTACCTGGTCATCCCGCCGGGGAACGCCGCGACCATGCGGACCTTCCAGGAGGCGATGATCTCCTGCGTCGACACCCCCGCCCAGCGCGCAGCGCTGGCGGCACTGACCGGTCCGCAGGACGCTGTGGACGCGGCGCGGATGCACTACCGCGGCAACTTCGCGGCCGCCGCCCGGCTGCTCGACGAGCGGGGCCTCACCTATCTGACGCCGCAGGGCGCCTTCTACCTGTGGATCGACATGACCCACGTCTCCGGCGGCGATGTGGCGGGATGGGCGGAGGGCTTTCTGCTCGACCAGCGCGTCTCGGTCGCCCCGGGCAGTGCGTTCGGGGCGAGCGGCGAGGGCTGGATCCGCGTCTGCCTGGCCGCCAGCCGCGCCGACCTGCTGACGGGCCTCGGCCGGCTGCCGGTACCCGACGGCCTCAGGTCCGAGCCGCGCCCGGAGACCGCCGCGGTCTGAGAGCATCGCAGCCCCGAGCGGATCACGGTTCAGGGGCACGATCCAGAATCACGTCGCCACCGGCCAGCGCATGCCGCAGCCGAAGCGCGTACCGGTCGGGCATCGGCGGCAGCGCGTCGAGCGGGAACCACCCCGCATCGGTCGACTCGTCGTCGCCGACCGCGGGCTCGCCCGAGACGTGCCGCAGCAGGTAGGTCAGGTTCGTGTACTGCGTCCGGTCGCCGTTCGCGTAGGCGAACTCGGGCGTCACGGTCACGGCGGCCAGCCGTTCGACCCTGGCGACGATGCTCGCCTCCTCCAGCACCTCGCGCTCGGCGGTGTCGGCGGTGTGCTCACCCGGCTCCACGATGCCGGCGACGGGCGACCAGTCGCCGGAGTCGGCCCGCCGCACGAGCAGCGTGCGGTCACCGTCCAGCACGACCGCGGTGACCCCGACGAGCCAGAGCGCCTCATGCCCGATCCGCTCGCGCAGCCGCAGGATGAACTCCGGCGTCGGCACCCGGCGACCCTACCGACTCGCCCGCCGCTCCGCCCCCTGCCTCCTCCCGTCCCGACAGCAGGATCACGTCCCGTCGGCAGGTCCGTGGTCGACCAGCAGCCTGCTGTCGGGACCTGGTCCTGCCGTCGTGCTCTGCGGGGGAGCCCGGGGGACGGCGAGGCGCGTGGAAGACTGAGGTCGTCATGGCTCCCCGCGCTTCGGTTCCCCTCGAACCGGCGGCCACAGCTCCGCAGTCGCTCCGCAACTTCTGCATCATCGCGCACATCGACCACGGCAAGTCCACGCTGGCAGACCGGATGCTCGGTATCACCGGCATCGTCTCCGACCGCGATGCGCGGGCGCAGTACCTGGACCGTATGGACATCGAGCGCGAGCGCGGTATCACCATCAAGAGCCAGGCGGTACGGATGCCGTGGGCCGTGGGCGGTCAGACATATGCCCTGAACATGATCGACACGCCCGGGCACGTCGACTTCACCTACGAGGTGTCGCGCTCCCTCGCCGCCTGTGAGGGCGCCATCCTGCTGGTGGATGCCGCTCAGGGCATAGAAGCGCAGACCCTCGCGAACCTGTACCTGGCGTTGGAGAACGACCTGGAGATCATCCCGGTCCTCAACAAGATCGACCTGCCCGCGGCGGAGCCGGACAAGTACGCCGCCGAGCTCGCCAACCTGATCGGTGGCAGCCCCGACGACGTGCTGCGCGTCTCCGGCAAGACCGGCGCGGGCGTTGCGGCACTGCTCGACCGGGTCGTGGAGCGCATCCCCGCCCCCCGCGGCGACCCGGACGCGCCCACCCGGGCGGCCATCTTCGATTCCGTCTACGACGCCTATCGCGGCGTCATCACCTACGTCCGCATGGTGGACGGCCACCTGAGCGGTCGCGAGCGTGTGCAGATGATGTCCACCCGCGCCAGCCACGACCTGCTGGAGATCGGCGTCTCGTCGCCCGAGCCCAGCCCGACCAAGGGCCTCGGCGTCGGCGAGGTGGGCTACCTGATCACCGGGGTGAAAGACGTGCGCCAGAGCAAGGTCGGCGACACCGTCACCACCGCCGCCAATCCGGCGACGACGGCGCTGCCCGGCTACACCGAGCCGAAGCCGATGGTCTTCTCAGGCCTCTACCCGATCGACGGCTCCGACTACCCCGACCTGCGCGAGGCGCTCGACAAGCTGAAGCTCTCCGACGCCGCCCTCGTCTACGAGCCGGAGACCTCGGTCGCGCTCGGCTTCGGCTTCCGCTGCGGCTTCCTCGGCCTGCTGCACCTGGAGATCGTCACCGAACGCCTCGACCGCGAGTTCGGCCTGGACCTGATCACGACCGCGCCCAGCGTGATCTACGAGGTGCACACCGACGACAAGAAGCAGGTCACGGTCACGAACCCCTCCGAGTTCCCGGTCGGCCGGGTGTCGAGCGTCTTCGAGCCCATCGTGAAGACGGCCATCCTGATGCCGAAGGAATATGTCGGCACGGTGATGGAACTGTGCCAGAGCCGCCGCGGCAGCATGCTCGGCATGGAATATCTGGGTGAGGATCGTGTCGAGCTGCGCTACTCCATGCCCCTCGGGGAGATCGTCTTCGACTTCTTCGACCACCTGAAGAGCCGCACGCAGGGCTACGCGTCGCTCGACTACGAGCCGTCCGGGGAGCAGGAGGCCGACCTGGTCAAGGTGGACATCCTGCTGCAGGGCGAGCAGGTGGACGCCTTCAGCGCGATCGTGCACCGCGACAAGGCGTACGCCTACGGCGTGCTGATGACCGAGCGGCTGAAGAAGCTGATCCCGCGCCAGCAGTTCGAGGTGCCGGTGCAGGCGGCCATCGGTGCGCGCATCATCGCGCGGGAGTCGATCCGGGCGATGCGCAAGGACGTGCTGGCGAAGTGCTACGGCGGTGACATCACCCGCAAGCGCAAGCTGCTGGAGAAGCAGAAGGAGGGCAAGAAGCGCATGAAGACCATCGGTCGGGTCGAGGTGCCGCAGGAGGCGTTCATCGCCGCGCTCTCCGGCGACACCGAGAAGGCGGCCAAGTGACCGGAGTCATCCGCAGGGCCGGCTGGGTGGAGCCCGAACGGGGGCTGAACTACGCCGCCATCGGAGCGACGTCGACCGAGGCGGTGTTGTCCTACCCGCCGGAGGGCTTCCGGCCCGCGCAATCGCATCACCGTATCGGCAGCGGAGCGAGCCGGTTCGAGCTCGCCGGCCGCGAACTGATGACCTGGGGCGCCCTGCGGCGCGCCGGCGTGATCGTGCGCGACATCGCGGCGGAGCCGGGGCGCCCCGACTCGGGGCGTGTCGACCCGGTGCGTGGCGAGCCGTCCGGGCAGCGGGGCGGGGGCACCTCGCGCGCGCGGTTCCTCGAGGACGGCACGCCGTGGGTCACCCCGGGCATGACCGCCACCCTGGTCGTCGGCGGCCCTCGGGCACCGGAGGCGCCGGTGAAGGTGGTCTGGGTGGTCGACGAGCCCGGCCGCATCGGGTTCGCCTACGGGTCCCGGCCAGGCCATCCGCTGCAGACCGAGCACCTGCTGCTGCTGGAACATGCGGACGACGACTCGGTCTGGCTCACCTGCCGGTCCATTGCCCGTCCGGCGGGCAACCGCTGGCTGCCCTCCGCGATCGCGTACGGCCGACGCCAGCGCGACGCCGAGCGGCGCATGCTGACGGCGCTGCACCCCGTCCACACCGCGTGAGCGCGGCAGCCACCACCTATCGCTTCACGCCCGGCACGGTACTGACTGACGTCACGCCATCCGGTTTCCGAAGGCAGGCGCGCGCCGCGATCATCGGCACCGGGCCCGGCGACCTGACCCGGCTGGGCGCGCAGGTCCTCGACTGGCAGCTGTAGCGCCGTATCGGCATGCGGGTGGTCGACGAGGCGGGGCAGGATGCGCCGTCCGTCCGCGAGGGGCTCGACAGCCGCCTCAGCGTGCCGCTCGTCGTGGTGTCGGGCGCGGAGGTGCGCCTGTTCGCCCCGACCCGCGTCGTGCGGGTCCTGCAGACGGATCGGACGGTCGGGTTCGCCTACGGCACCCTGCCCGGCCATCCCGTGCGAGGGGAGGAGTCGTTCGTGCTGCACCTGCGCGACGACGGACACGTCCTGCTGGAACTGCGCACCCTCTCCCGCACCGCGCTGCCGTTCGCGCTGGCCCTGCCGCTGGCCCGGGCATTCCAGGCGCGATACGCGGCCCGCTACCTGCGCGCTCTGCTGCCATGAATCGCAGGGGCTGTGGGCCCAGCGTGAAGAGCGCGCCGGTGATCAGAGGGTGGCGAGCGCCGCCAGCACTGCGGGGAGGCCCTCGACCAGGTCCGGGACGACCGCGATCGCGCTCGTCTCTCGCAGCACGTCCTCGCTGAAGACGCCCGTCGCCACCGCGATGAACGGGAAGCCGACCGCGTCCGCGGCGGACCCGTCGCTCGGGGTGTCGCCGAGGATCACCGCCGTGGAGCCGGCCAGATCCTGCGCCGCTGCCCGCGTGATGTCGGAGCGGACCAGCGCCCGGTCCCCGAAGTAGGAGTGCGCCCAGTCGAAGCGGTCCACCGGCAGCCCCGCGCCGGCGAATTTGAACCGCACCCGCGCCGGCGAGTTGCCGGTCAGCAGGCCGTTGACCCACCCAGCGTCCGCGACGGCCGCGAGCGCCTCCGGCACACCCGGAGCGAGCTGCCGCGCGGAGGGACCGGCGTTGCCGGCTTCGGACAGCTCATCGAGCCGGGCGCTGACCCGCGGCAGCAGCGCGGGGTCGAGCCCGTACTCCGTCAGCCGCTCGCTGATGATCTGCGCGTCGGTCTTGCCGTGTTCGCCGGGATGCGCGCCGACGGGCTCGAACCCCGACACGTCGCGGATGGCGTCGTCGTACAGCAGCCCCGCCCGGCCCCCGTTCCTCAGAATCGTCCCATCCACGTCCCAGAGCACGATTCGGGTCCTGTTCGTCGCGCCCCCGCTCCCCGGCCGGACGGGACGCGCGTCTTCCTGTCCGAAGATGGGGAGAGTCATGCCTTCGATTCTGCCCGTCGCCGATCCGGCTCCCGCCGACGGGGCCCTCCCGGCCAGTGCTGCCGAGGGAGCGGCGGAGCGGGACTTCGGCGTGTACCTGCACGTGCCCTTCTGCCGGGTGCGCTGCGGATACTGCGATTTCAACACCTATACGGCCGACGAGCTGCGGGGCGCCCGGCGGCAGGACTTCGCGGGCCAGGCGGGTCTCGAGGTCGCGTTGGCGGCGCGAGTGCTGGCCGATGCCGGCCTACCGGCTCGACCGGCGTCGACGGTCTTCTTCGGCGGTGGCACGCCCACCCTGCTGCCGTCAGCGGACCTGGCCGCGATGCTGGCCGCCGTCCGCGACGTGGTCGGCCTGGCCGCGGACGCCGAGGTGACGACGGAGGCCAACCCCGACTCCGTCACTCCGCGCTCGCTCGACGAACTGGCCGCAGCCGGCTTCACCCGCGTGTCCTTCGGCATGCAGTCGGCGGTGCCGCACGTACTCGCGACGCTGGACCGCACCCACGATCCGGCCCGCGTGCCCGACGCCGTCGCCTGGGCCAGAGCCGCCGGCTTGAACGTCAGCCTGGATCTGATCTACGGCACGCCGGGGGAGTCGCTGGCCGACTGGCGCAGGTCGCTCGACGCGGTGCTCGCACTCACCCCCGACCACGTCTCCGCCTACGCGTTGATCGTCGAGCAGGGAACGGCGCTCGCCCGGCGCATCCGCAGCGGGCTGCTTCCCGCGCCGGACGACGACCTGCAGGCCGACCAGTACGACCTGGCCGACGAGCTGCTGGCCGCCGCCGGCTACGGCTGGTACGAGGTGAGCAACTGGGCGCGCGACGAGCGGCACCGGTCGCGCCACAACCTGGCGTACTGGACCGGGCAGGACTGGTGGGGCGTCGGCCCCGGCGCGCACAGCCACCTCGGCGGCGTGCGCTGGTGGAACGTCAAGCACCCCGCCGCCTACGCGCAGCGAATCACCGCCGGTCTGTCGCCGGCGGCGGGCCGAGAGACGCTGGACGAGCCGACCCGGGCGCTGGAGCGGGTGCTGCTGGAGTCGCGCCTGGTCTCCGGCCTGCCGGTCACCCGACTGCAGACCGGCGGTCGACGGGCGGTCGCCGGCCTCATCGCCGACGGCCTGATCGAGGGCCCCGCGGCCGTCCACGGCCGGGTCGTGCTCACCCGTCCGGGCCGGCTGCTCGCCGACGCGGTGGTGCGCCGGCTGACCGACTGAGTCCGGTCAGACTTCTTGTGGGGTGAGTATCGGCTAGGAAATTGGCCCAAAGCCAGGCTAGTCTGGGGCGGTGCGAACCATGTCTGTCAGCGAGGCCAAGGACAAACTCTCAACCCTGGTCGAGAGTGTCGAATCGACCCACGACGCCGTGGTCATCACTCGCCACGGCAGGCCTGCCGCCGTCCTTATGTCGCCAGAGGATCTTGACTCCCTGCAGGAGACGCTGGCGTGGCTCTCCGATCCCGACCACGCGGCCGAGATGGCCGAGGCAGAGGATGACGTCGCCGAGGGACGCATGTTCTCCCTTGAGGAAGTGCGCGCGCAGCTGGCGAATCGGTGACGACCGAGCCCTACCGCGTCGAACTGTCCAGACCTGCCGCACGTGCGCTCGGCCGGCTCAACCCGAAGCTGGTCGACGCCGTACTCCGTTTCCTCGACGGTCCGCTCACGGAGAACCCGTTGCGGGCGACGAAGCCCCTCGGAGCCGAGCTTGAGGGGCTCCGAGCCGGTTACGTCGGTATCGCCTACCGAGTTCTCGTGCGAATCGACGAGGACGAGCGGCTCGTACAGGTGATGCGCATCGCCCACCGCGCCCACGTCTACCGCCCTGAGAAGAGCGCCTCGTAGGCGCGCTGGGTGCGCTATTTCACGAACGGGATCGACAGCGGGTAGCGGTAGTCGGTGCCGCGATTCGCCGCGACGGCGGCCAGGATGCTGAAGATCAGCACAACGATGCTGACCGCGATCGTCACCAGAATGCCGACGAGGATGATCCACAGGATGTAACCGACCACGCTGATGATCGCCATCGTGATTTGGAAGTTCAGCGCCGATGCGGCATTGCGCTTGACGAAGGCGCTGCGGTCCTTCGCGATCAGGTAGACGATCAGCGCCGGGATGAAGCTGAAGAAGATGCCCCCGATATTCGCGAGCGTCATGTAGAGGCGCTCGTCGCTCGGCGAGAGGGGCTGCCCGGGCACCGGCGCGGAGTAGTCGGGCACGGCGTTGGGCGGTGCGGCATTCGGCGGCACACCGTTGGACGGATCAGGGCTCGGCGGCAGGTCGTTCGTCATCGGGATTCCTTCCTGAAGTCCGCGACTACTTGATCAGTCGCAGGTTGACCGGGTAGCGGTAGCTGCCGCCTCCGTTGACGCGGATACCGCCGAGGATCGAGAAGACGATCACCGCCATGTACAGCGCGATCTGGACGAGGCCGACCAGGAAGCCGATGGCGATGAAGACCAGTGCGATGCCCGAGGGCAGTGCGCCGGCGATGCCGCCGAGGATGACCTGCACGATGATCAGCACCACGTAGCCGATCAGCGCCGTGATGATGAAGTTGAGCGCCTCCTTCGACTCCTGACGCACCCGCACGCTGCGGTCCTTCAGGATCAGGAAGATCAACAGCGACGGCAGCAATCCGAGGATGTTGCCGAAGTGGGCGAGGCTGGCCCACAGCTTCTCGTCGCTCGGGCTGAGCGGCTGCGCGGCATACGGCTGCGGCGTGGGGCTTGTCATGGTCGTACTCCTCGGCGTTCAGGACGGTTCGTGATGCGGCACCCTCGTGCCCTCCGACGACGCGCTGACAGCAGGCCACGGTGCGCACCGACAGCATTGTCAGGTTGCGCACAGGATAACCGGATATGTCGCGCCGTGGCAACGACCGGGCTGCTGCGGTCGACGGTAGAATCAGCAGTCGACCGCGTCGAGTGCAGGCAACCGGCGCGCGGATGGACGAGCGGGGTGCCATGGTCTCGGAACGCGGACTCGAGGTGCTGCGCGTCATCGTGCAGGACTACGTCGCCTCCCGCGAGCCGGTCGGTTCCAAGACGATCGTCGACCGATACGGCTTCGGAGTCTCGGCCGCCACCATCCGCAACGACATGGCGGCGCTGGAGGAGGAGGAGCTGATCGTCGCGCCGCACACCTCCTCCGGGCGGGTGCCCACCGACAAGGGCTACCGCATGTTCGTCGACCACCTGGCCGACGTGCGGCAGATGACCGGCGCGCAACGGCAGGCGATCCGCACCTTCCTCGGCGCCGGCAACGACCTGGACGACGTGCTCGGCCGCACCGTGCGCATGCTGTCGCAGCTGACCAGCCAGGTCGCGCTCGTGCAGGTGCCGGTCCTGCCGCGCTCGCGGGTGCGGCACGTCGAGCTGGTCCCGCTGTCCGCGGCCCGGCTGCTGGTGGTGCTCATCACCGACGGGGGGCACGTCGATCAGCGCACGGTGGAGCTCCCCGGGCGCTCCGCCGCCGACGAGGCGGGCGACGCCGAATTCCTGGCCGACCTGCGGGCCCGGCTGAACGCCTCGCTCGTGGGGCGCCTGCTGGCCGAGACCCCCGCGCTGCTCGCCGACCTGGCCGCGGCGTTCCCCGCCGAGCGGGAGCCCGTCGTCGGCCGGATCGTCAGCGCGCTCACCGCTCAGGTCGACGACCGCCGTCAGGACCGCCTGGTGATGGCCGGCGCGGCCAACCTGGCGCGCACCAGCCGCGACTTCCCCGGCAGCATCCTGCCGGTGCTCGAGGCGATCGAGGAGCAGGTCGTGCTGCTGCGCCTGTTCAGCGAGATGGAGCTGGACAGCCACGGCGTGTCGATCTCGATCGGCCGCGAGAACGCCTCCGCCGGGCTGACCGAGACCTCGATCCTCGCGGGCGGCTACCGTTCCTCTGCGGGCGAACTCGCCCGCGTGGGCGTGCTCGGCCCCACGAGAATGGATTACTCCGGCAACATCGCGGCCGTCCGCGCCGTTGCCCGGTACCTCTCCAAGCTGCTCGGCGACGAGTGATCCGGCCGTCGTCCCGCGGCGGCCGCCATCGAGTGAACGATCCGTCTCCCGACCAGCACGCCTCCTGACCGACCCCGTGCCTCCCGACCAACCCGTGCGCGGGACGAAAGGCTCCCTCATCCGTGGCTGACCATTACGAAGTACTCGGCGTGACGAAGGACGCGTCCGCCGACGACATCAAGAAGGCGTACCGGCGACTGGCGCGTCAGCTGCACCCCGACGTGAACCCGGGGGACGACGCGGCCGAGCGGTTCAAGCTCGTCACCCACGCGTACGACGTGCTGTCCGACGCGCGGCAGCGGCAGGAGTACGACCTCGGCCCCCAGGGCGGCGCCGGCGGTCAGGGCTTCGGCTTCGGCGACATCTTCGAGAGCTTCTTCGGCCAGGGCCAGGGCGGGCGCGGCGGACCCAAGTCCCGGCGCGAGCGCGGGCAGGATGCGCTGCTGCGCATCGAGGTGGAGTTGGAGGAGGTCGTCTTCGGCGTGCACCGCGACCTGGAGATCGACACCGCCATGCTCTGCGACACCTGCAAGGGCTCGTGCTGCCAGCCCGGCACCAACCCGCAGACCTGCGACATCTGTCACGGCACCGGCCAGATCCAGCGCGCCGTGCGCTCGCTGCTCGGCAACGTCATGACCAGCACCCCGTGCACCGTCTGCCGCGGCTACGGCACGATCATCCCGAACCCCTGCCCCACCTGCGCCGGGCAGGGCCGCGTACGGGCGCGCACCACCGTGCCGGTCGACATCCCCGGCGGCGTCGAGACGGGGCTTCGGCTGCAACTGGCCGGTTCGGGCGAGGTCGGTCCCGCCGGCGGTCCCCGCGGCGACCTGTACCTGGAGATCAAGGTGCGGCACCACGAGACGTTCAGCCGCGCGGGCGACGACCTGCTGGCGACCCTCGAGGTGCAGATGACCGACGCGATCCTGGGGACCACGGCCACGCTGCAGACCCTGGACGGCCCCGTCGACGTCGACATCCGCCCCGGCGTGCAGAGCGCGGACGTGCTCACCATCGCCGGCCGCGGCATTACCCGGCTGCGCGGCAGCGGGCGAGGCGACCTGAAGATCGGCGTGCAGGTGGTGACGCCGGTCAAGCTGGACGCCAAGGAGCGCGAGCTGATCCGCCAGTTCGCCGGGCACCGCAAGCCGCATCCGCCGCAACTGGGGCACTTCCAGCAGGGACTGTTCTCCAAGCTGCGGGATCGGTTCCTGGGCGTCTGAGCCGGCCGGCGACGTGGCGCACTTCTACCTCTCCGACTCCGTCACGGCTGCCGGCCTCGGCGACACGGTACTGCTGTCCGGCGACGAGGGGCGGCACGCTTCGGTCGTCGCCCGCATGCGGGTGGGGGAGTCGACGACGATCGGCGACGGCGCGGGCCGGGTCGCACGGGCCGAGGCGACCGCGGTGTCGAAGGATGCAGTGCAGCTGCGCGTCGTGCAGGTGACCGAGGTGGCACCTCCGCGGCCGGCGGTCACGCTGGTGCAGGCGCTCGCCAAAGGCGGCCGCGACGAGCTGGCAGTGCAGGCCGCCACCGAGTTGGGCGTCGCGGCGGTGGCGCCGTGGTCCGCCGCCCGCAGCGTGACGCGCTGGGGCGGTGACCGCATCGCGCGGGGCGAGGCGCGCTGGGCGAGCATCCTGCGCGAGGCGGGCAAGCAGGCGATGCGGCCGTGGCTGCCACAGGCGCTGCCGCTGATGGACACGGCGCAGATCGCGGCGCTGGCCGCCGACCGGCAGGTTGCCGATCGCCCGGTCCGGGATCACCCGGTGGCCGATCGCCTGGTCGTGGTCCTCGATCCGGATGCCTCGCGGCGCCTGGTCGACGTGGTGCCGACGGACCTGACCGCCGACCTCGTGCTGGTGGTCGGCCCGGAGGGCGGCATCGCCCCGGAGGAGCTGGCCCTGCTTCAGGCGGCCGGAGCGGTCCCTGCCCGCCTCGGCCCGACCGTGCTGCGCACCTCGACCGCGGCCCCGGCGGCCCTGGCAGCCCTGGCCGTCCACCTGCGCCTCTGGTGACCCTCGGCCGAGCTCCCATTCTCAGTGCCCGTCACCCGAAGCACTTCAGCAGGACGATGTCCCGACAGCAGGCCGCTGGTCGACCGGCAACCTGCGATCGGGACCTGGTCCTGCTGTCGGGACAGCTGGGACGCGCCGTGTCGCATGCGCGCCGTACCATCGTCGTGATGGCAGAACCCGGCGGCAGCGTCAGCACCGAACCCTCGATCTTCACCCGCATCCTTGCGGGTCAGATCCCGGGCGACATCGTGTTGCAGACCGATGCGGTCTTCGTCCTGCGCGACATCGCGCCCAAGGCGCCGGTGCACCTGCTGGTCATCCCGAAGACCGAGCAGTACCGCGACGTGACCGAGCTCGCGGCCGGCGATCCGAGGCTGCTGGCCGAGATGATCGCGGTGGCCAAGATCGTCGCGGCGGCGGCCGGACACACCGACTTCCGGCTCGTGTTCAACACCGGGGCGGGATCCGGGCAGAGCGTTTTCCACGTGCACGCGCACGTGCTGGCCGGAGACTTGACGGAAGGATCACTTGGCCGAGGCTGATCAGGACTTCCGCGCCAGCGGCCGCCGCAGCGCACTGGTCGGGGCGCGCCGGTACCCCGCCGAGGGCGCCGAGACGCGCAGCATGTCGATCGACGGCATCGCGATGGTGCGGCTGCTGGGGCCGCAGGACCGGCTGCTGACGCAGATCCAGCGCCAGTTCCCCCTGGTCGAGGTGTCGGTGCGGGGCAATCAGGTCACCCTCACGGGCGAGCCGGCGCAGGTGCACGCTGCGGAGCGGCTGATCGAAGAGCTGCTGCAGATGGTGCGGAACGGTCAGGAGCTGGGCCCGGTCGACATCGACTCCAGCGCGCGCATCCTGACCGGCGACGTGAGCAGCAGCCCGGCCGAGCTGCTGAGCCAGGCCATCCTGACCGCCCGGGGCAAGAGCATCCGCGCCAAGACGCTCGGCCAGAAGGCGTACGTCGAGGCGATCGACGTCAACACCATCACCTTCGGCATCGGTCCGGCAGGCACGGGCAAGACCTACCTGGCGATGGCCAAGGCGGTGCAGGCCCTGCAGCGCAAAGAGGTGACCCGCATCATCCTGACCCGCCCCGCGGTCGAGGCCGGCGAGCGCCTGGGCTATCTGCCCGGCACGCTCACGGACAAGATCGACCCGTACCTGCGCCCCCTCTACGACGCGCTCAACGAGATGATGGATCCGGAGCTGGTGCCGAAGCTGATGGCGTCGTCCACCATCGAGGTCGCGCCGCTGGCGTACATGCGCGGGCGCACGCTGAACGACTCCTTCGTCGTGCTGGACGAGGCGCAGAACACCACGCCCGAGCAGATGAAGATGTTCCTGACCCGGCTCGGCTTCGGCTCCAAGATGGTCATCACCGGCGACATCACGCAGATGGACCTGCCGAACGGCATCAGCGGACTGCAGACCGTCACCCGGGTGCTGCACGACGTGGACGACATCCATTTCGCCATGCTCGGCAGTGAGGACGTGGTGCGCCACAACCTGGTGGGCCGCATCGTGGACGCGTACACCCGATTCGACGCGCAGCGCATGGCGGCGCAGGCGGCCAGGCGCGGCGATCGAGTCGACCAGACGCCCACCTCCTCCGCCCCCACGGCTGCGCGCCTACCCACCGACTACCGCCCGCCGGCCAACCGCGCCGACCGCCGCGCGCAGGAACGCGGCGTGCAGGACGACCTCGGCCGACGGTCGGAGGGCCGGCACCGGTGAGCGTCGAGGTCAACAACGAGTCCGGCGTGCAGGTGGACGACGCGGCGCTGCAGCGGCTCGTCACCTTCGGGCTCGACCTGCTGCACGTGCATCCTGACGCCGACGTCGCCCTGCTGTTCGTCGACACGGCCGCGATGGAGCAGCTGCACGTGCAGTGGATGGACGAACCGGGACCCACCGACGTGCTCAGCTTTCCGATGGACGAGCTGCGGCCCGGCAGCGACGACGTGCAGACCCCGCCGGGCCTGCTGGGCGACATCGTGGTGTGCCCGCAGGTGGCGGTGGAGCAGGCCAAGACCGCGGGACACTCGTCGCTGGAGGAGTTGAAGCTGCTGACCGCGCACGGGCTGCTGCATCTGCTCGGGTTCGACCATGCCGAGGCCGACGACGAGCGCGAGATGTTCCAGGTGCAGCGCGACATGCTGGTCGGCTTCGCGATGCAGGAGAAGCAGCGCCGCTGAGGCGGCACCCATGGTCGCTCTGTTCTTGGTGCTCGCGCTGCTGCTGGTCGCGTTCGGCGGACTGCTGGCCGCCGCCGACTCCGCCCTCGGCACGCTGTCCCGCGCCCAGATCCAGGAGCTCGCGGTCGGGTCGCGCGCACGGCGGCCCATGCTCGCGATCGCTGCGGACGCGGGCGCGCATGCGAACGCCATCAACTTCCTGCGCATCCTGGCCGAGACGACGGCCGCGGTCCTGGTCACGCTGGCCGCCGCGTCGCTCATCCGGTCGCCGTGGCTCGTGCTGCTGACCGCCGCGGTCGTGATGACCGGGGTGTCGTTCGTGCTCGTGGGTGCCAGCCCGCGCAGCGTCGGCCGGGTACACGCCCGCGGCGTGCTGCGCGCCTCCGCCCACATCGTGCGCGGGACGCGCCTGCTGCTCGGGCCGATCGCGAACCTGCTGGTGTGGCTCGGCAACGTCGTGACGCCCGGGCGGCCCCGCCGGGCCACCTTCACCTCGGAGGAGCAGCTGCTCAGCATGGTCGACGAGGCCACGGAGCTGGACGTGCTCGAGCACGGCGACCGCGACCTGATCCACTCGATCTTCGAGTGGGGCGACACGGTGGTGCGCGAAGTGATGGTGCCGCGCACCGACATGACGACGATCGAGGCCACCGCGACGGCCGACACGGCGATGCGGCTGTTCTTCTCCTCCGGGCTCTCCCGCGTGCCGGTGACCGAGAAGGACGCCGACGAGATCTTGGGCGTCCTGCACCTGCGCGACGTGGCGCGGGCGCTGAACGAGCAGCGGAAGGCCAAGGGTTCCGGCATCGCGGGACTCGTGCGGGCGCCGCTGTTCATCCCCGATTCCAAGAAGGCCGACGCGACCCTGCGGCAGATGCAGCAGGAGTCGAATCACCTGGCGATGGTCGTCGACGAGTACGGCGGCATCGCCGGCCTGGTCACGCTGGAGGACCTGATCGAGGAGCTGGTCGGCGACATCTCGGACGAGTACGACCGGGACCAGCACGAGATCGAGTCGCTGGACGACGGGGTCTACCGGGTGCGGGCGCGCCTGTCCCTCGACGAATTGGGCGACCTGTTCGACCTGCAGATCGACGACGAGGACGTGGACACCGTCGGCGGCCTGCTGACCAAAGCGGCGGGACGGCTGCCCCAGCCCGGCTCTGTCGTGCGCACGGCGGGGCTGATCCTGACCGCCGATCGCACGGAGGGCCGGCGGCGCGGACTGACCAGCGTCCTGGTGCAACTGGATCCGGAGGTGCCGCGCGAGGAGTACGACGACGCGGCCGTGCGTTCGGTGGGGGCGTGAGCGACGTCGCGGCGGCGGCTGCGACCGAGCCTCGGGCGGGCTTCATCACCTTCGTCGGGCGGCCCAACGTGGGCAAATCCACGCTGATGAACGCGCTGGTCGGCGAGAAGATCGCCATCACCTCCGCCAAGCCGCAGACGACCCGGCGGGCCATCCGGGGCATCGTCAACCGCGCAGGCGGCCAACTGGTGGTGGTCGACACCCCCGGATTGCACCGGCCCCGCACCCTGCTCGGCGAACGGCTGAACGACGTGGTCGCGGCGACCCTGGCCGACGTGGACGTCGTCGGGTTCTGCGTCCCGGCGGGCGAACCGATCGGCCCGGGTGACCGCTTCATCAACCAGCGGCTGGACGACTACCCGCGGGCGGCCAAGATCGCGATCGTCACCAAACTCGACGCCGTGCCGCGCGATCGGGTGGGCGAGCAGCTGCTGGCGGTCTCGCGCCTGCGGGAGTGGGCCACGATCGTGCCGGTCAGCGCGATCGATGCCATCCAGCTGGACGTGCTGGCCGACGAGGCCCTGGCGCTGATGCCCGTCTCGCCGCCGCTCTATCCGGTCGACGCGGTGACCGACGAGTCGCTGGAGCAGCGGATCGCCGAGCTGATCCGGGAGGCTGCGCTCGAGGGCGCACGCGAGGAGCTGCCCCACTCGCTGGCCGTCACGATCGACGAGATCGAGGACGACGAGGGCCTCACCCGCATCCACGCGAACGTGTTCGTGGAGCGCGACAGCCAGCGCATCATCATGATCGGTCGAGGCGGTTCCCGGTTGCGCGACGTCGGCACGCGGGCCCGGGCCGAGATCGAACCGCTCGTGGGCGGTCGCGTCTTCCTCGCCCTGCACGTGAAGGTCGCCAAGGAGTGGCAGCGCGACCCGAAGGCCCTCGGCCGCCTGGGCTTCTGACGCCTCCCGGGCTCCTTCGCGCGGTACGTGCGCCTTGACGCGGTAGGTGTGCGCACCGCGTAGAGGCCGCAGGTACCGCGTGAGCGGCGGAGCAACCTCGCGCGAGCAGGGGAGCGGCGGCCCGGTCCCCTCTGCTACCCGGTCCCCTCTGCTACCCTCGACCCGTGTTCACGGCGCTCCTCCTTCCCTGCCGCGACGAGGCCTAGCACTTCAGGCCCACCTCGTCGCGGCGTTCCGCGTGGCCGCACACCGCGACGAGAGAGAAGCACCCATGCGAAACCGGCAGCAGCCGTCCCCGATGCCGTTCCACCGGTATCGCTCCTACGCCGACCAGTTCCAGGTCGACCTGCCCGACCGCACCTGGCCGGCCAAGCGCATCGAGCGGGCGCCGCGCTGGTGCGCCGTCGACCTGCGTGACGGCAACCAGGCCCTCATCGACCCGATGAGTCCCGAGCGCAAGCGAATCATGTTCGACCTGCTGGTGCGCATGGGCTACAAGGAGATCGAGGTCGGCTTCCCGTCCGCCAGCCAGACCGACTTCGACTTCGTCCGCAGCCTGATCGACGAGCAGGCGATCCCCGACGACGTGACCATCCAGGTGCTCACCCAGGCGCGGGAGCACCTGATCGAGCGCACCTACGAGTCCATCCGGGGTGCCAAGCAGGCGATCGTGCACCTCTACAACTCCACGAGCATCCTGCAGCGCGACGTCGTCTTCCGCACCGACCGCCAGGGCATCGTCGACATCGCATTGGAGGGTGCGCGCCTCTGCAAGCGGTTCGAGGCGACCGTGCCCGGCACGACCATCTATTACGAGTACTCGCCGGAGTCGTACACGGGCACCGAGCTGGAGTTCGCCGCGGACATCTGCAACCAGGTGCTGCAGGTCTTCCAGCCGACTGCCGACCGTCAGGTGATCATCAACCTGCCGGCCACCGTCGAGATGGCCACGCCCAACGTGTACGCCGACTCCATCGAGTGGATGAACCGGCACCTGGCGCACCGCGAGCACGTGATCCTCTCCCTGCATCCGCACAACGACCGCGGGACCGCGATCGCTGCGGCGGAGCTCGGGTACCTGGCGGGCGCCGACCGCATCGAGGGCTGCCTGTTCGGCAACGGCGAGCGCACCGGCAACGTCGACCTGGTCGCGCTCGGCATCAACCTGTTCACCCAGGGCATCGACCCGCAGATCGACTTCAGCGACCTGGACCGCGTGCGGGCGACCGCCGAGCACTGCAACCAGCTGCGAGTGCACGAGCGCAGCCCCTGGGCGGGCGATCTGGTCTACACGGCGTTCAGCGGCAGCCACCAGGACGCCATCAAGAAGGGGCTGGAGGCGATGGAGCACACGGCGCAGGTGGCCGGCACGCCCGTCGCCGAGCTGGAGTGGGCCGTGCCCTACCTGCCGGTCGACCCCAAGGACCTGGGGCGCAGCTACGAGGCGGTCATCCGGGTCAACTCGCAGTCCGGCAAGGGTGGCGTGGCGTACCTGCTGAAGACCGACCACGCCCTGGACCTGCCCCGCAAGCTGCAGATCGAGTTCTCGGCCGTCGTGCAGGCCCGCACCGACGCGGACGGCGGCGAGGTGACCAGCGACGAGATCTGGGCGATCTTCGCCGACGAGTACCTGCCGGCACCGGAGGAGCAGCCGGAGGCCAAATGGGGGCGCTTCGAGCTGCTGCGCACCCGGACCAGTAGCGACCTGCACAGCGACGTGCACCTGCAGGCGCGGCTGCGCGTGGACGACGACGAGCTGGAGGTCGAGGCGCACGGCAACGGGCCGATCGACGCGTTCCTGCACGTGATGGCCGAGCAGGGCTTTCGGGTCTCGCTCTACGACTACGTGGAGCACGCGATGAGCGCCGGCGGTGACGCGCGGGCCGCCGCCTACGTGGACCTGGAGGTCAACGGGGTTCGGCTGTGGGGCGTCGGCATCGACGCGGACATCGCCACCGCGTCGCTGCGGGCGATCGTCTCGTCGGTCAATCGGGCGGTCCGGGCGACCGCCTCGCAGCTCGCCCTGGTGTGACCGTTTCGCGCGAACGCCCGCCCAAGATCGTGACCTGTTCGTTACCCCATAGTTCATGATCGGCATTGCAAACATTCGGCGCGCATGCTGGCGTGTCCAGCCTTGCTGGTGCACCCTGTGTCCATGACGCTCACCACCTCGACCCTCGACTCCGTCATCGTCATCTGGCACGTCGCGGTCAATAACGGCGACGCGGCGACCGCCGCTGCCGCCTGCACCGAGGACGTCGTCGTCGGCGGTCCCCGCGGTGACGCGGCCGGTCGTGACGTGATGAGGTCGTGGGTCGAATCGGCGGGCGTCCGGCTGATGCCGCGCGACTGCTACGACGTTCCCGGCGGCATCGTCGTGGCGCAGGACGCCCAGTGGACCAGCGACACGACGGGGTCCGCTCCGGTGACGGTGTTCTCCACGTTCGGACTGCGCGACGGCTCCATCTCCAGCATCCACCGCTTCTCGACGCTGGAGGAGGCGCGGGCCTACCCCGTCGCCGCTGCTGCCGCCGCCTGACGTTCGTCGACGCGCACGCACCCTGCGAAGGACACGGACGCGGGTGCGTCGGAGGCCCGCGCCGGGCAGAGTGAGGGGCATGAGCTCCCCGACCACCCCTCCCACTCCCACCGGATCCGCCGCCGACGAGGTCGCCCGGCTGCAGGCGGTCGCGGACCAGGCGATGCGCGCCGCTCAGGAGGCTGCGGCAGCGGCCGCGGCAGCAGTCAAAGCGGCCGCCGCCTCGGCCGCTTCGCCGGCGCCGACCGCACCGGCGGCGACTCCGGTCACGGCGGGTCCGCTCTCGGCCGCGGACGTCGACCGCGTGCGCTCCGGCTACGCGTTCTCGGGCACGGCGCTCGAGCTCGGCGCCCTGCTGAACGGCGAGCCCGTCATCGATGCGCCGGTCCGCGTGCCGCTGTCGATGCTGAACCGGCACGGCCTGATCGCCGGAGCGACCGGCACCGGCAAGACCCGCACGCTGCAGGCACTCGCGGAGCAACTGTCCGCCGCGGGGGTGCCCGTCTTCGCCGCGGACATGAAGGGCGACCTGTCCGGCGTCGCCACGCCCGGATCCCCGAACCCTCGGCTGCTCGCCCGCACTCAGGCGATCGGCCAGCCGTGGACGGCGACCACGTTCCCGACCGAGTTCTACTCCCTGGGCGGATCCGGCCGAGGAATCCCGGTGCGCGCGACGGTGGCGGGCTTCGGCCCCCTGCTGCTCAGCCGTGCGCTCGGCCTGAACGAGACTCAGGAGTCGAGCCTCGGCCTGGTCTTCCACTACGCGGAGGAGCACGGCCTGGCGCTGCTCGACCTGGCCGACATCCGCCAGGTGCTGCAGTACCTGGCGAGCGCCGACGGCAAGGCCGACCTGGCCGGACTCGGCGGCATCTCGAGCGCGACCGTGGGCGTCATCCTGCGCGAGCTGATCTCGTTCGCCGACGGCGGGGGCGAGGACTTCTTCGGCGAGCCCGAGATCGACACCCGCGAGTTCCTGCGCACGGCCGAGGACGGGCGCGGCATCATCAGCCTGCTGGAGGTGCCCGGCGTCGCCGACCGGCCCCAGCTGTACTCGACGTTCCTGATGTGGCTGCTCGCCGACCTGTTCAACGACCTGCCCGAGATCGGCGACGCGGACGAGCCGAAGCTCGTGTTCTTCTTCGACGAGGCGCACCTGCTGTTCGCCGATGCCAGCAAGGAGTTCCTATCGCAGATCACGCGCACGGTGCGGCTCATCCGCTCCAAGGGTGTCGGGATCTTCTTCGTCACCCAGACGCCCAAGGACGTGCCCGGCGAGGTGCTGGGCCAGCTCGGCTCGCGGGTGCAGCACGCCCTGCGGGCGTTCACGCCGGAGGATGCCAAGGCGCTGCGGGCGACCGTGTCCACCTACCCGAAGTCGGCGTACGACCTGGGCGAGGTGCTGACCGGGCTCGGCATCGGCGAGGCGGTCGTGACCGTCATGAGCGAGCAGGGCGCCCCGACGCCCGTCGCCTGGACTCGGCTGCGTGCACCGCAGGGGTCGATGGGGCCGACGGAGCCGGCGACGATCGAGGCGATGGTCGCCGCGTCGCCCCTGATGGCCACCTACGGCACCCCGCTCGACCGCGAGTCGGCGGCCGAGATCCTGACCGCCAAGATGAACGCCGCGCACGCGGCGGCACAGCAGGCGGCGGATGACGCGGCGGAGCGCAAGCAGGACGCCGCGGAGCAGAAGCAGCGCGCGGCCGAGCAGCGACAGCAGGCGGCGGAGGACCGGCAGCGCGATGCCGAGCAGCGTCGATCCGCTCCGCGATCGTCCGGCCGCCGCACGACGCCGCAGCGGTCGGTGATCGAGGAGGTGCTCACCTCCCGCACGACGCAGACGATGCTCTCCGGCGTGATCCGGGGCATCTTCGGAACAGCCCGGCGTCGCTGACGGCACCGGCGGAGACATCGTCGGCCGGCCCGACATTCCGCCGGGGGACTCCGCCCAGTAGAGAATGGGGGCGTGCCCACCTACCGCGACGAAGCCGTGGTGCTGCGCACGCATCAACTGGGTGAGGCCGACCGCATCGTCACGATGCTGGGCAAGCGGCACGGCAAGATCCGCGCGGTCGCCAAGGGCGTTCGGCGCACCACCAGCCGGTTCGGCTCGCGGCTGGAGCCGTTCATGGTGGTCGACCTGCAGTGCTACGAGGGCCGCAGCCTGGACGTCATCCAGCAGGCGGAGTCGATCGGCACGTACGGGGCGCCGATCGTGGCCGACTACGCCAGCTTCACCGCCGCGAACGCCATCGTCGAGACCGCCGATCGCCTGACCGACGAGGCGTCGCCCCAGCAGTACCTGCTGCTGGTCGGCGCGCTGCGGTCGCTGTCCCGCGGCGAGCACGGCGCCTCGCTGACCCTCGACTCCTACCTGCTGCGGGCGCTGTCGGTGGCGGGGTGGGCGCCCAGCTTCGGCGACTGTGCCGTCACTGGCGCTCCGGGGCCGCACAGCGCGTTCGTCGTGCAGCTCGGCGGCGTCGTGGCCGACGAGGTGGCGCCGCCCGGCGTGCCACGGCTCGATCCGGACACGGTCGCGCTGCTCGCCGCGCTGCTCACCGGCGACTGGGCGGTCGCCGAGGCGTCGGCGTCCGGCACGCGGTCGCGCGCCTCGGGCGTGATCGCCGCCTACACGCAGTGGCACCTGGACCGAGGGCTCAAATCCATGGCGCACGTGGACAGGACGGACGGCGTCGCAACCGTGACCCGCTGATGGCGCGCGTGCAGCTGGATCCCATCCGGCCCGTCGATTGGACGGGGGAGGCACCGCCGCCGTTCGGCCGGGTGCCGAAGCATGTGGCGATCGTGATGGACGGCAACGGCCGCTGGGCGAACGCGCAGGGTCTGCCGCGGATCGAGGGACACCGGGCGGGGGAGGCGGCGCTGCTCGATGTCGTGGCCGGCGGGCTGCAGGCGGGCGTGAAGCACATCTCCGCCTACGCCTTCTCGACCGAGAACTGGACCCGCTCGCCCGACGAGGTGCGATTCATCCTCGGCTTCAACCGCGACGTCCTCCGGCGCCGCCGCGAGCAGCTGAACGAATGGGGCGTCCGTATCCGCTGGGCGGGCAGGACCCCGCGCCTCTGGCGCACCGTCATCGGCGACCTGCGGGCGGCGGAGGAGCTGACGCAGCACAACCGCACGCTGACGCTGACGATGTGCATCAACTACGGCGGCAGGGTCGAGATCCAGGACGCCGTGCGGCAGGTCGCACAGGAGGTCGCGGCCGGTCGGCTGAAGCCGAACGCGATCACCGAGAAGACGATCGCCCGCCACCTCTACCTGCCCGACCTGCCCGACGTCGACCTGTTCATCCGGTCGTCGGGGGAGCAGCGCACCTCGAACTTCCTGCTCTGGCAGTCCGCCTACGCCGAGATGGTCTTCCAGGACACGCTCTGGCCGGACTACCGCCGCACTCACCTGTGGGACGCGATCGCGCAATACGCCGACCGCGACCGCCGCTTCGGCGGTGCCGTGGACGCGCCCAAGTAACAAGCACGGTGGCGCGGCCGTGGACGCGCCCGAGTGAGTAAGCACAGTGGCGGTGATCGACGTCATGAAGCCGACCCTGCGAACTCCCGTCATATTCGGTAACCGCGCTTGCGGCCGGTCCGGCCATCTCGTGGACTGAAGCGACGGTGCAGATCGTGCCGGCGAAGGAAGGTACGACATGACGGCGACCGACACCCTGCTCGAGAACAACAAGGCGTACGCCGCCGCATTCGGCAGCGAACTGCCCCTGCCGCCCAGCAAGCACGTCGCGGTCGTGGCGTGTATGGACGCTCGGTTGAACGTGTACGGCATCCTCGGCCTGCGGGAGGGCGAGGCGCATGTGATCCGCAACGCCGGCGGGGTCATCACCGACGACGAGATCCGCTCGCTCACGATCAGCCAGCGGCTGCTCGGGACGCAGGAGGTCATCCTGATCCACCACACCGACTGCGGCATGCTCACCTTCACGGACGACGGGTTCAAGGCGCAGATCCAGGCCGACACGGGCATCAAGCCGGAGTGGGCCGCGGAGGCGTTCGACGACCTGGACGACGACGTCCGGCAGTCGATCGCGCGGATCAAGGCGAGCCCGTTCATCCCGATCAAGGACTCCGTGCGCGGCTTCGTCTTCGACGTCGCAACTGGCGCCCTGCGCGAGGTCGCCGCGGCCTGACCCCGCCGCCCGACCGCGAGCACGTCAGCAGGACAAGGTCTCGACGGCAGGTCAGTGGTCGACCAGCAGCCTGCGGTCGGACCTGGTCCTGCTGTCGGGCTACGGCGTGGCGGGTGGAGGTCGTCATCTGGCCGGATCGGAGCCGATCCCAAGCCGCGCTCCCTACCGTGATCTGGAACGCGGCCGATGCCCAAGGATCCAGACTGCCCGGCCGGGCGGCTCGTCGGCACGCGCGGAACGGGGACGCCGTGATGATGACCACGACCGAGATGATGAAGACGACCGGCATGAACGACATGCCCATGCCCTCCGGGCTGGACATGATGGCGATGCAGGAAGCGATCGACGCGTGTTCCACCTGCATGCAGGCCTGCACGATGTGCGCCGACGCGATGGGCGGCATGGCGGACATGGGCACCTGCGCCTCGCGCTGCGCGATGTGCGCGGACGTCTGCATGACGACGATGCGCATGATGATGCGGCCCGCCGGCATGGAGTACGACGCCATGGTCGCGATGCTGCAGGCCTGCATCGCGATGTGCCGGTCGTGCATGACCGAGTGCATGACGCACGCGGAGATGAGCGCCACCTGCGCGATGTGCGCTCAGGCGTGCGAGGCGTGCATGACGGCCTGCCGGACCATGCTCACGAGCATGACCGCATCCGTCGCAGGCTGACCCGGCGCCGTCCTCAGCGGAGGGCGACGTTCAGCCGGTGCCCGCCGGCAGCGAGGACTCCGTAGCGCTCGTGCACGGAAACCACGGATCCCGGCACGAGCAGGTCGCTCTGGTCGGTGTGGTGCCAGGCGCGCATCGTCGCACCATCCGACCAGCGGTGCAGGTCGATCGAACCGTCGTCTGCGACGCCGGCGACGATCGCATCCACCCACCCTTCCGGGTGCAGGTGAGCGAGACGCAGCCGCATGAGCGTCACGGCGTGACCGGGGCGATCGTCGATGCACATCGCGCCACGCTCGCATACCGCCGGTGCCTGCTGCGAGGTCAAGGCCTGCTGCGAGCTCAGGGACTGCTGCGTCTGCGCGCGATCCGTCATCGTCTGCTCCTTCGTCGCCGGATCCCGGCGGTGCAGCCACGGTAGGTCGGCTCGGCGGGCGGCACCACGGGTGCGGTCACACGACGCAACACTGCCGAAGCCCGACAGCACTGCCGCGGCACACCAGCAGGACAGCACGACGGCAGGACAGCGTCCGTATCGCAGGTCCTGTGTCGACCAGCAGCCTGCGATCGGAACCTGGTCCTGCTGTCGTGCCTCACCCGAAGGGCCCGCGAAGGAGGGGCGGGCGGCCGTCGAGGGTGCTCGATAGGCTGCAAGCTCGCATCAAGCCGCCGGACAGCCAGCCCGGTGCAGAACGGGAGAACCGTGGTAGCCACGTCGCTCGACGCCGTCATCGCCCTCGCCAAGCGCCGGGGATTCGTCTTCCAGGCCGGTGAGATCTACGGCGGTTCGCGCTCGGCGTGGGACTACGGCCCCCTCGGCACGGAGCTGAAGGAGAACATCAAGCGCCAGTGGTGGCGCACGATGGTCCGCAGCCGGGACGACGTGGTGGGCCTCGACTCCTCCGTCATCCTGCCCCGCCGCGTGTGGGAGGCGTCCGGCCACGTCGAGGTGTTCAGCGATCCGCTCGTCGAGAGCCTGCACACCCACAAGCGCTACCGCGCCGACCACCTGATCGAGGCGTACGAGGCCAAGCACGGCCACCCGCCGGCCAACGGGCTGGCCGACGTGCGCGACCCCGAAACCGGACAGCCCGGCTCCTGGACCGAGCCGCGCGCCTTCTCCGGCCTGATGAAGACGTTCCTCGGCCCCGTCGACGACGAGCAGGGCATGCACTACCTGCGCCCCGAGACCGCGCAGGGCATATTCGTCAACTTCGCGAACGTCGTGCAGTCCGCGCGCATGAAGCCGCCGTTCGGCATCGGTCAGATCGGCAAGAGCTTCCGCAACGAGATCACCCCCGGCAACTTCATCTTCCGCACGCGCGAGTTCGAGCAGATGGAGATGGAGTTCTTCGTCGAGCCCGGCACCGACGAGCAGTGGCATGAGTACTGGATCGAAGCCCGCCGCGCCTGGTACGTCGACCTCGGCATCGACCCCGACAATCTGCGTCTGTTCGACCACCCGAAGGAGAAGCTGAGCCACTACTCCAAGCGCACCGTCGACGTGGAGTACCGCTTCGGCTTCGCCGGCGGCGAGTGGGGCGAGCTGGAGGGCATCGCGAACCGCACGGACTTCGACCTGCGCACCCACAGCGAGGCATCCGGCACCGACTTGTCGTACTTCGACCAGGGCGCGGGGGAGCGGTGGACGCCGTACGTCATCGAGCCGGCGGCCGGCGTCACCCGGTCCCTGATGGCGTTCCTGGTCGACGCGTTCAGCGAGGACGAGGCGCCCAACACCAAGGGCGGCGTCGACAAGCGCACCGTGCTGCGGCTCGACCCGCGCCTCTCGCCGGTGAAGGCCGCGGTACTGCCGCTGTCGCGCAACGAGCGGCTGTCGCCGCTGGCGCGAGAGGTGGCGGCCGACCTGCGGCTCGACTGGAACGTGGAGTTCGACGACGCCGGCGCGATCGGCCGCCGCTACCGCCGGCAGGACGAGATCGGCACGCCCTACTGCGTCACGGTCGACTTCGACTCCCTCGACGACCGCGCCGTCACGGTTCGGCAGCGCGACTCCATGGCGCAGGATCGGGTGGGCCTCGACCGCCTGCACGGCTACCTCGCGGCCGGACTCGTCGGCGCCTGACGCCTTCTGCTCGGATTCGGGTCAGCTGCCCGTGCGCGCGCATGGGCAGTTGTCCGGAAGCGGGGTAGACGCTTGAGTGGAGGACCGTCCATGGTGCACGAGGTCGAGGCGCTCACCGCCGTGGCGCCGCCGCTGCCCGGTCGGGCGTTCATCCGCCAGCACTGGCGCGATGCGGTCTTCCTGCACTGGCGCGTCGATCCGGCGATCGTCCGCCCGCTGCTGCCGCCCGGCACGCGGGCGGATACGACGCCGGACGGCGCGACCTGGGTCGGCCTGATCCCGTTCGTGCTGGAGCGCACCGCGTTCCCTCCGCTGCCGGTCGTCCCGTGGCTCGGGACCTTCCTGGAGACGAACGTGCGCCTCTACTCCGTGGACGAGCAGGGCCGCCGCGGCGTCGTGTTCCGCACCCTGGAGGCGCAGCACCTGCTGCCGGTGCTGGCCGCGAACGCCGGACTCGGGCTGCCGTACCGGTGGGCGCGGATGCGGTCCAGCCGTCGTGACCGCGACCTGGCCTACGCCTCCGAGCGGCTGACCGGCACCCGGGCGCGTACCCGGATCCGCATTCGCACGCGCGACGAGGCCCTGCGCGACGATCCGCTCGCGGACTTTCTCACCGCACGGTGGGCGATGCACGTCGGCCGCTTCGGCCGAACCGCGTACTACCGCAACCAGCACGAGCCCTGGCTGCTGTTCCGGGCCGAGCTGCTGGAGCTGCGGGACGAGCTGCTCGCCGACTCGGGCCTACCCGGCCTCGCGCTGCGCGAGCCGGACTCGGTGCTGTACTCCCCGGGCGTGACGACGACCTTCTCCCTGCCGGCGGAGCCGCGATGACCGGGCAGCGGTGGGACGTGCTCGTCGTCGGAGCCGGCCCCGCCGGGTCGAGCGCTGCCCGCACCGCGGCCGAGGCCGGCGCCCGCGTGCTGCTCATCGATGCGGCGACCTTCCCGCGCTACAAGACCTGCGGCGGCGGGCTCGTCGGCACCTCCCTCGCCCACGTGCCGCCCGGAGTGCTCGCCCAGGCGACCGGCAGCCGCACCGACATGGTGACCGTCGCGCTGCAGAGTGGCCGGCCTCGCCGCATCCGGGCGACGTCCCCGTTCCTGACGATGGTCGACCGGGCGCCGTTCGACCAGGCGCTCGTCGATGCGGCCGTCGCCGCCGGAGCGACGTTCCGCGATAGCGTGCGCGTGCGGGGGATCGAGCAGGACGACGACGCCGTGACCGTCCGCACGAGCGGCGCGCCGCTGACCGCTGCGATCGTGGTCGGCGCGGACGGATCGGCCGGCGTGACGGGGCGCCACGTGGGTGTCCGCATCGCCCGAACCGACCTCGGACTGGAGCTGGAGCTCACCCGCCCGACCCACGATCCCGACTGGGCGACCCGCCTGCATCTCGACTGGGGTCGCGACCCGGGCACCTACGGGTGGGTGTTCCCGAAGGCCGACCGCCTCACGGTCGGCGTGATCCAGCGCAAGGGCAGCGGCGAGGCGACCCGCGCCTACCTCGACCGATTCGTCCGCGGGCTCGGCCTGCAGGACCGGCTGGTGGAGCGGTCCTCCGGCCACCTGACGCAATGGCGCCGCGCCGGCTCGCCGGTCCGCCGCGGCCGGGTGCTCGTCGCCGGTGACGCGGCGGGCCTGCTGGAACCGTGGTCGCGCGAGGGCATCTCGTACGCCCTGCGCTCCGGTGCGCTCGCCGGCACCGCGGCGGCGGCTGCGGCGGCCGGCGATCGATCGGCGGCCGCCGGGTACGAGCAGGCGATCCGGCGCGGCCTGGAGCGCGAGCAGCGCGCCGGCGCGCTGCTGCTGGGGGTCTTCGAGCGGCACCCGCTGCTGATGCACCTGGCACTCACCCGCATCGGCGCCGGCGCCGCCCTCTTCGTGCGGTCCTGCCGCACCGGTGTCGACCTGCCGCGCGTGGTCGCTCATCGCCTGGTCGGCCCTTTGATCCGACTGCTCGCCGCCCACTGAGTGCGCAGCCGCGGATCTCACGCGCCACCTCACCTGATCGGTCAGGAGGCGATATCCGCGACGGTCGCGGAGAGCCCCTCGATCAGCGATTCGGCGTCGACGAAGGCGCTGAGGCCGTGCTCGCCGACGCCCATCGCGATCCGGCCACCGATCCGCGAGTCCGCGAACACGGGCCACGCGGTCGAGCTGCCGAGCGGTGTGATCGTGCCGCGCTCGTATCCGGTGGCCGCCAGCGCCGCCTCCGCGCTGGGCAGTTGCAGCTTGTTCACGCCGACCGCCGCCCGCAGCTTGGGCCAGGCGATCTGCCGGTCACCCGGGATCAGCGCGAAGAGGAACGAGCCGTCGCTGCGCTTCACCACGAGCGACTTCACGATCTGACGCGGCTCCAGCCCCAGCAGCGCGGCCGCCGCCTCCAGCGACTCCGCCGCCGGCCGCTCGACCAGCTCGACGTCGATGCCGCGCTCGCGCGCATCCTGCAGCACGCGCTCCCGGCTCACGCGGTCACGGTACGCGACCAGACCGCGCAAGGTTCTCGGCACCGCGTTCTGCCGCGGTGTGGAATACCCGGCGTGGCCGGACGGCTGACGCTGCTATGACGGATTCGATCAAGGTCGACGTGTGGTCCGATGTGGTCTGCCCCTGGTGCTACATCGGCAAGCGCAAGTTCGAGGAGGGCGCCCGTCGCGCTGGCGTTCCCGTCGAGATCGAATATCACAGCTTCGAGTTGTCGCCGGGCACGCCGCTCGACTCCGGGGTCTCGGAGGTGGATCTGCTGGTCGAGCACAAGGGACTGCCCGAGGCGCAGGTGCGGCAGATGCTCGATCAGGTCACGGCCGTCGCCGCCGGGGTGGGGCTCGACTTCCACTTCGAGTCGACCCAGGCCACCGGCACCCTGCCTGCACACGAGTTGCTGCACTTCGCCAAGGCGCACGGTCGTCAGCTCGAGTTGAAGGAACGCCTGCTGCGGGCGCACTTCGTCGAGGGCGGTCACGTCGGCCGGCTCGACGACCTGGTCGGCTACGCGGCGGAGGTCGGCCTCGACGCCGATGCCGCGCGTGCCGCCCTGGTGCAGCACACCTACCTCGACGACGTGCAGACCGATATCGCCCAGGCAGCCGCCTACGGGATCCAGGGCGTCCCCTTCTTCGTGATCGACGGTCGCTACGGCATCTCGGGCGCGCAGGACCCGGACACCTTCGCCGAGGCGCTCCGCCAGGTCGCAGCGGAGCAGCCCGCGGCGGATACGGCGGTCGTGCGATGACCGGGCCGCTCGCGTTCACGATGCTCGGCGACCAGGAAGCGCCCCTCTGCACGGACGAGACCTGCGTGGTCCCGACGTCGACCCACCCCGGCGAGGACATCGCGCGGTAGCCCGCCCTTCGTGCGCTCCGCGAACGCACCCTCGATCCCCACCCGTCGCGCGCCGCAGGCATTGTGCTCGGGCGTGTCGCACCGTTCTGGGAGAATCCAGGTATGACCACCGCGCTGGCGCCCGCCCCCGGGCTCGCGATCGGGCCCATCCGGCTGGATGCGCCCGTGGTCCTCGCGCCGATGGCCGGCATCACCAACACCGCGTTCCGCCGGCTGTGTCGCGAGTACGGCGCCGGCCTGTACGTGAGCGAGATGATCACCAGCCGGGCCCTCGTGGAGCGCACGCCGGAGTCGATGCGCCTCATCGGCCACCACGAGAGCGAGACGACCCGCTCGGTGCAGCTGTACGGCGTCGACCCCACGACGGTGGAGGCGGCCGTGCGCCTGCTGCGCGACGAGGACCGGGCCGACCACATCGATCTGAACTTCGGCTGCCCGGTGCCCAAGGTCACCCGCAAGGGCGGGGGAGCGGCGCTGCCCTGGAAGATAGACCTGTTCCGCGAGATCGTCGAGCGCGCCGTGACGGCCGCAGGGCCGCTGCCCCTGACGGTGAAGATGCGCAAGGGGATCGACGCCGACCACCTCACCTATCTGGAGGCCGGCCGGATCGCCGAAGGTGCCGGAGTCGCCGCCGTCGCCCTGCACGCGCGCACCGCCGCCGACTTCTACTCCGGATCCGCGGACTGGTCAGCGATCACGGCCTTGAAGCAGACGGTCACCGAGGTGCCCGTACTCGGTAACGGGGACATCTGGTCCGCCGACGATGCGGCGCGGATGATGGCGCAGACCGGCTGCGACGGCGTCGTCGTCGGCCGCGGCTGCCTTGGCCGGCCTTGGCTGTTCGGCGACCTCGCCGCCGCGCTCGGCGGGGCGCCGACGACTCCGGTGGATGCGACGCTCGGGTTCGTCGCTCGGGCGTTCCGGCGGCACGCGCAGCTGCTCGCCGAGTTCTTCGACGACGACGCCGCCCCCGCCGGCCAGGGCTCAGGTGGCGAGAACCGGGCCTGCCGCGACATCCGCAAGCACGTCGCCTGGTACTTCAAGGGGTATGCGGTGGGCGGCGAGCTGCGTGCGGCGCTCGCCCGGGTGTCCTCGCTCGCCGAGCTGGACGACCTGCTCGGCCAGCTGGACCCCGACCAGCCCTATCCGGGTGCGGATGCGGAGGGGCAGCGCGGGCGTGCGGGCAGCCCCAAATCGCCGTTGCTGCCGGAGCGGTGGCTCGAGTCGCGCTCCACCGATCGCGGCACCCGGGCCGACCTGGCCGAAGCGGAGTCGTCGGTCAGTGGCGGCTGACGGCTACGAGGCGGCCGACCGCGAGCGGTGGCTGCCGGAGCAGCACTCCTCCCGCCGCAGCGACTTCGCCCGCGACCGGGCCCGGCTGGTGCATTCCAGCGCCCTGCGGCGGCTGGCGGCGAAGACGCAGGTGCTGTCTCCCACGGTCGGGCTCGACTTCGCCCGCAACCGGCTCACCCATTCGTTGGAGGTCGCGCAGGTGGGCCGCGAACTCGGCGCCAGCCTCGGGCTCAACCCCGATGTCGTCGACACCGCCTGCCTCGCTCACGATCTCGGCCATCCGCCGTTCGGCCACAACGGCGAGCGGGCCCTCGCGGAGTGGATGGCCGGCGCGGGCGGCTTCGAAGGCAACGCTCAGTCCCTCCGCCTGCTCACCCGGCTGGAGCCCAAGGCCTTCGGCGCCGACGGCGCCCCGTACGGCTTGAACCTGACTCGCGCCAGCCTCGACGCCAGTTGCAAGTACCCGTGGGGAGCGGCCGACGCCGTGCAGGATCCGAGCGGACGCGCCAAGTTCGGCTATTACGACGACGACGCACCGGCCTTCGCCTGGCTGCGCGCGGGCGCCCCGCCGCGCCGGCCGTGCGTCGAGGCGCAGGTGATGGACCTTGCTGACGACATCGCCTACTCCGTGCACGACTTCGAGGACGCGGTCGTCGCCGGCTCCGTCGACGTGGCCGCCCTGCGTTCCAACGCTGCGCAGCAGAACGTGGTCGCCGCCATGCACGATTGGGTCGGGGGCGAGTTCGACCACGACGAACTGGTCGAGGCGCTGCACCGGCTGCGCGCGCTCGAGGTCTGGATCACGGAGTGGGACGGTTCCCGCCCGGCGCACGGCCGGCTGAAGAACCTGACCAGCCAGCTGATCGGGCGGTTCGTCGGCGAGGCCACCGTCGCCACCCGCCGTGCCAACCCGGGCCGGACCCTGACGCGGTTCGCGGCCGACGTGGTCGTCCCGCGCGGCATCGCGGCCGAGATCGCGGCCCTGAAGGGCGTGGTCGCCGCGTTCGTCATGGCGAACAACACGAGGCAGCCGGTGTACGTGCAGCAGCGGGAGGTGCTTACCGCGCTGGCGGAGGGGTTGCTGGCCCACCCCCAGCACTTCGACACCCCCTTCGCCGCCGACTGGCGGGACGCCGCCGACGACGGGCAGCGCCGCCGCGTCGTCGCCGACCAGGTGGCGAGCCTGACGGACCAGTCCGCCCTCGCCTGGCACGCCCGCCTGATCGGCTGAATCCCTCCTCCTCCTCCTCCTCCTCCTCCTCCTCGGCCGACTCCCTGCTCGGCTGATCGCCCGCTCAGCGTGTGAGCACTTCAGCAGGACAGGGTCCCGTCAGCAGGCTGCTGGTCGACCCAGAACCTGCAGTCGAGACGTTGTCCTGCTGAAGTGCTCAGGGTTGAGGACGGAGGACGGAGGACGGAGGGCGGAGGGGCGGCGGGGGGCGGAGGCGGAAGGCCGGGCGGAGGCGGTGGGTTCGCCCAGCCGGCCTCCGTACGCTCGACCCATGGCGTCAGCCCGCCGCATCCCCTCGGCCGAGCAGCTGCTGCAGGAGGGCGTCCTCGTGCTCGGCGGTCTGCGTGCCCTGCTGCTCGAACTGGCAGACCCCGCCGTCGGTCACGGCGTCGCGGAGCACAGCGGCTTCGCCGCGAACCCGCTCGGGCGCCTGCACGGCACGCTCACCTACGTCTATCTCCTGCAGGCGGACGAGCCGCGCGTCCTGGCCGCGGTCGCGGACCGGATCGTCCGCCTGCACGCCGGCGTGCGCAGCGCACCCGGTGACACGCCCGCCTACGATGCGCGGCACGCAGACCTGCAGCTGTGGGTCGCGGCGACCATCCACGACACCGCCATCCGCATGGCCGAGCTGGTCTGGGGCCCGCTGCCCACCGCGCTGAAGGATGAGCTACTCGCCCTCGACATCCGCCTCGGCACCTCGCTCGGCATGCCCGCGGAGGCGTGGCCGGCGGACACCGCCGCGTTCGACGCCTACTTCGCGCAGCACGCGGCGACCCTGCGGTTCGACGACACGACCTGGGCGGTCGTTCGCCAGCTGTTCTCGCCCACCGCCGCGCCGCTGTGGGTCCGTGCCGCGATGCCGGTGCTGATCCGCATCACGGCGCCCCTGCTGCCCGCGGGCCTCGGCGCCCAGCTCGGCCTGGCCGGCCGAGGCCGCATCCTGCTGGGCGCCGTCCGGGCCCTCGCTCCGGTCTACCGCGCAGTGCCCCGCCGGGTGCGCACCCTGCCGCGGCGGCGGTACCTCGCCGCGGCCCGGCGGCAGGCGGACCGTCACCCGGCGCGGGTCGGCGCGGTCGGTACCGAAAACTAGACTCCGCGTGTGGCCGGCCGCATCCGCAACGAGGACATCGAGGCGGTGCGCAGCCGCATCAACATCGCCGATGTGATCGGCGAGCAGGTGACCCTGAAGCGTGCCGGGGTCGACTCGCTGAAGGGCCTCTGCCCCTTTCATGAGGAGCGCAGCCCCAGCTTCCACGTGCGCCCCCAGGGCGGGTACTTCCACTGCTTCGGCTGCGGCGAGGGCGGCGACGCCATCGCGTTCCTCATGAAGTTCGAGCACGTCACCTTCGCCGAGGCGGTCGAACGGCTCGCGCAGCGCATCGGCTTCCAGCTCACCTACGAGGACGGCGGACCGGCGCGCGACACCGCCAACCGTGTCCGGCTGATCGAGGCAAATCGCGTCGCCGCCGAGTTCTTCGCTGCGAACCTCGACTCTGCCGGCGCTGCCCCCGGCCGGGAGTTCCTGACCGGTCGCGGCTTCGACGCGCAGGCGGCCAGCCGGTTCGGCCTGGGCTGGGCGCCCAAGAGCTGGGACGAGTTGACCCGGCACCTGCGCGGCAAGGGCTTCGACGACGCGGAGTTGCAGGCCGCAGGACTCGTGTCCGCCGGCGACCGCGGCGTGTACGACCGCTTTCGTGGCCGTCTCGTCTGGCCGGTCCGCGACCTGTCCGGCGCCGTCCTGGGCTTCGGCGCCCGGCGGCTGCTCGAGGACGACCAGGGTCCCAAGTACCTGAACACGCCCGAGACGGCGATCTACCACAAGGCGCAGCTGCTCTACGGGCTCGACCTGGCCAAACGCGACGTGGCCCGCGGGCACCGCGTCGTCGTCGTCGAGGGCTACACCGACGTGATGGCCTGCCACCTGGCCGGCGTCACCACGGCGGTCGCGACCTGTGGCACCGCCTTCGGGGTGGAGCACATCCGGGTGCTGCGCCGCGTGCTCGGCGACGACAACGCCGTCCCCGGCGAGGTCATCTTCACCTTCGATCCGGATGCGGCCGGGCAGCAGGCGGCGGTCCGCGCGTTCGCGGAGGAGCGTCGATTCAGCGCCCAGACGTACATCGCCGTCGGCGCGGACGGCCTGGACCCGAGCGACCTGCGCTCGCAGCACGGCGACGCCGCCGTGCGGGCCATGGTCCAGTCGCGCAAGCCGATGTTCGAGTTCATGCTGCGGCGGGTGCTCGAGCAGCACGACCTCGACGCGGTGGAGGGCCGGGTCGCGGCGCTCCGCGCGGGTGCCCCGATCATCGCCGACATCCGGGATCCGCAGATGAAGACCGCTTACACGCGCGAACTCGCCAAGTGGCTCGCCGCCGACGTCCGCGAGGTGGAACTCGCGGTCACCGCCGCCCGACGCGACGGTGCGCGACGCGACAGCGCTGGTGCTGATGGTGCCCGTAGCGATGGTGCCCGTAGCGTCGGTGCCCGTGGCGATGGTGCCCGTCACTCCGGTACGCCCGACGACCGTGCCCGAGACCGGGTCCGCGACGACCGTCCCGGTGACGCCGGTGACCGCTTCGCCGCGGGTTCGGAGACCGGCCGCGGCGACGCCCAGCAGCGCGACGGCGCTCCCGACCGGCCGCCCGAGACCCGCCGGGGGCCGCGGCCGACTCTGCGATCGCTGCCCCAGGATCCGGCCGCCCGCCTGGAGACCGAGGCGCTGATGGTGATCCTGCAGTTCCCCAACCTGGTCGGCGACGAGCTGATCGCGCGCGCGACCGACAGCGGATTCTCCAACGCCTCCCTGGCCGCGATCCGCGACGCCGTCGCCGTGCAGGCCGGCCGTACCGGCGGCCCCGGATGGCTGGAGCGGGTGGCCGGCGAACTGCCGGGGCAGATCGCTCCGCTCGTCGAGGAGCTCGCCGTCGCCCCCCTGCCCGCGCGGGCGGCGGACGACACGGAACTGACCGCCTACGTGCAATCGGTGGTCCGGTCGCTCGTCGTCCGCGACGTGCTCCGCCTCAAGGTCGAGGTCCTGCAACAGCTGCGTCGTTCCGAATCGGTGGCCGACCCGGAGCGACGCCGGGCACTGAATGTCCGCCTCGTCCAATTGGAGAGCGACCGCAGAATGCTGCTCGGGGTATGAGCGCCGGTCGGGCCGGCAGCCTGGCCCTCGCGCCGCGGTCTGCCCGACCGTAGGATCGACCTCCGGGCGAGGGGGCTGACGATGGCGCTGCACGACGACGCGATCCTCGCCGACGACGTCTCCGTCGACTACCCCGGCAGCGGCGGCCGATACCGCGCGGTGCACGGCATCTCGCTGCGGGTGCGCACCGGCGAGCTGATCGGCGTGGTCGGCGAGACCGGCTCCGGCAAGTCGACCTTCGCGCGGGCGATCGCCGGCCGTACCGCTCGCGGCTCGGGCGAGGGACCGTCGATCTGCGGTGGGTCGCTGTCGGTCTTCGGCGTGCCGGTGCGCCGCATGCGGGAGCACGCCCGACGCCGCCTGACCGCGGAGGTCGGCTACCTGCCGCAGAACGCGCGCCGCACGCTGAACCCCGATATGACCGTCGCCGAGAACGCCTCGGCGCCGCTGTTCGAACGTGATCGGCGCTACGACCGGCGCCTCGCCGGCCAGCACGTAGCCGAGCTGATCGACGCCGTGCAGCTGCCGCTCGGCGTGATGGCGAAATACCCGCACGAGCTGTCCAGCGGGCAGCGACAGCGGGTGGCGATCGCCCGATCGCTGATCCTGGGCCCGCGGCTGTGGGTCGCGGATGAGCCGATCGCGAGCGTCGACGTGATGGTCCGCGGCCCGGTGCTCGACACGCTGCTGGAGTTGCAGAGCGACCGGGAGTTCACCGCGGTCATCGTCAGCCACGACGCCGCGGTCATGTCGCGCGTCACCGATCGGGTCGTGGTGCTGCACCGCGGCGTACTCGTCGGCCTGGGGCCGGTGCAGCAGGTGCTCGACTCCCCGTCCCACCCCTACGTCCGGGGTCTGGCCGCCGACTACAGCCTGCGGACCAACCCGATCCCGGTGCAGCGCCAGGCCGCCGCCGGCTGAGCGGATTCTCGGCAGCCGGACCAAGCGCACGCGACGATCAGCGCGCCTGCCCGGCCCGCAGACCCGGTCCGCTTACCGTTCGGATCATGCGATCCACCCGCCGCAGCACCCTCCGGTCCGCCCTCCTGCCTGCTCTCCTCCCCGTCGTGCTGCTCTCCAGCACCCTGCTGCTGACCGGCTGCGGAGGATCCTCGACGACGCACACGGCGGCGCAGGAGCAGAAGGTCATGGCAGAGCTCACCAAGATCGACGCGGGCTTCGGCGGCAAGGACTCGCTGAAGGACGTCAAGGCGATCTGCACCGAGATGCAGAAGAACACCGCCGACGCGACCGTGCAGGCCGACGTGAAGTCGCGCTTCTCCAAGCACTCGATCGCCACCCTGACGAGCGCCCAGACGAAGCAGATCACGTCGACGATCAAGACCGCCTACTGCAGCTGAGGCGCCCGGCGGCGCTATCGATTGGACCTCCGAGCGGACCATGAGCTCGACGCATACCTTGCGCTGCTATGCATGACAGCGCGAGGATGCATCCGTGGATAAGGACCTCGTGGCGGCGATGGCGTCGCCGCTTGTGCTCGCGATCCTCGCGGAGGGCGACAGTTACGGCTACGCGATTCTGAAGCGGGTGCGCGAGCTCTCGGACGACGAGATCGAGTGGAGCGACGGCATGCTCTACCCGCTGCTGCACCGTCTCGAGCGGCTCGACCAGGTGCACGCGGCCTGGGTCGCGTCACCGGAGGGCCGACGGCGGCGCTACTACGGCATCACGGACCGCGGCCGTTCCGAGCTCGTCCATCAGCGGCGGCAGTGGGCCACTGCCACTCGCACGCTCGGTAGCCTGTGGAGCCTTCCGGCGACGGGCGCCGCAGGCGCATGAACACGGTCCCGATGCTCGAGGCCGACATCGCCCGATGGCGCGCCGCCCTCGCGCGCAGCCGTGCGATCGTGCCTTCCGACGCGGACGAGCTGGAGAGCCACCTGCGCGAGCAGGTCACTGATCTGCGCGCCGTTGGACTCGATGATCAGGAGGCGTTCCTCGTCGCGGTTGGACGTCTCGGCCGAATGCACGCGATCACCGCCGAGTTCGCGCGTGAGCACGGCGACCGCATCTGGAAGCAGCTCGCCCCGATCGTCGACGACGCCGCGGGTCGTCGACGGCCGCTGCTGCTCATGCTGGGATTCGCCGTGCTCTCCGCACTGTTGATTCAGGCCGTGCGGCTGCTCGCGGGTGGGACCGAGCCGGCACCCTGGTACTACCGCAATCTCGGGCTGGTGCTGCTCCTACCGCTCGCGGTCTGGTTCGTCCTCATTCGCGCCGTGCCGCCGCGGCGGACCGTCGCGCTCGCGGCGGTCGTCGCGATGCTCGCGGTCGCGGTTTCGACGTTCCCGTTTCGTGCCGATTCTGCGACCGGTGCGCTTGCCGCTGCGGGCCTCGCCGTCGTGATCTGGTTCGTCGTCGGGGTCACGTACCTCGGAGGCGATGCCCGTCCGCTCGCGCGGCGCATGGAGTTCGTCCGCTTCTCGGGGGAGTGGGCGATCTACTTCATCCTGCTCGCGCTCGGCGGCGGGGTGCTGCTGGCGCTCGGCGGCCTGGTGCTCGCGCCGATCGTGCCGGAGGCGCCGGAGGCGCTGTCGATCTGGGTGATCCCATCCGGCGCGGCAGGCGGAGTAGTGGTCGCCGCATGGCTCGTCGAGGCGAAGAAGAGCGTCGTTGAGAACCTCGCCCCCGTGCTCACCGCAATCTTCACGCCCCTGTTCGCCCTGCTGCTGCTCGCGGCGGTGGTGCTCTACGCCGTCGCCGGCATCGGCCGGGACTTCGACCGGGACCTGCTCACGGTGTTCGACACCCTGCTGCTCGTCGTGCTCGGTCTCGTGCTTTACGGCTTGTCGGCTCGCGATCCGATGCGCCGTGCCGGGCTCTCGGATGCGCTGCGCGCGGGAGCGGTCGTGGCGGCGCTCCTACTCGACGTGCTCGTGCTCGCGTCGATGCTCGCGCGCGTCGCGCAGTTCGGGTTCACCGCGAACCGCACCGCGGCGCTCGGGCTGAACCTTCTGCTCGTAGTCGACCTCGCCGGCACGGCGGTGCTCTCCGCACGGCTGCTCGCCGGGCGCACCGACGCGGCGCGGCTCGAGCGGTGGCAGACGGCCTACCTCCCGGCGTTCGGCGTATGGGCGGTGCTCGTCGTGCTCGTGCTGCCGCCCGTGTTCGGCTTCGCCTGATCCGGCGAAGCGCGCCTCCGCCCGAGCAGCCGCGAGCGCCCGCGCGTCAGAACGACGGAAGCGGCGGTTACCGTTGACCCAGGCAGCCTTCGAAGAAGATCCGCGGCGAGCCGGCTGAGTGTTGCGGACCCGCTGCTTGCTGCGCACGTTCTCCGGGTCGAGGGTGAACTCGCTGCAGCAGGAGGTGTGGCTCCCCGACTTGGACTCGAACCAAGAACCTGCCGGTTAACAGCCGGCTGCTCTGCCAATTGAGCTATCGAGGATTACTCGCCGCGGTTCGGCTTCCGCGGCGAGTGGAAAGTGTAGCGCGGGCCCCCCACGTCGTCCGAGCCTGTATCGATCGGGTGTCGGTGGTGTGGTGTTGGGTGGTGTCGTGTTCGAGAGTTGGCTCGCTGCGATGGAGTCGGGGGGACCCGATGAGTGGTTCGATCCGGATGTCGATGACGAGTTCCTGCAGTCCCTCCCGCTGGAGGCGTGGGATCCGCCGGACCCGGACGACGATCTGCTGGATCCGCCGATCGAGCTCGGGACCGCGGCGGCGACGGATGAGGCCCTGATCCGGCTGCGGAAGACGACGCGGTGGAGTCATGTGTCGGAGGCTCGCCGGTTCGAGGCGCTGCTGCTGTCGATGGATGCCATCCACGCGGAACACGACGCGGTCGGTGACCCCGTCCTGACCGCGTCGGTCCTCACGCGTGGGTTCACGGTCGAGGCCGGTGCTTGTCTGCTGGTGGATCCGCGGACGGTGGAGAACCTGCTGCAGAACGCCCGTCATGCTCGAGGAACGCTGCCACTCACCTGGGCCGCCTTCCGCGGAGGGGACTGCGGGTGGCGGTCGGTGGAGACCGTGTTCCGGGAGTCAGTCGGCCTCGACCCGACGCACCTGGCCGAGTTCGATCAGCACGCCGCCGGACTGGTCGGGTCGTCGACGACGGGCCGCCTGGCCCGGGAACTGCCCCGGTTGCGGGAGCGCCTGCAGGCCGACACTGCGGTGGAGCGGGCGCGCTGTTCGGCGCGGGCCCGGCACGTGGCGGTGACACCACTGCGGGATGGGCAGGCGATGCTCTCCATCGTCGGACCCTCCCCGGCGATCGCATCCATCTACGACGGCCTCACCCAGACCGCGGTCGCCGCGCACGGGGACCCGGACGAGGACCGGCACCTGGGGGCGCTGCGTCATGACGTCGCCGTGGACCTGCTCCTGGGTGGCTTGCAGACCGACCCGCGACCGGGTGAGGACCTGCGGGTTCCGCAACGGAAGGCGGTGACGGCGACCTGTCTGATCGTCCTCCCCGCCCTGTCGGTGCTCGGGAAGTCGGCTGAGCCGGCCGAGGTCGCCGGGTACGGGCCGATCGATATCGAGACCGCGATGCGGCACGCGGGCGACGCCGGGTACTGGACACGCGTGTTCACCGACCCCGCCACCGGTGGGCTCACCGGAATGGATGCGCACGCCGAACGGATCCCGACCGCGTGGCGGCGCTGGTTGACCCTCCGGGACGGGACCTGCCGGGCGCCCGGCTGCAGCCACTCCGCCGGGACTTGCGACGTGGACTACACCATCCGACGTGAGCACGGCGGACCCACCATGCTGGACAACCTCTCCTGCCTCTGCCGAACCCACCATCAGATCAAGGACGACGGCTGCTGGGACCTCACACTCCACCCCGACGGCACCCAAGAATGGCGATCCATCTGGGGCACCGTCCGCACCACGAAACCGCAGGTCCTCGTCGGCAGGCGGCCACCGAACGCTACCGAGCCGAGTGGTGACCCGCCGATACCACCGATACCGGCAGTTCGAGGGCCTCGCGCGGCGGCGTTCTAGACTTCGGCGCATGGGTGCACAGGGCGGCCCGGGCGCCACGACCGTCCTCACCGCCGCCGTGATCGGCCTGGCCGTGCTCACCGCGCTCTTCCTCGTGCTGTGGCTGGTCGCGCAGCGGCACTATCGGCGGCTGCGGCGCGATCGGGCGGCGTCCGACTCCACGGTCGCACAGTTGGAACTGTCGGTCGCCGAGCAGAGCGGGCGGCTGCGGATCATCCGCGAGCTGCACGACGTCGCGGTGCACCAGGTCTCCACGATGATCGCCCAGGCCGACGGGGCGCGCTACGCCGCCGTGAACGATCCCGGTGCCGCCGCCCGCGCGGCCGGCGCGATCGCCGACTCCGGCCGCAGCACCCTGGCCGACATGCGGCGCGTGATGACCCTGGTGCGTGAGAGCGAGGCGGACGTCGCTCCGCAGCCGCGTCTCAAGTCCACCCGCGACCTGTTCCGAGTGATGCGCGACGCGGGCCTGCGCATCGCGTTCCAGGAGACCGGCGAGCCCTACGCGTTGAACGCGGCGGCCGAGCTCGGCGTCTACCGCATCCTGCAGGAGGCGCTCAGCAACTCACTCAAGTACGGCGGAGACGGTACGGAGGTGCGCGTCACCTTCACCTGGACGGCCCAGGGTCTGGCGCTGCGGGTGGACGACAACGGGTTCCGGAACGCGGTGCAGCGCCGTGGGCTGTCCGAGCAGCAGACCGCCGCCGAACTCGCCTACGGCGTCGACGACGATCTGCACGCGCTCACCCAAGAGATCACCGGACCGGGCATCGCCGAGATGCGGGCCCGGACCGAGGTGTTCGGAGGCACACTGACCGCCACCGAGGTGCCGGGCGTCGGCTTCACCATCGCGGCGACCTTCCCCACGCTGCGGTTCCACAACGGGGTGCACGGCGTCGACCTCGGCGTTCGGGCGTAGCGGCTGACTGCCGGCGGCCTGACGCCCAGCACTCGAGCACCCTGTCACGCCTCCACGTCGTCGACGCCCGGCGTCCAGCTGAGCCCGGCCTTGCCCCACTTGCGGGCGACGATCGCCTTGCGGGCGCGGCGCTCCTGCACCAGGTCGAGCCGGTCGACGTAGAGGCGGCCGTCCAGGTGGTCGTACTCGTGCTGCAGGATGCGGGCGAACCATCCCTGCGCATCCACCTGCACGGGCCGCTGATCCAGATCGACCGCGCGGAGCATCGCCCGCTCCGCCCGGCGCAGCGGGAAGCGTTCCCCGGGCACGGATAAGCACCCCTCCGACTCCGCGTCCTCGTCCAGCTCGTCGGTCGTCGACGGGCTGAGCCACAGCTCGGGATTGATCGCCACGCCGCGCTGCGGTCCGCCCGGGTCGTGTGCGTACCCGTAGACGAAGAGGCGCAGCGGTACCCCGACCTGCGGCGCCGCAAGACCCACGCCGGGCGCCGCGTCCATCGTCTCGAACAGGTCGGTGACGAGGGTGCGCAGGGCGTCGTCGAACTCCGTCACCGGCCGCGCTGCGGAGTGCAGCACGGGGTCGCCCGTGATGCGGATGGGCAGCACCGTCATGCGCGCAGGCGGCCTTTCGTCGGGGTCGCTCGCCGGATCGACACGGTCGGGGCGGCGCGTACCAGCGTACCGACGGGGCAGGGCGCAGCGCTGAGATAGAGTGCGCCGGTGCTGACCGCGATCACGCTGTTCGCGCTGCACACGCCGAAGCTGAATCCGGCGCAGGCGATCGGCATCCCCATCGCACTGGTCGGCGCCGTCTTCCTGAGTCTCGGTGCGCAGTACCAGCACCGCGGCGTCACCAAGGTCGAGGAGCGCTCCGAGTACAGCAGCGGGCTGACCATCAGTCAGCTGCTCGCCCTGCTGAGGCGGCCGTCCTGGCTGATCGGAACGGCGCTCATCGGAGCCGCGATCGTGCTGCAACTGATCAGCGTCAGCATCGCTCCGTTGATCGTCGTGCAGCCCCTGGGTGCGATCGGGCTCGTCATCACCGCCGTGAACAACGCGCGGATCACCAAGAGCCGCCTGAACCCCAAGTCGATCCGCGCCATCCTCCTGTGCGTCTTCGGTGTCGGCCTGTTCGTCACGATCGCCGCGCTGACGGCGACCGACCCCGAGATCACCGACCAGAACCTGATCGTGATCCTGATCCTGCTCGCGGTCGTCGTGCTCGTCTTCGCGGCGCTGTTCGTGCGGTTCCGCAAGCGGATGCTGCCGGTCGCCTTCATCATCGGCGCCGGAGTGCAGTACGGCTTCGTCGCGACGTTGGCGCTCGTGATCATCCGCCGCATCGAGCAGGCCCAGTACGACTGGCTGACCGTCTTCTGCACCGCCGGCCTGCTGATCGCCGGCGCGGGCGGCGCGTACTTCGTGCAGACCGCCTACTCGGTCGGGCCACCCGACCTGGTGATGGCCGGATTGACCGTGGTCGACCCGATCGTCGCCGTCGGCATCGGCATCATCGTGCTGGGGGAGGCGGCGCAAGCACCGATCTGGGCGCCGTTCGCCTTCGTGGGATGCGGCGTGATCGCCGTGTTCGGCGTGTTCCAGATGGCGCGACACCATCCGCAGGCACAGCAACATGCAGGCGCGCCGCACCCCGGTGCGCTCCAGGGGCCGTAGGAGCGATGCGCTACCGTCGAGATCGATCGCGGTCGGGCATCCTTCCCGCCGCGGGTCCGACACCCGCGAAGGGGTAGCTGCGATCAGCGACACGTTGTCCACTGGGCCTGCTGCTGACCGGGTCCCTGCGCGCCTCACGGTGCTGATGGGTGGAGACACCTTCCCGCCCGACGTGAACGGCGCCGCCTCCTTCTCCGTCCGGCTGGCTGCGGGCCTGGCCGGTCGCGGCCACGACGTGCACATCGTCGCCCAGACCCACGACGGGCCGCCGGGTGCGTTCCGCGAGCAGCACCTGGGCCAGACCCTCACGGTGCATCGCCTCGCGAGCTTCAAGTGGCCGTTGCACGACTGGCTGCGGGCCGTCTACCCGTGGGCGATCACCCCGAACTCCGACCGCATCGCGCGGCAGGTGCGGCCGGATGTCGTGCACATGCAGTCGCACATGGTCATCGGCCGCGGCCTGTCGACCGTCGCGAAGCGACGGGGCATCCGGCTCATCGCGACGAACCACTTCATGCCCGAGAACCTGATCGAGCACACGCCGCTGCCCAAGTTCATCTGGCCGCTGGCCACCCGATTGGCCTGGCTGGACGCGGCCAGGCTCTACCGGCGGGCCGCCGCGCTGACCACGCCGACGCGTCGCGCCGCGGACTACCTGAAGTCGCGCACGGGCCTGACCGACGTGCGCGCCATCTCGTGCGGCATCCGGATGAGCGACTACCGGCCCGACTTCGAGGTCAAGTCCGACCGGCGCATCGTGTTCTGCGGTCGCGTGACCGGCGAGAAGATGCTGCCCGATCTGCTCGAGGCGGTGGCGCTGCTGCCGACGGAGTTGGACGCGCAGCTCGACATCGTGGGCGACGGCGACCAGCGAGCTACCCTGGAGCGGCTGGCTCGCACGCTCGGCATCCAGGACCGGGTGCACTTTCCGGGCCGGATCAGCGACGAGCAGTTGCGCGATCTGTTGACCCGCGCGACCGTGTTCGCGATGCCCTCCACCGCCGAACTGCAGTCGATCGCGACGATGGAGGGGATGGCCTCCGGGCTCCCGGTTGTCGCCGCTGACGCGATGGCGTTGCCGCACCTGGTGAAGGACGGCGAGAACGGCTACCTGTTCCCGCCCCGCGATGTCGCCGCGCTCGCGGACCGGCTGGAGCGGGTGCTGCGCCTGCCCCACGACGACCTCGTGGTGATGCAGCGGGCGTCGCTGCGCCTGCTGGAGCCCCACGACATCGACACGACCATCACCGTCTTCGAGCAGCTGTACCGGGGCGAGCCGGTCGAAGATCCCGACACGGACGTGCCGCCCCTCAGCAGCAAGCTGCGGGAGCAGTTCCGGTCCCTGGCCAGGCGCGCCAAGAGCGCGATCAGCGACTGACCGGGCGGCCTCGCGGCGGCGCGGTCGCGATCGTGCTGGCTGCTGCGGTGATGCTCGGAGGGTGTGCCGCGGTTCCTTCCCAGTCGTCGGACCCGGCGCGTCCCGCGGCGTCGGCACGGCCCTCCGCCTCTGCCTCTACGTCCGTGCCCGCCTCCGCCTCCGCCTCCGCCTCCGCTCCGGCGCCGACCCCGGTCGATCGGGCGCAGGTCGCGGCGACGGCGCTGGTCGATGCGATGTCGACTCGCCAGGTCGCCGGGCAGCTGGTGATGACTGCGGCGACGGTCGCGCAGTTCCGCAGCCTGCGTCCTCTTGTTGTCCGTTACCACCTGGGTGGCGTGATGGTGCGGGGGCGCAGCGATGCCGGCACGAAGGCGGTCGGGTCCGCGGTCGCGGCGGTGCAGGCCGCGGCACCCGCGCACCTGCCACTGCTGGTCGCGACCGACCAGGAGGGCGGGGAGGTGCAGGTGCTGCGCGGGCCCGGGTTTCCGGCGATCCCGAGCGCCGTGGCCCAGTCGACTCGCTCGCCGGCCCGGTTACGGCACGACGCCCATCGGTGGGGTGCCGCATTGCGGAAGGCAGGGGTCACGGTCGATCTCGCTCCGGTCGCCGATGTGCCGTGCGCCGCCCATGCCGCGCACAATCCGCCCGTCGGCGACCTCCATCGCAACTACGGCCGATCCATCGACGGGGCGGCCCGCTCCGTCGCCGCGGTGGTGCGCGGGCTCGGCGATGCCGGAGTAGCGACGAGCGTCAAGCACTTCCCGGGCCTCGGCTGCGTCGGCGCGAACACCGACACGACAACCCGGGTCGTCGACACCACGACGACCGCCCGCTCCACGTCGCTCCGCCCGTTCCGATCGGGCATGGCCGCCGGGTCCCGCATGGTGATGGTGTCGAGCGCCGTCTACGAACGGCTCGATCCCGGCCGACCGGCGCTGTTCTCGCACCGGATCGTCACGGGGTTGCTCCGGCAGCGGCTCGGCTTCACCGGGGTCGTGATCTCCGACGATGTGGGGGGCGCCGCCGCGGTGCGGACGGTGCCGGTGGGGCAGCGGGCCACCCGGTTCGTCGCAGCGGGTGGTGATCTGCTGCTCGACATCGTACCCGCCGACGTGCCGACGATCGTGGCTGCACTGACGAAGAAAGCGAACTCCGATCAGGGATTCGCCCGGCTGGAGCGTGCCGCGGCGATCCGGGTGGTCGCCGAGCGCCTCCGACTGGCGAATCACCTGCGCTGATTCCTGGCTGTCGCCGGGACGGATCGGGGGAGCGGGCCGACCGTGCTCTGGACGACACGCCCCGCAAACCTCCCCGTTTGATGCGCTTGTCGGGTTACCCCTACTGTTCCCAGGTCCGCGGGGCGGTCCGGGACAGGAAGCCGGCGCCGCATCACCCTCCCGCGGGCTCATGCCCGGTGCTGCTCCACCCTCCGCTGCCCACCTGCAGACACCGTCGACTTTGACCCCAAACAGTCATGGGCGGGCAGCGGTGCACTGATTTCCGGGGACGGAACGAGCGCCGGGGTGGGCCCCGGAGCATGCGCGATGAGAACAATCCTGAGATCCCGTGTCACGGGCGCAATCACGATCATCGGCTTGGCGGCTGCGGGAGTCGGCCTCACGGCTACCCCGGCGAACGCCGCGTCGGTGTCGACGTGGGAGCGCGTCGCCAAGTGCGAGAGCGGCGGCCGCTGGCACATCAACACCCACAACGGCTACTACGGCGGCCTGCAGTTCAGTGCGAGGACCTGGCACGCGTACGGCGGATCGGGCCTCGCCTCCAACGCGAGCAAGTCCAAGCAGATCCGCATCGCGGAGAAGGTGCTGAAGCATCAGGGCTGGGGCGCGTGGCCGGTCTGCTCGGTCCGGGCGCACGCCCGCGGCTAGTCGAGCTCGGCGTCGAGCACGTTCCATCCGCGTCGGTGTCGGTGCTGCACCTGTCCGACTGAGTCCGGGTGCGCGGCCGTCCGGAGTTCCTGTCTCCGGCCGGCCCGCGCCCGTCTCTCCCGGGCATCCCCGTACCTCGCGCGGTACTCCTGGCGAGTTCGGCTCCGCCCCTCAGTGTTCGAGGAAGGCCGCGATCCGCGCGCCCCATCTACGGATGTCGTCGGGCGTCGTCGCCACCTCCAGCCGCGCGTTCGGCAGCAGTTCGGCCAGGCGCTCCGCGGTGCTGACCGGGTGACCCGGATCCTCCGCCCACGGCAGCAGCAGTACTTCGTGCTTCAGCGCCGCGACCTCGTCCTCGCCCGGCACATCGGTGCCGGCCGCACCCCGGAACACCGTGGGCAGCAGATCCTCGGCCGCGTCGGCGTCCGGCCCGCGCGGCCAACCGCCGGCTTCCAGGATCGGGTGCTGCGGCAGGGCCACCATGGCGCGGATCCACGCCTCCATACCCCGTTCCTCGATGAACGCGGCGCTCTGCTCGTAGAGGGCGGCCTGGGCAGCGCGCGTGCCCCACGCCGTCGGCGGGATGACCAGCACCAGCCGGCGGAACCGCTCGGGATGCAGCACAGCGGCCCATAGCAGCGTGCCGGCCCCCATCGAGACGCCGAGCCCATCGACGGGCTGATCCGGACTGACGGCGTCGACGACCGCGAGCAGGTCCGCCGCAAGCTCGGGCCAATGCCAGTCCTCGGGCTGCGCTCGCCCGGTGGAGGCGCCGTGCCCGCGCGCATCGAAGCGCGCCACGGTGCGCCCAGAGGCGATCACGGGTGACCAGTCGAAGATGCCGGATGCGTCTTCGTTCGCGCGGCTGGAGGTCAGGCCGTGCGCGGCAACGAGTATCGGCCGCAGCACGCCGGGCCCGGTGACGTCGTAGGAGAGGATCGCGCCGGGACGGTGGAGGGTGAGATCGGTCACGCCGAAATGCTACGGACCGCGGCCGTGCCCCGCTCCGGAGCCTCGTGGTCCCGCGGATAGGGTGACTGCGGGGCGGTAGCTCAGCCGGTTAGAGCAGCGGACTCATAATCCGTCGGTCACGGGTTCAAGTCCCGTCCGCCCTACAGATCGCGGACTTCGCTTCCGTCTATTTCTTTCTTCGAATTGTACGAATTCGTCATGCTCGAGGTGCGGTGAGCGGCCTACTCAAGACCGCGTACCTCGATCGGGGGGCTCGTGGAGGGTGCGCGGACCTGTCACGGTGACGAATCCCGAATCGCGTCGAGGTTCGACGAGCGCACCCACGCCCGTCCTCGACGCCGCTCCTTACTTAAGGACAGCTGAAAATGATCTCAAGGAAGTTCACGTCCGTGGTCGCCGCCCTTGGACTCGTCGGCGCGCTCGGCGGCGGCATCGGTGCGCCTGCTGACGCCGCGGTCAAGCAGGTCGTTGCTGTCCGCGCGGTATCCGTCCCCGCCACCGCGGATTCGGCATATGTGTCCGCGAAGACCCTGCTCTCGAAGCTTGCGGTCCGAGCCGAGAACCACTATCACGACTACACAGACGCTAGCCGTGCCCACTTCTCCTACGACAACGATTACGACGCAGACGGCGACGGCTGCTACACGCGTCGCGAGGTCCTGAAGCGCGATGCGATCCACATCGCCCGGATCTCTTCGTCCTGCGCGATCTACGGCGGCAGGTGGAGATCGCTCTACGACAACAGGTACACCGACGACCGCGGCACGCTCGAGATCGACCACCTCGTCCCTCTGGCCGAGGCGTGGTACTCCGGCGCCGACGCCTGGTCGCACAGAAGGCAGATCGCATTCGGCAACGACATCGACTACAAGTGGGACCTTCAGGCAGTGACGTCGAGCCTGAACCGGCTGAAGCTTGCTGGTGACCCCGCCGAGTGGCTACCGCCGACGAACAAGTGCATCTATGTCAAGGCGTGGATCGGGGTGAAATACCGCTGGAACCTTCCGGTCGACCCTGCTGAGAAGGCGGCACTCGTCCGCCAGCTCGCGAAGTGCAGCTCCCTGCAAGTGCTGAAGCCCGGCAAGCCGAACATAACGAAGCTCGTCGGCCATGGCGAGGTTGAGCCGATCAAGTAGCCGAGCGCGACTGCTCATAGGCCCGCGGGAACTGATACCACCTGGCAAGTGGATCAGGGCGACGTTGTCGGCAGGTCGTTGTCGCTGCCCGCAGCTACGGTCGCGGTCGATCGGTGGCGATGACCGCTCATGGGTGACGGAGTTGGCGGCCGAGTACATAGCCGAAGAGCAGATGCGCGGTCACCATGGTGCCGACTCGTCCCGGACGGTCGCGGTGTGCGGGCGGCAGCACGCCGACGGCGGGCACCCAGCCCTCGTGCCCGATGGCCCAGACGAGCAGGCCGTATGCCAGGCCGAGCACAGGCGCATGCGACCGCCGCCAGACCAGTTGCGCGAACACCGCTCCGGTCACTGCTCCGTAGGCGGCGTGCGTCACTGCCGCCACTGCGTTCGCCGTGTCGTCCGGCAACCCCGGCGCCAAGCGATCGATGATCATGCGCGGAGGCTGCCCCCTCATGACGCCGATTCGTTCAAGACAGATGAGGTACGCCGTCATGACGGATGTCGCCGTCACTCCCGCCATTCCTCCGCGCAGCGCTCGACGCAGCGATATCACGGTGTGTTCCTCGTGCTGGGTGCGTTCCTCCCTGTTCGATGCATCGACCTCGACGCGGAGTGTGGAAGAGGAGGCTCCGGTGCGCATCGCACCGGAGCCTCCTCGTGTCGGGCGCTCGTCAGGCTTCGACCGCGTGCTGCGGTGCGCCGGCGCTCACCTGCACCTTGCGCGGCTTCGCCCGCTCGCTGACGGGGATCGTGACCGTGAGGACACCGTTCTCGTACGTCGCGGCGATCCGTTCGGTGTCGATGCCCTGCCCGAGGCTGAGCTGACGGAGGAAGCTGCCTCCGCGCCGCTCCTGCGCGAGCCACTTCACGCCCTCCGCTCCGCGCATCGTGCGCTCGGCTCGGAGGGTGAGCAGCTGGCCGTCGACGTCGATGTCGACCGAGCCCGGATCGATGCCGGGCAGGTCGGCGCTGAGCACGTAGGTGTCGCCGTCGCGGTACAGGTCCATCGGCATCAACTGCGGACCCTGCCGGCTGTCGAGAAGCGCGGACGCGACGCGGTCCAGCTCACGGAACGGGTCGAAGTTCATAGCCATGGTGTCGTCCTTCCTCGAGTGTTGGAGTTGAGTCGATATCGCTCAACGCGCAGAAAGTTAGCACTCCAGACGGTCGAGTGCCAGCTGTCGATCTCAAGATTTGCTGAGAGATCGGGCGGCCCGAGAGCGACCTCACGAGGCGCGTCCGTGCGCGCCGGCGGTCGGCTCGGCGGCGCGCACGAACTCGCCCTGCGTGTCCGCACGGAGCGTCGAGCAGGGTCTAGGGCAAGGGCTGCGTGGTTCCCACGGCGATGACCCGCACGACCGCCTCGCCCGCCTCGTCGGATTCGGCGAGGTCGACGGTGGCGCTGATACCCCAGTCGTGGTCGCCCGCCGGGTCGTCGAAGATCTGGCGGACCCGCCACTCCGTCGGCGACTCGGTGACCAGCAGCATCGCCGGGCCGCGGGCGTCCGGGCCGGTGCCGAGACGATCGTGCTCGGCCCAGTACGGGTCCATCGCCTCGGCCCACGCGTCGGCGTCGAAGCCGGCCGACCCGTCCAGCTCGCCGAGTGCCGCCCAGTTCTCCAGCGCGGCGAACTGCACCCGCCGGAACAGCTCGTTGCGCACCATTATTCGGAAGGCTCGGACGTTCGCCGTCAGCCGGCGCGGGGCGGGAGGCGCGATCGCTCCGCCCGGATCAAGCACGGTCGCGTCGTGCAGTGCCGGGTTCTGCAGCTCCTCCCACTCGTCGACGAGGGAGGAGTCGACCTGGCGCACCAGCTCGCCGAGCCACTCGATGAGATCCTGCAGTTCCTCGTTCTTGATCTCGTCCGGGATGGTCTGCCGGGCGGCGCGGAAGGCGTCGGACAGGTAGCGCAGCACCAGCCCCTCCGACCGCGAGAGCTTGTAGAGCGCGCAGTACTCGCCGAAGGTCATCGCGCGCTCGACCATGTCGCGCACGACCGACTTGGGGGAGAGCGCGAAGTCACGGACCCACGGCTGGGAGGCGGCGTAGGTCTCGAACGCGGCGTCGAGCAGCTCCTTCAGAGGCTGCGGATGGGTGACCTGCTCGAGCAGTTCCATCCGCTCCTCGTACTCGATCCCCTCCGCCTTCATCGCTGCGATGGCCTCGCCGCGGGCTCGGAACTGCTGCTGGGACAGGATCGGCCGGGGGTCGTCCAGCGTCGACTCCAGGACCGAGATCACGTCGAGTGCGAAGGTGGGGGAGTCGGGATCGAGGAGCTCGAACGCCGCCAGCGCGAAGGGGGAGAGCGGCTGGTTGAGCGCGAAGTTCGGCTGCAGGTCGATGGTGAGCCGGATCACGACGCTCCCGTCCGGGTGTAACTCGGACTGCTCGACGACGCCGGCGGCGCGCAGGGTGCGGTAGATGCCGAGCGCGCGGCGGGCGAGCTGCAGCTGCCGCCGCCACGGCTCGTGGTTGTCGAACACCAGGGCGTGGACGTGTCCGTAGACGTCGCCGCCGCGGGCGATCACGTTCAGCAGCATCGCGCTCGTGACCTGCATGTGCGAGGTCAGCGTCTCGGGTTCGGCGGCGACGAGCTTCCTGAAGCTCGCCTCGCCCCACGATACGAACCCGGCGGGCGCCTTCTTGGACACCCACTTGCGCCGCTTCTTCGGATCGTCGCCCATCTTCGCGAGCGCCTTGCGGTTCTCGGACTCGTGCTCCGGCGCCTGCACGACCACGGTCCCAGCGGTGTCGTAGCCGGCGCGGCCTGCGCGCCCCGCGACCTGGTGGAACTCCCGCGCCGTCAGGTGCCGCATCCGGGTGCCGTCGTACTTTGTCAGCGCGCTCAGCAGCACGGTGCGGATCGGCACGTTGATGCCGACGCCCAGGGTGTCGGTGCCGCAGATCACCCGAAGCAGGCCCTGCTGGGCGAGCTGCTCGACCAGGCGCCGGTACTTCGGCAGCATGCCGGCGTGGTGCACGCCGATGCCGAGTCGCAGCAGCCGGCTGAGCGTGCGGCCGAACGCCGTTGTGAAGCGGAAGCCGCCGATCGACTCCGCGATCCGGTCCCGCTGCTCCCGCGTGGCGACCTGCGCGCTCGCCAGCGCCTGCGCCCGCTCCAGGGCGGCGAGCTGCGAGAAGTGGACGATGTAGATCGGCGCCTGGTCCGAGTGCAGCAGCACGTCGATGGAGTCGTGGATCGGCTCCAGCTCGTACGCGTAGTGCAGTGGCACCGGGCGTTCGACCCCGGTGACGCGTGCGGTCTCGCGGCCCGTCCGTCGGGTGAGGTCCGTGGCGAGCGCCGTGACGTCGCCGAGCGTCGCCGACATCAGCACGAACTGCGTGTGCGGCAGGGTCAGGAGGGGGACCTGCCAGGCCCAGCCCCGATCGGGATCCGCGTAGAAGTGGAACTCGTCCATCACGACCTGGTCCACCGGGGTCTCCGGTCCGTGGCGCAGTGCCAGGTTCGCCAGGATCTCCGCGGTGCAGCAGATGATCGGCGCGTCGGCGTTCACGGAGGAGTCGCCGGTCACCATCCCGACGTTGGCTGCACCGAAGACGTCCACCAGCGCGAAGAACTTCTCGCTGACCAGCGCTTTGATCGGGGCCGTGTACCAGCTGCGCCGGCCCTGCGACAGCGCGGCGGCGTGCGCGCCGACCGCGACCAGCGACTTCCCGGTGCCCGTGGGGGTGGACAGGATCAGGTTCGCGCCCGAGACGATTTCGATCATCGCCTCCTCCTGCGCCGGATACAGCGGAAGGCCGCGACCCTCGGCCCATCCGGCGAAGGCGGCGTAGGCCGCGTCCTCGTCGATGATTCCGTCGCCGAGCGGCGGCGGCATGAGGTCGAGCAGCGAAGGATCTACCCCGGCATCCTCGCAGCCCGGACCCGCTCACCCGCCGGGGATACGGCTGAGGAGCGCCGGGATCTGTGTGTCCAGGTGCGGGAGATCTGATCAGGTGCGTGCCTCGACCGATGTCCCGTGAATGGACACGCAGGAACAGCGGCGCGGAGGGTCGGCCTAGGCTCCGGGCATGGCTCGCAGTCGTAATCCGCTGGGCGACCTGCGGGACACCGTCGATCGCCTGCGCGATCAGGTCCGGCTGCCGGCGGGAATGGAGGGTGTGGGGGACCTGGTGGGCGACCTCTTCGGCGGTCGCCCGGGCCCGGCTCGGCCGCTCCCGACGATCCAGGCGGAGCTCGACGGGCTGGTCGGACTACAGTCGGTGAAGGAGCAGGTGCAGGCGCTCGTCGCCTTCCTGCAGGTGCAGGCGCGCCGCAAGGCGCACGGCCTGCCCGAGGTGGCGACGAGCCAGCACCTGGTGTTCCTCGGCAACCCGGGCACGGGCAAGACCACCGTCGCGCGTCTGCTGGCCGAGATGTATCGGGCGGTCGGGCTGCTGCAGAAGGGCCACCTGGTGGAGGTCGATCGAGCCGGCCTGGTCGGCCAGTACGTCGGCGCGACCGCGATCAAGACCGACCGGGTGATCCGGCGGGCGCTCGACGGCGTCCTGTTCATCGACGAGGCGTACTCGTTGGCGCCGGAGGGGGAGGGCCGGCTCGACTTCGGGCCCGAGGCGATCGAGGTGCTGCTGAAGCGCATGGAGGATCACCGGCACCGATTGGTCGTCATCGTGGCCGGCTATCCACGGCTGATGGAGTCGTTCCTGCTCTCCAACCCCGGCCTGCGCTCCCGGTTCGCGCGCGAGATCACCTTTCCCGACTACTCCACCGGCGAGCTCGAAGCGATCTTCGCGAACGTCGTCGCTCAGCACGAGTACACGCTCGGCCCCGGCGCCGATGAGGTGCTTCGTCGCATCCTGGCCGGCGTCCGGCGGAACGAGGCGTCCGGCAATGCGCGCTTCGTGCGCACACTGTTCGAGCAGGCGCTCGGGCGTCAGGCGCTGCGGCTGACCGGCGACGAGCACCCGGATGTGGATGCGCTCGATCGTGCCGACGTGATGGCGCTCACCGCGGACGACATCGCCGAGGCCGCGCGTGCGCTCGGCGAGGAGGCGGCGCCGGAGCAGTCGCGGTGGCGCCGCTGGCTCGGCTGACGCTCGGGTCCGCGGCTCGTTCGGCTCTGGGCTCGTTAGGGTTTGGGCCGTGTATTACTACGCGTTCCTGGCCGAGTTGCACCGGCGGCTGGCGCCGCGGGCGTATCTGGAGATCGGCATCCGGGACGGCGGCAGCTTGGCGCAGGCCCACTGCCGATCGGTGGCGATCGACCCGGCGTACGTCATCACCGCCGAACTCGATGCCGATGTGGCCCTGTTCCGCACCACGAGCGACGAGTACTTCTCGCGGCCCGACCCGCTGGCTCCGACCGGCGGCACGCCGTTCGACCTGACCTTCATCGACGGGCTGCACCTGTTCGAGTTCGCGTTCCGCGACTTCATCTACGCCGAGCGGTACAGCTCGACTCGCGGCGTCATCGTCTTCGACGACGTCCTGCCGCGCAGCGTCGACGAGGCGGCGCGGCAGCGGCACACCGACGCGTGGACCGGCGACGTCTACGGGATGCTGGAGGTGTTGGCGCGCTACCGGCCCGACCTGGCCGTGCTGCAGGTCGGTACCCGGCCGACCGGGCTGCTGCTCGTCACGGCCCTCGATCCGGCGAACACGACGCTGTCCGACCACTTCGATGAGATCCTGGCCGAGTTCCGCAGGCCCGATCCGCAGCCCGTGCCGCCGCTGCTGCTCGACCGGCTGACCGTGCTGCCGCCCCATCGACTGCTGGAGAGCGACCTGCTGGAGGTGCTCGCGCGGGCCGCGGACTCCCCGGATGCGGGAGTGGATCTGCGCGGGCTGATCACGGAGAGCGTCACGCGGACCCTGGGCGCGGACTTCGCACCCGCCACAGTGAGCGGCTGATCAGCGGCGGATGAGCCGCCGGTAGGCCTGGCGCAGGACCGGCACGTCCGCGAGGCGATGCACCAGAGGGTCGACCGCGCCGGGCAGGCGGTGTCGCAGCCGCTGCACCAGGGGGGTAGCGCCGGTGGCCGGGGTCGCCGGCGACGTCGGCTTCGGCGCGGGTTGCGGCGCCGGTACGGTCTCGAAGGCCATCCCGCCGGTGCCGTCGACCCGCAGGCGCAGCCCGGTCGCGACCGGCTTGCCGCCCCCGGCGACGACCCTGACCGTGCTGGTTCCGGCGAGCGAACTGGCGTGCGCCTCCAGCCGGGCGCGGCCGTCCCGACAGACCAGTCGTCCGGGCAGCGCGAACCGGTCGAGCAGCAGTCGAGCGTCGAGTACCGCGTCGCCGTGCACGTGCAGACCGGGGTAGTCGAGCGTGACCAGGGTGCCGTGTACCGACTCGGCGATCGACGTCCGCGATGTCGGTACCGGACCGATCACGCTGCTCAGCGTCGCGCCGGCGTCCAGGTGCAGGACCCGGTTCACGGTACGGACCACGTACGGCCGGCCGGCGACCACAGCCGAGCGGGCCGGGCCGGACGTCAGCGGCAGGGTCACCTCGCGGCCCGGCCAGGCGAGCCGGAGCGCGAGGTCCCAGGGACCGTCCTCGAGCGGATGGCCGCCCTCGGCGGTCTGCGGATCGAGGACCGCGGAAGCGATGAGCGTCGTCCCACTGCGCTCGTCCGGCCCGATCGTCGCGGGCAGCGCGATCTCGGCCAGGCCCTGAGCGGCGACCAGCCACGCGCGAAGCGCGGGTTCGGGTTCGGGTTCGGGCTGGGGCAGTCGCACTGCGACGGTCAGCTGCAGCATCCCCTCGTCCCACCGGTACGCGGGCGACTCCAGCGACACGTCGTCGCCTGGCGCGCTCGGGTCCTCGTCCTGCATCGCGCAGGCGTAGCGGCCGACGGCGCTGACGGTCTGGGCGTCGCCGGTCAGAGCGGGCAGGGCGGCGCCTACCTCAGCGTCCGAGCGGCCGACGAGCAGCGACCGCCGAACCAGCGCGAGGCAGCCCGTCAGGTCGACTCCGACGCCTCCTCCGGCGACGTCGAGTCCGGACAGGTCGAACAGGTCGAACAGGTCGGCGTCGTCGGGCAGCACCGCGCTGCCGGAGTCGGTACCCGTGACGACCCGCCCGAGCACCAGGTCCGCGTCCGTGTACCGGGCCCGGTCGAGCAGCAGTTCGAGCGCGCGGGGAGCAAGCCGCTGCTGCTGGCCGACGACGAGCACGTACTCCGCCGTCGCCCGCTGCAGCGCCAGGCCGAGCCGGTCGGCCTCGGTGGTGCTGCCCGTCGCCTGCGCATCGGTAGTGAGCACGACGACGTTCGGTCGGCGCCCGGCCAACTGCTCCAGTCGGACCGTGCTGCCGTCGCTGGAGGCGTCGACCACGACGAGGTCGAACTCGGCGGCGGGCAGGGTCTGCGCATCGATCGACCGGACGAGGTCGGGCAGGCCGGAGCCGGGGTTCAGCGTGGCGACGAGGACGCTGACGGCAGCCATGGTGGCTCGCACGTTAGTGCATACGCGAGCGCGTCGCCCTGGATCGAGCCCGTACGAAGGGTGGTACTCCGCGTCGGTGACCGGCTCGGGTAAACGGGTCGCGGTGGCGGGGTCGGTTCGTCGCGCGCCCGGTGTGCGCCCGCCGGCCGCCACCATGTCGCGAACAATTCAGGCGACCTCGAGATCCACCCCCGCTCAGCGGCGCGTCGCTCCTTCATTCCTCGAAATCTCCTGAATTCCTCGCAGCGCGCCCTCGCTGCTGTTCGTCACCGAGTCGGCGCAGATCAACCGGTTGCCGCCGGTCCGTGAGTCGAAGGGCTTCCAGCGCATCCACCTGCAGCGCGTCGTCAGCCATCTGGCTGACACCCGCGCTCGAAACCACGTCGCGCTGGCGGAGGCGCGCGCGGCGACCCGAGCGGAGGATCCGTCCGAGGGAATTTCACCGAGGAACTCAGCTGAGACACGACGGACGTGGCTCACGACACATGGAGGATTCATGCCCGACACCCGCTATCCCGCTCCGCCGTTCGACGTCGAGCTGGCCGCCGTGCTCACGGTGCTCGCCGACCAGGTGCCGTCGACCCTGCCGAGGGAAGCCCTGGGCTTCATCCGCGCCATCGAGCACCCGACGCCGCCCATCGAGCAGCTGCTGAGCGGTCGCGCCATCACGCACGAGGAGCGCGTGGTGCCCGGTCCCGCGGGCGAGCCCGACATCACCCTCTCGATCTTCACCCGCATCGATCACACCCCGGGCGGACCCGGCATCTACAACATCCACGGCGGGGGCATGGTGCAGGGCGACCGCTTCGTCGGGGTCGAGCAGGTGCTCGACTGGGTGGAGGAGTTCGACGCCGTCGGCGTGAGCGTCGAGTACCGGCTCGCCCCCGAGAACCCCGACCCGGCGCCGGTGTCCGACTGCTACGCGGGACTCGTCTATTTCGCCGAGCATGCCGACGAACTCGGGTTCGACGCCGACCGCATCCTGATCATCGGGGGGAGCGCGGGCGGCGGGCTGGCTGCGGGGACCACGCTCATGGCCCGTGATAAGGGCGGACCGAAGCTGTTCGCGCAGGTGATCGCATGCGGCATGCTCGACGACCGCAACGAGACGATCTCCAGCCACCAGATCGACGGCATCGGTGTGTGGGACCGCACGAGCAACGACACCGGATGGTTCGCGCTGCTGGGCGATCGCCTGCAGACCGACGACGTCTCCATCTACGCGGCGCCGGGGCGGGCGACCGACCTGTCCGGCCTCCCGCAGACCTACATGGACGCCGGGTCGGCGGAGGTGTTCCGCGACGAGGTCGTCGCGTACGCGTCCAAGATCTGGGCGGCCGGCGGCATCTGCGAGTTGCACATCTGGCCCGGCGGCTTCCACGGCTTCGACGGGATGGCACCGCACGCCACCATCTCCCGCACCTCGGTCGAGATGCGCCACAACTGGGTGCGTCGGGTGTTCGGCGGCTGACGACACCACCTGCACGTCTGCTGCCCCGCTACCGCTGGCCTCACCGTCGCCAGGCTTAGGGTGGGGCAGCAGACCACGTGCACTTCTTCGGAGTCCAATGCAGGAACTCGTCGGCAAGCTCGAGGTGCTCGACCCCGGCGCGAGCAACAGCCTCAAGGTCATCGAGTACTTCGACGTGTTGGTCGACGGGCATGCGACCCCGCAGACCCTGCTGCGCGGGGCGGCGTTCCTCAGCGGTGTCACGGCGGGGGTCGAGTCGCCACGCGTGACCTTCGCGGTCGATGAGCGCGGTCGCCTGCTGGCCGGAGCGAGACCCGACACCTGGTCGACGCGGGCACTGCAGGGCGGGGGCGTCGTGTGGATCCAGCGGGCGGGCGCCAGACACGCCAACGACGACATGATCCTCGAGCGCCTCGCGATCGGTCTCGGCATCGCGCTCGAGCGGGCCGCTCCGCCCACCGAATCGCGCCTCGCCGTCGACACCGTCATCGATCGGTCTGAATCCGTCGACAGCCGCCGCGAGGCGGCGCTGCGACTGAGGCTCGATCCGGCGGCGCGCTACTCCGTGATCGCGGAACCGGCGCGGGTGTCGGCGCGCGCAGGGCACCAGACGACCGTTGTCACCTCCGTCGGGGCGGTCCGGGCCATCGTGCGCCTCGCCGCGGACCCGGTGCGGGAGCCCCGCGCGGGCGTGGGGCTGCCGGCGGCGAGCGACGCGCTCGACCGATCGTGGACATCCGCACTCACCGCCTTGCGGCTCACGAGCGACTCCGAGCCGATCGTGCGCGCGGCCGACCTGGGAGCGTTCCTGCTGGTGGCGGAGGTCGCCGACTCCGGCGGCGCGCCGAGCGACGACGTGACGGCGCTCGCCGCCCTGCTCACGCATTCCGAGCAGTCGCTGACCCAGCTGGAGTCCCTCGTCGCCGCGGACAGCCTGCGCGCCGCCGCTGCCGCGATCGGTATTCACCACTCGACATTGCAGGTGCAGGCCACGAGGTTCTCGACGGCGCTCGGGTTCGATGTGCGCTCGCCCCAGGGGCGGCTGCGCCTTGCGCTGGCGCTGAAACTGCATCGCCTCGCGACCACCCGCTTCACCTGAGGCCCGGCGGACCGTCTGCCCGGGTTCGGGTCATCTGCCCGTGCGCGCCCCTGGGCGCATGACGCGAATCCGGGCTCGTCGGCAGACGGAGGCGAGAAGGGCGGTGAGTGCGCGCGGCTACCCTCGGGAATCGTGCAGGTCACCGTTCGAGTCCTCGTCATGGGGCTGCTCGGCGCGTGCATGTTCCTGGTCGCCGGCTTGGTCCTCGCGGCGAACGCGAACCTCGCCACGGGGCTGCGCGTCCTCTGGCTGGTTCTGGCCGTCCTCGGCGGTGGCGCGATCGTGTTCTACGTGCGACGGCTGCTCGCGATGCGTCGCCGGTAGTCGGCGACGCTGATGGACGCCCGCGACTCGCCCAGATGGCTACCGTGATCGGATGAACCCCGCCCGGCCACCCAGGTCGCTGATCGCGCTCATCCTGGGCGGCGTGGCGGTCGTCTTCGTCTTCGTCGTCGCGCAGTTGGCGACCACCGACGGCCTGGCGCAGACGATCTTCGTGACGCTGAGCGCGGTCGGCGGGCTGCTTGTACTCGTCGGCGTCGTGCTGCTCGTGCGCTTCTACCAGCGGCAGGGACCGCCCGAGGACTGACGCGGCGACTGACCCGGGGACTGCACCGAGGAGGCCGCCGGACCTTCAGCGGTGGACGAGCAGCGCGATGCCGACGATCACGGCGCACATCACGAACACCGAGCCGATGACCACGACCGGGTTGGCCTGGTCCGCGCCGCGCGCCCGCGCCGATCGCAGGCGTCGCGCCCGGATCGTCATCACCACGATCGCGGCGACGATGATCAGGACGATCAGCGTGCCGATGGCGACGCTCCGCTCACTCGATCCTCTGCCCGGCCCCGGCATCGCTGGAAGACCGGAACGGGAGGCACACCGGGAGCGTACGCGGCACGACGCGGCTGCGCGGCGCCGCCCGAGCGTGTTCGCCGCTCGGGGGTCCAGCCGACGCACGCCATGATGGGGCGATGGAACGGCGCCACACCGAGGACGCCGCCGCCCAGGTGGCGGAGTCGGTCGACGAGGCCGTGTTCCGGCAGGTGCTCGCGCGGTTCGCGTCCGGGATCGTCGTCGTGACCGGCGCGACGGACGACGGACCGGCCGGATTGACCTGTCAATCGTTCTCCTCGCTGTCGCTGACGCCTGCGCTCGTCATGCTGAGCACGGCGCGCACCTCGTCCACCTGGCCGCGCATCCAGGCCACCGGCCGGTTCGGCGTGACCGTGCTCGCCGACGGACAGCAGGCGATCAGCGACCGGTTCGCCGTCAGTGGCGGCGACAAGTTCGCCGGCGTCGACTGGCGACCGGGCAGGCTCGGCAACCCGCTGCTGGCCGGCGCGCTGGCACACCTGGAATGCGACGTGCACGCCGTGCACGAGGGCGGCGACCACCTGATCGTCGTCGGCCGGGTGCGGGCGTTGGAGGCGGGGGGCCTGGACGAGGACCGCTCGCCGCTCGTCTACTACCGAAGCAGCTATCGCGCGCTTGCCGACTGAGCGCGGCGAGTGAGCGCGGCGACTGAGCGCGGCGACCGAGCGCGCGGCGGCGACCCTGGTGCCTGTCCGGCTCCTGAATAGGCTCGCGGGATGACGCGGCAGCTGCTCCTCGGCGGGTTCGAGGAGTTCACCCCGAGCTTCATCAGCAACGCCTGGCCCCACGCGCTGAGCGACCCCGCGGGGTTCGCCGGCCTGACCGGGTGGACCGAGCTCGCACGGGAGCTGGAGGCGGGCGGGTTCGACTTCCTGTTCTTCGCCGACGCCATCGGCTACCCGATGGTCGAGGACGACATCCCCGAGACGGTCGTCCGCGAGGCCGTGCAGTTCCCCGTGCACGACCCCATTCCGCTGATCGCCGCACTGGCCGCACGCGTGCCGCGGCTGGGATTCGCCGTCACCGCCTCCACCACCGCCGACGCGCCGTTCCTGCTCGCTCGGCGCTTCGCCACCCTGGACGCGCTGACCGACGGCCGGGTGGGCTGGAACGTCGTCACCTCCGACCTGCAGACCGCGCTCGTCCGCCTGCTCGGGCAGCGCAGCGTCACTCCGCACGACGAGCGCTACGACCGGGCCGACGAGTTCGTCGACCTGGCGCTGCAGCTGTGGGAGGGCGGCTGGAGCGACGGCGCCATCGTCGCGGACAAGGCGGCGCGGATCTTCACCGATCCCGCGGCCGTGCACCGCATCCGACATTCAGGCCGCTACTTCGACTTCGATGGGCTCTTCCCGGTCGCCCCGTCGCCGCAGCGTTCGCCCGTGCTGTTCCAGGCCGGCACCTCGCCCCGCGGCCGCCGGTTCGCCGGCCGCATCGCCGAGGTCGTCTTCATCCAGGAGCGCGACTCCGCTCGCGCGGCGGCGATCGTCGCCGACCTGCGCGATCTGGCCCAGGCGGCCGGCCGGCCGCGCGACGCCGTCCGCATCGTCAACTCCATCTCGGTAGTCGTCGGGCGCACGGAGCAGCAGGCGCGGGAGCTGCGCGCGTCGCTCGAAGCCGCGCCCAGCCGCGACGCGATGGCCGCGCTGTTCCTCGGCTGGAGCGGCGTGAACCTGTTGGGACTCGATCCCGCGACGCCGATGTCGTCGCTTTCGACCGAGGTGGGGCAGACCACCCTGGCCAGCGCGCAGCACGCCGGAGCGACGGTCGGCGAGGCGCTCGACTCCCTGACCGCGGCGCTCGGCGGCCCCAAGATCACGGGGACCGCCGACCAGGCGGCCGACGGCATCGAGCGGCTGGCCGCCGACACCGACGTGGACGGATTCCTGATCGAGCACACCTTCGGCGGCCTGGCCACCTACCGGGCGGTGCTGGACGAGGTCATCCCCCGGCTGCGCGACCGCGGCCTGGTCCCCGCCGTCCCGCGCGGCGGCACCCTGCGCGAGCGCCTGACCGGCGGCGGCGCCCGGCTGCCGGCGCGCCATCCGGGAGCGGCGTTCCGCGTCTGAGCGCTGCCGGTATCCGCGGTGCCGGCTCAGCAGAACGGTGCCGGTCAGTACCAGTAGGGGTTGTGCGAGGTCTCGAAGCCGAGTGCGCCGCACGGGGAGCCGTAGCGGTCGCGGATGTAGCCGAGGCCCCATTCGATCTGCGTGGCGGAGCTGGTGGTCCAGTCGCCGCCGGCGGAGGCCATCTTGCTGCCCGGCAGCGACTGGGGGATGCCGTAGGCGCCGGAGGCGGCGTTGTAGGCGTTCCACCGCCAGCCCGACTCGATGTTCCACAGGGTGACCAGGCACGAGAACTGCGAACCGCTCCAGCCGTAGGCGGCGAGGCGCGAGGCGGCGTAGGACTGCGCCCCGGCCGGCGACAGCGAGCCGGGCCCGCCCGCGATCCCGCCGAGCGACCCGCCGGCTCCGGTGCCGTCACCCGCGGCCGCCGCAGCGGCTTTCGCGCGCTGCGCGGCGGCGTACTCCGACTTCGTCGTCTGGTAGGTGGCGTTCAGCGTCTTCAACTGGGCCTGCAGCCGCACCGTCCGCGCCTTGTTGTCGGCGACGGCCTGATTCGCCGCCGCCTCGGCCGACTTGGCGGCGGCGGCCAGGCGCGCGGCGCGCGTCGCCAGCGTGTCCCGCACGCCGGTGGCGACCTTCGCCTGCGCCGCGAGCGCCGTCGCCAGCCGCTGGTCGGCGATCGCGCCGGCCATCAGGGCGCTGGAGGAGCCGCTGATCTCACTCAGGGAGCCGAGCCGGTCGAGCAGCGATTCGCTCTCGCTGCCCGAGAACCACAGGGACAGGGTCGGGTCACCCGATCGATACAGCTGCGTCGCGACCGCGCCCGCCTGGCGCCGCGCCGACGTCGCCCGCTTGCCGGCGGCGGCCCCCTGGCTGCGCAGGGAGTCGAGAGTCTCGGTCGCCTGCTGCAGCGCGGCCTGCGCCTTCTCCGACGCGGCGGCGGCCTGGATCGCCTTCTCGCCGAGCACCGCCGCTCGCGCCTCCAGTTCGTCGAGCAGGCTGCGGATGTGCGCGACCTCGTCGGCTTTCGTCTTGGCGTTCTTCTTCGCCTTCTGCACGTCGGACCAGGACGGATCGTCGGCCCGGGCGCTGGCCGGTGCCGTCACCAGGGCGGCCGCGAGCAGAGCGAGCACGAGCGCGGCCGCACAGCACGCCCAGGACGCACTCCGAATCAGCACCGATCGCCCCCACCGCATCGGCACAGGTTAACCGCGCCTGGCGGGCGGTCTGTTCCGTGCGGCTGCGACTCGCCGTCGAGGGCCGACTCCGCAACGGGTCCGCAGCGGGTGCGCAGCACGTTCCAGCGTCCGCCTGCCCGGCGCGCCGACTGGCCGGCGGCCGGATCTCCTCAGACGCCCGCTGACGGCCTTGCTCGATGCCCGCGGCTCACCAGGCGGACCACCAGCCAGGCGACGAGTCCGACCACGGGGAACACGATCAAAACGAGGATCCACGCCAACTGCTCGATGGTGGTCATGGTCCGGTCCCGCGCGGTGACGACGATCGCCACGATGACGACGATCGTCAGCGCCAGGGGGACGATCAGGATCAGGAGGTGCGCGGGCGACAGTGCGGTGATCACGATCGCACGCTAACGCGTCCGAGTGGCGGCGGGAACGGGCGGCCCTCGGGGTTCGCGTGTCGTCAGGCGGCGGCGCTACCGTGCGGGCAGAAAGAGTGCGAGTACGAAGGAGGAGCGGTCATGCTGGTTGCGTTCTCGGTTTCACCCAGCGGCGACGGCCGCACGGACGGTTCGGTGCACGATGCGGTCGCGGCGGCGATCCGCGTCGTCCGCGAGTCGGGCTTGCCGAATCAGACCGACTCGATGTTCACGACCCTGGAGGGGGAGTGGGACGAGGTAATGGCGGTCGTCAAGCAGGCGACCGAGGCCGTCGGCGACTACGGCTCGCGGGTCTCGCTGGTCCTGAAGGCCGACATCCGCCCCGGGCACACCGGCGAACTCACCGGCAAGCTGAAGCGCCTGGAGACCGCGCTGGCGGACGAGCCCGCCGACCCGCGTCTCGACCCCAGCCCCTCCTGAGCTCCCGCTCGCGTCCCTGACCGGCGAGGAATTCAGGCGATCCCGAGGACTGGGGCCGGATCCGGGCAGATTCTGCCTTCATTTCGCGATTCTGCCTGAATTCCTGGCAACTCAGGCCGCCAGCGAGAGCGCCTCCGAGACGTCCTCGAGCGACTTGCGCTCCGCGTTCTGGGCGAAGATCAGCGCGACGACCCCGCCCACGATCATCGCCCCGGCGCCGATGTAGTAGCCGACGGCCAGCGGACCAACCGGCGGATGCGCGGAGGTGCCGATGAGCGCACCGAAGAAGATGGGGGCGAGCGCACCCGCGACCTGCGCGATCGAGAAGAAGTACGAGATCGCCTGACCCCGCAGTTCCAGCGGGAAGGTCTCGCTGACCGTCAGGTAGGCGGATGAGGCGCCCGCGGATGCGAAGAAGAAGGCGAGCGACCAGATGAGCATCTGCGTGATCGCGTTCAGCAGGCCCGCCTGGAACAGGGCCGCCGAGACCGCCAAGATCACGCCGGATCCGGCGTAGGTCAGGAAGATCATGCGGCGTCGACCGAGTGTGTCGAACAGGTGCCCCAGCACGAGCGGACCGGCCAGGTTGCCGACGGCGAAGGCGAGGAACAGCACCTGCGTGTTGCTGACGCTCACCCCGAAGAAGACCTCGAGCACCTTGGCGTAGCTGAAGAAGATCGCGTTGTAGAGGAACGCCTGGGTCACCATCATCACGAACGCGACCAGCGTGCGGTCCGGATATTTGCGGAAGAAGATCCGCGCGATGACGAGGAAGGAGATGCTCGACGTCGGCGTGACCCGGATCGCCTTCGACTGCGGCACGTCGTCCAGCTCGCCGTGCTCGGCCCGCACCTCGGCCTCGATCCGGTCGATGTTCGCCTCCGCCTCTTCAGCGTGACCGTGGGTCAGCTGCCAGCGCGGGCTCTCGGGGATGTGGCGACGCAGGTAGATGATGACGAGCCCGAGCACGGGGCCGACCAGGAAGCCGATGCGCCAGCCCAGGTTCACCCCGACCAGGTCGGGCCGCAGCAGGAAGATGTTCGCGACAGCGCCGAGCGCGGCGCCCCCCCAGTACGTGCCGTTGATGATGATGTCGACCCGGCCGCGGTAGTGGGAGGGGATGATCTCGTCGATCGCCGAGTTGATCGCCGTGTACTCGCCGCCGATGCCGAGACCGGCGACGAAGCGGAAGACCAGCAGGAACCAGTACGCGGGCGCCAGCCCGCCGATGCCGCTGCCGATCAGGTAGATGAGCAGCGTGATGATGAAGAACCGCTTGCGGCCGAGCCGGTCGGCGAGCCGGCCGAACACGAGGGCGCCGACCACCTGTCCCGCCAGGTACACGCTGGCGACCGCGCCGGTCTGGAACGGGTTCAGGTGGAACTCCTGCGAGAACCCGCCCGCGCTCGCCAGCTCGATCTCGAGCCCGTCGAGCACCCACGAGACGCCCAGGCCGACGACGACGGACCAGTGGAACCGGGTCCACGGCAGCCGGTCCAGCCGTGCGGGGATCAGGCTGGTGACGGGCTCCCTGCCCACTCCCGTGGCGGCCGTCGTCATCGTTCGGTCTCCCTCCGCGTCGGCGACGACGCCGAGCGCACGAGCACAGTAGGAGCGGTTCCGGGGAGCACGCTGACCGGTGGGTGCTGCTCGCCTGGGCGGGGTTCAGGCGGCGACGCGGGCGGTGAGGCTGATCGGCAGGTGGTCGGAGGCGCCCTGCGGCAGCACGTCGAGGTCGGAGATGGTGCAGCCGGTGGACGTGACGAAGTCGAAGTAGCCGCGGAAGATCTTGTAGCGCACGTAGGTGGGCGTCGTCGTGCGGGTGAGCTGGTAGCCGCTGGTCTGCAGTCGCCGGGTCAGTCCGCGGGCGAACAGCGGGTAGTTGAAGTCGCCCACCATCACCGACGGCACGCCGGCCGCGAGCGCCTGCATGCCCTCGTGGGCGGAGGTGATCTGCTTGCGGCGCAGCGAGTTCGTCGCGGTCAGCGGCGCGGCGTGGAAGTCGCCGACCAGCACCTCGTCGCCGGTGACGGTGTCCGTCAGGTGCGCGGCCAGCAGCCGTTCGTGGGCCGGCGCCATCAGTCGATCGTGCAGCGACTTGCGCAGCGCGAACAGGCGCGTCTCGTGCACCGTGAATCGGCTGTCCCGCAGGTACATCGCCAGGCCCAGCCGGTTCGCCTTGGTGGAGCGCAGCAGTTTCAGGTGCCCGATCCACGTCGGAATCGCGTTGCTGTCCACCTCCTGCAGGCACAGCACGTCGGCATCGTGCCGCGCGACGATCGCCGACAATTCGCCACTGGCGGTGTGCTCCCGCAGGTTGTAGCTGATGATCTTCAGCGCAGTCGCCCTTCCCGCCGCGGCGCAGGGGCGCCGCCCACAACGCTACGCGGTCGCGATGACCACCCGAGCGGAAGCGGGAGCCGGACTCGGTGCAGGAACGGGAGCGGAGCGGAGACCACGCGTCAGGCGAGCACGTCGCGTGTGGTGAAGCGGCCGTAGGCCAGGGCGCCGAAGACGACCACGTAGCCCAGCTGCAGGAGCGCGTTCTGGCCGAAGCCGTCGAGCAGGATCGGCTGCCGCAGCAGGTCGATCAGCCCCAGCCAGTGGTCGGTGAACAGGAACGGGTGCAGCCAGGCGATCTGTGGCAGCGCGTCCAGCACCTGGCTGGTGACCGCCAGCACCACCGTCGCGGCCATTGCGCCGACCGGCACGTCGGTGAGCGTGGAGATGAACAGGCCGATGGCCGTCAAGCCCAGCATCGACACGGCCACGTACGCGCCGATCAGCAGCAGCCGGGCGATCCCCTCGCCGATCGATATCTGGTCGCCCGAGAGCAGGGTGACATCACCGATCGGGAACAGGATCGCGCCGATGATCGTCCCGGCGATGACGACGGCGAGCGGCGCGGCGATCGCGAACACGGCGGCGCCGACGAACTTGACGATCAGCAGCCGCACCCGCCCGGCGGGGACGACCAGCAGGTAGCGCAGGGTGCCCTGGCTGGCCTCGCCGGCGATCGTGTCGCCGGCGACCACGCCGATGGTCAGCGGCAGGAACAGGGGGATGGAGAGGACGAGTGCGGCGACGCCGACGAACAGGCCGTTGCCGGTGATCGCGCCGACGAACGACGGGCCGCCACCCGGTCCGCGGCCGTTGCCGGAGGAGAGGCGCACGGCGACCGCGATCAGGATCGGGACCGCGGCCAGCGCCAGCAGCATCGCCCAGGTGCGTCGGCGGGAGAAGAGCACGCTCAACTCGGTCGCGATCAGGCCGAGGCCGAGGCCGCGCCGTGCGGGTGACGGCGCAACCGCCGGATCAGGATTCGACATCGAAGCCCTCCCCGGTCAGTGCCACGAAGCGGTCCTCCAGGCTGGTCTCCAGCAGTTGGAAGCCCCGCACCCGCACGCCGGCGTCGACCAGGTCGGCGACCAGCTGCTCCGGCACGGCCGACGCCGCAAGGACCGCCGACACCAGCGCGTCGCCGGCGTCGTGCCCGGCGGCCATCGGGATGGGGCTCAGCCCGGCCCGTTCCAGCACCTCACGGGCCGCCTCCGGATCGGGCGTCACCACCTGCACCACCGGCCGCCCGCGCTGCCGCAGCTCGTCGAGCGTCCCCTGGGCAACCAGCCGGCCACTCCGCATCACCGCCGCGTGCGTGCACAGTTGCTCGATCTCGGCCAGCAGGTGACTGGAGACGAAGACGGTCGTGCCGCCGTCGGCGAGCGCCCGCACCAGGGTGCGCACCTCGCGGGTGCCCTGGGGGTCCAGGCCGTTCGTCGGCTCGTCCAGGATCAGCAGATCGCGCGGCCGCAGCAGCGCGTTCGCGATGCCCAGCCGCTGCTTCATGCCGAGCGAGTAGGCCTTCACCTTCTTGCCCGCGGCGGCCGTCAGGCCGACCCGTTCCAGGGCGGCCTCGATGCGCACCCGTGTGGCACCGCCTCCGGTACGACGGTCCGCGGAGTCGAGCCGGCGCAGATTCGCGGTCCCGGAGAGGTAGGGCGCGAAGCCCGGCCCCTCCACCAGCGCGCCGACGCGGGGCAGTACGGAGGCGGCTGCGGCGGGCATCGTCTCGCCGAACAGCCGCACGTCGCCTTCGGTGGGGTTGATCAGCCCGAGCAGCATGCGGATGGTGGTCGTCTTGCCCGACCCGTTCGGGCCGAGGAACCCGAACACACTGCCGGCCGGCACGGCCAGATCCAGCGACTCCACTGCCGCCCGCTTGCCGAACCGCTTGGTCAGGCCGCGCGTCTCGACGGCGAGGGCCCCGTCGCCACGCGGACGACGGGGCCCTCGATCCGGATCGCTCATCGAAGGGAGCTGCTCATTCGCCGGTGCTCATTCAGTGCTGCTCACTCGGCGGCGTCGGCCTGCAGGGTGCTGAGCGGCACCGCGCCGGCCAGCACGCGGCCGTCGGTCGTGATCAGCACGTTCACCAACGATGTGCTGATCGCACGACCGCCCGCGACGGCGGTCGTGGCCTGCGAGTACAGCGGCGACGAGGTGACGGAGGCGGGCACCCGACCCTTCGGGACGGTGACCACGGACGCCCAGCCGGTACCCGTGACGGTCGGCTTGGCAGCGATTGCAAGCGGCTTGTACGAGCCGCGCTCCACCCGCTTCAGGTCGTGCTTCGGCACCGTGCTGGTGTGCACGGTCGCGCCGTTCGGCGCGGTGAAGAGGAAGGTGCTCGCGGGCGGCGTCGCGTAGCTGATGGCGGTGTAGCCGATGCTGACGGCAGGCGACGTGGTGCCCCGCGGCACCACCTGCACGCGCAGCGGCAGACCGGTCTCCGCATCGACGGCGATCTCGACCGAACCGACCGTGGTGGCGGCCGTCTTGGGGACGATCTTCAGCACGTACGCGTCGCGGCCGGCGACGCTCGCGTTGGTGTCGGTCGTGACCGTGCTCGACGGCGCCAGCTTGGCGAGCAGCTGCGTCGCGGCCTGGTCGGGCGTGACCGTCCCAGCCGCTCCATCGCCCGGCGCGTCGCGGTGAGCGGGCAGCTTGCTCGGGTCGATCGTGACGTGATCCGCCTCGTCCTTGGCGGAGTCGTAGGACCAGATGCTGGTGCCGTGCTGCACCACGTCGCGCTCACCGCTGCTGTCGAGCACCTGCACCCGGCGGTCGGAGCGGCCTGCCGCGAATACCCGGAAGGTGTGCGACCCGGTCAGCAGGTTCAGGGCCGCCGCAGTCGACGAGTCGCTGTCGGCGCCGGTGGTCGGCAGGGCGGGCAGCCCCAGGTCGGAGGTCTGGCTGACCGTGCCGGACAGGGCCTTGACGGATGTGCTCGTGGCGATCAGGTCGAGCACCTGCTGCGGCGTCTTGGCGGGCAGGCTCGGCGCGGCACCGGCGGACAGCGGCATCGCGACCACGACACCGAGCACGACGACGGGCGCGGCGATCGCGGGTACCCAGCGACCGAGTCGGCGTGATGGGGCAGAACGGTGGGACATGGTGGATCGACCTCGTTTCTTCCGCTCAGGCTACGTCCGCCCCGCGGGTCCCCTGCCCCCGCGGGGCAAGTCTTGGCGCTCTCCGAGGTATCGAGAGGGTGCCCTGGCTGTGTCGGGGCGGCGTTCTAGGCTGATGCGGTTCGGCCGATCCGACTCGGTCGACGTGCCCGGATCGCATCGCCGATCGCATCGTCCGCTTCCCGCTCGGAGAAATTCAATGGCTCACATCCACTCATCCATCACCGGGGCGTTCGGCGGCACTCCGCTCGTCCGCTTGAACCGGGTCACCGACGGCGCCGCTGCGACCGTGGTGGCCAAGCTCGAGTTCTACAACCCCTCCTCCTCGGTCAAGGACCGCCTGGGCATCGCGATCGTCGACGCGGCGGAGCGGGCCGGAGCGCTGCAGCCCGGCGGCACCATCGTCGAGGGCACGAGCGGCAACACCGGAATCGCGCTGGCCATGGTCGGCGCGGCTCGCGGCTACCACGTCGTGCTGACGATGCCGGAGTCGATGAGCCTGGAGCGACGCAAGGTGCTGCGCGCGTACGGGGCCGAGCTGGTGCTGACGCCGCCGTCGGAGGGCATGAAGGGCGCCGTGTCGCGCGCCGCGCAGATCGCCGAGGAGCGTCCGGGCGCGGTGCTGGCCCGCCAGTTCGAGAACGAGGCGAATCCGGCCATCCACTACGCGACCACGGGTCCGGAGATCTGGGACGACACCGACGGCGCCGTCGACCTGTTCGTCGCGGGCGTCGGCACCGGCGGCACGATCACGGGCGCCGGGCGCTACCTGAAGGAGCAGAAGCCCGACCTCCGCATCGTCGCGGTCGAGCCCAAGGAATCGCCCATCCTGAACGGCGGCCAGCCCGGCCCGCACAAGATCCAGGGCATCGGCGCCAACTTCGTGCCCGACGTGCTGGACCGCGGGATCTACGACGAGGTGATCGACGTCGACATCGCCGAGTCGGTCGCGATGGCGCGGCGGCTCTCCGCGGAGGAGGGCATCCTTGCGGGCATCTCGTCCGGCTCCACCGTGCACGCCGCCGTGCAGCTGGCGAAGCGCCCCGAGAACGCGGGCAAGACCATCGTCGTGGTCGTCGCCAGCTACGGCGAGCGCTACCTGTCCACGGTGCTGTACGAGGACCTCGATTCGTGACGTGAGCATTCGCGACGATGTCGACGCCGCGCGGCGGCGGGACCCGTCGGCGCGCTCGGCGCTGGAGACCGCCCTCACCTATCCGGGGCTGCACGCGGTGTGGTCGTACCGGATCGCGCACCGCCTGTGGCACGGCGGTCACCGGTTCGCCGCCCGGGTGCTGTCGCAGTCCACCCGCTGGTGGACCGGCGTCGAGATCCACCCCGCGGCGCGCATCGGCCGCCGGTTGTTCATCGACCACGGCATGGGCGTCGTCATCGGCCAGACCGCGGTGATCGGCGACGACGTGACCATGTATCACGGCGTCACCCTGGGCGGCACCACCTGGCGGCCGATCAAGCGTCACCCGACGGTCGGCGACCGGGTGCTGATCGGCGCGAACGCGACCCTGCTGGGCGCGATCACGGTGGGCTCGGACAGCGTCGTCGCCGCCGGAGCCGTCGTGGTCGCCAGCGCACCCGCCGGATCGCTGCTGACCGGGGTCCCCGCCACTGCCCGGCCGCGCAATCCCGGGGACGCCTCCGTCCACAACTGGGTCATCTGAGGCGCCGAGTCACTGAGGCGGGCCTTCTGACGCGCACCCGACCCCGTCCTGTCAGCAGGACCAGGTTGCAACCGCAGGTCGCTGGTCGATCGGCGACCTGTTGTCGGAACCCTGACCTGCTGTCGCTATCGCGTGAGCACCCGTTTTGACGGGTGAGCCTCGGGGCGGTTCGCTGTGACCATGCCCCTCGTCGTCGGCGTCGACTCGTCGACCCAGTCGACCAAGGTCGTCCTGCACGACTTGGCTTCCGGCGCGGTCGTCGCAGCGGGCAGCGCGCCGCATCCGCCGATCTCGCCTCCGGTCAGCGAGCAGGATCCCGCCGCCTGGTGGACGGCCTTCACGGTCGCGTTGGACCGCGCGATCGCGGCGGTCGCCGTCTCTCGGCGCGACATCGCCGCGATCAGCGTCGCCGCGCAGTGCCACGGCCTGGTGGCGCTCGACGGGGACGGCGCGGTCATCCGTCCCGCGAAGCTGTGGAACGACACCACGTCGTCCGCGCAGATGCGGCACCTGCTGGCCGCCGTACCGGCCGCATCATGGGTGCGTCGGACGGGGTCGGTGCCGACCGCGGCCTTCACGGTGTCGAAGCTGTTGGCGCTCAAGCAGACCGAGCCGCACCACTTCGCGCGGCTCGCCACCGTGCTGCTGCCGCACGACTGGCTCACCTTCCGGCTGACCGGGGAGCGGATCACCGACCGGTCCGACGCGAGCGGCACGGGCTATTTCGACGCGTCGACCGACACGTACGATCTGGACCTGCTGCGGCTCGTCGATGCGCAGACCGACTGGGCTCCGATGCTGCCGCGAGTGCTCGGCCCGGAGGAGCCCACCGGCCGGCTGTCCGCCGCCGCGGCGCGCGAGCTGGGCCTTCGCCCCGACGTGGTCGTCGGTGCCGGAGCCGGCGATCAGCACGCCGGTGCGCTCGCGCTCGGCGTGCATCCGGGGGACCTCGCGTACGTGTTCGGGACGTCGGGGGTGGTCCTCACCGTCAGCCGCGAGCCCGTCTTCGATCCGAGCGGCATCGTCGACGGCGTCGCCGACGCGGCCGGCGGGTACTTGCCGCTCGTGTCGACCCTGAACGCGGCTCGCGTGACCGACAGCGTCGCCCGCCTGCTCGCCGTCGACCACGACGCGCTGGCCGCCCTCGCCCTCGCGGCGCCCGCGGAGGGCACGCCCGCCTTCGCGGCCTACCTCGACGGTGAACGCAAGCCGAACCTGCCCGCGGCCACCGGCACCATCAGCGGTCTGACGGCGGCGACGAGCCGCGAGCAGCTGGCCAGGGCGGCGTTCGAGGGCGTGATCTTCGGACTCGTCCGCGGCAGGCACGCATTGGCGGCGGTCGGCGCGCCCACCGACGGCCGAACGATCATCGCGGGTGGTGGCGCGCGGTCCGCCGCGTACCGGCAGTTGCTGGCTGACGCGACCGGATCCGTCGTGCATCTCGCGCTCGCCGACGAGGCGGTCGCCGGTGGGGCGGCTATCCAGGCCGCGGCATGCCTGACCGGCCGGCCGATCGCGGAGGTGCGGGATGCCTGGGTACCCCCGCCGACGCCGCTCGTTGAACCCCGCCCCGGCTCCTTCGTATCGGGTGCGTACGAGCGGTACCTCGCCACCGCCGAGTGGCGCGGCGGGGACCGGTGATCGACGCCCGCCCGCCCGCGATGGCCCGTGACGCCGGTGCCACGCTCCCCGCCGGCGTCAACGGCGGCGTGAACCTCGCCACCTTCCCGCGAATTGCGGAGGCGGGGATCTCTTACGCCGTCGCCGGGCGCAGCCCGTGGTCGTGGTCCGCGCTGACGAGTCGCCCGAGGGCGAGGTCCGCGCCGCCCTGCAGCAGGGCATGCAACGCCTGGAGGTACGGCTCGCGGAACCGCGGGTCGTCGACCAGATCGCCGAACAGGTCGCGGCGCTCGATGAACGCCGACGCGTGCTGCCGCTGGCCGAGCGCCGTCGCCGTGAGCTCGTCGGAGAGCCGGTCGACCACCTCCACGACCCGCCCCGCGTCGTCCGTGCCTTCGCAGTAGCGCGCCCAGGCCGCGCACACGGCGGCTGCGATGCGCACGCTGCGGCCCGCAGCCAGGTTGTCGCGGACGACCGGCAGCAGCCACTTCGGCAGCCGGTCGCTGCCGAAGGCCCGGATGCGGGCCAGCGTGTCGCCGATGGCGGGATTCGCGAACCGTTCGATGACGGTCTCCGCGTACCGGCCGAGATCGACTCCGGGGATCGGGGTCAGCGTGGGCAGCGCCTCATCGAAGAGGTAGCTGCGGGCGAGCGCGCGGATGCGCGGATCGGCGAGTGCCTCGTCGGCGGTGCGCAGTCCGAGCAGCGTCCCGAAATAGCAGATGACCTGGTGGGTGCAGTTCGCGCAGCGCAGCTTCATCGCCTCGTAGGGGGCGACGTCGTCGACCAGGTCGACACCCGCCAGCTCCAACGGCGGCCGCCCGGCGGGGAAGCGGTCTTCGACCACCCACTGGAAGAACGGCTCGGCGACGACCGGCCAGGCGTCGTCGATCCCGAACCGGGTGCGCACGTCGGCGCGGTCCGCATCGCTCGTCACGGGCGTCACCCGATCGACCATCGTGTTCGGGAAGGCGACGGAGCGGTCCACCCAGTCGCCCAGCGCCGGATCGACGAGTCGTGCGAACGCGGTGAAGCTCTTCCGGGCGACGTGCCCGTTGCCCTGGATGTTGTCGCAGGACAGCACGGTGAACGGAGGGATGCCGCGCGCGCGGCGCAGCGCGAGTGCCGCGATCACGTACCCGAACACGGTCACCGGCTCCTCCGGAGCCGTGAGATCGTGCTGTACACCCGGCTCGTCCGCCACAAATTCGCCGTGCACCGGATCGATGCCGTATCCGCCCTCGGTGATGGTCAACGACACGATCCTCGTGTCGGGATGCGCCAGCCGCTCGATCACCGCGGCCGGCTCGTCGGGGGCGAAGAAGAAATCGACGATGCTGCCGATGATCCGGCCTTCTCGGCGCCCGTCGGCGTGCTTCAGGACCAGGGTGTAGAGGCCGTCCTGCTGCATCAGCACGTCGGCGATGCGCCGGTCCTGGGGCAGGATGCCGACGCCGCAGATCGCGAAGTCCCGCGCGTGCCCCATCGACAGCAGGCGATCGACGACCGCGGCCTGGTGTGCGCGGTGGAAGCTGCCGACCCCGATGTGCACGATGCCCGTGACGAGGTCCGACAAGGAGTATTCCGGTACCGGAATACCGGAAGTCGCTCCGATCGCGGCCAGCGAGTCCGCCCGCAGGGCCAGTGCCGCCTGCTGTTCGTGCGTGCTCACCGCTCGCTCTCCCGATCCGCCGGATATCCGCTCCACGTCGCGCCGCTCGACATCGCTCCACTCACCGCATGTTGGTGTGGCGCCGGTGCATCGACTCGTCCGAGATCGCCTGCCGCCGCTGCACGGCCAGCATCGCCGCGTCCAGCACGAGCAGCGCGCCCTGCTCGAACGCCGACCCGCCGAACTGCGCGCTGCCGATGTCGGGGATCACGACGGCGGTGCGCGCCAGGGCCGCCAACGGACTGTCCCGGGCGCCCGTGACGGCGACGACGCTCGCGCCCTCGACCCGCGCCTTCTCGGCGAACCACACCGACACGGGAGTGGTTCCGGAATCGGAGACGACCAGGACGCCGTCGCCCGCCTGCACGGACGGCGACGTCGCTTCGCCCAGCAGGTGTGTGGTCGCGCCGAGATGCATGCACCTGGTCGCCGCCATCGCCGCGACCGCTCCGGACCGCCCCTGTCCCGTGAAGAACCACCGTCGGTGCTCGCCGAGGGCTGCGATCAGTGCTGCGAAGTCCGCCGCATCCACCGCCGCGAGCAGTCGCTGCACCTCCGCCTCGACCAGCCGCAGCGGACCGTCCTCAGGGGCATCGGGGTCAGGAGTGCCGGGGTCAGGGGTCGTGTCGTCGGTCACGGCGCTCCTCCCGGTCGTCATCCCCGCGTGCGCCGACTCAACCGGCAAGCGGCTTAGACGTCAAGAAGCCGCGTAGCTGGGCGGGGCCTCGCCGCCTGCCCCGGCCGCCTGCATCCCGAAGAATTCAGGCCGTTTCGAGCAACCGGCGCCTGCGGGCCTCAGATCGCCTGACTACCTCGATCTCTCCTGAATTCCTCGTCGCGCATCAGCGATTCCTCGCGGTACTCAGCGCGGCTGGATGCTGAGGTGCGGGGTCGCGTGCCTCCAGGAGAGAGCCAGGTGCAGTGCCCCGCGGTGGGCCAGCAGCAGGCCGATGGCGGTGGCGGCGACCGCGGGGACCAGGCCGGACACGAGCATCGCTGCCTGGGCGCCGGCCAGGTCGACGATCCCGCCCATCAGCGGGCCGCCGAGCGCCTGGCCGCCCAGCAGTACGAGCACGTAGAGCGCCATCACCCGGCCGCGGATCGCGGTGTTCGACGACAGCTGGATCAGCGGGTTGCCGGCCATGAAGAAGAACTGGTTCGCGATTCCGCAGGCGATCAAGGCGGCGCCGAACATCGCCTCCGACGGCATGAACGAGGCCGTCACCTGCAGCAGCGCCCAGACGCCGCCGCAGATGATCACGGTCCGCAGGCGCAGCGTGCGCCGCCTGGTCGACAGCACCGCGCCCGCCAGCGCGCCGACCGCGAAGAGCGAGTTCAGCAGGCCGTAGCCGGCGGCGCCGATGTGGAACACGTCGCTCGCATACGCGGTCAGCAGCACCGGCATGGTCAGCGTGAACACCGACAGGAACGACACCATGATCACCGGCCACAGGATGGTGGGCTTGACCGCCGCGTAGTGCAGCCCCTCGCGCAGCTGCCCGGAACTGCGCGGAGTCGGGGTGTGCGGATAAAGCTCGGCGACACGAAGCCGGGTGAGGGCGACGACGGTCACCACGCACGCGACGGCGTTGATCGCGAACGACCAGCCGCCGCCGACCGCGACGATCAGCAGGCCGCTGACCGCCGGGCCGAGGAGCATGCCCAACTGGAAGGCGGAGGAGTTCAGGGTGATCGCGTTGCGCAGATGCGCCGGACCCACCAGTTCGTTCGCGAACACCTGGCGCGCGGGGTTGTCGACGACCGTGGTCATGCCGATCACGAGCGCGGCGACCCACACCTGCCACACCACGACGGTGCCGGTCAGGCTGAGGACGGCCAGCACCAGGCTGACGACGCCGACCGCGCCCTGCGTGCCCATCAGCAGCTGCCGCTTGGGGTAGCGGTCCACGATCACGCCGCCGAACAGGCCGAGGAACAGCATCGGCGCGAACTGCACGAACACGGTCACGCCGACGAGCGCCGCGCTGCCGGTCAGCTGCAGCACCAGCCAGTCCTGCGCGATGCGCTGCATCCAGGTGGCGGTCATCGCCAGCACGTTCGCGCCCCAGAAGATGCGGAAGTTGCGCACGGTCAGGGCCGAGAAGCTGCTGCGCCAGGGGAGCGGGCCGGAGATCTGGGTTGGGATCGCCTGGGTCGCTGCAGTCATCGCATTCCACAGTACGCGCGATGCACCATTAGTCTGACGAATGCGACCTATATCTTGAATTCGATTGCTGCATGACGGGGCCTCGATATGTACGATCCGGTGCTCTTGCGCACGTTCCTGGCGGTCGCCGGCGCGGCCGGATTCACCTCCGCCGGTGCGCAGCTGGGGCTGAGCCAGCCGACGGTCAGCCAGCACATCCGACGGCTGGAGGAGTCGGTCGGCAGGCCGCTGCTGGTGCGCGACACCCGCGACGTGCGGCTGACCGATGCGGGGGAGGCCATGGCCGGCTTCGCCCGCTCGATCCTGGCCGCGCACGCCACGGCGGAGCGGTACTTCGACACCGCCGCCACCAAGGGCCGGCTGCGCTTCGGCGCCGCCGACGACTTGGCGATCACGCAGCTGCCGCGCATCCTGCGCCACTTCCGGCAGCTGAACCCGCAGGTGAACCTGGAGCTGACCGTGGGGCAGTCGCCGGTGCTGTCGCGCCGCCTGGCCGCCGGCGGCCTGGACCTGGTGTTCATCAAGCAGTCGCCGGGGGAAGTGGGGGAGGGCCGGCTGGTGCTGCGGGACACCTTCGTCTGGGTCGGCCAGGAGTCGACACCGGTGGCACCAGACGAGCCGGTGCCACTTGTCACCTATCGCAGTCCCAGCCTCAGCCGCAGCATGGCGCTCGCCGCCCTCGACGCGCACGGCCGGCGCTGGCGCATCGCCTGCACGGTCCGGGACGTGAGCGCCCTGATCGCGGCCGTGCGCGCCGGGCTGGGCGTCGCGGTGTTCCCGCACTCACTGATCCCGTCCGACCTCACCAAGGTGTCGGTGCGGTTCGCGCTGCCCGACCTGGACGCGGTCGACTTCCGCCTGCTGGCCAATCCCGCGGCTCCGGTCGAGGCGGTGCAGGCGCTCAGCGCGGCGATCAGCGCCAAGACCTTCGGCCCGGCAGGCGCTCCCGCCTCCTGACCCTGGTGCGCGAGGAGTTGGACGGCCGCGCGCTACCGCGTCGCGGTCAGGGAGGTGGTCGCGGTCGGCAGGTGCCGCTCCGGGGTGCCCGTGTACTCCGACAGCGGGCGGATGAGGGCGTTGTGCTCGCGCTGCTCGATGATGTGCGCGGTCCAGCCGACCACGCGGCTGGCGACGAACAGCGGCGTGAACGTCCAGGTGTCGAAGCCGAGCAGGCCGTAGGCGGGCCCACTCGGGTAGTCGAGGTTCGGCAGGATGCCGAGCCGCTCGCGCACGCCGGTCTCGAGCCGCTCGTAGAGCTCAGCCAGCCCGTGCGCCTCGCGCTCGGCGATCAGCCAGTCGAGGGCCGCCTTCATGGTCGGAACCCGGCTGTCGCCGTGCTTGTAGACGCGGTGCCCGAACCCCATGATCGTGCGCTTCTGCGCCAGCGCGGCATCGAGCCACTCGTCCACGGCGTCGGGGTAAGCGATCTCGTCCAGGACGCCCATCACGGCCTCGTTCGCGCCGCCGTGCAGCGGGCCCTTCAGCGCGCCGATCGCCGCGACGACGGCGGAGTGCAGGTCCGCGAGGGTGGAGGTGACGACCCGCGCGGTGAATGTGGACGCGTTGAACGAGTGCTCGGCGTACAGCACCATCGAGATGCGGAACACCTCGGCCTCGATGTCGCCGGGCAGCTCGCCGAAGGTCATCCACAGGAAGTTGCGCGCGTAGTCCAGGTCGTCCCGCGGCGGCACCGGCTGCTGACCCCGTCGGCGCCGCTGGTCGTACGCCACGATGGCGGGCAGCACCGCGAACAGGGTCACGGCCTTCGCCAGCTGCGCCTCTCGCGAGGCGTCGTCGACGCGGTCATCCGCCGCGCCGAGCACGCTCACGGCCGTGCGCACCACGTCCATCGGATGCGCGCTGGTCGGCAGCGCGTCGATCACGGTGCGGACGCGCGGGGGCAGGGCGCGCTGCGTGCGCTCGTCGGCCTCGAACGCGGTCAGCTCGTCCGGCGTGGGCAGTTCGCCGTACCACAGCAGCCAGGCGACCTGCTCGAAGGAGCACGACGCGGCCAGCTCCTGCACCGGATATCCGCGGTACAGCAGGGAATTGGTCTCGGGACTGACTTTGGAGATGGCGGTCGTGTCCACCACGATCCCCGCCAGGCCGCGGGCGATGTCCGGCATCCGCGGTCCTAGCCGTCGGAGCGCGCGGCGCGGGTCGCGCGGTCGTTTGCGCGTTGCAGGGCCTGCACCAGGTCGTCCTTGGTCATCCTGGATCGGCCCGGGATCTGCAGCCGCTTCGCGAGTTCCAGCAGGTGCGCCTTGGAGGCGTTCGCGTCCACGCCGCCGGCGGTCGCATCCGGGTGGTCCGGTCCCCGCTCAGCCGCTCCCGCATCCGACGGGCCCTTCCCCTCCTTCGGCTCCCAGTGGTCGCCGACCTTCTCGTACTGGTGCTTGAGCGCCGAGAACGCGGTGCGATGGGCGCGCTCCCCGTCGCCGTACGTGCCGATCGCCGACTCCAAGGTGTCGCCGTACACGTCCTGGGCGTGCTCCTCCGACCGCTCGATCGTCGAGGGCAGGTCACGCGTGCGCTTCGCCATCGAAGGCTCCCTTCAGTTCGCGTCCTTCAGCTGGTCTGCGAGGTCGGCCCGACGTGATCGCGCCAGGAGTGCTGCGGCTCCCAGCCGAGCAGGCGGCGGGCCTTGTCGATCGACAGCAGCGTCTCACGACCGGACAGCTGCTTGGTGAGCCGCGCGTCGGGGAAGACCTCCGCGACGAGGTCGGCGCTCTCGCGCTCCATCACGGTGTCGGCGTTCGCGATGATGAACCGCTCGAAGCCGGGCAGGCGCTTCTGCAGCGCCGCGGCAACGGCGGCGGCGCCGTCGCGGGCGTCGATGTAGCCCCACAGGTTCCACTTGCGGGCGCGGGCGTCGCCCTGATGGGACGGGAAGGCGGCGTAGTCCTCGGGGTCCATCACGTTGGAGAACCGCAGCGCGGTGATGCTGAGCGACGGGTCCCATCGGGTCAGCTGGATCTCCAGCGTCTCCTCCAGGTGCTTGACCAGGGAGTAGGTGCTCTCCGGGCTGGTCACGTCCTCGTCGACGGGGATGTAGGGCGGCGGCACGTCGAACGGCAGCCCCAGCAGGGTCTCGCTGGAGGCGGTGACGATTCTGCTGATGCCGGCCCGACGGGCCGCCTGCAGGACGTGGTAGGTCGAGAGCATGTTGTTCTGGAAGGTCGCGACATCGGGGACGAGCCCGGGCGCGGGGATGGCCGCGAGGTGCACGATCGCCTCCGGCGGCGACACGCGCTCGTCCAGCCCCATCAGGGCGTCGAGTACCTGGCCGTAGTCGGTCAGGTCGACCGGCAGCGAGCCGGGCGCACGGACGGCGGCGCGGTCGAAGACCTGCACCTCGTGCCCGATGTCCCTCAGGTGGCTGACGACGGCGCGGCCGAGTTTGCCGCTGCCTCCGGTGACGACGACGTGCATGGCGTCCTTCGATTGGTCCAGAGATTCTGATCGGGAGTGCTTTTCAATGGTGCCGTGCCACGGCTGCACGGGACCCGTGCTTGGGAGGATGGACGGCATGGCGTCCTCCCTCTTCACCGGCTACACGGCCGACGAGGTGCGTGCCGCGGAGCGACCGCTGCTGGACGCCGGCGTGCCGCTGATGCAGCGTGCCGCGGCGGCACTCGCGGACGAACTGCGCTCGGTGCTGACGCTGCGGGGTGCGGGCGCGCGCCGAATCGTGGCCCTCGTCGGACCCGGCGACAACGGCGGCGACGCCCTCTTCGCGGTCGCGGCCCTGGCGCGTCAGGGCTGCCCCGTTGTCCTGGTACCGCTCGGCGGCCGCACCCATGAGGCGGGGCTCGCCGCGGCAATGGCGGCCGGAGCGGACCTCATGGACGCCTTCGTGGTGACGCCGGAGCGCGTCGCCTCGCTCGCCGCGGAGGCCGACGTGGTGGTGGACGGCATCCTCGGCACCGGGGCCGACGTCACGGCCGGCCTGCGGTCGCCGGCTCGGGAGGTGGTGGCGGCGATCCTGCCGGTCGTCGCGCCGCAGGCGTTCACCGGCCCCGTCGTCGTCGCGGTCGATCTGCCGAGCGGAATCCCGCCTGACGGCGGCCGGCCGATCGACGGTCCGGTCCTCCCCGCGGCGGTGACGGTCACATTCGGTGCCGTGAAGGCGGGGCTACTCGATCCCTCCGGCGCTCACCTGGTCGGCCGTATCCGCCTGGTCGACCTCGGCCTGCAGCTGCCGCCGCGGTCGATCGCCGATAGAACGGTCCGCGGGGACGACGGGAGCGGAACATCGGCGGGCGTTCAGGCGGGACTGGAACCGTGAGCGATGCGCGCCTGCCGCGAGTACGTCGAACCGGCCGCGCAGCCGACTACCCGAACGAACGGTGAAAGAGGAGCGGATGCCCCGCACACGGTCACGCACACCGGCGAAGGTCCTGATCCTGGGCGGTGGTTACGTGGGCCTCTACGTCGCGTGGGGCTTGGAGCGGCATCAGCCGCAGACGCCGATGGAGATCACCGTTGTGGAGCCCCGCGCCTACATGACGTACCAGCCGCTGCTGCCCGAGGTCGCCGGAGGGCACGTCGACCCGCGCAACGTGACCGTCGATCTGCGGCAGGCGCTGAAGTACAGCACCGTCCTCCGCGGCTCGGTCACCGGCCTGGACACCGCTGCCAAGCGCGCAACCGTCTCCCTCGTCTCGGGCGAGGAGCAGGAGCTGGCCTACGACCACGTGGTCGTCGCGATGGGCGCCGTCACGCGCACGTTCCCGACACCCGGCCTCGCCGACTCCGGCATCGGGTTCAAGACGGTCGAGGAGGCGGTCTGGACGCGCAACCGCGTGCTCGTCAACGTGGCCGCCGCAGCCGCGACGGACGATCCCGCGGAGCGGGCCAGGCTGCTCACCTTCGTCTTCGTCGGCGGCGGGTACACGGGCGTCGAGGCGCTCGCCGAGCTGTCGGACCTGTCCAAGAAGGCGATCGCCGTCTATCCCGAGTTGCGCGGCGAGCGGCCGCACTGGGTGCTCGTCGAGGCGCTTGACCGGGTGGCACCGGAGGTCGGCCCCGAGTTGTCGCAGTGGAGCCTCACCGAGTTCCGCGACCGCGGCATCGACGTGCGGCTGAAGACCACCCTGAACTCCTGCGAGGACCAGGTGGCGGTGCTGAGCGACGGCGACGAGATCCCCTTCGGCATGCTGGTGTGGACAGCCGGGGTGCAGCCGAACCCCGTGCTCGACGCCTTCGACGTGCCGCGCGGCCCGAAGAGCCACATCGTCGCCAACAGCAGGCTGCAGGTGGCCCGCGAGGACGGCTCGTGGATCGAGGGCGTCTGGGCCGCCGGCGACATCGCCCAGGTCCCGGATCAGATGAGCCCCAAGCAGCCCGCGTACTACCCGCCGAACGCGCAGAACGCCGTGCGGCAAGCCGGTCTGCTGGCGGAGAGCATCCCGAAGTCGATCCGCGGCCGCAAGGTGCGGGAGTACCGCCACATCAACCTCGGCACCGTCGCTTCGTACGGCCTGCTGCACGGCGCCGCGAACATCCGCGGCATCCAGCTGAAGGACACGCTCGCCTGGCTGGCGCACCGCGGCTACCACGTCGCGGTCATGCCGACCTTCGACCGCAAGGTGCGCATCCTTGCCGGCTGGGTCGCCGACGCGATCGGCCGCATCGACCTGACGCCGACCGACGACACCGAGGACCCGCGCCGTGACTTCGCCGAGGCGGCCAACGCGGCCGCCGATGCCGCCGCGAAGAAGGCCGCGTAGGGTCGCGGGCAGGCCGGTCGAGGCGAACGCACCCGACCAGAAGACAGGCTGAGAAGACGGCCGAGAAGGAGTCACACCATGGTGAAGAACGCCGACGAATCGCATCCGTCGCAGGCCGAGGGTGAAGACCCGTCGGCCGACACGCCCATCGAAGTGCTGGCGTCTGCGGGTCAGCCGTCCCAGGCCGAGGGCGAGGACCCTCGCGACGAGGTGCACGAGGTGCTGGAGCCGTAAGGCGCCTGCTTCATAAGCGGCCGAGTCCTCGGGGTGGGCGGGCTCAGTAGCCGCGTAGCCGGGTGATGTCGCGACGGTCCTTCTTCGTCGGCCGTCCGGCGGCAAGGTCTCGCAGCACCCGGTCCGGCGTCTCGACCCGAGGCGGCGGCGGGGGCGTGCGCTCCGTGAAGGCGAGCGCTGCGTCGGCGGCACCGCCACGGTGGTCCGGCAGGGCGTCCACGTCCAGGATCCGCTCGTGGGCGAGCGTCGCGCGCACCTCGTCACCCACCCGCACGACGTGCGCCGGCTTCACGCTGGCTCCGTTCACCTTCACATGACCCGCCCGGCATGCAGCGCTGGCCTGCGAGCGGGTGCGGTAGACGCGCACGTGGAACAGCCACACGTCCACCCGTGCCGCGTCGGTCATCGATGCCGGTTCGTCAGGGTGCTCGACCGTTCGCTCGGCACAGCCGCCTCAGCCCAGCAGGTGCGCGGCGATGAAGCGCACCATCGCGGCCAGCAGTCGCTTGCGGCTGTCGGCGCGGCGGTACTCGTGCCCCTCGCCGGCCAACTCCAGGTACTCCACCGGCCGTTCCAGCCGCTGCAGCGCCGACACCAGCTGCTCGGCCTCGCCGAGCGGCACATTCGTGTCCAGCGCGCCGTGGACCACGAGCAGCGGTGCGTCGATGCGGTCGGCTCGGCCGAGGGGCGAGATGTCCTCCAGCAACGCCCGGTCGCGCTCGGGATGCCCGTATTTCGAGACTGCGGCGGCGGCGATCCACGGTTCGGTGTCGCGGTAGAAGGTGGTCAGGTCGCTCATGCCGCAGATATCGATGCCGGCGCGGAACACGCCGGGGGAGAAGGCCAGCGAAGCGAGCGTCAGGTACCCGCCGTAGGACCGACCGCCGACGCCGACGCGGTCCGGGTCGGCGATCCCTTCTTCGACTAGGTGGGCCGCGGCGGCGCGCACGTCGCCGAACGCGTCGTGGCGGCCGGCGATGTCGTCGGCGGACACGAACTCGCGGCCGAAGCCGCTCGAGCCGCGGATGTTGGGGGCGAACACCACCACTCCGGCGGCCGCGAGCGCCTGGTGCTGCGGGTTGAAGGTGGGACGCTCCTGCGCCTCGGGCCCGCCGTGCAAGCTGATGAACGCGGGTGCCGGCAGCGCCAGGGGAGCGCCCTCGGCGTCGACCGGACGGTAGAGCCACCCGGTCAGCGGCAGCGAGTCCTCGCCGGCGAACGACACGAGCGTCGGGACCACGAGCGGGCGCGATCCCGGATGGGGTCCCGCCGTCACGCGGTTCCAGACGTGTGTCGCGGTGTCCAGGTGCCACAGCTCGCGGGGCCGCTCCGGGCCCTCGACGCCGAGGATGACGCTGCCGCCGTCCCGGCTGAGCACGGGGTTGGAGGCAACCAGCCCGGGCATTCCGGTGATCACCACGCGCTCATGCGAGGCCGTGTCGAAGAGCTCCAATTCACTGCAGCCCGCGACGTTCCAGACGAGCAGCAGCAGGCGCCCGGCGTCGTCGGCGTCGACCGCCTCCAGTTCAGCGTCGTCGCGGGTGGCCAGCGTGCGCGCCTCGCCGCGGTGCCCGTTGGGGCCGAACGGCAGGCCGATCAACTGGCGTCGCTGCAGGCCGACGTCGGAGGCGAGGTACACGTAGAGGGGTCCCGACTCGCCCTCGGGGGCGGGCCGCACGAGCGCGGTGTCGGTCGACCCCGTGCCGTGGGGCAGCAGCGGGGTCGCCACGTCTTCGAGCCGGTCGACCGCGACGCAGAACTGCTGCCCGCGCTCCCCGTCGACCAGGATCAGGAAGCGCTCCTCCAGCGAGATGTCGCGCACATGGATCAGTTCGCCCTCCGCCAGGGGATCCAGACGCCCGGTGGCGGGATCGGCAAGGTAGCTGCGGCTCGGTTTGCCGGCGGCCGGCGACGGATAGGTGACGACGACCCGGTGCCCGCTGCGCGTCCACGGCCCGAGCTCGGCGTGGTCGTCCGCGGTCCCGGCGATGCGGCGGGCCTCGCTGCCGTCGGGTCTCACCACCCACACCTGGGTGCGCACGCCGCCGTCCGTCGCGACGACGCACGCCAGCCATCGGCTGTCGGCCGCCCACGAGACGGCGACGACCGGATCGGCGGAGAGCGGGATACGCCGGGCGGGCGGCGCCTCCCGGCCCAGCACGACATCCTGCAGCCACACCTCCGGCACCCCGGAGCGGTCGCTGACGAACGCGACCCGCTTCGCGTCGGGGGTCATCGTGGGCCCCCAGCTGCCCCACGCGTCGATCAGCGCAGTCCCGAGCCGGACCGCTGCGTCGGCCCGGGTGTCCAGGCCCACGGCGGCGGCGATCGCGGCCGCAGCGGGCGGTAGGGGCTCGGCGGACATCCTCACCAGTCTGCCGGTTCGCCACGCCCGCGCGGTACCTGTGGCCTTCACGCGGTGGGTGCACCTCCCGCGTGAAGGTGCACCCACCGCGCGAAGCGGATCGACGTGGATCAAGCGGTGCGAATGCCGGGCTCAGCCGATGTGGTGCTGCTGCAGCCACATCTCCAGCAGAGCGAGCTGCCAGAGGGCGTTGCTGCCGAGCGTGGTGCGCTCCTCGTTCGGCGCCGCGAGCAGCCGGTCGACCGTGGCGCGGGGGAAGAGGTTGCGGCGGACCGCCGCGGGATCGGTGAGCGCGTCGCGCACCCGCTGCAGGTACGGGCCCTCCAGCTGCCGGATGGCCGGCACCGGGAAGTAGCCCTTGGTCCGGTCGATGACCGCGTCGGGCACGATGCCCCGGCTGGCCCGCTTCAGCACGCCCTTGCCGCCGTCGGCCAGCTTCAGCTCCGGCGGGATGCGGCCGGCCAGCTCGACGAATTCGTGGTCGAGGAACGGCACCCGCGCCTCCAGGCCCCATGCCATCGTCATGTTGTCGACCCGCTTCACCGGGTCGTCCACCAGCATCACGGTCGTGTCGTTGCGCAGCGCCGCGTCGACCGCGGTGGCGGCGCCGGGCGCGGCGAAGCCGTTGCGGATGAAGGCGCTCGGGGCGTCCTCGCCGAGCAGCCACTCGGGGTTCAGCAGACGGGACATCGCCGGCCAGCGCCGGTCGAAGAACACGCTCGCGTACGCCTCGGCCGCCTGATCGCGGGGGACACCCGCAAGCGGCGGGTACCAGTCGTAGCCACCCAGCACCTCGTCGGCGCCCTGCCCGGACTGCACGACCTTGACGGACCGCGCCACGTCCTGGCTCAGCAGGTAGAACGCCACGCAGTCGTGGCTGACCATCGGCTCGCTCATCGCGGCGATCGCGCCGTCGATGCCGGGCAGCAGCCGGTCGGAGTCGATGCGGATGCGGTGGTGGTCGGTGCCGAACTCGCGAGCGACGATCGAGGAGTACTCGAATTCGTCGCCGGACTCGCCGCCGGCGGAGTCGAAGCCGATGCTGAAGGTCGCGAGGTCCGTCTGGCCCGCCTCGGCCAGCAGTGCGACGACGAGCGAGGAGTCGATGCCGCCGGACAGCAGCACGCCGACCGGCACATCGGCCACCATGCGGCGCTGCACGGCGGTGCGCAGGGAATCCAGCAGCGCCTCCTGCCACTCCTCGGGGGTGCGCTCCGCCAGCGCCGGGTCGCGCTCGAACGGCGGCCGCCAGTAGACGTGCTCGCGGCTGGAGCCGTCCGGCTGGATCACGCGCACGGTCGCCGGCGGCAGCTTGCGGACGCCGCTCAGGATCGTGCGTGGCGCCGGGACGACGGAGTGGAAGGTCATGTACTCCGCGAGCGCCGTGCGGTCGATGGAGGTGTCGACCCCGCCGCCGTCGAGCAGCGCCTGCACCGTGGAGGCGAAGCGGATACGGCCGGGCCGCTCGTCCAGGTACAGCGGCTTGATGCCGAGCCGGTCGCGGGCCAGCACCAACTCGCCGGTGCGGTGGTCGTGGATGGCGATCGCGAACATGCCGAAGAAGTGGTCGACGAACTGGATGCCCCACTCGGCATACGCCTTCTCGACGACCTCGGTGTCGGAGGTGGAGAAGAAGCGGTGCCCGGCGGCGCGCAACTCGTCGCGCAGCTGCTCGTAGTTGTAGATGCAGCCGTTGAAGACGACGGACAGCTGCTCGGGGGCGTCGACCATCGGCTGCGCGCCCGCGGCCGACAGGTCGATGATGGACAGCCTCCGGTGACCGAGGGCGACCGGCCCGCGCGCCCAGATGCCGCCGCCGTCAGGACCGCGGTGCACCATGCAGGCGGACATCCGCTCCACGGCGGCGACATCGGCGCCGCCCCCGTCCGTGCGGAACTCGCCCGCCAGTCCGCACACCGCTACCACCTCCCCGTCCGGTCGCGGCCGGCGCGTTCGCCGAGCACGATCCAGGTGTCCTTCGCGCCGCCGCCCCGTGAGGAGTTGACGACCAGGCTGTCCTTCGGCGCCACCCGCGTCAGCGCCAGGTCGGCCAGCGCGTAGTCGCGCCGCTTCGGCCCCGTCGCGTACACGAACGCCCGCAGGTCGATGTGCCGGGGCTGCAGCAGGCCGTCCTCCAGCGACGGCAACGAGGAGAGGGAGACGACCTCCTGCGCGACCCACGCCTCCGGCTCCGCGGCGATCTCGCTGCGCCGGGCGGCGACCTCCGCAGCACTCGCTGCCGGGCCGACCAGCACGCCTCGGCCGCCGGAGCCGTCGACCGGCTTGGTGACGAGCTCGCCGACGCGCTCGAGCACCGCGCGGCGCTCCGTCTCGTCGGCTGCACGGTAGGTCGGCACGCTCTCCAGCAGCGGCCGCTCGTCCAGGTAGTAGCCGATCAACTCGGGCATCGCCCGGTACATCGCCTTATCGTCCGCGACGCCGTTGCCGGGCGCATTCACGAGCAGTACGCCGCTCGCGACGGCGACCTCGAACACCTCCGCGCCGATCGCGCGCCCGTCGGAGTCGGTCAGGTCGGTCAGCTCGCCGTTCAGCCGCAGGTACAGCGCGCCGATCGGCTCCCGGGTGTCGCGCTTGATGACCCTGCCGCCGTCGACGTCCAGCTCGTGCGCCTGCACGAGCAGCAGGCCGGCGCCGTCGGCCAGGCGGCGGTGCTCGAACCAGGCGGAACTGTCCGGCCCGCTGGAGAGCAATGCGCCGCGGGTGCCCGGCTTCGCGCGCCCGATCACGGTGGAGCGCAGCCGCTCGTACGCGGTGGCTGGATCGGCGACTCCGGCGGGCCTCGGCAGGTCGGGCATCACGGCGTCCATCAGCGAGCGCATCGCGATCGCGTAGGCGGCGCCGGAGGGGTCGCGGGCGTTGTCCTCCAGCACCCGCCAGCCGCCGTACTCGTTGCGCACCAGGTCGAAGCCGAGGATCGGCGCCCGCAGCGTCCGCGCCGGCAGCCGGGTCGCCTCGTCCCGCCAGCCGGGCGTCTCCAGCACGACGGAGTCCGTCAGCACGCCGTCGGCGATGATGCGGCGCTCGCCGTACACGTCCTGCAGGAACGCCTCGATCGCCCTGGCCCGCTGGACGAGGCCCGCCTCCAACTCCGTCCACTCGTACTGATGGATCAGCCGGGGGACCAGATCGACCGAGAACGGTCGCCTGACGCCGTCGACGCCGAAGTCCAGGTGCTGCGAGGCGGTCCAGGCGTCGCGGGCCGCTTCCCGCTGCTCGATGCCGGCGGGGCCCAGCCCGCGGACGAACTCGACCACGTCTCGGTAGGCCGGCCGCGGCACCGCGTTCGCTCCCACCGCCTCGTCGCCGGCCCGCACGCGGTAGCGGCGCAGGGCCGGCACCGCGGTGGGCGTGCCGCCGGACGGGCCGTGCGTCTCCTCCACCACGAGGCGCATCACGTCGGACAGGTCGCCGCGCTCGACGAACGCAGCGCGCTGCCGGTCGGCGGAGTTGCCCCGGGCCAGGGCGACCTCGCTCAGCTCGGCCACCTCGTCGTAGTCGCCGAGCTCCTCCAGCACCGGGCGCAGCTTGGCAACCAGGCCGCGCACCGCCTCCGCTGCGGAGACGGGCTGCGGATGATCGGAGTCGTCCAGCAGCCGGCCGGCGAGACCCCCACGGGCGGCCTGCCAGATGGCTGCGCGATGCAGCGGCAGGGGAGCGGCCGCACGCGGTCTCCCCGCCTCGATGTCGATCTCGGCGCTCCGCACCATCGCGCGGAACAGCCCGGCGATCAGCACTGCGTCGTCCACGAGTGGCGTGGCGTCGCACACCCGCAGCTCCAGCGTCGGCGCGTGCGCGGAGGGCCGAACGTCGAAGTACGCCATCTTGGCGTCCGCGATCACGCCGGAGTCGATCAGGTCGGCAAGCAGCCGATCGTACTCGGCGGCGGAAGCCAGCGGACCGGTCGCCCCTGCGCTCGGCCAGCGCTGCCAGATGATCGTGCGGATGGAGGCGTAGCCGGTGTCCTGGCCGTTCCAGTAGGGCGAGCTGGCGGAGAGCGCCAGCAGCACCGCCAGGTGCCGGGCGATCCGCTGCGTGATCTCGACCGCCAGGTCCCGATCCGAGACCCCGACGTGGATCTGGGTGCCGCAGATCAGCTGCTCGTCCACGAGCAGCCGGTACTGCTCCTGCATCCGCCCGTATCGGCCGGTCGCGGTCAGCTCGAAGTCGCGGAACTCGCTGCGAGGCGCCGTGCCGACCGCAGCGACGCCCAGGCCCTCGCGCTCCGCGACCTCGATCACGCCGCGCCGCAGCCGCAACAGCTCGTCCCGCAGCCCGCCGAGGCTCGTCACCACGTCGGTGTTGGTCTCGACCGTGGTGCGCTGGATCTCCGCGGAGTAGTTCTCGCTCGGCAGCTTGGCCAGCAACTGCGGCGCCCGGGCGGCCAACTGCCACTGCTCCAGGTCGATGAGGTGCAGCTCTTCCTCGGCCCCCAGCGTGAGCTCGGCTCCCATCCGCCAACCCTAGGGGACCGGCCTGCGCCGAAGTCGGGCGCGGTTGCCGGGCGCGGGTCCCGTCCGGCTCCTGAATAAGATCCTCCGGGTGATCCTGGAACACGCGCTACTGCCCGTTCGGCCGGGCGAGGAGGCCGCGTTCGAGACGACGCTCGCGCAGGCCCTGCCGATCATCCGGAGCGCCCCCGGCTGCCTGGGCGTCACCGTCTCTCGATGCGTGGAGCGCCCCGCGGGCTACCTGCTGCTCGTGCAGTGGCGGTCCATCGAAGACCACCAGACCGGATTCCGCGGCTCACCCGCCTACGACGAGTGGCGCGCGTTGCTGCACCACTTCTATGACCCGTTCCCCGTCGTGGAGCACTTCACGCCCGTCGCGGAGGCCTGATCGCCGAGCGCACGCACCAGGCCGTCCCGGGGTTGTTACGTCGCCGTTCCGGCAGGAGTTGTCACGTCGCCGTTCCGGCACGAGTTATTACGTCGCCGTTCCGGCACGAGTTATTACGTCGCCGTTCCGGCACGAGTTGTCACGTCGCCGTTCCGGCGACCAACCCGAAGGTCGCCAGGGTGACGCCCGCGACGAGCACGAGGGGGCCCGAGATCAGGGCGGCGCCGCGGCGGCCACGCTGCACCAGGCGGACGGTCTCGACGCTCGCCGTGCTGAACGTCGTGTAGCCGCCGAGGAAGCCCGTGCCCGCGACGACCCGGATCGCATCAGGCAGCGCATGCCCCGCCACGAAGCCCGCGAGCAGGCCGAGGGCCAGCGAACCGGAGAGGTTGATCACGATCGTGCCGATCGGCAGCTCGGAGCGAACGCGTAGCCGCGTTGCGGAGTCGAGCGCAAAGCGCGCCACCGCGCCGAACCCGCCGGCCAGCGACAGCGCGAGGAACAGCACCGGCGTCATCGTCGCCCGCCCGGGGCCAGGACGCTTCCGACCAGGATGCCTGCCCACGCCGCCAGCAGCCCGAGCAGCAGGCTGCCGACCGCATAGGCCGCCGCGATGCCGCCGCTCCCGGCGAGCGACAGGGCGCCGGTCTCGGCGGTCAGCGAACTGTAGGTCGTGAACCCGCCCAGGAACCCGGTGCCCACCGTCAGCCGCGCGGCCCGCAGGACGCCGACGTCCGGCCCGCGCCGGGCCAGCACCTCCAGCAGTACGCCGAGCAGGAACGAACCGACGATGTTCACCGTCAGCGTGGGCAGCGGAACGCCCGCCGGCTGCGGAACGACCAGCGCGACTGCGGCGCGCGCGGCGGTCCCGATCACGCCGCCGGCGAAGACCAGCGCCAGCAGCCCCGGCCGCAGATGTGTGGGCCGCCCGGCGGCGTCGTATCGAGCAGTGTCGTTCCCGGACGTATCGGGTTCCGGAGTGTCGGGCACGAGCGCGTCGGAACCGGGAGGGTCGTGCACCGGCTCATCCTGCTCCGGCGCGCCGACGGTCAGGCGATGCCGGCGGTTCCCAGCAGGTGCCCGAGGCCGAAGCTGATGAGCAGCGCGATCGACCCGCCGACGACCACCCGCACGGTCGCGCGTCCCGCTGGCGCGCCGCCGAGGGCCGCCCCGGCGGCGCCGGTCCCGGCCAGCGCCAGCAGGGCGACGGCGACGGTCGCCGGAATGCGCATGCCACCTGGCAGAGCCAGTACCGCCAGCAGAGGCAGCACGCCGCCGGTGACGAACGAGAGTGCAGAGGCGGCGGCCGCCGACCAGGGGTTCGCCTCGTCGCCGATGCGGCCGCGCGCGGCCAGCTGACTGTCGCGCTGACTGCTGACCGAGACGTACTCGCCGAGGGCCATCGAGAGGGCGCCTCCGACCAATGCGGCAAGTCCGGCCAGCGCGATCGCGCGAGCCTGACCGGTGGCGCCGGCGACGCCCAGCACGATCGCGGCCACCGAGACGATCCCGTCGTTCGCTCCCAGCACCCCGGCGCGCAGCCAGTTCAGCCGGCCCGCGTCGGGCTCGACGGCTTGGCTCCGAGCCACGGGTGCGCCGATCAGCAATCCGGTCATGGACCCATGGTGCACGCGCGGTGGGACGCGCGCCAGCAAGGATAGGCAGACCTAACCCCCTGGTCGCGGTCGTGTTCTCCTCCGGTACCGTTCTTCCGGAATGCTCGGCGCATCAGTCGGCCGCATCCGGAAGGAGCCCAGGTGCCTCCGCATCACCCCGCCTCGGCGCAGCCGCCCGCGCAGATCGTCCTGCTGCGGCACGGCGAGACCGAGTGGAGTCGCACCGGCCGGCATACCGGGGTCACCGACATAGCGCTGACGGAGCGCGGCGAGCAGCGCGCCCGGGCCGCGGCGCCCCTGCTCGCGCATCGCACGATCGGCCTGGTGCTCGCGAGCCCGCGGCAGCGCGCGATCCGCACGGCCGCCCTCGCCGGGTTCGGCGAGCAGACCCAGATCGAGTCGGATCTGGCCGAGTTCGACTACGGGGCGTACGAGGGCCTGACCTCGGCGCAGATCGCCGAGCAGCGCCCGGGCTGGGACCTGTGGCGTGACGGGACGCCGCCCGGTGCGACTCCGGGCGAGACTGCCGCCGACGTGCGGGCTCGAGTGCAGCGGGTGATCGATCGGGTGCTGCCCGTCGTCCGGGACGGCAGCGACGTGCTGCTGGTCGCCCACGGGCACGTGCTGCGGGCGCTCGGCGCGGCATGGATCGGCCTGCCGCCGGAGGGCGGCGCGTCGCTGGTCCTGTCGACCGCGAGCCTCTCCGAGCTGGGCTTCGAGCACGGCAATCACGTACTGGAGTCGTGGAACCGGGTGCCCGAGGAATGATCGGCCGCCCGCGGCAGAATCGGGCAGATGAGTGATGACCGCGCCGAACCGGTGAGCGCCGAACAGCAGGGGCGGTCGTTCGGACGCGCGACGGCCGACTACGTCGCCGGACGGCCGTCGTACCCGGCGGAGGCGGTCGCCTGGCTGCTGGGCGATCCGCGGCAGGGCGATCAGCCTCTGGATGTGATCGACGCGGGCGCCGGCACCGGCAAGCTGACCGAGGTGATCGCTGCGGCCGGACACCGGGTGACCGCGGTCGAGCCGGACGCGGCGATGCTCGCGTCGCTGGCCGCGACCCTGCCCGGCGTCACCGCCCTGGCAGGTACCGGTGAGCGGCTGCCCGTGCCCGACGCCTCCGCCGACGCGATCACCTTCGGGCAGGCCTGGCACTGGGTCGACCCGCTCGCCGCGTCCGCGGAAGCGGCGCGGGTGCTGCGGCCGGGCGGTCGCCTGGGCCTCGTCTGGAACCTGCGTGACGAGCGCACGCCCTGGGTCGCCGCGCTCACCGAGGTGATGGGCGGTAGCGAGGCCGAGCAGATGATCGGGGACGACTCCGTGCGGATCGGGCCGCAGTTCGGCCCGGCCGAGCGGCACGTCGTCGAGTGGACCAGCGCCATGACGGCGGAACAGATCGTGCGGATGGCGGCCTCTCGCAGCTACGTCATCACCGCTCCGGAGGAGCGCCGGTGGGCGGTCCTGAACGGCGTGCGGCGGCTGCTCGACACCGATCCCGACACCGCCGGGCGGGCGACCATCCGGTTGCCCTACCGCACGCACACCTTCCGGGCCGCGCTGCGCTGAGCGCGAACCAGTTGCCGTACAGCGGTCAGACGCAAGCGGGTGTCGGTGGCACCGTCCAGAATGGAGGCACGGCTGTCGAGGCCGCCACCGTCAGAAGGAGACCCATGGCTCGGACCTGGACCACCAGCAACAACGGCGCACCCGTCGCGAGCGACGAGCACTCGCAGAGCATCGGGGCCGACGGCTCCATCGCCCTGACCGACCACTACCTGATCGAGAAGCTGGCGCAGTTCAACCGCGAGCGCGTGCCCGAGCGAGTCGTGCACGCCAAGGGCGGTGGTGCGTTCGGCCACTTCCAGGCGACGGGCGACGTCTCGGCGTACACCCGCGCCAGCCTGTTCCAGCCGGGCGCCGACACCAAGCTGCTGATCCGCTTCTCGTCCGTCGCGGGCGAGCAGGGCAGCCCCGACACGTGGCGCGACCCCCGCGGCTTCGCCGTCAAGTTCTACACCGACGAGGGCAACTACGACCTGGTGGGCAACAACACCCCGGTGTTCTTCATCAAGGACGGCATGAAGTTCCCCGACTTCATCCGCTCCCAGAAGCGCCTGCCGGGCAGCCATCTGCGCGACAACAACATGCAGTGGGACTTCTGGACCCTCTCGCCCGAGAGCGCGCACCAGGTCACCTGGCTGATGGGCGACCGCGGCATCCCGTCGTCGTGGCGGCACATGAACGGCTACGGATCGCACACCTACCAGTGGATCAATGCCTCGGGCGAGCGCTTCTGGGTCAAGTACCACTTCCACACCGACCAGGGGCACGACATCCTCACGCAGGACGCCGCCGACCAGATCGCCGGTCAGGACGCCGACTTCCACATCCGCGACCTGTACGCCGCGATCGAGCGCGGCGACCACCCCACCTGGACGCTCAAGGTGCAGGTGATGCCGTACGAGGACGCCAAGAGCTACCGCTTCAACCCGTTCGACCTGACCAAGGTGTGGCCGCACGGCGACTACCCCGAGATCGAGGTCGGCACCATGACGCTCGACACGAACCCCGAGAACTACTTCGCGCAGATCGAGCAGGCGGCGTTCGAGCCGTCCAACTTCGTGCCGGGCATCGACGCCAGCCCCGACAAGATGCTGCAGGCCCGCATCTTCAGCTATGCGGACGCGCACCGCTACCGCGTTGGCACCAACTACCAGCAGCTGCCGGTCAACGCGCCGCAGGTGCCCATCCACTCCTACTCCAAGGAGGGGGCGATGAACTACACGTTCCCGCCGGCGGCCAAGCCGGTGTACGCGCCCAACTCCTTCGAGGGGCCGCACGCGGACCCTGCCCTGGCGGCGGAGGCGGGCGGCTGGCAGAGCGACGGCGAATTGACTCGAGCGGCGGTCACGCTGCATCCCGAGGACGACGACTGGGGTCAGGCCGGCACACTGGTGCGGCACACGCTGGACCAGGAGCAGCGCGACCGCCTGGCACTGAACATCATCGGGCACGTGTCGCAGGTCACGATCCCCGAGATCCGTCAGCGGGCCATCCAGTACTGGAAGAACGTCGACGGGTGGCTGGGCGAGCAGGTCGAACTGGGTCTGCCGCCGCTGAAGTCGGTCGATTCGCTCGGCGAGCAGCTCTCCGAGCCGACGCCCGCGGTCGGCGACTGGGCCGAGGACAACCTGGTGGTCCCCACCAAGTAGCGGCGCATCACACGACTGAGGTCCCGCCTCCGGTCCCCATCGATCCGTTCGAGTCGGGGAAGGTCGCGGGACCTCGGTCGTACCGAGTCGGGCCGGTCAGGGCGTGGGCATGCCACCGGTGACCGCGTAGGTCGCGCCCACCACGAAGCTCGACTCCGGCGAGCTGAGGAACACGTAGACCGGGGCGAGTTCCGCCGGCTGGCCCGCGCGCCCGAGCGGGGTCTCCTCGCCGTATCCCTTCTCCTCCTCCACGGGGATGCCGCCGGAGATCTGCAGCGCGGTCCAGGTGGGGCCGGGCGCCACGGTGTTCACGCGGATGCCCTTCGGCGCCAATTGCTGAGCGATGCCCTTGGAGAGGTTGTTGATGGCCGCCTTGGTGCTGGCGTAGTCGACGCGCTCCTCCGACGCCTGATACGTCTCGAGCGACGCGGTCGTCACGATCGTCGCGCCGGGCCGCAGGTGCGGCAGCGCGGCCTGGATGATGCGGAACGCCGCGAACACATTGATCTCGTAGGTCTGCACGAACTGCTCGTCCGGCAGGTCGGCCAGATCGATGACCGACACCTGCTTGCCGGCGACGAGCACGATCGCGTCCAGGCCGCCGAGCTGCTCGACCGCCGAGGTCACCAGGCTGCGGCAGGCTGCGGCGTCGGTCAGGTCGGCGGGGATGCCGAAGCCGTGCACGCCGGCGTCGGCGATCTGCTCCAGCACGTGATCGGCGTCGGACTGCTCGGCCGGCAGGTACGAGATGACCACGTCGGCGCCCTCGCGGGCGAACGCGATGGCGGTCGCGCCGCCGATGCCGGAGTCGCCGCCGGTGATGAGCGCCTTCCTGCCGGTCAGCCGACCGGTACCGCGGTACGTGGATTCGCCGAGGTCCGGCACGGGCTTCATCTCGGACTGCAGGCCCGTCCCGTCCTGCTGCTGCTTGCGCGGGTGCAGCTTGGGATAGCGGGTGCGGGGGTCGTCGAACGTGAGCTGATCTGCCATGCGCCTACGGTCGCATCGCTCGCTGAGGGGATCGCCCGAAGAGGCCGCGCCTCCGCCGAGCATCCGGGCGGAGTGGGAGGGTGCGCTGCTCGACCAGCGCGTGTACAAGCAACTCCTTGTACAACATGTGTGTTGTGCAATAGCTTCGTTGCGTGGCCACGAGGCGAGATCGAGAGGAGCGGCTGGACCGCGCCTTCATGGCGTTGGCCGACCCCGTCCGTCGCTCGATCGTGGCGCAGCTGAGCCGGGGTCCCGCCAGTGTGGGCGAGTTGGCCGCACCGCATCCGATCACGGTGCAGGCCGTGTCTCGGCACGTGCGGGTGCTCGAGGTCGCCGGGCTGGTCACCCGCTCCCGCGACGCCCAGCGTCGGCCGGTCCACCTCGATTCCGCGGCGCTCGAGGCCCTCACCGCGTGGCTCGACCGCTACCGGCTGATCGCCGAAGCCCGGTACCGCCGGCTCGACGGCCTGCTGACCGAACTCCAACCCCCATCCGGCGCCGACGAGGGCGCTCCCACCGAGAGGACGACGTCATGACCAATCCTGTCGAGATCACCGCCCCCGAGGGCCTGCCCTTCGTGGATGTCGTCCGCGAGTTCGAGGCGCCGGCCGCACTCGTCTGGCGTGCTTGGACCGAGCCCGAGCTGGTCTCCCGGTGGCTCGGACCCCGGGGGTACGAGATGGACATCGAGCAGTGGTCGCTGGTCACGGGTGGCCGGTACCGGTACGTGCACCGGGACCCCGAGGGCGCCGAGTACATCTTCAACGGCGTCGTGCATCTGGCGGACCCGGGCCGCGTGCTGATCCAGACGTTCGAGTGGGAGGGAGCGCCGCAGATCGTCTCGATCGACACGCTGCGCTTCCAGGACCTCGGCGACGGACGAAGCCGCGCCGTCGGGCACAGCGTGTTCCCCAGCGTGCAGGCGCGCGACGGCATGATCACGAGCGGCATGGAGCGGGGCCTGACGGAGGGCTACCGGCAGTTGGACGAGGTGCTCGCCGGGCTCACCTGACGCGGGCACGAGAGGATGGCCGCGATGTCGGTCGTCCTCGCGCTCGCCGGCGCCCTGCTCTACGGGTTGGGCGACTTCTGCGGCGGGCTCGCCTCCCGGCGTGCCGCGACACTGGCCGTGGTCGCGGCCTCGCAGCTCGCGAGCGTCGTCGTCCTCGCGCCGGCGCTGTTGCTGATCCCCGCCCGGTTCGACTGGCCGTCGGTGGTCTGGGGGGCCGCCGCAGGCGTCGTCGGCGTCACGGGACTGCTGCTGTTCTACCGCGGCCTCGCGCTCGGCGCGATGACGGTCGTCGCGCCGCTGACCGCCCTCGCCTCGGCCGCGGTCCCGGTGCTCGCGGGCCTGCTGCTCGGCGACCGACCGTCGGCGGTGGCCTTCGCCGGCGTCGGGCTGGCGCTCGTCGGCGTCGTCCTGATCAGCGCCCAGGGCGGCCGGCTTCCCGGGCCCCGGTTGCTGGCGAGCGCCGCGACGCTCACCGCACTCGGCGCCGGTCTGGCATTCGGCCTCCTGTTCGTCCTGCTGTCCCGGGCGGATGCCGACACCGGCATGTGGCCGCTCGCCGGGGCACGCACCGCCTCGCTGCTGGTGCTGGCGGCACTGGCCGTCGTGCGACGTGCGTCGGTGGTGCCTCGGGGCGCGCCGCCGGCGCTCGTCGTCACGGCGGGGCTGGGCGACATGGGCGCGAATGTGCTCTTCCTGCTCGCCTCGCGGGTGGGCTGCTGAGCGTGACCGGCGTGCTGCTGTCCCTCTATCCCGCCGCGACCGTGCTGCTGGCACTGCTGGTGCTGCGCGAGCGCCTCGCCGTCCTGCAGCTGGTGGGGCTCGCGGCGGCGGTCGCAGCAGTGGTGCTGATCGCGATCGGCTAGCTGTGCTGTCCAGGGAGGTTGGTCAATCTGCTGATGGGGGTGGCGCCGCCGATTCC
>NZ_CAXUGX010000007.1:0-151191 GCF_964250715.1 uncultured Amnibacterium sp.
GCCCCGATAGCTCAGTGGTAGAGCATCTCCATGGTAAGGAGAAGGTCAAGAGTTCAATCCTCTTTCGGGGCTCTGGATTCCGTCTCGCCAAGTCGACGCGGAGTCCCGCGGCGGGGTAGCTCAGGTGGTTAGAGCACACGGCTCATAATCGTGGTGTCGCGGGTTCAAGTCCCGCCCCCGCTACAGCAGCAGGCCCGGTATTGCGCGGATGTCAGCACCCGTCAGTACCAGCGCCTCCACTTCTGCCCACATCGCGCCCAGCCAGAGGCACGGGTCACCGCGTCCCTCAGCCGGGAGCTGAAAGCGCGGCAGCGAATCACGTTCCGCCTCGTCGGTTCGTCTCGAGGTGGCCGTAGTCGGGGAGCTCGATCTTGTCGGCAGGTGGTGAGAAGAGACCGCCGGTGAGTCTGCTGACGAGCGGGGTGGCGGCGAGGCGGACCGCCGTGTGGAAGGCGGCGATTCCGAGCCGTGTGCGGGGGTTCGCAATCGCGGGGACGCCGGGTGGCAGCTTCTGCGCCTGGTCGACGTAGGGGCGCATGATCCGCTCGTAGCCACGGAACGCATCCTGGTGATGATGGTGGGCGGCGAGTTCACCGGCGAGCACGTACGCGCCGGTCAGCGCAAGGCTGGTCCCCATGCCGCTGACCGGAGATGCGCAGTAGGCGGCATCGCCCACGAGCGCGATCCGGCCTGTGCTCCAGCGCGGGGCGTGCACCTGGGCGACGCGTTCGAAGGTGAAGTCCGGCGCGACCGTCATGTCCGACAGGGCGCGGTTCGTCTCCCAGCCCGCACCGGAGAACACCGTGCGCAGCAGTTCGAACTGGTCCTCCATGGACCGCTGCTCGTATCCGGGCGTTGTGGAGAGGAACGAGAGGGCGGCCCGCGTGGTTCCATGATTGTCCGGGCGGAGGGTGACCGTGCGGCCGCCGGGAGCGCCGTACCAGCACCACCACGGAGCGTCGGTGGCGGTGCGGGGGACGGTGAACCATCCGGTGTAGAGGCCGAGGAAGCGGATCGTGGCCTCGTCGCCGAACGCCAGCCTGCGGGTGCTGGAATTGATGCCGTCGGCGGCGACCACCAGATCGAATGCGCGGGTCTCCCCATGCTCGAACGCGACCGAGACACGGTCGCCTGTGTCCTCGAGTCCGGCTATCCGGTCCCCGAAGACGTACTCGACGTCGTGCGTGGTGTCGACGAGCAGCCGGGCGAGATCGCCTCGCAGGATCTCCAGCTCGGCCGTGGCGCCGTCGGTGTCCGAGGTGCCGACCGGGAACTCGGCGATCACATCGCCGTCGCGGCCGACGAACCGGGTGCCCTGCTCGCCGGTGTTCGCCGCGCGGATCGCGTCCTCGAGACCCATCCGCCTGGCGACTTCGCGGCCGGCGCCGCGGACGTCGATGTTCTGCCCGCCGTCGCGCAGCCGAGGGGCACGTTCGATGACGACTGGGTCCCAGCCGTAGCGGCGCAGCCAGTAGGCCAGAGCGGGGCCGGCGATACTCGCCCCCGAGATCAATGCGGTGCGGGAAGTCATGCGGATTCTCCTTGAGGACTCGGTGCAGTGCTCAAGTGCTCGGAGGCACGGAGATGGTCGTGCTTCCGGGATCGGCGGCCGCGCCGAACCTTGATGCCCTTCGAGTCGACCACGCGGACTCGAAACCATGGCCCACCGGTCCTTTTCAGTTCTGACGGACCCGAACTGAACGGCTACGATCTCCGCGGGAGGGCCACAGTTCCGAAGCGTTTCTTCACAGTGTGAGCAGGTCGTCCTCGTGGGTGAAAGCGGGTCATCGGCAGAGTCGACTGAGCCGGAGTTGACCTGGATGTCCGCGGTCGACATCGCGAAGAACGTTCGAGAGCGTCGGTTGAGCGTCGTCGAAATCGCGGACCACTTCATCGAACGGGTCGAGCGGCTCAATCCCGCCCTCAACGCGTTCGTGTATCACGACGCCGCTCGCGTGAGGGCCGATGCTGCGCGGACGGATACGTCGATCCGGGCCGGCGTCGACGTCGGACCGATGGCGGGCGTCCCGTACTCGCTCAAGGAGAGCACCGCGGCGCTCGGGCTGCCGCACACCGGTGCGATGAAGGCCATGGAGGGCCATCGCGCGGCGTACGACGCGGTGGTCACCCAGCGACTGGCGTCAGCCGGCGGACTCTTCATGGGCAAGACCAACCTGCCTGAGAACGGCTACCGATGCGGCACCGACAATCACCTCTACGGCGCCACCCGCAACCCCTGGGACCTCGACGCGTCACCGGGCGGATCGAGTGGCGGAGCCGCGGCCTCCGTCGCAGCCGGGCTGACGCCGCTCGCTGACGGAAGCGACGGCGCGGGCTCGATCCGCGTACCTGCAGCGATGTGCGGATTGGTCGGCTTCAAGCCGACGACCGGCCGCATCCCGCAACAACTGCTTCCCAGCACCCATGCGACATTCATCAGCCACGGGATCATCGGCCGATCCGTGGCGGATGTCGCCCTCATGCTGGGCGTGGAAGCCGGCCCCGATGCGGCCGACCCGCTGAGCCTTCCACTCGACGCGACCGACTACTCCGCCGCGCTCGTGGATGACCTGACGGGGTGGCGGATCGCCTGGTCGCCGACCCTCGGTCTCGGCGAGGACGACACCGATCCCGAGGTCATCGCTCTCTGCACGCGCGCGGTCGCCGCCTTCTCGGAGCTCGGAGCGACCGTGGTCGAGGCGACGCCGGATTGGCCGAACCCCGAAGAGGCGATGTGGAACGGGGTCTGGCTTCCGGCTTACGCGCCCGACCTGAACGCCTACGACTGGGCCGCGCTCGAGGGCAAGGTCGATGAGGAGCTGGTCGAGATCGTCAGGTCTGGCGCAGCCAACACCGGCGCGGCGATCGGCGCCGCCGAACTGGTTCGAGGCGAGGTCTACCGTGCGTTCGCTCGCTTCATGCGGAGATATGACGTCCTGGCCAGTCCGACCACACGGGTTGCGGGGTACCCGATCGGGCGGTTCGGGCCGTCGTACCTCGACGGCGAGCCGCTCAGCCGTCGGCTGCTCGGCTGGGTGAACACGTATCCGTTCAACATGACCGGTACGCCCGCCGTGACGGTGCCAGTCGGCTTCACCTCAGACGGGTTGCCGGTCGGGCTGCAGCTGGCGGGGGGTCACCTCGCTGACGCCACGGTGTTGCGTGCCGCCGGGAACTTCGAGAGGGTTCGGCCCTGGTCGCACCTGCGGCCCGTACACAGCTGAGAGGCCATGGTCGGAGGGCCGGCTGAGCGACCGAGCGTCATCTCGGCCGCCCAGCGCATCCGCACCCATCAGCGCGTGCCACGATGGCCGGCGTGACACCCGGCATCGAACAGGCGCTCGCGCACGATCGCGTCATCGACATCACGACCATCGGCCGGAAGACAGGCGAGGCCCGTCGGATCGAGATCTGGTTCCATCGGATCGACGGCCGTTACTACATCACCGGAACGCCGGGGGCCCGCAGCTGGTACGCGAACCTGCTCGTCAACCCGGACTTCACGTTCCATCTGAAGGAGTCGACGCAGGCCGACCTGGCCGCCCACGCGACGCCGGTGGAGGGTCCCGAGAAGCAGCGCGTGCTGGAGGCGATCGTGGCGTCGATCGCGAGCAGTCGTCTCACGCTCGACGCCGACACGAGTCCGCTGGTCGAGGTGACCTGGGCCGACGCGGCATAGCCCTTCGGGTCCCGATGGACGTCGGCATCGCGAGGCGCCACTGGACGACGCGCTACGTCGCCCGAGCTGGCGGCGCCGCTCGCCCCCTGATCGAACTGCGACAGCCGACGACCCCACGCGGAGCACGAGAGCAGGACAGGGTCCCGGCAGCAGGCTGCTGGTCGACCAGGGGCCTGCTGTCGGGACCTGGTCCTGCTGTCGAGACGGGCCGGAGCCACGAAGTCGGCCGACTCGTCGACGCTCAGGGATGCAGGTCCTGGCCGTAGATCAGCACCGGGGTATCGCCGATCGTCCACTCGCCCTCCAGCGACGACCCGATCGCCTCGGCCACGCGGATGGAGGCGGCGTTCGCCGGGGCGATCAGCGAGATCAGGTGCGGCTCGCGCAGCACGTGGGCCGCGAAGTCACGGCTCGCCCGGCCGAGCTCGCTCGCATAACCGCGACCCCACCGGCTGCGGTCCAGCACCCACCCCACCTCCAGCCCCGGCCAGTCCGGTGGTCGCCACAATCCGCCGCGGCCCACGAACTCGCCGGTCTCGCGCTCGACGACCACCGCCTGCGACCAGCCCCGGAGCGCACGGTGGCCGATGAACAACGCGACCTGCCGCCACACCTGCTCCTCGGGCACGGGGCCGCCGAAGAACCGGCTGACCTCCGGGTCGCGCATGATGCGGGCGTACCGCGGGACGTCCTCGGCCGACCACCGCCGCAGTTCCAGGCGCGGAGTCAGCAGGTCGGTCATCGCTGCAGCACCCAGTCCATGGCGGCGGCGCAGGCGTTCAGCACGGAGATGTGGCCGTCGTCCGGCTGGCGCCAGGCCTGCGCGGTCGGGATCGTCGCCGCCAACCACGCTCCGTGCGATGGCGGGATCACCCGATCCAGGCCACCCTGCACGACGAGCACCGGCACCCGCACCGATGCGACGTCGAAACCCCACGGATGCATGAAGGCGACGTCGTCGTCGATCAGCCCGTCGTCACCCCACCGCGCGGAGCGCCCGACGTCGTCGCCCAACGAGGACCACGGACCGTCCAGGGCGGCGTGGTCCGCCGCGACGAAGCTGGTGGGATCGAACTCGTCGGTCAGAGCGAAGGCGGCGCGCGACGCACGGCCGGCGCTCGCGGCCCGCATCCCGCCCGGCGCCGCCATGTCGGCGAAGTATTCGAAGTCGACCGCCGGGTACGGCGCCGGGCTCGCCAGTACGACGGCTGCCGTCACCCGCTGCGGCAGCAGGGCGGCGCAGGCGAGCGCGTGGGGGCCGCCGCCGGACGCGCCCATCACCGCGAACCGATCAACGTCGAAGGCGTCGACGATGCGGGCCACGTCCGCCGCGGCGGATGCCACATCCCGTCCCGGGAGGGGGTCGGATCCGCCGTAGCTCGGCCGGCCGTAGGAGAGCAGGCGGATGCCTCGCTCCGCCGCCGCCTGCAGCACGGGCGCGAGCGGGGCCCCGGTCTGCGGGGAGCCGTGATGCCAGACCAGTACCGGTGCGCCAGACGGCCCACCGCCGTCATACGCGTGCAGCACGCGTCCCTGTGCTGTGCCCGTCCCCGGGCCGCTCGTCCCCGGCGTGCGCTCCTCCGCGCTCCCCTCCGGCATGCGCACGATCCGCTCCACCACCACGGCCTGCACGGTAGCGCCACCCGAGACGACCGATGGAATGCTGACCGGAGCATTGAAGTCCCCTGGACGCAGACTGAGTTCTCGGCGTCGAGGCGTTTGACTGATCGCATGACCGATCTCTCCGCGCCGACGAACGTCGCGACCAAGTATCCGCAGCCACCGTTCAAGAAGCAGCAGCAGTCCGGGGTGGGAACCGTGTCCGAGATGGACCCGCAGCCCGACCACGGCGAGCAGTCCTATCGAGGTAGCGGCAAGCTGACCGGCCGCCGAGCGCTGATCACGGGGGGCGACTCCGGCATCGGACGTGCGGTGGCGATCGCATTCGCGCGCGAGGGCGCGAGTATCGCCCTGAACTACCTGCCCGAGGAGCAGCCCGATGCGGACGAGGTCGCGTCCCTGCTGCGCGGCGAGGGCGCGACGGTGGAGTTGCTGCCCGGCGACCTGACCGACGAGGCATTCAACGCAAAGCTGGTGGAGCAGACCGTCGCCGCCTTGGGCGGCATCGACCTGCTCGTGATGGTCGCCGGCGGAATGCCGACGGTCAGCGGCATCGAGGATTTCGACACCGCCACCTTCGACCGTCTGCTGCGCACCAACATCCACTCGCTGTTCTGGCTGACGAAGGCGGCCAAGCCGCACTTCGGGCCGGGCGCCTCGATCATCGCCACCGGGTCCATCCAGAGCTTCAACCCGTCACCCGACCTGGTCGAGTACGCCGTGACCAAGGCGGGGATCGCCAATTGGGTCAGGGCCATGGCCCAGCAGTTGGCGCAGGAGGGGATCCGCGTGAACGGAGTCGCACCCGGCCCGTTCTGGACACCGCTGCAGCCCTCCAGCGTGCCGAACGACAAGATCGAGAGCTTCGGCGGCGAAGCGGCCTACGGCCGGCCCGGACAGCCGGTGGAGCTGTGCTCCACCTACGTCTACCTGGCATCGCAGGAGTCCAGCTACACGAGCGGCGAGACGATCGTGGTCTCGGGCGGCACCCCGGTGCACTGAGTGCAGTGCACCGGGGCGGGACGGGGCGGGGCGGATGCTCAGGCGCCCAGGCGCTGGAGCAGGTCGTCCAGGGCGGCCGCGGTCTGCGGCGCACCGGCGATCAACATGCGGACGCCCGGGCCGGCTCCGTCCAGCCCGGTCACGACGCCGCCCGCCTCCCGCACCAGCAGGGCTCCGGCGGCCTGGTCCCAGGGATGCAGCCCCTGCTCGAAGTACGCATCGATGCGACCGGCCGCCACCGACGCCAGATCGATCGCGGCGCCGCCGGTGCGACGCAGATCGCGCACCCGGGACAGCAGTTCGCCGGCCACTTGGGCCTGCGTCGAGCGGACGGCCTGGGTGTAGTGGAACCCGGTGGCGACCAGCGCCGACTCGAGGGGCACGGCCGGCCGCACCTCCAGGCGGCGGTCACCGAGGAACGCCCCGCCCCCGGCCGATGCGGTGTACAGGTCGCCGAACGCCGGTGCCGCGACGGCGCCGGCCAGCGCCCGCCACGTCGCGGGATCCGGCTCGCCCTCCACGACCGCGACGGACACGGACCAGTTCGGCAGGTCGTAGAGATAGTTGACGGTCCCGTCGATCGGGTCCACGACCCAGGTGAGGCCGCTGGACCCGTGCTCGGCGCCCGACTCCTCACCCAGGAAGCCGTCGTCCGGCCGGGCGTCGGCCAGGCGGGCGCGGATCATCGCCTCGACCGCGCGATCGGCCTCGGTGACGATGTCGATCGGCGAGGATTTGGTGGCGGCGACGGAGACGCCTTCCCGGCGCAGGCGGGCGGCGAGCTCGCCGGCGGCGACCGCTACGTCGGAGGCGAGCGCGAGCAGTCCGGTGTCGGTCACCCCTCCAGCCTGCCGCCTCCCGCCCCAGCACGACAGCAGGACCACGTGCCGACAGCAGGCGGCTGGTCGACCAGGAACCTGCTGTCGGGACCTGGTCCTGCTGACGGGACCGGAGTGGGCGTCCCGCTTTGCGCGTGGAGCCGCCGCAGGAGACGATGGGGCATGGCGAAACGGTCGTTCCTCGGTTCCCTGCTCGAACTCTCGGTGCCGGAGAGCCGCCGCCCAGCCGCCGCGCTTGCAGCGGGCCTGATCGCCGGAGTGACCTCGGGCTTCATCAAGATCGGCTGGGAGAACTTGGTACCGCCGCGCATCGAGGGCCGCGAGCCTCCGCCCGTCACGCTGCTGAAGAACCAGGGCGTCGACTTCGAATCGAAGACCTTCACCTTCTCGGGCAATCAGGTGCCGTGGGCGATCTTCTCGGTGCACTTCGGCTTCTCGGTCGCCGCCGTGGCGGCCTACGCCGTGCTGGCGGAGTACCTGCCGAAGACCAAGCTGGCGCTCGGCACGGTATACGGCACGGGCGTGTGGGCGGTCTTCCACCTGGGGGTGCTGCCGGCGCTCAAACTCTCGCCGGGCGCGAAGGACCTGCCGCGGGACGAGCAGATCTCGGAGTTCTTCGGCCACCTGGTGTGGATCCTCGAAGCCGAGTTCATCCGGCGCGACGTCCGGCAGCGGATCGCGGGCGTGCCGGACGCGGAGACCCGGTCGGCGGCCGCGGCCGCCCTGCTGAGTACCGCGAAGGGCGCCCTGCGCCGCTGAGCCGCCGCGGCGCTCCTGCTCCGGCGCTCCGCTGATCCGGGCCTGCTCCGGCGCTCCGCTGCTCAAGCGTTCCGCTACTCCAGGGCTCCGCTACTCAGACGCTCGGCTGCCCCGCGGCTTCGGCGAACACGATCGTCTCCGCCAGCCGCAGGTAGTACGACGAGATGAGCGCATCAGGCTGCCGGAGCGACGTGAAGTACGGCGGAGCCGCGAAGCGCACGTCCACGCCGGTGGCGGACAGTTCGGTGCAGACCTGGGCGAGCGCGCGGTTGAACCGCGGCACGAGCCGCCGGGCGGCCCCTTCCAATGAACCCGGGGTCGACGGCATCGGCAGGCCGGTGAGCACGATCTCGACCTCACCGCCCGCGGTTTCCCGCAGGAAGGGAACTGCGCGGCGTATCGCTTTGCCGAGCCGCCCGTTCGCCGGCGACCCGATGATCTCGAACATGGATGGGCACCACACGACCACCTGGTACGTGTGCGCACCGAGGGCGCCGAGCTGGTCGATCGCCTGATCGAGAGGCAGCCGCGGGCGTGCGCGGTTGTGGACGACGGCGCCGCGTCCGGACCGAGCGGCGATCGCCCGCGCAAGATGACCCGTCAGCGCGTCGTCCTGATCGGTGACGCCGAAGCCGACCGCGACGCCGGAGCCGATCACGAGCACGCGAACCGGATCCAGTCCGACGACCTTTGACTCCCCGACGCCCTGCGGACGCACGGCCAGCGCGGGCTGCCTGCGCGTGCTCGTCGCGAGGGCGCGGGTGAACAGGCGGGTGAGGATCCGGTCGGTCATCGATGCACGGCCCCCACGGCGCTTCTGTGGTCCGCTTCGCCGGATCCGCCCAGATGATAACCGTGGAGGACCATGCAGGGCTGACGATCGCCGTACCGATTCCGAGTCGATCCGCCGATCGGCAGACAAGGCCGCGGCGGCGGAACGATCCGGACTCCGGCACTAGCGCGGTGGCGTGGCGGGTGAGGGATTCGAACCCCCGAAGGCTACGCCGGCTGATTTACAGTCAGATCCCTTTGGCCGCTTGGGTAACCCGCCAGGCTGCTCCGGCCGGACTGGAACAGCCCGGCCGGAGGCGCACGACGAGGATACCGGCGCCCCAGGCTGTGAGGAAATCGCGCGGATCGCTTCGGAACCCGATCGAGACGTGTGCTGCGGCGCGGCGAACACCGACCGCCACTCGACCGCCGATCGACCGTGCGCTCGGCGGCGCTCCCTACACTTTTCGGGTATGGCGGACTCCTCCTTCGACATCGTCAGCAAGGTCGACCACATGGAGGCAGAGAACGCGGTGAACCAGGCCCGCAAAGAGGTCGAGCAGCGCTACGACTTCAAGGGGGTCGGCGCCTCCCTGAATCTCGCGGGCGAGACGATCACGGTGAAGGCCAACAGTGACGAACGGGTGCGGGCTGTGCTGGACGTGCTGCAGACCAAGCTGATCAAGCGGGGGATCTCGCTGAAGAGCCTGGAGGCCGGAGACCCGGTGGCGAGCGGCAAGGAGTTCCGGCTGGAGGCGACCCTGAAGAACGGGATCGACAGCGATCATGCGAAGCAGATCGGCAAGCTGATCCGCGAGCAGGCACCCAAGACGGTCAAGAGCCAGATCCAGGGCGACGAGCTGCGGGTGCAGTCCAAGAACCGGGACGACCTGCAGGCGACGATCGCGCTGCTGAAGGGCGCCGACCTCGACCTGGACCTGCAGTTCGTCAACTTCCGCTGAGCGGCGCCGAGACGGCGCGCGGGGGTGTGCGGCGGAACGCCAGGTCAACCGCTGAATAGAATCCGGGCATGACCGACGCCGGCATCTCGCTGGCCCTCGCCATCAGCGCGTTCGTGCTGGACATCATCATCCGGGTCCTGGCCGTCGTCTTCGTGCCGAAGAACCGGCGCCCGGCCACCGCCACCGCCTGGCTGCTCGCCATATTCTTCGTGCCGTATGCAGGTGGGATCCTGTTCCTGCTGCTCGGCAGCACGCGGCTCTCCAAGCGCCGGCGGGAGCGTCAGCAGGAAATCAATACGTTCATCCTGCAGGCGACCGACGGTCTGGAGGAGAGCCGACCGAGCGAACTGCCGTCATCCTGGATGGACTCGGCGGTGCGCCTGAACCGGGAGCTCGGAGCGATGCCGCTCGTGGGCGGCAATCGGGCACAGCTGTTCGGCGACTACCAGCGCTCGATCGACGAGATGACGAAGCTCGTGGAATCGGCGACGACCTTCGTCCACGCGCAGTTCTACATCCTGATCCTCGACTCCACGACGGCGGGCTTCTTCGCGGCGCTGGAGGGGGCGCATCGACGCGGCGTGACGGTGCGCGTGCTGTTCGACCATTTCGCGTCCCTGCGCACGCCCGGCTACCACCGCACGCTGCGGGCGCTGACGCGCAGCGGCATCGAGTGGCACCGGCTGCTGCCCCTGCAGCCCTGGCTCGGCGGGTACCAGCGGCCCGACCTGCGCAACCACCGCAAGGTGCTGGTGGTCGACGGGCGAGTGGCGTTCATGGGTTCGCAGAACATGGTCGACCGCACCTATAACAAGTGGCGCAACCGTCATCGGGGCCTCCGATGGCAGGACATCATGGTCCGCCTGGAGGGACCGATCGTCGCCGAATTGAACGCCATCTTCATCACCGACTGGTACGGCGAGACCGACGTGCTGCTGGAGCGCGAGGGCAGCCAGACCGTGGCACCGATGGCGCCGGATTCGCCCCTGCTGAACTGCCAGGTGGTGCCGAGCGGCCCGGGGTTCGAGGGCGAGAACAACCTGCGCCTGTTCAACACCCTGATCTACGCGGCGCAGGAGCGCGTGGTGCTGACCAGCCCGTACTTCGTGCCCGACGACTCCATGCTCTACGCCGTCACCACCGCGGCCCAACGCGGCGTGCAGGTGGAGTTGTTCGTGTCGGAGGTGGGCGACCAGGCGCTCGTCTACCACGCGCAGCGCTCGTATTACGAGGCGCTGCTGAAGGCGGGCGTGGTCATCTGGCTCTACCGCTCGCCCACGATCCTGCACGCCAAGCACTTCACGATCGACGACGAGGTCGCCGTGGTCGGGTCGAGCAACATGGACATGCGCTCCTTCACCCTGAATCTCGAGGTCTCGCTGATGGTGCAGGGCCGCTCGTTCGTCGCGGACCTGCGGCAAGTGCAGGAGGGCTACCGGCGCGCGAGCCGACGACTGAGCCTGGACGAGTGGCAGCAGCGGCCGCTGCGCAGCGCGGTCCTGGACAACGTCGCCCGGCTCACCGCATCGGTGCAGTAGCCGTGGTCAGCCGAGCGACGCCGCCAGCATCTCGTCGCGCGGGACGACCTTGACCCGGGCGCGGCCCGCCGGCTCACCGAGGGCGATCTCATGCCGGTCGAGGGCGTGCCAGCCCTCGACCGTCGTGTAGCGGACGCCGCGCGAATCGAGCAGATCAGTGACGGCGGACTCCGCAGGCGCCTGCGGCGACCACCAGAGGCCCGCATCCGTCAGCACGTGGTGCACCGTCTCCATCGCATCCGACTTCGTGTGCCCGATCAGGCCCACCGGCCCACGCTTGATCCAGCCGGTGGCATAGACGCCGGGGACGATACCGCCCTCGGCATCCACGACCTGGCCCTCGTGGTTCGGCAATATGCCCCGACCGGCATCGAAGGGCAGATCGGGTAGGGGGGAGCCGAAGTAGCCCACCGCGCGGTACACCGCCTGCACGGCCTGCTCCCGGAACTCGCCGGTCCCGCGGGCGCCACCCTGACCGTCGGGCTCGGTGCGCTCCCAGCGGATCGCGGCGACCGCGCCGTCATCCCCCGCGACGAACTCGGTGGGCCGCGCCCAGAAGTGCAGGTGCAGCCGGCGGCTGGCCGCGCCGACCTGCCGGGTGCGCCACTGCTGCAGCACCCGGTCGATGACGAGCACCTGCTTATTGGTCGCGATCGCCAGCCGGGACGCCTCGTCGTAGTCGAAGTCCTCGTCGTGGACGACCATGTCCACATCGGGCACCTCGCCGAGCTCGCGCAGCTCCAGCGGCGTGAACTTGACCTGCGCCGGCCCCCGGCGACCGAAGACGTGCACGTCCGTCACCGGCGACGCGGTCAGCCCGGCCACCACGTTGTCGGGCACCTCCGTGGGCATCAGGTCGTCGACGTGCTTGGCCAGGATGCGCGCGACGTCGAGCGCGACGTTGCCGTTGCCGATCACCGCCACCTCCCGCGCGGTCAGCGGCCAGGTGCGCGGCACGTCGGGGTGCCCGTCGTACCAGCTGACGAAGTCGGCGGCGCCGTAGGAGCCGGGCAGGTGGACTCCCGGAACGTCCAGGTCGGCGTCGCCGCTAGCTCCGGTCGCGAAGATCACCGCGTGGTAGTGCCGCTGCAGGTCGGCAAGCGTGATGTCGGTGCCGTACTCCACATTGCCGAAGAGCCGCACGGCGCCGCCGTCCAGCACCTCGCGCAGAGCGCCGATGATGCCCTTGATACGCGGATGGTCCGGGGCGACGCCGTAGCGGACCAGGCCGTAGGGCGCCGGCAGCCGTTCGAACAGGTCGATGGAGAGGTCGATCGCGTGGTCGGTCTTGCGGGCGATGTCGGCCGCGTAGATACCGGCCGGGCCGGCGCCGACGATCGCGAGGCGCAGCGTGGTCACGAGAGGCTCTCCTGTTCGGCGCGCACGGACGGCGCGAGTGTGTTCGGACCCGCCACGACGGGCGACGGGTCAGCTGGACCGTTCGACCAGCAGGTCGGCGAACCGGACCAGGGCGTGACGCGCCGGCACGTCGGGCAGCTCGTCGAGCGCAGCGATGGCTTCGGCCGCCCAGCGGTGGGCCTCGCGGGTCGTCCGGGCGGTCACCTCGTGGACCCGCAACTCGGCGACCGCGCTCTCCAGGGCGCCCGGGTCCTCGATGCCCGCCTCGACCGCCTCGACCAGGTCGTCGATGCGCGCCACCAGGGCGGCAGCGACCCCATCGGTCAGAGCGTTGCGCCGGAGGTAGAGCAGCGGCAGGGTGGGCACGCCGGTGCGCAGATCGGTACCCGGCACTTTGCCCGTGTCCGCCGCCTCCGGCGACAGGTCGATCACGTCGTCGACCAGCTGGAAGGCGACGCCGATGCGTTCCCCGAACAACCGCACCGGCTGCCGGTACTGCTCGGGGGCCCCCGAGAAGGCGATGCCCCACTCGGCTGCGGCGGCGATCAGCGCGCCGGTCTTGTCGCTGAGCACCCCCAGGTAATGCTCGACCGCGTCCTCGCCGTGGCTGGGCCCGACGGTCTCGTGCAGCTGACCGAGCACCAGCCGCTCGAACGTGCTGCTCTGCGCGACCGCCGAGGCTCCGTCGATCTGCGCGATCAGCTTGCTGGCGCGGGCGAACAGCAGGTCGCCGGTCAAGATGGCGATGGAGTTGCCCCACACGGTCTGGGCGGAGGGCACGCCCCGTCGCTGCTCCGCATCGTCCATCACATCGTCGTGGTACAGCGAGGCGAGGTGGGTGATCTCCACCGCCTCCGCAGCGGTGATCACCCGGTCGGTGATGCCCTCGCCGAACTGGGCGGTGAGCAGAGTCAGCAGGGGTCGCACCCGCTTGCCGCCGGCGTCGAGCAGGTAACGCGAGAACGGATCGGCGACGACGTCCGCGAACTGCACCTGGTCCTGCAGGCCGGTTTCGACGCGCTCGAGGCCCTCGTCGATCGCGGTCGCCATCGCGCGATCGGACGCGGACGAGAAGATCCGGTCCGTCAGACCCACATGGGACGAGAACGCCTTGGTGCGGCGCGCGACGGGGGCGCGGGGACTCACTCGGAGGCCCACACGCCGGCAGCGGGCTTGACGCCGCGGTGCAGGGCGACGATGCCCGCCGTCAGGTTGCGGTACCGCACCTGCTTGAACCCGGCGTCCCGGATCCACGCCGCGAGCGTGGTCTGGTCGGGCCAGGCCAGGATCGAGTCGTTCAGGTAGTCGTAGGCGGCGGCGTTGGAGCTGGCGACCTTGGATACGGCGGGCATCCCGTACCGCAGGTAGGCGAAGTACGCCGCGCGCACCGGCGCGAGCGGCGGCTTGGAGAACTCGCACACCACGACGCGGCCGCCGGGCTTGGTGACGCGGAACAGCTCGGCCAGGGCCCGGTGCGGATCGGTGATGTTGCGCAGGCCGAACGAGATGGTTGTGGCGTCGAACTCGTCGTCGCCGAAGGGCAGGGCCATGGCATCGGCGAACACGAACTCGACCCGCGCGTTGTCCTGGTGCCGCGCGCGGCCGACAGCCAGCATCCCCTTGGAGAAGTCCGCCGCGACCACCCGGGCGCCGTTGCGGGCGAGCGACTCGCTGGACGTGCCCGTTCCGGCTGCCAGATCGAGGATGCGCTCGCCGGGCCGCGGCCGAACCGCCCGCACGGTGGCGAGCCGCCACAGCGTCGCGTTGCCGCCGGAGAGCACTGCGTTCGTCAAGTCGTAGCGACGGGAGACCTGATCGAACATGGCCGCGACCTCCGCCGGCTTCTTGCTCAGATCGGCCGTGGACACGACGCCAAGTGTAGGTTGCGCGCTCGGACGTACTCTGAGGCGGTGACAGATCCCGCGGTGCCGGCCTTCACCGTCACCACGAGGGCCGCGACCCTGCCCGAGCGGATCGTCGCGACCGCAGAGGACTCGGCCGTCTGGGCTCGCGGCGACGAGGTGCTGGTGGCCTCCGGGGTCGCCCTGCGACTCGACTTCTCCGGACCGGAGCGGATGACTCGCGCGGCCACCGCGTGGCAGCAGCTGCTCGGCCTCGCCCGGGTCGACGACGCGGTCGGCGTGGTCGGATCGGGGCTGGTCGCCTTCGGCACGTTCGCGTTCGCGGACGACTCCGCGGCCGCCAGCACCTTGATCGTGCCCAGGCGGATCCGCGGCCGGCGCAGCGGGGTGTCTTTCGTGACCGAGATCGTGGGCGGCCCGGCCGTCGCGGCCGCCGGGCCGCCCCGGGTCCCGTCCGTGAGCGTCGCAGCGATGGACGAGCGCGGGTACCGGGACGCGGTGGCCGAGGCGGTGCGCCGCATCCGCCGCGGGGAGTTGCAGAAGGTGGTGCTGGCGCGGGACCTGGTCGCCGCTCCTCCGCCGGGCTTCGACCTGACCGCGGCGCTGCGCCTGCTGCGTCGCCGGTACCGGGAGGCGTGGACGTTCGCGGTCGACGGCTTCTTCGGCGCGAGTCCGGAGACGCTGATCGCGACCGACGGCACATCCGTCACCGCGCGCGTGCTGGCCGGCACGGCGGCGCGCGAGACCGACCCCGTGGCTGACGACCGCGCCCGTGCGGCGCTGGAAGCGTCCGCGAAGAATCGGGTGGAGCACTCCCTGGCGGTCGACAGTCTGGTGATGGCGCTCGCGCCGAGCGTGCGCGACCTGACCGTACACCGCCGCTTCGCGCTGGAGCTGCCCAACGTGTGGCACCTGGCGACGGACATCGCGGCCGGGCTGGTCACGGACGGCGCGGCGCTCGACCTGGTCGCGGCGCTGCATCCGACCGCGGCCGTCGCGGGAGTGCCGCGCGCGGTGGCGATCGACGCGATCGCCGAGCTGGAGCCGTTCGACCGAGGTCGCTACGCCGGTCCCGTCGGGTGGGTGGGCGCTCATGGAGCGGGCGAGTGGGCGGTCGGTCTGCGGGGCGCCCAGGTGGGTCCGGACGGCACGGTCCGCGCGTTCGCCGGGGCGGGGATCGTCGCCGACTCCGAGCCGGCGACCGAGTACGCGGAGACCGGCTGGAAGTTCGCGCCCGTGCGGGAGGCGTTGGGCCGGGGCGACGTCGGTCTCAGGCCGGAAGCGGTACTTCGACCAGTTCCCGACCGGGCGCCGGTGTGATGAGTGCGGCGTCGAGCTCGCCGCGGGTCGTCACCCGTCGGTAGGACCAGCCGTAGGCGGCGGCGAGCGCGGACAGATCGGCGGGCCGCGGCGTCGTGAGCACCCGGCGGAAGTCGTCCGGCGGGGCGGTCGCGGCCACCTCCAGGGAGTCGAAGATCGTGCCGCCGCCGTCGTTGCCGACGATCACCTGCAGTCGGGGCACGGGTTCGCCGGGCGTCGCGAGCAGCGCCCCCGCATCGTGCAGCAGCGTCAGATCGCCGAGCAGCACCCGGGTGCGGCCGCCCCGCCCGCTGCGCGCGGCGCCGAGCGCGACTCCGATGGCAGTGCTGATCGTCCCGTCGATGCCGGCCAGCCCGCGGTTCGAGACGACGCGGATGCGCTTGCCCGGCACGACCGCGTCCGCCTCCCGGATCAGCCGGCTGGCGCCGAAGACCAGGCGGTCGTGCGGCCAGGTGGCGCGCCACACCGCTTCGACGAGGGCGCGTCGGGTGACCGGCGCCCGGACGGCGGCCAGTTCTGCTCGGGCATGGGCGCCGCGCTCCCGGGGCGAGGCGTCGTCGGCCGGGGGGCGGTAGGGCGGGTCGTCGGAGTCGGCGAGCAGGCCGCGCGAGGCGGTGATCCACGCGCCCAGCCAGGTTCGGTCCGGGCTTGGCGCGGTTGCGCGGACGGCACCGGTGCGCAGCGCTCGGCCGTCGGTGGGATCGAACCACTCCCCGCCGGCCGGCCCGACGAGCACCACCTCCACCTCCGCCCCGGCAAGCAGCGCCGGCACCTGACGACTCAGGGTGGGATGACCGAAGACCACGACCCGCTCGATGCGGCCGCCGAGCTCGGGATCGTCGAGCAGCGGACGGTAGGCCCCGACCACCATCGGGCCGAAGCGCGCACCGCTCGACACCTCCGCCAGCAGGGGGACACCGGCGTCGCGCGCGAACGCCTCCGCCCGCTCCCCGGCCTTGTCGCCGGCGACGACCACCGTGCGCGGACCGGGTTCGATCGGCAGCACATCGGCAGGGTCGGAGCCGGCGACCGGCGTCGGCTGCAGCTCGACCGCCGGCGCAACCCCCGAGAGCGGCTCCCGGTAGGCCAGGTTCAGGTGCACCGGGCCGGGTGCGGTCGACGCCGAGCCGAGGGCGACCGCGAACGCGCGGTCGGCGAGCTGCGTCGCGGCCAACGCATCCGCCGGCGTGCCCGGCGCTGCCACGTCGAACTCGGCGCGGACAGCCGCGGCGAACATCCCCGCCTGCACGGTGGTCTGGTTGGCGCCGATGCCGTGCAGCTCGGCGGGACGGTCGGCGGTGAGCAGCAGCAGGGGAACCCCGGCATGGTGCGCCTCGAGCACGGCCGGATGCAGCTCGGCCACGGCGGTGCCGGAGGTGACCGCGACTGCGACCGGCCGGCCGGTCTCCTGCGCCAGCCCGAGTGCCGTGAACCCGGCGACGCGCTCGTCGATGCGCACGTGCAGCTGCAGGCTTCCGGCGCGTTCCAGCGCCGCGGCCGCCAGCGCGAGCGCCTGGGAGCGGGAGCCGGGCGCGAGCACCAGGTCGGTGAGCCCCGCCTGGATGAGGCCGGTCAGCAGGGCGGTCGCCGCTGCGCTGGCCGGGGACGGCGGCGTGGGGGTCGGCGGAGCCGGGAACGTCGGGTTCGACGCGGTCGGGAGCGCCGGACTGTCAGGCACCGCGGCGGCCGGGGTCCCCGTCGTCCTCGGTGTCGGTGCGGGCGAGCTCCTCCTCGAGTCGCCGGATCTCATCCGCGTCGTCCGTTCGCCGCCGCTCGGCCGGCGACGGACGAGGGGCGGGCGGAGGCGTGGAGCCGACGCGACTCAGGAACGCCGGATCGTCGTCCGGGCCGCGGCGCATCGTGCGGGCGGTCGCGGGTGTGCGTCCGACGATGAACCAGAGCGCGACGCCCAGGACCGGGATCAGCAGGATGATCGGCAGCCACAGCAGCTTGACCGGGCCGCGGACGAAGCGCCGGTCGAACGTGACCCAATCCACCAGCGAGTAGACCGTGACGGCGACGAGCACGACGGCCAGGATGAGTGCCAGACGTGCCATTGGAGCACTGTAGGCACGCCAAGCTGACTGCGGGTGTGGTGGCGCCTATGAACATGGACGGCGAGCGGTCAGCGGGGCCGGCCGGGGGCGTCGTCGTCGGACTCCCGCTCCAGCCGAGCCAGGTCCTCCTCCATCTGGCGGATCCGCTCGTCCTGGGCGCGCTTGGACATGTAGCCGTCCGCTGCACCGAGGAACCGAGCGTCGTCGTCGGGAGCCTTGCGCTGCACGGGACCGGCGATGCGCTCCCGTCCCACGGCGAGCCAGAGCACGCTGCCGATCAGCGGGAAGATCAGGATGGCGATCAGCCAGAGGGCTTTCGGGATGCCGCGCACCCGGGCGTCGGGCATCAGTGCGCAGTTGACCACGGCGAAGATCTCGAGCACCAGGACGGCCAGCGCGACCAGCACCTCCAGGCGACCCATGCGCCGAGGGTAAAGCATCGCCGCCTGCTCATGGCCGATGCACAGGGTCCGCGCACCAGAGCACGACAGCAGGACAGGGTCTCGACAGCAGGCTGCTGGTCGACCAGCGGCCTGCGATCGGGACCTGGTCCTGCTGAAGTGCTCGGGATCGGGGCGGGCGGGGCGCTGCCTACACTGGGCGCGTGGCTGGGCGCGAGCAGGGTGGGGCCGGTCGGCTGCCCCGCTGGCTGCCGTACACGGCGCTCCGGATCCTGTTCTTCGTGGTGCCGCTGGTGCTCACCTACGGCTTCGGCGCCAATATCTACATCGCGGCGATCGTGGCGGCGATCGTCGGCTTCTGCCTGTCGCTGATCTTCCTCAACCGGCAGCGGATCGAGTTGGCCGGCGAGCTGGCCGCCCGGCGGCGGCGCGACGCCGAGGCCGCCGGGCCGAGCATCGACTCGGATGAGGCGGCCGAAGACGCCGCGCTCGAGCAGGGCAGCGATCAGGCGGGCAGCGCGAGCGCCAGGCCCAGTCCCAGGCCGTAGACGAGCCCGGTCAGCCCGGTCAGGCTGAGCGCCAGCACCAGTTCCTTCGCGGTCTTCGCGGTCGACGTGATCAGCACGGCCGGGGCGGCGAGGAGCACCGCCAGGAACACGAGCGACGGGGTCGTGTAGAAGAGGCAGAGGAACAGCAGCAGGAGGAACGGGACCAGCATCAGCACCCCGTAGAGCACGCGGCTGCCGGTGGCGCCGATGCGCACCGAGAGGGTGCGCTTGCCCGCCTTGGCGTCGTGCTCCAGATCGCGCAGGTTGTTGACGACCAGGGCGGCGCAGGCGATGCAGCCGATCGCGACGCCGCAGAGCAGCGCCTCGGAATCCAGCTCGCCGAGCAGTACGAACGTCGTGCCGCAGGTGGCGACCAGGCCGAAGAAGACGAAGACGGCGATCTCGCCGAGCCCGGCATAGCCGTACGGGCGCCGCCCGCCGGTGTAGAACCAGGCTGCGGCGATCGCGACGGCGCCGATCGCGAGCAGCCACCAGAACTGAGTCACCACCACGATCACCAGGCCGGCCACAGCCGCGAGAGCGAAGCAGGCCAGGGCGACCGCCAGCACCGTCCGCGGCTTCGCGGCGCCGGAGGCGGTCAGCCGGGCAGGGCCGACGCGGAACCGGTCCGAGCCGCGCACGCCGTCGGAGTAGTCGTTGGCGAAGTTGACGCCGATCTGCAGCAGCAGGGCGACCGCCAGGCAGATCAGGGCGAGCCACCAATGCGCGGGGACGCGTTGCGCGTAGGCGGAGCCGGTGCCGAGGGCGACGGGGGCGATCGCGAGCGGCAGCGTGCGCAGGCGGGCGCCACCGATCCAGTCGCCTGCCGTCGCCCTGCGCGCGGGAGCGACGGGGCTGCCGCCGGGTCGTCGCCGCACCGGCGGGCGCCGGGTGCTGCGGGTACCGCTGCGGGAAGCCATGACGAGCGAGTCTACGAAGCGTCGCCCGCCCGGCCTGCTCCACCCGCCTGGCCCGTCGCGCCCACTTCGCCTGGCGCGCCCCCCTCGCCCGGCGCGCCCCCCTCGCCCGGCGCGCCCCCCTCGCCTGGCGGGACGGCCGCGAGCGCAGCGATCCGGCGACGGTCCGGCTTGCCGCTGCTGAGCGCGGGCAGCGGATCGAGCACCAGCACCTGGGCCGGCGCGGCCGCTCGGCCCAGGCGTTCGGCGACGGCGGCGCGCAGTCCGGCCAAGTCGACCGCCCGGGTGGCGGCCACGATCGGTACCTGACCCCATTCGGCGTCCGGCACCGCCACGACCACCGCCTCCGAGAGCCCGGGCTGGGCGCGCACCGCGGATTCGATCAGCGCGAGCGACACCTTCTCTCCGCCGGAGACGATCACGTCGTCCAGCCGCCCGGTGACGGTCAGGCGCTGTCCGTCCCAGGTGCCCGAATCCCCGGTGCGGTACCAGGTTCGCCCGGGCTCGGGAAGGAACGTGGCGGCGGTGCGGGCGTCGTCGCCCAGGTAGCCGTCGGCCAGCACCGGCCCCGCCAACTGCACCTCGCCGTCGCGCACGCGCACCTGCACTCCGGCCAGCGGTACCCCGTCGTACACGCAGCCGCCGGCGGTCTCGGAGGCGCCGTAGGTGCGCACGACACGCACGCCGACCCGCTCGGCGCGGTCGGCCAGCCCCGCATCCAGTCGTCCACCGCCGATCAGCAGCGCGTCGAGCGACCGGACCGCCGCGCCGACGAGTCGATCCCCGTCCTCGATCGCGCCGACGACGCGGTGCAACTGGGTCGGGACCAGCGAGCTGTAGCGCCGCCGGGTGTCGGGCAACGCCTGCACGGCGCGGGCGAACTCGCCGGCCGTGAAGGATCCGGGAGCGACCGGGTGCGGGTCGGATCCGGCGGCGATCGCCCGCACGATCACCTGCACACCCGCGATGTAGTGGCCGGGCAGCGCCAGCACCCACTCGCCCGGCCCGCCCAGGGCGCTCTCGGTCGCCGCCGCGGAGGCGAGCAGCGCACCGGCCGACAGCAGCACGCGTTTGGGTGCACCACTCGACCCGGAGGTCGCGATCACCAGGGCGACAGGCAGCGGCACCGGCTCCAGCCCCGCCCCGGGCCCGCGCCCGCGCCCGCGCCCGCGCCCGCGCCCGCGCCCGATGGCATCGGATCCGACCGCACCCGGTACGGCCGACTCGACCGGCAGGACCGCAGGCCCCGAGCCATCGAGTGCGCTCCGCAGGGCGCGGGTCAGCCCGTCGATGTCGCCGGCGGGCACGGCGACCAGCTCGCGCATCCGCTCAGCGCACCCGGGGGACCGGCGCCCGGTCGGGCGGCACCGACGCGTCCGCTGCGCCGGCGGGGTGGACGAGGGAAGGGACGGACATCAGTGCAGCGTAGGCGCCGACACGGTCGGCGAGACTGGGGCGGTGCTGCCCGACGTCGGTGACCTGCGGTCCTCCCTGCGAGTGGTGTCGCTGCCGCTCGTGACGCGGTTCCGAGGAATCACGGTGCGCGAGGCGGCGCTGGTCGAAGGGCCCGCGGGCTGGAGCGAGTTCGCGCCCTTCCTCGAGTACGAGGACGCGGAGGCGGCGACGTGGCTGGCCGCGGCGATCGCGTTCGGGTGGGAGGCGGCGACACCGACCCGTCGCGACCGCATCCCGGTGAACGCGACGGTGCCCACTGTGCCGTCGGCCGAGGTCGCGGGCCTGCTCGCCCGGTTTCCGGGTACCCGCACTGCCAAGGTCAAGGTGGCCGATGCGGCCGGGCACCTCGCAGACGACGTCGCCCGCGTCGCGGCGGTGCGCGAGGCGCTCGGTCCGGCCGGCCGGGTGCGCATCGATGCGAACGGCGGGTGGACCGTGGACGAGGCGGAGCGTGCCCTCCGGGCGCTGGCCCCCTTCGACCTGGAGTACGCGGAGCAGCCGTGCGCGACGATCGACGAGCTGGCGCAGCTGCGGCGTCGCACGCGGGACCTGGCCGTGCCGATCGCCGCCGACGAGTCGGTGCGCAAGGCGACGGACCCCCTCGCCGTGGCGCGCTCCGGGGCCGCCGACCTGCTGGTGCTGAAGGCGGCTCCGCTCGGCGGCGTGCGCGCGGCGGCCGGCCTCGCCGCGCAGGCCGGACTGCCGGTGGTGGTCTCCAGCGCGCTCGACACCTCCGTCGGCCTGGCGATGGGCGCCTTTCTGGCCGCGGCGCTTCCCGAGCTGCCGTACGACTGCGGGCTCGGCACCGCTGCGCTGCTGGCCGCCGACGTGACGCACGAGCCGCTGACGCCCGTCGACGGAGCGATCCCCGTCCGGCGCGTGGTCCCCGATCCCGACCTGCTGGACCGCTTCGCCGCCGACGCCGACCGGACCGCGTGGTGGCGGGAACGCCTGCTCCGCTGCCACCACCTGCTACCCGCCTGACCGTCGCGACCACCGCTCAGGGCGCGAGAAATTCAGGAGGAATCGAGGAATGAAGCAACGACGCGCCGCGCAGAGGCCCCCGTTCCCGCAGTTGTCCTGAGTTCTTCGCGCGGGGAGAAGCGCGGAGAGCGGAGGCGGGGCTACTTGAGGCCGCTGTAGCTGTGCAAGCCGTGGAAGAAGACGTTCACGATGCCGAAGTTGAACAGCACCGCGCCGAAGCCGATCAGGGCCAGCACCGAGGAGCGTCCGCCTCGCCAGCCGCGCGTCGCGCGGGCGTGGATATAGCCGGCGAAGATCACCCAGATGATGAAGGTCCACACCTCTTTGGTGTCCCAGCCCCAGTAGCGGCCCCACGCGTGCTCGGCCCAGATGGAGCCGGCGATCAGGGTGAAGGTCCACAGGATGAAACCGATCACCGCGATGCGGTAGGTGGTCGCCTCCAGCCGGTCCGCGGCCGGGATGGTGGCCATCAGCCGCAGGCGCTCCGCGGGTCGGCCCTCGGCGGCCCGGCGCTCCCGGTGCGACTGCACTAATTGCACCGCGGCCAGCGTGCCGGCCAGGGCGAAGAACGCCGTGCCGAGCGTCGCGACGAACACGTGGATCACGAGCCAGTACGACTGCAGGGCCGGCGGCAGCGGCGAGACGGCGACGTGGAATCCGACGGTCGACACTCCGAGCAGCACGAGGACGAGGGCCGTGATCGGAGCACCGAGGAACGTCAGGTCGGTGCGCAGCAGCGACAGCAGGAACACGCCGACGATCAGCAGCGTGGCCGTCATGGAGAACTCGTAGAGGTTGCCCCAGGGCACCCGGCCGGCGGCGACCCCGCGCAGGACGTCGGCGCCCAGGTGCAACGCCCAGGCCAGGATCGTCAGCGCGATCGCGGTCCGCAGCGCCGGACGGCGTCGGCCCGTCGGAGCGTTCGCTGGCGGCGCCGTGCGCACCAGCGTGGCGACCCCGCCGCCCTGGGCGGCAGTCGTCGAGGCGGCCGCCGCGTCGGCCTGGCGCACACCGACCTCGGCGGAACGCCGGGCCAGGTCGAAGGCGAAGGCGATGAACGCGATCGCGTACACGGCGAGCGCCGAGACGAGCATGATGCCGGAGACATCGTCCAGCGGATTGTTCACGATCCCAGCGTACGTGCGCGCAGGACGTGCGCAGGCCGGACGACGGATTCGAACGGGCGGTCGGCCCGATCCGATCCGATCGAGGGGACCTGCGGTCGGCCGTACCGGAGGTCAGACCCCGGCCGGAACCCGGGGCCGGCTCGGCTCATCCGTCTCGAGCGCCGTGCCGTGCTGCTCCGCGAACTCCGCCAGCGCCCGCTCCAGGCCGGGGTCGTCGCCGCGCGCCAGGGCCGCGTACTCCAGCCGCAGCCCGCCCTCGCCGTCGTCGCCCGGACCCACAGCCACCCACATGCGGCGGCGCGGGACGAGCAGCGAGGTGAGCAGGCCGGCGACGACGAGCACCGCGAAGCCGCCCACGTAGTTCTGGGTGGGGTCGTGATGGATGTCGAGCGAGGCGAACCGGGTCACACCGTCGAACCGGATGGTGCCGAGGCCGTTGGGCAGCGCCACGGTTCTCCCGGGCGTCAGCTCGAGTGCCGGAACCGTGGACCGGGGCGGCCCCGCGACCTGGGTCATGTGGTCGGTGTTCAGTTGGTAGACGTTGGAGGCCGACCCGTCGGTGTCGCCGAGGTTCCCGGTGAACACATTGAGGCTCAGGACGGGGTTGGTGAGCCCGGGAAAGTTGGACACGGAAGCGCCTGGAACGACGGACGGCACCCGCGTCGGATAGAAGAAGCCCTGCAGCCCGATCTTCGGCGTGATCCCCGGCACCTTGATGACGCCGAGCGAGGTCAGATCCGCGTCCTGCGGGATGAACGGCACCGCGCCCTGGAATACGCGCTTGCCGGTGGCGTCTCGGACCGTGATCTTGGGTGCGTAGCCGTTGCCGAGCAGGTAGACGCTGGCTCCCTGGATCTCGAGCGGGTGGTTCACCTTGATGGTGCGCTGATGGGTGCCCGTCGCATCCGTCGCCAGGACACGGGCGGTGTAGTCCAGTGGCTCGCCGAGGGACGGACCGATCTGCTCGTCGTACTTCACGGAAAGGCTCGTGAGCGTCAAGGAGTAGTTCGGCAGCGAATTCGACCCGAAGAACCTGCCGGTCGTCAGGCTGTCGAAGCCGCTCTGGCTGGCGTTGAACGAGTCGCCGACCGCGAGGATCCGCTGCCCGGTGTACGCCAGTCCCCCGGCCAGGAACACCGCGATCAAGATGCCGACGAGCGCCAGGTGGAACACCAGGTTGCCGGTCTCACGCAGGTACCCGCGCTCCGCGGAGACGGAGTCGCCGTACCGGCGCACCCGGTACCGGCGCGCCTTCAGCAGTCGCTCCGCCTGCGCCAGCGCCGCCTCCGTCGAGGCATGGGTCGTCGCGGACCGGTACGCCTGCAGCCGGTTGAGCCGCACCGGTGTGCGGGGCGGGTCGGCGCGCAGGGCTTGCAGGTGGTGCTTGGTTCGAGGCAGCACGCAGCCGATCAGCGAGACGAACAGCAGCAGGTAGATGGCCGAGAACCACACCGAGGTGTAGACGCTGAAGCCCTGCACCGCCGTCACCAGGTCGACCAGGCCGGGATTCGCGGCCTTCCAGGCCACCACGCCGTTCGGATCGGCCGCCTCCTGCGGGATCAGCGAACCGGGCACCGCCGCGACCGCCAGGGCGAGCAGCAGCAGCAGCGCGGTGCGCATGCTGGTCAACTGCCGCCACGCCCAGCGCAGCCACTCGAAGCCGCCGAGTCGCGGGTTCGATACCGGCGACTCGAAGCCGTTGTCGATGAAGTCAGACGGCCGTGACAACGCTGCCCACCAGGATCTGCAGTTGACCGGTCAGCGCGAGCCACGCTCCGCTGACCATCAGCACGCCGACAACGACCAGCAGTCCGCCGCCCGCCAGGTTCACCACACGAATATGCCGGCGCAGGAATGCAGTGCCGCGGGTCGCCCAGCCGAGGCCCAGGGCGATCAGCAGGAACGGCACGCCCAGGCCCAGCGAGTAGCAGGCCGCGAGCAGTGCCCCCTGCCCGGCGCTGCCGCCGCTGATCGCGAGCGACTCGATCGCCGCGAGCGTCGGGCCGATGCACGGCGACCAGCCGATCGCGAAGACGACGCCGAGCAGGGGGGCGCCGATCAGGCCGGTGCGCGGCTGCCAGCCGGTCTTCACCATGCGTTGCAGGGGGCCGAGTCCCCCGAGGAACACGACGCCCATCAGGATGACCAGCACGCCGAGCACCCGGGTCAGGGGATCGCTCCACGCCCGCAGGAACAGCCCGACGCTGCCGAAGACGAACCCGCCCAGCACGAAGACGACCGAGAACCCGAGCACGAACAGCGCCGCGCCCAGCACCAGGCGCGACGAGCCGCGCGCCGCCGATCGGTCCATGCCGCCGACGTAGCCGAGATACCCGGGTACCAGTGGCAGCACGCACGGCGACGCGAACGAGACCGCTCCGGCGAGCAGTGCGAGGGGGACCGACAGCAGCAGGTTGCCGCCGGTGACGAGCGACCCGACCGATGCCACGATCACCGCCGTCGTCATCATGCCGGCGCCTTCAGCGCGTCCTGGATCAGGTCGCCGACGGTGGTCGTGTTAGTGACCTGCCCTACCTGGTAGGCGAGCACGCCGTGGGTGCGCGTCAGGATCATCGTCGTGGGCGTCGCCGTCGGCGGCAGCACCTCGCTGAACGCGTACTGCACCAGGCTGTGGTTCGGCGAATCGAGGATGGAGGGGTAGCTGACCTTGTAAGTGGTCTGGAACGGCGCGGCCTGGCCGACCGGATCCCGCACGTTGACGCCGACGAACTGGACGCCGCGGCCCGCGTACTGCGTGGCCAGCTTCTCCAGCGCCGGCGCCTCCCGCTGGCAGGGACCGCATCCGGCGTACCAGAAGTTGACGACCAGCACCTTGCCCAGGTAGTCCTTGGAGTCGAACCGGCTGCCGGAGACGGTCGTACCCGAGAAGACCACCGGCTTGGTCGGGGTTGCGAACTCCTTCAGGTCGCCGTCCGCCGAGGAGTAGCTGACGCCCGGCAGCGGCGCGGATTGGGTGCACGCGGACAGCAACCCGCCGGCGACCAGCATCGCCGCGGCGACGGCGACCGCTCGCCGGACGCCGGTGGGCCGGACGACTCCGCGACGGGTGGTGCGAATGCGGCGCGTCACGCCGCACCCTCGTTCTGCGCCTCGGTCGTGACGGCGGCGCCCGGGTCGGCGTACGCCGTCTCGATCAGGTAGCCGCCGCGCCGCTCGAAGCTCGTGATGCTGGACAGCGCACACCGCCGCCGGCGCGGATCGTGCGCGAGCGGCCGGCCGACGACGGACCGGTGCACCGTCCAGATGGGCAACTGGTGGCTGACGATCACGACGTCGCCCGACTCGGTGCCCGAGAAGGCGTCGGCGATCGCGGCCCGCATGCGCCGCAGGATCTCGGAGAAGGGCTCGCCCCACCCGGGCCGCACCGGGTTGGCGAAGTAGTGCCAGTCGGCCGGATTGCGCAGCAGCGCTCCGCCAGCGGTGCTGCGACCCTCGAAGACGTTCGCGGCCTCGATCACCCGGTCATCCGACTGCAGCGACAGCCCGAACCGTTGCACGATCGGCGCCGCTGACTGCTGGGCGCGCAGCAGCGGCGATGCGATCACCCGCGTCACCGGCCGGTCGGCCAGCGCCTCGGCGGCGGCCGTGGCCATTGCCTGCCCGCGATCGGACAGCCGAAAGTCGGCGAGCCGTCCGTAGATGACGCCCGCCGGGTTGAACACCTCGCCGTGTCGGACGAGGTGCAGCGCTCGAGCGACCACCAGTTCAGTGTAAGGACGGCCCGATCCGCTCCTGCGCTGCCGTCGGAACGCATGGACGACCGAGACCTGCCGCCCGCTGTGCAGGAGAGGGCGCTCTGGAGGAGAGGCGCAGCGGAGGAGAGGATCGGGCCCTCCGGGCGGGCGATCCGGACCGTGATATCGGCATGCGTAGGCTTGACCGCCGTGGATCGCACCCCTGTGAAGGCATTGGCCGGGCTCGACGACGGCCCGGTCTCGGTAGGCGGCTGGGTCGAGACGATCCGCGATCAGAAGAAGGTGCAGTTCCTGGTGCTGCGCGACGAGAGCGGCGCCGTACAGCTGGTCAGGCCCCGGCCCGAGGGCGACGACGCGATCTCCACCGCGATCTCCGGGCTCTCGCTGGGAACGTTCCTCGCGGTCGACGGCCTCCTGAAGCACGACGAGCGGGTGAAGCTCGGCGGCATCGAGGTGCGGATCGACGACCTGCGCGTCGTCGCCGCCAGCGATCCGGAGCAGCCGATCGCCGCCGACTCAGGCATCGACAAGCGCCTGGACTGGCGCTTCCTCGACCTGCGCAACCCGGCGCAGCAGCTGATCTTCCGCGTGCAGACCACCTTCGAGCACGCGCTGCGCACCTGGTGGGTGGAGCACGACTTCATCGAGGTGCACACCCCCAAGCTGATGGCGTCGCCCAGCGAGTCGCGGGCAGAGCTGTTCCAGGTCGGCTACTTCGACACCACCGCGTATCTGTCGCAGAGCCCCCAGTTCTTCAAGCAGATGGCCCAGCCGGCGGGCTTCGGCGGCGTCTTCGAGATCGCCGACGCCTTCCGGGCGGACCCGTCGTTCACCGCGCGGCATGCCACCGAGTTCACGAGCGTCGACATGGAGTTCAGTTGGATCGACAGCCACGAGGACGTGATGGCGGTGCACGAGCAGCTGTTCGTGGCCGGGTTCGAGGCCGTGCAGGCGAAGCACGGTGACGACATCAAGCGGCTGCTGGGGCTGCAGGTGACGGTGCCCACCCGGCCGTTCCCGCGCATCCCGCTGGCCGAGGCCAAGCGGATCGTCGCCGAGCAGGGCTACACCGTGCCGCGTGCGGACGAGGACATGGACCCGGAGGGCGAGCGGCGCATCTCGGCGCACGTGCGGCAGGCGTTCGGCCACGACTTCGTGTTCCTGACCGACTATGCATCCAGCATCCGGCCCTTCTACCACATGCGTCACGACGACGATCCGTCGCTCACGAACAGCTACGACCTGATCTACCGGGGCACCGAGATCGCCACCGGGGCACAGCGGGAGCACCGCATCGACGTGCTGACCGCGCAGGCGCGCGACAAGGGCGTCGACCCGTCCGAGATCGACTTCTACCTGGACTTCTTCCGCTACGGGGTGCCGCCCCATGGCGGATTCGGCATGGGCCTGGCCCGCGTGCTGATGCTGCTGCTGGAGCGCTCCAGCATCCGCGAGACGACCTACCTGTTCCGGGGCCCGAACCGCCTGCTGCCGTAGCGGAACCATCCCAGAACTCGGCTTGTCAAACTGCCGCGCGGTAGAATCTTTGTTCTACGAACTGGCATTGCAGTGTGCTATAGTTTCGAACATGGCGGGTGGGACTGACGCGGACGGCCCGGCGGATGACGGATCCGGCGAGTTCGCTTCGCCGCAGCCGGATATGACTTCCTTGGATGCACGTGAGGCTCTGTTCACGTCGGCGTTGGAGCAGGCGGATCGGGTCGCCAACACGGCGGAGGCGGTGCGCTTGCAGGTGATGCTGGCCGGGTTCGACGCGATGCTCATCGAAGAGCAGGCCGAGACCGGGGGCACGCTGCGACCGGATGATGCCGCGGTGCGGGCGTTCTGCCTGCACCAGGCGAACGTGCTCCGTGTATCCCGTCATGCAGTGGAACGTCGGATCGATGACGGCCGGACCGTGCGGGAGAAGCTGCCTGCCACGTGGGCGGTGTTCGTCGACGGGCTCGCCTCCGAAGAAGCCGTCCGAGCCGCCGCCCGCCAGACGGTCGGACTGAAGCCGGACGCACTGCCCGAGTTCGATGCGAAGGCCGCCGACCTCGTCCAGACCGTCAAGGCGACGGTGGTCGAGAAGCGACTCGGGCTGCTCCGGGACCGACTCGATCCGGATGGGGCGATCGAACGACACGAACAGGCCGCCACCCGCCGGTGGGTCAGCGCCCGACCCGACAGTGACGGGATGGCAGTCCTGGAGGTGCACTCCACCGCCATCGACATCGCCGCGATGTACGACGGGATCCGACAAGCCGCCATCGACCTGCACGGCCGGGACGGGGAACACCGCACCCTCGGCCAGTTGATGGCCGATGTCGCCGCCGATGTGATCCTGCACGGTCTCGCCGTCCCCGCAGCCGAAATGACGGAGCCGGGCTACCCGATGGAACGCATCGGATCGTTGAAGGCACCGCACCGGAAGGCAGTGCAGGCGACCGTCCTGGTCGTCGTCGCGGCCGACACCGCGACCGGCGCCGGGAATGCACCCGCAGAGCTCGCCGGAGTGGGAGCGATCGACGCGGAAACCGCACGACAGGTCATCGGACACACGAAGACGTGGACCCGCGTCGCGGTCGACCCGATCGACGACTCGATCCTCGGCATCGATTCCCATGAGCGCTACATCCCGGCCGGGCTTAAGAAACTTCTCCAGCTGCGCAGCCCCTCCTGCGTCGGCGACGACTGCGGACTGCCCGCCCACCGAGCCGACATCGAGCATGTCGTCCGGGTCGAACACGACGGACGGACCCGACACGACAACCTGCAGATCCTCTGCCGGAAGAGTCACCAGATGAAAGACGAGGGCTACTTCGACGTCCAGACCCTCCCCGACGGGAGCATCCGATGGCGAGACAAATGGGGCGGCAACCGGACGGTGCGACCAGCACTCACCGTGAAAACCCGCGTGCCCGTCCAACTGCCCGACGAGCAACCCTTCTGACCCGAGGCGACCGGACACCCGCCGATCGCGATCCGCTTTGACGACTTATGCAAGCTTTACAGGAGTTGCTAAAGCGGGGATAAACTTGTCAAGGCGCCTCAAGACCCGCCTGCGTCTGCTGCACTGGGCCCATGAAACTCCAGCTGGATACCGCGCCGCCCCCGGAAGCTCCACGGCCGCGCACCTGGACCGACGGGTTCGGGCGCACCAGCCTGCGGTGCCTGCAGGTGCTGATCGTGCTCGCCCTGGCCACCGTCGTCGTGCTCGGGGCGATCCAGTTGAAGCTTGTCGTGATCCCGGTGATCATCGCGCTCATCCTCGCCGCGGCCGTCAGCCCGGTGACGCGGTTGATGATCCGGCACCGGGTGCCCGCCGCGCTGGCCACGGTGATCGCGATGGTGCTCGGCGTCGGCATCCTGCTGGCCGTGATCGCGCTGGTCTCCCTCGCCGTGGCGAACCAGTGGAAGACGCTCGTGCAGTCGGCGAGCGACGGAGTGGACCAGATGCAGCAGTTCGTGCAGAGCGGCGGCCTGCCCGTCGACTCCGCACAGATCGACAAAGCCCGCGACACCGCCGTCACGTACCTGACGAGCAGTTCGTTCGGCAACAGCGCGCTCGCCGGGCTGTCCGCGGTCGGCTCGATCGCGGCCGGGCTCTTTCTGGTGATCGTCGTGCTGTTCTTCTTCCTGAAGGACGGGCCGATGATCTGGTCGTTCCTGATCCGTCCGCTGCCGGTGGAGCAACGGGTGCGGGCGGCACGGATCGGCCTGCGCAGCATCGGCGTGCTGGGCGCCTATGTGCGCGGCACGGCGGGAGTCGCACTCGTCGACACCGTGTTCATCGGCGCCGGCCTGCTGATCCTGGGCGTGCCCCTGGCGATCCCGCTGGCGGTGATCGTGTTCGTGACCGCGTTCATTCCGATCGTCGGCGCCACCGCCGCCGGCATCATCGCGGCGCTGGTCGCGCTGGTCACCAACGGCCCGGTCGTGGCGGTGATCGTGGTGGCGATCGTCATCGTCGTGAACCAGTTGGAGGGCAACCTGCTGCAGCCGCTGATCATGGGCCGGTCGCTGTCGCTGCACCCGCTCGTGATCCTGCTCGCACTGACCGCCGGCACCATCGTCGGCGGCATCATCGGCGCCGTGCTGGCGGTCCCGCTGACCTCCGTCGCCTGGACCGCGATCAAGTCGTGGCGCAACGATCCCGCCGAGGTCGCCGAGACGGCGATCCAGGAGTCGCGCCGCTGACCTCGATCAGGCGGTGAGCTCGGCGACGAGCGCCTGCGGGTCCACCCGCCAGCGGGAATGCTGTCGGCCGTCGACCAGAACCACCGGAACATCGTCGGTCCACCGCGCTTGCAGGGCCGCGTCGTCATCGATGGACTGCTCGTCGAAGACGATCGGCCGCCCCTCCCCTACGAGGCGCGCGACGACGGTCGTGACGACCGCGCGCGCCTCGTCGCACAGGTGGCAGCCGGGCCGGGTCAGCAGGGTGATGGTCGATCCGGGCACGAAGGAGAGGCTAAGCCGCGCCGCCGCCGACCAGCACCGCGGGCGTCACGGGTAGTGGGCACAGGTGCCGCGCGGGGCAGCGGCGTGGCGTCGGCGACCCGCAAGTGCATGTGCTTTACTCGATAACCAGTTACCGGGTAAGGCGTAATCATGTCGGTGCGTCAAGGGTTGCTCGCGGTGCTGGCAGAGGGCCCGTGCTATCTGTTCCAGCTGCGGAACGAGTTCCATCGCCGGACCGGCTCGTCGCTGCAGCTGAACGCCGGTCAGGTGTCCACCACCCTGGATCGACTGGAACGCGACGGCCTGGTCGTCCGCTCGGCCGACTCGGACGGGCAGGTGTGGTTCTCGACCACGGAGCAGGGACGCTCGGAGGTCAGGACGTGGCTGGGCCGTCCCGTGGCACGGTCGGCGACGACCCGGGACGAGTTGACGGTGAAGCTGGCGATCGCGGTGACGTTGCCCGGAGTCGAGATGGCGGAGGTCCTCGAGGTGCAACGGCTGGAGTGCCTGCGGCATCTGCAGGACCTGACCCGGACCAAGCAGGCCGGCGGGGAGCCGACCTCGGGCGAGGACCTGGCCTGGCTGATGACCGTCGACAGCCTGATCTTCGCGGGCGAGGCGGAGCTGCAGTGGCTGGACCACTGCGAGGCACGACTCGAACGGGCACGAGCCGCAGGCGTCTCGTTGACCTTCCCGATCAGCAATGAGCGGCCTCGTGCGGGTCGCCCGAGCCGGGCGGGAGCGTCGTCATGAGCGAGAACCTGCTGCGCCTCGATGGCGTCTCGGTGCAGTACGGCACCGGCGTCACGGCCGTGACGGCGCTCTCCGGCATCGACCTGTCGGTCGATCGCGGCGAACTGGTCGCGGTGATGGGCACCTCGGGCTCGGGCAAGTCGACGCTGCTGTCGGTCGCGGGCGGCCTGGCACGGCCGACCTCGGGCGAGGTGATCGTCGACGGGCAGTGGTTGAGCCAGTTGAAGGCGAAGCAGCTGGCGGTGCTGCGGCGACGCAGCATCGGCTTCATCTTCCAGGACTTCAACCTCATCCCCTCGATCAGCGCGATCGAGAACGTGGCGCTGCCCCTGGAGCTGGACGGGATGTCCCGCCGTCGAGCGCGTCCTCTCGCAGCGGAGGCTCTGGCCGCCGTGGAGCTGACCGACCGTGCACAGCACTACCCCGCTGATCTGTCCGGTGGGCAGCAGCAGCGGGTCGCGATCGCGCGAGCGGTGGTCGGCGGGAAGTCGCTGATCCTGGCCGACGAGCCGACCGGGGCGTTGGACTCGATGACGGGTGAGGTCGTGCTGAAGATGCTGCGCGCTCGAGTGGATGCCGGCGCCGGCGCGCTGCTCGTGACCCACGACTCCAAGCACGCCAGCTGGGCCGACCGCATCGTGCACGTCCGCGACGGCCGCATCGCCGGGCAGGCGCAGCGTTCGTCGGCGGAGTCGCTCCTCGTCCGAGGCGGTCAGTGATGGCGAGCAGGCGGGACCGTGCCGCGCGTCCACGGCTCGGTCTGCTGCTTCGGCTGGCGTGGCGGATCGCACGGCACGCGTCGCTGCGCAGCGCGCTGATCGTGCTGCTGATCGCCGTGCCGACCTTCGGGCTCGCCGGCGTCGCCACCGTCGCGACGAGCATGATCCCGACCGCGAACGAGTCGGCGACCGCGGAGCTCGGCGGGACGCAGGCGCATCTGACCGTCGTCTCCCCACCGGACACGACGCTGGTGCAGAGCCCGAACAACAGCAGCAACTTCAGGTGGGCCACGGACGAGAAGGGGCCGACCCACCACGACGAGTCCGCCCCGCTCGTCTCCCCCTACTCCTACCTCCCTGCCGGCCGGCTGCTCACGCTGCACGGCACGACCGTGACCGCCCGCACCGCCGGTGGCGTCGGGTCCTTCGGCGTGACCCAGGGCGACGCGTTCGACCCCGCGTTCGCCGGCAAGTACGTGCGAGACGCAGGCCGCGCACCCGGCGCGGCGTCCGAGGTGATGGTCACCCCGGCCCTCGCGGAACGCCTCGGCGCCACGATCGGATCGACCGTGCACGTGATACAGCCGAGAGCGGTCCGGCTGACCGTCGTGGGAGTCCTTCGTGACCTGACCAAGCCGGCCGCGGACGAGCAGCTGTTCACCCTGCCGCGCGTGATCGACCGCTCCGACCCACGACGCGACCCGACAGGCACGGACTACTACCTCACCGGCAGCCCCGTCTCGTGGCCGCAGGTGCAGGCACTGAACAAGCACGGCGCAGTCGTGCTCTCCCGCGCCGTAGTCGAGAATCCCCCGGCGGTGAGTGAGCTCGGTGCGGACAGTCCGTCGCTGCCGTCGCAGCTGCTGATCGCGCTGCCGCTGGCGGGGTTCGCGCTGCTGGAGGTCGTCCTGCTGGCCGGCGCCGCATTCATGGTCGGCGCGAAGCGGGACGAGCGCACCCTCGCGATGCTCGGCGCGATCGGGGCGAACCGGTCCGCGCTGTTCGCCGTCGTCATCACCACCGGCATCGTCCTCGGCGCTCTCGGCGGCGTCATCGGCACGGTGACCGGCGCAGCAGCAGCAGCGGTCTACATCCGGATCACCAGCGACGGATCGATCACCCAGTACCCCGGCTTCCACCCCTGGCCACTCCTGCTGATCGGCATCGCACTGTTCGGCACGATCGCCGGCCTCGCCGCCGCCGTCCTCCCCGCCCGGGCCGCGTCGCGGACCGACGTACTGGCCGCGCTCCGCGGCAGCTCCCGTCCCCCGATCGCACGGCGTCGGCGCCCGATCGCGGGACTGATCGCACTCATCCTCGGCGCTGCGCTCACCTTCATCGGGGCCGGCCTGATCGTCGCGGGCAACTCGGCGGCAACGAACGATCCGCACGCTGGCCTCTCTCCCGTGCAGCTCGCCGGAGCCGCGCTGGCATTCCTCGGCCCGGCGCTCATGCAGCTCGGGGTACTGCTGCTCAGCCGCTTCCTGCTCACTCGCATCGCCGGTCTCGCGGCCCGGTTCGGCGTGGGCGCCAGGCTCGGCACTGAGGACACCGCCCGGAACCCCAGCCGCAGCGTCCCCGCCGTCGCGGTGATCATGACGACGCTGTTCCTCGGCTCGCTTCTGATGACGATCATCACCTCGATGCAGGCCCAGCAGAAGATGGTGTGGAACTACTCGACCCCGCCCCAGGTCCTCCAGATCGGCCTCGACGAGCTCTACCGCAGTCCCCAAGCGCACAAGGCCCAGAAGGCCGAGCAGCTCAACCAGGCCGTCACCAGCAGCTTCGACGTCGCGTCGGTGCACAAGATCAACAGCACCCCCATCTGGGACGGCGTACAGACCGGCCGAACCCTCATCGCCTCACCGATGCTGCAGGACCGGCCGCGCTGCCTCGTCTTCCCCCGCGACGACCAAGCCTCCACGGCCGGCACGGAGTGTCCGCAAGCGAGCCCGTACTACCTCAACCAGCGGGTCTACTTAGGTACCGCAGCAGACCTCGCGGTCATGCTCGGCGCACCCGTCAACGAGGACGCTCGAGCGACTTTGCAGGCAGGCGGCGCCGTCGCCCTCTACCCGCAGTACGTCAAGAACGGGCACCTCACCATCCAGTGGCACACCGCCAAGCAGTTCGCCACCGCCTTCGCCACCGGCCGCCCGATCACCGGCTCGAAGAAGCAGCTGCAACTGCCCGCGGTCGTGCAGCGCCCCCCGCACGACTACGACTACGGGGTCTTCATGCTCACCACCACCGCCCGCCGTCACGGGCTCGCTACCCAGCAGGCCCTCACCCTCGCACCGCTGCGCTCCCCCGTGACCGACCGGCAGTACGACCAAGCCGACGCCGCCGCAATCGCCATTGCGGGCGGCGCCGACCAGATGTCGCCCGTCTTCGCCCGCGTCGAACAAGGACCGCCCACCGACGGCAGCACCACCGCCTGGGCAGTCCTGGCCCTCTGCGCCCTCATCGCCCTCGCTGCCGCCGCGATCGCGATCGGACTGTCCAGAGCTGAAGGACGCCGAGACCAGTGGATCCTCACGGCCCTCGGCTCCTCCCCCGCCCTCCGCCGCACCTACGCCTTCTGGCAGACCCTCAGCATCACCATCACCGGCGCCGTCCTCGGCGTCCTCCTCGGCCTGATCCCCGTCGCCGCCATCGCCCTCCAACACGGGCAGACCGCGATCCCCTTCGTCGCACCGTGGCCACAACTCGCAGCAGCAGCCATCGGCCTCCCGCTCCTCATCGCTGCAGCCACCTCCACCACCTCCCGCCCTCCACGACAACTCAAGGCGCCGATCGCCTGAGACGGAGCGGCGGGGCGACGGCCGCCCGCTGGGTACACTTCCCCTCCGATGGCAGCGAACTCTGGAGCACGGCTCCCGGTCGTCGCGTTCTTCGACGTCGACAACACACTGCTGCACGGGGCCAGCCTGTGGTATCTCGCTCGTGGCTCGCGCAAGCTCGGCATCGTGCGAGTGCGCGACATGGCGCGGTTCTTCTACCAGGTCGTCCGCTTCCAGCGGCGCGGCGAGCACCTGGGGGCACTGGATCGGATCCGGGACCGCGGCATGCAGCTGCTGGCCGGGCACGATGTGGGCGAACTGCGCCAGCTGGCCCGCGAAGTCGTCGACCACATGCATCCGCGGCTCTGGCCCGAGACGGTCGCGCTGCTGACGGAGCACCTGCGCCAGGGCCATCAAGTGTGGCTGGTGTCGGCGACACCCGACTTCCTCGCGGAGGAGTTGGCGGCGCGACTCGGCGCGACAGGAGGGCTCGGCAGCCCCCTGGAGATCGCCGACGGCAGGTTCACCGGCGGGTTCTCCGGCCCCACGATGCACGGTGCCGAGAAAGGCGTCGCGGCGACACGCCTGCTCGCCGAGCAGCACGTCGACGCCGCCGACTGCTACGCCTACAGCGACTCGATCAACGACCTGCCACTGCTGAGCGCCATCGGGACGGCCGTGGCCGTCAACCCCGACCGGGCGCTCGCCGAGCACGCGCGGCAGGTCGGCTGGCGCGTGCTGCGGCTGGATCCGGCCAGCATCAAGGCCGAGCGACGCCGGATCCGCGCCAGCACGCGAGGAGTGCGCCCGAACGTGCGGCACTGAACCCGACGCGGATCGGACCCGACGCGGATCAGACGATCGGCGCTACTTCTTGTTGCGGCGCTGGTGGCGCGTCTTGCGCAGCAGCTTGCGGTGCTTCTTCTTGGCCATGCGCTTGCGGCGCTTCTTGATGACCGAACCCATAGGGCTTCCTTCCCATCAGCGGACCCGCCGCCGTGCGAAGGACTGCGGAACACTTGCTCCAGCAGTCTAGCGCGAGCGTCTCAGGCGCTCTCCGCGATCCTGGGGTCGGCGCTACCCGGCTCGACGACATGGTTGCCGAGTGCCATCACGACGGCCGACTCCGGAACGCGGAACGACCGGCCGAAGCGGATGGCGGGCAGGTCACCGGAGTGCACCAGGCGGTAGACGGTCATGCGCGACACGCGCATCATGTCCGCGACCTCGGCGACCGTCAGGAATCGGGCTTCACTGATTCCAGCCATCGTGCCCTCCCCTGAACGCAGTCTCGACGTGGACCCGGCGTGGAACTGGACGGGGAGCACCCCGCCCGCCCCGCTTGGTGTCCTCGTCAACCATAGAGGCGGATGTGACGGATGGTCCAGAGGACGACGGTGGGTTCGTCCCGAACGGGGGACGTGGCCCTCAGCCGTGCCCGGCGGCACGGACGGTAAAGGGCGGCGGTAGGGGTGGCGGTGGCGACGGCGCGCGGCGGTCAGCGCGAGGCGCGATGCGTCACGGTCGCCGCCAGCGCGCCGAGCCGGACCCCGATCGCCCGGACGGATCCCGGCAGGGGTCGGGCGGGCGCCGCCTGGGCGACCGCGTCCACCGCCAGTTCGGCGGGATCGGTGTGCGGCACACTCGGCTCGGGCGACGGGAGGAACGCACCGAGCCACTCCGCGATCGGCGCGAGGCGCTGAGGCTCCAACCGGTAGTAGCGGTGCTGACCCTGCTCCCGCACGGACACGATCGCGAAGTCCCGCAGGATCTTCAGGTGCTTCGACACGGTCGGCTGACTGAGCGAGAGTTGCCCGACGAGCTCGCCGACGCTGACCTCGCCGGTGCCGTCGCCGGTCGTCTCGGCCTGGAGCAATGCGCGGAGCAGTTCTCGGCGTGTCGGGTCGGCGATGACGTCGAACAGGTCCGGCATGCCGCCCCACGTTAGAGGGTCACCGGTGCCGAGCACCATGCCTGTCGGGCAATGCCTACCGGGCTATGCCCATGGGCAATGGACGGCGCCGAGGCCGACGTCAGCCGGCTACCCGGGCCAGTTCCGCCGAGCGGGCGATCGCCGCGGCGAACGCGTCGTCGACGATGCCGCCGAGATCACGCTCCGCAAACACCGCCACCGCCCGCTCGGTGGTACCGCCGGGGCTGGTGACGCGCCGGCGCAACTCCGCGGGGCCGTCGCCGGTCTCGTCCAGCAGCCGGACCGAACCCCGCACCGTGCCGAGCACCATCTGCCGGGACTGCTCGGGGGAGAACCCCAGTCGCTCCGCCGCTCCGAGCAGCTGCTCGACGAAGTAGTAGACGTATGCAGGCCCGGAGCCGGAGATCGCGCTCAGCGCGTCGATGCGCTCCTCCGGCAGCTCGATCACGGTGCCGGTGGTGCGGAACAGGTCGCGCACCGAGTCGGCCGCAGCGCGGGATACGGAGGGTCCGGCGGCGAGGCCCGTCACCCCGGCACCGATCGCCGCGGGCGTGTTCGGCATGGCGCGGAGGACGGCGGTGCCGTCCTGCAGCCGAGCTGCCATCGCTCGGATCGGGACGCCTGCCGCGACGCTGACCACCGCCGCGCCCGCGGGCAGGTCGGCGGCGATCTCGTCCAGCAGTGCGAGCACTCCCGGGGGCTTGACGGCGATCACCACGATGGCGGCCTCGCGCACCGCCACGCTGTTCGCGCGAGGGTCGTCCTCGACGCCGGCGACGCTCAGTCCGTCGCGTGGTGCGACTGCGGCGGCCCGTGCCGCGGACCGCGTCGTCATGCGCACCGTCGTGCCGGCGGACAGCGCGCCGGCAGCGATGGCGCCGCCCATCGAGCCGCCACCGAGGATCGCTATCGCGCCGCTCATCCGGATCAGCATACGAACGGCGCGTAGGGTGAGGACGTCTCTTTGGGGGTGCGGCGATGGTCGGGCAGGGCGTGCACGAGCAGGCGATCCTCGACGCGGTGGGGGCGATCGAACCGGTGCGGGCGGTGCTCGCCGTCACGATCAGCGAGGCCGACGGTCGGCCGTTGATCGCGCTGCGCGTAGGGCTGCCCGCCACGCTCGGCCTGCCCGAGGTGGTGCGGGTCGTCGGTCAGGTGCAGGGCGCCGTGGCGCGGGTGGCGCCGGGTGCCCGCGTCTTCGTGGAGCCCGAGTCGGCCGTGGACCCCGCGGCGCCGACCGAGGCGATCCTGATCCGCGCGCTGGAGTAGCTCGTACTGGACTAGGAAGCCACACCGGGTGGCGGATCAGCGCCGGTAGCGAGCAGCGCCGGTAGCGGGTCAGCGCTGCCCGGCGAAGAAATCCTTCAGCAGGCCGGCCGCCTCGTCGGCCAACAGACCGCCGATCACCTCCACGCGATGGGGCAGCCGGCCGTCCCGCACGACGTCGTACACCGATCCGACCGCGCCGGCCTTCTCATCCCACGCGCCGAAGATCAGGCAAGGGACGCGCGCGGCCAGCACCGCGCCGGCGCACATGGTGCAGGGCTCGAGCGTCACCACCAGGGTGCAGTCGTCCAAGCGCCAGTGGCCTCGACCGCTCGCTGCGGACCGGAGCGCGACGATCTCGGCGTGGGCCAGCGGATCGCCGGTCGCCTCCCGCTCGTTGCGTCCCGTACCGATCACCGATCCGGCGCCATCGACCACCACGGCACCGACCGGCACGTCCCCGGTCGCCGGCGCCCGTCGCGCCTCCGCAAGCGCGGCGGTCATCCAGCGCGCCCGGTCGTCCATGCGCCCATCCTGACCCGCCCGGCCCCTACCCGCCCACCCGCCCTGTCCCCTCCACCCGCCGACCCGTCCCGGCTCGTCACTACCCTTGAGCCATGCGCGTGCATGTTGCCGACCATCCGCTCGTCACGCACAAGCTGACCGTGCTGCGCGACCGTACGACACCCTCCCCCACCTTCCGCGCACTGGCCGAGGAGCTGGTCACGCTGCTGGCGTACGAGGCGACCCGCGAGGTACGGGTGGAGCCGGTCGAGATCGAGACGCCGGTGGCGAAGACCACCGGACTCGCCATCAGCGATCCCAAGCCGCTGATCGTGCCGATCCTGCGCGCGGGCCTCGGCATGCTGGAGGGGATGGTGCGCCTGATCCCGAGCGCCGAGGTCGGCTTCCTCGGCATGGTGCGCAACGAGGACACCCTGGAACCCGCGATCTACGCCGAGCGGCTGCCCAAAGACCTCTCCAACCGGCAGTGCTTCGTGCTCGACCCGATGCTGGCGACCGGCGGCAGTCTGCTGGCCGCCATCGAGTACCTCTTCGACCGAGGCGCCGTCGGCGTGACCGCGGTCTGCCTGCTCGCCGCTCCCGAGGGCCTGGCGGCGGTCGAGGCCGCGACGAAAGACCGCGACGTCACGATCGTGCTCGGTGCGCTGGACGAGAAGCTGAACGAGGTCGGCTACATCGTTCCGGGCCTCGGCGACGCCGGCGACCGCCTGTACGGGACACTGCCCGCGGAGTGAGTGGGCAGGGCGAGCCCGCGGAGGGGCGATTTGACACACCGCCCGAACCATTGGCATGATCCGGGACATGTCGCTCTCCGCCCGCCCCCTGACCTCCCTCGAGGCATCCGGGACTGGACGCATGATGGCGTGCTGTGCGAACTCGACGCGAATGTGCTGCTGCTAGCCGCATCCGCCCCCACCGCCGACACGTCGTCGCGCGACCGATCCGCACACTGATCTTCTGCTCGCACCGACCGGATCACACCGAGTTCTGGTTCGAGCATCGCGGAGTCATCGCACCCACGACGCTGACGGCCACCGGTTCCGTCCCGGTGTCCTGACCGCAGCCATCGGTTGCCGTCCCGCACGTGCATCGTTCGCACGCCCGCCTCGCCGGGTGAGCGACACAGTGATCGAAGGTCCTGTTCATGTCCATCGCCACCCTCGCCCCGATCCAGACCGTTCAGACCGAGACGCAGACCGATAGCAGGGCCCAGGCAGAGGAGTCCGTCGGCGACCACCGCCCGGCGCTCCGCCTGGTGCCCGCCGGCTCCGAAGCCCGCGGCTTCGCCCTGTACGTCGGCCTCGACGAAGCCAAGGCCCGAGCCGCCGGCACCACCCTGGCGGAGGTCGTGCAGGCGCTGCGCCGCCTCGCCGACGACCTGGTCCCGACCGCCGAGACCTACGCCGCCGTCGCCCTGGCACCCGGCGGCACCGGCGGCCGCGACGTCGAGATCGTGCGCCGTGCGCTCACCACGCCGGTCGCGACGGACGATCCGGCCGCACCTCCCCGCGCAGCCGTCGCGGGTGTCGTGATCGACCTGGCCCGCAAGCGGCTGCAGCTGGACGGCAGAGCTGCGCCCCTGACGTACCGCGAGTTCGAGCTGCTGCAGTACCTCGTGCTGCGGGAAGGCATCACCGTGCGTCGCGCCGACCTGATCGCCGGCCTCTGGGCCGAGGCCGACGGCGACATCCCCAACGAGCGGACGATCGACGTGCACGTCCGCCGGCTTCGAGCCAAGCTGAACGGGTACGAGGACATCGTGCGCACCGTTCGAGGCAGCGGATACCGCTTCGACCGCCACACCGATGTCGTCATCCGATATGGCACCGCAGCGCCCAGCCCCGACCGCATCTGACGACTCACAGGAAGATCAGGGCGACGACACGCCGCAGCCCCTGGCGCGACGTTACCGAACCGTTATACGGTTTCACCACATCGACCGTTTGCTGTGGCGGTCGGTGTGTGTGATTGCAGAACACTCTTGGTGCAAGGGACGAGGGCCGGCTGCCGCCTCTGTGGCCGGCCCTCACTGCACCTATTGTCGGGCCGCCGCTCCTGCGGCCCGAGTCGTGGGTAGTCCGAACGCGCGACGATCACTCACACGCGGAAGCCGCGCTGGTTGCGCAGCAGCTTCTTCACCATCGTCAGGGTCTGCACGATGGTGAGCACCGCCAGCGCCACCCAGCCCACGGCGAGGATGCCGCTCTGCAGCGACACGTTCAGATGCGCCCACCCGTACGCGAGCGCGGCGAGCGTCGCCACAACGCCCACGAACGGCAGGATCCACCGCGTGCTCATCGCTCCGCCACTCTCCGCTCGCGCCTGCGCGGCCCAGTTGTCGTGCTCCTGCTTGCCGAGCACCTGCGCCCACGCCTTCAAGAAATGCAGGCCGCGCATCACCATGTAGGTCTCGCCGGGGATCAGCAGCAGCGCATAGGCGATGTCCCGCCACGTATGCACCTTAATGCTGCGCGCGAGCCGCAGGTTCACGAGCACCGCGACCACCGGCGGCAGCGACCACCACCATGCGAACTCGAAGGCGTGGATCGAGAGCGCCGCCGCGGCCAGCATCCCGAACAGCCCCCGCGTGCCCAGGTTCGCCAACATCGCCAGGTTCTCGCGCCACCGCAAGCGCAGATTCGGATGCAGCGGCTGCGCGAGGATCAGTTCCACGCCGCCCGCGTTCCACTTGACCTGCTGCGCGTCGAGCGCCCGCACCGTCGTCATCGGCCCGACGTCGGCACGCGCGCTCGCCGAGATCTTCGTGCGGTACCCCGCCGACCGCAGCTGCAGCGACAGCAGCGAATCCTCGATCTCGGAGTCGGTGACCCAGGGCGCGTTCTGATGGTTGTCGTGCATCGTGCGGCGCATCGCCGCGACGCTCAGCAGCGAGCACTGCCCGCCCAGCACGGCCATGTTGCGGGAGCGCAGCAGGTTGTCCATGTTGAAGCCGGCGAACTGGAACCGCTGCGAGCGCACCAGGAAGCTCTGCACCGCACCCTTCGCGGCGCTCTGGTCGAACCCGTAGATCGCCGAGATACCACCGATCCGGCTGTCGTCCACCATCTCCTCGGCCAGATGCTCCACGCACCGCGGATCGAGGGTCGTGTCGCCGTCGACGCCGAGGAGGTAGTCGTAGTCCTCGGCGAGCGCCCAGCCGAAGTTCAGCGCACCGACCTTCTTGTCGGGATTCACGCCCATGTCGATCGCGCTCACCACGCAGGTGAACACCTGGTCCCGGTATCGCAGCTGATGCGTGCCGTTGTACTCGCGGGCGATGGAGAAGCTGTCGTCCGTGGAGTTGTTCACGATCACGAAGAGCGCATCCGGCGGTCGCGTCTGGCTGAGGATCGACTCGATCGACGCCGCGATGCCCTCCTCCTCGTTGTAGGCCGGCAGGATCGCGGCGATCCGCACCTCGTCGATGCGCCGCCGCGAGGGCAGCTTCAGCATCTCTTCGAGTTCGAGCAGTTCGGGTTCCATGGGGAGTCCTTGATTCGGGCTGCTCGACCGATCCGCACCATGGGGAGGGGGCGGATCGAGTCGACATCGACGGCCCGGCCCAGGGCTCGGCCGGAGGTGCGTGAGTGCGACTTGACTCGCGCTCACCGGACAGTACGACGCGATGTGGGTCGCGCTGCCTGGACAGTACGAACGGCGCGCGCACGAGCCCAGGTCCCACTTAAGGGGGCACCCCGTTTGGGGGTGGGATCGGCCCCTGGAAGCGGGCCGGGACGGCGTGTCGCTGCCCCGACATAGGGTTTCGGCATGTCTGACAACACCCCCGGCGCCGCGGTCGTCTGGCTGCGCGACGACCTGCGCGTCTCGGACAATCCGGCGCTCGCCGCCGCCGCGCGGGCCGGCCTGCCCACGGTGGCGGTGTACGTGCTCGACGACACCGAAACCGTGTCACGGCGCCTCGGCGGGGCCAGCCGCTGGTGGCTGCATCACAGCCTGGCCGCGCTGGCCGCATCGCTCGAGAAGCGCGGTACGTCTCTGGTGCTGCGCCGCGGCGACGCGGCAGAGCAGGTGGTGGCAGTCCTGCGCGACACCCGCGCCACGCACCTGTACCTCAACCGCCGCTACCCGGCACCGGAGCGGCAGCAGGACGAGCAGGTCGCCGCCGCAGCTGCGGCCCTGGGCGTGCAGACCGTGTCGTCCGCGGCCCAGCTGCTGACCGAGCCCGGTAAGGTGGTCAACGCCGACGGCCGGATGTTCGGGGTCTTCACCCCGTTCTGGCGGGCCGCGCAACGTCTCGGCGAGCCGCGGCAGCCGCATCCCGCTCCGTCGTCGATCCGGGGCGGGCTGACGGTGCGCAGCGAGCCGCTCGAGTCGCTGGGGCTGCTGCCGCTCCGACCCGACTGGGCCGCCGGCCTGCGCGAGACGTGGACGCCCGGGGAGAAGGGCGCGCACCGGCGGCTGGATGCATTCGTGCACGCCCGACTGCAGCACTATGCCGACGGCCGCGACGAGCCGGCCGCCGAGGCCAGCTCGCGCCTGTCACCGCACCTGAAGTTCGGTGAGCTCAGTCCCCACCAGGTGTGGCACCGGGTCCACACCGCGCAGGCGGTGCCGCAGGCGGTGCGCGAGAAGTTCCTGACCGAGCTGGGGTGGCGCGAGTTCAACTGGCACCTGCTGGCGAACCATGCGCAGCTGGCGACCGAGAACGTGCACCACCAGTTCGACTCGTTCCCGTGGGCCGAGGTGCAGCCCGACACCCTCGCCGCGTGGCAGCAGGGCCGCACGGGCGTACCCCTCGTCGATGCCGGCATGCGGCAGCTCTGGCACACGGGGTGGATGCACAATCGCGTGCGCATGGTCGTCGCCTCGTTCCTGATCAAGAACCTGCGGTACGACTGGCGCCTCGGCGAGCAGTGGTTCTGGGACTGCCTGGTCGACGCCGATGCCGGCAACAATCCGGCGCAGTGGCAATGGACCGCCGGATCGGGAGCGGACGCGGCTCCGTACTTCCGTGTGTTCAACCCCGTCACGCAGGCACAGAAGTTCGACCCCGCCGGCGAGTACGTGCACCAGTGGGTCCCCGAGTTGCGCGACGTGCAGGGACCCGCCCTCTTCGAACCGTGGCTGCACGGATCGATGGCCGGCTACCCGGATCCGATCGTCGATCTGAAGGAATCCCGCCGCCAGGCGCTGGCCGCATTCGAGCAGATGCGGCGAGCGCCCCAGCTCGTCGAATGAGCGAAACCGATCGGTCTACCTGTGTCCCCCGGCTCACGGCCACTCCGGCGGTCAGAACTGGGCCCGGTGATACCTCCGATCGACGGCTAGAAGCACCAAATGACCGGTTCGCGGGGGTACATGCGGTGCGAATCGGGTGACAAAGGGCCCACAGACAGATCTGTCGTCCCCTGTATCGACCCCAGAGCAGGGGTGAAACGGGCTTTTCGGCTCGAAATCGCTTGCCCGGAGGATCCGGCGGGCGCATTCTGAGAACGCGCCGGGGGTCGGCGCTTACCCCGCACGAGTACCCACAGATCGCGTGCGACACCATCCCTTGGGGGGAACCCTTGTCTTACTTCCACATGCCTCGTCCCGGCAGCTGGGCCGCTCGTTCCGTCGGCCTCGTGGCCGTCGTCGGCGCATTGGCCGGCACCTCCGCCCTCGTGTGGCAGGCCTCGTACTCGTCCTTCTCGGCCACGACCTCCAACTCCAGCAACACCTGGGCGGCCGGCACCGTCGTGCTCAACAACGACTCGTCCACCGCGATGTTCAGCGCGACGGGCCTGAAGCCCGGCTCCACGGCCACCAAGTGCATCGCGGTCACCTCGACCGGCTCACTGGCGTCCGCGGTCAAGCTCTACGGCAGCAGCTACACCACGACGAACGGTCTCGGCTCCGCGCTCAACCTGACGATCACGCAGGGCACCGGCGCGACCACGAGCAGCTGCTCCGGCTTCGTCGCCGACACATCCAACTCCAGCGTCTACACCGGAACCCTGGCGGGCTTCAGCGCCGCGACCAGCTTCAGCAACGGCCTCGGCACATGGACCCCCACCGGGACCGCGTCGGAGACCAAGGCCTACCGGTTCGTCTACACCGTGGATCCCAGTGCCGCGAACAGCGTGCAGGGCGGCACCGCCGCCATCGGCTTCACGTGGGAGGCACAGAACAGCTGACCGGAGGTCGGCTGAGCCGACCGATTCGAGACGGGCTCCGGCTCTCCACGCCCATGGAGAGCCGGAGCTCTTTCTTCGCGTCGCGACGACCCCAGAGCGGGGGTGAAACGGCCGGAAAGACGATGATCGGCGACGATCCGGCTTGTGTCCCACCGCGCCGAAGTTCAGTCTTGAAGATCGCATCGAGGGTCGGTGCGAAATCCGTACGCACCAGCTGCAGCAACGCATTCATCACCGCAGCCGTCGATCGCGGTACCGCCACGAGCCCGGACCTGCTCGAACACCGAGACCTGGGAGGCACAGAACAGCTGACCCACACCGGCCCGATCGCCGGACTGGTCATCCTCTCTGACCGATGATGCGCGCCCCCCGAACGACGACTGCGGAGCGCCCCTCCGAGAATCCGGTGGGCGCGGCGCCGGTGCTGCTCACGCCCACCTGGCGCAACGGCTGGACGGCGCTCGTGATCGCCGCCTGCTCGCGCATGGTGCTGACCATGCTGATCTCCCTGATGCTGGTGGCGCTCGTTCCCACGGCGCTCGGCTGGCACACCACCGTTGTCAGCTCCGGGTCGATGATGCCCAAGCTGCAGGTCGGCGACGTGGTGGTGGCCCGGCCGATCGGCAGCATTCCGCTGCAACTGGGGCAGATCATCCTGGAGAAGGATCTCGATCAGGCCGGACGCCTGCGCATGCACCGCCTGGTGCGCATCGACGGCGACGGACGCGTGATCACGCGGGGGGATGCGAACGGTCACGACGACTCCAGTTCGGTCGCCTTTGCCGATCTGCTGGGTGTCGGCGCGCTGCGCGTGCCCTATCTGGGCTTGCCGGCGATCTGGCTGGGCGAGCGCAACCTGCCTCCCGTGCTGCTGACCGCGATCGCCCTGCTCGCGGTCATCGGCGGCTCGATGCTGTTCTCGCCGGGCCGGGTGATGAACGCCGATCCGCAGCAGCGCAGACGGCACGGGCGGCGCCGAGCGGAGTCGCGCGGCAACCCGTCAGCAGTCGGCTGACCGGCCCGATGGGCCGCGTGGTCGGCTGACCGGCCCGGTGTGCCGCGTGAGCCGACGCCCGCACCGTCGCTACGCTGGCGATCCGCTCCGGCCGCTCGTACCCGCGTCCCGAGCCCTGACCGCGGAGGGCGCCACGAGATGACGGCCAACCGCGCGCCACAGGGCCGTGCAGCGCCGATCCGCCACGTCGCGCGACGGCGGCGTCCGCTGCTGACCGCGGTCAAGGTGCTCGCGGCGACTCTGGCTGTCGTTTTGGTCAGCACGCTCGGCGTGGCGGGGTTCGAGGCATGGCGGGTCGGCCGCGAGCTGAGCGACGGCGCCGTGGACATCGGCAACGGATCGAAGGCGGCTCCGGTGTCGATCGCCGCCATGCGCGGTGCGTTCAACGTACTGCTGGTCGGTGCCGACAACGCCCCGGGCCAGAAGCACTTCGGCGAAGCCCGTGACGCGACGCTGAACGACGTCAACATCCTGGTGCACATCGCCGCGGACCATCGGAGCGGCACGGTGATCAGCTTTCCCCGCGACCTCGTGATCGCGCATCCGCAGTGCACCGACCCGGTGACGCACGCCGTCTACTCGGCGATGAGCGCCCAGCCGCTGAACACCGCCTTCGCGCGAGGCGGCCTCGGCTGCGTCGTTGCGACGGTCAACAACCTGACCGGTATCCCGATCCCGTACGCCTCCCTCTTCTCCTTCCAGGGCACGGTCGCCATGGCGGACGCCGTCGGCGGGGTGCCGGTCTGCGTGACGAAGGCGATCGACGACCCGGACTCCGGGCTGACCCTGCCGGCCGGCCGCAGCATCGTCAAGGGACGGACGGCGCTCGCCTACCTTCGTGATCGCCACGGGGTCGGCGATGGCAGCGACCTGGCGCGAATCGCCTCGCAGCAGGCCTACATGTCGTCCCTGCTGCGCACGATGACCGCGCGCAGCACGTTCACCGACCCGGCCAAGCTCTACGGGCTCGCGACGGCAGCGGGCGCCAACGTCACCCTGTCCAAGTCGCTCGCCGACCCGAACACGATCGTCACCATGGCGCTCGCACTCAAGAAGTTGAACCTGAACAAGATGGTGTTCGTCCAGTACCCGGTCGGAACCGACCCGGCCGATTCGAACAAGGTCGTGCCCTCCACGGCCCTGGCCGCGGAACTGGTGGACCGAGTGCTGCGCGACCGGCCGGTCGGACTCGACGACGACTCGCTCGGCTCGAACGCCGCACTGAGCGGTCGGTCGACCGACGCGCACAACGCTGAAACCGTCGCCGCTCCGACCGGGAAGAAGCACACTGCCGACGACACCATCCCCGGCCTGCACGGGCAGACCGCCGGGCAGCGGACGTGCTCGGTCGCCAACGATTGATCCGCGCATCCGCGGACCCCGATCGACTGCGCGCGATCACGCGTCGTGACTACCCTGGCCGGATGAGCGAGGCGGGCCCGCGGAGCGACGACGCCGCTGTCGCAGCAGGGGTGCCGGCCGACGCGGAGTCGTCGGCCGCAGGGGTATCGGCCGACGCGGAGCGGCTGCGCCGGAACCCGTTCGCGGTCACCCTCGTGCTGATCGCCTGCGTCGGGCTGCTGGTCGGCGGGGCCCTGGTCGTCACCGGCGCGGCGCTCGAGCATCTGGTGCGGCCGCCGGACGTGCTCGCCGGGGCATCGTTCAGTTCCGCCAGCACCCCGTGGCTGTTCGTCGGCGCGATCGCCGCCCTGCTGTGGCTGGCGGTGGCGGCGGTGCGCTGGCACGTGGACGACCGAGGGCGCTGACGCCCGTCTGCGCAGATTCACGACACCTGCGCGTGCGCGCGCGTGCTCAGATGTCGCGGACCTGGGCAGAAGCGGGAGGCAGCGCAGGACCGTGCAGCGCTCGCAGCGCCGCGAGCGCCCGCTTCGGCGTGATGTCGTCCATGCAGGCGTGCGAGGCGTCGGGGGTGAGTGGGCAGTCGCCCGACCACCAGCAGGCCTGCTCGGTGATCGCCGTCGGCCGTCGCACGGTGCACCCGGGCAGTCCCTGCAGGTTGATGTTGCCGGCCGTCAGGCCGTAGCGGCCGGCCATAGTCGGCCCGTAGAGGCCCACCGCGGGTAGGCCGACCGCGGTGGCAAGGCGCACCGGTCCGGTGTCGCCGCCGATCGCCGAGCCGCCGCGCTCGGCCGCCGCCGCACAGAACGCGGCCAGCTGCCGGATGGAGAACCTGGGCGCCACGACCGCACCGGCGGCCCGCAGAGACGACTCCTGCTCGGATACCTGAGAGACGCCTACCGGTACCAGGCCGTCGATCAATATGCCTGTCACGGCATGCTGCCAGGAACGAGACGACCAGTGCTTGACGGCCATCCCGGAGTCGGGGAACAGCAGCACCGGGGCTCCGACCGGAACGACCCTGGCGAGCACCTGTCGGGCGGCGATCAGCTCGTCCTCCCCGATGATCACGCTGGGCGGCAGGGACTCGTACGCCGGGTCGATCAGCCCCTCCTCGATCAACAGACGGACGTAGCGCAGATCGACCGGCTCGTCGGGTGGCGGTGAGCGCCACAGGTCGGTGACCGCTTCGGGCACAGCCGCCCGAAGCAGCGCGGGCAGGCCGTGCAGTCTGCTGGTCGTGACGGCGACGTCCGGATGCAGGCGATGGAGCGCCGCGCGGACCGTGGCGACCGTCGTCGCCTCATCGCGGCCCTCGACGGGGATCACGGACGCGAGCAACGGGTCGCGCTCCAGCAGCACATCCCACGGCGCCGTGGTGACGACGTGCAGGGCCGCCCCCGTATGGCTGAGCGCGAGGCCGTGCAGCATCGGCAGCGCCAGTACCAGGTCGCCGAGCCCGCCCATCGTGTCGATGACCAAGATGGTCTTCTTCACGAGAGCACCGAGCGGTAGAGGTCGAGGTGGCGCCGGGCGATCGCCGGCCACGACCGGGCGGACACGATCGCTCGAGCGCCGTCCACCACCTGCTGCCGGAGGCCCGGGTCATCCAGCCGACGAACGGCCGCGGCGATCGGTGCGGGATCACGGACCCTCGACGCGATCACGCAGGTCGCGCCGTCGATCAGTTCCGGGTCGGGCACCGCCCCCGGGGTGACGATCGTCGGCAGGCCGTGCGCGAGCACGGTCAGCAGCGATCCGCTCTTCGTCGTCACCCCGGCGGTGAAGGGCAGCACCGCGATGTCGGCGGCGGCCAGCAGCCGGCTGACGTCGGCCGGGGGCAGGAACCCGGTGATCGTGACGGCGCCGACGACCCCTGCGGCACCGATCCGACCCTCGAGCTCCGCCCGGAACTCGGCGGCCTCGCCGGCCGGCAGCGCGAGCGACTCGAAGCCGCCCACCACCAGCAGGTGCGCGTCGCGACCCTCGGCGCGCAGGGCGGCGAGCGCCTCCACGAGGTAACGGACCCCCTTGACGGGATGGACGAAGCCGAAGAAGGCGAGCACCGTCGCCCCCGCGGTGATCCCCAGCTCGGCCCGCACCTCACGGCGCGCCGCAGGCCGGTCGACCGCAGGATCTACGGCAACGTTCGCGCCGATCGGGATGGACTCCACGCCGCGCAGGTCACCGAATCGAGCGCCGAGCGCGGCCCGATGTGCCGGATTGGTCACGACGATCCGGCGGCCGCGAGGCACGAGCAGTCCGGTTTCGCGATCGAGCAACCGTGCCCGCTCCAGCGGTTGCCAGAGCACCGCGGGAGCCGCCGCCCACCGCCACCAGCCGTACTCGTGCAGGGTGGTCACGATCGGTACACCGGCCAGCGCGAGCGGCAGGGCGCCGACACCGCCGCGGAACCGGTACATGGCCGGGGCGAACTGCACGTGGACGATGTCCGCGGCGCGCAGGACCGCCGCCGCACGAAGGATCGCACGGGGTGTCCAGGCGTCGCCGACCCGGGTCGACCCGGGCGGCACCGGACCGTCGGGTGGACCGGAGTGCACCACGCGAACCGCGACACCGGCGACCCGCAGCTCGTCCGCAAGGCGCAGCACATAGTCCGCGACGCCGTCCAGGTCGGAGCGCAGGGCGCCGGCGACGAGCGCGACGCGCACCGGAACGGTCAGGCTTCGATGCGCTGCAGCACGAAGACCGGGATCTGCCGGTCCGTGCGCTGCTGGTAGGTCGCATAATCCGGCCACACGGCCACGGCGCGGTCCCACCACGTCGCGCGCTCGTCGTCCGTGGCGACGTGGGCCTCGAAGTCGTGCCGCTCGGCCCCGTCCTGCAGCTCGACGTGAGGGTGTGCGACCAGGTTGTGGTACCAGACGGGATGACTCGGCGCCCCGCCCTTGGACGCCACCACGGCGTAGCTGCCGTCGTGCTCGACGCGCATCAGCGCCGTCTTGCGCAGCTTGCCCGACTTCGCACCGACGGAGGTGAGGACGATGATCGGCACGCCCTTCAGCTCGTTCGCCTCGGTGCCGCCGCTCGCCTCGTAGGTCTCGGCCTGCGTGCGCGCCCACTCCGAGGTGCTGGGCTCGTATTCGCCGGTCAGCGGCATGGTCACCGCTCCCGGGCGGTCGGTGATGCGGACCCGGTCGCGGGTGGCACGTTCTGCGGATCAGTCATGCCGCGACCCTAAAGGGAACGTCTGAGCCCGCGCCATCCGCGATCCGCACCGAGCTCAGTGCTCCCCGTTCCGGGTCGGCGCCGGGCGACCCCACTTCAGCACGACCAGGGCGATCACCGCGATGGCACCGAAGATGCCGGACGAGGTGAGGAACAGCATGTGGTAGCTGTCGAGCTGCGCCAGCGCCATCACCTGGCGCGTCGCGGGGCCGTGCGTGTCGCTGTACCGGGTAACGGCGGCGGCGGCCAGCGTGGAGAGCACCGCCGTACCGATCGATCCGCCCACCTGCTGGGAGGTGTTCACCATCGCGGAGCCGACGCCGGCGTCCCTGCGCTCGATCCCCGCGGTCGCGGTGTTGAAGGCGGAGGCGAACACGAGACCCATGCCGAGGCCGAGCACCACGAGGGCCGGCGGAATCGTCGTCCAGTACTCGCTGGTCAGGCTGACCCGGCTCAGCAGCAGCAGTCCGATGGCCCCGAGCACTGCGCCGACCACGATCATCGGCTTGGGCCCGACCCGCGGCAGCAGGTTCGGGGCGATCAGGGTCGACGTCAGCGCAATCGTGATCGGCATCGGCAGGAAACCGATGCCGGTCTGCAGTGGCGTGAAGCCGCGCAGGGTCTGCAGGTAGAACGCGAGGAATAGGAACACGCCGAAGAGGCCGGCGCCGGTGAGCGCGACCGCCAGATACGACCCGCCCCGGTTGCGGTCCAGCACCACGCGCAGGGGCAGCAGGGGATGCGTGACGCGGGTCTCGAGGATCACGAAGACGGCGAGCAGTACGACGCCGCCGATCAGTGTCACCAGGGTTCTCGGATCGCTCCAGCCGTCGGTCTCCGCCGAGGAGAAGGCATAGACGATGCCGACCAGACCGAGCGAGACGACCAGGGTCCCGGGCAGGTCGAGCTTGGGGCGGGTGCCCGCGGGCCCCTGCCGGCCGAAGAACACGAGCGCCCCCACGATGGCGAGCGCGGCGAAGGCGAGGTTGACGAACAGGCACCACCGCCACGACCAGTACTCCGTCAGCAGTCCGCCGAGCAGCAGGCCGACCGCGCCACCGGATCCGGCGACGGCACCGAACACGCCGAACGCCCGGGCGCGCTCCTTGCCTCCGGTGAACGTGGTGCTGAGCAGCGAAAGCGCCGCCGGGGCCAGCAGCGCCGCGAAGACGCCCTGGATCGCACGGCTCGTGACGAGCATGCCGAAGTTCTGGGCCGCCCCACCGAGCGCGGAGGCGGCGGCGAAGCCGACCAGACCGGTGATATAGGTGACCTTGCGGCCGAAGAGGTCCGACAGCCGGCCGCCGAGCAGCAGCAGGCCGCCGAAGGCGAGGGAGTAGGCGGTGACGATCCACTGACGCGAGTCGGACGCGAAGCCGAGGTCCCGCTGCGCGGTCGGCAGCGCGATGTTCACGATGGTCGCGTCCAGCACGACCATCAGCTGCGAGAGCGCCAGCACGGCCAGCACCCACCAGCGGTGCTCGGGACGAGCGCCCTGAGGGAGCTGCGAGCCGGTCTGCTGCGGGGCGGTCCGGTCCGGGGCCGGCGCCTGGGCGGCGACGGGTGCGGTCGGGGTGGATTCCACGATGGTGTCTGCCACGCAGATCTCCTTCGTTCGAGGCGGAGGGAGTCGGCGCGGCTGTGCGCTGGATCAGATGAGCATCCGCAGGGCAGAAGCCGCGCCGGGGGCGGGCTATTCCTCCTCGGCGCGAACCGACTCCGCTGTATCGAGAAGTTATATAGATCGGCGATATGATTGCGGGATGGCCGATCGAATGCCCTCCTCCGGTCTCACGGCGGAGCAGCACGCGCTCGGCGACGTGCTGGAGCAGGTCGCGGTCTGGCTCAAGCAGTCTCGATCCGCCGGGGTGTCCGCCACCAGCCTGTCCGTGCTGAACCGGCTTACCGACGCGGGGCCCCTGCGCATCACGGAACTCGCGTCGCGCGAAGGCGTGACCCAGCCGGCGATGACCACGCTCGTCGATCGCCTGCAGGAACGCGAGTGGGCGACGCGGACGGTCGACGCCGCCGACCGCCGGGCGACGCTCGTCGCGATGACCCCGGCGGGCCGCGACTACATCACCGCCCATCGTCGAGCCCGGGCCCAGATCATCGGCGATCGGATGGCGGCGCTCTCGCTCACCGATCAGCGGGCGCTCGGCGCGGCGCTGCCGGCGCTGCGCCGGCTGATGGTGCCACCGTCGCCCGCTCACGACGACCGCGCCGCCTCCGCCGGGAGCCGACCCCAGGAGGTCACCCGTGTCGGTGCATGACGTATCCGCATCCGCTCCACGGCAGGGTGAATCGAAGCGGCAGAGTCCGTTCAAGCAGCCGCGGGCGGTGTGGGCGGTGGCCTTCGCCTGCGTGGTGTCGTTCATGGGCATCGGCCTGGTCGACCCGATCCTGAAGACGCTCGCCGGGCAGCTGCACGCCTCCCCCGCGCAGGTGGAACTGCTGTTCACCAGCTATCTGGTCGTGACCGCTGTCGCCATGCTGGTGACAGGCTGGGTGTCGAGCCGCATCGGCGCCAAATGGACGTTGATCGCGGGTCTGATCCTGATCGTGATCTTCTCCGTCGCCGCTGGCAGCACGAACAGCATCGCGGGCATCGTCGGGTTCCGCGCCGGCTGGGGACTCGGCAACGCCCTCTTCATCGCGACCTCGCTCGCGGTGATCGTCGCTTCGGCCAGCGGCGGATTCGCGGGGGCGATCGTGCTCTACGAGACCGCCCTGGGCGTCGGGATCGCGGCCGGCCCGGTGATCGGCGGCACCCTGGGTTCGATCAGCTGGCGCGGGCCGTTCTTCGGGGTGGGCGCGCTGATGACCATCGCGCTGATCGCGACGATCTTCTTCCTGCCCCGCACTCCCCGGCCTGCGCGCAAGCAGCGACTCAGTGAGCCGCTGGCCGCCCTGAAGCACCGGGCGCTCGCGACCACCAGCGTCACGGGCCTGCTCTACAACTGGGGCTTCTTCACCCTGCTCGGCTACTCCCCGTTCCTGATGGGCATCGACAGCCCCATCCAGCTCGGGCTCGTCTTCTGCGGGTGGGGTCTGCTGGTCGCCGCGTTCTCGGTGTTCGGCGCACCGCGGCTGCAGCGCCGCTTCGGCACGGCGAAGACCCTTTACGTCAACTTCGCGCTCATGGCCGTGGACCTGGCGGTGATCGCGGTGTTCTCGACCGTGCCGGTCGTCGTGATCGTGTGTGTGATCATCGCCGGTGCGTTTATCGGAGTGAACAACACGCTGGTGACGACCGCCGTCATGTCCATCGCTCCGGTGGAGCGCCCGGTCGCGTCGGCGACCTACGGATTCGTGCGCTTCATCGGCGGCGGCCTGGCGCCCCTCGCCGCAGGTCAGATGGTGGAGTACATCGACCCGCAGGCGCACCTGCCGTTCTACCTGGGCGCCGGCACGGTCCTGCTGGCCGCGGTCGTGCTCAGTACGGTGCACAAGGCCCTGGGGGCTGCCGATCGCGGTGAGACGCCGCAGACGGCGCCGGCCGATCCGGTGGACGCCGATCCCGTGATTGCTGCGGAGCGCCGCGACCCGCTGCCGCAGGCGGTCACCATCGGCGACGCGGACTGACTCGACTCAGTTGGGCCGGCGCCGGCCGGCCGTGCGCCGCCACAGCCGTCGAACCGCACGACCGATGCGGCCCGAGCGCGACGTCGATGCGGAATCCAGTACCGGAGCGGGGTTCAGCGCACTCGACATCACCGAACTGGCCGTCACCGAATCGGCATCTACCGCGCCCTCCGGCCCCTCCCCGTTGAGTACGGCCGCGCCCCGCCGCCTCGCCCGCAACTCCTCCAGGGCCACGCCGACGGCGTCGGTCGCGCGGGCCTGGCGCACCTCGACCGGTTCGTCGACCCGGACCGACGGCGCGGTCCAGCCCTGCAGTCGCTGCTCGATGAGTTCTGCGACCTCGCCCCACGCGTCCAGCCGCGCCAGCTCGACCACCTGCCGCATCTCGTCCGGGTCGCCGATCACGGTTCGGATCCACGTCGCGAGCGCACCGTAGACCTCCTCCCGGCGCACCAGGTTGCCCACGTCGAGTGCTCGATAGTCGTGCTGATGCCGCCCGCGCCCGGCCAGAGTCTGCGCCGTGTCCTGCTCGTCGACCATGCGGGCGGCGGACTCCTCGGACTGCACCGCCACTTCGGTGAACAGCTCCCGGGCACGATCGGCGAGCCGCTCCCGATCGAATCGCAGGTAGTCGCGCAGCGCGTCGACGAGGATGCTGTTCTTCAGGGCGAGCCGGCAGCCGAAGCTGACGAGCTCGAGCCCCTCCAGCGCCTCGTCCTGCACCGTGGGATGCCGCAGGGTCGGTGCAGGGGCAGCGGCGGACGTGACGACCATGCCCCCACCCCCGGTTTCGCGTCTGATCCGGCCTGCGAATCGAACTCCCGATCGCGCCTCGGCGGTCTCCCATCCTCCTCGGGACCGACGGAGATCGCGCTCTTCCCCGTCGGGGGGTCGTCGATTACGTGGAACGTTCCCCTCTTCTTTTCCTTCCATTGAGTTGAATGATTAGAAGATGTGTACTAGTTTCAGGCTCTGGCCGACCCAGCCGAGATCCTTCTGCAGCACTCGCGTGCAGTGCAGTCGATCGCTGCCCGGGTACCTGGTGGTGTCGCGGGTCTCGGTTGTGCGCGTGATGCGGAGGTCGTCGCTCTGGTCGTGGCGGCGCAGGCGGTGGTGCGGTCGGCACAGGGCGTGCTCGCTGCTGCGTCGGGTGAGCTCGCCCGGCGGTCGCAGGGCGATGGTGACGCGTCCCTCGCCCGCCGGCTGGGCGAGAAGAGCGCGGTGCAGGTCGTCGCCAAGCAGGCGGGGGTGTCGCTGAACGAAGCGGCGCGGTTCGTGAAGGTCGGGGAGGCGACGACGCCGCAGGTGGCGCTGTCCGGGGAGGATCTTGCTCCGAAGCGTCCGCACATCGCTGCGGCCGTCGCTGCCGGAGCACTGTCGGTGGCGTCGGCGGAGTTGATCGAGCGGACCCTGTCCACGGTCGCCGACACGCTGTGGGCCGATCAGGCGGACGCACTGGAGCGGATGCTGGTCGAGAAGGCGGTCTCGAACACGTGGTCGGTGGCGGACTTCACCGCGTACTGCCGCCGCATCCCGAACACTCTCGACCCCGACGGGGCCGAGCCACGCGAGAACGATCTCCGCGGCAAGGCCTATATCCGGGCGACGCAGTTGGACACCGGGATGCTGCGGATCGTGATGGAACTCGACCCCGAGCGGGCCGGGTTCTGGCTGGCCGCGATGCGTGCCCGCACGAACCCCCGACGTGCCGGACTGGCCACGGTGGATGTGAACACGGGCGGTGAGAGCACGGCTGCCGAGAACGCGAGTGTCGAGAACCTGGGCGGCGCGAGCCTGGGCGGCGGCGCGAGCCCAGTGTCGGAGTCATTGAACGTGACTCCGTTCGCTCGACCCGTCGACCCCAGCCAGCCGCCGCCGATGCAGGCGAGACTCGACGCGCTCACCGCGATCCTCCGCGATTCCCTGCGCGCCGACGGGGGCCGCAACGCCGGAGTCGACACGACGATGCTGGTCCGCATCGACCTGACCGACCTGCGATCCGGGCTCGGCACCGCCACGATCGACGGGGTGCAGGAGCCGATCTCCGCCACGACCGCCAGACGCCTCGCCGTCGACGCTGACCTCATCCCGCAGGTCTTCGACGGCAGGTCCGTGCTGCTGGATCAGGGCGAGTCGAAATGGGTCTTCACGAAGCAGCAGCGCTACGCGATCCTCGCTCTGTACGCCGGCTGCGTGTTCCCGAAGTGCGACGTCCCCGGCTCGATGGCCGAGATCCATCACATCGGACCGTGGGCGACTCGGTCCCAGCATCGCAAGGGAACCGACCTGCTCAACGGCGTCCCCTTATGCGGGTTCCACAATCGCCTCATGGAACAGGGCTGGGAGCTGTCCTTCGACGACGACCGCATCCCCTGGTTCACACCACCACCACATGTCGACCCCACCCGCACCCCGGTCCGCGGCGGACATCTCGCCCACCTACACGCCGCCTGACGTGGTGCGCTCTGGATCGGGAGACCTCTGGCACACACGGAATGCGGGTCCGGATCACATCGGTCGTGATGAGGATCGACGCGTGGATGGCGACGGAGTCGCGTTCCACGGGCGGGACGGTCGACTCGCCGCTCACGCGGGGACGGGAGCGCAGCTACTCGATAGGGGCGGGTTCGTCCCACGGGAAGGGCGGGCCCGCGTCGAAGATCCGCCAGACCTCGGCTTCCGCACGAGCCAGCTCCTCCGCACCCCGTGCGAAGGCGACGTCCGTGATCGCGTCGTCGAGCTGCTGCCAGGTGCCGTTGTCGGAGAGGCTGTAGTGCTCGAGACGAGCGGTCCTGAGCAGGCTCTTCACCTCTGCTCGGCTCGCCCACCCCGCATCCGCAACCCGCACCGCCCACCCTTCCCGAACTCCGCACCGTAGGCCGGGATCGGACAGCTTGCAGCAGGTCCGTCCCAAAAGATGAAGGGCCGTCCAGTGGACGACCCTCTCGCTTCGGTGCGCCCGAAGGGATTCGAACCCCCAACCTTCTGATCCGTAGTCAGATGCTCTATCCGTTGAGCTACGGGCGCCAGATCGGTCCTGAAACCGACCGGAGCACACTACCAGCCCGACGCGCGGGGCTTCTCGGGTCAGCGGCCGGCGCGCGACCATTCCAGCAGCCGCTCCACTGGCCAGGTCGTGACGATGCGGTGCACTGGCACCGCGTTCGCAGCGGCACGTTCGGCGCCGTAGCGCAGGAAGTCGAGGTGGCCCGGCGCGTGCGCGTCGGAGTCGATGCTGAACAGACAGCCGGCATCGATGGCCAGGCGTACGAGGTCGTCGGGCGGGTCCTGCCGCTCCGGACGCGAGTTGATCTCGACCGCCACGTGGTGCTCGGCGCAGGCGGCGAAGACCCGCTGAGCGTCGAACTGCGACTGCGGACGGGTGCCGCGGCCGCCCTCCACCAGCCGGCCCGTGATGTGTCCGATGACATTCGTGCGGGGGTCGGTGATGGCGCCCAGCAGCCGCCGGGTCACGGTCGACTCGTCCGCGCGCAGGTGGGAATGCAGGCTGGCCACGACCACGTCGAGCCGGTCGAGCAGTTCGGGCTGCTGGTCCAGTGCGCCGTCGTCCAGGATGTCCACCTCGATACCCGACAGCAGGCGCACGCCCCCATCGCCCGCGTTGATCTGGTCGATGTTGATCTGGTCGACCAGGTCGAGTTCGGCTGCGAGCCGGTCCGCCGACAGTCCGTTGGCGATCGTCAGGTTCGGCGAATGGTCGGTGAGCGCCAGATAGTCGCGGCCGAGGGCCGCCGCCGCCTGCACCATCGTCTGTACGGAAGTGGTGCCGTCGGACCAGTCGCTGTGGGTGTGCAGGTCGCCGCGCAGCTGGGCGAAGAGCGCCGTGCCGGCGTCGGAGAACGTCTCGGCCGCCGCGTGGTCGCGCAGGTTCTGCAGGTAGTCGGGCACGCCGCCGGCGAGGGCCTGCTGCACGACCTCCAGGCTGCGGCCGCCGATCCCCTTCATCGCCTTCAGGCGGCCGTCGCGAGCGCGGGCGGCGAGCTCCCGCTCACTCAGGGAAGCGAGTGCAGCGGACGAGCGGCGGAACGCCTGCACCTTGAAGACGGGCGCCCGCTCCCGCTCGAGCCAGAAGGCGATCTCGCTCAGCGCCTGGATGGGATCCACGCGTTGATTCTCCGCGAGCAACAGACACCGGGCGTACAGCGGAGGACCATCGACCACCCCACCGGTCCATCACGAGAACATACGAGCCGCCGACAGCCTGCCGTCGGCAAACTGTCCAGATGACAGTGCTGACGATCCAGGAGACCTCACGGCAGACCGGGCTCAGCGAGCCGACGCTGCGGTATTACGAGGAGGTCGGGCTGATCGGACCGGTCGCGCGAGACGACAGCAGCGGCCATCGCCGCTACCGCGAGAGCGATGTCGACGCGCTGCAGGCGCTGGCTTGTCTGCGGGCGATGGGCGTCGGCATCATGGAAATGCGCACGTACCAGGCCAACCGCGCGCTCGGGCATGCTGCGGCCGGCGATCAGCGCGACATCCTGCTGCGGCATGCCGAGCGGGTTGAATTGGAGATCGCGACGCTGCATGTGCATCTCGAGTACCTGCGCCGCAAGTCAGCGCTCTGGGATGCCCGCGACCGGGGCGACGCGGTCGCGGAGGCGGCAGCGCAGCTGCGAGTGAACGAGATCCTGCCTGAGTTGAGACACCTGATGCGCGAGAGGTTGACCTCAAGCGGTTGAGGTCTGTTCTGCTGGGGCCATGACTCCTTCAGACAACAACCTCGTCCTCGTTACCGGCGGCTCCGGCTACCTCGGCACCCGCGTCGTCGCGGACCTCCTCCAAACCGGCACTCGTGTTCGTGCCACCGTGCGCTCGCTTGAGAGCGAAACCGCGCTCCGCGAAGCAGTACGACGCGGCGGGGGTGACGACGCCGGGCTCGACCTGGTGATCGCCTCACTGACGGAGGACGCCGGGTGGGATGCCGCGGCATCCGGTGTCGACGGCGTCTACCACCTCGCCTCGCCGATGACCCATGCCACGGAGGACCCGGAGCTCGTGGTCACCCCTGCGCGCGACGGCGCCCTGCGCGTGCTGGGCGCTGCCGTTCGGGCCGGCGTGCCGCGCGTCGTACTGACCTCCTCGTTCGCGGCGGTCGGCTACTCGCCGAAGCCCTTGAATGCCGACGGCGCGCGGGAGTACGACGAGAGCGACTGGACCGACCCCGACATGTCCGGGCTGCCGGCCTACCCGCGTTCGAAGGCGGTCGCTGAACGCGCCGCCTGGGACTTCATCGCAGCGGAAGGCGGCGACACGCGGCTGGTCGTGCTCAACCCGACCTGGATCGCCGGGCCGACGCTGACGTCCGACCCGCGGTCGTCGCTGCAAGCCTTCGCGGGCATGTTCGGCGGGCACATGCCGCTTGCGCCGCGGCAGCGGTTCGGGATCGTCGACGTGCGGGACGTGGCATCCGCCCACCTGGCCGCGATGGTCACCCCGGACGCCGCTGGCAAGCGCTACCTGCTGCTCGCCGACGGACCCTCCACCACCTGGCTCGGAGTCGCGGCGGTGCTGCGCGAGCACTTCGGCGCTCTGGCCGAGAAGGTGCCGACCGAGGAGGCTCCCGGCGATGAGCTGCCCCCGCTCGTGATCCACAACGAGCGCGCGAAGACGGAACTCGGGTTCGCGCCTCGCCCACGCGAGACGACGATTGTCGAGACCATCGAGAACATGCTCAAGCAGGGAATGCTCGGCTGACGATCCGCGGCGCGGCCGCAACGAAGAGGGCGGGACGGTGGTAGTACCAACCCCGTCACCGTGCTCCGGATTTGGATTCTTGATCTTCGTGCGGAGACGGAGGGATTTGAACCCTCGGAACCCGTGAGGGTTCTCCACCTTAGCAGGGTGGTGCACTCGACCGGACTATGCGACGTCTCCCGGTGCACGCGAGCATAGCCGTCGGCGCTGCGGCGGCCACACCCGAGTCGGGCGTCTCGGGCGGTGCCTCTTCGCATGGGCAGACGAACGGAGCCGCCGGCGCACATCGGAGGTTCGGAGGTGTCGACGCTGTCGCTAGCATTGATCGCACCCCGCTGCCGACGCCTCCCGCTGGACCGGCACCGTCGGGGCTCTCTTCGGGTCGCACCCCAGCCCGGTACGAAGTCTCATTGGTCGACCGTTCGGGCCGTCGTCTGGTGAGATCAGGGGGGCCGTTGGACTGCACATGGGTATGCAGGCCCGGCGGTCCTCCGCCCTTGCTCTGCACTCGCTCGGCGTTTGCTCCGCCCTGCTCACCCGAGAGGCTGGTCAGCGGAGGGGGTGGTCAGCGTCTGCCGAGGGCGTTGCCGACGGAGCAGGACGATTCGCTGGCAGGCTGCCCGAGCACGCCCGAGGGCAGGGTGACGGTTGAGGACTTGCCGCTGGACGAGGGCGACGGGGACGGGCTCGTGGATCCGCTGGGTGATGTGGAGGAATCGGCGGTCGAGCCGACCGCATCGCCCTTGGGCGCATTGCTCAGCTTGAGGGTCTTGTCCTGCTTGATGGCCTGCATCAGGGTGTCTGCCGCATCGGTGTTGGGGACGACGCCGTCACCCTGGACCGCCGTCGGGTACTGCACGAAGACCACCTTGTCCAGGTCGATGGGTGCCAGCGCCCGGCCGATGGAGACCATGGTGTCCACGTTCGCGATGCTGCTGGACAGCGTCATGCTGGTCGATGCGGTACTGGCGATGCCGTACAGCTTGGTGAGGTCGGTCAGGGTCGACCGCTGCTTCAGCTTGCGGACCAGCGACGACAGGAACACCTGCTGCGAACTGATGCGGGTCAGGTCGCTGCCGTCGCCCACACCGTGGCGGGTACGCAGGAACTTCAGCGCCGTCGCGCCCTGCAGCGTGTGCTCGCCCTTGGTCAGGTGCAGTTCGGTGTAGTCGTCGTTGATGGGGCTCGCGACGCAGACCGGCACCCCGCCGACGGCGTTCGACATCTCGACGACGCCGTCGAACGTGATCATCGCGACGTACGGGATCTTGATTCCGCTGAGATTCGCGATGGTGTCGCGAATGCAGCCGATGCCGCCGTAGCTGAGTATCGAGTTCAGCTTGACGTTCGATTCCGGCTGCAGCATCTGTCCCGGATTCTTCGGGTCCGTGCATGCCGGAACGCTCACATACGTGTCGCGCGGGAAGCTGACGACGTACGCCTTGGTGTGATCGTCGCTGATGTGCAACAGGATGTTGACGTCGTTCAGGGCGCTGCCCGGGTCGGAGCCGTAGTGGCCCTTCTGGCCCGTCCGGGTGTCGTCACCGACCAACAGCAGGTTCACCGCCCCCGAGTAGGCGCCGATGGTGGGGATGTCGGACTTCTTGTCGGGCAGGACGAATTGGCGGGCCTGCACGTTGTTGTTCAGGCTTCCGTAGACGATCGCGGCCAGCGAGACGCCGGATACCAGCACGACGCAGAGCGCGACGGCGATGAACTTGGCCACCGCAGCCGCAGGGTTCGGGACGCGCAGCCGTCCGTGCCGGGCGACCGGAGTACCCGGTCGGAGGCCGCGCCCGTCGCTCAACGGTCCTCGCCTCTCCGCCGTCCTCTGACTGGTCGTCGCTCTGACTCGGCCGTGGCTGAGAGTGCAGCCGTACCTCTGACTGGGGAGGGCCGGCCGCGCCTCGCGCAACTACGGTCGATCGGGCAACTCGCCCGACGACGTCGGCACTGTGTGCGCATTGACGTGTGCGCATTGTAACGACGGCAGCCATGGCCGGACCCCGCCCTGGCACTGCACGCCCCCGACCACCACCACGCAGACCACCCCCAGAAGCGGTCACACCGGAGCAACCCGGTGTGACTTCCAACGACCGGGAAGGCGCGCATGGCACCCATCGTCTCCGCCGTCCTGGCCCTGAGCTTGACCGCCGGCATCGGCTGGGCGCCGGCGGATGTACCGGCGACGACACCCACCTCGTCCGCGAGCGCACCGGCGGCACCCGCTCCTGGGCCGACTCCGCCGACGCCCGTCCCCGCTCCGACTCCGATTCCCATTCCGACTCCGACGCCGACCCCGACGCCGACGCCGACCCCGACTCCTCCGTCCGCACCGGTGCTCGCGACACCGATCGCACTGTCGATGAACAAGCTGGTCGGCAACTCCGCGTCGGTGCGCACCGTCACGGTGCACGGGACCGATCTGCAGAACGTGACCGAGGTGCTCGTCGGCGATCAGGTGGCGCTGAACCTGACGCCGGTCAGCCCCGACACCATGCGGTTCCAGGTGGGAACCGCACCCACCTTCCAGCCGGGGACAGCGGCCATCACGCTCGTCTCGGCCGACTGGGCCCTCGTGCCGACGCCGCTCAAGTTCCAATGGGTGGTCCACACGAAGCGGGACCGCGAGATGCAGTACGCGGGCCTGCACTGGAACGTCACCGCGAACGTGCGGTTCGGCTTTTTGAAGGGGATCGACTGCGCCAACTTCGTCAGCCAGCTGCTGCTGGCCCGCGGATGGAAGCAGTCGTCGGCCTGGTGGAATCATTACCGCACGACGAAGGCGTACAGCGCCACGTGGGTCTCCTCAACCGCCATGAGCACCTGGCTGCGCAGTCGCACCGACCTGGCGACCCGCCTGGCCTGGAGCGGACGCGATCAGGTGGTGGTGGGCGACATCGTGCAGTTCAACTGGGACGGCAAGGGGCGCGGATGGGAGCACACGGCCGTCGTCTCGAAGGTGATCGTGCTGCCGACCGGCGTGCACGACATCTATTACACGGCCCACACCTCCGCCCGACTGTTCGGTGGCAGCCTGGCCGCGATCCTGGCCTCCAAGACCTACCGGCACGCCAGGATCCAGTTCTTCCACCTACTGAAGTAGGCGGCCGGCTCGGTACGGGCTACTTCTCGGCGGTCTCGATCACCACATCGACCTCGTCGCCAACCTGCTTGTGCAGGGAGCGCAGGACCCCCGCTTTCACCGGCAGCTTGTGCGTGCCGTCGCCGAGCGCCATGAACGTGGTGGCGAATGGCACGCCGTCCATCGTGCCGGTCACCCTGACCCGGCCGCCCGTGCCGAAGAAGTCGGCCGAGCCGTCCATCACCACGTAGGTCCAACCCCGCTCGGCGGGCGACTTGCGCAGGGGCGCCGAGAAGCGGGCGAGCATCAGCGGCCTGCGAGGTGACGCGTGTCCATGCCGGCGACCATAGCCCCGGCTCCCGGCCGATCGGCGAGGGCAGCCGCGGTGCTCATCGCCCGCGCACCGTCAGCGAAGCCCCGGCGGTACCGTGCTGATGTGAAACGGAACACCTGGCAGCGCGCGGCGGTGCGCGAGGCGCTGGAGCCTCGCGACGACTTCATCAGCGCCCAGGACCTGCACACGGTGCTGAAGCAGGCCGGATCCACGATCGGACTGGCGACGGTGTACCGCGCCCTCGCCGACATGACCGCGGAGGGCGAGGCGGACGCGCTGCAGTCGCCCGACGGCGAGAACCGCTACCGGTCGTGCAGCACCGTCGCTCATCATCACCACCTGATCTGCCGATCATGCGGCCGGGCGGTCGAGATCGAGGCGGATGCCATCGAGGAGTGGGCGGCCGCCACCGCCGCCCAGCACGGCTTCGCGCGCCCGCAGCACGTGGTCGACGTATTCGGTACGTGCAGCACCTGCGTGCAGGCCGAGGAGCGCGCCCTCGCGAACGCCGCCCGCTGACGCTCCTCCGCTGTATCAGGCGTGGTCGACCACTTCGTACAACTCCAGGGGCAGCCCGTCGGGGTCGTGGAAGAAGGCGAAGGCCGCCCCGGTGTGCTCGTCGATGCGGATCGGCTCGCACGGGACGCCGTGCTCGGTCAGCTCGAGGACCGCAGCAGCGACATCGGGAACGGCGAACGCGAGGTGCCGAAGGCCCGTCGCCTCGGGCCAGGTCGCCCGCGGTGGCGGATCCGGAAACGAGAACAGCTCGATCGAGTACCGACCGGCCACGTCCAGATCGCACATCCACGAGTCCCGCTCCGAACGGAAGACCTCGTTGCGCACGGTCAGCCCCAATACCTCCACATAGAAGGCACGCGATCGCGCGTAGTCGGAGGCGATGACCGCGACGTGATGAACGGCGAGCAGGTGCATGCGGCACATGCTGCCAGGCGTGGGCGCCCGGATCAGCCGGGTATTCCCCAGCCGACGATCAGCCGGATCGTGCACGATCAACGATCGGTGATGGAGCCGACCAGCGGCTCCCCGGCGAGAGGCGGCGGTGCCCGGGTGACCCGTACGCTCACCGAATCGCCCGAATCGCCCGGATCGCCCGGATCACCCGGATCACCCGAGGCTGCGGCCCCCACCCGCCGCATGCTGGCCGATCACATCTACGACACCGTGCTCGAGCTGCTCGTCGATGGCGAGTTGCCCGCCGGCGGGGTGCTGAACATCGACGCACTCGCCCGCCGCTTCGCCGTGTCGCAGACCCCGGTGCGCGAGGCCCTGGCCCGACTCGAGTCCACCGGCCTCGTGCATCGCACCGCGCTGAAGGGCTACCGGGCAGCCCCGATGACCACACCCGGCGAACTGGAACGTCTCATGCAGGCGCGCCTGCTTCTGGAGCCGCCGCTCGCCGAGCTGGCGACCCGGCGCCTGGACCACCGGGTCGACGCCGCGCTGCAGACAGCGGTCGACGACCTGGCCGCCGCTCCGCTCGGACCCTCGTTCCACGACTTCCGGCAGTACTGGGAGGCGGACGAGCGCTTCCACCGCACCATCGCCCGGGCCGCTGGCAACGAGTTCCTGCTCAGCGCCTATTCGGCGATCGGCGGCCAGATCCAGCGCTTCCGGCTCTTCGGCGGTGCCGGCGTCACCGACTCCGCGCACTGCATCGAGGAGCACCGGCGGGTGCTCGACTCGCTGCGCAGCGGCGACGGACGTGTCGCCCGCAGAGCGATGGCGGCCCACATCGACGATGCACGCGTCCGCGCGTTGGCCTCGTTCGATGCGAACCGGGCGGCGACAGCGAACAGCTCGACGACAGCGGATCAGAACGGAGACGAACGATGAGCAACGACTTGACGACCTCGGACGTGACCCCGGACGTGGCACCGAGCGTGCAGAGGATCGAGATCGCACCCGGCGTGCTGATCCCTCAGATCGGCCTCGGCGTGTTCCAGGTTCCCGCGGACGAGGCGCAACGCGTCGTCGAAGACGGGCTGGCCGCCGGCTACCGCCACATCGATACCGCGGCCGCCTACGTGAACGAGGAGGGAGTCGGCGCGGCAGTTCGGGCGAGCGGTCTGCCCCGCGAGGAGGTGTTCATCACCTCCAAGCTGCGCAACGGCGACCAGGGCCACGACTCCACCCGCCGGGCGTACGCGGAGACCTGCAAGCGGCTCGGCGTCGACCGCCTTGACCTGTATCTGATCCACTGGCCGTACCCGTCGAAGGGTCTGTTCGAGCAGAGCTGGCAGGCGCTGCAGGAACTCGAGGCCGAGGGCGCGGTACGCGCGGTGGGTGTCTCCAACTTCCTGCCCGAGCACCTGGACGCCATCGCTCGTCACGGCGGACGGCCGCCCGCGGTCAACCAGATCGAGCTGCACCCCACCTTCCAGCAGCCGGAGGTCGCGGCCGCGAGCCGAGCGCTCGGCAGCGTGGTGGAGGCCTACTCCCCACTCGGCCAAGGAGCCGACCTGACCGCCGGCGCGGTGGTGGACGCCGCTACCGCGCACGGCGCCAGCGCCGCCCAGGTGATCCTCGCCTGGCACCTGGCCCGTGGTCATGTCGTGATTCCCAAGTCTGCGAAGCCCGAGCGCATCGCCGAGAACCTCGCCGCCGCCGACCTGCGGCTGTCCGCCGCCGAGATCGACTCGATCACCGGGCTGGATTCGGACGAGCGGATCGGCGGCGACCCCGCCACGTTCGCGCTCAGCCAGATGCGCTGAGCGCGCTGCTCACAGCCCGACCCCTCCCTCCGACGACCCCCACCCCTCCGCCGAACATTCCGACCCAGCCAGTCCCGATCCTCGAGTCCCGATGGAGTGACCACGATGAGTACCGCCACCAACGCGCCCACTGCCGGCGCCGCCGAGCCACCGACCCGATCCCAGTTGCGCACCGTCATCCTGGCGGCGTCGTTCGGCAACCTCGTGGAGTGGTTCGACTTCACCACCTACGGCCTGCTCGCGATGACGATCGCGGCGCACTTCTTCACGGCGTCCGGTACCGGCGGCGGCGGTACGGCGCTGCTGCTGGCCTTCGCCACCTTCGGGGCCGGCTTCGTGGCTCGGCCGCTCGGCGGCATCCTGATCGGGCTCTTCGGCGACCGCAAGGGCCGCAAGCCCGCGCTGCTGCTGTCGATCACCCTGATGGGCGCCTCGACCGCCGTCGTCGCGATCCTGCCAGACCAGAAGACGATCGGCCTGGCCGCCCCGATCCTGCTGGTGTTGGCCCGGCTGGTGCAGGGCGCGGCGGCGGGCGGCGAGTGGGGCGGAGCCGCCTCGTTCCTGGTCGAATGGGCGCCGAATCAGCGCCGCGGCCTGTTCGGCAGCTTCCACACCGCCACGATCTTCGTGGGCACGCTCGTCGGCTCGCTCGTGATCGCGGGACTGACCGCGCTCCTCAGGGAGGATGTGATGGACGACTGGGGCTGGCGCATCCCGTTCGCCATCGGCGGCCTGCTGGCGCTCATCGCGATACCGGTACGGCTGAAGGCCGAGGAGACGCCGATCTTCCGTGACGAGGTCGAGTCGGCGGCGAAGAAACCAGTGCCCGACGTCGTGGACGGCGGCACGATGACTCGCGGCGGGCTGGTCAAGCGCCTCGCCTTCATCTTCTGCCTGGTCGGCATGCAGTCGGCGGCCGTCTACACCTTCACCAGCTACTTCCCGTCGTTCGTCCAGCAGTACACGAAGGACGGCGCCGAGAAGGTCGGCTCCGGGGCCGCCCTCTTCTCGAACGCGCTCGCCAGCGTCGTCGTGATCGTGGTGGTGATCGCCTCCGGCAGGATCTCAGACCGCATCGGCCGCAAACCGGCGATGGTGCTCAGCTGCCTGCTCGTGCTGGTACTGCCGTATCCCCTGATCTCGCTGGCCGTCGCCGCCGACAGCCTCGCCCTCACCGTGCTGGTGCAGAGCGTGCTGGCGGCGTCCGTCGCCCTGTTCCTCGGCTGCCTTCCCGTGGTGCTCGTGGAGTCGATCCCGGCCCGGGTGCGCGTGGCGGGGCTCAGCACCAGCTACAACATCGCCTCGGCGGTGTTCGGCGGCTTCGCTCCGCTGATCGCCGGCGGACTCGTCGCCGCCACGGGCGCGCCGCCGACCGCCGCGCTCTGGACCGTGTTCGCGGCCGCCATCTCCACCGTCGCCGTCTTCTTCTTCAAGGAGAGCCGGGGCAACCCGCTCTCCTGAGCGACCCACCGTTCGTCCCGCCACATCCGGCAAACCCGCGATCAGCCCGCGATCGACAACGCCATCGACAACGCCATCAAGAAGGAGCAGTTCATGAGCACAGCCACGTTCCCGGAACGCCGCACCGCGATCGTCACCGGCGTCGGCGCCCCACGCGGCATCGGCCGGGTCGTCGCACGACGGCTGGCGTCGGAGGGCTGGAGCGTCGGTCTCGTCGACATCAGCGAGGACGGTGTGCGCGAGTTCACCGAGCAGCTGCGCGGTGAGGGCGTGGACGCGGTCGGTGTGCCGACCGACATCACCTCCCCCGACTCCGTGCAGGCCGCGATGGAGGTGTTCGACACACAGCTGCCGCCCGTGGTCGGGCTCGTGAACCTCGCGGGGATCCCCAGCCCCACGCCGCTGCTCGAACTCGGACTGAACGAGTGGAACCGCACCATGGCTGTGAACGCCACCGGAACCCTCGTGATGATGCAGGCGGCCGGACGCCGGATGGTCGAGACCGGCGTCGGCCGCATCGTGAACATCTCGTCCATCACCGCGATCGACGGCGGCGGCACCTTCTCCAAGTCCGGCTACGCGGCGGCGAAGGCGGCAGTGCAGGGGCTGACGCGCGGCGGCGCGCGCGAGCTGGGCCCGCTCGGCATCACGGTGAACTGCATCCTGCCCGGCCCGATCGACACCGACATCATGGGCGGCAAACTGACCGACGAGCGCAAGGCCGGGATGTCGGCCGACATCCCGGTCGGCCGGGTGGGCCAGCCCGACGACATCGCCGCGACGATCGCGTTCCTGCTGTCCGAGGGCGCGGCCTTCGTGAACGGCGCGAACATCAACGTCGACGGCGGCAAGCACATGCACTGATCGGCCGAGGTCGCTCCGGTCGAGCACTGCGCCCTACCGGTCGGCGTACTCGCGATCGATGAAGGACGCCATCCCCGGCACGGTGTAGGCGACGACTCCATGCTCGGGCGCGTATATGAGCCCTTTGGCGATTAGGCTCGCTCGCACGGGCCCGAAGCTAGCGGGTCGCCGACCGAGTCTGGACGCAACCTCCCCCGATCCGCTGCCCTCGTCGCCATCGACCGCCATCGCCCGCAGATACACCTTCTCCTTCGCAGTGGCCCGATCCCAGCGCGCACGGAAGAAGCCGGCGTCGAGCGCGGCCCTGCCCGCTGCGGCACCTGCTCTCGCGTCAGCGAGGTCGATCGGATCGGCCAGCGCACCATCCCACGTGGCTTGACCGTACTGCTGCAGGAAGTACGGGTAGCCCCTGCTCTGCGTCGCGATCAGCTCGAGCGCATCCGGCGCCCAGCGCACGGCCTCCGCCAGCGCGGGCTCGACGAGTGCGTCGCGCGCCAGGTGCGGCTCGAGCGCCTCGACGAGCTCGTAATCGAAACGCTCGGAATACGACTTCGCCTCCGCGAGGATGCGGGGCAGGCTGGGCAGGCCCGCGAACGCGAAGAGCACCGCCCAGTCGTCCTGACCTGCGGCGTGGGCGATCGCGCAGAGCGCCGTGATCTCGTCGGCCCGGAGGTCTTGGGTCTCGTCGATCAGGATCGCCAACCCGCGGCCCTCCTCGGCGGCCGCCGCCGCGACGTCGCGGACGACCTTGCGCAGGTCCGTCTCGATCGTGCCGGTGTCGGCGCCTCCTCCGGCGACCTCGGACAGGTCCACGCCGAAGTTCCACGTCCCGGCGGTGTCGTAGGAAGCCTTGAAGCTGAGCGCCGTCTTCAGTGCCTGCAGCAGCCGGCGACCGGCCGAGGGTCGCGCGAGGTCGGCCAGGGGATCGTGCAGCGCCTCACCGAGGGCCTCCCGAAGCGTGCGGTCCGCACCGGCCTCCACCTGCGCAACGATCCAGTTCCGGTCCGCCGCTGTTCGCCGGAAGTCCGAGAGCAGCACCGTCTTGCCGACACCGCGGAGTCCGTACAGAACGACGGGCTGCGGGCTGCGGCCGAGCTCCACCCGCTCGAGCACTGTCTGCCAATTCGCGCGCTGACGATCCCGGCCGATCAGGGCGGCAGGCTTTCGGCCCGCTCCCGGCGAGTACGGGTTCCGAACCGGGTCCACGACCGAAGTGTATCGAAATCTAGAGACGTATACAGAAAATTTACACCGTGCTAGATCTCTATAGATTCATCACCGAGCTGATACAACATCGGTTCGTCAGTAGCAGCGACGCGGTTCAGTGGCCGAACGTCACCGTTCGCCCGTACCGGAGTGGGATCCGACGTCGATCAGGAGCTTGATGATGGATTCCGCCGGATCCGCCAGCGCCTCGAACGCCGCCGGAACGGACTCGAGCGGGACGGTCCGCGAGATGAGCGGTTCGACCCGGATGAGGCCGGAGGCGAGTCGTTCGACCGCGACCGCCACGTCGTCGTCCCACATATGAGCAGCCGAGCCCATGACCGTCTTCTCCTGGACGACGAGGTCGAGCTCGTCGAAGGGTTCATCGGCGGGCGGCACGCCGAGCAGGACCGCCGTTCCACCGCGGCGCACCAGCCGGACGGCCTCGCGGGCGACTCCCGGGGCACCGGAGCACTCCACGACGACGTCCACGCCTCGCTCCGGGAAGATGAGCGACAGGGCCGCTCGACGCGCCGGTTCGTCGGCCGCCCAGACGGCGCGCACGCCGATGGCGCTCGCGATGTCGCGCCGGGCCCCGCTCGGTTCCAGCACCACCACCGGAGTGGCGCCGGCGCCCGCGAGCACCTGCGCGGTGAGGAGCCCGATCGTGCCGCCGCCGACGACGACCGCGCCGCGGCCGAGGAGCGGTCCGAGCTTTCGGGCCGCCCGGATCGCGACGGCGGCGGGTTCGGCGAACGCGGCGTGCTGCAGCGGCAGCTCGGCCGGGACCGGGATCAGCCGGGACGCCCGGCCCGGCACGTACTCCGCCAGGCCGCCGTCGACGTGCTGGCCGGTCACGACGAGCCGGGGGCACAGTCCTTCCTCATGCCGCCGGCACCAGAAGCAGGTGCCGCATCCGGTGACGACATCGACGACGACCGGGGTCCCCACGGCGGGTCCGGACCCGTCACGCGCCGCCTCGGCGACGACTCCGACGATCTCGTGGCCGAGCACGACCGGCGGTCGGATCACGACCGGCCCGTGCAGGTACTCCTCCAGGTCGCTGCCGCACAAGCCGGTCCAGGCGACCCGCACCAGCGCCTCGTCGTCGCGCACCGCCGGGACCGGCAGGTCGACGAGCGTCACCGCGCGCGGCGCCGACCAGTGCGCCGCGCGCATCGTCCTACCGTCCGGCAAGCGACCCGCCGATCCCCCCGACACTGAAGTACCGGTTCAGGGTCGCGAACAGGATCGCGGGTGGCAGCAGCATCACGACCGAGACGGCCATCACGGATCCCCAGTCGGCCGCGTTCTGCTGGAAGAAGGTCTCGAGGCCGATCGGCAGCGTGAACTTCTCTGCACTGCGCAGGAAGATCAACGCGACCAGGTAGTCGTTCCAGGCGAGCAGGAACGAGAAGATCGCGGTGGACAGCACGCCCGGAAGCGAGTTGCGGACGATGATGCGCAGGAACGAGCCGAAGACCGAACTGCCGTCGACCCAGGCCGCCTCCTCCAGGGTGACCGGGATCGTGTCGATGTACGCCGCCATCATCCACGTCGCCACGGCGACCGTGCCGCCGACATACACGATCGTGATCCCGAACAGGTTGTCCGCGAGTCCGAAGTTCGCAAACAGGATGAACAACGGGATGATCGAGGTGATGACCGGCAGCGACTGCACGACGAAGAGCAGCAGCGAGTACCCGGACACCGCGCGGCTTCGACCGCGCGACAGGACGTAGCCCGCCGGCGCCGCGACGATGACGGACACGGCGACCGTCGCTACGGTGACGAGCAAGCTGTTCAAGAGCCACCGCACCACGTCGGTCGTCCCGAACACGTGCGCGAAGTTCTCGAAGGTGAACCCGCTCGTCGACGAGGAGCGCGCGCCGGGCTGCACCGAGAGCAGCAGGATGACTGCCAGCGGGATCAGCACGACGGCCGTCACCACGACCAGGATGGCGAAATAGCCCCAGCGGCCCCGGATGTGATCCGGCCGGTGCCGGCGCCCGACCTTCTGCTGCGTCGTCGTTCGCACCGCGGTGCTGCCGGCCTGCTGGATCGTGGTCATTCGGTTTCCACCTTCTGGATCTGACGGAACAGGAAGACGGAGATGAGGACCAGCACCACCGTCATGAGGAACGCGATCGCCACACCGGGTCCGGTCTGGAAGTCCTGGAACACGGTGCGGTACGCGAGCACGATCAGCGAGGTCGTCGCGTTCACCGGTCCGCCGCCGGTGAGCAGGAAGATCGTCGGGAAGTCGTTCACGCTGAAGATCGTCATGAGGATCCAGCTGATGTACGTGGATCTGGCGATCATGGGCAGCGTGATCTGCGTGAGCTGCTGCCACCTGGTCGCACCGTCCATCCCGGAGGCCTCGTACACGCTGGGGTCGACCGCCGCGAGCGCCGCGGACGTCATGAGCATCATGAACGGGAAGCTGACCCACACCTTGAAGATGCAGACGAGGATCGCGGCCAGGGTGGGATCGGCCAGGAAGGTCGGGCTGCCCAGCCCGAGCGCTCTCGCGATGGTGGGAATGGGACTCTCGCTCGTCGCCACCAGCCAGTTCCAGGCAGTCGCCGAAACCACGATCGGCACGACCCAGGGCAGCATGAGCAGCACCTTGAAGGTCGCGGAGCCGGGGGCCTTCACGCGGAGCAGGAGTGCGAGCGCGAGGCCGATCAGCCAGCTGCCGAACACGCCCACCAGGGTGAAGACGACCGTGAACAGAGCTGCGCTCCAGAACCTCGGCTGCGTGACCACGTCGATGTAGTTCGCGAGACCGACGAAGTTGCCCGCGGTGATCAGCGAGCCGTCCTGCACCGACTGGAAGAACCCGTAGAGCAACGGGTACCCGTTGACGAGGACCAGCAGCAGCACGGACGGCACGACGAGCACCAGGAGCGTCAGGCGACTCGCGGCCGGCGCGCCGCGGCGCCGGATCGTGCTGCCCGTGCCACCGGCACCCTGCGGGGCGGATGCGCCGGCGACGCCGACGCCCGCAAGAGCGCGCCGGAACCCGGTGGGCGGTCGCTCTCCGCCCACCTTCGTATCTGAGGAGGTCATCGAGATCCTTTCGTCGGCAGAGCATTCCTGGGGGGAAGAAGCAGTGGGACCCGCGACCGCGCAGCGGGGATCATCGCAGCACCGGATCGGCGAGGGCGAGCAGTTCGAGATCCGCCCGACTGGCTGCGCCCTCCCAGTCGCCGGTCGCCATGCAGGCGAAGGCGCCGGCGATGCAGGCGAACTCGAGACGGTGCTCGGTGGACTTCCCCTCGAGCAGCGCGGTCAGGTACCCGGCGACGAATGCGTCACCTGCCCCGACCGTGTCGACGACAGGAACCTGCGGCGGCGTCGCCGAGCGGTACTCGCCGTCGACGAACGCGGTCGCGCCTGCGGCACCGTTCTTGATGACAACCTCCCGGGGCCCGAGCGCAGCGATCGAGCCGGCCAGCACCTCGAGGTCCGGGTCGGCGTCGACGAACAACTCCGCCTCCTCGGGCCCCGCGAACAGCAGGTCGACCTGCGGCAGCAGGCGGCCGAGGCGCTCGCTCGCCTCGGTGATCGACCACAGTCCGGCCCGGTAGTTGACGTCCATGCTGACCAGCACGCCCGCGGCACGCGCGACCGCGATGGCGTGGTTCACCGCTGCTGCGGCGGAGGCGGAGAGGGCGGGAGTGATACCCGTGACATGCAGGACGCCTGCGGCCGCGAGGACGGCGTCGTCGATGTCGGCGGCCGACAAGGCCGACCCGGCGCTGCCCGCGCGGTAGTACGAGACCTGCTGGTGCAGCGGCGTGCGCCGTTCCTTCACCATCACGCCGGTGCGCAGCAGCGGATCGCGGACGGCGTGCACCTCGACGCCCTCGCCACGGAGCGACCGCACGATCTCGTCGCCGAACGAGTCGGTGCCGACCCGGCCGAACCACGCCACTGGAACACCGAGCCGGCTCAGGCCGATCGCGACGTTCGACTCGGCGCCGCCGATGCGGAAGTCGAACTCCGCTCCCGAGCGCAGCGATCCCGGGCCGGATGCGGCGAAGAGGGCGAGCGTCTCCCCGAGCGTGACCACGCCACGGCTCTCGGGTGGCGCGGTCGCAACCGGGTCGGTAGTCATCGCGAGTCCGCGGACCCTGCGCTGTCGACCGCGTCGCGGCAGCGACGGGCGCGACTGGCGAGCTCGGCCAGGTCCCCTCCGCGCAGGGAGTCGCCGAGCAGCTCGCCGCCCAGGCTGACCGCGATCGCACCGGCCGCCAGCCACTCCGGGATGGAGTCGATGCTCACGCCTCCGGACGGCATGAGGGGGATGTCGGGGAACGGGCCCGCGATCGACCGGAAGTAGGCGGGTCCCAGGGACGACGCGGGGAAGACCTTGACGGCGGTCGCGCCCGCGTTCCATCCCGCCTGGATCTCGGTCGGGGTGTACGCGCCGGGGAAGACGGCGCGGCCCGCACCGCTGGCAACCTGGATCACGTCCGGCTGCACCGTGGGGGTGACGAGGAACGCCGCTCCGGCGTCGAGGACCGCGATCGCTACGTCCCTGGACAGCACGGTGCCGACACCGATCTCGGCCCGCCCGGCGTACTGCCGGACGAGCTGCTGCACCACCTCGGTCGTGCCGGGCGTGGTCAGGGTGAGTTCGATCGAGGTGATGCCGGCGTCGACGAGCACGTCGATGACCGGCCGGTAGCGCTCCGCATGGTCGGCTCGCAGCACGGCGACCGCACGCCCGGCGAGCAGAAGGGGGCTGGGCGGCACCCGCGTGGCCGCAGCGGTCGCCGTCACCGCGCGCCCTCGATCAGGTCGGCATCGACGGCGCTCCCACGGATGAGCGTCGTGAGGCGGCGGTGATACTCGACGTCCCGCCACAGCTCCACGAACTGCGGACCGCTGAAGTTGGACACCGCGATCCCGGTCCACCGGCCGGTCGCGGCGGCGTACCGGACCGCGCGCTCATTCAGGTCCTTCACCCAATCCCACTGGAGCCCCGGCCAGTCCTTGTAGTCGATGATCGACCAGCACTCGGTCGTGACGACCGGCTTGCCCGACACCCGCGACCATTCAGCCACCCGGTCGATCTCGGCGAAGAGGGTCGCATCGAACCGCTCCTGCTCGGCCAGGTACACCTGGCGGCCGCGGAGCACCACGTTGTCGTACCCGACCGAGTCGTACCGCTCGAAGGCGTACCCGACCTTCGTGTAGTAGTCCGAGGTGCCCGCCATCCAGATGTGCGGCTCGAGGAAGTCGAATGCGGCGACCTCGATGTCGGGATAGTCCTCGTACGTGGCGGAGAAGGAGTACGTGTAGTCCAGATCGGGGTACTGCTCGCGGACCAACTCGATCGACTCGCGCATCCAGGCCCCGACCCGCGGGTGGGTCAGGGGGAAGCCGGGTCCGTTGTCCGTGCCGTACAGGAACGGCGCCCAGACCGGCAGCGGGAACTCGTTGCAGAGGTCGACGGCGACGACGGAGCCGAGCAGCCCGGCCCGGTCGATGTGACGGATCGTGTCGGTCCATACGCGAGCGATGTCGGCGGGGGTCGCAAGGCGCATGCGCACGTCGTCCGCGTCCTGACGGAACCAGGTGGACAGCGCGACGTCCACCCCGTGACGCTTCGCTGCGGCGATGAAGTCGAGCAGCGCCGGCAGCAGCTGCACCGTGACGACGGACTGCGCGCCCCAGGCCTGCTGATTCCAGAAGGGGAGCAGGGTCCAGGTGCGCTCGGGGTCGGCGGAGACCAGGTGCGGGAACGCGTCGATCCTGACCAGGTCGTAGCCGCGGTCGGCGAGCTCGGCGAGCGCGACGTCCCAGTCCTCGTATCCGGCGCCCGCCCAGCGCCGTTCGAGCCACGAGAAGTCCCACATCGTGACCGCGCGCACGCGTCCGTCGATCGTGATCGTCATCGATACGTTCTCTTTCTCACGAGGTGCCGGAGCGTGAGCCGGGGCGCCGGCCGACCGCTTGAGCGGGTCCGTCGCGGTGCGATCCTAGTATGGTCATACCGGCTCGACCAGGTGTTGTCGGCAGGGTTGCGGGGTCGCTCGCGAGCAGGGCCGAAGGAGTTCCAGCATGAAGATCCAGACCGCCGAGGTCGTGGTGTGCAGTCCCGGTCGGAACTTCGTGACGCTCGTGCTGACGACCGATGACGGACTCGTCGGTGTGGGGGATGCGACCGTGAACGGCCGCGAGCTGGCGGTCGCCAGTTACCTGCGCGACCATGTCGCGCCACTGCTCATCGGGCGCGATGCGCACGCGATCGAGGACACCTGGCAGTACCTCTACCGAGGCGTGTACTGGCGTCGCGGTCCGATCACGATGGCCGCGATCGCCGCCGTGGACACCGCGCTCTGGGACCTGAAGGGCCAGGCCGCCGGCCTGCCGCTGTATCAGCTGCTCGGCGGCCGCAGTCGAACCGGTATCCGGGCGTACGGCCACGCACAGGGGCAGTCCGTCGGGGCACTCGTCGACTCCGTGCACGCGCTGCAGGAGCAGGGCTTCACCGCGGTCCGTGTGCAGGTTTCGACACCCGGCCTCGGACCGGGCTACGGAGTACCGGAGCAGGCGCAGATCGGCCTGTACGAGCCGGCCCGCTCGGGCGCCGCGCCCGCGGAAGAGCTGTGGGACGCCGGCCCGTACCTCCGGAACATGCCGAAGGTCTTCGACAGCCTGCGGTCGGCGTTCGGGCCGGAGCTTTCGATCCTGCACGACGTGCACCACCGGTTGACGCCGATCCAGGCCGCGCGCCTCGGCAAGTCGTTGGAGGAGTACGACCCGTTCTGGCTGGAGGACCTCACCCCGGCCGAGAACCAGCAGGCGTTCCGCCTCATACGGCAGCACACCACTGTGCCGCTCGCCACCGGCGAGATCTTCAACACCGTCTTCGACTACCTGACGCTGTTCTCCGAGCAGTTGATCGACTACGCGCGATCCGCCGTCACCCACGCGGGCGGCATCACCGGGTTGAAGCGTATTCTCGAACTCGCATCCATCCACCAGATCAAGAGCGCGATCCACGGGCCGACCGATATCTCGCCTATCGGCCTCGGTGCCGCCCTGCATCTGGACGCGGCGATCCACAACTTCGGCATCCAGGAATTCATGCAGCACGTCGACAGCACGTACGACGTGTTCGACGTGGGGTACACGTTCGAGCACGGACAGTTCCAGCCCGGGGAACGCCCCGGTCACGGCGTCCGGTTCGACATCGAGGCGGCGAAGCGGTTCCCCTACCGCCAGGCGTACCTGCCGGTCAGCCGACTGCTCGACGGCACGGTGCACGACTGGTGAATGCCGCGGGGGAACGATCCTCGGGGGTCGCACCTCCGAGCCGGACGAGGTTCGAGGCCGACCTGATCCGGCAGATCCTGAGCGGCGCGTACGCCGATCACGAGAAGCTGCCGAGCGAGCGCGAACTGTCGGTCACGAGTGGACTGTCCCGGCCCGTCGTCCGCGAGGTGCTGCGAGGGCTGGTCGAACGAGGTCTCATCCAGGTGATCCCGGCTCGCGGGGCGTTCGTCCGCATCCCCGACTCGATGCACCTGGCCGAGATGATGGGTTCCGTCGCGCGCCATCAGCGGGCTACGCCGCGCGACCTGGTGGAAGCTCGCGAGATGGTGGAGTCGCGATCGGCGTTCGGCGCGGCCACCAGGGCCTCGCCTGCGGATGTCGCACGACTCCGCGAACTGGTGCGGGCGTTCGACCATGGCGGCACCACGATCGATCGGGCGCGGTCCGACCTGGCGTTCCACGCCTCCATCGCGAAGTTGTCGGGCAACCCCGTGCTCGCCGTCATGTTCGGGGCGATCACGCCCATGGTCCTCGATCTGCAGCTGCGCAGCCTCGGCGACCCGGTCGTGCTGGGACTCGGCGCACCGCTGCACAACGACGTCGTGGAGGCGATCGCGGCCGGCGACGCGGAGGCGGCGGCGGCTGCGATGTCCGCGCACGTCACCCTGGCGCTCCAGCTGTACGGCGACGACCTCGACGTCCCGCTGGACGTGCTGGCGGAGGACCGGCTCGCCACGGTCCTGGGCGAGCACGGACGACTCGAGGACATGATCGAGGACGTCCTCAGTTCGACCCGGACCTCCTGACGACACGCTGTTCGCCCGGTGTCTGCCGATCAGTGCAGTGCATACCGATCAGGGCGGTGCATGCCGATCAGCACTGACGGCACTGCCAGCAACTGGTCATACCGGTCAGAGCGAGTTGCGGATAAGCTCCCCCCGTCGGCGTCGTCCTCGCCGGCCTCCGGCCCATCCGTCACGCAGATGGGTGCGGGGACAGCACACAGCCCGACCGCTTGACGTCCGATTCGTCGCCGCACTCAACGCTGAGGAGCACTCAGGGTTGAGCGGCACCGTCGGCCGAGGGTCCCCCACGAGGAGAAACAGATGAACAACGAAGTGTCAAATGCCTTCAGCCGCCGTAACGTTCTGGGCCTCGCGGCCCTCGCCGCAGCGGTCCCGCTGCTGGCGGCCTGTTCTCCCGGAGGAGCCGGCGGTGGCAGTTCCGCGGCACTGAAGTTCTGGGACATGCCCTGGGGCGCCGACGCCTTCCTCGCCGCGGAGAAGGCGCTCGTTGCGACGTACAAGCCGGCCAAGGGCCTGCCGGCCGCCAAGTACCAGCTCATCCAGTGGGACAACTTCTACCAGACCTTCAGCGCCGCAGTGGCGTCGAAGACCGGGCCGGCAGTCAGCTCCGGCGGCGGGTTCCAGGCGTTCCAGCTCGCCGATCAGGGTGCCATCGCCTACGCCGACAAGGTCGTCGACGCCATGAAGAAGAACGGGATGTATGACGACTTCATCCCGGGGCTGATCGACAGCTTCAAGACGGACAAGGGCTACGTCGCCATCCCGTGGTCCATCGACATCCGAGTGCTGTGGTACCAGAAGTCGGTGCTCGAGAAGGCCGGGGCCGAGGTCCCCACGGACTGGGATTCGCTGCGTGCTGCGGGTCTCGCGCTGAAGAAGATCGGGGCCTACGGCTTCGGCACGGGAGCCGGCAGCGGCAACGGCATCGGCAACCAGTCCGTCATGACCATGATCCTGAACAACGGAGGCGGGCTGTTCGACGAGGCCGGCAAGCCGAACACGGTGACCCCCGCGAACGTCGAGGCCGTCGACTTCCTGCTCGGACTCGCGAAGGACGGCATCATCGACCCGAACTCGATCAGCTACACGAGCGACAACATGCTGGCGCAGTGGAAGAACAAGAAATTCGGTATCGGTGTCTCCAACCCGGGCCTGGCCACGGACACGGGATCCACCGACGGCGACCTGCTGGTCATGAGCCCGCTGACGAGTGCCAGCGGTAAAAAGGGCACGATCGTCTACATCCCGAACCTGATGATGTACACGAACACGCCGTCGCAGGAAGGTTCCGAGGCGTTCCTGCTCTGGTACCTGCAGAACATCAAGAAGTACTGGGCGGCGGGCGTCGCGCCGCTGCTGCCGGCATTCAACTCGATCGCGGCACTGCCGGAGTTCCAGAAGGACACCCAGGGAGTCAAGATCATCAAGGAGTGGGCCCCCATCGCCAAGACCCTGGCGGCCAACTCTCCGAAGCAGTTCGCAGCGCTCGCCGCCCTCGACGGAGGCAGTGCCATCAACCAGTTCGCCCAGACCGTGCTCGCCGGCAAGGGCACGGCGACGGCGGCCCTGAAGACGCTGGAGACGGGGCTGAACGCGGTCGTCAAATGACGGACCCGATCGGGAGCGTCGAGTTCGGGGACGATGAGTTCGACGGCCTGATCGGCCGGCTCTCGCTCGAGGAGAAGGTGCTCGTGCTCACCGGGGCCAGCGCCTGGGCGACCGCACCGCTGCCGTCGATCGGGCTTGCGGCGATGGTGCTGTCGGACGGTCCGAGCGGCGTGCGCGGCGCGACGTGGGACGAGCGCGATCCCTCGCTGGGCCTGCCGTCCGGAACGGCGCTGTCGGCGAGCTGGGACCGCCGGCTCGCCCGCCGCTACGGCGGTGTCGCCGGCGGAGAGGCGCGGCGCAAGGGGGTGGCCGTCGTGCTGGGGCCCATGATCAACCTGCACCGGTCGCCCCTCGGCGGCAGGTCGTTCGAGGCGTTCAGCGAAGATCCGCTGCTGACCGCCGAGCTCGCCGCCGCGTACGTCGAAGGCATCCAGGAGCGCGGCGTCGCCGCGACGCTGAAGCACTACATCGCCAACGACTCCGAGACGGACCGCTTCACCACCGACGTCCATGTCGACGACCGGCCGTTGCGCGAGCTCTACCTCGCCGCCTTCGAGCGGGGCGTCCGCGATGCCGGCGCCTGGGCGGTGATGAGCGCCTACAACTCCGTCAACGGGGTCACCAACACCGAGAACGACCTGCTGACGACTCCGCTCACCACGGAGTGGGGCTTCGACGGGGTCGTGGTCAGCGACTGGACCGCGGTGCGAAGCCTCGCCAGCGCCCTCACACCCCAGGACCTCGCCATGCCGGGACCCGAGGGTCCGTGGGGCGCAGCGCTCGTGGCCGCGGTCCGGGACGGGCGCGTGCCGGAGCAGCTCGTCGACGCCAAGGTGCGGCGCATCCTGCGCCTGGCGGCCCGCGTCGGCGCTCTGGACGGGTACGAGGCAGCGCCGGTCGGCGTCGTCGAGGACGGCGTCGCGTTCGCCCGCAGCGCGGCGGCCGAGGGCATGGTGCTGCTCCGCAACGACGGCCTGCTGCCGCTCGCCGTAGCCTCACTCACCCGCATCGCCGTGATCGGTGAGAACGCGGTGCAGGCCCGCGTGCAGGGCGGCGGCAGTGCGACGGTGCTGCTGGAGCATGCGGTGAGCCCGCTCGAGGGCCTGCGATCGGCCCTGGTTCCGACCGCGATCGTCGAGCACCGGCTCGGCGCGAAGGTGCTCGACGGCTTCGCCGCCTTCGAACCGGATCGGATGACGAACCCGGTGACCGGTGAGCCGGGCGCCAGGGTCACCTACCTGGATGCGGACGGCGAGACGCTGTACGCGGAGGACCGGTTCGCCGGCCTGATCATGGAGTTCGAGCCGAGTGAGATCAACCGGCGCCGCGCATCCATGGTCTTCCAGACGCGCTATCGGCCCGACGCCACGGAGGAGTTGCTCCTCGGGTTCGCCTCCCCCGGCACGGGCAAGGTCTTCGTCGACGGCGTGCTGGTGCTCGATGCGACGATCGCCGATGAGGCGGATCAGGTGCAGGGGTTCTTCTTCCCGCCGTTCGCAACGACTCCGGTCGCGGTCACTGCCGACCAGCCGATCGATCTGCGGTTCGAGTTCGTCCCCGGAGCGATCATCGACGGAGTGCCCGGCTCGATCACGGTGACCTTCGGCACGGAATCACGTCCGCCGTCCGCGGCGGACGGCGACGATCTGATCGGGGAGGCCGTGGCACTCGCCCGCGAGGCCGACGTCGCCGTGGTCGTCGTCGGCACGACGGAGCAGTTGGAGAGCGAGGGCTACGACCGCACCGATCTGCGCCTCCCCGGCCGTCAGGACGAGCTCGTGCACGCTGTTGCAGCTGCGAACTCCCGCACCATCGTCGTCGTGAACGCGGGTGCGCCGGTCGAGATGCCGTGGCGCGACGAGGTGGCCGCGGTCGTGCTGGTCTGGTTCGGCGGTCAGGAGCTGGGCCACGCGCTGGCCGACGTGCTGCTGGGCCGCACGGAACCCGGAGGTCGCCTGCCGACGACGTGGCCGGCACGGCTCGCCGACGCTCCGGTGGTCGACGTGACACCGGTGGACGGCGTCGTGCGCTACGACGAGGGGATCCACATCGGTTACCGGGCGTGGCTACGCGCCGATGCCGAACCGGCCTACCCCTTCGGACACGGGCTGGGCTACACGACCTGGACCGTCGGACCCGCGCGCGTCGAGCAGACACCGACCGGCGTCGACGTCGTCGCGGACGTCACCAACTCCGGCGGGCGGCACGGCAAGCAGGTGCTGCAGGCGTACGCGCGCCGACCGGACTCGGCGGTGGACCGGCCAGAGCGGTGGCTGATCGGGTTCGACACGGTGCGGGCCGACCCGGGCGAGACCCGACGCGTCCGGATCTCCGCGCCCCTGCGCGAGTTCGCATATTGGGATGACGGATGGATCGTCGAGCCGGGCGACTACGAGGTGCGGGTCGGCACCTCCGTGATCGACCTCGGCGAGCCGGTCGTCGCGGCGATCGATGAGGCCGCGGCACCGGTGCGCTCCCCCTCCTGAATCGAGGCGTCGAGTCGGGCCTCGTGTAAGTTCGGCCGCCGTGCGCCTGCTGAGTCTCGCCCTGCGCGGACTGTGGTGGCGGCGCGCCACCTCGGCGGCGTTGCTGGTCGTGGCCGCGATCACCACCATCGCCGCAGCCGCGGGGCCGCTCTACGCCGCCGCTGCGAGCGATGCCGTGCTGCAACGGGCGCTGCGGGTGGCTCCGGTCGGATCCGACGGCACGGGGATCGAGGTGATCGCCGACCAGACCGGCAGGCCTTCGACCCAGCCGTTGCGGGAGGCAGTGGTGGCCGCGTTCACCGGAGCCGCGCGGGCCGCCTACCCGAGCCCGGTCATGCAGCTGTCGATCACGCAGCGCGGGGTCATCCAGCGAACCGGCCGGCCCGCGCAGATCGAACTGACCGACCGCGACGGATTCTGCGGCCACGTGCGGGCGATCACCGGCGCGTGCGTGTCCGCGGCGGATCGGACCGGGTTCGTCGTCGACGCCGCCACCGCCCGCGAGCGGCAGCTGCGGGTCGGGCAGACCATCACGGTGCCCGACCCGCGCAGCACGGAGTCCCCGGATATCCGGCTCCAACTGCGCGGCATCGTCGAGCGGCGCGTGCCGACGGACCGCTACTGGTTCGGCGACTCCGGTGCCTCCGCGTCCGGTTCGGGGGATGCGGAGGCGCTGCAGGCGTGGGTGCCGACGGCCTACTTCTCGGCGATGAAGGCGGAGTCGGGCGACGGCATCATCGCCACGGCCGATCTCGCACTCGCGCCGGGTGCGATCCACGCGAGCGGCGTCGGCGCGTTCCGCAGGTCCCTCGACGCCGCCACCAGGCGGGTGAAGACCGACGGTCCCGCCCGCCCGTCGGTGTCGAGCGGCGTGGATCGGATCGTCGCCGGTGGCCTGTCCGGCGGCTCCCGGCTCGCCCTGCCGATCGCGGTCGTCGTCGCGGAGCTGCTGGTGCTCGGCTGGTACCTGCTGCACACGCTGGTCAGCAGCGCGGCCGAAGCCCGCGGCGCCGAAGTGGCGCTGGGCAAGCTGCGGGGCCTGACGCCGCGGGCCACGGCCGTGTTCACGCTGCTGGAACCCGCGCTGCTGCTCGTCGTCGCGGTTCCGGTGGGTGTACTCGGTGCGCTGCTCGCGGTTCGGGGCCTTGCTCCGTCGGTCATCGGTGCGGATGCGCAGATCCGGCTGGGGCCGCTGCCCTGGGCCGCGGCCGCCGCGGCCGCCGCAGGCGGACTGGTCGCGGCGGTCGCCGGCAGCATCGCGGTGCTGCGGCGTCCCGTGCTGGAGCAATGGCGACGCACGACGCGGCGGCCGGCCCGCAGGGCGGCGGTGCTGGAGGCCGTCGTCGTCGTCCTGGCGGTCGCCGGAGTCGTGCAGCTACGCCTCTCCGGCGCATTGGACGGCGGCCGCAGCAGCGGGATCGCCCTGCTCGCGCCGGCCCTGCTGACCATCGCCGGGGCGATCGTGGCGAGTCGGCTGGTGGCCCCCGTCGCCCGGCTGGCCTTCGCCGCCACTCGCGCGTCCGGGGCGGTGGCGACGTTCATCGGCGTCCGTCAGTTGGCGCGCCGTCCGGCTGGCAGGCGCACCTTCGGGGTGCTCGCCGTCGCGGTGGCGATGGCGGTCTTCGGCGTCAGCAGCGCGGCTGTGCTGGCGCAGAACCGGCAGGACCGCGCGCTCATCGACATCGGTGCGCCGACGGTTCTCCACGTGGTCCGCGACAGCCGCACGATCGCCCGGGTGCGTGCTGTCGACGGGGGCGCACAGCGGATCACAGCCGTGTCGCAGGCGGAGACGAACGTGTCGTCGATCACCGGCGTGTTCGACAGCGCCGCGACCGCGAGCGCGTCGCCCTCGGTGCTGGTGGTCGATCCGGCGTCGTTCGGGTCCGTGGCCTACTGGCGCGGGGACTTCGGCTCCGCCCCGCTGACCCGTCTGCTGCATCCGCTGACCGCGCCGACGCCGGCGATGCCCACGGTCACGGGGACGTCGCTGGCCCTCGACGTCGCCGCATCGTCGGTGCCGGCGTCGCTGACCCTGGCGGTCGACCTGACCGATGCCCGCGGTTCCCCGGTCACGGCTCGACTCGGCACGCTGCGCGCGGGCAGCCGGACGTACTCCGCCCGGATCGCGGCGTGCGCGGCCGGATGCCAGCTACGTCGGGTCTATGTCACCCGGCCGGACGACGTCATCGGGGTGCTGATCACCTCGTTCACCGTCCGTGCGGTGCGGGTGTCCGGCGGTACCGCGCCGTCGATGCGGCCCGCACTGACGGCCGTGCAGTGGTCCCCCCTGAATCCCACTCCGGAGCTGCAGACCGACCCGGCGGAGACGATCGCCACCACCCCTGCGGGCCTGGCCGTCACCATCGCCGTAAGTGGGCAGCCGAACGATGGCGTTCCGGGCTTCGGGGCCGTCGCGGGAGCGGTGACTCGGCAGCCGGCGCTGGTCGCGTCGAGGCTCATCACGGGCGATACGAGGGACACCGTGACCGTCGACTCCCCCGGCGGCCAGCAGTTCGCCGTCGACCCGTCGGGACGGGTGCAGGTCGTTCCCCGGGCAGGCGACGGCGGCATCGTGCTGGCGCGCGACTGGGTCGCGGCCGCATCCCCCTCCGGCTACCTGGGCGTCGCTCCCGACCAGGTCTGGCTGGGGGCCGATGCCCCCGTGGACACCGTCGGCCGGCTGCGGCGGGCCGGCGTCGTCGTCACGAGCATCCAGCGTGCCGACGACCGCGCCGTGGAATTCGCCCGGCAGGGGCCGGCCTTCTCGACCGCACTGACCGTCGCCGGCGGAGTCGTCGCGGTCCTGCTCGCGGGAGCCACCGCCGTGCTGAGCCTCGCGCTGCTCGCCCGGCGGCGCATCTTCGAACTCTCGGCGATGCGTGCGCTCGGCATCGGTACGCGTCGGCTGGTCGGCTCCGTGGTCGTGGAGCAGGCGGCGCTCGTCGTGGGGGCGACGATCACCGGCGTGCTGCTCGGGGCGGCGAGCGCGGCGCTCGCATTGCCGGCGCTGCCCGCCTACGTCGACGCTCCGGCATACCCGGCGTTCGTGGTCGATCAACCCGTCGGCATCCTGATCCTCGTGGCCGCGATCGTCGTCGTGCTGCTGCTGGTCGCAGTCACCGCGACGGCCGTCCTGCTGGCGCGGGCGGCGTCGCCCTCCCGGCTGCGGGAGGCGGAGGGATGACCGCGGCGGTGAACGTGCAGCAGGCGGTCTGCATCCACCGCACCTCCGCCAGCGAGGTGGTCGCACTGCGCGGGGCCGACCTCACCGTCGAGGAGGGGGAGCTGGTCGCGCTCGTCGGGCCTTCGGGCTCGGGCAAGTCGACCCTGATGGCGATGCTGGGCGGCTTGCTGCGCCCGAGTGCGGGCCGGGTCGAGGTACTCGGTCAAGACCTCGGCAGACTGCCGGAGCGACAGCTGCTGTCCTTCCGCAACCGTGACGTCGGCATGCTGATGCAGGGCCCGGAGCGCAACCTGCTGCCGTACGCGACGGTGCGCGCGAACCTGGACCTGGCGCAGCTCGGTTCCCGAGCCTCGCGCCGGATCCGTCGCGACCGCGCCGACGAGCTGCTCGATGCGGTCGGGCTCGCCGAGGCCGGCGGGAAGACGGTGCGGACCCTGTCGGGCGGCGAGCAGCAGCGGGTGGCGCTCGCCGTGGCGATGGCGGGCGGCCCGCGCCTGCTGCTCGCCGACGAGCCCACCAGCCAGCTCGATCACTCCAACGGTGTGCGGATCGCCGAGCTGCTGCGCCAGACGAGGGATCGGTGGGGCACGACCGTCGTGGTGGTCACGCACGACACCGAACTGGGCGACTCCATGGATCGCAGCCTCGCGATGCGCGACGGACGCATCGGGACCGAGGGCCGCGGCGGCGAGCGGCTCGCGGTGATCGGCCGGGACGGCACGCTGCAGCTGCCGCCGGACCTGCTCGACCGGTTCCCGCCGGGCGGCCGCGCGCGGGTGGTCCGCCGCGCCGACCACATCGAGCTGCACCCCGTCCCGCTCGAGGATGAGGGCAGCTCGTGAGCGGCGGCCTGCGGCTGGACGCAGAGCGCATCGTGCTGCGCCGCGGCGGGGCGACGGTGCTCGACGACGTCGGCGTCGCCGTTCCGGCCGGATCCATCGCGGCACTCACCGGCCCGTCTGGGTCGGGCAAGACGACGCTGCTCACGGTCCTCGCGGCGCTGGAACGGCCGGACGGCGGCTCGGTGCGCTATGACGGCCGTCCGGTGACGCCCGCGGCGCGTGGCCCCTGGGTCGGCCGGGTGCAGATCGCGCACCAGGCCTTCGGACTGCTGTCGCTGCTGTCGTCGGCCGAGAACGTGGAGCTCGCCCTCCAGACGCTCCCGCCCGACCGGCGGCCGGCTCGCTCCGCTGTGCGCACCGCGGCCGCCGAGGCGCTCGCCGCCGTGGGCCTGACCGCCCGCGCCGACCACCTGGTGGAGGAGCTGTCCGGCGGCGAGCAGCAGCGCGTCGCCCTCGCCCGGGCGATGGTCACGACCCCCGAGCTGCTGTTCGCCGACGAACCGACGGCCCAGCTCGACGCCGCCAACCGAGCGGTGGTGGTCGCCCTGCTCCGCAGCATCGCCGACGGCGGCACCACGGTCGTGGTCGCGACCCACGACCCGGACCTGACCGCCGCCTGCGACCTGGTGATCGCGCTCGCCGACGGCCGCGTCCGTCCCCGGCCGAGCCCCGCGACGATCGGGTAGGGGCCGTACCGGACACGCTCGGCACCCTTCGAAGGCGCACTACTCGTCGCCTGCGGGGACGTTGAGCGTCGTGATCTGAACCTCGGACAGTCTGGCGCCCGGCCACAGGTTCACCTCGTGCGCGTTAGCCTGCTCACTCGGAGCCGTAGAGGCTGTATGCCGCAGTAGCTATACGAGGAGTCGTGATGGCGAAGCAGGCGGCCGACACCCTCGGGCTCGACGGCGTGTACCTCGATCCGCTCTGGCGGATCACCACCGAGCTCACTCCGCTGGAGCACGAGCTGCTCGGGTGCTGGTGGGTGCGCCGGCTCGGCTTCGTCGCCCATGCCGGCGCAGCGGCGATCACGACGACGCAGACGTATTCGCGCCTCGAGCACTCCCTGGGCGTGCTCGCGCTGACCGCTCGGTTCGCGCCCGACGACGCCGTGGCGCGTGCCTCCGCCCTGCTGCACGACATCGGTCATCTGCCGTTCAGCCACACCTTCGAGTCGATCGCCGGCGCGGACCACCACCGGCTCGACCATCACCGGCTCGGTCGGGATCGGCTGGCAGAGCTGGACCCGGTACTCCGTCGTCACGGCCTCAGCGCGGACGCGATTCTCGCCCGCGAGACCGAGGACGCGGCACGGCTCCGGAGTCGCCATCAGCTCGGACTCGATCACCTGGACTCGTTCCTTCGCAGCGGCCAGGCCCACGGCCGCACGACCGAGCCGCCGGCCGAGACCCTGAACCGCCTGCGGCTGGTCGACGGCGGCATCGACACGGACGGCGACACAGCGGACTTCCTCGCAGCCCTCATCGCCGCTGAGGCCCTGGCCCAGTGCTCGCCCGCCAACGTCGCACCCCACGCAGTCCTGCGCGACGTCGCCGCCACGCTGCTCGAGGGTGCCAGGGAGAACGCCGGGGAGGACGCCCGGGAGGAGGTCACGAGGATCGCGAGCATGACCGACGACCAGTTCTGGGCGCTGGCGCTTTCGAACCCCCGGACCGCGGCGACGACCGAGCGGCTTCGACGCATGCCCGGCTCGTGGGCGGTGCACCAGCTGGACCCTGGTGATCCCGACCAGCGCGGCGGTCCGGGCGATCCCGGCTCCCGCGCGCCGTGGGGCCTCGAGTACCGGATCGAACGCCTCTACGTCGACCTCCCGACCGTCGACGGACAGGACGCACCACCCCTGCAGGGTCTTCCGACCCTCCCGATCCGCTACCGGGTCAGCGCTCGGCTCGGCTTTCTCGACGGGCAGGGCCGCCTGCCGGAGGACTTCGATCGGATGGACCAGCCGACCATCGCCGCGCTGGTCGACGGCGATCCGCCGCGAACGGACCACCCGACGGCGTTCAGATCCGCACCCCTCGGATGACCGAGTCGGAGCGGGTACCGGAGCGCCCATCCGCATCGCTGATCGTGCGCTCGACCACCTCGCGGGTCTCGAGACGCCACTGATCGCGCGGTAGGGCGAGGTCGCGCTGCACGTCCTCCAGGGTCGGCAGCGCCACGGCGGGGTCGTGCCAGTCGGGCATCGCGGCGTGGCTGAGCACGACGAGCGTTCCGCCGGGGGCGGTCGCCGAGGCCGCCGTGCCCAGGATCCGCGTGCGGTCGAGGGCGACGGGCGAGTGCAGGTACTGCACGGTCACGAGGTCGTACTGCCGCTCGGGCCGCCAGGCCGCGAGGTCCGCCGCCTGCCAATGGGCCGACGCCGTCACGCCGGCCCGAGCCGCGTAATCCGCCGCACGGGCGAGCGCTGTGGGAGCCACGTCGATGCCGAGGACGTCCCAGCCGCGGGCGGCCAGCCAGATGACGTCCGCGCCCTCCCCGCACCCCAGGTCCACGGCCGTTCCGGGACCGAGGTGCTCGACCTCGCGCACGAGCAGCGGGTTCGGGTCGCCGCTCCAGACCTGTCGAGCGCCGTAGAAGCCGTCCCAGAACTGCTGCGCGGTCGTGCCGTCGGGAATGTCGGTGAACATCAACAGGTCGTCTCCATCCGTTTCAGGCCGGGCCGTTCAAGCCCGGCCGCTTCAGGCGGGACGGCGGCGATCGCCGCGGAGCGGGGCGATCACCAGGCGGGCGATCAGGTAACAGAGAAAGCTCACCCCGCTGATGAACACGCTCGGCTTCACGTCCGGGAAGGTCAGGTCGAGCAGCAGGCCGCCGTCCGCCGCGATGATCGCGATCACGATCGCGATCATCGTCACTTGAACAGGATTCGCGGTCAGGTGACGCGCCGCCGCGGCCGGTGTGATCGCCAGGCTGAGAACCAGCAGCGTGCCGACGATCTGCGACGCCTCCGTAACCGTGAACGTCAGCAGCAGCACGAAGATCAGGCCCACCGCGCGGGTGTTGACCCCCCTGGCCGCCGCGACCTCCGGATCGATCGATGCGAACAGCAGCGGCCGGTAGATGACGACCATCACGATCAGGATCGCCACCGCGATCCCGGCCAGCAGCAGGATGTCGCCGGGCCCCACGCCGAAGATCTGGCCGAAGAGGATGTTCGTGGCCTCGCTCGCGAAGCCGTGGTAGAAGGACAGCAGGAAGACCCCGAGCCCCAGTCCGAAGGCCAGGATCACGCCGATCGACGAGTTGCGTTCGCGGGGCCTGTCGCCCAGCAGGCCGATCGCGACCGCGACGACGAGGGATCCGACAAGGGCGCCTCCGAGCGCATCGCCGGCGACCAGCAACCCCGCCGCGGCGCCGGTGAAGCTGAGTTCGGCGGCGCCGTGCACGGCGAACGCCATGTCGCGGGAGGCGACGAAGGGGCCGATGAGCCCGCAGATGATCGCGACGAGCAGCGCCGCAAGCAGCGCCTGCAGCGCGAACGGCTGACCGAGATAGGTGAGGAGGTTCAGTGGTGATGCTCCTCGAACGGCAGGTTCCGGTGGGACTCTCCGGTCCCCGTGATCAACAGGCTGCCGCGGTGCCGGATCACCTGCACCTCCGTCCGGTAGAGGTCGGAGAGCGTCTCGTCCGTGATGACCTCATCGGGGGTGCCGATCGCCCAGCGACCCTCGACCAGGTAGAGAACCCGGGTCACGTACTGCAGCACGGGGTTGATCTCATGGGTGACGAAGACGACGGCCGTTCGCGCCTCCCGCCGTCGCCGGTCGATCAAGGCGGTGATCGACCGCTGGTTCGCGAGGTCGAGCGACAGCAGCGGCTCGTCGCAGAGCAGCAGGCCGGGATCGCTCAGCAGCGCCTGCGCCACGCGGAGTCGCTGCTGCTCACCGCCGGAGAGCCTGCCGATCGGCGCGTCGGCGTACGCGGTGGCGCCGACCGACTCGATCGCCTCGTCCACCCGCCGGCGCATCGCCTGCGGATGCCGCCGCGGTCCGTACCGGAACCCGTCCAGGCCGAGCGCGACCAGGTCGCGGCCCCGCGCACCGAGGTCGGCGTCGAACCCCTTCTGCTGCGGGATGTAGCCGACATCGGAATTGCCCCGACGGGCCGGCCGGCCGGCCACCGTCACCCGGCCGGCCGCCAGCGGGAGCAGGCCCAGGGCCGCCTGCAGCAGTGTCGTCTTGCCGGTGCCGTTGGGGCCGAGGACGGCGAGGAACTCTCCCGCCTCGACCGTCAGGCTGAGTCCGGCCCACAGTGTCCGCCCGCCTCGCGCCACCGCCGCATCCGTGAGCACGAGTGGAGCGGCAGCCCGTGCGGTCATCTGCCGAGGGCGGCGAGGATCTCCTTCGCCTGCCGCAGCTGCCACGACTGGTAATCCTTGTCCGTCTTCGGGATCGTCTCGGTCACTCCGACGACCGGCACACCGGCGCTGTCCGCCAGCTGCTTGATCCTGGTCGTCTCCTCGTCGGTGACCTGCCCGTTGTAGAGCAGCACCTTCACGGCCCTCGTCTTGATCGCGTTCTCGAACGCGAGATTGTCGGCGGGCGACGGCTCATTGCCCTGCTCGACGGCTTCGGTGAAGCCGGCCGGCATCCCGAGCGTCAGCCCGGCGGCGGTGGTCAGGTAGCCGGGCACGCGCTCGGTGTAGGCGATCTTGGTTCCGGCGTACTTCGCCTTGATCGTCGCGATTGTGGCATTGATGGGCCTCAGTGACGCGTCGAACTTCTGCTCGTTCGCGGCAAACGTGGAGGCGTCCGCCGGCGAGATCGCCGCGAGCCGCTGCTCGATCGCATGCGCGACGGTGGGGATGCGGGCGGTGTCGTACCAGATGTGCGGGTTGGGCGCGGAACCGGTCACGTTCAGGATCTTCTGCACAGACAGTACGGCGCGGTCCCTGTTGGGCTGGGCGCTCAACAACGTGGCCATGAAATCGTCGTAGCCGATTCCGTTCTCGATCACCAGACGGGCCGTGGACAGTGCCGACGCATCCGCCGCGTCGGATTCGTACTCGTGCGGATCGGCGTCCGGGTCGCTGATGATCGACCTCACCGTCACCCGATCGCCGCCGATCTGCGACGCGATGTCGCCCCAGAAGTTCTCCCCCGCGACGACGCCGATCGGCGCGGAGCCGCCGGCCCCGGCTGCGCTGCTCGTCGGGCCGCCGCCCGCAGTCGAGGCGCAGGACGTGACCAGCAGCACGGTCGCGGCAGCGGTCGCAACGGCGATGACCGACGCCGCGGTCCGGGTTCGGTGCATCAGGAACCTCTTCCTCAAACGCGGTGCTGTACAGCATATTGAGTATCGTTCTCGATTGAAAATCAACCGGAGTACGTCCCGCGCACCGGGTCTCGGTGCGGCGGTTAGCATCGGAACCGGTCCTGACGCAAGGGGGTGCTGCACCATGACGACCACTGAGATCGCACCGCTCACGGGCCTCTCCGAGGCGCAGGTCGGCGCCCTGCGCCTCGACTTCCCGCTGCTGGCCCGATCGGTCAACGGGTCGGCGCTCGCCTACCTGGACACCGGAGCGACATCGCAGAAGCCGCGGGTGGTGCTCGACGCGGAGCGGGACTACTACGAGCAGCGGAACGCCGCGGTCCACCGCGGCGCGCACACGCTCGCCGCCGAGGCGACCGACCGGTTCGAGGACGCTCGCGGGACGGTCGCGCGGTTCGTGGGCGCCGACGACGACGAGATCGTCTGGACCTCCAACGCCACCGAGGGGCTCAATCTGGTCGCGTACGCCCTGTCGAACGCAACCGCCGGGCGCGGCGGCGCGGAAGCAGAGCAGTTCCGGCTGCATGCCGGCGACGAGATCGTCGTCACCGAGTTGGAGCATCACGCGAACCTGATCCCCTGGCAGGAACTCGCCGTCCGCACCGGCGCGACGCTGCGCTACATCCCCGTCGACGACGACGGCGCGTGGCAGCTGGATGCCGCTGCCACCGTGATCGGTGGCCGAACGCGCGTGGTGGCGCTGTCCCACGTCTCCAATGTGATCGGCGTGGTGAATCCGGTGGAGCAGCTCATCCGGCGGGCGCATGCCGTCGGTGCGATCGTCGTGCTCGACGCCTGCCAATCCGTCCCACACCTGGCGGTCGACGTGCACGCGCTCGACGTCGACTTCGCGGCGTTCTCTGGCCACAAGATGCTGGGGCCCACCGGTGTCGGGGTGCTGTACGGCAGGCGCGACCTGCTGAACGCCCTGCCCCCGTTCCTCACCGGCGGTTCGATGATCACCACGGTCACGATGGAGAGCGCCGAGTACCTGCCGGCGCCCCAACGGTTCGAGGCCGGCACGCAGCGGGTGTCGCAGGTCGTCGCCCTCGCGGCGGCGGTGGACTACCTGACCGCGATCGGCATGGATCGCATCGCCGCGCGCGAGGCGTATCTCGGCCAGCTGCTGGTGCGCCGCCTCGGCGAACTGCCCCACGTCCGGGTGCTCGGCCCACAGCACAGCGCGCTGCGGGTCGGCCTCGCGAGCTTCGACCTGGCCGGCGTCCACGCGCACGACCTGGGGCAGTTCCTCGACGACCGCGGCATCGCCGTGCGGGTCGGCCATCACTGCGCGCAGCCATTGCATCGCCGGCTGGGCATAGTCGCGTCCACCCGCGCCAGCACCTACCTGTACACGACCGTCGACGAGATCGACCGGCTGGTGGAGGGCGTCACCGCCGCAGCCGACTTCTTCGGGGCCGGCACGTGAGCGACTCGATGGGGTCGCTGTACCAGGAGGTGATCCTGGACCTGGCGCGCAACCCGCGATCGAAGGGGCTGGTCCCCTCCGCCGACGGCCAGTCGCACCAGATCAATCCGACGTGCGGCGACGACATCACCCTGCAGCTGCGGTTGCAGCCGAGCAGCGACCGCATCGCCGCGGTGACCTGGGACGGTCACGGCTGCGCGATCTCGCAGGCGTCCGCGTCGATGCTCGTCGACGTCGCCACCGGGCTGAGCACCCCCGAGTTGCTCGGCCGGATCGCGCTGTTCCGCGAGGCGATGCGCTCACGCGGCGCCATCGCTCCGGACGAGGCCCTGCTGGGCGACGCGGTCGCGCTGCAGGGCGTCTCCCGCTACTCCGCCCGCGTCAAGTGCGCGATGCTCGCCTGGGTCGCGGCCGAAGGCGCCGTCGCCGACCTCGCGATCGCTTGACGCCCGACCGCGCCGCGAACGCGTGGCCCTCGAAGTGGGATGAGGACAGACAGAACTGTCTGTCCTACATTCATCTCAAGCGGTCACCCCGCCGCCTACCCCCAACACAATCGAATACCCCCCACAGAACCACCCGAGGTCCACGAGCCCCCACTCGCAGACCTCGGCGGCAGAACCCGTACGGTGCGGTCACCCCCCAGGCCCCACCTGCTGCTCCCCCAAGCAGTCGAACGAGAACAAAGAAGAGCCGGGCGGCCGCCCTCCCCGATCAGGCCGCCCGGCTCTTTCTCGTTCCGGGCGTCTTCCGCTCCTTCCGCGTCGGCAGGATGAGCGGACCGGGACGCGCTCCTCGCCGAAATCGGATGTGGTCGGAGAGCGGGCTTCCGGCCCCAACGCCTGGCCCCCGAACTGGGATGAGGACAGACAGACCTGTCTGTCCTACATTCTTCTCAAGCGGTCACCCAGCCGCTTGCCTCCCACACAATCGAATACCCCCTGAGATCCACCCGAGGTCTGCGAGCCCCCACTCGCGGATCCGGCAGCACATCCCGGTGCGATTCCCCCAGATCGCACCTGCTGCTCCCCCAAGCAGCTGGACGAGAACGAGAAGAGCCGGGCGGCCGCCCTCCCCAATCTGGCCGCCCGGCTCTTTCTCGTTCCGGGCAGTCACTTCTTCTCCAGGGCGATGGAGAAGGTCGTGCCGCGGCTGACGACCGCCTCAGTTCTGCGGGAAACCCAGGTTGATACCGGGCTGGGGGCCGGGACGGCCCGCAGCGCTCTGGCCGGGCGCGCGCATGGCCGGGTCGAGCCAGCGTGAGGTCACGGCTTTCTGCTGGGTGAAGAACTTCACGCCCTCCACGCCGTGCGCCTTCGTGTCGCCGAACAGCGACTGCTTCCAGCCGCCGAACGAGAAGGTGGCGACCGGCACCGGGATGGGCACGTTGATGCCGATCATGCCGACCTCGACCTCGTTCTGGAAGCGGCGAGCCGCGCCTCCGTCGTTCGTGAAGATCGCCGTCCCGTTTCCGAACGTACCGGCGTTGATGAGTGCGACGCCGTCCTCGTACGAGGCCACCCGCACCACCGACAGCACCGGGCCGAAGATCTCCTCGGTGTAGACCCGCGACGTGACCGGCACCCTGTCGATGAGCGTCGGGCCGAACCAGAAGCCGTTCGGGTCCCCGTCCACCTCGATCCCCCGGCCGTCGACCACGACGTTCGCGCCGTCCTCGATGGCGATGTCGACGTAGGAGGCCACCTTGTCGCGGTGCACCTTGGTGACGAGCGGTCCCATGTCGCAGGAGCGCCGGCCGTCGCCGATCTTCAGGGTCGCCATGCGCTCCTTGACCTTTGCGATCAGCTCGTCCGCAACCGTCCCCGCCGGCTCGGCCGTCCCGTCGCTGCGCGCCGCGCCGGTACCGGCGGGCAGGGGCCCATCGACCACGACGACGACCGAGACGGCCATGCACCGCTCGCCGGCGGAGCCGAAGCCGGCGTTGACCGCGGAGTCGGCGACCAGGTCGAGGTCGGCGTCGGGCAGCACGAGCATGTGGTTCTTGGCCCCGCCGAGCGCCTGCACCCTCTTGCCGCCGAGCGCCGCCGTCTCGTAGATGTACTTCGCGATCGGAGTGGATCCGACGAAGGAGATGGAGCGCACGTCGTCGTGGTGCAGCAGTCCGTCGACGGCCACCTTGTCGCCGTGCAGCACGTTGAACACGCCGTCGGGCAGGCCGGCCTCTTTGAACAGCCGCCCGATCCACACCGCCGCCGATGGGTCCTTCTCACTCGGCTTCAGCACCACGGTGTTCCCCGCGGCGATCGCGATCGGGAAGAACCACATCGGCACCATTGCCGGAAAGTTGAACGGCGAGATGATCCCGACCACCCCGAGCGGCTGGCGCAGGGAGTACACGTCGACGCCGGTCGAGACCTGCTCCGAGAACTCGCCCTTCAAGTGGTGCGCAAGTCCGGTCGCGAACTCGACGACCTCCTGCCCACGGCCGATCTCGGCGAGCGCGTCGGAGGTGACCTTGCCGTGCTCGCTCGTGAGGATCTCGGCCAGCTCGCCCTTCCGGGCGTCCAGCAGCTCACGGAAGCGGAACATGACGGCCTGTCGGCGCGCCAGCGAGGTACCGCGCCAGCCCGGGTACGCCGCCTTCGCGGCGGCGACCGCGGTGGCCACGTCGGACTCGTCGGCGAACGCGACATGCTTCGTCACCACGCCGAGCGCCGGGTCGTACACATCGCCGAACCGTGCGGACGATCCCTCGACCTCGCCGCCGCCGATCCAATGCGGCACGAGCGGGACTGTGACGGTCTCGTCGGTGAACGGGTCGGATTCGGTGATCGTCACGTACGTTTCTCCTCGCCCTGGCGGAGGGCAGATCGTTCTGCGGGCCGCAGTACTGGTCGAACCGAGTACTGATCGAGACGGCGATGCGCCTGCCCGTCAGGATAGGTCTGGTCGATACGGAGGAGAAAGTCGTGGAGCTGCTGGAATGGGATGCCGCGAGCTACGACGCGCTGCCGCTGCCACACTCGCGCTGGGGTGCCGGGGTGATCGACCGGCTCGCCCTCACCGGTGATGAGACCGTCGTCGATCTGGGCTGCGGCACCGGACGCGACACGGAGCGACTGCTCGATCGCCTTCCGCACGGACGGGTGGTCGCGGTCGACGGGTCTGCGCAGATGCTCGACCAACTCGGCGCCCGAATCGCCGCCCGGGCCGATCGGGTCACCGCTGTGCGAGCGGACCTCACCCGGCCGTTCCCGGCGGTCGTGCACGGGGACGCGGTGATGAGTGTTGCGACCTTCCACTGGATCCCGGATCACGCGACCCTGTTCCAGCGGATCGCGGCGACCCTGCCGACCGGCGGACGGCTGGAGGCCGAATTCGGAGGCGCCGGCAACATCGCCGGCTTCCTGGACGCGTTCCGGCGAGCCGGCGGACCGCCGGACGACGACCCATGGGACTTCGCGACACCGGAGCAGACGGCGTCGGCGCTGAGCGCGGCCGGCTTCCGCGACGTGGACGTCCGCGTCGTGCCGGACCCTGCCGTACTCGAGCCCGGCGAGCAGCTGGAAGCGTTCATCGCGACCGTGCTCCTCCCGGCCACGCTGCGGACCCTGCAGCCGGACGACGGCAGAACGCTCGTCCGGCGGACTGCGGCCGAGCTGCCCGAGCCCGTCATCGACTACGTCCGCGTGCAGGTCTCGGCGACCCGGGCCTGATCCCTCGGGTCGGCACGGCATGCGCCGATACTGAGATGGCAGGAGTCGCCCCCAGAAGTGGAGCACCACGATGACCGGATGGACCACCGAGATCGACGACGCCTCTGCCCGCAGCTGCCCGGGTTCCCGAGGCGCCGTGGGCGCGATCGACGCGCCGGATGCCCGTTCCATGACCATGCGCGTCGACCGTGGACGACCGTGACCCAGCGGTGCGACCGGGCACGCCGAGTGGCCGATCTTCCGACGCTGTGAGCGATCCGAGGCTGCGCCGCCGGCGGACGCCCCTGGTGGTGGCAGCGGCATGGCTGCTGGTCGTGCTCGCAGTCGAGTTCGCCGCCGTTCTCGGGATCGAGCGACTGCCCGTCCTCGCCGGTCTCGTGGGACCCCGCACTGCAGCGACCGTCGCCCTCGTGGTACTCGGAGTCGTCCTGCTCGTCGCCGGCGGCCTGATCGCTCGGTTCCGGCTCGCCCTCATCCTGCTGGCGGCCGCGTCACTGCTCGGCGCGGCCTGCAGCGTTCCCGTGATGCTCGCGCGCGGCTGGAGCGATGATCGCCCCGCGGCGGCGCAGGCAGGGTCGCTGCGGGTGCTGTCCTGGAACATCAACTTCAACCTGGTCTCCCCCGACACCGTCGCCCGCCTCGCCGCGCGCGAGCACGCCGACATCGTCGTGCTACCCGAGATCCCGGCGTTGGACGCCGACAACCGCTATGTGCCCGCCTTCGCCGCAGCAGGGATGCCGGTCCGCTCCTACCCCGCCCTCTCCGACTACCCGGCCGAGACGTTCGTGCTCGTGCGCAAGGACATCGGCAGCTACTCCGCCACTGTCGGCCACTCGAGCGACCCCGACCGGTCGACCGCCCTCACCCCGGTCACGGCAGGGCTGCCGACGATCGTCGCCATTCACGCGGCCCAGCCGTCGCTGCGGGACAACCCGCAATGGCGGTCCGATCTCACCTGGGTCGAGCAGCGATGCACGAACCCCAACACGATCGCCGTCGGCGACTTCAACGCCACCCTCGACAGCTTCGGCGCCGACCACCTCGGAGGATGCACCGATGGCGCCGCCCGGCGGCACTCGGCGAGCGTGGGGACGTGGCCGACGCGCCTGCCCGCCTGGGCGGGCATGCCGCTGGACCACGTGCTGACCGGCACGGGCTGGACCACCCTCAGCTTCACGATCATCCGGAGCGAGGACGGCTCCGGCGCCCGACACCGCCCGATCCTCGCCGTGGTCGCGCCCGCCCGCTGAACCATCGTCGTCGACGATCGGAGAGTCAGCCCTTTCCGCATCGTTCACGAGCGCGACATCCCGCCGGGCGATGGTGATACCGAGCGCAGGGAGTCGATGTGAGCGACGAGGACACGAACGGCCGAGTGACCCGCCGGGCGGCGGTGGTGGTGCTGGGCATCGCCGGCGCGGAGGCGATCGCGCTCGCGACGTCGGACGCGGCGGTGGCGGCAGCGGCCGCAGCAACGGGTGGCCCCGCCCATCCCGCCGGCACGACGCTGCAGCGGACCCTGCTGCGCGGCAGTCCCTCCGCTGCCGGATACCGACGCCACGTCGCGGGGCCTGGTGAGCCGTACACCGTGCGCACCGACCTCGGCGGCACGGCGAGCACGGCGCGGGCAGGCCGACGCCGGGTGCTGTCGGCGTTCGCCCAGTTCACCGACATCCACATCCAGGACACGCAGTCCCCGGCACGATTCGAGTTCCTCGACCGGGAATCGGACCTGAACGAGGAGATCCCGTTCCAGGCCGCCTACCGACCGCACGAGATGCTCTCCACCCAGGTGGCGGACGCGACCGTGCAGGCGGTGAACGCGCTGAAGGTCGGGCCCGCGACGGGTGCGGCGCTGCAGTTCGCGATCAGCACGGGGGACGCGACCGACAACTGCCAGTACAACGAGTTGCGGTGGACCATCGGCGTACTCGACGGTCACCGGATCGTGCCGGACAGCGGCAAGCGGGGGGTGTTCGAGGGCGTCGCGGACGGCAACGCTCCGACCTACGACACGCACTACTGGCATCCGGCGGGCACGCCGTCCGGCGCTGCCGGCGGGCCGGACGCATTCCGCGCGCAGTACGGCTTCCCGACCGTGCCGGGCCTGCTGAACGCCGCGATCCGGCCGTTCACACCAGCGGGACTGCGGATGCCGTGGTTCGCGGTGCACGGGAACCACGACGGCCTGCTGACGGGCAACTTCCCCATCTCGCCGGCGCTGAACGCGCTGGCCGTCGGAGCGGTGAAGCCGACCGGCCTGCCCGCCGGCATGAGTGCGCCGACGTTCGCGGAGCAGCTGTTCTCGTCGCCCGCTTCGGCTGCCGCAGTCCTCGCCGCGCTGCCCGTTCGTCCGGTGACCGCCGACCCGGATCGACGGCTGGTCAGCCGCAGCGACGTCGTCGAGGAGCACTTCACCACGACGGGTTCGCCTGTGGGTCACGGCTTCACCGCGCAGAACCGCTCGCTCGGCACCGGCTACTACGTGCGGGACCAGGCCGGAGTCGGCCGCTCCAAGCCGATCCGGCTGATCGTGCTGGACACGGTGAACGAGAACGGCGAGGCCGACGGATCGCTCGACACCGCCCAGTTCACCTGGCTCACGAGCGTGCTCGCTCAGCAGCCCCACCGCCCGACGGTCGTGTTCAGCCACCACACCGGCGACACGATGGAGAACGCCCTCATCGCCGCCGGCGGCGACCCGTCACCGCGGATCCTCGGTCCCGCCGTGATCGACCTGCTGCTTGCGAACCCGCAGGTCGTCCTGTGGGTCAATGGCCACACCCACGAGAACGCCGTCACACCGCGCCCGCGCAGCACCGGCGGCGGCTTCTGGGAGGTCACGACCGCCTCCCACATCGACTGGCCGGAGCAGGTGCGCACGGTCGAACTCGCGGACAACCTGGACGGCACCCTGTCGATCTTCGGCACCATCGTCGACAGCGCGGCGAGCATCACCTGGAACGGACGCACCGACACCACGAGCGCCCTCGCTTCGCTATCGCGGGAGCTCGCCGCGAACGACCCTCAGGAGTCAGCCCGCCCCGACCCCGCCACCGACGGCCTCCGCGGAACGGCCGCCGGCCGGAACGTGGAGCTCCTGCTGCCGAAGCCGGCAGGCCTCGTCACCTGAGCTTCGCGGGCGTATCACGCCGTCAGGCGGGCTCCTCTGCGCGCAGTAGCGCCGCCTGCTGCTCAGGAGGCGCCTCGTACCCGTCGATATGGCGCTCGTCAGGGCCGACGTACTCCGAGAGCGGGCGGATGAGGGTGTTCGCGCTGGCCTGCTCGAGGATGTGCGCGGTCCACCCCGTGATGCGGGAGGCGACGAAGATCGGGGTGAAGGTCGGGGTGTCGAACCCGATCAGGTCGTAGGCGGGTCCTGACGGGAAGTCGAGGTTGGGGTAAATGCCCTTTCGGGACACGAATTCGGTATCGAGCGCCCGGTAGAGCGCGAGGACGTCGGGTCTGTCGTAGTGCTCGGCGAGCTGCTCGAGCGCGGACTGCATCGTCGGGACGCGCGAGTCCCCACGCTTGTAGACGCGATGCCCGAAGCCCATGATCTTGCGCTTCTCGGCGAGCGCCCGGTCGAGCCAGGCGGACACGTTCTCGGCCGAGCCGATCTCGCCGAAGGTGTGCAGCACCGCCTCATTCGCGCCACCGTGGAGTGGTCCTTTCAGCGCGCCGATCGCGGCGACGACGGCGGAGTAGAGGTCGCTCAGCGTCGAGGTGACCACCCGCGCCGTGAAGGTCGAGGCGTTGAAAGAGTGCTCGGCGTACAGGATCATCGAGCGGTTGAACGCGTCGACCACCGTCGGGTGCGCCTCTTCACCGAAGGTCATCCAGAGGAAGTTCGCGGCGTAGTCGAGGTCGTCGCGCGGCTCGATCGGTTCCTGGCCGCGGCGCCGGCGCTGGCCGTAGGCCACGACCGCGGGTAACGCCGCGAATATCCGGACGCTGCGCGCGAGGTTCTCCTCGGGATCGCCGCTCGCGTTCAACACGGAGCCGGTGCCGCGGAGGTCGGCGGAGCCGAGCAGGCTGATCGCTGTTCGCAGCTCGTCCATGGGGTGGGCGTCGAGCGCAGTGAGCTCGATCGCCGCTCTCACGTCGGGGAGGAGGGCGCGATGACGTCGCTCCTCCGTCCGGAGCGCCGCCAGCTGCGCGTCGTCGGGCAGGTCGCCGTGCCAGAGCAGGTGCGCGACGGCCTCGAACGGCTGCGTCGCGGCGAGCTCCTGGACGGGGTAACCGCGGTACAGCAGCGAGTTCGTGTCGGGGTTCACCTTGGAGATGGACGTGGTGTCGACGACGACGCCCGCCAGTCCCTTCCAGATGTCGGTCATTCGCCGCTCCTGTTGTTCGCGAGGTCGAAGGTGAAGACGCCATCGTCGAACGCCGAGTACCCGGCGTAGTCGACGATCTCGTAGAGCCGTGCCCGGGTCTGCATGCTCGGTACGACGCCGGCGAGGCTTCCGTCGGCGGCGAGCGCGTCGAGACCGCGCTCGATCGCCCCCATCGCGATCCGCAGCAGCGAGACGGGGAAGATCACCATGTTCACGCCGACGTCCTGCAGCTGCTGCACGGCGAAGAGGTCGCTCTTCCCGAACTCGGTCATATTGGCGAGGATCGGCACGTCGATGGCGGCGCGCATCGCGGCGAACTCGTCGAGCGAGGCCATCGCCTCCGCGAAGATCGCGTCCGCACCGGCATCCACGAGGGCCCCGGCCCGGTCGATCGCGGCGGTCAACCCTTCTACGCCGCGCATGTCGGTGCGGGCCATGATCACGAGGTTCGGGTCACGGCGGGCGGAGGCGGCGGCGCGGATCCGGCGGACGGCCGTCTCCGTGCTGACTACGTCCTTGCCGTCGAGGTGGCCGCACCGCTTCGGGTTGACCTGGTCCTCGATGTGCAGGCCGGCCACGCCCGCGTCCTCCAGCGTCTGGACGGTCCGGGCGACGTTCATCGGCTCACCGAACCCGGTGTCCGCGTCGACGAGCACGGGAAGGTCGGTGGCGGAGGCGACCTGCGCGGCGCGCGTCGCCACCTCTGTCAGCGTCGTCAGGCCGATGTCCGGCAGGCCCAGCTCGTTCGCCATGACGGCACCCGAGAGGTAGACGCCCTCGAAGCCCTTCTCCTGGATCAGGCGCGTCGAGAGGGGGGTGAACGCCCCCGGGAAGCGCTGGATCGTTCCGGAGGCGAGACCCGCACGGAATGCCTTCCGCTTCTCGGAGGGGGTGACGGTGGACGACAGCATCAGAGGAGTCCCTTCGGTGCGGCCGGCAGCCCGGTCGCGATCACGGTGAGCTCGCCGACCTCGTCGGCGGTCAGCGCGGGCAGGCGCTCGGCGAGCGCGAGGAAGCGGTCGATCTCAGCGTCGTCGAGCACCGGGCCGGCCAGCTTCTGGAACTTCGCGGCGTAGTCGGCGTGGCCGAACGGCCTGGCGCCGAGCGGGTGCGCGTCGGCGACCGCGATCTCGTCCACGATGCGGCGCCCGTCGGTCAGCTCGATCTCGATCCGGCCGCCGAACGCCTTCTCGGATAGATCTTTCGAGTGGTACCGGCGGGTCCACTCCGGATCCTCGACGGTGGTGACCTTGTGCCAGAGCGAGACGGTATCGGGCCGCGCGGCGCGATCCGGAGCGTAGGAGGTGCTGTGCTCCCACGCGCCGTCCTGCAGCGCCACGGTGAAGATGTACGGCACCGAGTGGTCGAGCGTCTCGCGGCTGGCGGTCGGGTCGTACTTCTGCGGGTCGTTCGCACCGGAGCCGATCACGACGTGCGTGTGGTGGCTGGTCGCGAGCACGATCGACGCGACGTTCGCGGGATCGCGCAGCTCCGGGTACCGGGCGCCGAGGGAGCGGGCGAGGTCGATCCAGGCCTGCGCCTGGTACTCGGCCGAGTGCTCCTTCGTGTACGTGTCGAGGATGCCGCGCTTGGCCTCGCCGGGCTCCGGCAGCGGCACCTCATAACGTCCCTCCGGACCGTCGAGGAGCCACGCGATCACGCCGTCCTCGCCCTCCCAGATCGGGCTCGGGCTGGTCTGGCCGCGCATGGCGCGGTCGACCGCCTCGATCGCCATCTTCCCGGCGAACGCCGGGGCGGAGGCCTTCCAGGTCGAGATCTGGCCCTTGCGCGATTGCCGCGTCGCTGTGGTCGTGTGGAGCGCCTGGCCGATCGCCTGGTAGACCGTCTCGACCGGCAGCCCGAGCAGCGTGCCGATGCCGGCCGCCGCACTCGGGCCGAGGTGCGCGACATGGTCGATCTTGTGCGCGTGCAGGCTGATCGCCCGCACCAGGTCGACCTGGATCTCGTACCCCGTCGCGATACCACGCACGAGCGCGGCGCCGTCGGCACCGGCGTGCTGCGCGACGGCGAGGATCGGCGGGATGTTGTCGCCCGGGTGCGAGTACTCGGCGGCGAGGAACGTGTCGTGGTAGTCGAGCTCGCGCACCGCAACGCCGTTCGCGTACGCGGCCCACTCGGGACTGAACCGACCTTCGATCCCGAAGACGGTCGCGCCGGTACCTCCTGAGGCTGGTCCGACCGGGTGCGCCTCGGCCTGCCCGCGGGCGGCGACGATCGGGGCCCGGCGGAGGGACGCGGCGGCGACGGCGGCGTTGTCGATGACCCGATTGATGATCATCTCCGCGACCTCGGGAGCGACCTCGACGGGGTCGGCGGCGACCTCGGCGATGCGCCAGGCCAGCTGCTCCTCGCGGGGCAGTGCTTCGGCGCTCGTGTAAGCGCGAAGGGGATGAATCTTCAACTGACCTCTTCCTGGTTGGCCCTCGTGTACACAGATACTCCTGGCTTTCCGGTTCGCCCGCACACCGGGGTGCTGGACAGTGGCTCCGCTGTTCGGCGCGTGTCCCGGTTCGTGAACGCGGACGCGGCGGCAGAGTCGGCTGTGGTCCTCCTCATCGAGCTCAGGACACCGCGGGGGCGAACCGGTCGAGGGTCGTGATCCCCGCCACCTTGTGCGGCTCGATCCCGGCCATCAGTCGCCCGTAGTTCTCCGACAGCGCCTCGAGGTTGAGGGCACCGTGGAGCGTGATGACCCGTGCGTCCCGCCAGGAGCGCTGGATCGGCTCGAAGTCCATGATGGCGGTCGAGCCCGAGTTCCGCTGCAGCAGCTCGATCGCCTCCGCGCACCACTTCATCGCGTACGCGGTCTCGACGAGGACCCTCGCGCTGAAGAGCTGCATGTACTTCGGATCGGCCGAGGAGCCGGCAGCAGCGAGCTCACCGAGCCGATCGGTCTCCTCGGCGTTCGCACGCGTCATCAGCACCGCGGACTGGATCTTCGAGTGCACCTCGGCGAGCATCAGGTGCGTCAGCGGCGCCTCGAGCTGGTTCGTGTACGTCGTGCCGCGGAGCGGGCGACCCGCCGAGCGCTCGAGGAAGCGCTCCAACGCCCCTTGCGCGAGGCCGATCGACATCCCGGACATGGTGGCGAACGACCAGCCGAGCGTCGGCGCCTTCCACAGCGATCCGGCGAGGCCGCTGTCGGCGGTCCCCGCCGTGATGCGGCGGAAGTCGACGCCCTGGTGGTCCGGGACGGAGAGCTCATCGCCCTCAAGGGTGACGGAGTCGCTGCCCGTCGCCTTCATGCCGGCCACGTGCCAGTCGTCCAGGATCCGAAGCCGCTCGCGCGGGACCTGCAGCGCCACGAGGTAGGGGCCCTCCCCGTCGTCCGCGATGCAGCCGAGGTTCGTGTACGGCGTCCACCGCGCTCCGGTCGCGAACGTCCACGGGCCGCCGGAGACGATCCAGCCTCCGTCGACCTTCCTCGCGCGCCCTCGTGACGCGGGGAAATGGCTCGACCCGGCCATGCGCGGGCCGACCCACTCGCTTCCGAAGACCTCGTCGAGCACGCGGCGGCCCATGCCGGCGGGGATCCAGTTGATCGACGCTCCCGCCCACACCGTCCAGCCCGCCGAGCCGTCCCACTTGGAGACCTCCGCCACGACGTCGAGCTGCTGCCGCACCGAGAGTTCGGCGCCGCCGAACTCGGCCGGGGTCGCGATGTCGAACGCGCCGGTGGCGTCGAGGTCGGCGATCGTCTCGTCCGAGTGCCGACCGGTGCGTTCGGCCTCCGACGCGCGAGCGCGCAACGTCGGGCCGAGCTCCCGGACCTTGTCGAGGATCGACGCGAGCTGCTCCGTCGTGTTCCTGGTGGCTGTCGACGTCATCGGTTCTGTCCCTCGTTCGGCACGATCGGTAGCTGGATGTAGCTGGGGTGGTTCGGTCCGGTGTGGATCGTGTTCGTCGCGCCCACGTGATAGCTCTCGTCGTAGGCGCGGGAGGGGATGCCGGCGGGTGAGTACGGCTGGATGTCGATCCTGAGGCGGTTGCCCTTCCGGATGACCGCGCTGCTCGGATACAGGCCGACCTCGACAGGGACGATCTCGCCGGGCTCGAGCGGCCGGTGATCCGCCTCGGCGTGCGACGGGACCGGCCAGTAGTCCGTCGTGCGCGCATCGTCGAGGACGCGATGGGAGACCTTCAGGAGGCCGTGTCCGACGGGGTGGATGTTCGCTGGGTCGATCGGCGGCACGAGCGACTCGTAGCGGATCTCCCGGTCGTGCTCGTCGAGCACGCGCAGGGAGACGAAGACGTCCATGTCCGCGCTCGTCGAGGACACCCAGAGTCCCGCCTTCATGTAGCCGGCCAGGACGACGTCCTCGGTCATCGGGACGCTGATGAACGTCACCCCGGTCGACCACCGCGGGGTCCCGCCGACGTAGCCGGTGGGAGCCGGGATCGGGTGGCCGATATCGAGGTGCGCGTCGTAGCTCGCGGACGCCTCCTCGGTCGGGACGTCCGAGCGGATGCGGAGGAAGTCGGTCCGCCGGCCGTCCCCGGCCCAGTCGGAGGGGGTGGCGTCGAGATACCAGCGGGGATATGTCGTCCGCGCGATCGGCCACTCCTGCTCCTCGAGCACGTAGTGCGCACCGTTCCCGGTGCGGACCTGCACCCGCACCGGGGCGCTGTCCATCACCCTGTTGTCCACACCTTTGAGGAAGTGGTCGAAGAAGCGCAGGTGCTCGGCGATGGTCGAGTTCTTGTAGCTGTGCGGGAACCAGGCGTCGACGAAGTCGAACCGTCGAGCCGCGGCGTTCGTCGAGCGGATGAAGGTCTCGCTGCTGCCGAGCTGATGGATGACGACGCCCGTCTGCGGTCCGACGATCCAGACGGGCGCGGTGGCCCTCTCCATCTCGGGGCGCATGAACACGGAACAGTGAGGGCCGTAGGCGGCCTCGTCGTTGAACGGCGTGGCCAGCACGCGAGCCCGCCAGTCGGTCTCGGTCCGTTCGCCCGTGTAGTTGTGGCCGGCCATCGCTGCGCGCCACCAGGTCCAGAAGCCCTCGCCGTACAGCCCGCCGCCGTAGACGGCCTCGTTGTAGAGATCCGAATCGGTCCCGAGGGCGATCATCGCCTTCAGGTGCGGCGGCTGAAGGCTCGCCACCGTGTGCTGCGTGATCGCGAGGTACGACATGCCCCAGAGGCCCACGTTGCCGTTCGACCACGGCTGGGTGGCCGCCCACTCGATAGCGTCGTAGTAGTCCTCGGCCTGCTGGACGCTGAACGGCGCCTGCTCGCCCGGGCTCTTCCCGACGCCGCGTGCGTCGATGCGGATGCAGACGTAGCCGTTCGGCACCCAGACCGAGGAGTCGACGCTCTCGTGGTTCTCGTACTGCAGACCGTCCGGGTTGCCCGTGAAGAAGCGGTCCTCGAGCTCCTCCTTCGCCTGCGCCTCCTCGGGGCTGCCGATGACGCCGTGGTCGAAGCTCTTGCCGTAGAACCCCTGGTTCATGATCGCCGGGTAGCGGCCGTCGTCGTCGGGCCGGAAGATGTCGGCGCAGACGTAGGAGCCGTCGCGGAGAGGGATCCGGACGTCGGTCTGCTTGATGATGCCGCGGATGTTGCGCCGCAGCTCGTTGCGCGCCGGGGCCCCGTTCTGCAGCCGTCGCGGGGTGTTGGCGGTGAAGACGCCCGGGGCGGCGTTGAGGGTCTCGAGGAGCCCGGTGACGGCCGGGTCGCCGGCGAAGGCGACCGTCGTGTCGGTGGAGAACGCGACCATCGCCGCGGTGCCCGTGCCGTCGGCGCCCGCGAGCACGGCGTCGTCCTGCCTCGCATCGGTGGCGGCCTGGTTGAAGTTGACGACCACCGGGCCGACCAGGTCGTGCACGGTCGGGGAGATCGTGAGCCCGTTCTCGAGGTCGCCGACCTGGTCCAGCGTCTGCACGAGCCGCGCGAGGTTGGTCACCATCGGGTCGTGCAGCCGGTCGACCTTGCCGTCCGAGCGGTCGACCAGCTGCGCGAGCGTGATGCGCGGAGCCCCCTCGACCGATCCCAGCACCAGGCCACCGACGAGGAACGCGATCGACTCGCCCGGCCGGTACCGGAACCCTCCGCGCTCATCGGTGAGGTCGGTGATCGTCGGGGTCGCGTAGCGCAACCCGCGGATCGGGCCGGCGAGGAAGCCCTCGAGGACGCCGTCGGACGGTGCGGACGCTGCGGACGGATCGGTGGTGCTCATGCGGTGCTCGTCTTCCTCGACCGGGTGACCGCCGCCGGAGCGGAGCCGGGGAAACCGGTACCGTTCGGGACGACGACGTACTTGGTGTGCGGCGAGCGCGCCTGCGCCCGCCAGGCCGCCGGCAGCTCGTCGAGCCGGATCGGGGTGACCTCGGTGCGGAGGCGCCCTGAGGCGAGCGCTCGCCACAGCCACTCGAGCCCGGCCCGCTTCTCGGCGAGAGGGGTGTGCAGGCCGGCGAATCCGATGAGCCTGATCTGCTGGCCGCGAAGGACACCCGCGGCGATCCGAGCGGTATGGCCGGCCGAGTGCCCGACATTGACCACACGGGCGTGCGGCGCGCAGACCTGCAGCGCGGCTTCGAGCGGTGTCCCGTACAGGCAGTCGAGGACGACGTCGACCGAGCCGATCGCTTCCCGCAGGCGGCTCGCGAGCGCATCGGCATCCTCGTCCGCGCGGAGGGCCACGATGGCATCGGCGCCGAGGGCCGGTAGCTGCTCGAGCATCTCGACGTTCCGAGCGAGGCCGACTACTCGGCCGGCACCCTGCTGACGCGCGATCTGGACCGCGAGCCGACCGACGGCGCCGGTCGCCCCGAGGACGAGCACCGTCTCTCCTGGACGCAGCTGCGCGGTCTCGATCATCGGGAGGAACGCAGCGATCCCCGAGTTGCCGACGGCTGCGGCGAGGACCGGATCGACCCCTGTCGGCAGCGGCAGTAGATCGTCGTCCGCCACGACCACCCACTCGGCGAAGGCGCCGGGCGTGGTCGGCGACGCGTGGCACTCCCCGTACATCAGCGATCCTGCCGCATGAGTGTCGGACTCCTCGACCACGCCGACGAACTCGCTGCCGGGCACGTACGGATCGTCGTGACGCGCCGAATGGAAGGTTCCGGAGGCGATGAGCAGGTCCAGCGGGTTGAGCGGTGCGGCGAGGACGCGGAGCGAGGTCGTTCCCGCGACCCTCTCGGGGACCGGGACGGAGCGCATCCGGGGCTCCTCGCCCGGAGCCTCCACGAAGGCCGCGAGGATCGAGACGGAGCGCCCGGCGGCCATGACGGCGCCCGCGCTTCCGGAGTCCATCGATCCCACGGAAGCCCCTTCGCTTACCATTCCTACCGTTAGGAGGTTTTGCGAGTATGCGCGGCCCCTCGAGGGGTGTCAAGGCGATCGCGAGCCGACTCCCCGATGGCGCTGAACCTGCGCAACGGTTAGTATCTTTCTGTGATCAGTCAGGATGCACGATGAGCACCGCCGATGCTTTCGACTCGCTGAGCCATGAGGACCCGCAGACGATCCAGAAGCTGCTCGTCGGCGTGATCGGACTGATGGACACGTTCTCCGCCGAGCAGCGGTCCGCCGCCGTCTACGGGTTCGACGACCCGCGCCGACTGGATTGGGACATCATCCCGAAGCCCGACCGTCTCGGCGTCTCGCTGCACAACCTGGATCGCCATCAGAAGGTGGTCGTCCTGGAGTTCGTCCGGCTCGCGGTCTCCTACGAGGTGTTCACGAAGATCCTCGCCATCATGCAGCTGGAGCACGTCCTCCGCGCTCGGGAGGCCGACTTCCTCGGCGTCGCCGCACCGCTCTGGCGCACGTCCGACTCCTACTTCTTCAGCATCTTCGGCCGACCCGGGTTCGAGGACATCTGGTCCGTCCGCTTCCTCGGTCATCACGTCTGCATCAATGTCACCGTCGTGAACCAGCGCTGGATCTCGTGCACGCCGAGCGCGCTCGGCCAGCAGCCCACGATCGGTGCCGGCGTCCTGAACCCCATGGCAGACGATGAAGGGCTCGGGTTCGCCCTGCTCCACGCACTGAGCGACGAGCAGCGCCGCGTCGCCGTCATCCACGACGTCGCACCGGCTGACTTCGTGTCCCGCCAGGTCCCCGCCATCGGCGCGATCGAGTACCCGGATCACTACGACCTCGGCATGCCGCAGTACCAGATCACGACCGAGGACCGTCGAGCGCTCGCTCTCCGGCGCGACGAGCCGTCCGGCATCTCCGGGGATCAGCTCGACTCGAAGCAGCTCCCGGTGCTGAACGGATTGGTGGATACCTACCTCGCACGCCTTCCCGCCGCTGCCGGAGACCAGTACCGCGCACAGATCGACTCAGACGGCCCATCCCGCACCTCCTTCGCTTGGGCGGGAGGGCTTGTGAGGGGGGAGCCGCACTACTACCGGATCCAGACCCGTTCGCTGCTGATCGAGCTGGTCAACGCCGTGGACAGCGGGAACCATCTCCACTCGGTCATCCGGGACTTCGAGCACGACTTCGCCCGCGACTCTGTGCTCGCGCACGAGGCGCACGTGAGCGAGCACGGGTCACACCTCTCGACCCGGACGACGTCGAGCGAGGGAACCGAGCTCCGAGCGAACGACTGGGCCTGGTGACCGGCCTCCGCGACGAGCGCGCAACACCTCGAACCGTTGCGATGTCTCTCAGTAGGGTGACCGCATGAGCACGTATGCGACGCAGACGCGCGCGAACGTGCTGGCGAGCGAGATCGAGCAGCAGATCCTCGACCGCGAGTTCGCACCGGGCCAGCTGATCGGCACGATCGACAGCCTCCGTACCCGATCGGGCTTCGCCCGTTCGACCGTCGCGGAGGCCATCCGCCTTCTCGCTGATCGCGGACTGGCGGAGATCCGCCCGGGCCGCGGTGGCGGTCTGTTCGCGACCGCGGCGGGACCGATGGTCCGGATCCGGCACACGTTGCTCGCGGTCACGGACGCCCCGACCTCGGTCGCCGAGGCGGTCGCGGTGCGGGAGGCGCTGGAGGTGCTGATCGACACGGAGGCCGCCACGCACCGCACCCCCGCGGACATCCGCGACATCAAGAAGCTGCTGGCCCGGCTCACGGCGGCAGCGAGCCGGGGCACGACGGAGTTCCTGCTCGCGAACTGGGACCTGCACGAGCGGATCGCGCAGATCTCCCCGAACCAGACCGCGTCGGCGCTGTACCTGTCCATGACGCGCTTCGTCAGGGAGCACGCCGTCGCTGCGACGCACGACGAGGACCCCGCCTCGGCCGCAGCGTGGCTGCACGTCCGGGTCGGAACCCACGAGGAGCTCGTGGCGGCGATCATCGCGGGCGACGTCCCTCGGGTGAAGGCGGCCGTCGACCGGCACGCCGGCCTACTCGACACCAAGTAGCCCGCGTCGGCTCAGGCTGCCGGCGGCTCGAGCTCTGCGCGGACCCACTCCTCGAAGCTCGTCGGCGCCCGGCCGAGGAGCCAGGTCAGCACGTTCGGGTTCCCGACGAAGTCGTTGCTGGTGTAGCGAGCGCTGATGGCTCGCATCGCTCGGAGCTTGTAGGCAGCGACGTTCGGGTCCGTATCGTCGAGGACCCGGTCGGCGAAGGTGTCCGCATCGATCTCGCGGGCCCGCACGGGCCGATCGAGGACCGAGGCGATGATCGCCGCGAGGTCGTGCGCCGTGTAGCGACCCGGCGACGCGAGTTCGTAGCTCGCGCCGTAGTGCCGCTGGCCCTCCACGAGCACCGTCGCTGCGACGCTCGTCACGTCCTGGAGCGCCACGAGCGACTGCCGTCGTTCGAGCGACCACGAGAGCTCGAACACACCGCGTTCGACCGCGGGCTTCAGCCGATGCGCGAGCATGTAGTTCGTCGGCTGCAGGATCGTGAACTCGAGTCCGGATGAGAGCAGATGCTCCTCGACGTCCCGCTTGACCTCGTGCTGGACGAGGTCGGTGATGATCGCGTGCAGCACCGAGCTCATCACGAAGTGCTCGACACCCTCTGCCCGCGCGGCACCGATGAGGGCGAACCCGCTCGCCCGTTCGGAGGGCGACAGGGTCGGCCCCACGTGATAGATCCGCTCCACCCCGCGGACGGCTCGCCCGATCACCTCCGGGTCGGCCAGGTCACCCACGAGGACATCCTCCACACCGGCCATGTGAAGCGCGTCCGCGGACGCCTCGGACCGGACGATGGCGCGAACCTCGCTCCCGACGGCGAGCAGCTGAGGAACGAGCAGCCTGCCCTGGTTGCCGTTGGCCGCCGTCACCAGGATCACGAGTCCGTACCTCGGTCCTCATCTGGGACGACCTCCGGCGGGACGATCGGCAGCTGGATCAAGCTGCGATGGTCCGGTCCCGTGTAGAGGGTGTTCGTCGCCCCGTCGTGGTAGCCCCGGTCGTAGGCGTGATGCATGCCGTGGGCGACGCCGTCGAACGGCTGGATGTCGACGCGGAGACGCTGCCCCTGGCGCATGAGGCCGGTGTTGGGGATGAGCTCGATCTCGACGCGGACGGGCTCACCGGCCACCAGCGGCGAGTGGTCCGCCTTCCTGTGGGTGTGCTTCGGGCTGTACGAGGTCGACCGCTGCTCGTCGAGCACCCGGTGGGAGGCCTTCAGCCAGCCCTTCATCAGCGGGGTCGGTCGGTCGCCGAAGCCCATCGTGGCGAAGCTCGTGTAGTCGACCTCCCGCCCGTCCTCCTCGAGGACGCGGACGGACACGTAGATGTCCATGTCCTCGGACGTCGACGACACCCAGAGCTCCGCCTTGCCGTATCCGGCCAGCACGGCGTCCTCGGCCAGCGGGTCGCTGATGAAGGAGACCCCGTTGAAGCGGGGATCGGACTCGACCGAATCGGGGTCGACGCGGATGGCTGCGCCGACGCCCGGGCCGACCAGCGCGACCTCGGCGGAGTAGGACGCCTCGCGTTCGAGGGAGGGTTCCGTGGACGCGACCCGAAGGAAGTCGGACCGGGTCCCGGTGCCGGACCAGTCCGACGGCTCGGCGTCCAGGTACCAGGGCGTGTAGACGGTGCGGGCGATCGGCCACTCCTGCTCCTGCAGGACGAACGAAGCGCCGTTGCCCGTCCGGACCTCGAGACGGATCGGTGGCGTGTCCATCACCCCGTTCTCGACGCCCTTGAGCCAGTGGTCGAAGAACGCCGTGTGTGCCGCCACCGTCTCCGCGGCGTAGGCCTTCTGGAACCAGTCCTCCCAGAAGTCCAGCTTCTTGTTCGTCGTCGGCGTGGCCAGATACGCGCCGCTGCCGCCGAGCTGGTGGAAGTGGGCGACGTGCGTCGTGGCTGCGACCGCCCACAGCGGGATGTCCACTCCGCTCTGATCCGGGCTCATGAACACCTCGGCACGCGGCCCGAAGACCGCCTCGGGATCCGAGTCCCGGAACGGGTTGTTCTTCATCGTCGTGATGAAATCCGCGATGTCGATCTCGCCGAGGATCGGGGGGACCAGCCCGGACGCCTTCCAGATGGACCAGAACTGCTCGTTGAAGATCCCGCCGCTGTACGCGACCTCCTCGTAGAGGTCCACGTCGGTCCCGACCGCGATCATCGCCTTGAGGTGCGACGGGTGCAGGCTCGCCGCCTGATGCTGGCTCATCGCCAGGTACGACATGCCCCAGGTGCCGACGGCGCCCGTCGACCAGGGCTGCTCACCGGCCCACTCGATCGCGTCATGGAGCGCCCTCGCCCCGGCGATCCCCCATGGGGCGAGCTGCCCCGGGCTGTTCCCCGAACCCGGCATGTCCACGCGGACCACGGCGTAGCCCTTCGGTACCCACACGGAGGTGCTGACGGACTCGTGGTTCTCGAACTGGAGTCCGCCGGCGTTGCCGAGGAAGAAGTCCTCCTCCATCAGCTCGTGCTGCTCGAGGTCGTCCGGTCCGCCGATCGAGTGGTGGTTGAACGCCTTGCCGTACGGGCCGCAGCTGACGATGGCGGGATAGGTGCCCTCGTCGGCGGGCCGGAACACGTCCGCGAGCACGTATCCGCCGTCCGCGAGCGGGATCCGGACGTCGCGGAACCGCAGGATGCCCATGGCGTTTCGGCGGACTTCGTTCCGGGCGTTCGCCGGCGTGACCAGGGTCCGTGGCGTGGGGAAGACGCCGGCGGTATGGAGGTCGTCCAGGAGCTCCGCCACGATCGTGTCGTCGGTGAACTGCTGGACCTTGTCCACGGTTCCGGTGGCCTCGAAGTTCGCGTCGTGCCGGAAGTTCAGCGGCCGGTCGCCGATGATGTCGTGGATCTCGCGCGGGATGCGGGTGCCGTTGTCCCGTACCTCGTCGCGCCCCAGAGTGAAGACAAGACGGGCGATGTTCGTGAGCCCCGCGTCCTTCAACCTCGTGACCTCACCGTCCACCCGCGCGACGATCTGCGCCAGGTCGACGCGGGGACGCCCGGTCACGTTCCCGATCGCGACGTCGCCGAGCAGGAACGCGATCCTCTCGCCCTGCTCGTACTCGAACTCGCCCTGCTCGCCGGTGAGACCCGCGTGCGTCGGGGTCTCGTACTTGAGCCCGACGACAGGTCCGGCGAACCGTCCGGTGAAGGTCATGTGGGTGCTCCTCGTCTTCGTTGACTGGTGGCGCTGTCTTCGCCGCGGCCGGTGGTCCGGCTACCGCCGCTCGAGGACGCTCATGGACGAGGGACCGGCCACGACCCCTGCGAGGTCACGACCGAGGTTCTCCAGCCACGTGTCGACGTTGTTGGCGGCGTGCAGGCTGCCCGCACGACAGTTCCTGGCGATCAGCTGCAGTGGCATCCGCTTGCTGATCGCCGACGCTCCAGACGCGCGGAACAGGGTCTCGATCGCGGAAGCGCAGGCGTCCCACACGTATGCCGCATCGGTGTGGAACTGCACGATCTCCCGCGCGGAGGGATCGTGGCCGTCCTCGTCCAGCCGGTCGAACTCGGCGACCGCGGCGTCCGCGACCCGGCCGGCAGCGCGGATCTGCATCGCGGCCGCGCCGAGGATGTGATGCGCGACGGGGGCGTCGACCTGGCGGGAGTACGGCGAGTAGGGGACGCTCCGGCGGCCGATCGTGGCGAGGAAGACCTCCACCGCCTGATCGGCCATTCCCAGGGCGACACCCGTGCTCGACACGATGGACCGCGGAAGCCCACCGCGGCGGGGCCCGAGCCCCTCCGCCGTCAGCTCGGCCGTGCGCTTCGCGAGCTGCGCCGGCGTGCCGAAGCGCTCATCGGGCACGAAGAGCTCGCCGTCGGTCGCCACCGTCTGGCTGCCGGTGGCCGCGAACCCCATCGCGTCCCAGTCGTTGCGGCACACCAGCTGCTCCTTCGGGATGAGCACCATCCCGACCTTCGAGTCGTCGGTATCATCGGTGAACACGGCGAGGTAGCCGTGGGAGGCGTGGACGCTGCCGGTCGCGAACGGCCAGACGCCCGTGACGATCCATCCTCCGTCGACCTTTCGTGCTGTCCCGGACATGTGGCGGCTGGTCCCACCGACGGCGAAGGTCCGATTCCCGACCCACGGCCAGTCGTAGACGGGCGCGACGACGGCATCGTCGAAGGCGTTGCTCCAGAGATTCCCGCCGGCAGTCGCCCAGACCACCCAGCTCGACGCGCCGCATCCGGAGCCGAGAGAGCGATAGATGTCGAGCATCTGCCGAGTCGTGAAGTCCGCGCCGCCGAACCGCTTGGGCTTGCTGATGTTGAAGAGACCGGCGGCGTCGAGCCGCTCGATCGTCTCCTGAGGGATCCGCCGCTCCTCCTCCGCCAGAGCCTGATGCTCTCGGAGCCAGGGGCGGAGCGCGACGATGCGGTCGACGATCTCCTCGGCGCGCGGGACGACGACGTCCGTGATCATGGCCACTCCTTCCGCGACACCGGTGTGCCGCTGAAACCCGCCACCGATTCGAGGCTGGGATCCGATCCGTTTCGGCTGTCCCCCGAGGCATCGGGATGGTCGTCGAACCACCCGTCCTTGGGGTAGCGGTACATCCAGTCGACGACGAGCCGTCGGCGGGCGATCAGCCACCCGCCGTCGCGCTGCTCGAACCGGTCGAGGTACCGGGCCCACAGCTTGACGTTCTCACCGGCCCACTGGTGCGCCTCGGTGCCCTGGTGCTGCGCCTGCAGATACGTCTCGACGTGCGCGACGTGCGGACCGTCGAACTCGATCAGGCTGTTCGAGAGCGAGTGCATCGTCCGCACGAACCTCGGCATCTCGCCGGAGAGGAACGCGACGAAGCCGTCCACCGAGCCGACGTGCAGGCTCTCGGGGAACTGCACCCACGCGTCGGGGTGGAAGACACCGCGGACCAGACCCATGTCGACCCGGTCGAGGCCGCGGCAGTACCGCAGCAGCGCGTCGTGGATCTCCGCCCGCGCGCCCAGCTCCTCGAGGTTCATCGGCTTCCGCCGAACCAGGGCAGCCGGTACGACCCGATCCCGAGGATCGTGGTCGCGAAGAAGAACTCGACCGGCTCCTCCTCCGGCTGTCCGATGGAGTCATCGAGCCTGGCCAGTCGCACACGTCGTTGTGTCATCGATCTTCCTGTTCCTGAAGGGGTGGTCCGGTCCGCTACTCGGCGGCCGGGTGGCGGTGGGAGTTGTCGACGATCCGGTTCCTCAGGACGCCGAGACCATCGACCTCGACCTCGACGACGTCGCCGGGCTGCAGCAGCCAGGGCGGGGTCCGCGCGTAGCCCACGCCGGACGGCGTGCCAGTGGCGAGGAGGTCGCCGGCGTGCACCGTGAAGGTCTTCGAGATGTAGGACAGCGTCTCGCCGACGCCGTAGATCATCTGGGTCGTACTGCCGTGCTGCACGACCTCGCCGTTCACCCGGGTCTGCACCTCGAGCCCCTCTCGGAGATCGCCGACCTCGGCGGCGGGGACCATCGGACCGAGCGGCCCCGAGTTGTCGCCGTTCTTCCCGACGATCCACTGCGAGGTGTGCTTCTGCGCCCGGCGCGAGGTGATGTCGTTGAACGTCGAGTACCCGATGACGGCGGCGAGCGCCTCCTCGGGGGTGGCGTCCACGAGGTCGGATCCCACCCAGGCGACGACCTCGCCCTCCCAATCGACGCCGTCTTCCCCCGACGGCACCGGCACCTCGGCCCCGTCCACACTGAGGGATGTCGGCCACCTCGCGAACAACGTCGGGAAAGGGGGGAACTCCTGGTCGCGGAAGGTGCCCTCCGCGACGTGGTCCGCATAGTTGAGTCCGACGCAGACGACGCGAGCGCTTTTCAGGACCGGCGGCACGAGAGAGCCTGGCAGCACCGGGACGGCCGCACCGGAGGCACCCGCCGCGAGATGAGCGGCAGGCGACGACCAGAAGGTTTCGAGATCGGCGATCGCTGTGAGCTCCGTGCCGTCGTCGCTCAGCGCACCGACGACGACGGCCCCATCGCCGTCACGCATACCCGCGAATCGCATGTCTGCTCCGATGCCTCAGTACTTCCCTGTACCGGAAACCCACTATACCGTTCTAAGGTTTTGTCGGTAGGGGGTCGCTCGGATGACGAGCATCGTGGCCGGGAGGTGGGTGCGGTTCTCCACCGTCCGGAGCGTGCCCGGCGTGAAGTGCACCGAATCGAAGGCGCTCAAGATCTGGTCGTCGCCCTCGGCCGTCATGGCGAGCTCACCGGAGAGGACGACGTAGACCGTCTCCGCCTCCTGCGGCGCGAGCTCCGCGGATCCACCGGGCAAGTAGTGGGACAGGGCGACGGTGAGGTCGCTCGTCGGTGTCGACGTCCCCCCTTGCAGGCGGACCGGTCCGACTCCAGAGTGGCCGACCGGGCTGAACGGCTCGGCGTCGGCGATCCTCGTCACTCGCATGGTCATGGCAATGCACCTTCCTCGATGAGTACCGGGTTGCGGGCCGGGTCGCCCCCGAGCGCATCCCGAAGATCCGCGACAAGACGAGACGGGTCTCTCACGTCGCCCGTGCCGAACGCGTAGAAGTCGGGTCGGGCGAGGACGACCGAGCAGCAGTGCGCCTCGAACCAGGCCCGGTACGAGCCGTCCACGTCGCGGACGGACCCCTCGCGCGAGACTGCGGTCGTCCTGCCTCCGATCCGGGCGAACCACTCGCGGAGCTCCGATGGCAGGGCCGTGTCGGGGTCCACGTCGAGCCCGACGAGCTGCCACGTACCGCCGACGAGGTCGTCGAACAGCCCGACGACACCGTCGACCTCGACGCGCGCCTGCACCGTGAGCCTTCCGGCGTTCTCGTCATCGGGCTCGGCGATCGACGGCCGCCCGAGACGGGGATGAGGAGGCTCGACGGTCACGGCGGCGGGATCCGTCAGCTGCGCGCGCATCGCCGCATCGCGCTCGGCCGCCTTGGCGGGATCGAGCTCGCACACCACCCGGCCGATCGCGATCGCCTCGTCGATGATCTCGCGCACGTGCGCGCCGCGTTCGGTCCCGTAGGAGTCGAGCACCGACTCGCCCGCCGCGCCCGCCTCGATCATCGAGAGGCGCCACGCGAGCGCGGCAGCATCACGAAGCCCGGAGCAGAGGCCCTGTCCGAGGAACGGCGGCATCAGGTGGGCGGCGTCGCCGGCGAGGAGCACGCGTCTCCGACGCCAGTCCCGGACCCACTTTCCCCGGAAGGTGTAGACCGCATGGCGCTCCAGCTCGGCGGTCTCCGGCGTCACGCCCCACGGCGCCATGAGGCTCCAGGCCGTCTCGGGCCGACCGAGGTCCGCGGCGGACACGTCCGAGCGGCGCATGAACTCGAAACGTCGCCGTCCGGGGCCGCTGTTGACGGCCGTGGCCGGCTGGACCGGATCGCAGTACTGCGTGACGAACGCGTCCCACTGCCGATCGTCCAGCGGCCGGTAGTCGATGACGAGCCAGTCGGCCTCGAAGCCGGCGTCGACGCTCTCGATCCCGACCAGCTCGCGAACGGCGCTGTTCGCGCCATCGGCCGCGACGAGCCATCGACCACGCAGGACGTCCTCCTGCGTGGGGTCGCCGGTACCGGCGACCGTCAGACGAACCTCGTGCTCGTCCTGGTCGATCGCCACGGCGGACCAGCCACGGCGGAGCTCGACCGACGGGAGCGCGAGCGCCATCGACTCGAGGACCGACTCGAGGTCGGGCTGGTAGAAGCCGTTGGTGTTCGCCCAGCCCGATTCGGCAGCCCGGTTCCAGTTGATCGCGGTGAGGAGCAGCCCGTCGCCGTTGCGGATCTGGTAGCCGCCGCGCTCGCCGCGTGAGGGCTCGAACAGGTCCGCGTGCGCCTCCATGACACCCGCGGACTGGAGGATGCGGAGCGCCTCGTGGTCGATCGTGCACGCCCTCGGCATCGGATACCGAGCGGGCCAGCGCTCGACGATCGTCACGCGGTGACCCCTACGTCCGAGCAGGATCGCGGTCACGAGCCCGACCGGGCCGGCACCGACGACCAGGAAGTCGATCGGCTCCGACGATGTCGCGTCGTTCATGCCGATACCCCTCAGTGCCGGACCTACTTCACCTGCAGGGCGTTCAGGAACCCGATGTCGCCGGCTGCGGCGAACTCGTGCAGCACCCTGACGCCCATATCCGGGTTGTGGTCACCGTGCGGCTCGGGCACGAGCGGGTTGCCGCTCCACCCCTGCAGCCGGCAGACGCGGCGCTTGATGCGCCAGCCCTGTTCGGTCCGCACGACCTCGTCGTCGTACCAGCCCGTCCCGGTCCAGGACGGCCCGCCCTCAGCCGCGTTGCGGATCAGCAGCCAGTTGCCGTAGCTGAAGGCGTGTGCGGTGTCGCCGTCGACCTCGACGAGGTGGCCCATCATCGTGTGCTGGTGGCTGTCGAGGCGGGCATGGAAGTCGGCGAACGACGCCTTGAAGACCTCGAGCCCCTCCCAGCCGGCACCCGCCGGGCCGAAGACGGCGATGACGTCCTGGGTGAACACACGGTCGAACAGGTCCCACTGGTGCGTGTCGAGCGCGAACGCGTACATGTTCATGATCTCGATGATCTCGGCCTTGTCGCTATCGGCCATGGGCTGTGCTCCTCGTCTTCGAGTGACCCGGGAGGCACGTCCGCATCGACGACCTTCCCGTACTGAACCATCGCAACCGTTCAGACCGTCAGGAGTGTGCCCCGCCCCTCGGCGACTGTCAAGCAGCATCGCCCGGTTCGGACGGACGCCGGCCTCCTCGCCCGTGCTCGAGTGGGATTCCATAGTAACCGTTGACAGGGTTTGATCGACCTGATTCCATCGGGAGGTCGCGCGCCGGCACCGTCGCCCGCGCCGTCCCGATGGAGGCTCCATGTCGAAGGACATCGATCCGGCCCTGTTCCGCGAGACCCTCGGCCACTACCCGACCGGCGTCGCCGCGATCACCGCGGTCGCGGACGGCCGACCCGTCGGGATGGTCGTCGGGACCTTCTCCCAGGTGTCGTTCGATCCCCCGTTGGTCGCGTTCCTCCCGACGACCGGCTCCAAGAGCTTCGCCGTCCTCCGCACGGCGACGGCGTTCTGCGTCAACGTGCTGGCATCCGACCAGGAGCTGCTCTGCCGACGGTTCGCCACGGCCGGCGACCAGAAGTTCGACGGCGTCGAATGGCGGCCAGCCCCCCTCGGCTCCCCGATCCTCGACGGCGCGGTGTCCTGGATCGAGTGCACGTTCGAGGACGTGCGGGAGGCGGGCGACCACTCCATCGTGCTCGGCCGGGTACGGGACCTGGCGGTCGAGCGGTCGACGTTGCCTCTGCTGTTCTTCCAGGGCGGCTACGGACGCTTCTCGCCCGGATCGTTCATCGCGGCGCCGGATCCGGAGCTGATCCAGGCCGCGCAGCTCGCCGAAACGATGCGCTCGCGCGTCGAGGATCTGGCCGAGGAGTTCGAGGTCAACTGCAGCGTGCTCGCCAAGGTCCGGTGGGACGCCGTGCAGGTGCTCGCGGCCAACCATTCGCCGGTCGACGAGCCGTTCCCGCTCGGCCACCGACAGCCCCTCATCCCGCCGTTCGGTGCGGTGTTCATGGCGGCCGCGACCGACGCCGAGGTGGACGAGTGGCTGGGTCGGGCGCGCAACCACGACGAGGGACGGCGCGCGCTGAACCGGGCGCTGCTCGAGAAGGTTCGCGAGCGGGGCTACTCGCTGCTGACCGCGAAACCGGAGGTCGTGGCGCGGCACCAGGCCGTGCTGTCGGCGTTCGAGCGCTCGGACGGCCTTCCGCAGCAGGAGCGGGTGGTGCGACAGGTCACCTCCGAGCTCGCCGACTTCTTCGGTCCCGACATCGTGCCCGGTGAGCGCTACGACCTCGCGAACATCGTGATGCTCATCGCCACCGGCCCGGGACTGCCGCCGATGGCACTCCGGATCACCGGTCTGCCGAAGCAGGCCAGCTCTCGACGGATCGATACCTGGATCGCCGCGATCTGCAGCGTCGCCGCCACCGCCGAGCAGCTCACCGGGTCGCATCGATGAGCCCGCGCACCTCCTCGAGGAGACCTTCGTGACCGGACCACTCGACGGGATCATCGTCATCGATCTCAGCAGGGCGATGGCCGGCCCCTACTGCACCGCCCTGCTCGCCGACATGGGTGCGCAGATCATCAAGGTCGAGAGCGTGAACGGTGGCGACTCCGCTCGCCAGTGGCCGCCGTTCGAGAACGAGCACAGCCTCTACTTCGAGTCCGCCAACCGGAACAAGCGATCGATCTGCATCGACTTCTACTCCTCCGAGGGACGGGAGATCCTCGACCGGCTCATCGCCGACGCCGACGTGCTCGTCGAGAACTTCAAGCTCGGCACCCTCGAGAAGATGGGGCTGACGCCGGCGCACCTCGACGAGCTCAACCCGCGACTCGTGATCGGCTCGGTCAACGCGTTCGGCCTGACTGGACCGATGAAGGACGACGCCGGGCTGGACCAGGTCGTGCAGGGCATGTCCGGGCTCATCTCCGTCACCGGATCCGAGCGCGGCGACACCTACCGCGTCGGGGTGCCGATCGTGGACATCACCTCCGGGATCGTCTGCGCGTTCGGCATCGTGTCGGCGCTCCTCGGACGCAGCACCGGCCACCCGGTCGGCCACGTGTCGACCTCCCTGCTCGAGACGGGGCTCGGCCTGTCGGTGTTCCAGGGGCAGCGCGCGCTCACCCTCGGCGAGACTCCTCGCCCGCAAGGCAACAACCATCCGACGATCGCGCCCTACGGCAAGTTCGTCACGGCCACGGAGCCCCTCACCATCGCGGTCGGCAGCGAGAAGCAGTGGCGGGCGTTCTGCGACCTGCTGGACCTCTCCGCACTCGCGGACGATCCCCGATTCGACGTCGGAGCGAAGCGCAGCACGAACCGGACCGAGCTGAAGGACCTCATCGAGACCGCACTCCTCGCGAGAACCGCCGACCAGTGGGTGCCGCTCATCACCGCGGCCGGCATCCCCTGCGGTCCGATCTACGACTACACACAGGCCTTCGCCACCGAGCAGGTGACCGCGCTCGAGCTCGTCCAGCGGGCCACGCGGCAGGACGGCTCCGCCGTGTCCATCCTGCGCGGACCGCTCAGCCTCGACGGCGTGCCGAGCGCGGTCCGGTCGTCCGCGCCCGCCCTCGGGCAGCACACAGCGGAGGTGCTCCGCGAGCTCGGGTACTCGGACGAGGCCGTCCGCGGGTTCGAGGCGGCCGGACGCGTGAGGACGAACACGGTGCCGGCGTGACCAGCGCGGTGGCCTGCGGGCGGATCACCGCGAGGATCGCGGACGGGATCGCTGCCGTCGAGATCGACGACCCCGCACGGCGCAACGCGATGACGAGAGCCATGTGCATCGAGCTCCAGGAGCTCATGCCGAGCCTCGACGCGGACCCCGAGGTGACCGTCATCACGCTGCGGGGCGCCGGCACGACCTTCTCCGCAGGGGCCGCCATCGATGAGCTCTCCTCCGTGCTGATGGACACGCGGGACGGCGGCACCCCGGTCGATCACCTGAGCCGCGCGGACCTCGCCATCGCCTCGACCGCCAAGCCGACGATCGCCATGGTCGACGGCGCCTGCATCGGCGGCGGCTGGCAGATCGCGTCGGCGTGCGACTTCATCGTCACGAGCGAGCGATCGATCTTCGCCATCACCCCGGCGAAGATCGGTGTCATCTATCCGAGGGCCGGGATCGAGCGGCTCATCCGCCAGGTGGGCCCGGCGACCGCGAAGCTGCTCCTCCTCACCGGCAAGACGCTGTCCGCTGCGGAAGCCCACGATCTGGGGCTCGTGGCGGAGGTGGTCGCGGTCGACGAGTTCGCCTCGCACTGCAGCGCGATGGCGCGCACCCTGCTCGGGAACTCCCGCTTCTCCATGCACAGGCTGAAGTCGCTCGTGGACCTGACCGTGTCCGCGGACCCTGAGCTCGGCGCGAAATGGGGTGAGGCGTGGGACGCGATGGCGGCCGGGCCGGACATGGCGACCGGCATCGACGCGTTCCTGCATCGGGAGCGCCCGCGGTTCACCTGGACACCCGAGCCCTGATGCTCGGGCAGGAGGACGTCGCTCGTGATCGCCGCCGCCGTCCTCGGTCACCCGGCGAGGATCTGCTGGATCGCCGGCGCGACGGTCTCGACGAGGGTCTCGGTGTCGGCGGACGCGAGGACCGGGACGCCGATGATGCGGCGGCTCGTGACGATGCCGATGAGCATCGATGCGGCCAGGCCGGCGCGGAGCATCGCGTCGTCGCCGCGTCCCTGCGTGCCGTGCAGGAGCCGGGACTGGATGAAGTCCCGCAGCTGCGCGCTCGCCTGCTCGTTCACGATGGCGCCACGGAGCATCGCCATCAGCGGCTCGCGTTCCGCTGCGATGCCCTCCCAAGCCTCGAGGTAGGCACGGACGACTCGTTCACCGAGGTGCTCGTCGGGTCCCTCGAACGCGGTGTCGAAGCGCTCGAGCGCGGATGCGGGTACCGCCATGGCGACCGCGAAGAGCTCGTCCTTGGAGCGGAAGAACTGGATCACCTGGGACGGGTCCACGCCGGCGTCGGCGGCGATGCGGCGGATCGTCGCCGCCGCGAACCCGTCGCTCGCGAAGCGGGCGCGGGCGGCGTCGAGCACCGCCTGCCTCGTGCTTCCAGGCCCGGGTCGACGACCTCCACGAGCGCGGAGCCGCGACTCGTCCCCTGCGGTCATGCGCCGAATGTACCCGCGAGATGGTCCTACTCAACTGCTGTTGAGTTTTTACCCGCCCCGACATACGCTCGGGCGGTCGGAGCCCTCGAGGGCTCCCCGGACGAAGGAGCTCACCGATGAGCGAAGACCAGAAGATGTACGTGCCGTCCTCGCCGCTTCCGGCGGCGAGGTCCGGGGTGCTGACCGCGTTCGACCCGGGTACGCGCACGCTCGAGGCCGGCTTCCAGGTCGCCCCGCCCTTCAAGGCCCTGCCTGTCGACATCCTGTTCGAGAAGGACGTCACCGTGCAGCTGCGGGACGGCGTCACGATCCACGTCGACGTGTTCCGTCCGACCGGCACCGAGCCGGTGCCGGCCATCGTCGGGTTCAGCCCGTACGGCAAGGGACAGGGCGCCTCCGTCAGCGTGATGGGCATCTTCGGGCTCGTCGGGCTGCAGAACTCGATCGTGTCGGGACTCGAGAAATTCGAGGGCGCGGACCCCGCGTACTGGTGCGCACGCGGCTACGCGATCTGCAACCCGGACATCCGCGGCGTCGTCGACTCGGACGGCGACAGCGTGCTCTGGGATCGGCAGGAGGGCCGCGACTGCTACGATATCATCGAGTGGCTCGCCGAGCAGGAGTGGTGCTCCGGCAAGGTCGGCATGAGCGGCACCTCGTACCTCGCGGCGTCGCAGTGGTTCACGGCAGCGGAGCAGCCGCCGCATCTCACCGCGATCAACCCCTGGGAAGGCGTCAGCGACGTCTACCGCGACCTCGTCAAGCGCGGCGGCATGCCCGACACCGGGTTCGCGCAGCAGCTGCAGGAAGGCAGCTTCTTCGGGAAGAACCGGAAGGAGGACATTGTCGGCGAGGTCGAGCGCTTCCCATTGATGACGGACCTGTGGGAGCAGAAGATCCCCGAGTTCGCCTCCATCACCGTTCCGGCATACGTCGTCGCGAGCTACTCCAACACCCTGCACACCGCGGGCACCTTCCGTGCCTGGCGGCGGATCGCGTCCGAGGAGAAGTGGCTCCGGGTCCACAACAGCCAGGAGTGGCCCGACTACTACGACGAAGCGAACGTCGAGGACCTCCGTCGATTCTTCGACCACTACCTGAGGGGCGAGGACAACGGGTGGGAGCAGACGCCGCACGTCCGCTACGCCGTCCTCGACCTCGAGGGCGGCGACACGATCAACGTCCCCGCGGATACGTTCCCTCCGAGTGACGTCACCTCGACGAAGTACTACCTCGACGGCGGCACACGGGCTCTGACCACCACGGCGCCGACCGTCGCGGTCCCGGCCGCATACGCCGTCGACCGGAACCCCGACGCGATGTCCTTCATCACCACCTTCGAGCAGGAGACCGTGCTGGTCGGCTACCCGAAGGCGCACCTGTTCGTCGAGGTGACGGGCGCGGACGACATGGACCTGTTCGTGCTCGTGCAGAAGCTCGACCCGTACGGCACGCCTCTGTCGGCGTTCACGATCCCGAACCACAGCCCGATGGCGCACGACATCACCGATCACGGCGCGACGATCCTGCGCTACAAGGGCTCCGACGGCCGCCTCCGGGTATCCGCGCGCCACCTCGACGAGGCGCTCTCGACCGACGACGTGCCGGCCCACACCTTCGACCGGATCGAGAAGCTCACCGACGGTGACATCGTCGAGGTCGACATCGACCTCCTCGCCGTCGGTCTGGTGTTCCACGCCGGCGAGCAGCTTCGATTCGTGGTCAGCTCGAGGAACCTGCTCGGCACCCTCATGCCCGGCATCCGCGAGTACGTCGGCGCCAACAGCGGGCAGCACGTCATCCACACCGGCGGCGAGCACGCCTCCTACCTGCAGCTGCCCGTCCAGACGCGGTAACGCTCGGAGCGGCGAGTCGGTCTCCGCGTGGGCAGACGCCGATCGGGCTGGTCCGGAGCGGAGGGCGTGGGATTCGAACCCACGGAGCATTGCTGCTCACTGGTTTTCAAGACCAGGTCCATCGGCCGCTCGGACAGCCCTCCCTGTGGCTGCAGGGTACCCGCTCCGTGCCGCGGCTCATCATTCGGCCGACCCACAGCCTGAATGCAGGCCGGCGGATCTATCGTCCGCGGTGTACGGTCGCCGCGGCCCGTTGCGCCGGCCCCATCACGAGGAGACGGCGAGATGAGCACTGCGACTGTCCAACGACCCACCGGTGACACCCGTCCGGCGACGTTCCTCGGCCTGATACCGCGGGGTGTCAGCCGCTACAGCTGGCTCACCCTGCTGAACACCTGGCTCACGTGGGCGCTGAACGTCGTGACCTTCACGATGGTCTACTCGCTCGGCACGGTGATCATCGAGCAGTTCCACCTGTCCCCCGCGACGTGGGGCTTCGTGGTCGCCGGGTACCTCGGTATCCGAGTGCTGTTCGACCTGCCGACCACGATCCTGTCCGACCGGCTCGGCAACGGATTCCGCCGCAAGTACGTGTGGTTCCCGCTGATGATGCTGTACGCGGTGGTCGGCTCGCTCATCGCCATCCCGCAGCTGAGCGGGTCGCTGTGGTCCTTCTGCCTGCTGCTCGTCGGCGTCGCGATCGGGACGACCGCGAGTGAGGCCCTCGGCGTCGTCGCGACCAGCGAGTGGTGGCCGCGGGAGCACCGCGGGTTCGCGGTGGGCCTGCACCACACCGGCTACCCGGTCGGCGCTCTGGTCGGCGGGCTCGTCGCGACCGGCGTGCTCGTCGTCTTCGGCAACGACGGCTGGCGCCTGGTCTACCTCGCCTCCCTCGCCACCATCCCGTTCGCCATCTGGTACTGGTACCTCTCCACCCGAAAGCACCAGGAGGAGGTCGAGCGGCACGACACGGAGCAGGGCCTCACTCCCTCCACCGTCGAGGAGGGCGAGCGCGAGCACGTCACGCTGCGCAGCTGCTTCGAGGCGATGAAGTCGAGGGAGGTGCTCATCCTCGCGGCCTGCGGGTTCCTGTTCCAGGCGATGCAGAACGTGTTCATGACGAGCTACCCCGAATACCTGAAGTTCGTCGGCGGCTTCAGCTACGCGGCCGTCGCATCCCTGACGGTGGTCTGGGCGATCACGGGCGCGTTCTTCCAGTTCCTGTGGCCCACGATCTCCGACCGGATCGGTCGCAAGTGGTTCATCGTCGGCGCCGGCGTGATCCAGGGCACGGTGTTCCTGCTGCTGCCGATCTCGACCGGGCTTGTCGGCGTCGTCCTGGTCCAGCTGCTCTACGGCGTGACGCTGAACGCGGTCTTCCCGCTGCTGTTCTCCAGCACGGCGGACGTCGGGGGCAAGCGGACCGGGTCAGCCCTCGGCGTCGTGTTCACCTCCATCTGGCTCGGCGCCGTCGGCGGCACCCTGCTCGCCTCGGAGGTGCTGGAGGCCGGCGGCGGATTCAAGAACGCGGACTCGTATCGAATCGTGTACCTGATCATGGTCGGCTTCTCGGTGCTCGTCGTCGTGCTGCGACTGCTCGCCAAAGAGACGAACCCGCGCTCGGCCCGCACCCCGGCAGCCGCACCAGCCGGGAGCGCATGACAGCGTCGCGGTAGGTGCGCCCTCCGCGCGGTGTGCACACCTACCGCGCAGCGGCGCAGGTACCGCGCGAGGGGGAGAGGAGGGCCAGAGGAGGGTCAGAGGGTCAGAGCAGCGACTCCAGCACGTCGGCCAGGCCGTCCTGCACCACCGGAGCCGTCACCTGCGAGCAGGCCGCCAGCACGTCGGGCGGGGCCTGGCCCATCGCGACGCCGCGACCGTGCGCGCCCGCCCACTGCAGCATCTCGACGTCGTTGCGGCCGTCGCCCACGGCGACCACGCGCTCACGCGGGATGTCCAGTTGCTCGCGCAGGCGCTCCAGCGCGGTCGCCTTGTTCACGCCGTCCGGAGCGATGTCGAGCCAGGCCGTCCAGCCGACGGCGTAGCTGACGCGGTGCAGGCCCATCTGCTCCACGATCTTCAGAAAGTCCTCCATGCCGTGGTTCGGCGAGATGACGACCACCCGCGTCGCCTCCATGCCGAGCAGGCCCTCGAACGGCACCTGCTCGCTCATGCGGCCGACCGCGCCGCTCGGGAACTGCTCCGTGTGCCGGTAGAACCCGTCCCGGTCCTCCACCGCGTAGTGGGCGCCCTGCAGGGCCTCGCGGATGGTCATCAGCACCGCGGAGGGGTCGAAGGTCTCGATGAACTCCTTGCGATACCGCACCGGTTCGGCGTCGTCGCCAGACTCCCGGCGGATGGTGACCGCGCCGTTGCTGCACACGGTGTGCTCGGGGGTGATGCCGAGCTGGCGCAGCACCGGCAGCGTCGTGTCCATCGACCGGCCGGTCGCGATCATCAGCTCGTGGCCTGCCGCGACGACGGCGGAAACGGCGCGCTGCACCCGCGCGGACACCGAACCGTCCTCGTGCAGGATCGTGCCGTCGATGTCGAGCGCCACCAGGTGACGGTCGGCCCGGTGCTCAGCCGCGCTCACGCCGTCGGCTCGAGCACGTCGCGCCCGCCCAGGTGCGGCCGCAGCACCTCGGGCACCGTGACGGATCCGTCCGCCCGCTGGTGCGTCTCCAACAGGGCGACGATCCAGCGGGTGGTCGCGAGCGTGCCGTTCAGGGTCGCGACGGGCGAGGTGCGGCCGTCCTCGCCGCGGAATCGGGTGTTCAGGCGGCGCGCCTGGAAGGTCGTGCAATTGGAGGTGGAGGTCAGCTCGCGGTAGGCGTGCTGCGTCGGCACCCACGCCTCCACGTCGTACTTGCGGGCCGCGGAGGTGCCGAGGTCGCCCGCCGCCGTGTCGATCACCCGGTAGGCGAGCCCCAGGTCGGTCAGCATGGCCTCCTGCATCGCCAGCAGCCCGGCGTGCTCCGCCTGCGCCTCAGCCGGATCGGAGTAGACGAACATCTCCAGCTTGCCGAACTGGTGCACCCGGATGATGCCGCGGGTGTCCTTGCCGTGGCTGCCCGCCTCGCGCCGGAAGCAGGTGGACCAGCCCACGTATTTGAGCGGCCCGGCGGAGATGTCGAGGATCTCGTCGCAGTGGTAGCCGGCGAGCGCGACCTCGCTGGTGCCGGTCAGATAGAGGTCGTCCGCTTCGAGGCGGTACACCTCATCCGCGTGCTCGCCGAGGAATCCGGTACCCGCCATGATCTCGGGCTTGACCAGAGCGGGCGTGATCACGGGGACGAAGCCCGCCGCTTGCGCCCGGGCCAGACCCAGTTGCTGCAGAGCGAATTCGAGCAGGGCGCCGACGCCGGTGAGGAAGTAGAAGCGGGCGCCGGATACCTTGGCGCCGCGGTTCATGTCGATGGCGCCGAGCAGTTCGCCGAGTTCCAGGTGGTCGCGGGCGGGGAAGTCGAAGGTCGGCCGTTCGCCCACCTCGCGCATCAGGACGAAGTCGTCCTCGCCTCCGGCCGGTACCCCGTCGAGCACCAGGTTGGGGATGGTGCGGAACACTTGATCGAACGTCGCATCGGCGACGGCGGCGCGCTCGCCGGCCGCCTTCACCTCGGCAGCGAGACCCTTCACCTGCTGCAACAGGGCGGGCTTGTCGTCCTTCGTCGCCGCGGCGACCCGCTTGCCGAACGCGTTCTGCTCGGCCCGCAACCGCTCGAACTCGGTCAGCGCCGTCCGGCGCAGCAGGTCCGCCTCCAACGCCTGCGACACGAGCGAGACGGGGGCGCCGCGCCGCTGCTGCGACCGCTCCACGACCTCCGGCGATGCCCGCAGCACCTGCACGTCGATCACCGCTTCAGCCTACGGGCCGCCATCGTCGCGGCTCAGCGTCGCTGCCGCACCGATCCGCCGCCCCGCGCGATGTCGGTCAGCGCGCTCCCAGGCTCGATACAGTGTCGCCATGCCGGTTACGACGGGAAGCACGCAGCGCGTCGCCGCGGTGATCGTCAACCCGACCAAGATCGACTCCGATCGCCTGCACTCGGTCGTCGGCACGGCCGCCGAGGTCGCCGGCTGGGGGGCCAGCCGCTGGTATGAGACGACGCCGGAGGATTCGGGCGCCGAGGCCGCCCGGCGAGCGATGGCCGACGGGGCGGATGTGGTGCTGGCCGCCGGCGGTGATGGCACGATCCGCGCCGTCGCCGAGGGGCTGCAGGGCAGCGGCGTCCCCCTGGCGCTGCTGCCGAGCGGCACCGGCAATCTGCTGGCCCGCAACCTGCACCTCAGCCTCGACCGGATCGAGCAGTCCGTCGACGCCGCGTTCAGCGGGGTGGACCGCAAGATCGACCTCGGTATCGCCGAGATGGAGTTCCCCGACGGGACGCGGGCGTCCCACGTGTTCGTGGTGATGGCGGGTATCGGCCTGGACGCCCGCATGATCGCGAACACCGACCCCGCACTGAAGAAACGCGTCGGCTGGCTGGCCTACGTGCAGGGCATCGCCGTCAGCCTGCGCGGCGGCAACAATCTGCGACTGCGGTTCCGGTTGAACGACGGCGCGGCGCACCAGCTGCGGGTGAACACGCTGCTGATCGGCAACTGCGGTCTGCTGACGGGCAACATCCTGCTGCTGCCGGAGGCGGCGGTGGACGACGGCGTCTTCGACATCGTCGCACTGCGGCCGAACGGCATCCTCGGTTGGATCCAGATCGGGTTCAAGGTGATCTGGGAGAACGGCGTGCTGCGGCGCAGCGCCGTCGGCCGGCGACTGCTGGGCTTCACCAAAGAGGTGCACACGGTCCGCTATATGAAGGGAGCGCAGATCGTCGTGCGGCCGGAGTCGCCGCAGCACTTCCAGCTGGACGGCGACGCCTTCGGCGAGGTGGTCGCGGTGCGCGCCCGGATCGATCCGCTCGCCCTCACGGTGCGCATCCCCGGCACCGAGAGCGGCCGCCTGCCCGCATCCGACACGGCGAAGGAACAGCAGACGGTGTGAGCGCGCCGCGAGCGCGTCCCGCTGCACCGCCGTGCCCCCCACCTACACTCGGTGCGATGGTCGGACGGATCGCGACGGTGACGCTGCTTGCGGCAACGATCGCGGCGACCCTGGCCGGCTGCTCCATGCTTCCGACGGCGGCCGCTCCGGGTGGTGGCGGGGCGGGCGGCGCGCCCGCCGAGTCGGCGCGGCCACCCGCGACCGTCATCGGTTCCATGGCGCCGTCGAGCGGATCGGTGGCCGGCGGCACGAGGGTGACGGTGCGCGGCACCGGCCTGGCCGCCGTCCGCTCGGTCACGATCGGCGGCATCGCCGTGCGCCCCACGACCAGCAGCGCGACCTCGGTGACCGTCGTCACGCCGGCGCAGGCGGGCTTCGACCAGGGCACGGTGCCTGTCGTGCTGCGGGGAAGCGGCGCAGCCGCGCTGTCGAAGGCGACGTTCCACTACGCGCTCACGAGCGGCGTCGACAAGCAGTTGCACTACGTGCTCACCTACTGGAAGCACTACAACCCCGCGTGGATGCCGCTGGACGACAACGACTGCGTGGACTTCACCAGCCAGTCCCTGCTGGCGCGCGGCTGGAAGCCCTCCGCGGACTGGACGCCGAACAAGGCGAACATCTACCACGCCGGTCCCGCCTGGCGCGGCTCCAACGAGTTCCGGCGGTACGTGCTGTCCCATCACCTGGGGCACGAGCTGACCGACGAGGAGCGCAGCAAGGTGAAGCTGGGTGACGTGGTGCAGTTCGACTGGAACGGCAACGGCGACCGCGATCACACCGGCGTCGTCACCCGCATCACGCACACCGCGAGCGGCATCAGGATCTTCTTCGCCGGGCACACCATCGACTCCAAGTACCGCAACGTCGACACCGCGATCACGAAGGACCACCCCGGCGGCAAGGCCTGGTACCTCTCGCTGAAGTGACGGGCTGCCGCGTCGCGAACCCGCGTGCGGGGGGCGTCAGGGGGCGGTGATCGAGGCGAGCCAGGCGCGCGCCTCGGCGTAGACGGTGTCGACGTGCGGCTCCGCCACCGCGACCCGACGCTGGTCGGCGCGCGGATAGGAGCCGAGGAACAGCACGCGCGGGCTGGAGCGGCGCACGCCGAGCAGCGCCTCCGCCACCCGTTCGTCGCCCACGTGGCCGTCCAGGTCGATCACGAACCGGTACCGGCCGAGCTCGTCGCCGATCGGACGGGATTGCAGCAGCGACAGGTTCACGCCACGGGTCGCGAACTGCTCCAGCAGCGCCAGCAGGGCGCCGGGGCGGTCGGAGGGCAGGTCGACGACGATGCTGGTCTTGTCGGCCCCGGTGATCGGCGGCGGCACGTGCGAGCCGGCCCGGGCGATCAGGACGAAGCGGGTGACGGCGTTCGGATTGTCGCCGATGTCGTCCGCCAGCACCGCCAGCCCGAACCGGTCGTGCACATCCGGCGGCGCGATGGCCGCGTCGGCCAGGTCGCCGTCGTGCTCCGCCAGGAACTGCGCCGCCTGCACGTTCGAGGTGGCGGGCAGCTGCGTGTGGGACGGCGCGTGCGCGTGCAGCCAGCGACGGCATTGCGCGTGGGCGACGGGGTGGGCGACGACCGTGTGCACGTCGGCCAGCGCCACACCGGGCCGGGCCAGCAGGGCGAACCGCACCGGTACCAGATACTCGCCGACGATCCGCAGGTCGGGAGTGCCCGCGAGCAGGTCGAGCACCGCGGCGACACCGCCCTCGACGGTGTTCTCGATCGCCATCATCGCCGCGACCGACCGGCCCTGCAGCACATCGGCCAGCGCCTCCCCGATGTTGTTGACCGACCGCCACGGCGCCCCTTCGGCGGCCCGGACCTGGCGAAGCGCGGCCTCGGTGTAGGTGCCGGCGGGCCCCAGGTAGCTGTAGGCGGCGTGGCTCCCGGCAGGGGGAAGCGTCGGATCGGGCACAGAATCGGGCGCGGGATCGGACACGCACCGACGATATCGGCGAGCGCCCCGCCGAACGGATCGGCGGCGGGCGAGGGAGACGAGAAGGTGAGGAGCGCTTCAGGGTGTTCGGGCCAGGATGACGTCATGACTTCCAGGGCAGGGACGCAGGCTTCGCCGTCCGACCTCATCGACGTGCCGCGACTGCTGGATGCGTACTGGTCGCTGCACCCGGATGTCGACGATCCGGAGCAGCGGGTCGTCTTCGGCACCTCGGGGCACCGGGGCAGCTCGCTGAACAGCGCCTTCAACGACGACCACATCGCCGCCATCACCCAGGCGATCGTGGAGTACCGGGCCGGCCAGGGCGTGACCGGGCCCCTCTTCCTGGGCCGGGACACGCACGCGCTGAGCGCGCCGGCGCAGACGACGGCGCTGGAGGTGCTGACCGCGAACGGCGTGCGCGTACTGATCGACGAGTTCGACGGATACACCCCGACTCCGGCCGTCAGCCACGCGATCATCGCCTACAACCGGGCGAACGGCGGCGACCCCGACGACCAGGCGGACGGCATCGTCATCACGCCCAGTCACAACCCGCCGGCCGACGGCGGCTTCAAGTACAACCCGCCGCACGGCGGACCGGCCGACTCCGACGCCACCGGGTGGATCGCGGCCCGGGCGAACGAGTTGATCGCCGGCGGTCTGACGGACGTGCGCCGGGCCGAGCCGACCGCGGTGGAGACCTACGACTTCTGCACCCGGTACGTGGAGGATCTGGCGAACATCATCGACATGAACGCGATCCGGGCCTCCGGGATCCGCATCGGGGCGGACCCGCTGGGCGGCGCGTCGGTGGCGTACTGGGCGGCGATCCGCGACCACTACGGCCTGGACATCACCGTCGTCAACCCGGCCGTCGACCCCACCTGGTCGTTCATGACGCTGGACTGGGACGAGAAGATCCGCATGGACCCCTCCTCCCCCTCCGTCATGGCCTCGGTGGTCGCCCGGGCCGGCGACTACGACATCGTCACCGGCAACGATGCGGACGCCGACCGGCACGGCATCGTCACCCCCGACGCCGGCCTGATGAACCCGAACCACTACCTGGCCGTCGCGATCGAGTACCTGTACCAGCACCGCCCGGGGTGGCGGGACGACGCGGCGATCGGCAAGACGCTGGTATCCAGCAGCATGATCGACCGCGTCGCGGAGTCGCTCGGTCGACGGCTGTGGGAGGTGCCGGTCGGGTTCAAGTGGTTCGTCCCAGGCCTGATCGACGGCTCGGTGGCCTTCGGCGGCGAGGAGAGCGCCGGCGCCAGCTTTCTCCGGACCGACGGCACGGCCTGGACCACCGACAAGGACGGCATCATCCTGTGCTTGCTGGCCGCCGAGATCCGGGCAGTGACCGGCCGGTCGCCGAGCGAGCTGTACGACGACCTGACAACGCGGTTCGGCACGCCCGCCTACCAGCGCGTCGACGCCGCCGCGTCGAAGGCGCAGAAAGCCCAGTTGGCCAAGCTGGACGGGAATGCGATCACGGCGACCGAGGTTGCTGGCGAAGCGATCACCGGTGCTCTGTCGTCCGCGCCCGGCAACGGGGCAGCGATCGGCGGGGTGAAAGTGGTCACGGAGCACGCGTGGTTCGCCGCCCGGCCGAGCGGTACCGAGGACGTCTACAAGATCTACGCGGAGTCGTTCCTGGGTGAGGACCACTTGCGGGCGGTGCAGGCCGAGGCCAGGACGATCGTGGATGCAGCCCTCGGCTGAGCGCTCGACCAGAGGAGCCTCGGAATGGCCTGACACAGCGCCGTGTCCCAGCAGGAGCGAGTCGTAATTCTTACGCGTCGTGTAAGTTTGCACTCAACGCAAAAATCTAGGAGACGACATGGCGACCGCCACCGCGACGAGCACCCGGGGCTCGCTGCCCCCCGCACCGCAGACGGGGGCGGGGGCGGTCCTGTCGCACCGCCAGATCCTGTTCATCATCTTCGGCTTGATGAGCGGCATGTTCCTGGCGTCGCTCGATCAGACCATCGTCGGCACGTCGATCCGCACCATCGGCGACGACCTGAACGGCTTGAGCCTGCAGGCGTGGGTGACGACCGCCTACCTCGTCACCTCGACGATCTCGACGCCGATCCTCGGCAAGCTCTCCGACATCTTCGGCCGCCGGCGCATCTTCCTGATCGCGATCACGATCTTCATCATCGGGTCGGTGGGTGCCAGCTTCGCCTGGTCGATGTACGCCCTCGCTGCATTCCGGGCGTTCCAGGGCATCGGAGCCGGTGGACTCATGTCCCTGGCCCTCACCGTGATGGGCGACATCCTCGCGCCCCGTGAGCGCGCCAAGTACCAGGGCTACTTCCTGGCCGTCTTCGGCATCTCCAGCGTCATCGGCCCGCTGATCGGCGGCCTGTTCGCCGGCGCCGACCAGATCCTCTTCATCACCGGCTGGCGCTGGGTGTTCCTGATCAACGTGCCGATCGGCGCGTTCGCCCTGTTCATGGTGGCGCGGTTCCTGCATCTGCCCGCCCGTCACAGCGCCGGTGTGCGCATCGACTGGTTCGGCGCCGCGTTCGTGATCATGACGCTGGTGCCCGGCCTGGTCGTTGCCGAGCAGGGCCGCACCTGGGGCTGGGGCTCGTGGGGCGCCATCCTCTGCTACGTGATCGCCGGCATCGGCCTCATCGCATTCGTCTTCACGGAGTCCCGGATGGGCACCGACGCGCTGATCCCCCTCCGCCTGTTCCGCAACGCCACCTTCTCGATGGCGACCGTGCTGGGCGTGCTCGTCGGCTTCGCGATGTTCGGTGCGTTGCTGACCATCCCGCTGTACCTGCAGCTCGTGCAGGGCGCGACGCCGACCGAGGCCGGCCTGGAACTGATCCCGATGATCCTGGGGCTGATGATCTCGTCGATCGTCTCGGGCCAGCTGATCTCGCGGACCGGCCGCTATCGCATCTTCCCGATCACCGGCACCGGGCTGCTCGCGCTCGCCTACTTCTACTTCACCTTCGTGACGGCCGACCGGCCGCTCTGGTGGGCGTGGATCGGCATGCTCGGCATCGGCCTGGGCCTCGGCCAGCTGATGCAGACCCTGACCATCGCCTCGCAGAACGCGGTCGACTCGAAGTACATCGGCGTCGCCACCAGCTCGTCCACCTTCTTCCGTCAGATCGGCGGCACGCTCGGTACGGCGGTGCTGTTCTCGGTGCTGTTCAGCCGCGTGCCCGACACCATCGCAGCGGCGTTCAAGGACAAGACGCTGGCGACGAACGCGCTGACCGCGGCGTCCGATCCCACGGTCGCAGGCGAACCGGGCAACACCTTGATCATGAAGATGATCTACACGCCGATCCTCAAGGCGATGCAGTCCGGCAAGGCGGTGACCGGTGGCGGCGGGACGACGGGAGCCCTCGACGGCGACACCTCGTTCCTCACCACAGCGTCACACGCCCTGAAGCAGCCGTTCCTCGTCGGCTTCACGAACGCCATGGTGTCGGTGTTCTGGGTCGGGCTGGCCGTCATGGTCGTGGCCTTCGTGTTGAGCCTGTTCCTGAAGACCACGCCGCTGCGCGCCAAGTCGGCGCTGCAGGAGGCGGCGGACAATGCCCACGAGGGTGCGGCGATGGTTGCTCCCGGCGGCGACCCGGCCGACGTGCCGGCGGGCGACGGCGAACCCGAGCGGACCCCGGAACCGGTCGGCGCGGGAAGGGTGCCGTCATCTGCCGAGCCCACCGCACGGGGCGTACAGAACGGGACGATGACGAACACCGCCCATATCGGCGAATCGCTGTCGACCCGCCCCGCGGTGGACCACCACGGCAAGCACGCCGCGCAGCAGCACGACCACGCGCGCCACGCGGCGGAGTGAGCGGGGCCGTCAGGGCACGCGGTAGAGCCACTCGGCGCTGCGGAACTTCGTAGCGGTCAGTTCCTCCGCCGCCGCGAGTTCCTGCTCGGTGAGGTCGCCGCGGACCGCGCCGGTCAGTTCGATGAAGGTCTGCTCCATCCGCTGCAGGATGGCGGCGCGGGGCAGGCCGGACAGCCGCTTCAGCGGGTCGACCCGCTTCGCGGCGCTGACGGTGCCCTTATCGCTCATCTTCTCGCGGCCGATGCGCAGCACCTGCACCATCTTGTCGCCGTCCATGTCGTAGCTCATGGTCACGTGATGCAGCACGGCCCCGCTGGCGAGCCGCTTCTGCGCGGCCCCGCCGATCTTCCCCCCGGACGAGGCGATGTCGTTCAACGGTTGGTAGACGGCGTCGATGCCGAGGGAGCGCAGGGCCTGCAGCACCCAGTCGTCGAGGAAGGCGTAGGAGTCGGCGAACGACATGCCGCGCACCAGGTCGGCCGGGGCATAGAGCGAGTAGGTGACGACGGAGCCCGCCTCCATGAACATGGCACCGCCGCCTGAGACGCGGCGCACCACGTCGATGCCGTAGCGGGCTGCCGCGTCCAGATCCACCTCGTTGCGCACGGATTGGAAGCTGCCGAGCACCACCGCCGGTGAGTCCCATTCCCAGAGCCGCATGGTGGGTGGCCGCGTCCCGGCGGCCACCGCCTCGGTCAGCACCTCGTCGAGCGCCAGGTGGAACGCGGGCGCAAAGGCCGCAGGATGCAGCAGCTGCCACGAGAAGTCGCGCCAGGCGGCAGCGCGGCCGAGTGCGCGGCGGATCGCCGTCGCGACCGACTCCGGCGTGAAGCCGAGCAGCACCGCCCCGTCGGGGAGCGCCGCGCGGATCGCGGCCGCTAGTTCGGCGGCGGCCGACTGCTCGCTCATCCCGAGTACGGCCTCGTCGATCGCCGCCAGCGCGTCGTCGGGCTCCAGGAAGAAGTCGCCGGCGAGGCGGAACGTCGAGATGCGGCCGTCCGTGACGGCCAGATCGACGACGACCAGCTTGCCGCCCGGGACCTTGAATTCACCGTGCAGCGCTTCACCATGCGGCGCTTCACCGCGCAGCGCGTCGCCGAATTCCTCCGCGGCGCTCATGATCGGTCCGCCGCCTCGGCCCGCTGCGGGCGCACGAGCACGTGGGTTTCGATCCAGGCGATCAGGTCGCCGATGACCTCGATGCGATTGGTCTCGTTGTAGACCTCGTGGCGCGCACCCGGATAGACGCGGACGGTCACGTCCCGGATGCCCGACCGCTCACGGTAGGCGCGAGCGAGGCGCTGCACACTGCGCTCGCCGCCCAGGGTGTCGTCGCCACCCGCCTGCAGCAGCACCGGCAGGTCCGCGGGCAACTCCCGGGCCGGCCGGCCGAACAGGCGCAGCGCGTCGCGCAGGCCGAGCAGCTTGGCCGTCTGCGCCGGAAAGGTCAGGGGGTCCGCGACCCACGCGCGCGCCACCTCGGGATCGCGGCTCAGCCACTCCGCCCCCGTCGAGCCGAGCGAGCGGTGCCTGCGGTTCAGGTCGCCCGCGTCCATCCAGCCCGGCAGTCGGTAAGCGGTACCGGACAGCACCAGACCGTCGTAGTCGGCGGCGTGGGCGTTCACCGCGATCTGGGCCATCAGGGATCCCCAGCTATGGCCGAGCAGCACGAACGGCAGCCGCGGGAAGCGGTCCCGCGTGATCCGCGAATAAAGCTGCACGGCCTCGATGGTGGCCCGCAGCCCGCCCGGGCCCGGACGACCCATCCGGGCGGGATCGCCGTCCCACTGCGCGCGGCCCGTCTCGCCGTGGCCCCGGTGGTCGTCCGCCACCACGGAGAAGCCGGCCTCATTCAGATCCGCCGCCAGCGCGGCATACCGGCGGGCGTGCTCGCCGATGCCGTGTGAGATCTGAACGACCGCACGCGGAGCCGGCACCAGCCACTCGTGCGTGGCGATGGTGACGCCGTGCGCGTCGACGAAACTGGGCACAGCCCATTGTCGCGCTGCCCGTGCGCCGCCGCGATCGACTGCCTGCGCTCGACCGACTGTGCCCACCGCCGTGCCCGCCGCTCAGGAATGCGCGAACGCGCGGCGAACACTGCATAAACTCTCTATGCGATTGAGGGGGAGGTGCGGCGTGAGTTCGATGTTCCGCTCGCTGCACGAACGGGACTACCGCCTGTGGGCGTCGGGCGCCATCGTCTCGAATGTCGGCACGTGGATGCAGCGCACGGCCCAGGACTGGATCGTCCTGACGGTGCTCACGAAGCACGACGCCTTCGCCGTCGGGGTGACGATGGCGCTGCAGTTCGGTCCCCAGCTGCTGCTGCTGCCGATCACCGGCCTCGTGGCCGACCGGGTGCAGAAGCGCACGCTGCTGATGATCACGCAGGCCGTGATGGGGCTGCTCGCGTTCGGCATCGGCGTGCTCGCGGTGCTGAACCTGCTGACGCTGCCCGAGGTGTTCGGCTTCGCGTTCCTGCTCGGCTGCGCCGCCGCCTTCGACGCCCCGGCGCGGCAGAGCTTCGTCTCCGAACTGGTGGGACCGGACGATGTCACGAACGCCGTCGCGCTCAACTCCGCCTCGTTCAACGCCGCGCGCCTGATCGGTCCAGCAGTCGCGGGCCTGCTGACCGAGGTCGTCGGGCCCGGCTGGGTGTTCCTGATCAACGCCGTCAGCTTCGCCGGGGTGCTGGTGTCCCTGCGGTTCATCACGCCGGCCGCCGCGGAGGCGGGCGCAGCCGCCGGCAGAGGGGCGAAGGACTTCGCCGCCGGATTCGCCTACGTCGCGAAGCGCCGCGACCTGATCGTGCTGTTCTCGATGATCTTCCTGATGGGCACGTTCGGCATGAACTTCCCCATCTACGCCTCGACGATGGCGGTGCTGTTCCACGAGGGGGCGACCGGATACGGCCTGCTCTCCACGTCGCTCGCCATCGGCGCCGTCGCCGGCGCGCTGCTGGCCGCTCGCCGCACCGAGCCGCGGTTCGCCCTGACGATCGTGGCCGGCGTGCTGTTCGGCGTCGGACTGCTGCTCGGCGCCGCGGCGCCGAACTTCCTGGTGCTCGCGATCGTGCTGCCGCTCGTGGGCGTCGCCTCGCAGACGTTCATGACGACCGCGAACGGCACGGTGCAACTCAGCGTGGAGCGCTGGGTGCGCGGTCGCGTGATGGCGATCTACATGGCCATCTTCCTCGGCGGCACGGTGATCGGTGCGCCGGTGATCGGGTGGATCACGAACGTCGCCGGGCCGCGGGCCGGGCTCACCACCGGCGCGGCCGCCGGGCTGCTCGCGGCTGCGGTCGGGACGGCGTGGCTGTCGTACTCCAGACGGCGCCTGCCCGTCTGCCCAGATCCGGGACCGCCGACCACGGGCGCGCAGGGGCACGGGTCGGAAATGCAGGCAGAAGCACCCGAGTTAGGGGTACAAAAGGAGACAGATCTGTCTCCCGCGCGTGGCGGGGAGTGACCACGGCGCGAAACGCCTTTACCATCCACCAATGGCACCGCGACGGCAGGACCGGTTCACGCGCGCCGTGTCCGCGGCGCTGAGCGCGGCTGCGTTCACCTTCGCGCTCAGCACGCTGCTGTTCGCCTGGTCCACCTCCGCCGCGGCGCTCGTCGGTGTCAACGGCGTGCTCGGCGTGCTCCTCCCCGGGATCGGCACGCTGCTCACCGCCCTCGGCGGCCTGCTGCTGGCCGTTCGGGCACCTCGGCCGCTCCGCTTCTGGAAGGTCGCTGCCGGGCTCGCGGTCATGGAGGCGGGCTTCGCCGTCTACCTCGTGAGCTATCGCCCTCTGGCTTCGGGCCACCCGACCACCGCCGGCTTCGCCCTGTCCCTGATGAAGATCGCGATGATCGCGTTCTGCGCGAACGCCGGTCGGCGATGGGGCCCGCCCGTGGCCGCGTTCGTGGCGCAGGGCGTATCGGCGCTGATCAGTGCGATCGTCGGACCGATGGTCGGTGTGGCGTACGCCCCCGACGGCCCCGCGTCGTTCGCCCTGATCTTCGTCATCCTGGTGAGCGTCGGATTCGCGATCGCGCGAGCGCGCGGGGCGGTGGCCAATCGCGTGGTGGAGGCCCTGCGGGACGAGGACGCGGTGCGGGTGGCCCGTGGAGCCGTTCGGTCCCGGGCCGCCGCGGTGGTGCACGACACGGTGCTGAACGACCTGGCGGTGATCGCCACCAGCGAGCCCGGCCGCATGACTCCGCGGCTCATGGAACGTCTGCAGGCGACCCTCGACCTGCTGAACTCCGCCGACTGGGTGGGTGCTCCCGACGCGCCCCCGGAGCAGGGCGCACCGGGGGCGACGCTGCAGCGCGCCATCGACCACGTGCGGGCCAGCGGGTTGACCGTGGTGCTGAACGGCGACATGCGCGCCGTCGCCGCGCTCGATCCCGGCGTCGAGCACGCCCTGGGCCGGGCCGTCGAGCAGTGCCTCGTCAACACGCTGACGCATGCCGGCACAGCGCAGGCGGAACTGACCGTGATCGCCGAGGAGAACGACGTCACGGTGATGGTCGCGGACAACGGCGCCGGCTTCGACATGAACGAGGTGGACGAGGACCGCATGGGGCTCCGCCGATCCGTTCAGGGGCGGATCCGCGAGGTCGGCGGTACCGTCCGGATCTTCGCGACCCCCGGCGTCGGCACCACCATCCTGATGTCCGTGCCGCGCGCGACGGCGGAGCGCCCCATCGGCGTGGAGGCCTGATGCCCGGGCGCGAGGCGACGCTGCAGCAGCAGCACCCGATCGACTCGGTCGGCTTCACGAGGCTGTTCGCCATCGGCGCCGCGATCCTCAGCTCGGTGATCGCCATGCTCACAACCGCGGCGGAGGCGGAGCAGGTGGCGAACTGGCCGCTGGAGATCGGCGCGATCGTGTTGCTCTGCGGGACCGGGGTGTACTTCGCCCGCGCCGCCAGCCCGTTCCGCGCACCGTTCCATCGACAGTCGGCCGTGATCGTCATGAGCCTGACGGTGATCGCGTTCGTGCTGGACGAGACGGCCCAGCTCGGCCAGAACCGCGTCCTCCACGACGACTGGGGACTCGTCGTGATCCCCTTCTACCTGTTCGTGATCGCGAGCCTGCGCCCGGTGCGGGACGTCGTGGTCGCCGGCGCCATCGCGAGTGCCGTCGTCGTGATCGTCGCGGTCGTGGCGTCGCCGTTCATCAGCACGCAGACCGTCCCGCTGGCGCGGGCACTGGTCGGCGTCGCGTCCCTGGTTCCGGCGACGCTCGGTGCCGCCGTGTTCGCGCGGGTCGTGATGCAGAAGCTCACGCACGATCCAGTGGCCGATGCCCGCCCGGTGGTCGAACGGAGCTCCGTACGGCTGTCGGTGCAGCAGGAGAACATCGCCCTGCTGGACGCCGGGGTGGTACCGCTCATCACGGATGTCCTGGCGGCCGGCTCCCTGACCGCGGCGGACAGCCGCCGCGCACGACAGCTGGCCAAGAACCTGCGCGCCACGATGGTCGCCGACCTCAGCCGCGACTGGCTGCAGGAGGCCGGTCTGACCGTGGACGACCCCCAGAACTACGCCGACCGGATGACGCCGGAGCAGCGGACCACGCTGCGCGGCGTGATCAACGCCATGCCGCTGAAGTCGCGCACCCACCCCGGCACCGTCACGATCACGGGCCAGGACTTCAATGCGGTCATCGAGATGCGGCTGCCGCTCAACCGTCGACCGAGCGGCCCTCGGCTCGCACCGGCCGTCGTGATGCTGCGAACGGTCTTCCCGCGAGCCGAGTACCGCCTCAACGGCTCCGACCTGACCGTCGTGGCCGACTTCCACGTCGACTGATCCTGTCCCTGCGGACCACCCCGTGCCCACCGACCTTCAGGAACCCCGCCCCATGTCCTCCCGCCCGACCGACCGCTTCGGCCGCACCGTCGCGGCTGGCCTCACCGCCGCCGAACTCTGGTTCGTCGTCTCGCTGCTCGTGCTGCACTGGCTGGCGAACGTCGCCACGGCTGTCGGAATGTCCGGCCTCGGGACGCCGGGCTCCGACGCCGTGCTGCTCTCGGGCATCGGCAGTGCCCTCGCGATCGCCGGAGTCGTGATCCTCGCGCGCCCGGCGTCCGGGCGGCTGCGGGTGCTGCAGATCCTCGGCTCCATGGCGCTGATGCTCGGCGGGTACATCATCACCCTGATGCTGCTGAGTGCAGTGTCACGTCCCGGGACGTCGAGCGCCGCGCCCGAGCTGTCGCTGTTCAAGTTCGCGATGATCGGCGCCATGCTGCTGACCGGGCCGGTCCTTCCGCTGCTGCTCGCTCCCGCCATGCTCGTGCTGCTGGGCCTGACGACCGCGCTCCTCGGTCCGATGCACGGCTACGCCATCGCGTACGACGGCTACGCGTCGGCGGTGACCGTGATGGTCGTCATGATCACCCTGGGCACGCAGGCGGCCCGACGGGTCAGCGGTTCCGTGATCCGGCAGGTGGAGGCACTGCTGGACGAGGAGACCGCACGGGGACGGCGCACGGAGGCGCAGTCGCAGTCGGTGGTCATGATGCAGGACACGCTGCTGAACGACCTCGCGGTGCTCGCCACACTGGAGCCCGGTCCGCTCCCCGCACGCCTCGGCACCAACCTGCGGGGCACACTGGAACTGCTGAGCTCGTCCTGGCGGCATGACGACGCCGGTCCCGGCCCGGCCGTCGCCTCATTCGGCGTGCAGCGCGCCATCGATGACGCCGTCAGCGGCGGCCTGGTGGTGCACGTGGTGGGCGAGATCGCCACGCTGGAGAGCCTGGACGGCATGACGGGCGAGGCTCTGGGGCAGGCCGTCGAGCAGTGCCTGACGAACACGATCCGGCACGCCGAAACCGACGAGGCGGAGATCACCGTGCTGTCGGACGAGGCCGAGGACGAGGTCTCCATCATGGTCGTCGAGCCGGGCACTGGAACCGACTCCCGCGACGACGACGGAGACGGGCTGCGGAGCGCGGTGGCGGAGCGCATCGAGGGCGTCGGCGGCAGCGTGCTGGTCTTCAGCCGGCCGGGTGTCGGGACGACCGTGCTGCTCACGGTCCCGCGGGATTCGCCGCTCGTCGGCTCGGAGCGCTGACCCGTGGATCGTGAGGCGACGCTGCAGCAGGAGGGTCCGGTCGACTCGATCGGGCTCACCCGGCCGTTCGCGATCGCGAACCTGATCGGCACGGTCCTGATCGCCATCCTGATCACGGTGGCGCAGATGTCGCAGATCCATCAGTGGGGAGCGGCGGTCGCCGGCTTCGCTGTGCTCGCCGTCGCCGGAGCGATCTACCTGCGCGCCGCAAGCCCGTTCCGGGCGCCCGTCCGGCGCCCGACATTCGTCGTGGTGCTCGCGCTGCTGCTGGTCGCGATCGTGCTGGACGACTTGGCGCGCCTGGGGTCGGGGTCGCTCGGCGGCTGGGCGCTCGCGGTGGTTCCCCTCACGCTCTTCGTGCTGGCGCAGGTGCGCCCGGCGGCCGAGATGCTGATCGGCGGAGCCGCGCTGTCGGCGGGCATGGCGACCGCGGCGATCCTGCTCGCTCCGCTGCTCGGCGGTCGCCACTCGCCGCTGTCGATCGCGCTCGACGTGCTCATCACCGCGGTTCCGGCGACGCTTGCGACCGCGGCGTTCGTCCGCATCGGGGTCCGCTCCATCCGCGAGGCCCGGGTGGTGGACCGCGAGGCCTGGGAGCGCAGCACGGAGCAGCACGCGACGCAGTGGGAACGCGACGTCGTCAAGCTGTTGCGGGATGTGACCGACTCCGGCAAGGTGACCGCGGCCACCGGCTCCCGCGCCCAGGTGATCGCGACGACGCTCCGCAGCCGACTCGCGGTCGACCAGGAGCGGGACTGGATCAGCGAGCTCGGCATCACGGTCGAGGACGACGAGGGGTATGTGGAGCGGATGTCGCTGCCGCAGCGCATCACGATGCGTGGCCTGCTGGCCGCGCTGCCCATCACGGGGGCGAGCGATCCGGGGTGGGCCCGGGTGACCGGTCAGGACCTCGAGGCGGTCCTGGAATTCGATATCCCCATCGCGCGGCGCCCCGACAGCTCCCACCTGGGGCCGGCGGTGCTGATGTTGCGCACGGCGTTCCCCGGCGCGCGCTTCCGCGTGGACGACGGCCGGGCTCGGCTGGCCGCCGAATTCAGCGTGAGCTGACGGCGCCAGAATCACTCGGTGGAACCGCCCGGTCTGCGGGGTTGTCACCGAGGGCGGAACCGTGCACCGCCGGCGGGCAGTCGTGCACACATTTCGCGTCTGCGACCGCATGACGCACCCAAGTGCGCATGAATCGTGTGTCCACGCAACAGACCGGTGGTATCGTGCCGCGGGTGGACTCGATCGACGTGCGCATCCTGGACCTGCTCCGTCGCAACTCCCGCTCCGCCTACGGCGATATCGGCGCGGTGGTCGGGCTGTCCGCCTCCGCGATCAAACGCCGCGTCGACCGGTTGGTCGCGAGCGGTGTCATCCGCGCCTTCACCGTGCAGATCGACCCGGCGACGGAGGGGCTGAGCACAGAGGCGTGGGTGGAACTGTTCTGCCGAGGGACGGTCTCGCCCAGCGAGCTGCGCCGGATCCTGTCGGGCGTGCCCGAGGTGGTCTACGCCGGCACGGTCACCGGCAGCGCCGACGCGATCGTGCACATGCGCAGCCGCGACATCCCCAGTCTGGAGCTGGCGCTGGAGCGGGTGCGAGTCGCCCCGAACGTCGACCACACGCGCAGCGCCATCGTGCTGTCCCGGCTTGTCTCTTCCGGCGGCTGACCGCCCGGCGGCTGGTCGACGGCGGGCGGCGCGCCTCGCGCAGAGCCGCCGCAGACCCGCCCGCGACTACAGTATGCGAACCGTTCCGCCGCTCGAACCGAAAGTCCCGCAGATGACCGAACCCACCGCGTCGGGTGTTCAGGGTGCGGGCGGGCAGGGTCCTGACCTGCAGGGGCCACACCTCGATCAGCCGCTGTACGGGGCGTCGTTCGGGCAGGCCTTCACCCGCTTCTGGCGCAAGTACGCGACGTTCTCCGGCCGCGCGAGTCTCAGCGAGTTCTGGTGGGCGTACCTCGCGAACGCGCTGATCGGCATCGTGGCAGTGGTGGTGACCGGTGCGACCGGCGCCGTGGTCGATGCCCTCGACGGCGCGACGGGCGGGCAGGGCATCGTCACCGGACTGTGGGTGGTGCTGACCCTGATCGTGCTGCTCGGCGGCCTGGCCCTGATCCTGCCCAACCTTGCCGTGCAGGCGCGCCGTTTCCACGATGCGGACAAGAGCGCGCTGCTCCTGCTGCTGTGGCTCATCCCCTACGTCGGCTTCATTCCGGTGCTGATCATCGCCCTGCTGCCCACCGACCCGAGGGGAGCGCGGTTCGACCTCGGAGCGGATCCCTCCGGGTATCCGGCCGTGCCGTATCCGCCGGTGCCATACCCGTCCGTGCCCTACTCGCCCGTGCCCTCTCCCCCGACGCAGTCGGCCGCGCTGCCTGCGGAGGCGTTCGCGCCACAGCTCGCGGCGCCGCGCCCGCTGCTCAGCCAGCCCGACCTCAGCCTGCCGCCGGCACCACGACCACAGCCGGCGGAGCCCGCCGGCGAGCAGCCGTCACCACCCGCGGCGGTATCAGCAGCACCGGCACCGGCACCGGTACCGGTGCCCGCGCCGGCGCCGGTGCCGACCGCGGCCGCTGCGCGCCGGGCTGCATGGGCGCGGGTCGGTGCAGTCCAGGACGACGTGCTGCGTCACCTGCTGCCGCCGGCCGGCTCCGGCCCCGCGTGGCCCGGCTCTCGGCGCGCGTTCGTGCGGGTGTCGACCGCCGACGGCCTCGACCTGGTCGCCTCGGACGGCCTGACCGACGGAACCGGCAGCGGCCTCGGCGCTGAGGTCTACCTGGCCGTCCGGCGGGACGCCGCTTCGGCCGGCTGGCGCACGTCGCTGCTGGTGCAGACCGCGCAGAACCTCGCGCACGGCGGGGTCCGGCCGCGCGAGCAGCTGCAGCAGCACGGCGCGCTGTCGATCAGCGTGCCGGGCATCGACGCTCCCGCGGACTGGCGCGGACCCGACGACGCCGTCGGCGCATTGCTCGGGGTACCGCTGCCGGGCATCCCCGACCAGCTCGCCCTGCCGGGCGGCTCCGCGGCCCTCGTCGGCGTCGTTCCGCTGCGCCCGGACGAGCTGCAGCGCATCCTGACCGATGGTCCCGCCGCTCGCCTGCGGATCGCAACAGCGCTTTCGGCCCTCTCACCGCAGGAGCTGACCGCCCCGGACCGCCCGAGCGTCGCCTGACACGGCGCTGCGAACTCAGTGGAAGCGGTGGTCCTGGATCGTGATGCGGGGGCCGCGGCGGGGCGTCCGCACGCCGGAGCAGGTGATGAGCCGCATCACCCGCTGGCGGTGACCCCGCCAGGGCTCGAGCAGTTCCAGCATGCCGTCGTCGTCGACGGCGGCGCCGGTCAGCGCCTGACCGACGAGCGCGGGCAGGTGGTAGTCGCCGACGCTCGGGGCGTCCGCGTCACCGTGCGCGCGCTGGCTGGTCTCGGCGGCGGTCCAGATCCCGACCCCGGGCACGGTGCGCAGACGCCGGGCGACCTCGGCGCCGCCGCGGCCGATCTGCAGCGTCCGCTCCAGGCCGGGTGCCACCCGGGCCGCCTCGACCACGGCGCGCGAGCGCTTCGGATCCACTCCGGCACGGTGCCAGTCCCAGGAGGGGATCCGCGACCAGCCGAGCGCATCCGGCGCCACCCGCATGCCGGCCGGAGCGGGGCCGGGCGCGGGTGTGCCGTGCTGGGTGACCAGCCGCGCCCACGAGCGGCGGGCCTCCACGGAGGTGACCTTCTGCTCCAGGATCGCGGCCGCCATCATCTCGAACACCTGCCGGCAGCGGGTCAGGCGCAGGCCCGGATGCCGGCGGCGGGTCTCCTGCAGCAGCGGCACGTCCCGGACGTCGAGCCCCGTCCAGTCGTCGCCGGCGCCCAGCAGCTCCGGAACGCCGTCGACGACCCACTCCGCGCCGGCTCCCCACCCTGCGGCGTGGATCGCGCCATCCGGCGCCTGCGCCAGCCGCAGCGTCGCGGACCCCTCCGGCGTGCGGATCGTGCGCCACACCGACCCTGAAGGAGTCAGCCGGAAGGTCGGATCGGCGCGACCCCGGCCGAGCGGCGCGACGGTGCCGAGCAGCTCCACCGGCTCGGCCGGCGCATAGACGGTCGCCGCAGCCGGCGCGACGGTGCGGACCGGCGGCGGGGCGAGGGACATGGGCCGATCGTAGGAACCCCCCGGACAGGGGTCGCGGCGACACGCGAGGGTCACGTGTCGCCGTCTCCCAGGTCGCACGGAGCCCCTTCCGGTCCGGCGGGCATACCGTCGGGCCATGACAGACACGAAGGACGACCAGCTGCAGCAGCTCGCGACCCTGATCGACAAGGCGAAGATCGGCCTCATCACCACCGTGAACGCCGAGGGCCACCTCGTCAGCCGGCCGATGGCCGTCAAGGAGCGGGAGTTCGACGGCGACCTCTGGTTCTTCACGGAGGACCCGTCGCACAAAACCGACGAGGTGCGCGCGGTTCCGGAGGTGAACGTGGCCCTGGAGTCGAACAAGGGCTGGGTGTCGATCGCCGGGACCGCCGAGATCGTGACCGACCAGGCCAAGATCGACGAGCTGTGGGACACCGCCGCCGCGGCCTGGTTCGAGCAGGGCCGCGACGACCCCAAGGTCGCGCTGCTGAAGGTGACGGCGCACACGGCCGAGGTGTGGGCCTCGGACCAGCCCAAGCCCCTCATCCTGCTGCGCTACGCGAAGGCCGCCGTGACCGGCGGGCAGCCGAACGTGGGCGAGAGCCACGTCATCGACCTCGACTGACGACGCGCTCGACTGACGCGGCGGGTCGATCCGGGGTCCCGCTCCGGGAGGCCGAGCGATACCGTGAGGGGCGATGTTCTACTGGGTGATGAAGCACCTGATCGCCGGTCCCCTGCTGCGCGCGCTGCTGCGTCCCCGCCTCTCCGGGGTCTCGAACATTCCGCGCACCGGCCCGGTGATCCTGGCCAGCAATCACCTGTCGTTCATCGACCCGGTGATCCTGCCCCTCGTCATCCGGCGGCGCATCCACTTCCTGGCTGCGAGCGACTACTTCGCCGGCCGCGGACTCGGCGGCTGGGCGGTCGCGCGGTTCCTCATCGCGACCGGCATGATCCCGATCGACCGCTCGGGCGGCCGGGCGTCGGAGGCGTCGCTGGCGGCAGGACTGGGCGTCCTCGCGCGCGGCGAGGTGCTCGGTATCTACCCGGAGGGCTCGCGCAGCCGCGACGGCAAACTGCACCGCGGGCGCACGGGGATCGCCCGCACCATCCTGAACTCGGGGGCGACGGTCGTGCCCGTTGCGATGATCGGCACCGATGAGGTGATCCCGGTCGACAGCGGCAGCGTCCGGCCGCACATCCGCCGCATCGGCATCGCGTTCGGCCCGCCCCTCGACTTCAGCGGGTACGCGGGCGGGAGCGACGACGGCCGCGTGCTGCGCACCATCACCGACCAGGTGATGCAGGCGATCCACGCGCTGAGCGACCAGGAGTACGTCGACTCCTACGGCGCGCGACGGTAGCGTCCGGTCGTCGGTGCCCGTCGATACGTTCCCGTCGGTAGATCCCCGTCGGTACGTGCCCGTCGGTACGTTCCCAGCACAGAGGCGCCCCGACCGAACGGACTACTGCACGGTCCCGAATGCGCACCGATGGCCGTTCGACCCCTCGGTAGGCTGATCCCTCCGCCGGAGCAGGTGGCCGACGGCCGTCCCGGACGGAACGCTGGAGGGGTGGCAGTGCGCGGGGAGCCACGCGTCCCCGGAAGGAACAGAGCGGGCTCCGGAGCAGCAGGGGAATCGCATCGGGGCAGTCGCACGTCGGTACTCGTCGCGGTCCTCGTCCTGCTGCTGGGCGCGGTGCTGGCCGTGCTCGCGGCGCGGGGCCTGCGCACGCTCGACCCCGTGCAGGACTTTCTGCGCCGCTATCCCGGTGCGACGCCGCTCCGGGACGATGCCCCGGTCGGGTTCCCGGCATTCGTGGCATGGCAGCACGGGCTGAACGCGTTCTTCTTGCTCTTCGTCATCCGCTCCGGGTGGCGGCTGCATCGCGGCGGGCGCCCGACGACCTTCTGGGTGCGCCGCGCCGCCGGGCGGCCGGCAACCCGCAACCCGCCCATCCGGATCGGCATCGACCTGTGGTCGCACTACGTCGGCGACACCCTGTGGGTGCTGAACGGCGTCGTCTTCCTGGTGCTGATCTTCGTGACCGGGCAGTGGCTGCGCCTGGTGCCCACGGACTGGGGAGTGATCCCGAACGCGGTGTCGGCGGCGCTGCAGTACGCCTCCCTCGACTGGCCCGTGGCGAACGGCTGGATCGATTACAACGCGCTGCAGACCCTGGCCTACTTCGTCGTCGTGTTCGTCGCCGGGCCGGTATCGGTGCTCACAGGGCTGCGGGCGGCACCGGGGTTCGCCGCCCGGCTGCGTCCGCTCGACCGGGTGTTCCCACTATCGGCGGCGAAGCGCCTGCACTGGTGGACGACGCTGTTCTTCGTCGCGTTCATCGCCGTGCACGTCTTCCTGGTACTGGCGACCGGCGCTGTCAACAACCTGAACCACATGTACGCGGTGCGCAACGACCAGAGCCCGGCCGGCGCGATCGTCTTCGCGGTGTCGCTCGTCGTCAGCATCGCGGCCCTGCTGCTGGCGCGCCCCCGCCTGGTCCGCACCGCTGCGGCCCGCACCGGAACGGTGGTGGAGCGCCCTCGCCGATAGCGCCTCAGTGCGCGAACCCGAGGAGCACCGGTCGGCTTCGACGCGGCGAGGAATTCGGGCTGCGCCGAGTTCCGGGACCAGAATCGAGCGATTCACGCCTTCATTTCAGAAGATCGCCTGCATTCCTCGAAAGCGGCCGGCCGGGAGCAGCAGGCGCACCTGGTGTCGGCCGGGCCGGAAGCACGGAAGGAAGGCCCGCATGACCCGCAACGCGCTCGTCGTCCGAGGGGGCTGGGCGGGACACGAACCTGTCGAGACCACCGACTTCTTCATTCCGTTCCTGCAGCAGCACGACTTCTCGATCGTGATCGACGAGTCTCCGCAGGTCTACGCCGACGCCGACCGCATGGCCGGGGTCGACCTGATCCTCCAGGCAGTCACCATGGTGACGATCGATGCAGAGGCGGTGGCCGGCCTGATCGCTGCGGTTCGGGCGGGTACCGGTCTGGTCGGCTGGCACGGCGGCATCGTCGACTCGTTCCGCGACAGCGCCGACTATCTGCAGCTGGTCGGCGGTCAGTTCGCCCATCACGCCTCGGTGCACCCTCCGCAGCAGTCGACGGGTGCGCCGGGCGATCACGACCAGGAACACACGGTGGAGTTCACCGAGCTTGGCCGCAGCCACCCGGTGACGGAGGGCCTGCAGGACTTCTCGCTCACCACCGAGCAGTACTGGGTGCTGTCCGACGCGTACAACGAGGTGCTCGCCACCACGACGCAGGCGAAGCGCGACTTCGACGCGTGGGACCGTCCCGTGACCTTCCCCGCCGTGTGGACCCGGCACTGGGGCGACGGGCGCATCGTCGTCACGACCGCCGGGCACGGTCTCGAGACCGTGCAGCATCCGTCCGTCCGCAGGATCATCGAGCAGGGCCTGCTCTGGGCCGCGCGGGGAGCCCAGCCCCGCGGAAAGGAATGAAGCGATGACCCGACCCGTCACCCTGTTCACCGGCCAGTGGGCCGACCTGCCGTTCGAGGAGGTGGCGCGGCTGGCGGGCGAGTGGGGCTACGACGGCCTGGAGATCGCGAGCTGGGGCGACCACCTGGACGTTGTGCGCGCTGCGGAGGACCCTGACTACGTTGCGGACCGGAAGGCGATCCTCGCGAAGAACGGCCTGAAGGTCTGGACGATCTCGAACCATCTGCTGGGGCAGGCGGTGTGCGACTCCCCCATCGACGAGCGGCACCGCGACATCCTGTCCGACCGCGTGTGGGGCGACGGCGATCCGGAAGGGGTGCGTCGGCGGGCGGCCGCCGAGATGATCACGACGGCGAAGGCCGCCAAGGCGATGGGCGTGACGACGGTCACGGGCTTCACGGGCTCCTCCATCTGGCATGCGGTCGCGATGTTCCCGCCCGCCTCCGACGCGTTCATCCAGCGCGGCTTCGACGACTTCGTCACACGGTGGACACCGATCCTGGACGCGTTCGCGGGCGAAGGAGTGCGGTTCGCGCTCGAGATCCACCCGACCGAGATCGCCTACGACTACTGGACCGCGAAGCGGGCGATGGAGGCGATCGACCACCCGGCGTTCGGCTTCAACTTCGACCCCTCGCACTTCGTGTGGCAGCAGCTCGACCCGTCGATGTTCCTGCAGGACTTCGCGGAGAAGATCTTCCACGTGCACTGCAAGGAGTCCGTCACGCACCTCGACGGCCGCAACGGCCGGCTGGGCAGCCACCTGCCGTGGGCGGATCCGCG
>NZ_CAXUGX010000008.1:0-148611 GCF_964250715.1 uncultured Amnibacterium sp.
GAGAAGCACACCGTCTCGCGGCTGTTCGGTGCCCCTCCCGGGTTCGTCGGCTTCGAAGAGGGCGGACAGCTCACCGAGAAGGTGCGGCGCAAGCCGTTCAGCGTGGTCTTGTTCGACGAGATCGAGAAGGCCCACCCGGACATCTTCAACTCGCTGCTGCAGATCCTGGAGGAGGGGCGCCTGACCGACGGTCAGGGCCGCGTCGTCGACTTCAAGAACACCGTGATCATCATGACCACGAACCTCGGCACTCGTGACATCGCGGGCGGACCGGTCGGCTTCGTCGCCGAGGGCGACCTGTCGACCAGCTACGACCGCATGCGGGCCAAGGTGGTGGAGGAGCTGAAGCGGCACTTCAAGCCGGAGTTCCTGAACCGCGTGGACGAGACGATCGTCTTCCCGGCGCTCACCAAGCCCGAGCTGCTGCAGATCGTGGATCTGTTCATCAAGCGGCTCTCCGACCGCATGCTCGACCGCGACATGACCGTCGAGCTCACGGTGCCCGCCAAGGAGCGGCTGATCGAGGTGGGCTTCGACCCCACCCTCGGTGCCCGGCCGCTGCGCCGCGCGGTGCAGCACGAGGTGGAGGATCTGCTCAGCGAGAAGATCCTGCACGGCGAGCTGACCTCCGGCGACCACGTGCACGTCGACTTCGTCGACGGGGCGTTCGTCTTCACGACGAACAAGCGCGGCCAGCAGCTGGTCGGTGCCGCCGCCGGCGAGATCACCGTGGGCGACTGACCACTGCCCACCGTTCGAATCAGCACGAGGGGCGCACCCGCTTCGGCGGGGGCGCCCCTTCGTCGTCCCTGCCGGACGGGGCTGATTTGGCCGCACGCCGAGCGGTCGGAAGGATGAGCCGGTGACCGACGAGCCATTCACCATCCGCCGCGCCCGCACGGGCGACGTGGATCGAATCGAGGCCCTGGTCGCACCGCTCGTGGCCAAGCGCATCCTGCTCGGCAAGGATCGCGCGGTGCTGTTCGGAGCCGTCCCCGAGTTCCGCGTCGCGGAGACTCCGGACGGCGGCGTGATCGCATGCGGCGCGGTGCATGTGATCTGGGAGGAGCTGGGCGAGGTGCGCACGCTGGCGGTCGATCCGCTCTGGCGCAAGCAGCGGGTGGGGCACGCGATGCTGCAGCGGCTGGAAGCCGAGGCCCGCGAGCTGGGCCTGACCCGGCTGTTCTGCCTGACGTTCGAGGTCGACTTCTTCACCGCGCACGGCTTCACCGCCGTCAGCGACGGCATCGTCGGCCCCGACGTGTATGCCGAACTCGCCCGCAGCGGCGACGAGGGCGTCGCCGAGTTCCTCGACCTGGCGCGCGTGAAACCGAACACGCTCGGCAACACGCGCATGCTGAAGTCGCTGGAGACACCCGCCGTTCCGGCCTGACCGCTACGGTTCGCTCAGCACGGATCCCGCCGCCCGCGACCCGATCCCGCTACCGCCGACTCGATCCCGCCGCTCAACCCTCACCGGAGGTCCCCGTGTCGGAGCCGGTCCCCACTCGCACCGCGATGCCGAGCGTCACCGCCCTGACCGCCTCCGCGGTGCTGTTCGACCTGGACGGCGTGCTGACGCCCACCGCCGACCTGCACATGCGCGCATGGGCCGAGATGTTCGGCGCGCTGCTGACGCAGCACAGGGCTGCGCCGTTCACCGACCGCGACTACTTCCGGTACCTGGACGGGCGCACGCGGTATGCGGGGGTCGCCGCGGTGCTCGCGTCGCGGGGCTTGGACCTGCCGTGGGGAGACCCCGGCGACCCGACTTCGGCCGACACCGTCTGCGGCGTGGGCAACCGCAAGAACGACGTGTTCTTCGCGCTGCTCGAACAGCAGGGCATCGCGCCATATCCGGGTTCGCTTGCGCTGCTGGACCGCCTGCAGTCGATCGGGGTGGCGGTGGCCGTCGTCTCCAGCTCCAAGAACGCGGTCCCGGTGCTGCAGGCCGCGCATCTGGCCGACCGGTTCCCGGTGATCGTCGACGGACTCACCGCGGAGCGGGAGCACTTGGCCAGCAAGCCGGATCCGGCCATGTATCTGGCCGCGGCCAGACGGGTCGGTGCGGTTCCGTCCGGCTGCGTGGTCGTCGAGGACGCGATCTCGGGTGTGGCGTCGGGCGCGGCCGGTGGATTCGGACTGGTGATCGGCGTCGATCGCGGTGCCGGCGCCGACGCGCTGCACGCGGCCGGCGCGGACGTGGTCGTGCGGGACCTGGCGGAACTCCTGGAGGAGGCAGCATGAGGGACAAGGACCGCTTTCCGGTCGATCCGTGGCGGCTGACCGAGCGCCTCTACAAAGAGGACGACCTCGGGCTGACCGAGACCCTCTTCAGCGTCGGCAACGGCTACCTGGGGATGCGCGGCAACTCCTCCGAGGGTCGGCACGCCTTCGAGCACGGCACCTTCGTGAACGGTCTGCACGAGACGTGGCCCATCCATCACGCGGAGCGGGCCTACGGGTTCGCCGAGGTGGGCCAGACCATCATCAACGCACCGGACTCCAAGGTCATCCGGCTGTACGTCGACGACGAGCCGCTCGTGCTCGACGTCGCGGAGCTGCTGGAGTACGAGCGCACGCTGGACTTCGCCGACGGCGTGCTGCGCCGTGAGCTGCTCTGGCTGACGTCGGCCGGTAAACGCGTGCGGGTGCGGTCCGACCGCCTGGTCTCGTTCGTGGAGCGTCACCTCGCGGTGATGACGTTCGAGGTGACGGTCGAGAACGCAGACGCTCCGATCGTCATCTCGTCGCAGATCGTGAACCGGCAGGACGGCCAGGACGAGTTCGACCGCACCATGCCGAACGGCGAGACGCCGGCATTCGACCCGCGTCGGTCGCAGGCGCTGGCCGAGCGGGTGCTGCAACCGGCGGACTTCTGGCAGCGCGACGACCGCAGCGCGCTCAGCTACCGGGTCACCAGTTCCCGAATGACGGTCGCCGTCGTCGCCGATCACATCGTCGAGACCGACTGCGAGGTGGTGCACCGGCGCTCGATCGCTCCCGACGTGGCCAAGAACGTCTTCCGGGTCCACGCGAAGGCGGGCCACCCCGTGCGGATCACCAAGATCGTGGCGTACCACACCTCGCGCAGCGCGCCGCCGCGGGAACTCATCGACCGCTGCCAGCGGGTGCTCGACCGGGTGCAGGCCGACGGGACCGCCGTGCAGCGGGTGCGGCAGCGCGAGTGGTTGACCGCGTTCTGGGAACGGTCCGACGTGCGGATCCTGGGCAAGGACGAGCTGCAGCAGGCGGTGCGCTGGAACCTGTTCCACCTGGCTCAGGCGGCGGCGCGAGCCGATGCCAGCGGAGTCCCCGCCAAGGGAGTCACGGGCAGCGGCTACAGCGGGCACTACTTCTGGGACACCGAGGTCTACATCCTCCCCTTCCTCACCTACACCTCGCCCCTGTTCGCCCGCAATGCGCTGCGGATGCGTGAGCAGATGCTGCCCGCGGCCCGCGCACGCGCCCGCCAGCTGAACGAGGGCGGCGCGCTGTTCCCGTGGCGCACCATCAACGGCGAGGAGGCGTCGGCCTACTACGCGGCGGGTACCGCGCAGTACCACATCAACGCCGACATCACCTACGCCCTCGCCAAGTACGTGCGGGCGACCGGCGACATCGACTTCCTGTCGCGAGGCGGCATCGACATCACCGTCGAGACCGCGCGGCTGTGGACGACGCTCGGCTTCTGGCGCTCCAACGGCGGCACGGCCTTCCACATCCACGGCGTGACCGGCCCGGACGAGTACACGACCGTCGTCAACGACAACCTGTTCACCAACGTGATGGCCCGCTTCAACCTGCGCTATGCAGCCGAGGCGGTGCGTCAGGTGCGCGACGCATCCCCCATCTCCTATGCCCGGATGGTCGACCGTCTGCAGTTCGATCCAGCCGAGATGGCGGAGTGGGAGCGCGCCGCCGACGCCATGGTCATCCCCTACTCCGATGCGTTCGGCATCCACCCCCAGGACTCCCACTTTCTGGACCGCGAAGTGTGGGATCTGGCGAACACGCCGCCGGACAAGCTGCCCCTGCTGCTGAACTTCCACCCGCTCGTGATCTACCGCTTCCAGGTGCTGAAGCAGGCCGATGTCGTACTCGCCCTGTTCTTGCTTTCGGGCGACTTCACCGACCGGGGCAAGCGGGCGGACTTCGACTACTACGACCCGCTGACCACGGGCGACTCCACCCTGTCCGCGGTCGTGCAGTCGATCATCGCGGCCGAGATCGGCTACCGGGACCTGGCCCTGGAGTACTTCGAGCACGCCCTGTTCGTCGACCTGGAGAACCTGCACCACAACTCCAACGACGGCGTGCACGTCGCCTCCAGCGGCGGCGTCTGGAGCGCGCTCGCATATGGCTTCGGCGGCATGCGCGACGTGGGCGGCCGGCTGACCTTCGATCCGCGGCTGCCGGAGTCGTGGCCGGGACTGGAGTTCCGGCTGTGCTGGCACAGCGCCCGCATGCTCGTCACGGTGACGCACGACCGCATCGTGTTCGAGGTGCGATCGGGCGATCCCGTGCAGCTCTCGGTGCGGGGGACGCCGTACACGATCGCGGTCGGCACCCCAGTGTCCGTCACGCTGAACGGGCAGGGTCCGGTGCTGGCGGGCCGGCCGACGCTGGAGAAGTTCAGCAGGTCGCGGCGCGAGGACGGGTCGCCGATGACGGCGAGCATCCCGATCAACGAGGATCAGCTCGACGGGACGATCGCGCCGACCTGATCGGACCGCGTCGTGCAGGTGATCAGAGGAGCGGATCGGGCGATCGCGTGGAGTGCTCGGTCGACTGCTGGATGGCGCCGCGCAGGGTCGCGCAGTCGGGACCGAGCAGGGGACCGAAGCCGAGTCGTCGGGCCTCCGCCTCGCGCCTGGCCGCCTGCGGGGCGGCCCGGATCTCGCCCGCCAAACTGATCTCGCCGGCGGTCGCCACCGTGTGCGGGATGTGCAGGTCCGTCGCCGCCGACGACAGCGCGAGGGCGATGCCGAGGTCGGCGGCCGGCTCGGTCAGGCGCACGCCGCCCACGGTGGAGACGTAGACGTCGTAGCCGGACAGGCCGATGCCGGCTCGTCGCTCCAGTACCGCCAGCAGCATGGCCAGCCGGCTGCCGTCCACGCCGTTCACGACCCGCCGCGGCTGCGGCGCCCCGGTCTTGATGACCAGCGCCTGCACCTCCACCGGCAGCACGCGGCGGCCCTCCATGGTCATGACGACGCAGGTGCCCGGTTCGGCCTCGATGCCGCGGGAGAGGAAGAGGCCGCTGGGATCGGGCACCTCGGCGATGCCGTCACCCGTCATCTCGAAGCAGCCCACCTCGTCGGTGGGGCCGAAGCGATTCTTGACCGCGCGGACGAAGCGGAGCGCGGTGTGCCGGTCGCCGTCGAAGTGGCAGACGACGTCGACCAGGTGCTCCAGGGTGCGCGGACCGGCGATCTGGCCGTCCTTCGTGACGTGGCCGACCAGCAGCACGGGCAGGTTCTTGTCCTTGGCGGTGCGGACCAGGCTGGCGGCCACCTCGCGCACCTGTGCCGGCCCGCCGGCGAAGCCGGCGGTGTCCGCCGCGCTGACGGTCTGCACCGAGTCGACGATCACCAGGTCGGGTTCGACCTGCTCGATCTGCCCCAGGATCACGGCCAGGTCCGTTTCGGCCGACAGCCACAGGGACCGGTGGAGTGCCCCGGTGCGCTCGGCGCGCAGCCGCACCTGGCCGAGCGACTCCTCCGCGCTCACGTAGAGCACGCGCGCTCCGGTGCTTGCGATGCGCGCCGCGACGGCGGTCAGCAGGGTGGACTTGCCGACGCCGGGCTCGCCGGAGAGCAGGATCGCTGCGCCCGGCACGATGCCACCGCCGAGCACCCGGTCGAACTCGCCGATACCGCTGGGCCGGCGGCGCACCGCGTCGGCTCCCACCTCGGTGACCGGCTTCGCCTGCCGGGCGACCGGTACGGCGGCCGGCTGCACCCGACCGAGCACGGCGTCGGCTTCGACGACCGTGCCCCACTCCTGGCACTCCGCGCAGCGCCCGACCCACTTGGGTGTGCGCCAGCCGCACTCCGTGCAGCGGTAGCCGGCGGAGGTGGTTCGGTTGCGGGCGGTGGGCATGCGGTGAACGGTAGGCACGGGGTCCGACAGCGGGCGTTCGTCGCCGCTGCACGCTGTCGCCCGCTCCGCCTCCGCCGCCCACCGTTCAGCGCTCAGGAACCACGCAGGCACTGCCGGGACACTCCGACGCGGATGCGCCGAGCACCTGGGATCCGTGGAGGGAGCGCCCGTGGCCGATCGTCTCGTCACGCTGCGCGGCGGCCGGCAGGCGGGCGTCCAGGGACGTGGCGATCCCGTCTCGCAGCGCATCGTGCTGTTCTGCCACCCGGCGCCGGGTTCCGGCGGATTCGATCCCGACCCGCGGATCACGGCCGAGTGGGGCGTCCACCTCATCGGGATGGATCGGCCCGGCTACGGCGCCTCACCGCCGCTGCCCGACGACGAGTGGCCCACCATCACGGACCGCGCCGACGATCTGGCGGAGTATCTGGGTGTCATCCGCGCCGAGGCGAAGGCGGCGGGGTTGCCTGGGCCGCGACACGTCGGCGTGGTCGGCTGGTCCGCGGGCGGACGCGTCGCCCTTGCGCTCGCCTCCGCCTATCCCGATCTCGTGGATCGGGTCGCCGTGGTCGCGACGCCCGCGCCGCAGTCCGCGGTCCCGTGGATGCCGTCCGAGTACACGGAGGCGGTGCCGCGGCTGCTGACGCTGCCCGCCGCCGAGGCGAAGCACGGACTGCGGTCGATGCTCTCGTCCCAGATGCCCGAGGACGGCGAGACGCCGGATCCGCAGCTGGTCGGTGCCTCGAGCGCGGACGCGGCGGTACTGCAGCAGCCCGGGGTACGTGGCCGGCTGGAGCGGATGCTCCAGGACGCATATACGCAGGGGCCTGTCGGCGCGGCGGACGACATGCTGTCCCATGCCTCGGACGACTGGGGCTTCGATCTGCGCAGTGTGCGGGCGCGCACGCTGCTGGTCTACGGGGCGAAGGATGCAGTCGTCCCTCCGGCGCACGGCAAGTGGTACCGGCACCGCATCCACGGCGCGAAGCTGCAGGTGGTCCGCGACGTCGGACACCTGGTCGTGGTCGCCGCGTGGCAGGACGTGCTCGCACACGTCGCCCCGGACCGCGGCCAGTCGGGCGCAGACGGGCCGGGCGGGCACTGAATCCGGGCCATCCCGTAGACTCGCGGACGGTGGCGTGTCCGAGCGGCCGAAGGAGCATGTCTCGAAAACATGTGTGGGGGTGACTCCACCGTGGGTTCAAATCCCACCGCCACCGCCGGGAGTCGACCCCCTCCGATCCGCCGGACTGCGGCGACCGGAGGGGGTCTTCTTCACTCGGGTGAGCGTCCGCGGTATCTCAGAGCAGAAGTCGCCGCGATTGTCGCAACGCTCACGGCCGCTCAGCGATGTCGAAGCCTGACTTGGCCTGGACGCTGAAGAGAAGGTGAGATTGGTGACCGCTCCGCGAGAAGTCGACGGAGCAGTTCAGGGCCGATCTCGTGCGCGGTAGCCGTGCGGTCCCGCGGGAGGTACACCTACCGCGTGACCGCCAGAAGTACCGCGCGTCGCCTCGGCCGGGGCGGCGGATGGAGGATGGGGTGGTGTGCAGGTCGGTGAAGCCCCGACGGCCGATTGGGCCCGAACGCCGATGAAGGAGGACGCGTGATGGACAAGGTGGTCGCGAGCGCCGAGGAGGCGGTGGCGGACATCGCCGACGGGTCGTCGCTGGCCGTCGGCGGCTTCGGGTTGAACGGGGTGCCGATCGTTCTGATCCGCGCCCTGCTCGCGCGGCAGGTGACCGGGCTGGAGGTCGTTTCGAACAATTGCGGCGTCGACGGCTGGGGCCTGGGGCTGCTGCTCGCGGAGGGCCGGATCCGCCGCATCATCGCGTCGTACGTCGGCGAGAACCGCGAGTTCGCGCGCCAGTACCTGAGCGGCGAGGTCGAGGTGGAGTTGACGCCGCAGGGCACGCTCGCCGAGCGGCTGCGCGCCGGCGGCGCGGGCATCCCGGCGTTCTTCACCGCGAGCGGCGTGGGCACGATGGTCTCCGACGGCGGCCTGCCCTGGCGCTACGGACCGGACGGGTCGGTGCTGCTCGCCTCGCCGCCGAAGCAGGTGCAGCGATTCGCGTCGCTCGGCCGCGAGACGGACTACGTGCTCGAGACCGCCATCCGCACCGACTACGCGCTCGTGCGGGCGGCCCGGGCGGATCGGCACGGCAACCTGGTCTTCGAGAAGTCGGCGCGCAACTTCAACCCGTTGGCGGGGATGGCCGGTCGGCTGACCATCGCGGAGGTCGACGAGGTGGTGGAGGCGGGCGCGATCGACCCCGACGACGTGCACCTGCCCGGCATCTATGTGGACCGCGTCGTCGCCCTGACGCCGGAGCAGGCCGGCGAGCTGCCGATCGAGAAGACCACCGTCCGCGAACGGCCCGTGAGCGAACAGTCCACAAGCGAACAGCCCACAAGCGACCAGCAGGAGGCGTCGGCATGACCCTGACCCGGACGGAGATGGCGGCGCGAGCGGCTCTGGAACTGGAGGACGGCTCGTACGTCAACCTCGGCATCGGGCTGCCGACGCTCATCCCCAACCACGTGCCGCCCGAGCGCTCCATCGTGCTGCACAGCGAGAACGGCATCCTCGGCGTGGGGCCCTACCCGTTCTCGGGCGAGGAGGATCCGAAGCTCATCAACGCCGGCAAGGAGACCGTCACCGTGCTGCCGGGGGCGTCGTTCTTCGACTCCGCCGCGAGCTTCGGCATGATCCGTGGCGGTCGCGTGACCGTGGCCGTGCTCGGCGCCATGCAGGTGTCCCGCACCGGCGACATCGCGAACTGGGCCGTCCCCGGCAAGCTGATCAAGGGGATGGGAGGCGCGATGGACCTGGTCGCAGGCGCGCAGCGGGTGATCGTGCTGATGGAGCACGTCACGAGGACCGGTGAGCACAAGATCCTGGCCGAGTGCGCCCTGCCGCTGACCGGCCGGGCCTGCGTGGACCGCATCATCACCGACCGCTGCGTGTTCGACGTGACCGATACCGGACTGCTGCTCATCGAGTTGGCGCCCGGAGAGACGGTGCAGGGGGTCCAAGAGCTCACCGGCACCGACTTCGCGGTCGCCGACCACCTGGTCCCGATCTCTGGCGGCGCTCGATGACCGAGTTGCGCGACGCGGTCGTCTGCTCGCCGATCCGCACCCCCGTCGGCCGGTACGGCGGCGCGTTGGCGCCGCTGACCGCGGTCGAACTCGCGACCCTGGTGCTGCGCGCCCTGATCGAGCGCACTGGCCTGTCGGGCGACGCGGTCGACGACGTGGTACTCGGCCAGTGCTACCCGACCATGGAGGGCGCGCCGATCGGTCGCGTCGCCGCACTGAACGCGGGCCTGCCGGTCACCGCCACCGGGTATCAGCTGGACCGGCGCTGCGGTTCGGGCCTGCAGGCGGTGCTGAACGCCGCGATGCAGGTGCAGACCGGCGTGAGCGACGTGGTGCTCGCCGCCGGGGTCGAGTCGATGAGCAACGCGCCCTACTACACCGAGCAGGGCCGTCGCGGTCTGCCGCCAGGGTCGCTCGTGCTGCACGACGCCCTGTCCCGTGGCCGCGAGCGGGCCGGCGGTGACGCGCACCCGACGCCCGACGGCAACATCGGCACCGCCGAGACCCTGCGCCGCGAGTACGGCATCTCGCGCGAGCGCCAGGATGCCCTCGCCCTGCAGTCGCATCAGCGCGCGGTGGCCGCACAGACCTCCGGCGCCTTCGACGGCGAGCTGATCCCGGTCGACGTCCCCGGCCGCAAGGGGACCACCCGGGTCGACCGCGACGAGCATCCGCGGGCGGACACCTCGCTCGCGCAACTCGCGGCGCTCCGGCCGGCGCTCGGCCTCACGGACCCGGACGCCACGGTGACCGCCGGCAATGCCAGCGGCCAGAACGACGCGGCCGCCGCCTGCATCGTCACGACGCGCGAGCGGGCCGCGGAGTTGGGGCTCACCCCTGTGCTGCGCCTCGTCTCCTGGGCGGTGGCGGGCGTCGAGCCGGAGCGCTTCGGCATCGGCCCGGTGCCCGCGGCACGCCGGGCGCTCGCCCGCGCCGGCATCGACTTTCCTGACCTGGACGTGCTGGAGTTGAACGAGGCATTCGCCGTGCAGGTGCTCGCCTGCTTCGACGAGTGGGGGCTCGACGAGGCCGACCCGCGCCTCAATCCCCGCGGCAGCGGCATCTCCATCGGCCATCCCGTCGGTGCGACCGGCGTGCGGATGCTCGCGACGCTGGCCGCCGAGATGACCGACTTCGACGGCGAGTGGGCGCTTCAAACCATGTGCATCGGCGGCGGTCAGGGTCTGGCGGCGGTGTTCGCCCGAGCCTGATCCCGTACCCCGCGCCTCCGGGTTAGATCGGGCTGGTTTACGGATGCGGTAACGCGCTACGCTCTGAGCGACGGACGGGCGACTCTCGACGGCGAGGGTCCGATGCTCGGTTCCGCGGAGGCGCTGAAGGCGTCCGAGGAGGTCGACGATGACGAATTCGAACGGTCGTGCACCCGCGCCAGTGACCCGGCCCGGCTTCTACCAGGTGCGCACGCCCGATGTTGCGCGCATGATCCACTACTACGAGGACGCGCTCGGGTTCGCGGTCACGGAACGCAGCGCGACCGGCGCCTACCTGACCACGAGCACCGATCACCACTGCGTCGTCATCGAGCAGGGCGAGCCCGACGGTCGTGCCGCCCTGGGATTCCAGGTGGCGGGCGACCTGGCGGACGTGGCCCGCGACCTGAAGGCCACCGGGATCGACGCCGAATTGCGGCACGATGCCCAGCCCGGCATCGACGCCGCCCTGGTGATCGGCGAGCACGGCAGCGACACTCCGATCCACCTCTACAGCGAGCAGGCGCCGAGCGGAGAGCCGTCGTCGCTCGGAATCCGCCCGGTCAAGCTGGGCCACGTCGCCTCGTACGTGGAGGACCTGGAGGGGACGCAGTCGTTCTACACCGACGTCCTCGGGTTCCGCTGGTCCGACATCATCGGCGACTTCTTCACCTTCCTGCGCTGCAACACCGACCACCACGCGATCAACCTGATGCGCAGCACGAGGAAGCACGGCCTGTTCCACGTCGCCTACGAGATGCGCGACATCACCCACTTGAAGGATTCGCTCGACCACCTGGCCCGGCGAGAGATCCGGCTCGAGTGGGGTCCGGGGCGCCACGGGGCGGGTCACAACATCTTCACCTACCACCGCGACCCGGACGGCAACCTCGTCGAACTCTTCACCGAGCTCGACATCGTGCCCGACGAGGGGTCGGCGCACTTCCTGCCGCGGCCGTGGCACGAGACGTGGCCGCAGGGGCCCAAGGTGTGGGATCCGGGAGTCGAGGCCGCCAACAAGTGGGGACCGGTCGACCCCGAGATGGTGGCGCACTGATGCAGGCCGTGCTGATGCGCAGCTTCGGCGCGCCCGACGTGCTGGAGATGGAGCAGGTTCCGACCCCGGCGCCCGCCGCCGGCGAGGCGCTCGTGCGGGTCGGCGCCGTGGAGGTCTCCCGCACCCGCGACGTCGCGACCCGGACGGGGCGTCACCCGTTCTCGCAGCAGGTGACGCTGCCGCACGTGCTGGGCGGCGACTTCGCGGGCGTCGTGGAGTCGGTGGGTGAGGGCGTGGACGCGGCGCTCGTCGGGCGCCGGGTCGCCGCGATGAACACCCACACCTGCGGACAATGCGTCCCGTGCCGGTCGGGCCGAGAGTACGAGTGCGCCGACCTGCGCATGGTGGGCATCCACCGCTGGGGTTCCTACGCCGAGTACGCCACCGTACCCGTCGACAGCCTGCACCAGCTGCCCGACGACGTGTCGCTGGTGGACGCCGCCGCGCTCGCGGCGACCGGGCCGATCGCGCTCACCCAGTTGCGGGTCGTCGGGGTTCCGGAGGGCGGCACCCTGCTCGTCACCGGCATCAGCGGCGCGCTCGCCACCGTCATCGCAGCCCTCGCCCCCGGCTTCGGCGTGCGGGTCCTGGGCCTGACGCGGCGCGCAGCGCTCGTACCGCCGTCCCTCGACGTGGAGGTGGTGGAGACCACCATCCCCGACCTGACCGAGGCGATCCGTGCGGCCACCGGCGGGACCGGCCCGGACGGCGTGATCGACAACGTGGGCACCCCCGACATCTTCGACAAGTACTTCCCGACCCTGGTCAACGGCGCTCGCGTCGTCGTCTCCGGTGCCATCGGCAACCGCGGAGAACTGCCCACGGTGTCCATACCGCTCGCCCCGTTCTACGTCCGCAGTCTCTCCCTGATCGGGGTCCGCACCGCGACGGCGCAGACGACGCTCGACTTCTGGGAGTTGGTGCGCGGCGGGTTCCGCCTGCCCGCGGGCCTCGTGCACGAGACGCCGCTCGCCGACGCCGGGCTGGCCCATGCCGCGCTGACCGAGGGCGCCGCATTCGGCCACACGGTGCTGGTGGTCGAGGGCGGCCCGCGGTGAGCGCGACGGTCTCGCCTGCGTTGGTCGACGGCGCGACGGCGGACGACGCGACGGCCGACACCTCGACGACCGGCCTGGTGGTGCTGGACCGGCCCGAGGAGGCGCACCAGCAGGGCATCCAGTCGATCGAGGTCGGAGCGCGCGTGCTGCAGGCGCTCGAGAACGGCCGCGGCCCGATGGCGCTGTCCGACGTCGCCAGGCGCAGCGCCATGCATCCGGCCAAGGTCCACCGCTACCTGGTCAGCCTGGTCCGGGTCGGTCTCGCTTCGCGCGACCCGCGCACCGGCCGGTACGACCTGGGCCCGGCCGCCCGGCACCTGGGCGTCGAGGCGCTGCGGCGCACGGACGCCGAGAGCATCGCCTCCGAGCACGCGCTGCGACTGCGCGACGACACCGGCCACACGGTCGATGTCGCGGTGTGGAGCGAGTCGGGTCCGGTCATCGTGCGCTGGGACTCCGGCCTGCACGCTCTGCCGATGACGGTTCGGGTCGGCTCGGTACTGCCGCTGCTCGACTCGGCGCTCGGGCAGGTGTTCCTCGCGCACCTGCCAGGCCCGCAGACCGCCGCGGCGCTCGCCGCCCAGCAGGCGCGCGGCGAGACGCAGCGCATGCCGGCGGTCGAGCAGGAGTCGCTGCTCGAGCAGGTGCGGCGGGACGGCCACGCCAGCGCCCTGAACAACATGATCTACGGCATGGCGGCGTACGCCTCCCCGGTCTTCGGACCGGATGGGCAGGTGGCGCTCGCCGTCGGCCTCGCCGTGCCGGCCCGCCTGGTGGCGAAGGGCGACACGTCCGACCTCGTCCAGGCGCTGCATGCCGCGGTCGGCGACGCGTCGGCCGAGCTCGGGCATCGCCCCCAGGGCGGCCTCCTCCGAGCCATGACCGACGAGGAGCCGGCACAGTGACCGGACCGCTGCTGATCCAATACGTCGTCGAGGATGACGACGACCCGCGGGCGGGTCTGCTCGTCGGCGACACGGTGCGTGCACTGCCCGCGGGCTGGCCGAGTACGGCGCTCGGCGTGCTCGAGCGGTGGGAGGAGTACTCCTCTGCCCTCCAGACACTGGACGCCGACGGCCTCGACGCGGTGCAGGGCGCGACGCTGACCACGCCGATCACCTTCCCGAGCAAGGTGCTGTGCGCCGGCGCGAACTACTTCTCCCACACCGACGAGATGGGAACGGAGCGGCCCGATCCGAACGCCGCCCCGTTCTTCTTCCTGAAGCCGCCGACCACCACGATCGTCGGACCCGACGCGGTCGTGCCGCTGCCGTCCGGCGAGGATCCCCGGTACGACTGGGAGGGCGAGCTGGCGGTCGTGATCGGCCGGCGCGCGCGGCACGTCTCCCGCGAGCAGGCCCGCTCCTACGTCGCCGGCTACCTGGTCGCCGACGACCTGTCGGCCCGCGGCCTGTTCGCCCGGCCGAACGCCGTGTTCCCGCCGTTCGCCTACGACTGGCTCGCGCACAAGGCGCAGGACGGCTCATGCCCGATCGGGCCCGGGATCGCCCCGGCCTTCTCGTTGCCCGACATCGAGTCGAAGCGGCTGACCCTCAGCGTGAACGGCGAGCCGAAGCAGGACACCCTGCTCGAAGACCTCGTGATCGGCATCGACGGCCTGGTCGCGGGGGCGAGCGATCTGATGACCCTCGAGCCGGGCGACATCATCCTGACGGGCACCCCGGCGGGCGTCGGCATGCCGAAGAACACCTTCTTGGCCGTGGGCGACCGGGTGGAGGTGGCGATCGAGGGGGTCGGCCGGATCAGCCACGTGATCGGCGATCCGGCGGGCCCGGCGGCGAGCTCCGCCGGTACGACCAGCCGTCAGGAGGCCCGGCCCCAGGCGACCACGGGCGACGAACCGACCGACCCTGCCCTGAAGGGGGACACACCATGACCATGACCACCGATTTCGACTCCTCGACCCTGACCGCCGCGGTGCTCGACAGCTTCGAACACACCCCCGATCCCAGGACGAAGCAGATCCTGCAGAGCCTGACGCGGCACCTGCACGATTTCGTGCGGGACATCGAGCCGAGCATCGAGGAGTGGGGCGCCGCGATCGACTACCTGACCGCCACCGGCCAGAAGTGCGACGACACCCGCCAGGAATTCATCCTGCTCTCCGACGTGCTCGGCGTCTCGATGCTCGTGGAGACCCTGAACGACGCCGAGACCCCGGATGCGACCGACGCCACCGTGCTCGGTCCGTTCCACGTGGTCGCCTCCCCGCCGCGGGACGCCGGAGACGACGTGTCGGCGGCCAGCGACGGACCTCGCTGCCTCGTCACCGGCCGCGTCCTGACCCCGGCCGGCGAGCCGATCGTGGGCGCTACGGTGGACGTCTGGCAGGCCGACACGCACGGTTTCTACGACGTGCAGCAGCCCGGGATTCAGCCGCTCGGCAACGGCCGCGGCCTGTTCACGACCGATGCGGACGGCGCATTCCGCTTCGTCAGCGTGGTGCCCAGCTACTACCCGATCCCCACGGACGGACCGGTCGGCGCGTTGCTGAATGCGGCCCAGCGGCATCCGAACCGGCCCGCGCACATCCACTTCATCGTCACTGCGCCCGGCTTCGAGGACCTGACCACGCACATCTTCGTCGCGGGCAGCCCGTACCTGGACTCCGACGCCGTCTTCGCGGTCAAGCAGAGCCTCGTGACGACCTTCGTCACGAACACGAGCGCCGAGGACGCGGCGGCCAACGGATTGCAGTCGCCGTTCGAGGTCGCCGACATCGACCTGGTATTGCAGCCCTCGCCGGCGTCATCGGCGTCGCCCGAGTCGTGAGGCCGTTCGCCTCGGCCACCCCCGCGAGCCGGATCGTCTTCGTTCCCGGCGCCGCGGACCGGGCAGGGGCGGAGGCGGAGCGGGCGGGACTGCAGCGGGTGCTCGTCGTCGCCTCGGGCTCCGGCAAGGCGGTCGCCGACCGGGTCCAGGCGGTACTCGGCGCCCGGTTCGCCGGCCGGTTCGACGACGCGGTCCCCCACGTTCCGGAGCCGGTGGTGCAGCGCGCCGTCTCGCTCGCCCGCCAGATCGGAGCGGACGGCTGCGTTGCAGTCGGCGGAGGATCGGCCGTGGGGCTCGCGAAGGCGCTGGCCCTGGAGGCCGGACTCGTGGTGCTCGCCGTGCCGACCACCTACGCCGGGTCGGAGATGACACCGATCTGGGGCCGCACCGCCGACGGCCGCAAGACCACCGGCCGGGATCCGCGCGTGCTGCCGGTCGGGGTCTTGTACGACCCGGAGCTGTCGCGGACGCTGCCACCGCTGCTGTCGGTGGTCAGCGGGTTCAACGCGATCGCGCACGCGGTGGAGGGGCTGTACGCCCCAGATCGTTCCCCGCTGCTGGACCTCGCAGCCGCGGAGGGCATCCGCCTCATGCTCGGGGCGCTGCCGACGATCGTGCAGACCCCATCCGATCCCGAGGCGCGGTCGGACGCGCTCGCGGCCGCCTGGCTGTGCGGCTCCGTCCTGGGCGCCACCGCGATGGGGCTGCACCACCGCATCTGCCACGTGCTGGGCGGCACGTGGAACCTGCCGCACGCCGAGACGCACACCGTGGTCCTGCCGTACGTGGTGGCCCTGCTCGCCGACGCGGCCCCGCAGATGGCGACCGCGGTCGGCCGGGCGGGCGGGTTCGACGACCCGGCAGCCGGGCTGCGGGAGCGAGCCGGCGCTCTGGGTGCGCCGACCTCGCTTGGTGAGCTCGGACTACCGCTGTCCGCGGTGGACGAGGTGGCCCGCCTGGTGCTCGAACGCCCGATCGATCACCCGCGCACCGTCACTCCGACCGAGGTGCAGCAGCTGGTCGGCCGGGCGATCCGTGGCGACTCGGTCCGCTGACGCCGAGCCCCTGACGCCGAGCCCGTGACGGGGCCCGGCCGTCAGACGGCGACGGGGATCCGCACCCCGAGCAGCCGCTCGGCGTTCGCGTAGGCGATCTTCGCCCGGTCGGCCTCGCTGACCGGCGCGGACTCCAGGAACGCGCAGGCGGTCCCGATCGACTCGAAGGGATAGTCGGTGCCGAAGAGGATGTGGTCGGACCCCAGGGCCAGCAGCGACGCCAGCAGCGGGGCGGAGGAGCACACGCCGCTCGTGGTGATGTACAGGTTCTCGCGCAGGTAGTCCGAGGGCTTCTCGCGCGCCAACTCCACCCCCTGGTGGTTGTGGAAGCCCCACCGGGAGTCCAGGCGCCACAGCACGAACGGCAGCCCCTCGCCCATGTGGCCGAGCAGCAGCTTGGCGGTCGGAAAGTCGTCGAACACGCCGCCGAAGATCAGGCGCAGGGCGTGGGTGGAGGTGTCGATGCCCCAGCTCCACATCGGGCCGACCAGCTCGGGGTGCCCGGAGAGCACGTGCGCGGTGTCCACGCCGTTGGCCGGGTGCAGGTACAGCGGCACGTCGAGCGCGACCGCCCGCTCCCAGACCACCCGGAAGTCGGGGTGGTCCAGATACTTGCCGCCCGTGTGCGCGTTGACCAGTCCGCCGTGCAGGCCCAGCTGGGTGACGGCCCGCTCCAGCTCGTCGGCCGCTGCGGCAGGGTTCTGCAGCGGCAACGCCGCGAAGCCGCTGAAGCGGGTCGGGTGCTCCGCGATGACGCCGGCGAGGACGTCGTTCACCGTGGAGGCCGCCCGCACGGCGACCACCGGATCCGCCTCCGCCTGGATGCCGGGGGAGTTCAGCGACAGCACCTGCATGTCGAGCCCGGCTCGGTCCATCTCGGGCAGTCGCTCCTCGGTGAAGTCCAGCAGCCGTCGCGAGGCCTCGGCCCAGACGCCGGGCTGCGCGATGGCACTGGTCCCCGCACCGTAGGCCGCGAGCTCCGGGGTGACGAAGTGCTCTTCGAGCGCGATCTTGCGCATGTCTCCTCCTTGAGATGGCCGCACCGCGCTTTCACGCATATGCATTGACTTCACCAATAATGAATCGTAGCGTGGACGGAGTCAAGCCGATGGCGGCGGACGGAGAGGCGGCTGTGACCGACGAGAGCAAGATCGCCTACGACATCGCGGTGGTGGGGTACGGCCCCGTCGGGATGGCGACGGCCGCCCTGCTCGGCCGTGCCGGGTACCGGGTGGTCGTGCTGGAGCGCTACTCCGGCAAGTACAACCTGCCGCGCGCGGCCATCTTCGACGACGAGACCATGCGCACGTTCGCCCAGCTGGGGTTCGCGGAGTCGCTGCTGCCGAAACTGCACGTGCAGCACAACTACGAGTGGCGCAACGGCGCCGGCGAGCTGCTCATCGAGCACGACTTCGCCGAGGTGGGGGCCAGCGGTTGGGCCGAGTGGTACATGATGTACCAGCCCGATCTGGAGGATGCCCTCGATGCCGCGGCGCGTGACACCGGTCTCGTCGAGGTGCGCTTCGACTCCCGGGTCACCGGCTATACCGAGGTCGACGGCGGCGTGGTCGTGCAGACCGTCGACGGTGCGGTCGGCGCGAAGTACGTGGTCGCGAGCGACGGCGGCAACAGCTTCACCCGCCAGTGGCTCGGCATCGGCGCGACCGACCTGGGCTTCTCGGAACCGTGGATGGTCTGCGACTTCGTGCTGAAGGGCGACCACGACCTGCCCATGGCGCGGCAGGTCTGCGATCCCGCGCAGCCGATCTCGATCATCTCGCTCGGCCCCACCCACCATCGCTTCAGCTTCGCTCTGAACTCGGTGGAGGACTTCGAGACCGAACGTCGCCCCGAGGCCGTCTGGCCCCGCGTGGCGCGGTACCTGCAGCCCGACCAGGCCGAGCTGCAACGGGTGGCGACGTACACGTTCCGGTCCGTGCTGGCGGACTCCTGGCGCCTCGGACGCATCCTGCTCGCCGGCGACGCCGCGCATCAGATGCCGCCGTTCCTCGGGCAGGGCATGTGCTCCGGCATCCGCGACGCGTGCAGCCTGGCGATGCGCCTCGACCTGATCCTGACGGGTGCCGCGGATGAGGCGATCCTGGACTCCTACCAGTCCGAGCGCGAACCGCACGTGGAGGCGGTGATCCGCAAGGGCATCGAACTCGGCCGCGTGCAGACGCTGCGCGACCCCGAGGCCGCTGCGGTCCGCGACGCGGCGCTGCTCGCCAACCGGGCCGCCCACCAGGACCCGGAGAAGATCCGGTTCCCCGGCATCGGCCCGGGCATCGTCTCGGCCTCGCCCGGCGGCGGCGAGCTATTCGTGCAGGGCATCGTGCAGTCGGCCGGCCGCACCGGCCGGTTCGACGAGCTCTTCGGCTACGGCTGGTTCCTGCTCGGCACCACCGACGGCGCGCTCTCCGCTGCCGCCGGCACGCCGGTCGCCGCCCGGTTCGCCGGGGTCCTGGTGCTGCAGGCCGCCGGAGCGCCCGGGCACGCCCAGGATGCGGTGGTGGACGTGAACGGCCTCTATGCCGCCTGGTTCGCCGAGCACGGCGCGACCGCCGTGGTGGTGCGGCCCGACTTCCGGGTGTTCGGCACGGCGTCCTCGCCGGAGCAGCTGAGCGAGCTGCTCGACGAGCTCGACCACGCCCTGCACCCCTCGCCGGCCGGCGAGCGCCGCGAGGGCGCCCTGCTCTCGTAAGACGCCCTATCGCCCGCTCGTGTGAGAGCAGTCGGTCGAGTAGCTGTCGCGCAGTGAATTCGCGATGCTGACGAGTCCACTCGCGGCCGCACCCCGTACCTTCGCACCATGAGCACCCTGACCGAGGTCGGCGATCGCGCCGCCTGGCGCTGCTGGCTGTGCGACGAGCCGGTGGACGCCCGGATGAGCGTGAACGATCCGCGCGGGCCCAGCATCGACGCCGTCACCAGCGACAAGCCGAAGAAGGGCAGCCCGGCACAGGAGCGCCTCGCACACCGGGCCTGCAACACCCGAAAGGGCGCCGTGAAGGCGGTCGTCGCCTGGCCCTCGAACCTCTTCGTCGTCGACGCCGCTCCCATCATCGCGACGGTGGAACGCCTGGCGCGCAAGGGCGGCCGCGAAGTGGTGGCGCGCTGCCCCAGCCGTGATGACGCCGAGCAGGCCGGGACCTGGCTCCTCGACCGGCTCTCCCGGCTCGCGCCCGACCTCGCTGTCACCACGAAGGTGGAATCGGGCGGCGGTCAGTTCGTATTGGTGCTCGCGACGACCTGATCGCGGGACGAGGCCCCTCAGACCCGACGCACCGGCGGGCCGCCGGCCGCTTCGATCGCGTCGAAGTCGTCGTCCTGTGTGACCACGTCCATCGAGTTGGCTTGCGCCACCGCCGCGATCCACAGGTCGTTTGATCTTGGCGGTGCGCCCCTGCTCGGCAAGTCGCACGCGCAGCTCCGCCCACCGACGCGCCGCCGCGGGTGTGACAGGGAGCGCCTCGGCCACACCGACGGCCTCGAGCGTCGCGAGGCGTTGTGCGCGCACCGCCGTGCTGGGCGCAGCGAGCACCCCGGCGTGCAGTTCTGCGATCGTCACGACACTGATCACCGCTTCGTCCGGCAAGGACTCGACATCTTGATCGCTCCGACAGCGCCGCCGAACCGGGAGGTCGACTGCCGCGGATTCGACGCGAGCGAGCGTGGGGACGCCCCTATGAGGGACCGATCCCCGGTGTGTCGTCGTCGTCGGGGCCGCTGCCGATCGCCCTCCCCAGGCCTGATCGGGGTGGCAGGCTCCCGGACTCTGCTCGTGCAGCAGGAGGGCGCGAACGCCCAGCGGAGGGCGACGGAGGAAGCCGCAACCGCCCGCATCGCGGCCACGTCGAAGGCCGAAAGCGACCGGATCCGGAGCGAGTCGGAGGCCACGAGGACGCACGAGATCGCGCCGCCGGTGCCGACTCGTAGGTAGTGCCGACGGGCACGGGAGCGTCGCTCACCCGCCTGGTGACTCGCAGCGCAGTCCGGAGACGACCGCCGCGTCCCGCATCCGATGGTCGTAGGTCACGATCGATCGGAGTTCGTCGCCCAACGACAGGGCCACCGCCAGGTGGATCGCATCGAGCGAGCGAACCGCGGGGGGCGAGAGTCGTCCCGCAACGTCGAAGTCGGTTGTGGCGACCGTGACGAGGGTGAGCTGCGAGAGCACGTCCCGAACCCGCGGAGCACGCTCCGGTGACGCGCGCACGACCGCACGCATCAACTCGGTCCGGCTGAGATCGCAGGTGATCAGCTCCCGTCCGGGGCTCCGGAGCCACTCGAAGAGCGCCGGGGTCTCGCGTGCGGCGATCACCAGCTTCACCAGCGCCGATGTGTCGACGTAGTGGAGGCTCAGTAGCGCTCCTCTTCCCGCATCGCGGCGAGCACCTCGCTGATCGGTGCGCCGGCCTCAGGGTAGGGAAGATCGGCGAGGGTCCCGCGGCCTTCTCGAATACGCCCCGCGGCGCGGAATTGCTCGAGCGGGCTGGCGCTGATCGGGCTGAGTTGCGCGACTTCCCGGCCCCGGTCGGTGATGATCACCGTCTGTCCGGCTGCGGCGGCCGAGACGACGGCCGACGCGTTCTGCTTCAGTTCGCGAATACCCGCTCGCTCCATGTGCTACATCGTAGCTGTTCTGAAGCGGCGCTGGAAGGGAGAGCTGTCGCTGTGGCGATTCGCGGACCGACCGGTCTCGCCGAGCCATCGCGATCGTGCACGGGCACCCCGTGGCGGAGGGCCGGTCAGGAGTCGCGGCGCACCCGGGCGAGCACGGCGCGCGCGCCGCCCAGCAGGCCGGTGGGCAGGAACTTGATCAGCACCACGATCAGCAGCCCCGAGACGACGGAGCCGAGCGTCGGCAGCTCCTGCAGCTGCACCGTGAGCCCGTAGTAGATGACCGCGGCGCCGAGCACCGGTCCCCAGACCGTGCCCAGGCCGCCCACGATCGCCATGACGATGAACGAGATCGTCCAGGTGACGCTGAAGGCCGAGAACGGCTCGATCGAGATCGTCTGCAGGGCGAGCGCGCCGCCGGCCAGCGCGGTCAGTGCCCCGGACAGCACGAGCACCCCGAGCTTGGACAGGAACGGGGCGACGCCCAGGCTGTCGGCGACCTCCTCGTCGTCCCGCACGGCCATCAGGCGCAGGCCGTAACCGCTGTGGAACACCGCGATCGAGATCGCGATCGCGACGACGGCGAGCCCGAGGGCGAGGGTGAAGAGCGTGTCCGGTGCGGGCGCAAGCGCGAGCGGGGCGCTCAGCCCCTCCGTCGCACCGGTGAACGACCAGATGGTCATCCAGGACACCGCCGCCAGCGCGAAGGCCAGCGAGCCGATCGTGAAGTAGACCCCGCGCAGCCGGAAGAGCACGACGCCCATCACGAGCGCGAGCAGCACACCCGCCGCGGCAGCCGCGACGAGCGCGGTCGTGCCCGACCAGCCGAGCTTCAGCATCACCATCACCGTGGCGTAGGCACCCGTGCCCACGAACGCCGACTGCGCCAGGGAGAACTGGCCGGCGATGCCGCCCACCAGGTTCCAGGCGGATGCGCCGACGATGTAGAGGAACAGCGTCGTCAGGGTGTCCTGGTCGGAGCGGCCGATCAGGGGATGCACCGCGATCCCCGCGACGAGCAGCAGCGCCAGCCCGGTCCACGATCGCGCCGGCGCTGGAAAGCGGGGGCGCTGCCGGACCACCGTCGCGGCGCTCATCGGGTCACCGGGACCGTGTTGAGGCGGGCGCCGCTGCGACGCCGGGGCAGGGAATGTCGCAGCCGGGAGGCGGTGGGCGCCAGCAGCAGGATCACGAGGAACGCCACGTACACGACCAGGTCGCGGTACTGGCCGCCGAGCACGGTGCTGCCGACGCTCTGGATCAGTCCGACCGCCAGGCCGCCCCACAGGGAGCCCAGCACGCCGGTGGTTCCACCCAGCACGACGACGGTGAAGCCGATCAGCAGGTAGCCGGTGCCGGTGGTCGGCCCGAAGGAGTAGCCGACGCCGATCAGCACGCCCGCGACCGCTGCGAACCCCGCGGCCGCCGCGAACGTGATCGCGTAGACGCGCTGCACGTCGATCCCCATCGTCGCGGCGGTCGTCGGGTCCGCGGACGCCGCCCGCAGCGCCGCGCCGAACTGGGTGCGGCTGACCGTCAGGTGTGTGGCGACGACCAGCACGATCGCGATCACGAGGGTGATGGCTCCGATCGTCGGCACCGAGACGCCGGCGAGGCCGAACCCGGAGGAGGCGTACGGCGCGGCCAGGGAGCGCGCGTTCCCGCCGAACAGCTCCGCGAGGGCGGCGCTGATCAGCAGTGAGACACCGAACGTGGCGACCAGCGGAGGCTCGAGTCCCCGCCGCAGCAGCCCGGTCAGGACGAACCGCTGCAGCGGGTAGGCGAGCAGCATCACGATGGGGACGACGATCACCAGCGAGAGCAGGGGATCGATGTGCAGGGCGCCGATCAGCAGCGAAGCGAGATATGCCCCGACGATCATGATGTCCCCGTGGGCCAGGTTGACGAGGCCCATCACCCCGAACACCAGGGAGAGCCCGAGCGCGATGATCGCGTAGAGCCCTCCGCTCAGCAGCCCGTTCACGATTGCTTCCGCCATGATCGCCGTCCCGTATCGCTACTGCAGGCCGGCGGGGGGCGCCTGCAGCGTCGTGGTCCCGCTCTTCGGATAGACCTGCACCACCGCGCGGCCGCGCCACTGGCTCTCGGTCGCCAAGGTGCTGGCCGTGTGGTCCGCGCCGAACTTGATCGTCTCCCCGATCGGGTAGAGCGCGTTCGTCTTGCCCAGCGCCGCATTGATCTTGTCCGGGTCGGTCGATCCCGCCCGGGCGATGGCGTCGGTGAGCACCTCGGCCGCGGAGTATTCGGCGAGCACCGTCGACAGGTCGCCGTTGTCGCCCAGCTTCGGGACGTACTTCGCCCGGAGCGACGCCTCGATGGCGTTGCTGGACGGCTGCGCGAACTGGGTCGTGAGCGTGCCCTCGGCGAGTGGCCCGAGTGCGCCGGCGAAGGCGCCCGGCGCCCCGCACTTCTCGCAGAACACCACCTTCGGCGCGTACTGCAGCGACTTCATCTGCTTCCACAGCGCGAACGAGTCCGGCGGGATCATCTGCGCGATCAGCACCTGGGCGTCGGCCGACTTGGCCTTCGCGATGAAGGAGGAGTAGTCCGTCGTCCCGACCGGGAACTGGGCGTGCGAGGCGATCGTGTACCCGAGGGAGCCCGCCTTGCCCGCCCAGAGCTTGCCCATCGTGATGCCGTCCTGCTCGTTGTCCGTGAAGAGGGCGATCTTCTTGTTGGTCGAGGTCAGGTCGGCGGTCTTGAACTGGTTGTCCGTCATCTGGTTCTCGTTGAAGAAGAAGTCCCAGGAGTACTTCCAGCCGGCTGGGTTCGCGCCCTTCCACGCCTCGATCGGGGTCAGCGTCGAGACGAACGGGATCTTCTGCCGCTCGGCGACGTTGCCGGCGGGGATGGCGAGGGGCGGGCTGACCGACCCGAGCAGCGCGACCACACCGTCCTTCAGCACCATGTCGCGGCTCTGCTGGGCGACCGTGTTCGGGTCGCTCTTGCTGTCCTGCACGATCAGCTGCACCTTGCGCTTGGTGCCGCCGATGCTGATGCCGCCGGCAGCGTTCACGCGCGCGACATCGTCCTGGTAGGCGCTCTTGATCAGCGGACCGAAGCCCGCCAAGGAGCCGGTGAGCGGCACGCTGGCACCGATCTTGATCGGGCCGCTCCCGCCGCTGCCGGCTGCGCCGCTGCAGCCGCTCAGCACCAGGGCGAGCCCTGCCACCGCCGCGACCACCGTCGTTCGTCTCATGGTTGTTCGTCTCATGGTTGAGCGTTCCTTCCGCGTCGGCCGGTTCATCCGGCTGCTGCTTCCACGCCGCCGAGATAGGCGGAGAGGAGTCGTTCTCTGGTGAGGTCGGCCGGCCGGCCGTCGTAGACGACCTCCCCGTGGGCCAGGACGACGGCGTGGTCGGCGACCGCGAGCGATCGCTCCGTGTCCTGTTCCACGAGCAGCAGGCTCGTGTCGTTCGCGGCGATCGTGGCGATGGCCGAATAGATCTCGTCCGCCACCTTGGGGGAGAGGCCCAGGGTGACCTCGTCGAGGACGAGCAGGCGAGGATCCGACATCAGCGCGCGCCCGATGGCGAGCATCTGCTGCTGGCCGCCCGACATGGTCGTGCCGATCTGGCTGCGCCGCTCCGCGAGCACGGGGAACGTCGTGAAGATGCGCTCCAGCCGGTTGCGGCGCTCCGCGGCGGGGACGCCGTATGCGCCGAGGGTCAGGTTCTCCGTCACCGTGAGGCCCGGGAACAGCCGCCGCCCCTCCTGGCAGTGGGCGATGCCGAGCCCCGGGCGGCGATGGGCGGGCAGGGCGGTGATGTCGCGGCCGAGCCACTCGATGGTCCCGCCGCGGACGGGAACCGAACCGCTGATCGCCTGGGCGAGGGTGGTCTTGCCGGCGCCGTTCGGCCCGAGCACGGTCACGACCGATCCGGGTGCGACGGTCACCGAGACGTCCTCGAGCGCGCGGTGCGCCCCGCGGCGCACGGTCAGATTGCGGATCGCGAGGCCCTGGCCCGTGGCGGGGGCGGTGCGGGCGGCCCGGGTGCCGGTGGATCCGCCGCCCAGGTACACCTGCTGCACCCGCGGATCGGCGGTCACCTCGGCCGGGGTGCCGGAGGTGAGCAGGCTCCCGAAGTGCAGCACCAGCACGCGCTCGGCGAGCTCGTGCACGACGCGCTGCACGTGCTCGACGATCAGCAGTGCCGTGCCGCCGGCGCCCAGGTGGGCCATGAGGGCGATCGCCTCGTCCAACTCGGATTCGTTCAGGCCGGCGCTCACCTCGTCGAGCAGCAGCAGCCGCGGTTCGCTCGCCAGCGCGCGGGCCACCTCCAGCCGCTTCTGGTCGAGCAGGGGCAGGCGTCCCGCCTCCCGGGTCGCCTTGTCCTGCAGCGCGGTGAGCTCCAGGATCTCGTCGACGCGCTCGCGGGCGCTCGCGGTGCGTCGCGCGGCCCCCGTGCGGATGCCGACGTCGATGTTCTGGCGCACCGTCAGGCTGCGGAGCGGTCGCGGCACCTGCCGCGCGAGCGCGATGCCGTGCCGGGCCAGCTCGCGCGCGGTACGACCATCGACCCGGCCGGCGCCGTCCAGCTCGATGCGCCCGGTGGTCGGCGAGTCCTGCCCGGCGATCAACTTCAGCAGGGTGCTCTTGCCGGCACCGTTCGGCCCGATCACCGCGAGCCGCTCGCCGGGACGGATGTCGAACCCCAGGTCGTCGAGTGCGGTGATACCGCCGAAGCGACGGGTGAGGCCGGTGACGCGCAGCAGCGGGTCTACGCTCACGACGTCCGATTCGGTGCGCGAGGGGGCGCTGATCGGTGCGGGACGCATGCGCTCTCCTTCGTTGGAGTGCAGTGCCGCCTCACCCTGGGGGAGGTGCACGTCGGTTGACGGCTGGCGGTGACTAGATTTACTATTGATGAACGGAATCGTCAATGGTGAATTGCAAGTCGGAACGAGGAGGTTCCAGATGACCGAGCAGGGCCGGACGACGGGTGGGGTGGCGCGCCGTGGCTGAGGGCATCATGTTGCCGCCCGGCGGAGGCCGGCTCATCGAGGGCGGCGGCTTGCACGCAACCCTGAAGGTCGCGGGCGGCGAGGACGCGCTCACGTCGACGTTCGAGATCCGCGTGCCGCCCGGGTACGACGTGGGGGCGCACGTGCACAGTCACGGCGAGGAGCTCTTCTACGTCGTCGAGGGCACCCTGGACATGCTGGCGTTCGAGCCCACCGAGCGGACGACCGGCGACTGGCACGACTGGGAGTCCTCCGACGGGCGGCGCTTTCTGCGCGGGGGCCCCGGATCGCTGCTGTTCGTACCCGCCGGGGTACCGCACGCGTTCGGCAATCTTTCCGACGAGTGGGCGGTGATGCTGTTCCAGAGCGCTCCGTCGGGGCATGAGGACTACTTCGACGAGCTCGCCGTGCTGCTGCGCGAGGGGAACGGCCGCCCGGATCCCGCCGCGATCGTCGCACTGCGGGCGAAGTACGACATCACCCAGCTCACCGGGCTGCGCGACCGGTCCACGGAAGACCACGACGGCGACGACGACTCGCACGACCATGGCTCCCACGAGCACCACGACCACGACCACGACCACGGTGACTCCGCCGCGACTCCGGCCTGACGCCGGCCGCGTTCCGGTTCCCCCTAGCCTTCCCCGGTGAGCGACGACCTGGCGATCGACGACGAGGACGACTCCGAAGCCACCCAGCGCCAAGGGATCCAGTCGGTCGAGATCGCGATGACCGTGCTGCTCGCCCTGGAGCAGGGTGGCGGGCCGGTCCCGCTGAACGAAGTCGCGCGACGCAGCGGCCAGAAGGCCAGCAAGGTGCACCGCTACCTCGTCAGCCTCTGCCGCGCGGGGCTCGCCTCGCAGTCGCCGTCGTCGAGTCTCTACGACCTGGGGCCGGCCATGCGACGGCTCGGTGCCGAGGCGCTGCGGCGTACCAACGAGGTGACGATTGCGTCGGAGTACGCCCCGCTGCTGCGGGACGACACGGGGCACTCCGTGAACCTCAGCGTCTGGAGCGACGACGGCCCGGTGCTCGTGCGGTGGGACTTCGGTGCCCACGTCCTGCCCCTGAATGTGCGAGTAGGCGCGACGCTGCCACTGCTCGCATCGAGTGCCGGTCGCGTCTTCCTCGCCCTGCTGCCGCCCCGCATGACGGCGTCGGCGCTGGCGCGGAGCCGCCGCGATCTGCCGAGCCTCGGCATCAGCGACGCCGACGTGCAGCGGATCGAGACCGAGGTGCGTGAGACGGGAATCGCCGCGACGACCGGTGGCGTGATCCCCGGTATCGCCTCGATCTCCGCTCCCATCCGCACCGCGGCGGACGCGTCGCTGTTGGTCGTCACCGTCGTCTTCCCACGCGAGCAGGTCAGCCGCTCCGAGCTCGACCACGCCCGCGGCCACCTCGCCCGCATGGCGCAGACCGTCTCCCGGGAGCTCGGGTACGACGAGGAGCGCATCGCCTGAGCCGTGCTCAGACGCCGCCGAGGTCGTCTCCGGGCCCAGTGCCGCGGGGCGTCCACCGCTCCTCCACCCGGCCGAACCGCCAGGTCGCGAGCGCGGCCAGCCAGGCCACCAGGAAGAAGCCGGCGATCAGATAGCCGGCCTCGCCGAGATCGACGCTGGCGAGCACGGAGAGCGGACCGGTGGTGATACCGGCTCCGTCCACCGCCACCCCGGCCAGCTCGACGCCGCCGATGACGAGTGCGACCGCGACGGAGACCGAGGTCACGGTCAGGTTGTAGAACACCTTGCGCACCGGCTTGGCGAAGGCCCACCCGTAGGCGGCGGTCATCAGGATGCCGTCCACCGTGTCCATCAGGCACATTCCAGCGGCGAAGAGCACGGGCAGCACCAGGACGGCGGTGAACGGCAGGCCGAACGCAGCCGCGCCGCCGGCGAGTACCAGCAGGCCGACCTCGGTCGCGGTGTCGAAGCCGAGCCCGAAGAGCAGGCCGACCGGATACATGTGCCGCGGCTTTCGCACGCCCGCCGTGACGCCTCCGAGGAACCGGTTCATCAGCCCTCGCGACTGCAGGCGCGCCTCCAGCGCCGCCTCGTCGAAGGTGCCGCGCCGCAGGTCGCGGAACACCCGGATGATGCCGACCAGCACGACCAGGTTGGCGACGCCCAGGATGCAGAGGAACAGGCCGGACACCGACGCGCCGACCAGTCCGGTGATGGTGTGCAGGGTGGAACCGTCGTCCTCGACCTGACCGGCGAGCGCCCTCACTCCGGCGGCGATCAGCACGGCCAGGGCGAGGACGACCGTCGAGTGCCCGAGCGAGAACCAGAAGCCGACCGACAGCGGCCGCCCGCGCGTGCCCGATCGTCCGGGTGAGCCGAGCAGTGCGCGGGTGGTGTTGTCCACCGCGGCGATGTGGTCGGCGTCGAATGCGTGGCGCAGGCCGAGGCTGTAGGCGAGCACGCCGACGCCGGCGGTGAAGACGGGATGGTCCCCACCGAGCGGATAGCCGTGCGGTACCACGAGGCCGAGCAGCACGCCCACGCCGAGCACGTGCAGCACCACGATCACGGCGCCCATGCCGACGAGCACCCGCCGCTCGCTCGGCGTCATCGAGCCGATGAACGTCCGCACGCGGGCCGTGAGCCCGACGGTGCTCGATGGTCCGGTCATGGTGCCCCTTTGCACACGTCCGAGGACGTCGGAATCTGTGGTGAACGCATTCACTCTAGCGAAATGGGCGTCGATCGACTCCGTCACCCCTACTGCGGTAGGGGTGCGAAGAGGGCTCCGTGGAGGGACGCGGTGCTGCTGTCCGCTCCGTAACATTCGGACAATGACCATCCTCGCTCCGCGGCCCGTTCGACAGACCGAACCTCGCACGACGCGGCGGGGTGGTGCCGAGGTGGCGCACGCGAGTTCGTACACCGCGCTCGCGAAGCGCATCAAGGCCGAGGGACTGCTGGAGCGGCGACCGGGCTGGTACGTGCTGCGGGGACTGGGACTGGTCGCGATGCTCGCCGTCGGCGTCGTGCTGCTCGGCGCGCTCGGCCACACCTGGTGGCAGCTGCTCACGGCCGTCTACTTCTCGTTCGTGTTCACCCAGATCGCATTTCTGGCTCATGACAGCGCGCACAAGCAGATCTTCACCTCGGGCCCCCGCGGCGAGTTGGTCTCTCGCATCATCAGCAACCTGTTCGTCGGCCTCAGCTATGGCTGGTGGATGAACAAGCACACCCGCCATCACGCCAACCCCAACACGATCGGGCGGGACAACGACATCCTTCCGGGCGCGGTCGTCTTCGTCGCCGACGATATGGAGCAGCGCGCCGGCTTCAAAGGGTGGCTGACCTCGCACCAGGGCTACTACTTCGTGCCGATCCTGGCGCTCGCCGGCCTGGACCTGCACGTCAACGCGATCAAGGCGATCGCGGGCGCCGAGCCCGTGCCGCATCGCGTGCAGGAGAGCATCTTCATCGGCGTGCGCCTGCTGGGCTTCGCCACCCTGGTGTTCCTCGTGCTCGGCCCCGTGCTGGGCCTCGTCTTCATGGCGGTGCAACTCGCCTCGTTCGGCATCTACATGGGCGGCACGTTCGCCCCAAACCACACCGGTATGCGGCTGATCGGCCACGGCCAGAAGGTGGACTACCTGCGTCGCCAGGTGCTGACCTCCCGCAACATCTCCGGCGGCTGGCCGATGGCCAAGTTCATGGGCGGGCTCAACTACCAGATCGAGCACCACCTGTTCCCGAACATGCCGAGCGTCAACCTGAAGCGGGCTCGCGTGATCGTGCGGCAGTACTGCGCCGACCTCGGCGTCGAGTACGAGGAGAACACGTTCCTCGGCGCCTGGGGCATCGTGCTGCGCTACATCCACCGAGTCGGTGTCCGCCACGCGGACCCGTTCGACTGCCCGGCCGCCGCCGCCTTCCGCACCGCCTGAGCGGCGCGGTCGGAACACCCGCCCTCACAGAGCACCACAGCAGGACAGGGTCCCGTCAGCAGGTCGGTGGTCGACCAGGAACCTGCCGTCGGGACCTGGTCCTGCTGTCGTGCTTGGTGACCGGGCAGTCCCGCACCGCCGCTGACCGGGGCGGCCGGCAGGTCAGCGGCTGGCGCGGCGGCTTCGGCTGCGGTTCGCGGCGCCCTCGCTCGACCAGACCGGCTGCGATCCGCCTGTTCGGGCCGGCTGCGCACCTCCGGCGCGGGCCGGACGCGACGAGGACTGCGATCCTGAGCGCTGACCGGAACGGGCCGCCGCAGGGGCCTGGCCGCGCTGACCGCCGCGCGCGGGCTGCGCCGACCGGGAGCGGGGCGCATCCCCACGGGGCCTGGAGGGTGCCTGACGCTTCGGCTCGACACGGGGTGCCGGCGTGACGTACTCAGCGCGCTCGCCGACCAGGTCGGTCACCACCTGCGACCGCGAGGTGACCGGCGTCGGCGCAGCGGTGATCTCGGCCTTGCGCAGCAGGATCTTCAGATCCTTCTCCTGCGAGGGCATGACCAGCGTCACCACCGTGCCGGCGGCACCGGCGCGGGCCGTGCGGCCCGAGCGGTGCAGGTACGCCTTGTGCTCGGTGGGCGGGTCGGCGTGGATCACGAGCGCCACGTCGTCCACGTGCACGCCGCGCGCGGCCACGTCGGTGGCGACGAGCACGCGCACCGAGCCGTCCTGGAACGCGGCCAGGTTGCGGTCGCGGGCGCCCTGCGACAGGTTGCCCTGCAGGTCGACCGCCGGGACGCCGGAGGCGGTCAGCTGCTGCGCGAGCTTCTTCGCGACGTGCTTGGTGCGCACGAACAGGATGCGCCGCTCGCTGCCGGAGGCCAGCTCCTGCAGCACCTGCTTCTTCACCTCCGCGTCGGCGACCGCGAGCACCGCGTGTGACATCGTCTCGACGTGCGAGTTCGCGTCGTCCACGGAGTGGGTGACCGGGCGGTGCAGGAAGCGGCTGACGATCTTGTCCACGCCGTTGTCGAGCGTGGCGGAGAACAGTAGGCGCTGCCCCTCGGTCGGCGTCGCGGCCAGGATGCGGGTGACGACCGGCAGGAAGCCGAGGTCGGCCATGTGGTCGGCCTCGTCCAGGACGGTGATCTCGATCGCGTCGAGGGTGACGAGGCGCTGGCGCATCAGATCCTCGAGCCGGCCCGGGCAGGCGACGACGATGTCGACGCCGGCGCGCAGGGCCTGCTCTTGGCGCTGCTGCGAGACGCCGCCGTAGATGGTGGTGACCTTCAGGCCGCTGGCGGTGGCGAGCGGCTCGATGACGGCCGCGATCTGGGTGGCCAGCTCGCGGGTCGGCGCGAGTACCAGGGCCAGCGGACGGCTGGCGCGGCGAGTGCCGCCGGCCAGGCGACCGGCCAGTCGGGCGACGAGCGGCAGCGCGAAGGCGAGCGTCTTGCCGCTGCCCGTGCGGCCGCGGCCGAGCACGTCCTTGCCGGCGAGCGTGTCGGGCAGAGTGTCCCGCTGGATGGGGAAGGGCTCGAGGATGCCCTGCGATGTGAGGGTGGAGACGAGGCGTGCGGGCACGCCCAGGTCGGTGAACTGCGACATGGAGAAGTCCTTGCGTGGTGCGCGCGGCGTTCTGTTCGCCGCGGCGGAAGGCGGGCACACCGGACGGCGTGCTCGTCCGCCGAGTGGACGGGCTCGTTCGCGTGACCAGACAGCCTGATTCCGGATCTGGGCCGATTCGGATGCGGGCCGGGTCGGCGATGAAGACGAACCTCGACGGGTGGCGCATCAGAGCGCCGTAGTCCACCTTAGCGGACGGTGAAGTCCTCCCTGATCGATCCCCTCTTTTGGGGATCGGCATTCGGGTATCCGACTCGGGGACCCACCCGACGTGCCGTGCTCAGCCCGCCGATGGGGTGAGCCGTTCCAGCGCTTCGCGGACGGCGGGCAGGAAGGCGGCCGCCCAGCGCACGTAGCCGCGGTCGTTGGGGTGGAAGAGGTCGCCGGCGGAGCCGAAGACGGTCGCGAGCGCGCCGCCCGCGCTGGTCGTGCGATGCAGCGGGGCGAGCACGAAGCCACGCTCCGCGACCTCGGCGCGGATGATCCGGTTCGCGGCCGCGACCCGGCGGTGCACCGGGATCACAGAGAAGCTCGGCAGTTCCGCAACGATGGTCCCCGGCGGCATCGCATCCAGCACCACCGCCAACTCGCGGCGGAACCGCTCCGGTTCGAACGACCAGATGTCGTTCGCCCCGATCGACAGGGTGCACACATCCGGTTCCAGGGCGGCCAGCCGCGGCAGCTCGTCCAGGATGCACACCGCCAGCGTCGCGCCGTCGATCGCCAGGTTGCGGACGCGGACCGGCCGGCCGGTCTCCTCGGCGATCGCGTCGGCGACGATGCCGACGTACCCGCCGGCCGGGGACGACGCGCCGATACCCAGGGCGGCGGAGTCGCCGACCGCGACGTACAGCACCGCGCCGTCGTGTGCGCGTCCCCGTTCGCGCCAGTAGTCGTGCGCGCCCGGGATGGTGGCGGTCAGGCGGGTGATCCACTGCACCTGCCGCCGGCGCAGCACGAGTGCCGTGCCGCCGACCGCGACGAGCAGCGTCCCCACCAGCGAGAGCAGAATGCCGCCGCTGCGCAGGGACCGGGACCGGGTCATCGGGCGATCGCCACGAGACGGGCGTCGGTCGCGCGCAGCAGGTCGGCGGGCGTGAGCTCGATATCGAATCCGCGCCGCCCGCCGGACACGAAGATCGTCGGATGGTCGGCTGCCGAGGCGTCCAGCAGGGTGGGCAGCGGCTCGCGCTGACCGAGCGGACTGATGCCGCCGACGACCGAGCCGGTGCGTCGCTCCGCGACCGCCGGATCCGCTAGTACCGACCGCTTGGCGCCGAGCGCAGCTGCGACCGCACGCAGGTCCAGGCTGCCGGACACCGGCGTGATGGCCACCGCCAACCGGTCGCCGGCGGTGACCACGAGCGTCTTGAACACCCGCTCGGCCGGGACGCCCAACGCCGACGCCGCCTCCGGGCCGTAGCGCTGCGACCCGGCGGCGTGGTCGAACGGGTGCGCGATGTACGGGATGCCGAACCGGGTCAGCGCCGCGGTCGCCGCCGTGGTCGGTGCCTTCGTTCCCACCCCGGCAGCGTAGGGAATCCGGTCGGTGCCCTCACTGTGCCGGTGGGGGCACGGCGAAGAATTCAGGCCATCGCGAACTGTGCGGCCGCACAGCGGCGTGTCGCTCCTTCGTTTCTCGACTTCTCCTGAATTCCTCGCGGCCCTGCATTGGGTCAGGACTGGCAGCGGGGGCACCAGTAGGTCTCCCGGTCGGTGGAGCCGCGTCCGCTCTGCACCGGATCGCCGAGCGTGCCATCGCGGATGGTCGTGCCGCAGCGGCGGCAGGGCTTACCCGCTCGCCCGTAGACCCAGTCCTGCCGCCCGTCGCGGGTGTCGCCGGTCAGGGTGCGGTCGACGCGGTTCTTGTTCGCCTCCATCACTCGCTTGGTGAGCCCGATCAGCCGGGGCAGGTCGGCGACCTCGGCGACCGGCCTGGTCGGCAGCACGCCCCGCAGGAAGCACAACTCGTTCCGGTAGACGTTGCCCACGCCGGCCAAGTTGCGCTGATCCAGCAGGGCCAGCCCGATCGCCCGCTGCGGATCGGCTCGGATGCGGCGCTCCGCCTCGGCGGCGTCCCAGTCGGCGCCCAGCACGTCCGGTCCCAGGTAGCCGACCACGTCGTCCTCGTTCGCCGCCGGCAGGATCTCGAGCGTGCCCAGGGAGAAGCCCACCGCGGTCCAATCGGCCGTGCTCAGCACGATGCGTGCCTCGTGGGCGGGCCGACGCCATCGGCTGCCCGGCCGGTACAGGTGCCAGGCCCCCTCCATCTTCAGGTGGGAGTGGATGAGGTATGCCCCGACGTGCAGGAGCAGGTGCTTGCCGCGGGCGGTCACCGAATCGACGGTCTGCCCGGTCAGATCGACCGTCGCGTACTTCGGCACGCGCACGTCGCAGCGGGTCAGCACAGCACCGTGGAGCGCTGCGTCCAGGTTGTGCGCTGCGCGGTAGACGGTGTCGCCCTCAGGCACGCAGCCGCAGTCCCTTCGGGAACGAGCCGAAGCCTGCCTGCTGCAGGGCCGTGCCGAACCCCGTGCCCAGCACGAACTCGCCGTCGACCTTCTCGATCGCGAGCGACGGCACGCCGCGCCCACGGACCGTGTCGGCCAGCGCTTGCGCTGCGCCCTGCAGCACCTCGGAGTCGGAGGTGAAGAGCAGCACGGTCTTGCCGCCGCGCTCCACATAGGCGACGAGCCGGCCGTCGACGAGCACCACGAGTGCGCCGGCCTTGCGCCCGGGCCGGTGGCCGGTCGCCCCCTCCGGTCCGCTCGGCCACGGCAGCGCGGCGCCGTACGGGTTGGCGGGATCAGTCGCCGCCAGGCAGACCGTGACCGTCTCGCCGACCTCGTCGTTGGCCGCCCGGTTGAACTCCCGCAGCCGATCGACGGTGCCGGCCGTGGAGAACTGGGCCGCGCCCAACTGCTCGATGAAGTAGCCGCGGCGGGCGCGGCCGGCTTCCTCCAGCGCCGCGAGCGTCTTGTAGACCAGGGCGAAGCCGCCCGGCACGCGCTCGCTCTGCACCGCGCCACGGGTGACCACGCCGTAGCGGTCCAGCAGGATCTCGGCGGTCGCGGCAGCCCGCACGGTCGCGTCCGTCTCGGCCAGCGGCAGGATCGTCCACCGGCCGGCGGCAGTCGGGGGACCGGAGCGGCTGGGCATGCTCGGCCGAACGCCGCGGCCCCGGTAGGCGCGCGCGCGGGGTGCCCGCCGGGGCTGGCGGTGCGCCGTACCGCCCGCGCCGATCAGGGCGCGCACCGGCGCGAAGGTGTCGTTACTGATCAGTCCGGCCCAGACCAGGTTCCAGAGCGCCGCCTGCAGAGCAGCGTCGTCCGAGGCGCCGACCGCATCGACGAGCTGACGGAAGAAGAAGGCACCCCCTCCGCCCAGCACGGCCAGCACCTCCTGCTCCAGCGGCGAGAGGTCGGCCTGCTCCGCATCGGGCAGGGTCAGCGGCACCGAGTCGGCCAGATGCAGGGCGACCCACCCGTCGTTGCCGGCCAGTCGGCCGGCGCCGGACCAGGTGACCTCGCCCGTGGCGGTCAGCTCGTCGAGCATGGCGGGGGAGTAGCCCCGCACGCGGGCCGGCAGCACCAGCGTCTCCCAGGCCGAGGCCGGGATCGGCACGCCCGCCAGTTGGTCGACGACGGTGAGCACCCCGTCGATGCCCCGCAGCCCGCTGCCGCCGACGTGCTGCCAGGTGGGCAGGAAGCGGGCGTAGGCCGCCGCGTCCACCGGCTCGACCTCGCGACGCAGGGCGGCGAGCGACCGGCGGCGGATGCGACGCAGCACCTCCACGTCGCACCATTCGGTCCCCGTGGCGCCGGGCCGGAACTCGCCGTCGGTGACCCGGCGCTCGCCGGCCAGCCGGCGCAGGGTGTCGGTGACCACGGCCACGCCCAGCCCGTAGCGGGCGGCCGCAGCGGAGGCGGCGAAAGGCGCGTGCGTACGGGCGAACCGCGCCACCAGGTCGCCGAGCGGATCATCGACCGGCTCGACGAACGCGATCGGCACGCCGATGGGCAGGGCGACGCCGAGCGCATCGCGCAGGCGGCTGGAGTCCTCGATTGCGGCGTACCGCTGCTCGCCGCCGATGTTCGCGGCGATCGCCCGATGCGAGGCGACCAGGTCCTCCAGCCACACCGCCACCTGCTCGGTCGTGGCCGCGGCCGGTTGCGACTCCGCAGCAGCGGGGTCGGCGACCTGGACGGGCTCTCCGTTCTCGACGATCCCGTCGCCCTGCAGCCGCTCCGCCGCCTCGGCGGCCGTGAGCGGGCCGAGCATGCGCAGCAGGTCAGCGGCGCCCTCCACCCCCTTCAGCCGTCGGTCGGGAGCCACGCGTTGCAGCTCCTGTTCGGTGGCGTCCAGCACGGCCGGATCGAGCAGTTCGCGCAACTCGGCTCGACCGAGCAGCTCCGACAGCAGGGTCGCGTCGAGCGACAGTGCCTGCGCCTTGCGCTCGGCCAGCGGGCTGTCGCCCTCGTACATGAACGCGCCCACATAGCCGAACAGCAGCGACCGCGCGAACGGCGACGCCGTCTGGGTGGTCGTCTCGACCAGCCGCACCTGGCGCGACTCCAGTTGCTCGGTCAGCTGCTTCAGCGCGGGCAGGTCGTAGACGTCCTGCAGCACCTCGCGGATCGTCTCGAAGATGATCGGGAAGGTCGGGAACTTCTTCGCGACGTCGAGCAGCTGCGCCGCGCGCTGCCGCTGCTGCCAGAGCGGTGAGCGCCGGCCCGGGTTGTAGCGGGGCAGCAGCAGCGCCCGTGCCGCGCACTCGCGGAACCGAGACGCGAAGATGGCGGAGCCGGTCACCTCGGTCGTGACGATGGAGTCGATCTCGTCCGGCTCGAACAGGAACAGGTCGGCCCCCGGCGGCTCGGCGTCGGTGTCGGGCACACGCAGCACGATGCCGTCGTCGGCCGCCATCGCCCCGCCCTCGATGCCGTAGCGCTCGGCCAGCCGGGCGCCGATCGCCAGCGCCCACGGCGCATGGATCTGCATGCCGAACGGGGAATGCAAGACGATGCGCCAGTCGCCCAGCTCATCGCGGAACCGTTCCAGCACCAGCGTGCGGTCGCTCGGCACCGAGCCCGTCGCCTCCGCCTGCTCGCGCACGAAGCGCAGCAGGTTCGCCACGGCGCGGGTGTCCAGGCCCAGCCCGGCCGCGAGGGTCGCGGACTCCGACTCCGGAGTGGCGGCGAGCCGCCGCTGGAACGCGCCGATCGCGCGCCCGAGCTCGGCGGGCCGGCCGAGGCCGTCACCCTTCCAGAACGGCACGCGACCGGGCTCGCCGAAGGCGGGCAGCACCAGCACGCGGTCGTGCGTGATCTCCTGAATGCGCCAGCTGGTCGCCCCCAAGGCGAACACGTCACCCACGCGCGATTCGTAGACCATCTCCTCGTCCAGCTCGCCCACGCGGTTGCCCGTGCTGGAGGTGCCGCCGACCAGGAAGACGCCGAACAGGCCGCGGTCGGGGATGGTGCCGCCGGAGGTGACCGCCAGCCGCTGCGCACCCGGGCGACCGGTGATGGTGCCGGCGTCGCGGTCCCAGACGACGCGGGGCCGCAACTCGGCGAACTCGTCGGAGGGGTACCGCCCGGCGAGCAGGTCGAGCACCGCGTCGAAGGCCGACCGCGGCAGGCCCGCGAACGGCGCGCTGCGGCGTACCAGATCGAACCACGCCTCCACGTCCAGTTCGTCGAGCGCGCTCGCGGCAACGGTCTGCTGGGCGAGCACGTCCAGGGGGTTGGCCGGCACGCGCAGCGACTCGATCTGGCCCGTGAGCATGCGGTCGACCGCGACGGTGGAATGGATCAGGTCGGCCTGATGCACGGGGAAGACGACGCCCTTGGAGATCTCGCCGACCTGGTGGCCGGCGCGGCCGACCCGCTGCAGGCCGCTGGCGACCGACGGCGGCGAGCCGACCTGCACGACCAGGTCGACCGACCCCATGTCGATGCCGAGCTCCAGGCTGGAGGTGGCGACCACGCACCGCAGCCGTCCCGACTTGAGGTCGTCCTCGATCAGCCCCCGCTGCTCCTTGCTGACGGAGCCATGGTGCGCTCGCGCCAGCAGCTCGGTCGAGCCTCGGGTCGAGCCGCTCTGCCCGGACAGCGCGGCCGTGGCGGGAGTACCGCGCGGAACCATGGTGCTCCCACCGGCTGCCGCCAGCACGGGCTCGGCCTCGACCGGCTGCGACGCCGCACCCCCCTCCTTCTCCAGCCGCTCCGCGTACTCCTCGTTCAGGCGGGCGGTCAGCCGCTCCGCTAGGCGCCGGGAGTTGGCGAACACGATGGAGGCGCGGTGCTGCAGCACCAGGTCGGTGATGGCGGACTCCACGTGGGGCCAGATGGACCCGGTGCGCTGCTCGGGCATCGGGTCGTCCGGGTCGAACACGGCGCCGGCGGCCGAGCCCTCGGTCGGTTCCGACGGCTCGTAGCTGGCTGGGCCGGCGGCATCCGGATCCGCCATGTCCTCCACCGGCACGACCACAGTCAGATCGAAAGTTTTCTGGGCCTTGGGTGCGACGACCGTGACGGGCGCCCGGCCGCCCAGGAACCGGGCGACCTCGTCGACCGGCCGCACCGTGGCGGACAGCCCGATGCGCTGCGCGGGCTTCGGAAGCAGTACATCGAGCCGCTCCAGCGACAGCGCCAGGTGAGAGCCGCGCTTGGTAGCTGCGACCGCATGCACCTCGTCGACGATGACGGTCTCGACGGTGGCGAGGGTGGATCGCGCGGCCGAGGTGAGCATGAGGAACAACGACTCGGGGGTGGTGATCAGGATCTCGGGCGGTTCGATGGACAGCGCACGCCGCTCGGCCTGGGAGGTGTCGCCGGATCGCACGCCGACGCGGATGGGCGGCGGGGTGACGCCGTGCCGGCGGGCGGTCTGCGTGACGCCGACCAGCGGGCTGCGCAGGTTGCGCTCCACGTCTACGGCGAGCGCCTTCAGTGGCGAGACGTAGAGCACGCGCGTGCCGCTCGGCGCATCCGCCGGACGGGCCGCCAGCCGGTCGATCGCCCACAGGAACGACGCCAGCGTCTTGCCCGATCCCGTCGGCGCGACGACCAGCGCGTGCTGCCCTTTGGCGATCGCCGCCCACGCGCCGGCCTGTGCCGCGGTGGGCGCGCGGAACGCGCCGACGAACCATTCCCTGGTCGCGGCCCCGAATGCTTGCATCACGTCCGGCACGGTCCGGATATTCTGCCCGCCCCCACCGACAGTCCCGCGCGAGCGGGGCGGTGGGAGTGGTCTGGATGGGAGTGGATCGGTGCGATCAGTGCGCCGCCAGAAACGCGGCCACGTCAGCCAGCTCGCCGGCGTCGATGCCGTGGGCCAGCCCGGGATAGACGCGCTCGGTGACGGCGGCGTGCCCGGCCAACCACTCCGCCGTCCGGTCGACGGCCTCGGCCGGGATCACCGCATCCGCGTCGCCGCGCCCCCAGAACACCGGCGGCCGCAGCGCGGCGAGCGCCGCGTCACCCTCGTGCGCGCCGGGGGAGACGAACCCGGACAGCAGCACGACCGCCGCGAATCGCTCCGGCGCGTGCCGCAGCAGCTGCAATGCGGTCGCGCCGCCCTGGGAGAAGCCGAGCAGCCGGACGGAGTCCGGTCGACCGAGCGGCCCGGCGCTCACCTCGTCCAGCCAGGCGAGCACCGCGTCGGCCGACTCGTCGAGCCCGGCACCGCGCACAGGCCCTGCGGGGTCGACCGGCGCCCACGACCAGCCCGGCCCGTAGCGCACCGGCGCCCGCAGCGACATGGCCGGCTCGGTGCCGAGCGCGGGAGCGATGGGCAGCAGGTCCAGCTCGTCCGCACCGAAGCCGTGCAGTACCAGCGTGAGCGCCCGCCCGTCGAGGGAGTCGACGGGCGCCGCGGAGCGCACCGCCGCCGGGTCGATCCGCAGCGCCATACCCGCATCATCGCAGCCCGATGCGACCGGTCCGCGGCGCGGGGTGACCGGCACGGGCGGGGAGCGGACGGAGGGCCAGAGCCCGCCGGGGTATCGCCCGGAGGGCCGGAGCGTCCCCGAGGGCCAGAATGGGGGGATGACCTCGGTGCGCACCCCCGATCCAGAGCCGGGCTGGCTCGGTGACGACGAGCTCACCGCCATCCGCCGCCGCCTGCCGCTGCTCTACGTGGAGGCGGTCCCGGTCCGGGTCGACGGCCTGGGGCAGGTGACCGAGGTGGGGCTGCTGCTGCGCGTCGGCAGCACCGGAGCGATCGCCCGCACCATCGTCTCCGGGCGCGTGATGCACGGCGAGACGCTGCGCGACGCCCTGTTCCGGCACCTGGAGAAGGACCTGGGCCCGATGGCGTTCCCGCAGCTGCCGCCCAGTCCCGTGCCGTTCCAGGTGGCGGAGTACTTTCCCGATCCCAGCCCCACGCAGTACAGCGACGAACGGCAGCATGCCGTCGCGCTCGTCTACGTCATTCCCGTCACCGGCACCTGCGACCCGCGGCAGGACGCGCTGGAGTTGACCTGGCTGTCCCCGGAGGCGGCTGCCAGCGACGAAGTGGCGGCCGAGATGGAGGGCGGTCGGGGTGCGCTGGTCCGCGGTGCGCTCGCCTCGGTGGGTCGCCTGATCTGATCGGCCGGCCCTGTCTGGCCGGCCCCCTCTGAGTGGTCGTCCGTGACCGGGCCGGTTCTCGGCGGGGCAACCGAGGTCGTCGCGATCCCGCCCCTAGGTTCGGCCACCGTGCTGCTCGCCGCCGCCTCGCCGACCGTTTCGCTGTCACTGCTGCCCGCGGTCACGATCCTCGGCGCGGTCATCGCGGTCATCGACGCGGTCTCCCGCATCCGTCGGCACGGCACCGGCTCGATCTTCACCATCGTGGAACTGCCCCTCGCCCTGCTGCTGTTCGTGCGGTCGTTCCCACCGGTGCAGCCCTACGTCTCGACGACCATCGCGACCGCCTACCTCGCGATCCCGCTCGAGGTGCTGCTGATCCTGCTGTTGTTCCTGAAGGGCTCGCGCAAGGGGGCGTGGATCTGGCTGACGGTCGGCGCAGTCGTGATCAACGGGGCCGCGGTGGTGCTGGCGGTGCTGCACCTCGGATAGCCACCGTCGCCTGTGTTCCGAGGACTTCAGGCGATTTCGAGGAACGCAGGAGCACACCCACCCCGACCGCCTGCAACTGTCGCAATCGCCTGAATTCCTCGGCGTGGTCGGCATCGCCAGCCGCACCGCTCACGCTGCGTCGGCGAGCACTCCCGGCTGCGGCGCCTCGTCGAACGAGGGGGCGAGCTGCTGCAGGCGGATGCCGCGCCACTGCCACAGCGCCCAGAGGCCTGCCCACATCGCCGGCGTGGCGACTCCGGCGTCGAACTCGAGCCGGTCGCGGTACAGGGTTGCCGACGGATCGTCGGGATGCGGAGCGACGGCCATCCGGTGGTACCAGCGGGTGATGATCGAGGGCACGCCGCCCAGCCCGGAGCCGTGGTCGCGCACGATCCGCACACCCGAGTGCGTGGTGGTGTCCAGGTCGATGCCGATCTGCTGTGTGCCCATGGGGACCGCGCCCATCGCGAGCAGCCGCACGGGGTGCGCGCCCGGCCCCCAGGTCGCGGGAAAGCCGTCGCGCTCCAGGGACGTGTAGTCCAGCCACGGCCCGGCGACCTCACGCATCACCGTGGGCGACTGCAGCGCCCGCCAGGTGGCCTCGGGCCGGCACTCGAGCCGCAGCTTCAGCTGGATCCGCATCCGCGCAGTGTCGCAGACCGCGCTGGGTGGGGAGGCGCGGAGCAGCTGATCGCCGCACCGGACTACCCGCCCGGAATGCCTGCCCGGGCGGCCGACTTGACCTCCAAGGGCGCGCCAGGAACGGTGCGCCCGCGAACCGACTCGAAGGAGTGCACATGAAAGCCGTTCTGGGAACCACCGTGCTGGCCGAGGCGCCGAAGGACGAGTTGATCTCGATCGAGGGCAACTGGTACTTCCCACCGTCGAGCGTCAAGGCCGACGCTCTGCAGAAGAGCCCGACGCCCTACACCTGCCCGTGGAAGGGCGAGTGCCAGTACTTCACCGTCGATGTGGACGGCCAGCGCCTGCCCGACCGTGCGTGGAGCTACCCGCACCCCTACCCGACGGCGTTCGACCGGGTGGGCCGTGACTTCACCGACTACGTGGCGTTCTGGAAAGAGGTCAGCGTCACCGAGTAGTCCTGCGGGGACGCCGGCCGGGCTCAGCAAGACACGTCCGACTGGCTCAGCCGCTTGCGTGCACGGCCGAGCGGTGACGCCAGATGATCAGCGCCGCCGACGAGAACCGCTTGCTGCATCGCCCGCACGAGTGCGTGCCGGAGGGACGCCGGAAGCGATGGTGCTCGTGTCCGGCCGGGCAGCTTCCGATCCATGGCGCGGCATCCGTCTGCACCTCGCCACGCCAGACGCGGTCGCCGGTGTAGCCGAGCCGGGCTGCGACCGCCTTCCAGCGCGGGCCGTGCGCGGCTGTGTGCCCGGCGATGGCGTGGGCGATCTCATGCAGCAGCACCTGCCGCGCGTCATCGGCCGAGAAGCCGGCCGCCAGATGCCTGGAGACGGTGATCCGCCGTTTCGCGTAGTCGCACGCCCCGGCGCGGCGCCTCGCCTGGTCGAAGCCGAAGGTCCACCCGCCCGGACTCAGGTGCGCTGCCAGCAATTCCTGCGCGATGTCGGACACCTCATGCAACTCGGCCACGGCGTCGACCGTAGAAGGCGCCTCCGACACCGCCCGCACTCCACGCGGACCGTCAGGCGAGCTCGTCGTGAACGAGGCCGTGCGCCCTCGCGACCGCCGCGTTCACGAGCCGTCCCTGCGCGACATTGACGCCCGCCCGCAGCGCCGGGTCCGTCGCCGTCGCCGACTGCCATCCGCCGTCCGCCAGTGCGACGGCGTAGGGGAGGGTCGCGTTCGTCAGTGCCACGGTCGAGGTCCGCGGGACCGCGCCGGGCATGTTGGCGACGCAGTAGAAGCGGCTCCCGTGCACGGCGAAGGTCGGGTCGTCATAGGTCGTCGGCCGTGAGCCCTCGAAGCAGCCGCCCTGGTCGATCGCGATGTCGACGAGCACCGATCCCGGCTGCATGTCGGCGACCATCCGGTCGGTCACGAGCTTCGGGGCCGCGGCGCCCGGGATGAGCACGCTGCCGATCACCAGGTCCGCGTCACGGAGGCGCGACGCGATCTCGTACGGGTTCGAGCGCAGCGTCTGCACTCGCCCTTCGAACCGGGCGTCGAGCGCCCTCAGCCGGGGCAGCGCGATGTCGAAGATGGTGACGTCGGCCTGCATGCCGACCGCGATCGTCGCCGCGTTCTCGCCGGCCACGCCGCCCCCCAGGATCACCACCTTCGCGCGCGGCGTGCCGGTCACTCCGCCCAGCAGCACCCCTCGGCCGCCGTTCGCGCGAAGCAGCTGCTCGGCGCCGGCCTGTACCGAGAGGCGACCGGCGATCTCGCTCATCGGCGCGAGCAGGGGCAGCGAGCGGTCCGCGGGCTGCACGGTCTCGTAGGCGACGGCGGTGGTCCCGGAGGCGAGCAGGGCGTCGGTCAGCGGCCGGTCGGCGGCCAGGTGCAGGTAGGTGAACAGCACCTGGCCCGCGTGCAGGTGGGCGTACTCGGCGGCGATCGGCTCCTTCACCTTCATCAGCAGCTCGGCGTCGTCCCAGACCGCTGCTGCGTCATCCGCCAACTGCGCTCCGGCCGCCTGAAAGGCCTCGTCGGTGAACGAGGAGGCGAGCCCGGCGCCGCGCTGGATCAGCACCTGATGCCCGCGGCCGACGACCTCGTGCACTCCCGCGGGTGTGATGGCGACGCGCGACTCGTTGCTCTTGATCTCGGTGGGAACGCCGATCAGCACGCTGACCCTCTCTCGTCGGTATTGCCGGGTACCCGTCAGTTGTACACGTTGATTCGGCTGAGTACCGGTCCAGCCGAAGATAAGACGGCTGTAGGTGGTGATAAAGAAAGATGCGACGGCTAAGTTGCTCAGATGAGAACTCCGACAACCGCCAGGAGCGCCGTGGAACTCGACGACGTCGATCGCAGCATCCTGGCTGCCCTGCAGCAGGACGGCCGAATGTCCAACCAGCTGCTCGCGGAGCGTGCAGGCGTTGCGGCATCGACCTGCCTTCAACGCCTTCGCACCCTGCAGACGCGCGGAGTCATCCGACGGTTCACCGTCGAGCTGGAGCAGGCAGCGCTCGGCTACCAGCTGCAGGCGCTGGTCTCCATCCGGATCACCCCGAACGCTCGCGCCCGGCTCACCGCGTTCGCCGACCAGTTGGCGTCCGACCCGCAGGTGTCCCAGGTCTTCTACCTGGCGGGAGCGGCGGACTTCATCGTGCATGTGCGAGCGGGCAGCACCCAGGATCTCAGCGACTTCGTGACCGAGCACCTGTCGACGAACCCGATCGTCGCCTCCACCAACACGAGCCTGATCTTCGACCACCGAGCCGGCTCGAACCCGCTCTGAGCGGCGGAGACGCGGGTCAGCCGACCGTCGCGTCCACGGGTATGCGGGTCCGCGCCTCGCGGGTCGCGGCCACCAGGTTGCGCAGCGAGGCGACCGTCTCGTCGTAGCCACGCGTCTTCAGGCCGCAGTCCGGATTGACCCACAGCCGTTCGGCCGGGATGGCGGCGAGTGCCGTGTCGAGCAGGCCCGACAACTCCTCGACGCCGGGCACGCGGGGGGAGTGGATGTCCCAGGCGCCCGGCCCGATCCCGCGGGCGAAGTGAGCCGCGGCGATGTCGTCGACCACCTGCATGCGGCTGCGTGCCGCCTCAATGCTGGTGACGTCGGCATCCAGGGCGTCGATCGCGCCGATGACCTGGCCGAACTCGGAGTAGCAGAGGTGGGTGTGCACCTGGGTGGCGGAGGCGGCGCCGGAGGTCGCGAGGCGGAACGCGCCGACGGCCCACTCCAGGTACGCGGCCTGGTCGGCCCGCTTCAGCGGCAGCAGCTCGCGCAGGGCGGGCTCATCGACCTGCACGACGCGAAGGCCGGCCTGCTCCAGGTCGGCGATCTCGTCGCGCAGGGCGAGGGCCACCTGGTCGGCGGTCGCGCCGAGCGGCTGGTCGTCGCGCACGAACGACCACGCCAGGATCGTCACCGGTCCGGTCAGCATCCCCTTCACCGGCCGATCGGTGCGGCTCTGGGCGAACGACGACCAGCGAACCGTGATCGGCGCGGGCCGCGAGACGTCGCCCCACAGGATCGCGGGGCGCGTACAGCGGGAGCCGTACGACTGCACCCAGCCGTTCGTGGTCGCTGTGAAGCCGTCCAGCGCCTCCGCGAAGTACTGGACCATGTCGTTGCGCTCCGGCTCGCCGTGCACGAGCACGTCCAGGCCGAGTTCCTCCTGCAGCTCGATCACGCGGGCGATCTCGTCGCGCATCGCGGTCTCATATTCCTGAACGGTGATGGATCCGCGCCCCAGGCCGGCGCGGGCCTTGCGGATGTCGCCGGTCTGCGGGAACGAGCCGATCGTGGTGGTCGGCAGCAGCGGCAGCCCCAGCGTCCGCTGCTCGGCGATGCGCTCGGGGTAGGGCGCCCGGGAGCGCTCCGCATCGCCGACGGCGGCGATCCGCTCGCGCACGGCCGCCACGCGCACGCCGGGTGCCTCGGCCCACTGCGCGCGCGCCCGATCGGAGTCGGCGATCTCGCCGGCGACCGCCTGCCGACCCTCGGTCGCGGCGCGGGCGAGCACGACGACCTCGCGCACCTTCTGGTCGGCGAACGCCAGCCGCTCGCGCAGCGCGTCGGGCAGGTCGGGCTCGTCGTCGAGGTCGTGCGGGACGTGCAGCAGGGAGGTGGCGGTGCTGACCGCGAGCGCGCCCGCGAGCGGTGCGACACCCTCGATGGCGTCGACGGCGGCAGCGAGGTCGCTCCGCCAGATGTTGCGGCCGTCGACGACGCCGGCGACGAGCGTCTTGCCGGCGAGGGCCGTCCGAACATCGTCCGGAAGGTCCACCGGGGCAGACCCGCGGATCAGGTCGATCGCGAGCGCCTCGATCGGAGCGCCGGCGAGCGCCGGAAGCGCGGTGTCGAGCGTTCCCCAGGTCGCGGCGATGAACAGCGACGGTCGATTTTCGACAGCGCCCAGCACGGCATAGGCGCGCTCGGCGGCAGCGGCGAGCTCCTCCGCCGGGATCCCCGTGCTCTCCGACACGAGCGCGGGCTCGTCCAGTTGCAGCCATTCCGCTCCCGCGGCGGCGAGCGCCTGCAGCAGCTGGGCGTAGACCGGCAGCAGGTGCTCCAGCCGGTCGAGCGGCCGGAAGTCCGTCCCGGCGTCTTCGGTCGGCTTGCTGAGCGCGAGCAGGGTCACCGGCCCCACGAGCACCGGCCGGGTGCGGTATCCGTCGGCGCCGGCCTCGGCCACCAGTGCGGCGAGCCGCTCGGGAACCGCGCGGAAGGCGGTCTGCTCGTCGATCTCGGGGACCAGGTAGTGGTAGTTGGAGTCGAACCACTTGGTCATCTCCAGCGGCGGCTGCGCCTCGGAGCCGCGAGCGAGGGTGAAGAGCGTGTCGATGTCCGCCGGTTCGAGCTCGCCGAACCGGCCGGGCACGGCCCCGACGGCGAGGGCGGCGTCGAGCACGTGGTCGTAGAAGCTGAACGACTCAGGGATCGCCGACACGTCTCGGTCCAGGCCGAGGTCGGCGAGCCGGGCGCGGGTGGTTCGGCGCAGGTCGGCGGCGGTCGCCTCCAGCTCGTCCCGGTCGGCACGGCCAGCCCAATACGCCTCGACGGCGCGTTTCAACTCGCGGTGCGGGCCGATGCGGGGGTAGCCGAGGATCGTGGCAGTGGGGAAGGCGGTCATGTCGTCTCTTTCGTCGGAGCGGGCGTGAAGCCGATGCGGTGCAGCACGTCGAGCACGGCGCCGGCCTGGTTGAAGGTGTAGAGGTGCAGGACGGGCGCTCCTGCGGCGATCAGGTCATTCGCGAATCGGGCCGCGTGGGCGATCCCGACTTCGCGGCGGCCCTCGACAGTCGGTTCGGTGTCGAGGGCGACCGCGAGCTCACGAGGTTCGTCCTCGCCGGACAGTTCGAGCATGCGGCGCAGCCGGGCGGGGCTCGTGATGGGCAGGATACCGGGGACGATCGGGATGGTGATGCCCCACCGGCGGGCCTGCTCGACGAAGGTCACGTAGTCCTCGGTGTGGAAGAACAGCTGCGTGATGGCCATCTCGGCGCCGGCGACCTGCTTGGCGAGCAGGGCATCCAGGTGGTCCGTCGGCGTGCGGGAATCGGGATGGCCGTTCACGAACGCCGCCACGGTGACGTCCGCGCGCGGCGGCTGCACGTGGAGGGTCCGCACGCCCCGTGCCTCCGGTACCGCGCGTTCGGCCCACTGCTCGCGGTCCGCCAGCACCCGGTGCACCAGCTGCACGAGTTCGGCGGCGGAGTGGATGTCCCCGAGCGGCCGCCCCTCGACCAGGTCGCCGCGGATGGCCAGGAACCGGCGCACGCCAGCGGCGAGGAAGCGTTGCACGAGCGCGGCGGCCTCGGCGTGGGACGACCCCACACAGGTCAGGTGCGCCATCACATCGACGTCGGTACGGTCGAGCACGAGCCGGGCGACGTCGTACGACGCCTCGGTCGTCGATCCGGCGGCGCCGTAGGTGACCGAGAACCAGGCAGGCTCGGTCGCGGCCAGGGCGTCGACGACCGACGGCAGCGCGGCCGCCGTCGCCGCCGAGCGGGGCGGGTAGAGCTCGAAGGAGTGGGGGACGCGGGCTGCGACCATCGGCGTCCTCCTCACGCGCACGCGGACCAGAACCGCCAGGGGCGCTGGTGTACGAAAGCGGGTGCCGGGCTCGGCTGTCGCTGATCGCCCGGGCAGCGACCGGACGCGCGGGAAATGGTAAAACATCCCCGTCGCATGCCGCGCACTGTGACGCCGGGTGACGGGCTCCAGGTGCCGCTGACCCCCGATCGTGGGCTGCCCCCGAGGGTCCCGCTGCGGGATGCTCGAAGTTCGGTAGCGGGGGCTGCCTGGTTCGGGGGAACGAGATGGTGCTCACCGTCGTCATCGGCGTCGTCGTCGCATGGTTCGTCGTCGCGCTTGCGCTCGCCATGCTGATCGGCCGTGCGGCCGCGCTCGGCGAGCGCCACCACCGCCGCATGGTGTCGACTCGCCCCGTGCTCGAATCCGTGAGGCGAACGGCCGAGTTCGTCGTCTGAGACGGGTGCTGCTTACCACTGCGTGAGCGTCACATGACGGCGAGGCCGGCGGAATCCCGCCGGCCTCGCCGTTCTTCAGTTCCGAGCGCTCAGAGCGCGCGGATGTTCGCTGCCTGGGGGCCCTTCGTGCCCGGGGTGACCTCGAACTCGACGCGCTGGTTCTCCTCCAGGCTGCGGAAGCCGCGGCCGTCGATGGCGGAGTAGTGCGCGAACAGGTCGGGACCCTGGTCGTCGGGAGCGATGAAGCCGAAGCCCTTTTCGCCGTTGAACCACTTGACGGTTCCAGTTGCCATGTGCTTGTTCTGCTTTCATTTCTTGATTGGACCCGCGGCGACTGCCGCCGTGGGCACGTCACGCTGACTTCCGCGTTCCAAGAAACGAGCCGCACCCTTCAGGGGGCTGCTCACTGTCGCAAACGCTCAACACAACTGCACGAGTCAGCTTACGCGGGTCCTGATCCTGTGGTGCGCCGATCCCGACCACACGTGATGGGGACCCGCCGGGTGTGTGGGCGTGGAACCCATCGGTCGTCGTCCTCCCCGAAGGAGTGACACGCATCGTGGGTCGTCGTCCCCTCGTTCGGGTGCCATGTAGCATGCCCACTTCCTGCAGTGCGCACTCGAAGACGTGTCACGCACCATGTCGACGAATTCCGAGGAGCCCACTCGTGAGCCTGCAAACGGCCGTTCCCGCTCGTGCTGCTCCGACTTTTCGCCGAGAGGCATTCCGCCTCGTCTCTCTGATCGCGGTTCAGCTCTTCCCGCTGGTGGTGCTTGCGCTCGTCTACCCCTCGATCGCGGTCACCATTCACACGAAGAGCATTGGAGGGGTACCGCTGGCGAAGCTCATGGCCTCCGCGGCGGTGGTCGGCCCATTGCTCGCGCAGACCGTGTCAGCTCCGATCTACCGTCTGATCGACGGTGTGGACCGACATGACAGCCGAGGAGTGAGCCGCGCGACGCTGCGGGCGCTCCCTGTCGCCCTCACGATCGGTCTTCCTCTGGCGGGAGCAGCCGCTTGGCTCCTTGCGGACCTGATGCGATGGGGTGGCGCCGCGACCGCCGCGTTCATGCTTGTCGTCGAACTGCACCTCGTGCTCGCATCACTGCTGGTTCCCGCCTACGCCGCGGGCTCGCACCTTTCCCTTGTGATCGCATGGGGCGCATACGCGACGGTGCTCCACGCGATCCCGACCACGCTCTGGGCTGCCCCGTTGGCCGCCATCTGCACCCAAGTCCCCCTACTCCTTTGGCGTGCCGGTCGCGCGTCCCCGATACAGCGTGTCGCAGCCCCGTCCGCACTCGCTGTTCTCGCTGCCACAGTGCGCGGTTTCGCTGACGCGACCCCGCTGTGGTGCGTGCCCTTGGCCGTATTCGCCGCCGCTCCCTCATCGTTCGCTGCCGGACCGGTGTTCGCCGGCATGCTGCCCGCGATCATCGCCTACCACGTGTTCTTCCAGACCGCTGCAGAGCCCATGTGGCGCCGCATCGGACGGCTTCGCCGTGATATGGGCCTTCATCCCTTCTCGGTGATCGAGCGGGAGGTCGGCGACCTGAAGTACCGGGCTCGCCTCGGTGTCTTCCGCGTGCTCTCGGTCGAGGCCCTGCTCGGCATGCTGACGGTGATGCTGATGGGTGCCCTGCAGTGGGATCGGTTCCCGCTGTTCCTCGCCGTCCTCGGCACGTCCGATCTCGCGGTCGTGCTGCTCGCGGAGGTGTACACCCTGTCGATGCTGCGCAACTCCCCGCCCGTCCTGCTCACGGCCGCGGTGATCGTCGCACTGATCGTGACGGCGATCGTCAACGGTCTCGGGGTGGATCAGATGCTTCTGATGCTCGCCGTCACGTTCGTGGTCATGACGGCCGCAATCGGATTGCTGAGCGGACGCGTGTGGCAGTTGCCGGAGCACGCACTCTTCTGGAAGACGGCGCTCGCGCAGTGACGGCCATGAGCATCTACTTCGGGATGGCCGATCCACCCGCGGGCTTCGCTCCACCCGCCGCGGCGGACGTGGTGTTGGAGCCGTACCACCCGTCGGTCAAATACGGAGGATTCGCCGACCTCTTCCCGTCGGCGAACCGCTGGGTCTACGTCAACCCCACCTCGGTCGACCCATGGCAGCTCGAGCACTCCGTGGATCGACCGCCGCTCAGCGGCGTGGACGAGCGCTGGCGCCTGCCGCGCCTGGACCACGACCACCCCGCTGCGCTGGACTGGGCGGTGGCGCGAGCGATCGAGGCCTGGCATCTGGACGACGGTCGCAGCACCGGTCTCTTCGTCGACGACTTCGACCGGCTTCTGCCCGATCGTGCCGAGACGGCGCGCGCCTTCCTCGACCGTGTTGCCGATGCGACCGCGCCGACGGGACCGGCCTGGTTCGTCAACCGCGGTATCGGGATATGGCACGACATCGATGGCTTGGCCGCTGTGTTATTGGAGGACGTGGCGCCGCAGATCGTTCCGAGCATGAGTGCGCACGAGCAGCGCTGGCTCGCGGACGAGGTGCTGCCCGCAGTCGAGCAGGTGCGCACCCGCGGCGTTCGTGTGCACGCGCTTTCGTATGACGACCAGGAGGCTGGCGAGATGCACCCCGACCCCGGACTGGCCGATGATCTGGCGGCTCTGATCGATACGACGACGACCGGCGCCAAGCGATCCCTCGACGAATGGAGGCTGAGTCGATGAGCTACGGCCTCCGGGGTAAGCACCGCGCGCCCCGCATCCCACGTCGGCAGCGACCTCCCGCCGCCTATCCGCAGGTCGACCTCGCGATCGTGTGCGAGTCGACCTACCCGTATCTCACCGGCGGCCTCTCAGCAGTCGTGCATCAGATCTGCGAGGCGAACCCGAACCGTCGGATCGGGATCATCCACATCGCCTGGGACCGGTCGACCCCGATGGAGCCGCTGTACGACGTGCCCCCGCAGGTCAAATGGGTGATGCCCCTCTACCAGAGCATGAGCGAGCACCGCAGTACCTTCCTGTCTCTGCAGCCCCGCCACGACCGGCTCGGCCGCCGAGCTCGCGCACGCGTGGTCGAGCGGTTGTTCGAGGCCCTGGAAGCGCATGTTCGCGGCGACGACCGCCACCTCTGGGCTTTGTACGACGAGGGGATCAACCCGCGGACGCGCGTCTACCGGCTGTGGCCGGTCATCAGCTCGCCGATGTTCATGATCCGAGCCCGCGAGTATTTCGCTGCCTCGGGTCTCTCATTCACGAGCCTGTTCTGGGAACTGCGGGAGTTCTTCTCGCTCGCGTTCGCGGTGGTCGACGTGAACTTCCCGAAGGCTGCCGTCTATCACGCGCACACGACCGGGGCCGCCGGCCTGCTCGCCGCCGCGGCCGCCCGGCAGAACGACACGACGTTCCTGCTGACCGAGCACAACCTCTATGCCCGCGACACGATCAACCACCTCCTCGAGCGCAGCATGGACACGGTGGTGACCCAGGGCGAGTGGCGCACGCTGACCGAGTACGACACGTCGGCGTTCGTGCCGGAGCGAGTGCAGGTCACGCCACGCCAGCGGGCCTGGATGGCGTGGTGGATTCACACCGGGCTCGTCGCCTACCGTGCCGCGTCGCTCATCACCTATCTGTATCCGGACGCGATCGAGGAGGCCCGCGGGCTGGGCGGTGCGTCCCATAAGTCCGTCGTCGTGGCCAACGGCGTGCAGCCCTCGATGTTCGACGAGGCCCGCGCCGAGTTCGACGCTCGCCAAGCGCGCGAACGGAGCGACGAAGCGCGAATCTGGCGGCTCGCCTATGCAGCCCGAGTCGTGCCGATCAAGGGTCTGCTCGACCTGCTCGAGGCGCTGGCGCTGCTCGTGCGCCGCGGTGTGAGCGACTGGGAGCTCGACGTGATGGGGCCCGACGGCGAGATGCCCGATTACGCAGCGGCCTGCCGCATGCGCACGACCGAGCTCGGTCTCGACGGCCACGTGAAGTTTCTGGGCAGCGTGAACCTGCGCCAGCGGATGGGCCTCTACGACGCGCTGATCCTGCCGAGTCACAACGAGGGTCAGCCGATCGTCGTGCTCGAGGCGATGACGGTGGGTCTGCCGACGATCGGCACGTACGTGGGCGGTATGAAGCAGCTGGTCGAGGATCCGATTCCGGTGCAGAGTGCGGACGGCGCGGACGTGATCGGCGCTTGTGGGGCACTCGTGCGCTCCCACGACGTGATCGGAATGGCCGGGGCGATCGAACGGCTGATGACCGATCCGGAGGCGTTCCGGTCGTACAGCGCCAACGCGAAGGACCGCGTCGACCGCTACTTCCACCTCGATACCGCGATGGCCAACTACCGCGCCCTGTATCGCCGCTTCGGGTCTGTGCCCGAGGATGAACTGCTCGAGGAGTGGCCGATCATGCCGCGGCGCTCCGTGCCGGTCACGGAGTCCGTCGATGTCGAGCGGGTCGAGGTCGATGTCGAGAGTGAGCGGAGCGAGCACGCGGCACGCCGCGCCGCGTAATGCGGCAGTCGGGGCGACCGCGGGCGCTCCCACGGCGCTCATTTCACTGTGACGACGACTCCCAGGGTGTTGCGTCCGGTCGAAGCGCTCCAGGTGCCTTCGTCGGCGAAGCGAATCGAGTAGGCCGATCGGTCCTGAAGCCTCTCTGATGCGTCCGGTAGCCAGAGTGAGAGGTGATAACCGCCGGCGGCCAGGTCGGACGGTACCGTCACCTGGGCGGCCACGGTGGTCGTCCGGCCCGGCGCCCACGTGCGCGGGTCGGCGTTCAGGCGCAGGGGGATCACCGTGGCTCCGTGCGCCAAGACGGCGTAGACCGGGCGTGCGTTGACCAGGTGGGCGTTGCCGGAGTTGTGGATCGAGAACGTGAGCCCCATCGTGCCTCCGGGACTCACCTTCGGGGTGAAGGTCGCTGTGGTCAGCGTGAAGCGGTACCCGAGGTGGGTCCCGATCGTGCCAAGACATCCCTGCTGCTGGAGCTTCCCCAGCGCGTTCGGGTCGAACTGACGGTTCAGATAGGTGAAATGCAACTCGGCGAGCTCGTGTGTCGCCGTCGGGCAGGTCGTGCGAGGGGAGACCCCGCACGTTTCACCGCCCACGATTCCGTGCCGGCCGATCGTTGCGATGAGTGCCTTATCGGCTCCGATCGAGTAGCGCGGGTTCCGTGCCCAGGTCCCGCTGTCATCCGGCGCGGTGCTGAGAAAGCAGTCCTCGTGGTTCCCGATCCGACCGTCGTCCCCCGACGCGCCGACGAGCGTACGGATATCGCTCGGATAGCGCAGCGCCACCGACCTGTTCGCGGGGTAGGCGGCGAGAATCGCTTTCAACACGGTGGCCTTCGCGGTCGCGCTCGTGTCCAGGTGGTTCGTCGAGGTGTGCCATTCGCCCCAAGCCCCGATATAGCCCGCCTCGAACGACTCGATCACGTCCGTGTTCGCCTTGAACACGGGTTCGAGCTGCTTGATGTGCCGCTCGATCTGCGGCACGGTCGCGTCGGGCTGCGAGTTGGGGTACGGCCCCACGTTGTAGGCGACCCGGACGATGACCTTCATCCCGGCGGACCGGACGGCGGCGAAGCCTTGCCCGATCTGCATCAGCACGGAGGAGGGGATAGCGGTGTCGCGGTAGGCGTCGAGCCGGATGTAGCTGTGCAGCAGCGTGACGTGGTCGTGCCGCTGCGAAGCCAGATCACGATCGTTCACGAGGTCGACCTGGTCGAACCAGCCGCGCTCCGGGTTGGCGATATCCGCCGAAATCCCGGTGAACTGCACCGTCTTCGAGGTGGTGGCTCTGCCGAGCGCGACGGCGATACCGATTCCTGTGCCTGAGAGAATCAATACCCCGATGACGACACCGACCAGGACGAGCAGACGTCCAGGCGGCTTCCGGCGAACCGTGTGCCTGTGGCGTTCGGTCGAGGGCATGCCCTCAGGCTCGCACGGTCGCGGCGACACTCAGCGCGCCGCGGCGGCCCACCGGCGGTTCTGATCGGACGTCGACGGGATACTGGACAGACAGACATGCTTCAGAAGGAGCAAGCGATGAGCGAACCCGACGTCGAACGCGGCGCGAGCCGGCTCGAGGCGATGCGCGAGTGACCGCCGGTCTCCGACGGGCTTCGTGGCGTCGTGAGGGCACCGCGGCCGTTGTCGGCGTCCTCGTCGTCGCTTCGCTCGCCGTCACTGCGGTCGCGGTGTTCGACAGCCAGCGGGAAGGCGCCGCGGCGAAAGAAGCTTCGGCGGAATACACGCCTCCTCCCATTCCGAGCCCGCCCTCCAGGGCGCCGGTCGTCGGCACGAGAGGTGACCCGCCGGTAACGATCATCGGAGATGACTTCTCAGTACAGGACAGCTCGGGGGTGAAGCAGTATTGGCCCGAGATCGCGGCGAAAGCGGCGAAGGTCCGAGCAACGATATTCGCCGACTCGGGTGCCGGTTACCTCGCGGAACCGGAGGACGGCGAGGGCGCGTTCCCGGCAAGTGCTGCGCAACTCGATAAATCGACGAGAGCAGTGATTCTGTTCGGCGGTGCGAATGACGCGGCGGCCTCTACCGTGTCGGTCTACCGCGCCGCGGCGTCCACTGTCGCAGCAGTCCAGCTGGCCGCCCCCAAGGCGACGGTGGTCATGATCGGACCGGCGTGGCCGGTCTCCAAAATTCCTGCCGAGGTGCTCCGCATCCGCGACGTGGTGCGCGCGGCCGCCGCTCTCGCGCACGTTCGGTTCGTCGACCCGATCGCCGGGCGTTGGCTCACCGCCTCCGACGCGCTGAATCCGAATGGGGCGACGTTGACGAAGAAGGGTCAAGAGTCCATCGCGACGCACATGACGGTCGTCCTGCGCACGGCGGTCCAGTAGCGCCGTGATTCGAGGTGGCTGAGCGTCAGGACCGGTGTCCGGAGTCGTGATCGGACCGATCGCACGGATCGCATCGATCGGACTTCATTCCGCAGCGGCCCGGCGTCTCGGCAGGAAGCCGTACTGGGCCACCAGTCGCATCAGCGGCAGTCGCGCAATGCTTCTGCGCAGCAGGACGGCGATCAGCAGGAGGCCGAGCACCACGAACGCGATATCCAGCAGCGTGCCCCCGAGGGCCTGCAGCAGCAGGGTGAGGAGGAGATACGCCCCGCCACAGCCGATCACTGTCGCGATCGAGTGACGGAGGAGTCGTGGACCGTCGAGATAGCCCGCCCGGCTGCACAGAACGGCCTGCCAGATCTGACGCACGATGCTCGTCACGAGGAGCCCGAGCACGGCGACGATGAGCGAGTGCGCGAGCACGATGACGACGACCAGGAGGCCCTGCAGGACGAGGAGCGCGATCTGAGTGCTCCACACCCATCGGAACCGGCCGATCGCCTCGATCGCACTCGCGAGGATCGTGCCGACCGCCTGGATCGCTCCGGTGAACATGAGCACGGGGACGAGTAGCCGAGCGGCTGACCATTGCGGTCCGAGAAGTACGAGCACGAGCGGTGGCACCACGAGGGCGCCGAGCGTCGCGATGATCATCAGGCCCCAGCCGGTGATCACAAGCAGGTCCGTCCACACCCGACGCGCTCGCGCGTTGTCCTCGCGGTCGTGGCGGAACTCCGGATAGATCGTCTGAATCACCGCGGTCTGCAACTGCTGGAACGGAATCAGCGACACGACCTCGGCACGGTTCCAATACCCGATCGCGCCGGCGCCCAGGGCGTACGTGGCGGCGATCCGCGTGATGTTCCCCACACCGTAGGAGAGCAGGCTCGCGATAGTCAGTCGGGCGCTGAACGCGAGTTCGTTCATCGCGCTGCGCATCCTGCCGAGGCCGAGGTATCGTCGCGCGGTGATCGCGCAGAGCACGGTGGTGATCAGTTGCGCGAAGATGGGCGAGATCAGCAAGCTCTCCGCGGTACGGCTCAGGAGTACGGCGACGATGCCGGCGAGCATGCTGAGCAGCGCGCCGACGAGTTGCTGTGCCGCGAGCAGCTTGAACCTGCCGAGTCGGCGCACCAGGCCGGTGACGAGGCCGTACAACGGAGCGGTGAAGGCGCTGATCGACATGAGCGCCACTGCCGGCGCCGCCGCCGGCGTCGACCAGAGTCCGGCCCAGAGCGGCGCGAGCAGCCCGAGCACGGCTGCTGAGGCGACTCCGAGCAGCAGAGCCAACGAGCACAGGGCGCGGATGGTGGGGATGGAGACCTCGGGCAGTCGGCCGACCGTCTGACTCAGACCTCCGGTCGCGATGAGCGTGACGAGCGCGGTGATCGCGAGCGTTATCGCGTAGACGCCGAACTGCTGCGGTGAGACCAGGCGGCTGGTGATGGCGGCATATCCGAATTGGGCGAGAACCGTGACCAGCTGGCTGCCATAGGTCCAGGCGGCACCACTCGCGAGCCGTCTGGCCGACATCGGCGCATCCGCCGGTCCGACACCGGGAGCGCTCACGCCTCCGCCAGGTGCTCGGCGAGGCGGTATGAGAGAGCCACGATCGAAAGAGTGGGGTTGGCGTGGCCGCTCGTCGGGAACACGGCGGACCCCGCGACGAACAGGTTGGCGCTACCGTGCACACGGCAGTCCGGGTCGACGACGCTCGTGGCGATGTCCGTTCCCATCCGGGCAGTGCCGATGTGATGCGCGTTGGAGTTGAAGCCACCCACCATGTCCGAGGCGACTGCCCGGGTCGCCGCAGCAGGGGAACGCCCTGCGCGATAGCCCTGACGACCGAGGAACGCCTCCATCGCCTCGTGGAACGCCTCGACTGTTTCGAAATCTGCGCGATGGAAGTCGATCTCGGTTTCAAGCAGCGGTGTTCCGAACCGGTCCCGTCGCTCTGACAGCACCACCCGGCTATCGGCATGGGGCAGGTGCTCCGCCTGCACCCAGAGATGGTGCACATCCGCGTTCAGCGGAGGCAGCAGCATCGGCAACCGGTTGCGCGCGCCCCGGCGCACCGACTGCAGCAGCACCTGGGGCCAGATCCCGGGATCGGCTCTCGCGATCACCCGGGCGTAGACGGCGAGATCGGAGCGCCTACCGAGCAGTGATCGCGGCGAGCGGATGTGGCGCCGCACGAGCTTGACGGCTTCGACGAGCGCGGTGAGCGGGTCGAGGTGGATCGATACGGCGTGCGCGGGTGGCCGGGCGATGAAGCCGATCACGTTCCCGACACGACGCCTTCGTTGCGCCTCCGGCGTCAGTTGCCACCGGTGACGCGCATATGTGCGACCGAGGCGGAAGAAGCCCGAAGCGGCGGGGAGTGAGCGGCCCGTGTACGTCATGTGCGTGGCGAACACGTGACTCATGTAGTAGCGGCCGAGCGCGGGCAGAGAAGCCCCGACAGCGGAGGCGAGCAACAGCCGCGCATTCTCGAGGGCTCCCGCTGCCAGCACGTACCGCCGGCCTATGATCCGGACCGCCTGTCCCGCCTGGACGGCGCGAAGAGACAGGATGGTGCCGTCCGGATCGAACTCGATGCCTGTGACGTGCGTGTCATCGATCACCGTGAGGTTGTCGTGCTCGCGCTGGAGTCGGGCCAGCAGCTTCGAAACATTCGTCGGTGGGCTCCAGAGCTCGATCGGCGATCCGTCGATGTCGGTGCCCCTGCCGAACAGCGGGTCCTGCTCTTCCCGCTGGAAGTCGGCAGCGGGGATCTCCAGCAGCCTGGCCGCCTCCGGTAGCCATCGCCGGTATTCGTCGTACGAGATCGGCCAGCCGCTGTCCGGGACCCAGGAGCGCACCTCGAAATCGAGCGGATCCAACGGGATGCACCGACCGCCCCACGCGGTGCTCGTTCCGCCGAGGACACGGCGTCGGTGCTCACCGAGTGGCTCGTGCCCCCAGACACCCCGTGGATCACCCCCTTCGCTCGTTGCGCGGTCGGTGTCCCGTTCGCGCGCGACACCACTCTCGACGAGCAGCACGGAACGACCTCGACGCAGCAGACCGTCGGCGAGGGCCACGCCGGCCGGTCCTGATCCGAGGACGACCGTGTCGTCACCCACGATGTCGTTCACTTCAGCATCGTCGCATTCGCACGGAGGTGAGCCGGGTTTCTCGTGCCCACCACCGCGACGTGGGGCGCAAGGTCGAGCGTGCGAAGCCGCCGGAGTGCGACGGCAGGGTCCTGGTCGAGCGCGGACACCCGGTTCACCACGATCTCGACTCCGCTCGCACGAAGGCGCTCCAACACGGGCCTCGGCAGAGCGACGTAGGCCGCGGCGGGCAGCTCCAGCAGGTCGACGTCGACCAGTCGGGCGACGGTCACCGCGTCGTCGAACTCGTCGATGGAGACGCCGACCTTGGTGAATGCGCGCGACTCCCTGAGGCGCGCGAGTGCCTTCACGGCGGAGCCGTCCTCGAGGACGGCCGACGGGGGATTGTGCAGGCAATAGGCGTAGATGGGGAGGCCGCCGAGTCGATTCCGAGATGCCCGAAGGGCCCGCTCCAGGTAGTCCGTGTCGAACCGCATCGGGGTCCCGAGGACGCTCCGGGCGCGTTTGGTGAGCTGATTGAGCCCACGGAACGGCCTCGGTAGATCGGGGAATCGGTACCCGCCCTTGGTGATGATCCGGAATCGATGAGCGGCCGTGGCCAACCGCGGGGACCGCTTCACGGCTGTTCCCAGCGCTCGTTCTGCCGATCCCGCGCCGTAGGTGTCGGCCGTGTCGATGTAGCGGACGTCGATGTCGAGGGCCGTGTCCAGCAGCGTCGTGACCTCTGCGATCGTCGCCCGTCGTCCGAGCGACCGTAAGTTCGAGGTGCCGATGCCGGTCTCCACGATGCCGTCCTTCCCGTTCATGCTCGACCCTGTGTGATGCCCGATGCCGCCCGGCGGCCCCGTCGGGCGGCATCGTCGACGATCTGGTGGAGCAGAGCGAGGTAGGCGTCGGCGCTGGTTCCGAGGGAGTAGCGCTGCGCGATGCGCCGACCTGCCGCTCCGAGGTCTGCCCGCTGCTGTGGATCGGCGAGCAGACCACTGACGGCGGTGGCGACCTGGTCGACGTCGTCGACGTCGATCGGCAGTCCTCCGGGGCCGACGACGTCCGCAGCGGCGCCGGACCGCTTTCCGACGATGACGGCCCGACCGGCGGCCATCGCCTCGACGAGCACGATGCCGAACGACTCCTCGCGGCTCGTGTGCAGGAACAGGGTGGCTCCGGCCATCCAGGACGGGACCACGCCGGATGGCAACTGGCCGTCGAAGCGGACGCCTTCGGTCAGGCCGTGCCGAGCGGCCCACGAAGCGGCGACTCCGTCCGCTTCGAAGTCCGGCCCGGCGAGCGCGAGGAGCGCGTCCGGATGCGCTCGTCGGACGAGCGGCCAGGCGCGCAGCGCTGTTGCGACGTTCTTGCGATCGGTGAACCCGACATTCAGCATCCCGACGATCGGTGGGGCGTCCGGCTCCGTGATGACATCGAGGAAGGGGGCGAGTTCGATCCCGTTCGGGATGACAGCACAGCTCTGGCGGTACACGCGCCTCACCTGCCGAGCCAGATAGTCGGACGGGGCACTGAGCGGACCCCGCTTGCAGAGGCAGATGACCTGCATCAGCCACCGGAAATACCAGTACGGGTGCCGGTTGTGCCGCGCGATCACCGGAGCCCAGTCGTGGACGGTGACGAGCGAAGTTGCTCGAGCGGTCCGCGCTGCGAGCCCGAACTCGTAGGTCCAGTGTGCGTGGACGACATCCGGTGCTGCTGCATCGAGCGCCGCCCGGATCGCCCGCCGCTCCCGGCTGAACAGGTCGAACGCGCGGCTGCGTCCGCGCCCCCGCGCTGGCAGCACGACCAGGTCGAGCCGGTCCGACCGCAGGCGGATCGGGGTGACGATGTCGGTTCCAGTGGTCACGGCGGTCACGTGGTGGCCGCGATCGACGTACTCCAGCGCGAGCTGAGCGGTCGCCGGGAAGGGGTACCCCGCTGTCGGGACGGTCACCCCGAGCTCCGCTTCGAACAACTGCACGGTCATCGGTCCGGCCACGGCGATACGGAGACGCGGACCTCGGGCCGCACCATGGTCTCGCGTCGAGTCGCTCACCTCAGCCACCGGCGAGCGGCGCGCGGCCGAGATCCCAGACGGCGCGGGTCGAGGGCGGGTCGAGCCGCACGCCGGCCGCGTTCAGCATGGTGATCAGGTGGTCGTCCTGCCGAAGGTGCGACCAGGCGAATCGGCTGGCGGCCTGCTCCGCAGCGAGGCGCTCGTCGACACTGGTGCGGCTCAAGTGGTGCTCAATGCGTTCGGCGAGGTCCTGCGGCGTCGAACCGGTGATCAGGAATGAGTCGGTCTCGTCTCCGGGGAAGACCGTCGCCTGACCGGGGTGCAGCGTCGTGGCGTGGATGGATCCCGACGCGAGGGAGATCGCAAGGCGATCCGAGAAGTAGCAGGGCTCGGTCGCGAAATGGTCCCAGTTCGCGCTGATCCAGGCGGATCGCAGCGCGTCGGTCTGGTCCGAGTAGGCGACCGGACCGCGCGTGCCGGGACCGTCCCAGCCGTTGCCGTAGAGGGCCAGACGCTCGCCGTGGCGGGACTGCAGAAGGCGCACGAAGCGGACCCGGTCGGCCGCAGACGGCAGCGGACGAACGCGGGCTCGATTCCGGTTCGCGACCACCACCACGTCGGTGGGGCGGTCCGCTCCGCCCGGAGATCGATCGATGCGGGCGGGATCGAAGACGCTGGGCGTCCACTCGACCCGGCGTGCTCCCGCACGACGCAGATTGGCGCTGAAGGTCCCGGCTCCCACGGTGAAGACGACGTCGGCTGCCCGTGCCGCCAGACCCGACGCCGCGGGCAGCGGATGCAGCCAGCGGCTGTAGGGGTCGGCCTCCTGATAGAGCAATGCGGGCGCCGCCGCTCGCAGCTGCCCGATCTCGCGGGCGGTCAGGCCCGTTGCGCCCAGATGCTGCATGAAGAGCAGGTCGGGCTGGAACCGGCGGACCGCCTGCAGCAGGTCTGCGCGGTGGGCGGCGCGCTCACCGCCCTCGTGGATGCGTCGTTCGAGGCTGAAGACCTCGACCTCGTCGAGCAGACCCGCTGCGAGCAGGTCGGCGAACGCGCGGCGGTAGCCGAACTGCAGCGCATCACCGATCTCGTTCGGGACGTAGAAGACGCGCCGAGGCACCGTCATCGGCGGCGCCGCGGCCGGTTCAGGACGGGTATCGGCCCCGGCACCCCGAAAGACGGCGCGACGAGGATCGACTCCTTCTCTCGGGAGGGGATCGGCGGCAGCTTGATCGGCTCGGGCTCGCTCAGCCCTGCCACCGCGGCACCCGCGGCGGGGATCCCCAGCACGGCGATGACGAGCAGGAGCGTCGCGGTACTTCCCTGCGGCTTCAGCGGCGTCTCCGAGAGCAGTCGAGCAGCGAACGCGAGTACCAGCGCCAGGGAGAGCCCGCCGGTGGGTCCGTTCGCCAGGACGCCCTTGCGCAGCACTGCCACGAGCAGGGCGACGAGGCAGGCCAAACCGACGAGGCCGGTCTCCCCCAGGGTCTGCACGATCTGGTTGTGGGCCTGACCCGCCGCGTCGAAGACGCCCAGGTAGGTGGCGCGGTACTGGGGATCGAGCAGGTTCGGACCGTACCCGAACAGCGGATCGAGGAAGAACCCGTGCAGCGCGGCCTGCCAGATCGTCGTCCTGCCCGTGAACGTGAAGAACTCGGGTGGGAAGAAGTCGGTGAGGAGTCTCGGGTCGGCGACGGCGAACACGATGCTCCCCGCCGCGACGATGATCGAGATCACGCGGGCGCTGCGGCCGAGTCCTCCGGCCAGAGCGAGCAGGCCGAGGGCGAGTGCGACCCAGCCGGTCGTCGACTGAGCGACGAGGAGCGCTGCGAGCTCCGGTATCAGCCACGGGAGCCGGCCACCGCGCAACTCGAGGATCACGGCGAAGCAGGCGAGGACCGCGAGGGTGTTCGGGTGGCCCGTGATGCCCTGGATCCGTTCGATCCCGAAGAGCTCGCGGCCGGTTTCCTCATCGAAGGCGACGGACGGCAGCAGCGGTACCGAGACCAGGCTGAGCACGACGAGGGCCCGAAGTGCTCGTCGCAGCACCCCGGCGAGCCACGTCCAATTGACACCGGCGTACAGGACGAACGGCACGACGAGCAGCGGAGTGATCAGATACTCCTCCGACACACCCGCCGGCGCGTATCCGACCGCACTCGAGACCAGCAGTGATGCGTAGAAGGCGAGCAGAGCCGTCAGGACGCCCGTCTGCCCACGGCGAGGCGAGCGCAACGCGGCGAGCAGAGCGACGGCCGCGAGCGTCCATGCCGCGGTCGTGTTGCCGCGGGCCAGCACCAGGCCGAGACCCGAGGGGTTCTGGCCGTTCGGATAGGTGAGCTGGATGAGTGCATTGACCGGCCCGCTCAGGTAGACGATGCCGGCGAGCGCCCAGTGGCCCCCGGCATCTCGAGTACGACGTACCCATGAGGGAGCAAGAACGAGCGCCCAGATCACGACCGCGACCGCGAGGAGCGCGGCGAGCAGAATCACGCCACCACCGGGTTCAGGTGCGGACGCGCGTCGTGGTCTTGCCGCGCGTCGGACCCTGCTGCACCGGCAGCTTCGCCACCGACGGCTCATCGGTGCGGCGGTAGCCGTAGGAGGTCGACCGCGTCGCGGGCACCTTGGTGAGGACGAGCCCGAGGATTCGGCCGTCGACCTGCTGAAGGCTCGCTGCGGCTTTGCGCAGGTCCGCCTTGTTCGTCAGCCCGGATGCTGCCAACAGCAGCGCGCCGCTCGTTCGGCGGGTCAGGATCGCAGCGTCCGAGACGGGTACGAGCGGGGGGGTGTCGATGAGAACGACGTCGAACGTGCCCTCCAACTCCGTGATCAGTGTTCGCATGCTCTCCGACTGCAGCAACTCGCTCGGGTTCGGCGGGATGCGCCCGGCCGGCAGCACGATCGGACCCGCGACTCCGACGCGCTGCAGTGCCTGGTCGAGCGTGACCGCGCCGATGAGCACGTCCGTCAACCCGACGCGGTCCTCGAGCCCGAAGTAGGTGCCGACCTGTGGGCGACGCAGGTCCGCATCGACGAGCACGACCTTTCGTCCCGCCTCGGCGAGTACGACGGCGAGATTGGCGGCGGTCACGGACTTGCCCTCCTGCTCCACCGAGGAGGTGAGGACGATCGAGTTCGAGCGGCGGTCGTACCCGAGGAAGTCGAGATTCGTGCGCAGCGTGCGGAACGCCTCCTTGCGCGGACTATCATCGGCAGCCCCGATCAGGAGGGGGCGGGAGCGCGCCGTCGCATCGTGCAGAATCTCCCCGAGAACAGGCACGGCGACCACAGCCCGAGCATCCGCAGCGTCACGCACCCGGGTGTCGAGCCGCTGGCGGAGGACGGCCAGCCCGATACCGATGAGCAGACCGAGCAGGGCCGCGATACCCAGATCGAGAACCAGGTTGGGACTCGAAGGGCCGGTCGGGGCGGTGGCCGGCTGGATCCTCGTCAGCAGCACCGCGGGGACGGTGCCGCGCTTCTGCGGCGTGAGCCGCTGGACCGCGGTCGCCAGGTTGGAGGTGACCGAGTTCGCGATAGCAGCTGCACCTGCCGGCGTCGACGCTGTCGCAGTGATGTTGAGAAGCACCGTGTCCAGCGGCGCTTGCGCCGACACCTGTTCGGCCAGGCGGGTCGAGGTGGTCTTCAGGTGCAACTCGCGGATCACGCCGTCCAGGACGTACGCGCTCGTCGCGACGCCCGCGTAGCTCTTCACCGTGTCTTCCACGTACGTTCCACCCTGGGTGAGGTCACTCACCGTCGAACCGGACGCCACCGAGGCGTACGCGCTGGCGGCCGCGGTGTAGACCGGCCGCTGCGCCGAGGTGTACAGGGATCCGAGCAGGATGGCGAGAGCAGTCGCGGCGACGACCACGCGCCAACTCCGTCGCAGCGTGCGCAGGAATTCGCGAAGTTCCAAGAAGGCTCTCTCCGTTCGTGCGAGGGCGTGGAATCCGAACCGCCCCCGGGTTCCCGCCGTCCGCCGGCCGCCGGAACAGGCGGTGGTGGCGCCGTGCGTGGAACGACCGTCCAGCGGCGAATATAGTCGGCTGGTCGAAGAAGCGGGAACCGGACGGCGGATTTTCGCCTCTGCGACGGCCCCGGTGCGGGGGTTGCGACGTCCGATCGGGCGCGGACCGAGACGTCAGAGGACCTGGAGTGGTGCGGATGACGGATCCCTCGCTGCTGGTCTCGTACACGATTCGGCCGGGTGCCGGCAGCGAGGCCGGAGTGGGCTGGGCCTTCCTCGAAGCTTCGCTGAAGCGTTCGGACGGACAGGTGCATCTGGTGTTCGACGCGCGTGATCGGGCTCCCGTCGCAGACGAGCTGGAGCGCTCCGGGCGGATGGGTCGAGTCGTGCTGCATCCGGTGCCGGTACCCCGTCCGGTGCTTCGGGCATCCGGCGATCGCCGCACCCGCCAGAGCTACCTCGCCTGGTTGCCTGCGGCCCGGGCGATGGTGCGCGCTCTCGCCGCTCAGGAGTCGCTCGCCGCGGCGCACCAGGTCACGTTCGCATCGGCGGTCCTGCCGCCTGCACTGGTTCCGCATGCGGCCCGACGCGTCGTCTGGGGTCCGCTTTCGGTCCCCGTGTCGGCGCTCGGCGCACGCTCACGCCCCTCTCGTCGCAGTCGCGCCGCTGTGGCCGCCGTGCAACGGATCGCGGCCCATAATCTGGCCGCGGCCGACCTCATCGTCTCGAACAACGGTCACACTCAGGCGTTCGTCGAGCGGCACGGACGATCGGGCGTGATCGAGCCGAACATCGTCGTCGAGCGCTTGGATGAACGCGCGGGGCGGGTCGATCCGGTGGCGCTCGTCATGGCAGGTCATCTCGTGGCCAGGAAGCGGCCGTGGCTGGCAGTGCAGGCGCTCCGCGACCCGCGGCTGCGCGACCTACGACTCGACGTCCTCGGCGGGGGCCCGCTCCTTCCCGAACTGCGTCACCTCGTCGACGAACACGGTCTGGGGGAGAGGATCCGGTTCCTCGGCTCGGTGCCCCGCGCCCGGACCTTGGCGATCATGTCGACGAGCAGGCTGCTCGTGCATCCGTCGTCCCGCGAGGGCTCGCCCTGGGTCGTCGGCGAGGCGGCCGCCGTCGGTCTCGCCTCGGTGGTGATGCCGGGAAGCGGATCGGAGGCGACGGTCGAGTTGAGCGCGAACGGTGGCGTGATCGCTCCCGACCGCGGTGCGGGTCGAGAGGTCGATGCGCTGGTCGACGGCATTCTTCTGGGGCTTCAACGTCCGCAGCCCGCCCCCTCGTCGCGCTGGAGCTCGGCCCGCCTTCCCGGTCTGCTCGATGACTGGTACCGCGAGGCGGGCCGGTCAGCTGCCGGCCAGGTGTGAGCGCGCGGTGCGCAGCCACCATGCCGCATAGCTCCAGGCGAAGAAGAGCGGCCACGTCCGGGGAGCGACTCGACGCAGGATACGTCGCATCGAGGTCGGATGGCCGCCGCCTTTGACTGATCGGAACTCGGCCCATTCGACGAGTGCCGGCCGACGTGGGGACGTGGGATGCGAAGGGCAGGTCCCGATGCTGCGTGGCGCGAGCACCGGCTGAACACCCGCTCGACGTGCCCGCAGGCCGTAGTCGATATCGGCGAGCCCATGTGAGAAGGTGCCCTCGATCCCGCCGATCCGCCGTGCTGCGGGGACCGGAACGAGCACGCAATTGCCGTTCAGGGTGTCGATCGGTCGCACGGCCCCGTCCGGCTGTTGATGCCGGAACCGGAGTGGATGAGGTCCCGAGCGCACGTACCCGCCATAGTTCACGCGGCGGGTAGCGGGGTCGATGGTGGCACCCACCACCAGATGGTCGCGGCGCCCGTCGAGTGCCGCGAGCAGGACGCTCAGCGCATCGCTATCGAGGCGCACGTCATCGTTCAGCCAGAGGAGCAGGTCGCCGTCACCGAGCGACCTCAGCGCATGTGCCTCCGCCGTCGCCATGCCGCGTGCCCAGAAGGCGTCGCCGTCTCCCTCGAGCACGTCGATGGAGCCCTCGGGCATGACGGCTCGCGCCGCTTCCGCCGTGCCGTCCGTGGATCCGTCGTCGAAGAGCACGACGCGCACGTCTCGGCCGGCATGCTCTGCTCCGGCGCGTAGATCGCGCAGCGCCTGCTCGGTCAGTGAGCGCCGATTGTGGCAGGCCAGAAGAGCGGTAATCACGCGCGCGGTTGTGCGGCGTGATCGATCGCATCGACGAAGCCCGCCGCCGCAGCGCGCCAGGAGTAGTCGCGCACGTGTTCTGCCGAACCCGTGGAGAGCCGATGCCAGTGGTCCGTGTCGCGGAGCAGGCCCACGATGGCCTCCACCCAGAGGTCGAGATCGAGCGGTACGACCAGACCCTCTCGGTCGTTCCGGATGAGTTCACCCGCCGCGCCGGCGTGCGGCGAGACGATCGTGGGCGTTCCTGCCGCCGCCGCCTCGTTGGCGACGACGCCCCACGGATCCCAGTTCGTCGGGAACAGGAACAGCTTGGCGGATCCGTAGAGCTCCGGTAATTCGCCCTGCTGCACGAAGCCGCGGAACTCGACCTGGAGATCGGTGAAGGCCGACGCTGCGGCGCGCATCTCGTCCTCGAGCTCGCCGCGTCCGGCAACGAGCAGCCTGACCGGCCTCCCCAGCCGTCGTGATGCGTCCCCTGCGGCCCGGACGGCGAACACCGGATTCTTCACCTCGGTCAGTCGGCCCGAGAAGAGCAGGTCGAACCGGCGCTCCGTGAGGGCGGGCTGCCGGAAGGCAGCGTTGTCGATCGCGAGCGGCGACCAGAAGACGTCGGACGGGCGGGCGCCGAAGGTGCTGAACAGTCGCATGGTCGACTCGCTCGGGCCGGCGTAGGCGTGGGTCAGGTGATTCCCGATTCGCCGCACCAACCGGTGGACGCCGGTGAGCGTGCGCTCCGACTCGAGCGTGCCGTCGATCTGGCACACGGCTCGCGCACCGGACCGCCAGGCGTACAGCAGCACGAGCAGGTCGGTGATGTTGAAGCCGTTCGTCACCACGACGTGCGGGCGGATCCGACGGAGTTCCCGCCACACACCCCAATTGACGTGGATGTACTTGTTCTCGCCCAGGACGATGATCCGCTGCTTCAAGAAGATCGTCCGGACTCTCCCCTGGGGGGTGGTCCAGTGCCGGTTCGGCTCGCGCTCGCTGGAGTACAGGACGGTCAGGTCGATGCCCGGTTCATCGGCGATCAGGTCGAAGACGGGAACCCGATATGGCGTCGGCATCTTGTGGACCAGTGCGACGCGAAGGACTTCGGGCCGCTGCTCTCGACCCCTCTGCGCTCCAGTTCGCTTCACGGGAGCTCTGCGGTGTCGGCGAGTTCGCGAATGCGACGTGCGGGATTGCCGGCGACGATCGTGCCGGCGGGTACCGACCGCGTCACGACGCTGGCGGCGCCGACGACGCTGCCCGCACCGATGGTCACGCCCTTCATCACGATCGAGCGCGCGCCGATGAACACGTCGTCCTCGATCACGATGGCGTCTTCGGGGCGGCCTGCGGGGATCGCTGCCCGGTGGCGCGGGATCCGGTCGAGGGGATGGAAGTCCGTGTCGCTGATCATGACGTCCGCGCCGAGCAGCACCCGCTCCCCGATCCGGATCGATCTGGCGCTGCAGATCGTCGCTCCGCTCAATCCGCTCTCCGCCCCGATGTGGATCTCGCTCCCGGGCAGGAGGGTCCGCAGGATCACGGGACGGGCGACACCGAGCGCCGTCCAACGACTCGACGACACGAGTGTGACACCTCGCCCGAGCACGATCTCGGAATCGGGGACACGAGAGACGAGGGGGATGCCGAGCAGGACGAGACCGGGCCCGCGGCGCACGCCGGCGCGCCGCAGTCCCGCGTGGGCGAGCGGCGACTCCACGAGCCGGTTGACGACGACGTGCCGTGTGCGGATCACGATGCTGCCCCTCCGCCCCGTACCGCCCTCATGCGCCCACCCTGACCGCCCGGGCGGTCTCGACCCAGACCTGTTGCGCGGGGTGCCAGGCGAGGGTGACCGAGGTCCTCGTACCGCTCGCGATCGTGGTCGGCGCAGACCCGCGGGCGAATCGACAGTCGGTGGGCCACCGGACCTGGCGATCCCCGCCGGAGGCGACGAACTCGACGACGAGATGCTGCGTCGCGGCTTTCGGGGCGTTCGTGATCGTTGTACTCGGCCTGCCGCCGGTGAGCGTGCAGGAGAAGTAGTTGCAGCGTGCCGCGTCGATCACCACCGCGTCACCACTGGACGACCGGGCGTCGAACGCCCCGATCAGCGCCCCGCCGCCGGCGATACCCGAGAGCACGTCGTCAGAATCGGGGGCCCGGGTCGCGAGCAGCGGCGCAGTGCCCTGGCCTCGTATTTGTTGCAGTTGCAGGGTCGGTACCCCGTCGGCCGTCGCGGAGAGGCGGGCGGGCCAGATCGTCGATCCGTCCCGCTCCACGATCTTCGCGCCCTCGACGTGCCCCTGAGTCAGGGCGACCTCGGCGGGTCTCGCGACGCCCGAGATGCGGGGCTTCGCCGTTGCAGCACTCCCCGTCATTCGGAAGACGGAATTGAGATAGGTGCCGTTCACGACGAGGTCCTCGATCACGACGGGCTCGTCGGACACCAGTGCGGAGTCGTACTCCAGGAAGCAGTTATGACCCTTCGGCACCTGGGTACCGCCGGCGATCACATACGCGTCGCGGACCACCACCCCTTCGACCGGGACGTTGAAGGGGCCGTCCCCTCGCACCCAGATCAGCCGAGGGCTGACGCGACCGCCGCCCCCCGAGTTCGTCTCGAACCACGTCGCGCCGTCGATCAGGAACTTGCCGGAGTAAAAGGCGCCACCGACGTCCGCGGCCAGCCCGAGCCGGGTCTTCCCCGACAACGGCGCCTCGATGGTGATCGCCGCGACCGTCGGATCCTCGAAGGAGGAGGCGTTGCCGATGTGCCACTGCGGCGCTCCCTCGAACACCGCTCCCTCGCGGCACTGCGAGGCATCGGTCTTCGCGATGTCCAGTTGTTGGCTTCCTGGCCCGAAGTAATACCCCGTGTCGCACAGGTAGAACACGCAGTCCCGGACCTGCGAGAAGTCGGAACCGTATGCACCGCAGAACCCGTACTCGAGGCCTGTGAACATGCAGTCGAGGATCCGGGTTCCTCCACTGCCGTTGTCCTGGATCGCGCGGCCCGTGCGTTTGCCTTCGCTCGAGCCGCTTCGGAACACCGGGTTGATGAATTGCAGGTCCCGGAAGGTCCAGTCGGTGGCCGTGCCCTGGAACGCATCGGGTGGTGAGGCGCTGAAGGTCCCCAACTGCATCCAGGGCGCGTCGTCCGCGGATGCGATCACGGAACTGAATCTGCCCTCGCCGGTCACGGTCACGCCGGGCTGCTCGAACGGGTCCAGGGCTCTGGTCAGGAACACCCCGCGTGAGATGTGCACCTCGACCGTGGTCACCTGCTGCCGCCGCGTCGCGCCGGCCTTCGCGGAAGCCGCCTGAGCAGCTGCGAAAGCGGCGTTCAAGCCCGCGGTGTTATCCGTGCCGACCGCGCCGTTCGTGTTCGGGCCCCCGTCGGACCGCGCCGACACGGACGCCGGCTGCTGAAGGACTGCTTGGGTCGGTGATTGCACCGCGGCGATCGTGCCGGTGCCGACCGTATCGTCGGCGCCCCTCCAGAACACGAGCTTGCCCTTGTCCCGCTCGGTCGAGGTGAACGGGGCCGTGCCAGAGGTGATCGTCGTCGAACCCGCCTGCACGGTCAGGTCGCCGAGCAGAATGCCGTCACCCTTGACGCCGAAGGCCTCGTCGGTCACCTCGAGCACGGTCTCGACCACGCCGCGGCCCTTCTGGACCGGACCCGAGGCGTAGGGGTCGGCGGTCTGCGGCTGGAGGAGCGTGCCCCCCTTCGCGACCGCGGCTCCGGCGATGACGGTACCGAGCACGAAGCGTCGAGTGGCGGTGACCGGCATGCGGATGGATCCTTACTCTGTGCGGCCTTCAGGGCTGGACCGGCTCTCGCGAATGCCCACTGTCGGAGATGAGCATGCCGGAGAAACGAGGAGAGGGCCGCAGGCCGCTCAAGTCAGGTGTGCGTTCCGAACGAGCATCAGCGCGTACCGCTCGTACCAGTGACCCGCGTCAGGTCCACCGTTGCACGTACCGTCCGAGCCCCCGGGGTTCTTGATCCAGAGGAACGCGTCGAGACCGGCGATACCCGTGCGGCCGGTCGGGGCATGACCCAAGCCCTTGTGCGGCGGATTGCAGAACGCGGTGTCCGCGGCCTTCGGCGCGACGCCGTTGCGACTGGAGTCGATGACGAAGTGTCTGCCGCCGACTCGACGGGAGATGGCCCGGCCGTACTTCAGCAATTCACCGTCCGGCCGGAAGTTCGACTCGTTCAGGCTGAAGCCGGCGGCGTCCGCGATTCCGGACTTCTGCAGGCGTGCGGCGGCCTGGTCGAGGGTGAGCCACTTCGAGTGCCCGATGTCGATGTAGGCCCATGAGCCCTGTCGCTCCAGGCGGTTCACGGCCCACCTGATCAACCCGTACCTCTCCGTCCGAAGGCGGGCGGAGAGGCAGGAGGCGAGTGCGAGAGCGTCCGGCTCGACGATCACGATCGCGCGCCGGGTCCCGAGACCGCGCAGGAAGCCCCGGAACCAGACTTTGTATCCGGCGGCGGTCGTCGGGCCGGGCTCGGCGGCACCCTCGCAACCTCGGTGCGGCAGGTTGAAGACGACGAGTTGCGCGATCGCACCGTCCTTCGCGGCGTCCTCCACCCGGTTGTGCACAAGTGTCTGGACGAACTCCGGAGTGTTCGATCCGTACCAGTTCGCTGACGGGTACCTCGCGATGACCTCGAGTGCACTCGCGACCGCGGGGCGCATCGAAGCGCGATTGGCGGCCAACTGCATGGCGGCCGAGTTGTAGTGGTCCACGTCGAGCGGTGCACCGAACCGCCCGAAGGGCTGCGCCTCGGACGTCGTGCTCGCGCCAGCGGCCGGGACGGGCCCGAGGATCGAGCCGGTGATCGACGCTGTGAGGAGCATCACGACCAGGGCGCGGAGACCCGGCGCACGTGACGGTGCTCGGCGATCCCTTCCGCGAGCCGTTCCTCGTGACGGCTGCAGCGGTGGAAGGACCAGATTCCGTCCGGCTGTCGCCCTCGTGCGCGCAGCGTCCCCCGCCGCTTTCCCCGTCGACATGTCGCTGTTCCCCCACTCGACAGCGATGCGGCATCGGAGATGCGCATCGCGGTGCGCCGCCTGTCAGCCCCCCGGTGACCAGGTCGTGCGCACTCCCCGCGACCAGTGTCCGGGCGATGCGTTCTGGGGCGCCACATTTGCGGTGCCCCAGAACGGGGTGCATCAGAACACGCCTTTCGGAAGGGACTCGGTCTGTTCATGAGATACTGAGCGTGAAGCGTCATATACTCGCGCGGCGTTTCGTCCTCGCTGGATCGATCGTCCCATCCAGGAAGCCAGTCACTATTCCCCACTACACCGAGCCGATTGCTGTGATCCCGGACCTCCCAGCCTCGCGCACGTCCCGGGCGGATCCGTCCGTCGTCGAGACGCGGCCCGAACCCGCTGCCCGAACCGACGCAGGCGCCCAGCTGACCGAACCGGGTACCGGTCCGTTCCGAACCACCACGATGCAGCAGGTGATGGTCTCCTCGGATCTCCGGTCTCGCTGGTCCAGTCGACGCCAGTGGATCGGTGGTGTTCCCTTCGTCGCCTCAGACCCTGACGGGGCCGCTCGAGACCTCGTGGATGCGGCAGCGGACTGCGGTCATGGCCAACACGTGCATCTCGCGAACGCGTACACCGTGGCCGTTGCGGTCGAGTCGCCCGAATCACTGGCGACCACCTTCGTCGGGGACGGCTGGAACCTGCCGGACGGTCGACCGATCTCGTGGATTTCGAAGCTGCGCGGCGACAGTCCTGCTCTCGATCAGGTCCGCGGTCCGCAGCTGTTCCTCGACGTGTGTGCAGCCGGCGTCGACCGCGGTCTGCGGCACTACCTCTTGGGCGGCGCTCCGGAGGTGCTCGAGCAGCTGCAGAAGGCACTGCGTGATCGATTCCCGGGGATCGATATCGTCGGTGCGGCATCGCCGCCTTTCCGCAGCCAGTCGGAGCTCGAGCTGGTCGAGCGTGACCGGGCCATCGCGGCATCCGGTGCTCAGGTCGTCTGGGTCGGCCTCGGTACGCCGAAGCAGGATGTCGAAGCGGAGCGTCTCGCACATTCGCTCCCCGTGGTCGCGGTGGCCGTCGGCGCTGCGTTCGACTACGCGGCCGGCACGCTTCGCGAGGCACCGCGGTGGCTTCGCACCTTGGGCCTGGAATGGGCCTTCCGCCTGGCGGTGGAACCCGCGCGTCTGTGGAGGCGCTACCTCTTCGGAAGCGCGCGCTTCCTCTACGCCGCAGTCCGGCTTGGACGGCGCGAGAGCTGACCGGCGGCGGATCGCCTACTTCTGCACCGCGAGACAGAGAGCCGAGACGTCGGACCATGTTCAAGAAAGTCGCGTTCGTGACGGGCATCACCGGTCAGGACGGCTCGTACCTCGCGGAACTCCTGCTCGGCAAGGGCTATGAGGTGCACGGCCTGATCCGCCGCGCCTCCACGTTCAACACGGCGCGGATCGACCACCTCTACGTCGACGCGCATGATCCTCGTGCACAGCTCTTCCTGCACTATGGCGACCTGTCCGACGGCGCGCGGCTGGTGACGCTGCTGGCTGAGATCAAGCCGCAGGAGGTGTACAACCTGGGTGCCCAGTCGCACGTGCGGGTGTCGTTCGACGAACCCGAGCACACCGGCGATACCACCGGCGTCGGCGCGATGCGCCTGCTCGAGGCCGTGCGGCTCGCCGGCCTGCACTGCCGCTTCTATCAGGCGTCGTCGTCCGAGATGTTCGGGGCGACCCCGCCGCCGCAGGATGAGAAGACCCCGTTCTATCCGCGCAGCCCCTACGGTGCCGCCAAGCTGTACGCGTATTGGGTCACCAAGAATTACCGCGAGGCCTATGGGATGTACGCGGTGAACGGCATCCTGTTCAACCACGAGTCGCCTCGTCGTGGCGAGACCTTCGTCACCCGCAAGGTGACCCGTGCCGTGGCGGCGATCAAGGCGGGCAAGCAGCAGGACCTGTACATGGGCAATTTGGACGCCGTCCGCGACTGGGGCTACGCCGCTGAGTACGTCGAAGGCATGTGGCGCATGCTGCAGGCAGATCAGCCCGACGACTACGTGCTGGCGACCAACGTCGGCTATACCGTGCGCGAGTTCCTGGAGGCCTCGTTCTCGCATGTCGGCCTGAATTGGCAGGACCACGTCCGCTTCGACGAGCGGTACCTGCGCCCGACCGAGGTGGACGCGCTGATCGGAGACGCGACGAAGGCGCGCACGGAACTCGGCTGGACGCCGACCATCGACGGCCTGCAGCTCGCCCGACTGATGGTGGATGCCGATGTGGAGGCACTGCGTCACGCTGGTGAGCACTGGATCGACTCGGTCGACCTGGAGTCGTGGAAGCCGAAGGACAAAAAGGTCTCCGCGTGAGCGACGGCTTCGTCCCGACGCCGCTCGACCGGGACAGCACTGTCTATGTCGCGGGCCATCGCGGTCTGGTCGGGTCGGCGATCACCCGCAAGCTTCAGGCGGAAGGGTTCACGAACCTCGTCGGACGGTCCTCCGCCGAGCTGGACCTGAAGGACAGGGAGGCGGTCTTCGAGTTCTTCCGCACGGTGCATCCCCACCATGTGATTCTGGCCGCAGCGAAAGTCGGTGGGATTCTCGCCAACTCGACCTACCCGGTGGACTTCCTCTCCGACAACCTGCGGATCCAGACGAACGTGATGGACGCCGCGCTGGAGCAGGGCGTGCAGCGGCTGCTGTTCCTCGGCTCCTCGTGCATCTACCCGAAGTTCGCGGCGCAGCCGATCCATGAGGATGCGCTGCTCACCGGGTATCTGGAGGAGACGAACGATGCATATGCGATCGCGAAGATCGCGGGGATCATGAACGTCCAAGCTGTCCGCCGCCAGTACGGGCTGCCCTGGATCAGCGCGATGCCGACGAACCTCTACGGCCCGAACGACAACTTCTCGCCGAAGGGCAGCCACGTGTTGCCGGCGCTGATCCGGAGGTACGACGCGGCCGCCAAGTCGGGCGCCCGATCAGTCACGAACTGGGGCACCGGCAGTCCTCGCCGGGAGTTCTTGCACGTCGACGACATGGCCGACGCCTGCCTGCACCTGCTCGAGCATTACGACGGCCCTGCCCAGGTGAACGTGGGCACGGGCAGCGACGTGACCATCCGCGAGATCGCCGAGACGATCGCAGAGGTCGTCGGCTTCACCGGCACCACGGAGTGGGATACGTCGAAACCCGACGGGACGCCACAGAAGTTGCTCGACGTGAGCAAGCTCTCCGCGGCGGGGTGGACCGCCAAGATCGACCTGCGGAACGGACTCGAATCGACGACCGCCTGGTACCGCGGTCACACCGCCGATCTCCGTACCTGAAACCAAAGGCATCGCGTGCAAGTTCATTAGCGGAAGGGAAATGGTCCACCCCTTTTCGAGGGATTGGACACATTCCTTATCCGGCTTAGGCTGACTGGCCACCCCCACTCCGTTCCAGTGCTCCCCGGTGCCGGAAATCCTTGTAGGAAGAAGCCCGTGGATCTGCACATCTACCTGGCCACCATCCGTCGTCATTGGCTGCTGCTCGCCGTTCCGATCGTGCTCGGTCTCGTGGCGTCGATCGTCGTTCTCGGTGCCCAGGTGCCGAAGTATCAGTCGACTGCCCGTATCTACGTCTCCGTCGGCAACGCCACCAATGCGAGTGACCTGAGCCAGGGGAACAGTTTCGCTCAGGCGGCAGCGGCCAACTACGCCGCGCTCGCGGATCAGCCCTACGTGCTCCAGAACGTGCGCGAGCAGCTCGACATCGCGGACACACCCGATCAGATCGCCGACGAGATGACGACCAGCGTCGAGCCGAACACGTCGATCATCTCGATCGATGTGCTGGATCGATCGGCCACGAGGGCGGCCGAGATCGCGAACGTGACCGCGCAGAGGCTCCGAGCAGCGGTGACTGCGTTGACTCCGGCGGCCACCGATGGCACACAGAACGTGAGGCTGACCGTGGTGCGGACCGGCGTCGCTGCTTCATCGGCAGCCACTCCGAACCGCCCGATGACGATCGCGCTCGGACTGCTCGGGGGACTGCTCCTCGGTGTGCTGCTCGTGATCCTGCGCGAGTTGCTCAACACGAAAGTGCGCAGCCTGGACGAGCTCGAGCAGCTCACGGGCGTGCCGACCGTGGGGCAGATCCCGGTTGCTGCGGGGATCGACCGGCGGCCCCTCGTCATGGTGGACGACCGCGGTGGACTTGCTGCCGAGGGCTTTCGGTCGCTCGAACTCAACATCGACTACCTCCGAGCGCCGAACGGTGTGGTCGTCATCGCGATCGCTTCCGCTGTGCCGTCCGAAGGCAAGACGACGGTCGCGGCGAATCTCGCGGTCGCACTCGCACTGGCGGGTCAGCGCGTGGCCCTGGTCGACGCCGATCTTCGTCGCCCCCGTCTGCACACGATCTTCGGATTCGACAACGGCATAGGACTGACCGAGGTGCTGATCGGCCGTGTGGAGCTCCGGCAGGCTGTTCAGCCGTGGGGGTTGGGGGAGAACACGGTCTCCCTGCTGCCCGCCGGATCGATCCCGCCGAACCCCGGTGAGCTGCTGCAGTCCCCGCGCCTCCGCGAGATTCTGGACGAACTCGCCCGCGAAGCGGACGTGGTCATCGTCGACGGGCCGCCGCTGCTCGCGGTCTCCGATTCGGCCGTGCTGGCGCGCACGGTCGACGCGGTCCTGCTCGTCAGCTCGCTGCAGCGCAGCCACCGCGCGACCGTCGCCCGCGCCGTCGCCGCATTGCAGGGCGTCGGGGCTCGTGTTCTCGGCAGCGTCGTCACGATGACGCGCCCGAGCCGTGCGGCCTCCGACGCCTACCTCCGGTACGGCACCCGCCCGGTCCAGGCGGTCGACGCCCCTGCTGCCACCCCGGTTCCGGCGAGCCCGATCCCGCCGGCGACGAAGGACACGGCCGTGCCGAACCCGCCCGTCCCGGCGGAGGATACGGCGCACGACACCGCAGCAGCGGGTGACGTGGAGGCCGCATCGGACGAGGAACCTGCCGAACATCCGGGTACTCCCGAAGCGGGGGAGGCGCCCGAGGATGAGGGGCCCGAGGAGGACGTGATCGAGGCGCCGGAGTCACCGACTCCGACGGTGCCCGCGGCGGCGCCGCGCGACCCACAGGTGCGCGCTGGCGTCAACCGACCGCACGAAGCCCATCAGGACGTATCGTCGATCCGCGTGTCGTCGACCCGCGAAGCAGCGCGCATCCTGAAAGCGCTCAAGCGCCGAGCGACCGCGGAGGACCTCCGCGTGTCCCGTCCGGTTCCCGCGGCAGCGCCGGCACGCGACGAGGACTGACTGCTCCGTCGCACCTGGCGCGGCGGTGGGCGGCGCTCAGGTGACGACCCGAACCGTCGCGGGCCGCTTCCTGAAGGGTCGGGTCTTCGCCGTGCTCGGCGCTGCGATCGACCACAGAGATACCGCTATCGGCAGCAGCGGGGTGATGTGCCGCAGCGCCGAACCGTAATCGGGCTCGAAGACCGCTTGGACCAGGACGAATGCGAGCAGCAAGGCGATCCGTGAGCGCTCGGCAGGGTCGGGTCCGGCGCGAAGTGAGCGGTGGACGCCGATTCCGGTCCGGGTCCAGAATGCGGTGAGCAGCGCCGCGAGCGCGAGGAAGTAGACCCCGCCCTTCAGCACGAGCGGGACCGGCGCCAAAAGGGACACGAGGGTCAGCGGCATGTTGATCATGCCCGTGAGGAGTGTGCCGCCGCCGATGAACGGGACGATGGCGCTCGCCGCGTCGGCGGAGTCCAGCCGGCCCTCGTTGGTCGTGGCTCGGAAGGAGTCTGCGGACTGCCCGACCGCCACACCGATCGCCGCCGCGAGGAGTACGGATGCGAGCAGCATCGTCACCAGCACCCATATCACGCGGGGGCGCCGCGACAGCACGACCTGCAATGCGAGCCACATGGCCAGCACGACGAACCAGTAGGTCCGGAAGGTCAGGGCGTAGGCGATGACCGCAAGTCCGGTCAGGATCGGCCAGCGCAGCCGGCCGCCCGGCAGGACCGCCAGGAGCACGATCGGCAGCACGAACACGTCCTTCGAGTAGGTCCCGAGGTAGACGGCCGAAAGCATGACCGAGCCGAAGAACAGGATCGTCGCCGACAGCGGTGCGTCGGGCCGAAGCAGTCGGCGTCCGGCGACCGCCAGCACCGCGAAGGCTGCCAGGTACCCGAGCAGGGCGGCGGCAGTCGCGTCGTCGACCAGGCCGAGCGTCCGATACACCGCGGCGACCGACTGGTACGCCGGGTCCACGACGTGGAGTTTGCCCTGGCCGATCGCCTGGATGCCGTCGGCGTCGTAGGAGAAGCGTGCGGGCAACACCACATCGCGCAGCAGTACGAAGATCACGCCGGCGATCAGTGCTGCGAACAGCGACAGACCACGGATGACCGTGCCCGGGGTCGACGGTGTCTCGGCCGCCGTCGCCCGAGGGGCCGGCCGTCCGGGACGCCCGGGACTGCTCACCCCCGCACCCTACGTGTGCGAGAGCGTCCTCCCCGTGACGTCGATGGCCCGTGAACAGGGGCGGATCCGTCTCGCTCCTCAGCAGGAGAGCGCGTCGACCGAAATGGGTACGGGCCTATTCACCTCCTTCCTGGGGGAATGGGAACATTGCGGGAATGCGAGCCACCTGAATACCGTGGAGAAATGCACAGTGACCGCGATTCCGAGAGCCGTCGACAACGCATCGCGACTTTCGCCTCGTACTGCGTGGACAGCGGACGAGGCAGCGTCGGCCCCTGGCTCCGTCGCCCTTGGGCCGCCGCTCGCATGGTCGTCGATGCCCTGCGGCTGCCGGTGCTCTCGGCACGCCCCGCCGGTACGGTCGAGGGCCGTGCGGTCCGCACGGGACTGACGCGAACTCGGCCGACCCACACTCTGATCGACTCCGTCGTCAGTGTGCTGCCGCTGCCATCGACGCTCGAGGAGTACGTCGATACGCCTGCGCGCCGCCCGGTGCGCCGCAAGGTGCGGGTCGCCCTCCGTGTTCCGGTCACGTGGCGCCTCGTGACCGACGAGCAGGAGCGGAGGGCACTCGTGGTGCTCGCCGACGCGCGCGAACGGGTCCACCCGGACGAGGTCTACCGGCACGACGTGCCGCACAACGAGGACCTGTTCGGAATCGACCTCTGGATCGCCGCCTACGGCCCGAACGAGCAGCCGTTGATGCTCGTCGTCGTCCCCATCGACGGCGAGTGGGCGGTGCTGCGCTACTTCCGCACTCTCGTCGAGGGCAACGACGCATCGGTGGCCAGGTACCTGCTCACCGAGGTGCTGGTGGGCGAGCTCATTGCCAGGGGAGTGCGGTGGCTCGCCGACACGGAGAGCCCGTTCGTACTGCCGAACGGGCTGCGCCACTTCCAGAAGATGGTCGGTTACGAGCTGTTCCGGCTGCGATTGAGCTGACGAGTCCCCTCGGTCTCGCGCACTGCTTCGGCGGCTCCGCTCGGATCGAACGGAGGGAGCGCTGCCGGCGCTCCCGTGACGGCGAGGCGGATACTGGTCGCGATCCCGCGCAGATGCTCGCCCCGCGGCGCGGAACTCACGAAGACGAACGGGACGCGGGCCAGCAGCGTCACGACGGCCAGGGCACGCGCGACCGGTCCCGGGATGCCGCTGATCTGGGCGTAGGCGGTGGCCGATTCCGCGATGGCAGGAAGCACGAGGCGGATCCGGGACTTCGTGGACTTCGACCGGTTGTGCTCGATCGCCACCGGTACAGCGAGAACGGAACCGCGTCGAGCGGCGACGCGGCGCTGGTATTCGACGTCCTCGTAGCAGAAGAGGAATCGCTCTGAGAGCGTGCCGATCCGGTCCCAGGACGCCCGATTGATGGCGACCGCGCTGAAGGACTTGAACATGCCGCTGGGGAGCGGGCCCTCGTTCGCATCCGCTGGGACCGGACTTCGCCGCAGGCGGCCCGGAACGTCGTAGATGAGTGAGAGCCCGAGCAACGCCTCACCGCTGCTCGGGATCCTCCGTGGCGGCTCAGGATCGAACATCAGCAGCTCCGGCTGGTCCGACCGCCCGTCGCGCATGGCCGACACCATCGCGATCACCGCGTCCTCCGTCAGCTGCAGGTCGTCGTTGAGCAACACGACCCAGTCCCAGTCCCCGGCGTCACGGGCGCCGCGGTTGACGGACCGGGCGAACCCACCATTCGTGCCGTCGCTCGAGCGCAGAAAGCCGGCGGGAAGTGCTTCGGCGGTGGTCGCGACGGAGTTCGCAGCGACCATCGGGACGACGCCGTGCTGCAGCAGCGTCGAGAGCCACGGTATGGCGCGCCTCAGGTTCTCGACGTCGATCGTCGGCACGACGGCGACCATGCGGAGGGAGGGATCATTCAGCACGGTTGGCCTCTTCGTACAGCTCGACGTACCGGGCGGCGATGGCCGGCCAGCTCATTCTCGGGTGCACGTGGTCGCGGGCACCGGACCGCACCTGCGCCAGCCCCTCCTGATCCGACCACAGTCGCACGACCGCGTCCGCGATCGACTCCGGGGACTTCGTGGCGCTGACGAGCAGCGCACTCAGCCCCTCGACGACCTCGGGATTCGCCCCGACGGGCGTTACCAGCGCCGGTGTTCCGACAGCGAGCGCTTCGGCGGTCGAGAGGCCGAAACCCTCCAAGTCCTGTGTCGGCGTCACCGCCAGGTCGGCGGCGCGGTACTCGTCGACGAGAGCCTCGTCGGGAATGCGTCCGAGCAGCTCGACCTGAGCACCGAGACCCAGCCGTTCGATCAGCCGCTCGATCCGCTCGAGTCGTGCGCCGCTGCCGGCGATCCGAAGGCGGGCGCCCGGTAGCCGCTCGAGGATGGCGGGCATCGCCTCGATCAGTTGTTCCACGCCGGTGCGGTCCACCAGCCGTCGCGCCGTGAACAGCGCCGGTCCAGTGCTCGAGGACGGTCGGGGATCGCCTCCGGGAGCGAACCGGACGGTGTCGAGCCCGCCGGCGACCAGACGATGCCGTCCGGGGTCGACCCCCAGGTCGAGGGCCTCGGTCTGCATGTACCGGCTGAGGGTGAGGACCAGACGTGCCCGGCGCAGCAGCAGCGACTCCAGTCGGCGGAACAGGGCGACACCCGCTCGGCCTAGACCGACGGGCAGGAAGTAGCTGTCGTGGCGCTCGGGAAGGATCTCGCGCCAGACCGGAGCGTGGAACGTGTAGATGTACGGCACGCGCAGCAGCATCGGCACGATCGCGGGCACCGGATGGTGCACGTTCAGGATGACCGGTTGCGGCCCACGCGTCGCCCGTCGAAGCAGGCGCGCCACGTCGGTGGCGACGACAAGGGGGTAGAGCGGCACGAAGAGCGGATTGCGCTTGGACGGCACGCGGTAGTGCGCGGTGACGACACCGCTCCCGTCCGACTCCCGCAGGGGTTCGTCGCCTCGAACCCGCTTCGCGATGACGACGACCTGGTGATCGAGGGTGGCAAGCGAGCCCGCCAACTCGCGGACATACCGCTCCAGGCCGCCGAGCTTGTCCGGCGCCACCGCGTTCGTCAGCATCACGACCCGCACGAAGCCCTCCTCTCGAATCGAACCCGGCTTTGTTCCGCGATCGCGAAAATGCTTTCACGATTTCGACCCGATCCGGGCGCGACTTTCCGGGCGTCTCCTTATCGGAGAACTCGAATACCGCTCCGCCGAGGACGGAAGAAAGTCTCACTGATAGGCGCGCCGCACGGATGACCCCAATTCAGGGTTGATCTCGTTCGCGGTATGGCGCGGCGAGCAAACGCCTCGGTACCATCCGAACCAACGGCAGCGTACCCGCGCGGCACACCCGGCCAGCCGTACTACCCCCGCGTCGACCCATCGATGCCGCACCTCCCGAGGCACCCACGTGACCATGCCCATCGGCGCTCGTAGCGCCGCTGTACTCGACTCCTCCGCTCCGCTCATCCTGCACGTGACCGAGGCGATGGGAGGTGGGCTGGAGAACGCGATCTACGACTTCGTCCGCTCGGCTCCGCAGTACCGGCATGCCCTGCTGTTCGCACGCCGTGGTGCGTTCGAGACGGCGGAGACCCGCCCGGACAACCTGATCGAGGTCGTCGACGCGGGCCGAGGGTTCCGCGCCCTGAACGAGGTCTACGGGACCGTGGTCGATCGTCTCGAGCCGGACGTCATCCACCTGCACTCGGCTTGGGCCGGACTGATCGGACGGGTTCGCGGGAGTGGGCCACGCAGGGCCGCGATCGTCTACTCGCCGCACAGCTACTACTTCGAGCGCCGGGATCTGGCGCTTCCGATTCGCGCGCTCGCCTGGCTGCTCGAGTGGGCGCTCAGCGCCCGGACCGGCTTGACCGCCGCCGTAAGTCCGGCGGAGGCGGGGATCGCCCGCAGGCTGGGCAGCTCGGCCGCGTACATTCCGAATGTCGTCCGGCTACCGGGCGACCTGTCGTGGACCGGGGCCGGCACGACTGCAGCCGAGGTGGTGATGATCGGCCGGGTCACCGCACAGAAGGACCCGAAGTTCTTCCTGCAGGTGATGAAGCACGCGGCGTCACTGGCCCCGGACGTGCGCTGGACCTGGATCGGCTCGGGCGACACGCGCATGGAACAGCGGCTGCGTGCTGCCGGTGTCGACGTGACCGGCTGGATGACCCGGAGCGACTGCCTGGCGAGGATGCGACGCGCAGGCGTGTACCTGCACACGGCCGCCTGGGAGGGCAGCCCCATCACGCTGCTCGAGGCCGCAGAAATCGGTGTACCCATCGTCGCCCGCTCCATTCCCGCTCTCGACTCGCTCGGCTTCGACCCGACGCTGCGCAGCCCTCGGGCCGTGGCGGAGGCGCTGATCGGCGTGCTCGCCGGGGCGCGGATGCCGATCGCGCCGCCGGCTACGGCGCCGACGGCCCAGATGCTCGCGATCGGGCAGGCGTATGCCGCCGTCTTGCCGGTGTCCTCCCGGAGCCGCGCCCTGCGTCCGCTGACACTGGACTCGACCCACTCTCGTTTTGAAGAACGCACTGGCGGACAAGTCCGTGCCGCAATCACTGCAGCCGCTTTGGAACGCCCCTCATAGGGGACTCCTGAGTCTTCGTCGGCCGAAATAGGCTGTCGAATGGGACAGGGCGCGATACGACTGGTTCTGACAAGTACTTCTCGATGCGGGCGAAAGGCGGGGAGAAATGACCAGCGTGCACACACGATATGCGTCGCGCCTCTCCGGATTCGCCGCGGCGACTGCTCTGACCGGCGCCGTCGGATTCATGACGATCCCCGTGCTGATTTCCGCAGGTGGGGCGCAGACCTGGGCGGTGTTGGCTTTCGGCCAGGCGATCGGCGGAGTCGGGATGGTCCTGACCGGCTGGGGATGGAACATCTCCGGTGCGGCGGAAGCGGCGTTGCTGGACCGCGACCAGGCGAACGAGTTGCTCCTTCGGTCGGTTGCGATCCGGTTGAAGCTGGTTGTCCCCGTGTGCGGGGCCGCAGCGGCCGTCGCGTTCCTTCTCGCGCCCGCCGACCCGGTACTCGCCGCGACGAGCGCCGCGGCCTTCAGCCTGAACGGCCTGAGCGCCGCCTGGTTCTACACCGGCATGCGGGCGCCGAGGACGCTGATCGTTCGTGAGGTCGTGCCGAGAACCGCCTTCATCGTGCTCGGCCTCCTGGTCTGTCTTCTCACGCGGTCGATCGGTCCGTTTCCGGCGTTCTTGGCCGCGGGGTGTCTCGCCGCGGTCGTCCTCAACGTCACCGGTGCCGGTGGATCGCCCTTCGGGCTGTTCGCGTCGCACGGGCGCAACTCCCTACCCGAGCTGCGCCGACAGTTGCCTGCCGTGTTCACCACGTTGACGTCGACGTTGTATCTGGCGACGCCGACCGTCTTCGTCGGGCTGATCGCGCCCCAGGATCTTGCGATCATCGCGCTGGCCGATCGACTCTTCAAGACCGTGAACATGGCTGCGTCGCCGATTCTGAATGTGCTGCAAGGTGCGATCCCGTCGCGGGACCCGGACGTGTTCCGGCAGCGGGTGCGCAAGGGCCTTACCGCTGTGCTCGGGCTCGGCGTCGGGGGCGGGGTCCTGTTCGCCGTCGGGGCACCGCTCGTCGCGCCGCTGATCTCCGGCGGCCAGACCCAGTTGCCTCTCGCCGTGACGATCCCCTTCGGCCTCACGGTGCTTGCGACCTACCTGTCGCAGGTGGTCGGGCTGTCGTGCTTGATTACACTCGGGCGCGTGCGGTCGGTCGCGATCAGCGCGACGGTCGGCGCCGTCATCGGGGTGCCCGTACTGCTGGTCGGTTCGGCGCTAGCGGGCGCCGCGGGGGCAGCTGTGGGCGAGGCCATCGCTGAGGTCGCCGTGACCGTCTACCAACTGTGGTCGCTGAGGAATGGGATGCGGCGGTTATGACGATGCAGCTCGATGGCTCCGGAGGTGCGACGACCCGCACGGGTCTGCGAGTCGCCGTCGTCGGCGCCGGCGTCTCCGGTGTGGTCACCGCACGGGTGCTCACGGCCGTCGGCTTCGCTGTGACCGTCTTCGAGAAGGCCGACGACATCGGTGGTGTCTGGAGCGCGACTCGCGCGTACCCGGGTGTCGCGACACAGGATGACCGCCGTTCCTACTCCTTCTCGGGCATGGCCATGCCGTCACACGTCGCTCAGCACCCGCTGGGCGCCGAGGTGCAGACCTACCTGGCGGAGTATCTGGCTGCGGGGGTGCCGCAGTCGCAGGTGCGCCTTTCTACGCAAGTGCTGCGGGCCGACCTGATCGACGGGGACACCTGGCAGGTCGACAGTGTGGGACCTCGTGGGCGTGTGACGGAGATGTTCGACTGGTTGGTCGCCGCGAACGGCGTGTTCTCTACGCCCTACGTCCCCGATTGGCCGGGCCGAGAGGAATTCGAGGCGGCCGGGGGACGGGTCATCACGCCCGGCTCGCTTGCCGACGGGGCGGTGCTCGACGATCGACGCACGGTGGTCGTCGGCTGGGGGAAGACCGCCTGTGATGTCGCGGTGCATGCCGCCACCCGCGGCACCGCGACAGCGGTCGTCGCGCGCACGCTGACGTGGAAGTACCCGAAGCAGCTCGGGCTGGCGGGGCTGACCTTCCGGCATCTGGTGCTGACCCGCGCGGGTGAACGCCTCATCGGTACGCGGTACAGATCGGTCACCGGACGCCTCCTGCTGCGTCGCATCCCCGAACGGATCCCACGCGTCCTGCTCGGCAAAGCCATCGCCCGCGCCGTGGACCGCACCACCGGCCTGTCGGAGCTGGGCCTGCTGCCGAACACCGAGGTCCGGACCTCCAACAGCCTCGTGACCGACGGATTCTTCGAGGCGGTCGCCGACGGACGGATCCGGGTTCATCGGGAGCGGTCCGTGGCGACCCTCGGCAACGGTCCGGACGGACCCTATGTGGAACTGTCGGACGGCCAGCGGCTTGCAGCAGATGTCGTCGTGGCCGCCACGGGGTACGAGCAGGGAGCGGACTTCCTGTCTCCTGAGGTGCTGCAGCGCGGCGCGACCTCCGACGGCTCGCTGCTGCTGCACAACCGGGTGCTCGCCGTGGACGTACCGCGGCTGGCCTTCATCGGCTGGGCGCACTCCTTCCGCAGCCCGTTGACCTCCGAGATCGCAGCGGTCTGGCTTGCGGGCGTGCTGCTCGGGCAGGTGGCGCTGCCGACGCCCGAGCGTCAGCGGGCGCGAGCCGACCGCTTCCCGGTCGCCCGGGTTCGCATGTCGTCGCGCATCAACAACGCGCTGCCTCCAGTCACGTTGAAAGACCTCGATCGGGTCCTCGACGAGCTCGGTTTACCGCTGCCGTGGAGCATCCGAGTCCGCCAGATCTGGCGGCCGATCGATCCGGCGGACTACGCAGCCGCCCTCGAGGCGTTCCTGCAGAGACACTCAGGACTCACGCCCGAGCAGATCACGGCTCACCCGACGGCGCAACGCTCGATGATGTCCCGGAACACAGGGTCGTAGCGATGGAGGTCGAAGCCGTCCGCTGACGTCCCCGGCCTCAGTGATCGGCCCGCTGATCAACAAGCGCACGGAATGTCGCTTCGAACCGGTCGAGTGCGAACCGCCCGCTCGAGTTGAACACCGACAGATGAACGGCGTCGCGGGTCTGCCAGACGAATGCGAAGGTCGGCGAGCCGCCGACGGAGGTCGCAGTCACCCTCCCGACGTGGACGGGGAACGTGCGCTGCGTGCTCGCGAAGGTCAGCACGATCTCCTCGCCCGCGGCCGGGCGCTTACCGACCGCACTGCGCAGCAGCCAGCCCGTGGTCGACCAGACGAGTGAGATCGCCTGTCCCGGCTCTTTCAACCGCATCAACCGAGCTGCCAGCGCGCCCGGAGCCCACTCGTCCCCGTGCAGGCTGCCGATGCGCTCACGAGTGATGAAGTTGCCGTCGACCGGGCCACCTGCCAGATGGCGGATGTCGCTGGTGACCCACACCGGGATGTCCATTCCGGTGGTCTCGACGGAGCGCAATGCGGCGATGGTGAGGCTGGCAAGCCTGCTGTGCAGGGTGGCCCTGCCGACACGGTTCGGCTCCCGGTACCGGCGGATCGCTCCGAGGTCCGCGGCGGACAACGAGAACGCGGCGGACCGAGCTTCCGATGTGGCCGGTGGAACCGTGTCGGAGAACGCTTCGTCGGACCGGTTCCGACGCGCGTCGATCCATCTGCGCGCGTCGTCGGGACGAACTCGCCGCAGCGCTTTCAGCACCGGTCGACGCACGGCGGGCTGGTGTGTCGGGAGCGGCTCACCTGCGGCGGAGTCGAGGAGATCGTGGATCAGCTCCAGCGCGCCGGAGCCGTCGAAGACGGCATGCGCGACGGCCACGGCGCAGCGAGTGGGTGTCAGCGTGAGGGCGATCGGCAGGCCTGAGAAGCCGTGGGCGCTCGCCGCCGCGATCAGCTGTGCGTCGGTCAAGGAGTCCGGCTCCCGATGAACGCTCCGTTCGGCGAGCGGAGCGATCTTGCTCATCTCGACTCGATGTGCCCTGAGCGTCGGCCCGGGCCAGACCCTGCGGGCTGAGGCCCTGGTTCGCACGACGGTGTTCAGTGCACCGGGCAGGCGCTCCAGCACGGTGGGCGTCAGCCCTTCGAGCAGGAACACGGAGGTGAGGGGCGCGAACAGGATGTCGCGGTACGCCATCTGGTCGCTTCCGGTCGAGGCGGGGTCGCCTCGCACCTTTGTAGCAGAGCCGGGGCGACCCATCAGCGTCGAACCGCGCCACCGTCGTGCGGCAGGCGGAATCACGCTGATCGAGGGCACCGATCCAGCCGGGTGTCCTCGCGCTTCGACAACGGTCCTAGACTCGACCCTCCGGGGTCGGGGAGGAATTGTGGTGCCATCGCAGAGCGAGCTGAACGGCGTCATCGCCGAGATCCTCGAGGTGCCGCAAGACTCCTTCGACGACGCGTCCGACCTGGAGGAATTGGGCTGGGACTCGCTGTCGAGTATGACGTTCATCTCGATCGCCGACGAGCGGTACAGGTCGCGGATCGACGTCGATCGCCTGGCGACCGCCGAAACCCCCGCCGACCTGCACGAGCTGTTCGGGTAGCTCCCGTGCCCGCTGCGATCACCGCGATCGGGGTGCATCTGCCCGATCGCGTCCTCACGAACGACGACCTGACTCGTGAATTCCCCGAGTGGACGATCGAGAAGATCGCCGGAAAGACCGGGATCGACAGCAGGCACATCGCCGGGGACGACGAGTACACATCTGATCTCGCCATCGGCGCCGTTCGGGCGCTGGAGCAGCAGCACGGGGTCGATCTGTCGACGATCGATCACCTGATCGTCTGCACGCAGACCCCCGACCACCTGATGCCCGGGGTCTCCTCGATCGTCCACGGTGCCGCGGGCCTGCCGTCGTCCTGCGGCACGGTCGATCTCGCCCTGGGCTGCTCCGGTTTCGTCCATGGGCTGGGGCTCGCCTCCGCCCTGCTCGACGCAGGACAGGCGGCACGGGTGCTGCTTGTGACCGCCGACACCTACAGCAGGCTCCTCAACCCGGCGGACCGCGGCGTCCGCACGATCTTCGGCGACGCTGCGACCGCGACGTTGCTGGAACCGGCTGCGCAGGGGCGAGGAGCGCATGCGTTCGTCTACGGCTCCGAGGGAGCCGGAGCGGGGGCGCTCTGTGTGCCACGGGGCGGACTGCGCTCGGGGGGCCTGCCCATGGCCGCCGCGCCCGAGCAACGCGGACTGCGCGAGAGCCGCTTCGACCTTTACATGGACGGCCCGGCCGTCTTCGACTTCACGCTGCGGGTCGTGCCGCCGGCAGTGGAACAGGTTCTGATCAAGGCGCAGGTGGAGCGCGGTGCGATCGACACGTGGGTGTTCCACCAGGCGAATCGCTTCATGCTCGGTCATCTGCGACGGAAGCTGGGTATCCCCGAGGACAGGTTCCTGATCGACCTGGCCGACGTCGGGAACACCGTCTCCTCGACCATCCCGATCGTGCTCGCACGCGCACTCGGGCGTGGAGAGCTGACATCGGGAAGCCGCTCGATGCTGCTCGGCTTCGGCGTCGGGCTCGCGTGGGCGGGCGCCGTGATGGCGTGGTGAGCGCGCGCTGTCAGCACGGCTGATGCCGGCTGGGATCACCCGCCGGTCGACGGTCGCGCAATTGCTCGCCGGCGCCGCGGTCGTGGGCGGAGGAGCAGGTGCAGCGACCGGGAGCACCGTCGGCAGGGCTGGGGTCGCTGCGAGCAGGAGACCGGCTTCGAATGTGCCCGCGGACGGTTCGGCGGTCGTCCTGCTGAGTGGGGAGGGAATCGATCCCACGGGAGCGTCGGACTCTCGAGCCGCGGTGCAGGCGCTACTCGACCAGGCGCCACTCGGCGCCACGATCGTCAACCCATCTGGGGCTGTGCTCCGCCTGAACGGCGGCATCACGGTCGACAAGCCCCACACGCGCCTGACCGGCTCTGGCGAATGGCGGTTCCGCTCCGGCGGCAGCTACTCCACGGACTCCGATAAGCAGAACGGCTTCATCGACGTCCGGGGGGACCACTGCTCCGTCGACGGCATCTACGCCACCAACCCCGACGGCGTGCTCAATCGCGGCGTGATCTTCCTCGCGAACTACGGTCGAGCGACGAATACCACGCTGATCGGGTTCGGAGCCGGTATTCATGTGTCGCCGGCGGGGGAGTTTCACGACTTCACGATCAGCGGCAACCACGTGCTCGACATCATCGGGAACGGTGGCGGGCCGAAGGACACGAGCCAGATCGGCGAGTCGTACGGCGACGGCATCATGTGCTGGGGATCGGGCGTGTCGATCACCGGGAACCTCGTGACCTGCAAGGACGGTGCCGATGCGCGCATCGGGATCCATGTCGAAGGCCTGAACGACCAGGCCGCGAAGCCCTGGGTGCACGACCATCAGATGGCCGTGATCTCGGGAAACGTCGTGCATGGGCGATTCCGGCGAGGCATCGTGTCGGAAGGAGTCGACCATGTCGCGATCACCGGCAACACCATCGCCGATTCGACGTGGTGGTCGATCGCGCTCATCTCGGCGGACCATTCCGTCGTCGCGAACAACGTGATCCTCTACACGCGGACCGCCGCGGACACGCAGGGCTCCTCCTGGGGTCCGCCCAGGTCTGCGATCACGCTCTACTGCGTCGCGAAGCAGTCGATCCTCAACCCCCTCGTCGTCGACAACACGATCCGGGTCCTCCCCTCGGGTGTGGCGAGCGCGGCGGTCCACATCCTCGGCAACGATCCCGGTGTGCAGGCGGTCGTCGGCGGCAGGATCGCCGGAAATCGCATCCAGGGCGACGGTCGCCTGGAGACCGGCATCCGCGCCGACCAGTCCATCGCCGACTGCGAGATCGACGACAACCGGATACAGGGCTTCTCGGCTGCGGGGGTGTCGCTGCAGAACCACGACGGAGCGAAGATCCGCCGCAACACGATCGCCGGCCCGGGGCTGTCCGGCTCCGCCACGGCGATTCACGTCCAGGGCGGCCGACGGTTGACCTGCGACGGAAATGTGCTGTCGGCGGTCGGAACCGGGGTGCTGGCGACCGCGCAGCGCGTGCGCACGACCATCACCGGGAATGCGATCGAGGACGTCGGAACCGGAGTCGATGCCGAGGGATCGTCGGGCGTCGTGCTCTGCAGCCACAACACGTTCGTCGGCGTCACGACGCCTCGAGTCAACCTGCAGAGTGGAGCAGTCGTGACCGGGAACGTCGAGTAGAACCGGCGGTCGAGGACAGACGGTCCCGTGCGGCGACGTCCACCGTGCGAATCTGAGCGGGCGGCAGGAGTCGAACCTGCGCGGCCGGCCTGGAAGGCCGGTGTTCTACCGTTGAACAACACCCGCGAGCACAGCGATGGTAGTCGGCACGACGATGAAGATGCACCCCCAGCCCGCGGGCCAAGGAGGGGCTGACGAGCGGCCCGGATAGTCGTACGGGTTCGTGCCCGCTCGATTGTCCCGCGGCTGCTCAGACTCCGGTTCGTCGTGACGATCCGTGTCAGGCGTACCGGACGCTCCCCGCTTCGTCGACCGTGATCACGACGCGGTGCCAGGACCGGTGGCGCAGGCGGTAGGTCAGCGGAATGAGCCAGAGTCCTGCGGTCAGGATCACCGCCGGAACGTTCCGACGCACGTCGACCCGCCGGACGCGGCTGACGACGGCCTGGGGCCCGGCGATGGACTCGAGGCGGTACCCGGCGCGCTCGAAGGACCCGATCTGCGCATGCAGGCGCTCATCTCTGAGGACGGCGGGCACCGGATGCTCGGTACGAACCCTGGGTGTCCACGCCTCGCCGTCCCACCAGCGCAGGACGCCTCGCTCGCTGCTCGAGGAGCCGGGCAATGCGTCGACCTGCCGTGCGATCACCATTCATTCAGGGTGGCAGCGAAGAAGGCGTTTGCACCCGTCGATCGTCGACTCGGAGTGCCCCAGACCGGGGTACGTCCGCCGGCTGTCACACGGCGGAGATTCCGGCCGAAATCGTCCCCCGCGTCTGCCGGACCAGGGCGTGCTGGGCCCGAATGCCATCGCGGATGTCCGCGCCGAACGGATATCCGTTGTCGACGAGATAGCCCGGATGCACGTCGGTGGACGGATAGGCGAAGTTGTAGGTGACCGAGGGGGCGCGGGAATTGCGCACCCACTCGATAGACCGCACCAACTCGTCGGCGTATTCGGATGCGGTGATGCCCGTGCGTCCCGGATTCGCGGATCGACGGGCGCGGAGCCGGCGGAAGCCGCCGTTCCCCTCGCCGAACACCACCACCGGTCGGACGACGACGAGCTGGCGGCGGGGCTCGTCCGAGTACCACGTGCGGTGGATGTGCTCGGCGAGCAGCTTCGACTTGCCGTCACCGCTGGTGGGCCCGATCGGCGACTCTTCGACGAGCGGGCGCTCGTCCGGCCCATACACGGCGACGGAACTGCTGAACACGACCGTCTGAATGCCCCGCTCGCGGCAGAAGTCGGTGACGTTGATCGCCCCGGCGACGTTCTTCTCGAAGTACCGCTCGTCCGCGCGCCCCGGTGTGCGGTGCACCGCGCTGAAGTTGTAGGCGACATCCCATCGGCCCGGAACGGTGATCGGCTCCCGCACGTTCACGGGGAAGAAGCGCACGTTCGGGCCCTGACCGCGCGGGGGCCGCCGGTCGGCGACGGCGATGTCCTTCACGCCCCGCGAGGCAAGCAGCCGGGTCATGCGGGAACCGATCAATCCGGAGCCCCCGAAGACGATCGCCGAGGCCGGGGCCGCCTCCCGCTGGGTGCCGGCGGCCGTGTCGGCGCTCGTGACGGGTTCGTCCACAATCGGCTCCAGGGGTGCGGCGCGGTCGACGCGGGCGGGGGTTCGAGAGACAGGGGAGGCGGGGAGGGGAAGCGAGACGGAAAGGGAAGGAGGGAAGGGGTCCACCTCGGCGTCGAGCGCGATCGATTCCGGTGCCAAGTCAAGCACACGCGTCGCCTTCGCCGTCAGTGCGCGCGCTTCCGTCGCCGCTCGACCAGGGAACGGCGCGGCAACCCGGTCCTTGGCTAGTGTGATCGTCGGCTGCCTCGCGGCCCGTCGGCGGTGGCGTCGTCGGAGTGGACGGGGCAGCTCCGCCGCCCGATCTTCTTGCACGTGCCGCGCACCCCCGTCGGCGGCGAGGATCCCGACCCAGGAGCACCAGTGGCGCCCATGCCCGTCGGACCCGATGCGCGAGCGGTCGTCGTCATCGCCTCCGCCGGCCGTCCCCACCTGCTTCGCACGGTGATCGGCGACGTCGACGCGTTGACGGGCGACGGCATCGAGAAAGTGCTCTCCGTCCCGGATGCGGCGAGCCTGCCCGACGGTGTGGGCGAGGGCGACGGGTGGCGGATCGTCACGGGGACCCGCGGGCTCGCCGCGCAGCGGAACGCAGCGATGGACACCCTTCGGGGCGACCCCGTCGTGTTCTTCTTCGACGACGACGCCACGATCCGCAGGGACTATGTCGTGAACGCCCTCGCCTTCTTCGGCGATCACCCCTCGGTCGTCGGCGTGACCGGCCGGGTACTGCTCGACGGTGCCGTGTCCGGCGAGGTGCCGGTCGAGACCGCGCGGGCAGCGCTCGCGGCGTCGTCCGCCGACCCCCGGACTGGCGCATGGACTCGGGCGCGGGAGCTGTACGGCTGCAACTTCGCGGTCCGCACCTCGGGGGCTCCCGGCCTGCGGTTCGACTCGCGGCTGCCGTTGTACTCCTGGCTCGAGGATCACGACTTCGCCCGGCGCCTGATGCCGTACGGCGTGCTCGCGAAGGTCGACGATTGCGTCATCGTGCACCGCGCGGCCGCATCGGGCGGCGGCCGACAGGCGCACGAGCGACTCGGGTACAGCCAGGTGATGAATCCGTACTACCTCTGGCGCAAGGGCAGCTTTCCCTTCTGGCTCCTGCTGAACGAGACCATCAAGCGGGTCGCGAAGAACCTCGTGTACTCGGTGGGCGGCTCGGAGCGGGAGTGGCGTCGAAGGCGCGTGCACGGCAACGCGTTGGCATGCGCGGACATCGTGAGGCGCAGGATCACGCCGGAGCGGATCGCCGAACTGTGAGTGCGCAAGAGCGGTCACGCCCTCGAACCCCGACCCGGCGCATCGTCGTGAACGGCGCGTTCCGGCCGCAGCGGGTCACCGGACAGCAGCGATATGCGATCGAGATCGCGGATCGGCTCGTCCGGGCCGGCGCGGAGGAGGTACGGCCCGGACGCTTCTGGGGCGGTTCCGCCGTCCGAACCTGGATCTGGAGCCTCTTCGTGCTGCCCGGCCGCACCTGGCGATCCGTGCTCGTCTCGCTCACTGCCCGTGCGCCGGTGCTGCACCCGCGGCAGGTGCTCGCCGTCCACGACCTGTTCGTCCTCACGAACCCGGAGTGGTACTCGACGTCCTATATCCGCTCGCACGTGCCGATGCTGCGGCTTCAGTTGCGTTCAGCCGCCGCCGTGGTCGCCGTCAGTCAGCCGGTCGCCGACCAGCTTGCAGCAAGTGCTCGAACGGGTCCGGTCACCCTCGCGCCGAACGCGCCGAGCGAACTGTTCCTGAACGTCGAGCAGGTGGACGGAGTGATCGAGCGGCTCGGCCTCGAGCCCGGATCCTTCCTGCTCGCGATCGGCAGCCACGACCCGCGGAAGAATCTCGCCCGCCTCGCAGCGTCCTGGTCTGCGGTGCCGGAGGAGGTGCGGCTCGCCTGCCCGCTCGCGATCGTCGGCGGCGGAGCGGCGATCTACGCGCAGGGTGAGATCGCGTGGCCGAGCGGGACGATCATCACCGGCTATGTCGGCGACGAGGAACTCGCCCGTCTCTACGAGGCCGCTCGCGCAGTCGTGTTCGTGAGCCTCGCGGAGGGGTTCGGCCTGCCGATCGTCGAGGCTGCCGCCGCCGGGGTCGAGCGGTTCGTGCTGTCGGACATCGACGTCTTCCACTGGATCGCGGGGGAAGGCGCCGTCTACGTCGACCCGACGTCCGAGGCCGCGATGTCGGAGGCGCTGACCGCAGCCGTCCGCCAGCAGGCGTGGCCGACCGCGCGCATCGACGTGCGGCGCTTCGCCTGGGAGCGGTCGGCGAGCGCCGTCATGGAAGCGGCACGGCGCGTCTCAGAGGAGTGAGCTACCGATTCAATCGAGCGCTCGCACATCACGTCACCGGGAAGTCCACGCCCGGATCTGCCGCTCGAAGGCGGCCTCGCTGAACGTGTCCGCGCGGGCGAGCCGGTCCGACTTCGTCGTCGCCACGGCGATCTCGATCGCCCGGCCGACGTCGGCGGGGGACCGGAAGGTCGTCAGCGCTCCGCTCGTCCCCTCCTGGATGATCTCGGCGGTGCCGCCGACAGCCTGTGCGACGACCGCCGCTCCCGCGGCGAGGGCCTCGACCGGCATGATGCCGAAGTCCTCGACCGCCGGAAACACGTAGACGGCGCACCGCTGGAACAGGGCGCGCAGCATCGCGCTCGACGGCCTGATCACGAACGTGACCGGCACGCCGGCGCCCGCGCCCTTCTCGCGCAGCGGGGCTTCGAGGTCGCCGGCCCCGGCGAGCACGACGGGAAGGCCGGCCAGCGCTCCGGCGTCGATGACGAGGTCCAGTCGCTTGTACGGGATGAACCGGCTCGCCCCGAGTACGAACTGGTCCGGGAGGGAGGCGAGTGCGCGGGCCTCCTCGCCGGTCAGCTCGTCCGCCCAGTCGTCCACCGCGCGGATCGCCTCCACCGCCACCGGCGGATGGATGACGGTGGAGTCGACGCCCCATGTGTCCGCGATGCGCTGCCGCACGTAGGCGCTGTTCGCCGCGAAGACTGCGCCCTCGTGCGCGCGCCTGCGGTCGATCGGGCGCAGCGCCGCCGCCGCGATCCGGATGAGTGGGTTCGCGCCGCGCGCGTCGACCTCCGGAGTCCACAGGTAACGCGCCGGGGAGTGCACGTAGACGAACCGCTGCGCGTCCCTCGACCTGCCGAACCGCGCGTGGTGGGCGAACGCGTGCGAACTGAGGATCGCCCAGTCGTACGGGCCCTGCGGCAGGGTGCGCCACACGAGCGGCATCAGCGGTAGTGCGAGCGCCTTCCGCCCGCGCAGGGGCGTGCGGGCGAGCCAGCTCTCGTGTGTCCTCTCGCGGGGAAAGCGGTCGGGGTCGTCGTTCCACAGACAGACCACGTCCGCCGACGGGTAGATGCGGCCGAGCGAGTGGAAGACGTTCTCGGACCCGCCGGCACGGGTCACCCACTCATGCACGAGCACGGCCCCCGCGCCGTCAGCGGCGGCAGCGGTCACGGTCGCCTCCTCGTACTCGCGGGGTACAGAACTTCACGAAGGCCGTGTCGGAGGGCGTCGGCCGGGCGATCCACGCGCAGGATGCTCTGATCGTGACGAAGGAGTTGGACATGTCGAGCCTCATCGCGGGCGACCTGCCGGAAACCGGCTCCTTCGAGATCATTCGCACGACGAGCACACACCAGAACGGCGTCGGGTCAATCGAACCACATGTCAATCGGCCGGAGAGCGCTCTGCCACTGCAACGCCCTGTCTACGTCGACAGTTCCTGGCACGGGCGCCACGGAATCGGGCGGTTCTCGGCCGAGGTGCTCCGGCGGATCAGGATCTCCCGCCGATACGTCGCCTCCGGCTCACATCCGGCGACCGCCGGCGACGTGGTCGCAACGTGGCGGCTTCGGCTCGGCCGATCCGACGTCGTCTTCACCCCGGGTTTCAACGCGGGAATCAGCCGTGCGCGTCAGGTGCTGACGCTGCACGACCTCATTCATCTGTCGGAGCAGGACGAGACCTCCATGGCCAAGCGCGCCTACTACGAGCGCATCGTGCGCCCTGTGGTGCGCAGAGCGGGCACGGTGCTGACGGTCTCGGAGGTCTCGCGTACCGCCATCCAGGAATGGGTCCGCGACGACGACGTCCAGGTGATCAACGTCGGGAACGGTTGCTCGGAGCTTTTCTTCCTACCGACCGATGTTCCCCGGGACGTCTCCCGATTGCTCTACGTCGGCAATCTGAAGCCGCACAAGAACCCGACGCCGATGTTCGCCGCGCTGGCCGAGATGCCCGGGATGCGCCTCACCCTGGTGACCAGCGACGGGGCCGAGGCGGAGGCGTCTGCGGTCGCCTTCGGCGTTCGCGACCGGATCCGGATCGTGCCGAGTTGTACCGACAGCGAGTTGCGGAGCTTATATGCGGAGTCGGGCGCCCTCGTCGTTCCGTCGTTCCGCGAGGGCTTCGGGCTCCCGGCGGTGGAAGCGCTCGCGGTCGGCACGCCCGTCGTGTACTGGTCCGGCTGCGCGAGCGTCGCCGAAGTCGTCGGCCCGCACGGAGCCGCCGTCAACGACTCGTCGGACCCCGACGAATGGGTGCAGGCGATCGGGCACGTCCTCGGCGGCCGGGTCGGCTTCACGAGGCCGCCGGGCTGGCAGAGCCGCTGGTCGTGGGACCGCGTCGCGGACCGCATCGACGGCGCCGTGCAGGCGGTCGTCCTGCGCTGACGTCGGGGCGTCAGTAGGCGCCGTCGCGCTGGAGAACGGCACGGACTGTTTTGGCGAGGATGATGAAGTCCGTCGTGAGGGACCAGTTCTCGACGTAGTAGAGATCGAGCTTGATGCTCTCTTCCCAGCTGAGGTTGGAGCGGCCACTGATCTGCCAGAGGCCGGTGATACCCGGTTTGATCAGCAGGCGGCGGTTGACGCGGCCCTCGTAAGCGGCGACCTCGCGGGGGAGTGGTGGGCGGGGCCCGATGAGGCTCATCGTGCCGTTCAGCACGTTGAGGAGCTGCGGCAGTTCGTCGAGTGAGTAGCGGCGAATCGCGCGCCCGACGCGGGTGATACGTGGATCGTCCTTCATCTTGAAGAGCAGCCCTGCGCCTTCGTTCGTGGTCGCCAGTTCGTCCAGTTGCTCTTCGGCTCCGATGACCATGCTGCGGAACTTGAACATGGTGAAGCTGCTGCCGGCGATGCCCACCCGTTCCTGTCGGAAGAAGATCGGGCCGGGGGAGCCGACGCGGATCGCGATGGCGACCGCGGCCAGGATCGGCGATACCAGCAGGAGTGCGAGGCCGCCGAGTGCCAGGTCGATACCGCGTTTGATGGTGTGGTTGAGGCCGGTGTATTGCGGCAGGTCGACGTGCACCATCGGCAGGCCCTCGACCGGGCGCAGCGTGATGCGCGGTCCTGCTACGTCGGTGAGGCGGGTCACCAGGATCAGTTCGGTCTTGGAGTTCTCCAACTGCCATCCCAGGTCCTGGATCTGGTCGCGACCGCCGGGTAGTTCGCCGGCGACGATCACCGCTCGGGTGCGAGTGGCTCGGGCGATGTCGGGTAACTCGTCCACCTGCAGCGTCGGAAGGTTCAGATCGCCCATGCCCGTCTCGGGCGCACTCTCGCCGGAGTCGGTGTAAGCCACTCCAACAGGGCGGTAGCCGGCGTGGTGGTGGGTGACCAGCTGATTGGTGACCCGTGTGGCGTCCTGGTGGTTGCCGATCACGAAGGCATCGATGAGGCAGAGCCCCTCGCGGCGGCGCAGGTTCAACCAGGAGCGCCATGCCAGACGCTCGGCCAGCAGCGCGACCAGACCGACCGGTAAGGCGACCAGAAGGTAGCCGCGCGCGAGGTCGAGTTTCAGGAGCAGCGCGAGCACTGCGATGGCGCCGAAGGTGACGAACGTCGCCGTTGCGACCCGCTGGTACTCGACACTGCCCTGTCCCAGGTATCGCACCTCACGGGACCGGATCGACAGGCACCCGAGCCAGAGGATCCCGATCGCGAACCCGATGAGCGTGTACAGGTGTGCGTCGCGAAGGATGACGAGTGGGCCCATATCGAACCGGACGGATTGGGCGAATCCCAGTGAAGCGGCTACCACGACGGCATCGGTGAGCGTGAGGGCGAGTCGATAGCCGGCCTTCCACCCCACCCGGCGTGCCACCACCACGCCCCCGACGGCTCGCGCCTCCCCATCGGATGCCCAGAGTCCAGACCCTGACTGCGCACGTTTCGAAGGCTCGATCGTCGTGGCGGGCACGACTTCGCTCAGCGGGGCAGACGGCATGGGACCTCGATCACTGCAGACGCCGAGCGGGGATCACGGCGGTCCATTGGACGGACGAGCTCGGGCACCGTTACCGCCGACTCGATTCGCACCAGTGTCACCCGTGCCCTATTCGGGGGCAAGCGCGACACCCGATTACGCCTGTATGCGGCTTCCGACGGGAGAGGGTGCGCTGTCGGCGTGGAATCGCACGTGGCCCGCCGGTCGGCGTCGTGCTCAGCGATCCAGGAACATCGCGCGGTCGGGCTCGGGGGACCCGGTCGCGGTCTCGTCGGTGACCACCGCGGCTCCGCCGATCAGACGCCGCAGGTCGTCGCCGGATACGGCCTGGGCTGGATGGGGCCCGGCGGCGAGGAGCCGCGGCAGCCAGTCCAGGGGTTGGGTGCGACGGGAGGCGACCAGCACCAGGTTGCCGAACCGGCGGCCCTTCAGCACCTGCGCCTCCGCAAGCACCGCCAATTCCGGCAGGACCGCGTGCACGGTCGCCATCTGCGTGCGGGCGAACTGCAGGCCGGCCCCGTCCGCCACGTTCACCGCCATCACGCCGTCGGGGGACAGCAGGGAGGCGACCCGGCCGTAGAACTCGCGGGTCGTGACCTGCGGCGGGATGCGGGCGCCGGCGAAGATATCGACCACCGCCAGATCGACGGCGCCGTGCAGGCCCTCCGGCAGGCGGCCGACCACATCGCGCGCGTCGCCGTAGCGGATGCGGATGTTCGCGCCCTGCGGCAGGGGCAGGCGCTCGCGCACCAGGTCGACCAGGTCCCGCTCCAGCTCCACCACCTGCTGGCGGGAACCCGGCCGGGTGACCGCGACGTAGCGGGGGAGGGTCAGCGCGCCGGCGCCCAGGTGCAGGGCGGTGATCGGCTCCGCCGGCTCGGCCAGCAGGTCGATCACGTGGCCGATGCGCTCGATGTACTCGAAGCCGAGCTGCGTCGGGTCGTCCAGGTCGACGCTGGACTGCGGCGTCCCGTCGACCACCAGCTCGTATCGACCCGGATGCCAGCGATCCCGCTCGATCGTCGCGACCATGCCGCTGCCGAGCAGCACGGAGTCGGCGGTCGCCATGCTCGAAACCCTAGATCGCCGCCGCGCGCAGCGCCGATACGGCCTGCGAGCAGCGCGCGAGCAGCGGCCGAGCAGCGGGCGGGACGCGGGTTATAGCGCACCCGGCGAGTCGGGGCAAGTGTCGGCTGGACATGAGCGCTCGGGAGACCTATGCTGGACCCTTGCGCTCGCAGGTCGCGCCGTGCTGGAACGGCGCTCTGACCATCTCTCGCCTTCATATTGCGGTCGGCGGTCCGTGCGTGCCGGCAGCCTGTCACATCGACACGACTCCGTCACAGCACGGCACGGGTCAACGGCGAGCGCGTACGGCCGATCTTCGTCGCCGTCCACCCCATCGAACCGCCACCACAGGAATCCGGCTCGCAGACGATGCGGGTCCTCTGAAAGGTCACTCTTGGCTGCTGCGCCCGACGCCACCACCCTCATCCCGCAGAACGGAAGGAACGCCGCGAGGCTGTCCTTCGCGAAGATCACCGACACGCTGACGGTCCCCGACCTGCTGGCGCTGCAGACGGAGAGCTTCGACTGGCTGGTCGCATCGGACGCCTGGCGGCAGCGCGTCTCCGACGCCAACGCCGCCGGCCGCACCGACCTGCCCGCCAACAGCGGCCTCGACGAGATCTTCGAGGAGATCTCCCCGATCGAGGACCTGAGCGAGACGATGCAGCTCAGCTTCACCAACCCGTTCCTGGAGGAGAAGAAGTACACCCTCGAGGAGTGCAAGGAACGCAGCAAGACCTACTCCGCCCCGCTCTACGTCGAGGCCGAGTTCATGAACCACCTCACCGGTGAGATCAAGACCCAGACCGTCTTCATGGGCGACTTCCCGCTGATGACCGACAAGGGCACCTTCATCATCAACGGCACCGAGCGCGTCGTCGTGTCCCAGCTGGTGCGCTCCCCGGGCGTCTACTTCGATCGCACCGCCGAGAAGACCTCCGACAAAGACGTCTACTCCGCGCGCATCATCCCCAGCCGCGGCGCCTGGCTGGAGTTCGAGATCGACAAGCGCGACCAGGTCGGCGTGCGCATCGACCGCAAGCGCAAGCAGTCCGTCACCGTGTTCCTGAAGGCCCTGGGTCTGACCTCCGAGGAGATCCTGGAGAAGTTCGCGGGCTTCAGCTCGATCGAGCTCACCCTGGAGAAGGACAACATCCTCACCAAGGACGAGGCGCTGAAGGACATCTACCGCAAGCTGCGTCCGGGCGAGCAGGTGGCAGCCGAGGCCGCCCGCGCGCTGCTCGACAACTTCTACTTCAACAGCAAGCGCTACGACCTGGCCAAGGTGGGTCGCTACAAGATCAACCGCAAGCTGGGCATCGACTCCCCGCTGTCCGACAGCGTGCTGACGGTCGACGACATCATCGCCACCATCAAGTACCTCGTGGCGCTGCACGACCAGAGCGCGCCCGCAGTGAAGCAGCTCGACGAGCGCACCTGGGCGCTGCCCGGTCAGCGCGACGGCCGCGAGGTCGACATCCGCCTCGACGTGGACGACATCGACCACTTCGGCAACCGTCGCATCCGCGCGGTCGGCGAACTGATCCAGAACCAGGTGCGCACCGGCCTGTCCCGCATGGAGCGCGTCGTCCGCGAGCGCATGACCACGCAGGACATCGAGGCGATCACTCCGCAGACCCTGATCAACGTGCGCCCCGTGGTCGCCGCGATCAAGGAGTTCTTCGGCACCAGCCAGCTGTCTCAGTTCATGGATCAGAACAACCCGCTCGCGGGCCTGACCCACAAGCGTCGACTGTCCGCGCTCGGCCCCGGCGGTCTCTCCCGCGAGCGCGCCGGCGTCGAGGTGCGGGACGTGCACCCCAGCCACTACGGCCGCATGTGCCCGATCGAGACCCCGGAGGGCCCGAACATCGGCCTGATCGGCTCGCTCGCCTCGTTCGCCCGCATCAACTCCTTCGGGTTCATCGAGACCCCCTACCGCCGGGTGCAGGACGGCGTCGTCACCGACGACATCCACTACCTGACCGCCAGCGAGGAGGACGAGTACCTGGTCGCTCAGGCCAACGCACCGCTCACGGCCGACTTCGCCTTCGCGGAGCCGCAGGTGCTGGTCCGCCCCAAGGGCGGCGAGGTCGAGCTGGTCGACAAGGACCGGGTCCACTACATGGACGTCAGCCCGCGCCAGATGGTGTCGGTCGCCACGTCGCTGATCCCCTTCCTGGAGCACGACGACGCCAACCGCGCCCTGATGGGTGCGAACATGCAGCGCCAGGCCGTCCCGCTGCTGCGCAGCGAGAGCCCCGTGGTCGGCACCGGCATGGAGGGTTACGCGGCCATCGACGCCGGCGACGTGGTCACGGCCAACGCGGCCGGAGTCGTGTCGGAGGTCTCCGCCGACGCGGTCACCGTGCAGCTCGACGACGGCGGCACCGAGTCCTACTACCTGCGCAAGTTCGACCGCTCCAACCAGGGCACCTCCTACAACCACCGCGTGATCGTGGACGCGGGGGAGCGGGTCGAGGTCGGCCAGGTGCTGGCCGACGGTCCCGCCACCGAGAACGGTGAGCTCGCGCTCGGCAAGAACCTACTGGTCGCGTTCATGCCGTGGGAGGGTCACAACTTCGAGGACGCGATCATCCTCAGCCAGAACCTGGTGAAGGACGACGTGCTCTCCTCGATCCACATCGAGGAGTACGAGGTCGACGCCCGCGACACCAAGCTCGGCAAGGAGGAGATCACCCGCGACCTGCCGAACGTCGCGCCCGATCTGCTGGCCGACCTGGACGAGCGCGGCATCATCCGCATCGGCGCCGAGGTCAGCCCCGGCGACATCCTGGTCGGCAAGGTCACGCCCAAGGGCGAGACCGAGCTGTCGGCCGAGGAGCGCCTGCTGCGCGCGATCTTCAACGAGAAGAGCCGCGAGGTGCGCGACACCTCGCTGAAGGTTCCGCACGGTGAAGAGGGCACGGTCATCGCCGTCAAGGAGTTCTCCGCCGAGAACGAGGACGAGCTGGGCTCCGGAGTGAACCAGCGCGTGGTCGTCTACATCGCCCAGAAGCGCAAGATCACCGAGGGCGACAAGCTGGCGGGCCGCCACGGCAACAAGGGCGTCATCGCCAAGATCCTGCCGGTGGAGGACATGCCGTTCCTCGAGGACGGCACCCCCGTCGACGTGGTCTTGAACCCGCTCGGCATCCCCGGCCGCATGAACTTCGGCCAGGTGCTCGAGACGCACCTGGGCTGGGTCGCCAAGCAGGGCTGGCAGGTCGCCGGCAACCCGTCGTGGGCCAAGCGGCTGCCCAAGGCCGCGCACAGCGCGCCGGCCGGCTCCAAGCTCGCCACCCCCGTGTTCGACGGGGCGCTCGAGGAGGAGATCGCCGGTCTGCTCGACTCCACCACGCTCAACCGCGACGGCGAGCGCCTGATCGACTCCACCGGCAAGACGCGACTGTTCGACGGCCGCAGCGGTGAGCCGTTCCCCGACCCGGTCAGCGTCGGCTACATGTACATCCTGAAGCTGCACCACCTGGTGGACGACAAGATCCACGCCCGCTCCACCGGCCCGTACTCGATGATCACCCAGCAGCCGCTGGGCGGTAAGGCGCAGTTCGGCGGGCAGCGCTTCGGCGAGATGGAGGTGTGGGCGCTCGAGGCGTACGGCGCGGCGTATGCGCTGCAGGAGCTGCTCACCATCAAGTCCGACGACATCCTCGGCCGCGTCAAGGTGTACGAGGCGATCGTCAAGGGCGAGAACATCCAGGAGCCCGGCATCCCCGAGTCCTTCAAGGTGCTCATCAAGGAGATGCAGTCGCTCTGCCTGAACGTCGAGGTCCTCGCGGCCGACGGCACCGCCGTCAGCCTGCGCGACACCGACGAAGAGGTGTTCCGCGCGGCGGAGGAGCTCGGTATCAACATCTCCACGCGGTTCGAGTCGTCGTCCATCGACGACATCTGATCCCCGCATTCCTCGACACGCATACATAACGAATCAATAGGGAAGAGATTCAGTGCTCGACGTCACAACCTTCGATGAGCTCCGCATCGGCCTCGCCACCGGCGACGACATCCGCCGTTGGTCCTACGGCGAGGTCAAGAAGCCGGAGACCATCAACTACCGCACCCTGAAGCCCGAGAAGGACGGCCTCTTCGGCGAGCAGATCTTCGGGCCCTCCCGCGACTGGGAGTGCTCCTGCGGCAAGTACAAGCGGGTCCGCTTCAAGGGCATCGTGTGCGAGCGCTGCGGCGTCGAGGTCACCAAGTCCGCGGTGCGCCGCGAGCGGATGGGCCACATCGAGCTCGCCGCTCCGGTCACGCACATCTGGTACTTCAAGGGCGTCCCGTCGCGCCTCGGCTACCTGCTCGACATGGCGCCGAAGGACCTCGAGAAGGTCATCTACTTCGCGGCGTACATGATCATCGAGATCGACGAGGACGGCCGTCACGACGACCTGCCCGACCTCGAGAACGAGTTGCGCCTCGAGATCAAGACCCTCACCGATCAGCGCGACGCGCGGATCAACGAGCGCCTCGCGCGCCTCGAGACCGATCTGGCCGCGCTGGAAGCGGAGGGCGCGAAGAGCGACCAGAAGCGCCGCACCAAGGACGTCGGCGAGAAGGAGATGGCGCAGATCCGCCGCTCCTTCGACGACCAGGTGGGCATGCTCGAGAAGGTCTGGGACGACTTCCGCTCGCTCAAGGTCGGCGACCTGAAGCCCGAGGACGCCGTCTTCAACGAGCTGGTCGACCGCTTCGGCACCTACTTCACCGCCTACATGGGAGCCGAGGCGATCAAGAAGCGCCTCGAAGCCTTCGACCTCACGGCGGAGGGCGAGCTGTTGCGCCAGCAGATCGCCGAGGGCAAGGGTCAGAAGAAGATTCGCGCCATCAAGCGCTTGCGCGTCGTCTCGTCGTTCCTGTCGACCGGCAACTCGCCGGCCGCCATGGTGCTCGACGTCGTGCCCGTCATCCCGCCCGAGCTGCGCCCGATGGTGCAGCTGGACGGCGGCCGGTTCGCCACCAGCGACCTGAACGACCTGTACCGCCGCGTGATCAACCGCAACAACCGTCTGCGCCGCCTGCTCGACCTGGGTGCGCCGGAGATCATCGTCAACAACGAGAAGCGGATGCTGCAGGAGGCCGTCGACGCACTGTTCGACAACGGCCGCCGCGGCCGCCCGGTCACCGGCACCGGCAACCGGGCGCTGAAGAGCCTGTCCGACATGCTGAAGGGCAAGCAGGGCCGGTTCCGTCAGAACCTGCTCGGCAAGCGCGTCGACTACTCGGGCCGCTCGGTCATCGTCGTCGGCCCGCAGCTGAAGCTGCACCAGTGCGGTCTGCCGAAGCAGATGGCGCTGGAGCTCTTCAAGCCGTTCGTCATCAAGCGGCTGATCGACTTGAGCCACGCGCAGAACATCAAGGCCGCCAAGCGCATGGTCGAGCGCAGCCGTCCGCAGGTGTGGGACGTGCTGGAGGAGATCATCCGCGAGCGCCCCGTGCTGCTGAACCGCGCGCCCACGCTGCACCGCCTGGGCATCCAGGCGTTCGAGCCGCAGCTCGTGGAGGGCAAGGCCATCCAGCTGCACCCGCTCGTCTGCTCGGCGTTCAACGCCGACTTCGACGGCGACCAGATGGCCGTGCACCTGCCGCTGTCCGTCGAGGCCCAGGCCGAGGCGCGCATCCTGATGCTCGCTTCGAACAACATCCTGAAGCCGTCCGACGGCCGCCCGGTGACTCTGCCCAGCCAGGACATGATCATCGGCCTGCACCACCTGACCACGGTCAAGCCCGACGCGGTCGGCACCGGCCGGGTGCTGTCCGGCGTCGCCGAGGCGATCATGGCCAAGGACTCCGGCACGCTCGACCTGAACGCGCTGATCAAGCTGCGCCTCTCGGACATCGTGCCCGCCGAGGGCATGCCGACGGAGGGCTGGGAGCCCGGCACTCCGCTGCTGGTCGAGACGACTCTGGGCCGCGCCCTGTTCAACGAGACGTTGCCGTCGGACTACCCGTTCGTCGACGACCTGGCCGACAAGGCCCGCATCTCGCGGATCGTGAACGACCTGGCGGAGCGGTACCCCAAGGTGGAGGTCGCTGCCACGCTCGACCGCATCAAGGACGCCGGCTTCTACTGGGCCACCCGCTCCGGTGTGACGGTCGCGCTGTCCGACGTGCTGACGCCGCCCAGCAAGGCGAAGATCTTGGAGGGCTACGAGAAGCAGGCCGCCAAGGTGCAGAGCCAGTACGAGACCGGTCTGACCACCGACGCCGAACGGCGCCAGGAGCTGATCGAGATCTGGAACCGGGCCACCGCCGAGGTCGCCAAGGCCATGGAGGACAACCTGCCGGCCAGCAACAACATCAACCGCATGGTGTCCTCGGGTGCCCGCGGCAACTGGATGCAGGTGCGCCAGATCGCCGGTATGCGCGGCCTGGTCTCCAACCCCAAGGGCGAGATCATCCCGCGCCCGATCGTGCACTCGTACCGCGAGGGCCTGACGGTGGCGGAGTACTTCATCTCCACCCACGGCGCCCGCAAGGGGCTGGCCGACACCGCGCTGCGCACCGCCGACTCCGGGTACCTCACCCGGCGCCTGGTGGACGTCAGCCAGGACGTCATCATCCGCGAGGACGACTGCGGCACCAACCGCGGGCTCGACCTGCCGATCGCGGCGAAGGACACCCTCCCCGGCCCGGCAGGGGCCGGGGGCCCAGGCGTGCTGGTGCGCGACGTCAACGTCGAGAACTCCGTCTACGGCCGCACCCTGGCCACGGACGTGGTGACCGAGGCGGGCGAGATCCTCGCCGAGGGCGGCGCGGATGTGGGCGACGTGCTGATCGAGCGGCTGGTCGAGGCCGGTGTCGAGCACATCAAGGTGCGCTCTGTGCTGACCTGCGAATCGGCCGTCGGCGTCTGCGCAGCCTGCTACGGCCGGTCGCTGGCTACGGGCAAGCTCGTGGACATCGGCGAGGCGGTCGGCATCATCGCCGCGCAGTCCATCGGCGAGCCCGGCACCCAGCTGACCATGCGCACCTTCCACACCGGTGGTGTGGCATCGGCGGACGACATCACGCAGGGTCTGCCCCGCGTGCAGGAGCTGTTCGAGGCGCGTACCCCCAAGAGCGCGTCGCCGATCGCCGAGGCCGCCGGTCGCGTCACCATCGAGGACACGGACCGTCAGCGCAAGCTGATCCTGACCCCTGACAACGGCGACGAGCCGCATGCCTACCCGGTGCTGAAGCGCGCCACGCTGCTGATCGAGGACGGCGAGCACGTCGAGCTCGGGCAGCAGTTGCACGTCGGCTCGATCGACCCCAAGGAGGTGCTGCGCGTCCGCGGTGTGCGTGCCGTGCAGCAGCACCTGGTCGACGGCGTGCAGGGCGTCTACCGCAGCCAGGGCGTGCCCATCCACGACAAGCACATCGAGGTCATCGTGCGGCAGATGCTGCGCAAGGTGACCGTCGTGGAGCACGGCGACACCGACCTGCTGCCGGGCGAGCTCGTGGACCGGTCGCGCTACAACGAGGTCAACCGTGCAGCGCTCGGCGAGGGTCTGAAGACCGCGTCGGCCCGCCAGGAGGTCATGGGTATCACCAAGGCGTCGCTCGCGACGGAGTCGTGGCTGTCGGCCGCGTCGTTCCAGGAGACGACCCGCGTGCTCACGCAGGCCGCGATGGACGGCAAGTCCGATCCGCTGCTCGGCCTGAAGGAGAACGTGATCATCGGCAAGCTGATTCCGGCCGGTACCGGTCTGCCGCGCTACCGCGACGTGACCGTGGAGCCGACGGAGGAGGCCAAGGCCGAGCGGTACCCGAACCGTCTGTTCGGTGACGACGCGGTGTTCAACGAGGCCGACCTGTCCTTCGTGGACTTCGACTCCTTCAGCTCCGACGACTACACCCCGGGCACCTATAACTGAGCTGATTTCCGCGCCGCCGTCCCCCGCCCGGCAGGGGCGGTGGGCCCAGCTGCGGCGCGGGTCGTTGGCAGTCCGGCCGGGCGACTGAATCGCCCGGCCTGCCGACCCAGCCGAAAGGCCCGCTTCCAGTAGGAGGCGGGCCTCGACGCATTCACGGCCGATCGCCCCCGGATCGGGGCAGAGCGGGATTTGGGTCGACGGGGAAGCGACGGGAAGGCGACCGGGAGGGTCAGTCCCAGTCGGATCCGCTCGGGGTGCGGCGGACCGCGATCACCGTCACGTCGTCCGTGACGGTGCTGTCGACGCGGGCCATCAGGCTGTCGATGACGGCCTGGGCGGTCGGTGCGCCGCGCACGATCGTCTCCACCTCGTCCATCGCGCCCAGGGTGCCGTCGAAGAGGTCGAGCACGCCGTCGCTGAACGAGACGAGCGTGCTGCCGTGATGCAGCCGCACGGTCTGCGCCCGCCATTCGGAGTTCGCGCCGGCGCCGAGGGGCAGCGAATTGGACGAGAGCCGCTCACTGGAGCCGTCGGTGTGCACGACCAGAGAGAGACCGTGGCCCGCGTCGATGTAGCGCAGCACCCCGGTCTCCTCGTCCAGGTAGGAGTGGAAGAGCGTCACGAACGTCGATGCACCACTGAGGTCGGCGTCCAGCGTCTCCTCCGCCGCCTCCGCCGCCGCCGCGACGCCGTCCGACCGCGATCCCGCGCGCATGACGGCGCGGACGGTCGTGGCGATCAGCGCCGCCGGCATGCCCTTGCCCATGACGTCGCCGATCGTGAACGCCGCGCCGTGCCGTACCGGGTACCAGTCGTAGAAGTCGCCGCCGACCGCGCGCTTGGCGGAGGATCCGCCGGCCACGTCGTACCCGTCCAGGGTGGCGAACGACTTCGGCAGCAGCGCCCGCTGCACCTGGCGGCTGCGCGTCAACTCCTCCGAGTCCACCGCCTCTTCGGAGACCCACTTCGCCAGATCGCGCAACCGGTCGCGGGCGGCCTCGTCGAATGTGCGGGGCGCGGCGCCTGCGACCCACAGCACGCCTGTGGCGCCCGAACTGATGCTGGTCAGGGGATGCGCGGCGAAGAACCCGATGTCGGAGGGCAGGTCGCCGAACCGCCCGTCGGCGGCCACGTCCTCCAGCACGAACTGGTCCCCGACCTGCATCGTCGCCCCACACAGGCCGTGGACCGCCGCCGAGTCGAAGGTGGCCTTGCCGAAGCCGGAGGAGGACCAGCGGTGATGGTGGTCCAGCACCTCGATGCCGACCGCGTCGACAGAGAGCAGGTCGCGGGTTATCCGGACGATCCTGACGAAGCGGCCCGCCTCGCCCGCGGCCAACTCCTGGATGGGGCTCGGGGAACCGAGGCGGTCCGGGGGCAGCGCGGCGCTCGCGGGCCCGGCGACGCCGGTCACCACTCCGCTCACGCGTTCAACCGTCTCGAGATGCGCCATTCGTTGAAGTCGTTCGCGTGCAGGTACTCGATGTCGACGAGCGCCTGGATGAGGGGGATGCCACGGCCGGACTCGGCCATGTCGTCCGGCATCTCGCGCCCCTCCAGCGGCACCGACACCGCACGGCCGGAGTCGCGCAGCACCGCGTCGACGCGATCGGCGTAGACCCCGATCTCCAGTCGGCAGACGACTCCGGAGCCGTCGTCGGCATGCTGGATCACGTTGGCAGCCAGTTCGATGAGCGCCGTCTCGAAGCAGAAGCGGTCTTTCATCGAGATGTTCGGTGCCTCGGCCCAGATGTTCTCCAGCAGATCGTGGACCGTGTCCACGTCATCCGGCGGCGTCGTGATCGTGAGCGCCCGCTGCACGGCCTCAGGCACTGGTGAACGCAGTCTCGGGGCTGTCGTACGGCGTCAGCACCCGCTCCATGTTGGTCAGCTGCAGCACCAGCTGCACCTGCTCCGTCGGCGCTGCGATCCGAAGGTCACCGCCGGCCTGACGTGCGGTCTTCAGGCCGCTGATCAGCGCGCCGAGACCCGAGGAGTCCATGAACGTGATGCGGCTGAGGTCCACCGCGAACCGGCTCGCCCCCTCCTGCACGAGCGAGGCGATGGTCTGCCGCAGCGTGGCCGCACTGGCCATGTTGAGTCGACCGTCGAGGCTGACGACGACGACTCCGGTGCCCAGATGCTTCACATTGCATTCCATCGGACCTATTCCTCCTGAGATCGGTGGTCCTGACAGCGAGCCGTCCGGATCGGGCTCAGGATAATGTGCCGCCTCCGGCTGAGTCTGAAGGTCTGTGGCGCTCATCAGGCACTCCGTTCGCGACGCACGGCGAGCACGGTCACGTCGTCCGGGTTGCTGGTCTGGATCGCCATCCGGGTGACCGCCTCCACCAGCTCGGAGGCGGAGGAGGACGAGGTGGCCAGCGCGCCGACGTGCTCGGCGGCGGCGAGCGATCCGTCCCACAGTTCCAGGACGCCGTCGCTGAAGCTGACGAGCATGTCGCCCGGCTCGAGAACGAGCTCGCGGCACTCCCAGGCGGCGTCGACGCCGAGGCCGAGCGGCAGGTCCGTCGCCGAGAGCCGCTCCCACGACCCGTCCCCGTGCACGTGCAGCGTCAGGCCGTGGCCCGCGTCGGCGTAGCGAAGGCGCCCGTCCTCGGCGCGCAGGCGCCCGTGGAACATGGTGGTGAAGGACCCCACATCGACGAGTTCGTCGGAGAGGCAGGCGTCGGTGCGCAGCAGCGCGGCGACCGGATCGTCGTCCAGGCGGGCGCTGCGGACGACCGCGTGGGCCGTCGCGGCGATCATGCCGGCACCCACGCCCTTGCCCATCACGTCGCCGAGCGTCAGGCCGAGGCCCCCGGGGATCGGATACCAGTCGTAGAAGTCGCCGCCGACGGCCTTGGCCGGGATGCACCGACCCGCCACGTCGTAGCCGACCAGGGGCGAGTTGTTCTTGGGCAGCAGGGCCTGCTGCACTTCGGCCCCGCGGTCGATCTCCCGTTCGACGGCGCGCTCCCTGGCGCGGATTGCGACGAACTGACGTCGGGCGTTCCGGGAGAGCTCATTGACGATCGCACCGGTGATCGTGTACACGATGACGTAGAAGCACCCTTGGATCAGCCAGGTGGGATCGGAGTCCTTCGGCGGCGCGAGCAATGGCGGCAGCAGGTAGACCCAGGCGACGCCGAGAGCGACATACAGCACCTTGATGCGTCCGGCGGTCCTGGCCGTCCAGACCACCGGAATGATGGCCAGCACGCCGAAGATCGAAGCGGTCCCACCCGTCGCTGTCCGCAGGATCTCGATCGCGATGAAGTCCAGGCTGGCGATTGCGTGCTGCCAGGGGAGCAACCGGGGCACACACGCGAACAGCGTCGCCACGCCGCCGGCCAGCAGCACGACGGCGAGGCCGCTCCAGATCCCCGATATGTCCGCCCGCATGGACGGCGTCAGGACCGCGATCACGACGGCGAGGATGAACTGGCTCCCGACGACGGCCTGCCTGCGCGCGGGAGATGGAAGCTTCATCCGCTCCCACAACACCGTGCGCAGCGGTACGTCTGCGCCGCGATCGCCAGCTGCTCCGAACCTGCGGCCGGTCGATCGTCCGGCCCTGATCGACGTCTCCTCCTCGTCGGTCCACACGTCTCCGATGAGCCCGGAGATGATCGGCACCCCGCGTTCCTTCGGTGCCGGCTTGTCTTGCGCCTCCCCCTCCTCGTCGTCCCACTCGTTCCAGACGTCGCCGACGAGCGGGGTTCCGAGGTCCGGCGCCGGCAGCCTGTCGTTGGCGAATGCCTCGAGATCGTTCGTTCCGGCTGACGACTTCGGGGTCGCTTCGAGCGTCATGCGCAGAGCCGCTTGCTGATGTGCCACCGGTTGGTGTCGCCGGTGCGGGCGTAGTCCAGTTCGTCGACGAGCGCCTTGACCAGCGCGATCCCGCGACCGGACTCCTCGAACGAATCCGGCATCTCCCGCTGTCCGAGGTCCAGCACGGCGGCGAGGCCGTGGTCGGTGAGCGCCGCATCGAGCGAATCCGGAGTGATGATGATCGCGAGCACGCACTGCACGCCTGATCCGTCGTCGGCGTGCGTCAGCACGTTCATCGCCAGTTCGATCAGGGCCGTCTCGAATCGCATGCGGTCGCCGGACGGCACGTCGGGTGCATCCAGCCAGAGCGCGCCGAGCAGGTCGAGGACCGTGTCGATGTCGTCTTCTGGCGACTCGAACTGCATGGTCCGCTCGAGAATCGGCGGCATCGGAAAACCTTTCGACGCGGGCACACGGTGCGGCCACCTGCCCATCGGTGGTCGACTGCACTCCTCACGGACCGTGGCCGGCCCGGATCCGGAATCGGCCGCAGCGGCTCCGGTTGGTGTAGCGCGAGGTTATGTCGCTCGCCGCCGCATCGCCTACACCCCGTTCGGGTCGCGTCGCCCGTGTCGCGGCCCCTGTTCGCGGGGCTGTCCACTCCTGCGCCGCCCGCATAACGTCCTAGTGATCAGGAGTAACAGGCGTATCAGTCGCCACAGGCGCAGCTGCGCTGCATACGCACAGTCGCACGGGGGTCGCGCGGTGTTGAACGAAATGGGTGCGTCGTGACGACGATCACCGAGATTCTGGCATCGCGGGGTGCCCTGCCGATGGACGCGCTCGACGGTCCGGTCGGGTCATGGGCGAGCGACGAGCAGGCGGTTCGCGCCCTGCTGGACCGCGGCGTGGTGAGTGCCGCCCAGGTCGCCTCGGCGCGCGCGGCACAGGCGGAACTGCCGTTCGTGGAACTGCCGGAGTACCCGGTCGATCGGAACGCGGTGGCGCTCGTTCCCGGTGCGATCTGCCGCCGGCACGAGGTGCTGCCGATCGGCTTCAAGGACGGCCGACTGCTGCTGGCGATGGTCAACCTGGCCGACGTCTTCGCGCTGGACGACGTGCGCACCGTCTCGGGACGCGACGCCATGCCGGTGATGGCGGAGCGCTCCGACCTGCTCGCGGCGATCGACCGCTACCACCGCGCGGACGGCGAGCTGAACGATCTCTCCGTCGCGCTGGAGGAGGAGAGCGCTCCGATCGAGGTCGAGGCGGAGGCCGACGACAGCGACGCCCCGATCGTGCGCTTCGTGAATCTGATCGTCAGCCAGGCGATCCAGGACCACGCCTCCGACATCCACATCGAACCCGGTGAGCACGACATCCGCGTGCGGTACCGGATCGACGGCGTGCTGCACGACATGCAGCACGCGGCCAAGTCGATCCAGAACGGCGTGGTGTCGCGGCTCAAGATCATGAGCGAGATCGACATCGCCGAGCGGCGGCGCCCGCAGGACGGCCGCATGTCGGTGCGCCACGGCGGGGCGACCATCGACCTGCGCGTGGCGACCCTGCCCACGGTGTGGGGCGAGAAGGTCGTGATGCGCATCCTGGACAACTCCCAGGCCGCGGTCACGATCGACGACCTGTTCATGATGCCGGCCAACCGGGCGCGGTACGAACACTCGTACAACCGGCCCCACGGGATGATCCTCGTGACCGGCCCGACCGGCTCCGGCAAGTCCACGACCCTGTACGCCACGCTCCGCTCGATCGCGAAGCCCGAGGTGAACGTGATCACGGTCGAGGACCCGGTGGAGTTCCTGCTGCCGGGCGTCAACCAGGTGCAGGTGAACCCGAAGGCGGGGCTGACCTTCGCGAGCGCCCTGCGGTCGATCCTGCGTGCCGACCCGGATGTGGTGCTGGTCGGCGAGATCCGCGATCAGGAGACGGCCAAGATCGCCATCGAGGCGTCCCTGACCGGGCACCTGGTGCTCTCCACCCTGCACACGAACGATGCGCCGAGTGCGATCACGCGGCTGACCGAGATGGGCGTCGAGCCCTTCCTGGTCGGCTCCGCTCTGGAATCGGTGGTCGCCCAGCGGCTCGCGCGGCGACTGTGCGACCGGTGCCAGGAGTCCTATGTCCCCGACGAGCAGACGCTGGAGCGCCTGCACTTCGAGGTCGGCCCCGACGGGCCTCCGGAGATCTACCGCGCGGTCGGCTGCTCGCACTGCTCGAACACGGGCTACCGGGGCCGCATCGCGCTGCAGGAGGTCATGACGGTGAGCGAGGAGATCGAGCGTCTGGCTGTGGACCGATCCTCCAGCGGCACGATCGCGAAGGCCGCCGTCGCCCAGGGGATGTCGACTCTGCGCCAGGACGGCTGGGTCAAGGCCAAGCTGGGCTTCACGAGCATCGACGAGATCCTGCGGGTCGCCTCGTGACGCAGGTCGACGCCATCGGCGCGCCGCAGGTATTCGGGGACGCCCACCTGACCGCCGCGTTGCAGGAGGTCGTCCGTCGCGGTGGCTCCGACCTGCACGTGTCGTCGGATGCGCCGCCGATGATCCGTATCGACGGGTATCTGCGTCCCATGGACGGTGCGCAGCCGTGGGGTCGCGACCGGGTCGCCGCCACCCTGTACAGCATTCTGACCGCGGACCAGCGGCAACGGTTCGAGACCGAACTGGAGCTGGACTTCGCGCACGAACTCGCCGCCGATGCCCGGTTCCGCGTCAACTACTACCGGGACCGCGGGGCCATGGGCGCCGCATTCCGTGTGATCCCCACCACCATCCAGCAGCTCTCCGGTCTCGGGGTGCCGGAGTCCGTGGGGCAGTTCGCCGGCCTGCCGCGCGGACTCGTGCTGGTGACGGGCCCGACCGGCTCCGGCAAGTCCACGACGCTCGCCGCGCTGATCGACCTGGTCAACGCGACCCGCGCGGATCACATCGTGACGGTCGAGGATCCGATCGAGTTCCTGCACACCAACCGCAAGTCGCTTGTGAACCAGCGCGAGGTGGGGCACGACACGCACAGCTTCGCTGCGGCCCTGAAGCATGTGCTACGGCAGGATCCCGATGTGATCTTGATCGGCGAGCTGCGTGACCTGGAGACGATCTCGGTCGCCCTCACGGCCGCCGAGACCGGTCACCTGGTGTTCGCGACGCTGCACACGCAGGATGCGGTGCAGACCATCGACCGCATCATCGACGTCTATCCGCCGCACCAGCAGAGCCAGGTCCGCGCGCAACTGGCCCTGACGCTGAAGGGCGTGGTCAGCCAGACCCTGCTGCGGCGCGCCGACCACACCGGCCGGGTCGTGGCGACCGAGGTGCTCGTGATGACGCCGGCGATCGCGAACCTGATCCGCGAGGGCAAGTCCCACCAGGTTCCATCGATGATCCAGGTCGGCGGTGCCCTGGGCATGCGCACGATGGACCAGCAGCTGGCGGATCTGGTGAACGCGGGCACGGTGACGCAGCAGGAGGCGTTCGAGAAGGCGCAGGACGTCGACGGGCTCAAGCGCCTGATCGAGCGCGGGCCGGCCCACGGCCGTCTGCTGAACGGCGGCGGAGTGGACTGGGGCGACTCGTTCTCGGCCGACGAGCTGAGCCCGTCGGGCAGTCCGTCAGGTTCCGCATGAGGCCGCGACGAATGAGGTGCGGCGCATGACGACCTCGACGGTGCGCAGCTTCGCCTATCGGGCGCGCGACACCACCGGCAAGGTGACCAAGGGGCGCGTCGATGCGGTGACCGAGGCGGCGGCAGTCGCCCGCATGCGCGGCATGGGCCTGGCCCCGCTGCAGGTGGTGGAAGCGCGGGAGAACAGCGGACTGAACCGCGAAATCACCCTCGGGTTCCTGCGCCAGCGGGTGGGCCTGAAGGACCTGACCATCATGTCGCGGCAGATGGCCACGCTGGTGTCGTCCGGGCTGTCCCTGCTGCGGACCCTGGACATCCTGTCCGAGCAGACCGACAGCGCCCCGCTGACCACGACGCTCGTGCGGGTACGCACCGATGTGGAGTCGGGCAGTTCCATCTCGGATGCATTCGCGCGGCACCCCGACGTGTTCCCGTCGATCATGGTGAACATGGTGCGCGCGGGCGAGACCGGCGGCTTCCTGGACAAGGCACTCGCTTCGGTCGCACTCACCTTTGAGAAGGACGTGAAGCTGCGCTCGACGATCAAGTCCGCGATGACCTATCCGGTCGTCGTACTGGTGATCGCGGTCGTTGCCGTCATCGGGATGATGGTGTTCGTCGTCCCGATCTTCCAGAAGATGTTCGCCGGACTGGGCGGCACGCTGCCGCTGCCGACGCTGATCCTCATTTGGCTGTCCCAGGCGATGGTGTGGGTCGTGCCCGCGCTCATCGTCGTGTTCGTGCTGGCCGCCTTCTGGTGGCGGCGCAATCGCCGCAAGGAGGCGGTGCGCAGCCGATTCGACCGGCTCAGGCTTCGGATCCCCGTGTTCGGTCCGCTGCTCGCGAAGATCGCGATCGCTCGGTTCGCGCGCAACTTCGCCTCGATGGTGGGCTCGGGCGTGCCGGTGCTGCGGTCGCTCGCCATCGTGGGCGAGACGTCGGGCAGTTGGGTGATCGAGCACGCGCTGCAGTCGGTGCAGGACTCGGTGCGCGCCGGTAATTCGATCGCGGCGCCGCTGCGCAAGGAGCCGGTCTTTCCACCGATGGTCGTGCAGATGATTGCTGTGGGGGAGGACTCCGGCGCCTTGGAACCCATGCTGAACCGCGTCGCCGACTTCTACGACGACGAGGTGCAGGCGACGACCGAGGCGCTGACCTCGCTGATCGAACCGCTGCTGATCGTCGTCATCGGCGTCGTCATCGGCGGCATGATCATCGCGCTTTATCTACCGATCTTCAATATCTATTCACTGCTCAAATAGCTCTTCTTCGCCCTCGATCGGGCCGAAGTCGCCTTCGTGGGGCGGAAACGGGGACAATTTGTCCCCCACAAAAGGGATATTCACGGCGGAATCCGCACGAGAGAATACATGTGACCGCCGGGGGATTCGACGGTCTAATCCGTGCACACTTCATCAAAAGGGGAAACAACTTCCATGATCACTCGTCTTCGCGAATCACTCGCCAAGCGGCGTACCGCTGCCGGGGAGGGCGATGCGGGGTTCACCCTGATCGAGCTCCTGGTCGTCGTGCTCATCATCGGCGTGCTGGCCGGCATCTCCATTCCCATCTACGTCGGAGTACAGAACAGTGCTAAGGACTCCGCCGCGCAGTCGGACCTGACGAACGACAAGACGGCTGTCGTGACGTATTACAGCCAGAAGAACGCGTTCCCGGCGCTGCCGACGTCGTCCACCCCTGCCATCGCCGACTTGGTCAGCGCGGGCTGGGTGGGCTCCGTTGTCGGGAACACCACGACGACTGCAACTACTGACATCGGCAACTTCTGCCTGAAGGCGACGAGCGGCAGTGGCACCGTGTTCTACATCACGCAGGCGAGCGGGCCGGCGGTCACTTCGCCCAAACCCGCCAACTGCGTCTGATCAACAGCTGACGGGCGCGAGTCCCGACCGCTGTGCTGAGCGGGGTAGGACCGGTTGATTCCGGTGCTACCCCGCTCAGCCCGCTCCATCTCCGGTACCCGCCGGTTCCTTTTTCGAATACCCGAGTTCTTCCGAAGGAAGACCCCTCATGACCGACGGACGCGAAGCGGGTGCCCTGCACCCGGACAGCGGTGTCACGCTGGTCGAGGTCGTCGTCGCGGTGGTCGTCTTCATGCTGCTGGCCGCCGGCGTCAGTGCCGGCGCCGTCACGGTGGTGCGCTTCACGGCCGATAACCGCTCCCGCGAGATCGCCACCAACCTGGCCGCGCAAGAACTGGATGCGGTCCGACTTGTCGCCGACCCGTTCGCCATCCACGCCGCCACTACCGTCGAGACGATCTCGGGCCGCGATTACACGATCGCCCGCTCCACGTCGTGGGTTTCGGCGGTCGGCGCCGACGTGGCCTGCTCCACCTCCTCCACGGTCAAGTACCGGCGGGTCAACGTGACCGTCAGCTGGAACGGGCAGCTGCCCGGCACGACCGATGTGCGCAGCGACACGCTCTTCGCACCGAACGGCCCTATCGACAGTGCCACGACCGGAAGTGTCGGCGTCGCCGTCGTCGGCGCCGACGGCAGCGGTGAGTCTGGCGTCGCGATCACCCTCGTGGCAATCGGGGGCGGTGCCGTCACCCCGTCCACTCAGCCCTCGAACACCGACGAGAACGGCTGCTCGTTTACCACTGGTATCCGGCCGGGCACCTACAAGGTGACCGCTTCGCGTTCCGCATCGGTCGACAACTCGCAGGCTGCCGCGCCGTTCCAGAACATCGCCGTGGTGGCCGGCTCGACCTCACCGGTTTCCTTCACCTACGACAACGTCGGCACGTTCCCCATGAGCTATGCCAACAACTACAACGGGACCACGCCGCTGCTGCCCACCAACCTGACGACGACGTTCCTCAGCTCCCTGTCGCCCTACGTCGCCTCGGGTTCCAACGCGTCGATCTCACTCTTTCCGAGCAGTTATCAGGCGATAGCCGGGACGGTCGCGACGAACACAGGGTCCACCGTTTGCGCCGCGTTCGACCCGGGCGCGTGGCCGGCGAGCATCTTTGCGAGCCCGGCGCTCGCTGCCGGGCTGCGCCCGCCGGGGCAGAGTGCCCCGGCCGGCGGGTCCTCCACCTCCGCACTCGGGGTCAATATGGGCGTCGTGCAGGTCACCGCGACGGGGACGGGCACCTTGACCGCCACCTCGAACAACCCCTCGTACTCGACTCCGGGCGGCAACCCGGGCTGCTCGATGAACGTCACCTACATCTTCGGGTCTGTGCTGAAGAACGGCACCGTTGTGATCGCGCTGCCCTTCGGGCAGTGGTCGCTCGGCGGGTCCGTCAAGATCACGACCAACACGGTCACCAACGCTGTGAACACCTCGAACACGACTCCGTCTTCGAGTGTCTCCGTCCTGCTCGACCCGAGGGCCAAGAAGTGATGGTGGGGGCGCGCATCCGCGACCAGGACGACGGCGTGAGCCTGGTCGAGCTGCTGGTCGCCATCTCGGTCACGACCATCGTGCTCGCCATGATCGGGGGGCTGTTCGTCGCGGTGACCAAGATCACTCGAGAGGGCTTGAACACTCGGTCCTCGGTGGGGACCGCCGCGAACGCCATGAGCGAGATCCGTCGGGTGATCCGCGAAGCGGCACCGAATCCCGTCTCGGGCGGCACCACCACGCCGGCGGTGGCCGCCGGAGGGACCGATTCGTCCCTGACGGTGATCTCGTACATCGACACCAGCACTACGACCTACGCGCCCACCAAGGTCGCGTTCAGCGTCAATACCGCGGGGTACCTGACCGAGCAGCGGACACCCGCTGCCAAGTCCAACGGGTACTGGACTTTCACGGGCGCCTCGACCACGCAGACGCTCGCCGGCCCACTGGTGACGACCGGGGATGCGGATCCCCTCTTCGCCTATCTCGACTCCAGCAACACTGTCATCACTCCGGCGGCCGGCGGGCTGACCGCCGTGCAGGCGTCCACAGTATTCGGAGTAACGGTGACGACCACCGTGGCGAACACCACCGGCGGCTCGGTCGACCCGGTAGTCCTCTCCAACACGGTCGGCCTGCTCAACGTGGCGCTGGCGGCGGGCAACTGATGCGTCGCCGTATCGATGTTCGGGACGACCGTGGTGTCGCCCTGCTCACCGTCATCGTGCTCGGGCTGGTCATGACCGTGCTCGTGGCGGCCGCGCTCGGTACCGTGTCCTCAGGGGCGCAGGCGGCGCGGTCCGACCAGGACAGCACCGGGGCACTCGACGCCGCCTACTCCGGGGTGCAGGACTACCTGGCGCGGTTGAATGCCGATCCCGCCTACGAGGGGTACGGCAACCCCTCCTCTCTGTTCAGTCAAAACTCGTCCAGTTCCGTCGCGCTGCCGTCCACGCCGAATCCGGCGTTCGGATTCGGTACCAGCGGGACCTGCACCTCGTCCTCGACGTGCACGGGTACCTGGGGGAGTGTGCCGGGCAGCGGCACGACGGCCTCCTTCCGATACGAGACGGACAATTCCGCCTACTCCGGCACCGGCCTGATCCGGGTGCGCTCCACCGGCCGGGTGGGATCGCAGACGCGGTCGCTCGTGGCCAACATCCGCCAGCAGGGGTTCACGGAGTTCGTGTGGTTCACGGACTTCGAAATCCGGGACCCGAAGATCGGCGCCGAGCCCGACTCGTGCAAGACCTACGCGTGGGCGGGGCGCGCTTCGTCGTGTGTCTCGGTCCCCTTCGCGCCCGGCGACGTACTCAACGGTCCAGCGCACTCGAACGACACGTTTCAGGTCTGCGGAGCGACGTTCAACGGTGCGGTGAGCAGTTCGAACCCGAACACCCCGATCGTCACCACCCCGAGCGGCTGCTCCGCCGGCACGTACAACGTCGGCGGTGGGGTCACCTACTCGCCCACGATCACGATGCCGACCAGTAACGCGGCGATGAAGACGCAGGCCATCTCAACGGGCTGCCTGTACACGGGTCCGACGTCGATCACGATGACCAGCGACGGCAAGATGACGGTCGTCTCGCCCTGGAGCAAATCGGTGAGAGCGGCGTGCGGCACCCGGGCAGCGCTCAACTCGTTCGCCGGGGCCACTGTGAACGTACCCAGCGGCAACGCGATCTTCGTGCAGAACATCCCCACTTCGACGAGCGACCCGAACTACACCCCCACCTCGTCGGTGCCCAGCAACTTCGTCTGCCTCACCTCGGACGGCACGTCGACGGCCACCGGTTCCTCCTCGAGTGCGGGATGGAAGTTCACTAATTCCGCGCAGACCTCGAAGTTCGTGCAGTATCCGATGGCGAACGAGGTTCCGCCCGACGGCTGGGACAATGGGAGCGCCTGGGACATCACGACTCCCGCCTACGGCTGCCGTGACGGCGACGTCTTCATCAAGGGCGTGACGAACGGCCAGGTCAGTGTGGCCGCCGAGAACTATGTCTACGTCACCGGGAACCTCACGTACGCGAGCACGCAGGACGATCTGCTCGGGCTCGTCGGTACCAATGGCGTCCTCGTCTGGAACCCGGTGAACAGCTCCGGCGGCTCGCTGATCGGCGACACGAACCGCACCATTCAGGCTGCGATCCTGTCGACCGCCCACACCTTCGAGGTGCAGATGACCTTGAAACCGGGTCTTCGCGGAACGCTGAATGTGTACGGCTCGATCGCGCAGAAATTCCGCGGCGGCGTCGCCCGCGGTGACAACAGCGGAAACCTGGCCGTCGGCTATGTCAAGAACTACGTCTACGACCCGCGACTCGCCGATGTCGCGCCTCCCGACTTCTTGACCCCGACCGTCTCAAGCTTCGAGGTGTCGCGGTACGCGGCGGTCGCGTCGGCCTTCACCTCGAACGGAGCATCGAGTTCATGAACCCGCTCTCGATGTGCTTCGCCGGCGGCACCGGGCTCGCGATCGGCTCGTTCCTGAACGTGGTCGCGTACCGCGTGCCGCTCGGCCGGTCACTCTCCTATCCGCCGAGCGCGTGCCCCACGTGCGGCGCCCGCATCCGCGCCCGCGACAACGTGCCGGTGCTCTCGTGGTTGCTGCTGCGCGGCCGGTGCCGCAACTGTGCGAGCGCCATCTCCGCGCGGTATCCCGTGGTGGAGGCGGCGACCGCGGTGTTCTTCGTGCTGGTCGTGCTCGTCTTCGGTCCCGCCGTGGTCGCCGCGCACACGCCGCCTGCAGCAATCGGTGCGGCGCTCGCCCTGGTCGCGTACCTCTATCTGGCCGCGATCAGCTGTGCGCTGACGCTCATCGATCTGGACGTGCACCGACTGCCCGACCGCATCGTGCTGCCCGCCTACGGCGTCGGCGCCGTGCTGCTGGGGGCCTCGGCGCTGATGCGCGGGCAGCTCGGGAACCTGCTGGGGGCGGCGGTCGGGCTGGCCGCACTCGGACTGCTCTACCTGCTGCTCGCGTTCGTCAAGCCGGGCGCGATGGGCATGGGCGACGTGAAGCTCGCCGGTGTGCTCGGGCTGTTCCTCGGCTGGCTCGGCTTGCCGCAGCTCGCGATCGGTGCGTTCGCCGGCTTCCTGCTCGGCGCCGTCTTCGGCGTGCTGCTGCTGCTGACCCGTCGGGCCACCCGCGCCTCGGCCATCCCGTTCGGTCCCTGGATGCTCGCCGGGGCATGGATCGGCATCTTCTTCGGCCAGGCGATCTGGTCGGCATATATCGGAGTGTTCGGACTCGCCTGAGGCGGGCCGGGCGAACTAGGGGGAATCAGTGACGAAGAGTGTGGTCGGCCTGGATATCGGCAGCGCCTCGGTGCGCGCCGTCGAGGTCGCGAATCCGGCATCGGCGCGTCCGACCGTGCTGCGCCGGCTGGAGGTGGCCCTGCCTGACGGCGCGGCGCGGTCCGGCGAGGTGATCGACGGCGACCTGGTCGCAACGACGCTCAAGTCCATGTGGGCCACGAGTGGATTCAAGACCAAGAAGGTGGTGCTGGGCATCGGCGGGCAACGAGTGCTCGCACGTGAGGTCACCGTTCCTCGCATGCCACTGCGCCAGATCAAGCAGTCCCTGCCGTACCAGGTGCAGGACGCCCTGCCCGTGCCGGTCGCCGAGATGATCCTGGACTTCTACCCGACCTCGGAAGAGGCCGGCGAGAACGGGCCGGTGGTGAACGGACTGGTCATCGCGGCACTGCGGGAGACCGTTCGGGCGAATGTCGCGGCCGTCGAACTGGCCGGGCTGACGACCGTCGAGGTGGACGTGGTGCCGTTCGCGCTCAGCCGTGCGCTGCAGCGCGACATCGGCTCCTCCGGCACCGTCGGCGTCGTGGACGTCGGCGCCAGCGCGACCAGTGTGGTGGTGCTGGCCGACGGCGTCCCGCAGTTCGTCCGGATCATCCGCACGGGCGGCGACGACCTGTCGAGCGAGTTGATCCGACGACTGCAGATCAGCCCGGCACTCGCGGAGGAGGTCAAGCGAACCGTCCGCGGGAACACCGCGAGCCTGCCGGCGGAGTTGGCCGACGCCGCCGAGGTCGTCAGCGAGTTCGAGACCGGCCTGCTCGCGTCGCTGCGGAACACGCTCGCCTACTACCTGCGCGTGCACGAGGGCTCGGCCGTCGAGCGGATCGTCCTGACCGGCGGAGGGTCGCACCTGCAGGGGTTCGAACACTCGCTCAGCGAGGTGAGCGGCATCCCGGTGCTGCGCGGCGACGCGTTCGCCGGCATCCGCCGGGGCCGGGAAGCGAAGGATGCGGGCGACGACAGCGATGCGCTCGCGGTCGCACTCGGGCTCGCACTCGGGAGCCGCTCATGAGGCTCGGACGGGAACAGCGCCTGGTCGTCGGCGGTATTCCGCGCGCCGATCTGCTGCCGGAGGAGGTGCGAGCCGGCCGGCGGGCCTACGCGACGCGGCGAGCGCTCGCGCTCGGCGTCGTCGTGGCACTCTTCATCGCCATTCTCGGTGTCGCCACCGCCAAGATCACCGTGACCGCCAGTGCCGCTGCGCTGCAGGCGGCCCGAAACCAGACGAACTCCCTCATCCGGCAGCAGGCGGCCTACTCGGGCGTCACGTCCGCTCGGGCGCGACTGACGAGCGTCGACGCCGCCCGCGCGACCGCCACCGGGACCGAGATCCTGTGGAAGCCCTACCTGGAGCGGGTCGGAGCCACCCTGCCGAACGGCATGAGCATCGTCACGGTGCAGATCGATTCGGCCGCGCCCGGGCAGCCGTACCTGCAGCCGACCAGCCCGCTGCAGGGCCCTCGGGTCGCGACCCTGACCCTGCACGTGACCACCCGCGGCCTGGCATCCATCCAGACCTGGCTGAACGCGCTTCCGGTGCTGCCGGGCTTCGTCGACGCCTCGGCGGGGAACGTCGCGGCGGATGCCGGCGGACAACTCGGCGCCGATGTCGTGGTGCATATCAACGCCAAGGCATATACCGCCGCGTCGCCGGAATCGGCGTCGTCCGTCCGGGCCAAGTCGTCGCAAGGGGTGAAGCCCACGCCCACCCCCACCCCCGTGCCGGTGCCGGTGGTCACCTCCACGCCGACGCCGACTCCGGTGCCCACGGTCACCGTGACGGTGCGGCCGCCTGACGACTCGGCCTCGACCGCCGCCAGGGCGTCATCGACGAAGAGCGGCACGACCGATGCGGAAGGAGACGGGCGATGACCCGCGATCGACTGTGGGCGACCGGCCTGGTCGCCGTCATCGTGCTCGTGCTGCTGCTGTCCGTGGTGCTCGGCGTCGCTCCGGCACTGAAGGAGGCGCAGGCGAACAACGCCGAGAGGGCGTCGGTCGACGCGCTGAACCAGACCCAGTCGCTGGCCTTGACGTCGCTCGTGTCGGACAAGCGCAACATGGCCGCGCTGCAGACGAGGCTGGCGAAGGCGAACGCCGCCCTGCCCGCCAAGCCGCAGCTGTCCAGCCTGCTGGGCGAGCTGAACTCGCTGGAGCACAAGTACGGGGTGCACCTGACCGGGTACACGGGCGGGGATGCGGAGAAGTTCGACGCCTCCGCCTCCGGCGCGACCTCGACCTCGGCACCCGCGACGGCCGCGACGCCTGCACCGTCCGCTGCTCCGACCTCGACGTCGTCCACGTCGACGACGGCTGCGCCCACCAGCGCCTCGGGGCTCTACTCGATCCCCGTGCAGGTGCAGGCCGCGGGCGACTACGCCGACCTCGTCGACTTCGTCGGCGGTCTGCAGACGGGCAAGCGCCTCTTCGTCGTCAAGACACTGACGATCGGCACGGGCTCCGCAAGCGGCGCCTTCAGCGCCACCGTGAACGGCTACGTCTACCTGCTGACCGACGGAACCACCCCGGTCACCAAGTGACCGTCACGGGACGCGGCACCGGAGCTTCCGCCTAGGCTCGACGGAGCGGCGGACGGGGTCGGGCGACTTTCGCCGGATTCGCGCAGTCGTCCGAACACCAGGAGTGACGAGCATGGCCGAGCCGAAGGCGACACCGACCGACGACGGGGCGCCCGAGCCCATCGGCGACACCGGCGCCAAGCACGTGGCGGGGGACGCCCCGGCCGGGTCGTCGGTACCCGCATCCGGGACCGAGTCGCCGGGGCCCGAGTTCGTCACCGGCGCCCAGGTACCGGAGTCGCAGCAGCCGGCAGGACAGCAGTCGACACCTCGGACCGAGGCCGTCGCCGTACCGCTGGACACGCCGCACCCCGCCTCCGCCGTCCAGGCGCAGCCGGTCGAGCCGGTCGAGGACACGACCGAACCTGTTCAACCCCAGGGGAACGCTCAGCAGCGCACCGCCCCTCCGCCGGTCGCCGCCGCACCCGCAGTCGCCGTGCAGCCCGAGTCCGTGCAGTCGGAGTCGGAGTCGGCGCCGACGCGCTCCGCTGCTCCGGTGTCCCCGCCGCCGGAGCAGTCCGCGCCGCCGGAGCGCACCTCCACCGCCGCGCCGATCGCCGCCGCCACGGAGCCGCCCCAGCCGCGCAGGCGCAGCAACCGTCTGTTCGCCACCGGCATGGTGCTGCTGTCCGCTCTGCTGTTCGAGGCCCTCTACCTGGCGGTGATCGCCCTGCTGATCGTCGTCCTCTCCGGGCCGGCGCAGGTGGGTCCCGGTCTGCAGTCGCTGATCACGGAGCGCCTGGTGTGGGTGCCGCTGGTGCTCTTCGTCGTGCTCTACGAGCTGCTCGTGATCCTGTTCAACCGCGCAGGCCGCTTCACCTACGTGGTCGCGAGCCTCGTCGTCGGTATCGCCGTCTACCTGGGCAGCATCGTGATCGTCGTGACGCTGGCGGGCCAGTCCGTGACGCAGGACATCCTGCGGCAGGTGCTCATCAGCCCGGAGTTCGCCCTGGCCGGCATCGCGGCGCGCGAGGTGATGCTGTGGACTGGCTTCGCGATCGGCGCGCACGGCAAGCGGCTGCGGCGCAAGAACCGGGAGGCACGCGACGAGTACGAGCACGAACTCGCCGACGCCGCCTGACGGCCGATCCCCGGTGCTGCGCGCGCCGGGCATCGCAGCACTGACGGTGCTCGCGTGGGCGGCGTGCGTGATCGCCTCCGACGGCGTGCTCAGCCTGCTGCTCGACATCGACGTGGTGCCCGAGCGCGGCGCCGGATCGCTGGTCGGCCCCGCGATGATCGCGGCGGCCGTGCTCGCCCTGCTCCTGCGTCTGCTGCTCGGCACCGCCCGCGGCCGACGAAGCCTGCTGCCGGTCGAGACCCTGTTCGGCACCTACCTGGTGCTGCTCGTCGTCGGCGCGGTGGCCTACGCCGTCGTGCGCGGCGACGCCGCAACCGCGCTGCTGTTCGCTGCCGGCAGCGCGCTCAGCCTGTTCGTGTTGCTGCCCGCCCTGCTCGCGGGGGTGGCCGGCGTCGTCTTCGTCGCGATGCTGCGCGCCCAGGACCTGGGTGCGGGCCCGCCCAAGTGGCCGTGGGAGCGGGACGACCACTGACGTCCACACGGGTCGGCCGCGCGCTCCCCGGCCCGAAGTGCGAGCACGATGGCAGGACCAGGTCCCGACAGCAGGTCGTGGGTCGACCGGCAGCCTGCTGACGGGACCCTGTCCTGCTGTCGTGCTCTGAAGGTCTGGTTCGGAGGCGTGCTCTGAAGGGCGGAGTCGGGGCTCCGCGCGCGCAGGTTTGACCGCCCCTTCCCGTGCGCTTACAATCGAGGCCGGTGTGCGTCGCGTCAGCGTGACCCACGACCGCTCGCGGCAGCAGGCCGCGGCATCCACCAGGGCCCTGTCGCTCCCGGCGGATCATCCGGCGCTTCACGTCGCAGGCGGATTCGCACGGCGCGTCGACCTGCGGTTCGCCGTGGGTCCAGCAGCACCTGATACACGAGCGCCTCACATACGAGGGTCTCAGAACAGTCAGACCGAAGAACCGTCGTGTCATTCGACGGGGACGAACAGGAGCACCGTGCCCACCATCCAGCAGCTGGTCCGCAAGGGCCGCAGCCCCAAGGTCGTCAAGACCAAGGCGCCGGCGCTGAAGGCGAATCCGCAGCAGCGCGGCGTCTGCACCCGCGTGTACACGACCACGCCGAAGAAGCCGAACTCGGCACTGCGCAAGGTGGCCCGCGTCAAGCTCTCGAACGGCACCGAGGTGACCGCCTACATCCCGGGCGAGGGGCACAACCTGCAGGAGCACTCCATGGTGCTGGTGCGCGGCGGTCGCGTGAAGGATCTGCCCGGCGTGCGTTACAAGATCGTGCGCGGTGCGCTCGACACCCAGGCGGTGAAGAACCGCAAGCAGGCTCGCAGCCGCTACGGCGCGAAGATGGAGAAGAAGTAATGCCCCGCAAGGGACCAGCCCCCAAGCGTCCGGTCGTCGCCGACCCGGTGCACGGCGCCCCGGTCGTCAGCCAGCTCGTCAACAAGATCCTGGTCGACGGCAAGAAGGGTCTCGCCGAGCGCATCGTCTACGGCGCCCTCGACGAGGTGTCGTCCAAGAACGGTCAGGACGCGGTCGCCACGCTCAAGAAGGCCCTCGACAACGTGCGCCCCACCATCGAGGTCAAGAGCCGGCGCGTCGGCGGTTCCACCTACCAGGTGCCCGTCGAGGTCAAGCCGCACCGTGCCAACACGCTCGCGCTCCGGTGGCTCACCTCCTACGCCAAGGCCCGGCGCGAGAAGACCATGACCGAGCGCCTCACCAACGAGATCCTCGACGCCTCCAACGGCCTGGGCGCCGCGGTCAAGCGCCGCGAGGACACCCACAAGATGGCCGAGTCGAACCGGGCCTTCGCGCACTACAGATGGTGAGTGCGGGCCACTAGCCACCCCATTCTTCATCGGCCGCGATGCCGCTCACGAGGCGGGTCGCGGCCGATGGCATGAAACGGACCTGTCAACCGTTACCTCTTTGACAGCGCGTCGCTTTCGACGGCGCATTTGCAGCACCCTCAGAAAGGGCAATCATCGTGGCAGTCGCACAAGACGTGCTGACCGACCTCACCAAGGTCCGCAACATCGGCATCATGGCGCACATCGACGCCGGCAAGACCACGACGACCGAGCGCATCCTCTTCTACACCGGCATCACTCACAAGATCGGTGAGGTGCACGACGGCGCCGCCACGATGGACTGGATGGCGCAGGAGCAGGAGCGCGGCATCACCATCACGTCGGCGGCGACCACGTGCTTCTGGAACAACAACCAGATCAACATCATCGACACCCCCGGTCACGTCGACTTCACGGTCGAGGTGGAGCGCTCCCTGCGGGTGCTCGACGGCGCCGTGGCGGTCTTCGACGGCAAGGAAGGCGTGGAGCCCCAGTCCGAGACCGTGTGGCGTCAGGCCGACAAGTACGACGTGCCGCGCATCTGCTTCGTCAACAAGATGGACAAGCTGGGCGCCGACTTCTACTACACCGTCGACACCATCGTGAAGCGCCTGGGCGCCAAGCCGCTGGTCATCCAGCTGCCGATCGGCTTCGAGAACACCTTCGAGGGTGTCGTCGACCTGGTCGAGATGCGCGCGCTCACCTGGCGCGGCGACGCCAAGGGCGACGTGGAGCTGGGCGCCAAGTACGCCATCGAAGCGATCCCCGCGGACCTGGCCGAGAAGGCCGCCGAGTACCGCCACACGCTGATCGAGACCGTCGCCGAGACCGACGACGCGCTGCTCGAGAAATACTTCGCCGGCGAGGAGCTGACGGTCGCCGAGATCAAGGGCGCCATCCGCAAGCTGACGGTGTCGAGCCAGATCTACCCCGTGCTCTGCGGTTCCGCGTTCAAGAACCGCGGCGTGCAGCCGATGCTCGACGCGGTGGTCGACTACCTGCCCAGCCCGCTCGACGTGCCGGCCATCGAGGCCCACGACCCGCGCGACGAGGAGAAGGTCATCCTGCGTCACGCCGACGCGTCCGAGCCGTTCTCGGCGCTCGCCTTCAAGGTCGCGGTCCACCCCTTCTTCGGCCGCCTCACCTACGTGCGCGTCTACTCCGGTCACATCGACGGTGGCTCGCAGGTCATCAACTCGACCAAGGGCAAGAAGGAGCGCATCGGCAAGATCTTCCAAATGCACTCCAACAAGGAGAACCCGGTCGACGGCGTCTCCGCGGGACACATCTACGCGGTGATCGGCCTGAAGGACACCACTACCGGCGACACGCTCTCCGACCCGACCAGCCAGGTCGTACTGGAGTCGATGACGTTCCCGGAGCCCGTGATCGAGGTCGCCATCGAGCCGAAGACCAAGGCGGACCAGGACAAGCTGGGCATCGCCATCCAGAAGCTCGCCGAAGAAGACCCCACGTTCCGCACCGAGCAGAACCGCGAGACCGGCCAGACCATCATCAAGGGGATGGGCGAGCTGCACCTCGACATCCTGGTCGACCGCATGAAGCGCGAGTTCAACGTCGAGGCGAACGTCGGCAAGCCGCAAGTGGCGTACCGCGAGACCATCAAGAAGACCGTCGAGCGCTACGACTACACCCACAAGAAGCAGACGGGCGGCTCCGGCCAGTTCGCCAAGGTGCAGATCGCGCTCGAACCGCTCGAGGTCACGGCCGACAAGTCGTACGAGTTCTCGAACAAGGTCACCGGCGGCCGCATCCCGCGCGAGTACATCCCGAGCGTCGATGCCGGCATCCAGGACGCGCTGCAGGTCGGCGTGCTGGCGGGCTACCCGATGGTCGGCATCAAGGCGACGCTGCTCGACGGCGGCTACCACGAGGTCGACTCCTCCGAAATGGCCTTCAAGATCGCCGGCTCCATGGCGTTCAAGGAGGCTGCCCGCAAGGCGCAGCCCGTGCTGCTGGAGCCGGTCATGGCCGTCGAGGTGCGCACGCCCGAGGAGTACATGGGCGACGTGATCGGCGACCTGAACAGCCGCCGTGGCCAGATCCAGTCGATGGAGGACGCCTCCGGAGTCAAGGTCGTCACCGCGCAGGTGCCGCTGTCGGAGATGTTCGGCTACGTCGGCGACCTGCGGTCGAAGACCTCGGGCCGCGCTGTGTACTCGATGCAGTTCGGCAGCTACGCCGAGGTGCCCCGCTCGGTCTCGGACGAGATCGTGCAGAAAAACAAGAGCGAGTGAGCGGAGCTCACTCGCTTCGCGAAGGCGTTCTCCGGCGCCGGAGCAATGAGCACAGCTGGTTACCGGCAGTGCTTATTTGAGGGAGTTCCTGTAGCGAGCGGCTGCGCCGCCCCCTCCAGGAAGCCCCGCTCCATCGCTCACGCGACTCCGCGCGGCGGGGCGCTCCGCGGCCCGCCGGAAAAGCGCGCCGGCATGAGCCGGCGGCGGAGCGCCAGCGCTCCGCATCAGCGAACACCACCCAAAGCGGGTAACCTCATCCGGTCCTCTGCGCCGTCCGCGCGGAGGACCGAGGTGGGACACCTCGACCAACAGTCCCTAAGGAGGACACCAGCATGGCCAAGGCCAAGTTCGAGCGGACCAAGCCGCACGTCAACATCGGAACGATCGGTCACGTCGACCACGGCAAGACCACGCTGACGGCGGCGATCACGAAGGTGCTGCACGACAAGTACCCCACGCTCAACACCGCGAGCGCGTTCGACCAGATCGACAACGCGCCGGAGGAGAAGCAGCGCGGCATCACGATCAACATCTCCCACGTGGAGTACCAGACCGAGAAGCGCCACTACGCGCACGTCGACGCCCCGGGCCACGCGGACTACATCAAGAACATGATCACCGGCGCCGCTCAGATGGACGGCGCGATCCTGGTGGTCTCCGCCACCGACGGCCCCATGCCGCAGACGCGTGAGCACGTGCTGCTCGCCCGCCAGGTGGGCGTGCCGTACATCGTCGTGGCCCTGAACAAGGCCGACGTGGTGGACGACGAGGAGATCCTGGAGCTCGTGGAGCTCGAGGTGCGCGAGTTGCTCTCCAGCCAGGAGTTCGACGGCGACGACGCACCGATCGTGCGAGTCTCGGCGCTGCAGGCGCTCGAGGGCGACGAGAAGTGGGGCGCCACGGTCGCCGACCTGATGGACAAGGTCGACGAGTTCGTACCGGAGCCCGAGCGCGACATCGAGAAGCCGTTCCTGATGCCGATCGAGGACGTGTTCACGATCACCGGTCGTGGCACCGTCATCACCGGCCGCGTGGAGCGCGGCATCCTCAAGGTGAACCAGGAGGTCGAGATCGTCGGCATCAAGCCGAGCATCAAGACCACCGTCACCGGCGTCGAGATGTTCCGCAAGCTGCTCGACGAGGCCCGTGCGGGCGAGAACGTCGGTCTGCTGCTGCGCGGCACCAAGCGCGAGGACGTGGAGCGCGGTCAGGTCGTCGTCAAGCCGGGTTCGGTCACGCCGCACACCCAGTTCGAGGCGAACGCCTACATCCTGTCCAAGGACGAGGGCGGGCGTCACAACCCGTTCTACGCGAACTACCGTCCGCAGTTCTACTTCCGCACCACCGACGTCACGGGCGTCATCTCGCTGCCCGACGGCACCGAGATGGTGATGCCCGGCGATACCACCGAGATGAACGTCGAGCTGATCCAGCCGATCGCCATGGAGGAGGGCCTGCGCTTCGCCATCCGCGAGGGCGGCCGCACGGTCGGCGCCGGCACGGTGACGAAGATCCTCAAGTAGTACCCGCCACCAAGAAGGGGCTCGGTCCGTAGGGACCGGGCCCCTTCTCCGTCCGCGTCTGCTCAGGTTCGAGACTGGCGTCCAGGCGCGCGCGTGGACGCCAGTCCTCATTCTGGACAGACGAGGTTCCGGGCAGACGGGGAACAGGCGCGGATCATCCGCGGGGCGGAGGAGGGTGCCGCATAGGGTTGAGCGGTCATGTCAGCGCCTGTTCCGTCGCCGTTCGTACCCGGATCGACGGAGCCGTTCGCGCTGGCGGACCTGACCGCCGGGTTCGGGCTCGCCGGTGACCCGCAGGGCGTCTCCGTGACCGGGATCAGCCTCGGTACGGGCGCGGTCCGTCCCGGGCACCTGTTCATCGCGATGCAAGGCGTCCGCGGCCACGGTGCCGATTACGCAGCGGACGCCGTCGGGCGCGGAGCGGTCGCGGTGCTCACCGACCCGGGCCACGCGGACCTCGACCTGGACGTGCCGGTGCTGACCGTCGTCGAGCCGCGCCTGGTGCTCGGCGGCCTGGCCGCGGCCGTGTACCGCACCCGCGAGCACCACCCACTGCTGCTGGGGGTAACGGGAACGAACGGCAAGACCTCCACGGGCCACTTCCTCGCGGGCCTGCTCGATCTGCTCGATGTGCCGAACGGGCTCAGCTCGACCGCCGAGCGCCGGGTCGGCGCCGAACGACGGATCGCGGGCCTCACGACGCCCGAGGCGACCGAGCTGCACGCGCTGATCGCGCGGATGGTCGAGGCGGGCGTGCAGGCCGCCGCCATCGAGGTGAGCGCGCAGGGGCTCTCCCGCCACCGGCTCGACGGGATCGTCTTCGATGTCGCGGGATTCACGAACCTGAGCCACGACCACCTCGACGACTACGCGGACATGGACGAGTACTACGCGGCGAAGGCCGTGCTCTTCCAGCCCGACCGGTCCCGCCGCGCGGTCGTCTCGCTCGACACCCGCTGGGGCGCACGGATCGTTTCCGATGCCGGCGTTCCGACGGTCACGATCGCGCTCGCCGGCGGCGAGCTTGCGGACTGGACGGTGACCGTCACCGAGGAGACCCAGGCGCACACCGCGTTCGTGCTGCATGGGCCCGCGCTCGACGGGGCGGGGGAGCGGAACATCGCCACCCGCATCCCCGTGCTCGGCGCGCACATGGCCGCGAACGCGGGGCTGGCCATCGTGATGCTGCTCCAGGCCGGCTACGCCTTCGAGCGGCTGAAGTCGGTGCTCGAGGCGCCGGCGGGGATGGCCGTGACGCTGCCCGGGCGCACCGAGCTCGTCTCGGGTCCGGGCGCTCCCGCGGTCTACGTGGACTTCGGTCACTCGCCGCATGCGTTCCAAGAGACCCTCGCCGCGGTCCGGGCGGTGACGCCCGGCCGGGTGATCATGCTGTTCGGCGCCGACGGCGACCGCGACACCACCAAGCGGCCCGACATGGCGCGCGCGGCCGTGGAGGGCAGCGACGTGCTGGTCGTCACCGACCACCACCCCCGGTTCGAGGATCCGGCCAGCATCCGGGCGAGCCTCCTCGCCGCGGCGCGGGAGGCCGCTCCCGGCCATCCGCTGTACGAGGAGGGGCAGCCGGAGCAGGCGATCCGCCTCGCGGTGTCGCTCGCGGAGCCCGGCGACGCGATCCTGTGGGCGGGTCCCGGTCACCAGAACTACCGCGACATCCGAGGAGTGCGCACCGACTACTCCGCGAGGCGCGAGGCACGCGCAGCGCTGCGGGAGGCCGGCTACGAGGCCGCTCCCTCCCGCGACCTCGGCTAGACCCGGCCGGACCCTCCGACCCCGCGGCCCGCCAGCTCCGCCGATCGTCAGCACGCGCGACCTACACTCCCGTCGTGACCGACGTCTCCGCCGCACCGCGCAGCACGCGCCTGCGCAAGAGCAATCCGCTCGGCAAGGGCTTCCGGCGAGTGCGCAGCGGCACCGGTTTCAGCTACAAGGATCTGGACGGCACCACCCTGCACGACCCTCAGGTACGTGCCCGGCTGGAGGCGCTCGCGATTCCCCCCGCCTGGCAGGACGTGTGGATCGCTCCGTACGAGAACGGGCATATTCAGGCGGTCGGGTTCGACGCGGCCAACCGCAAGCAGTACATCTACCACCCCACCTGGGCCGAGAAGCACGCGCGCCGCAAGTTCGAACGTATGCTCCAGCTGGCGGAGGCGCTGCCCTCCGCACGGCGACGGGTCACGCGCCACCTGCATGACGAGGGGCTGTCGCGCCGACGAGTGCTGGCGGCGGCGTTCCGCCTGCTCGACCTCGGGGGCCTGCGCATCGGGTCGGAGCGCTACGAGGACGAGAACGGCAGCCGCGGTCTGGCGACGCTGCTGACCTCGGACGTGCAGATCGACGGCGCCGCCATCCGCCTCACCTTCCCGGCGAAGAGCCACAAGACCTGGGACTCCACGATCAAGGACGCCGACCTGGCCGCGGTGCTCGCCGAGCTGCAGCAGCGCGTGCCGGGGGAGCGGCTGCTGCAGTTCGAGGACGACGGACAGTGGCACCACATCACGCCCCAGGACGTGAACCGGTACGTGAAGAAGCGCACCGGCGGCAGGTTCAGCGCCAAGGACTTCCGCACGTTGCGGGGCTCGGTGACGGCGGCGGCCAGCCTCGCCAGGCACGGACCGGAGTCGGGCAAGTCGAAGCAGCAGAGGGCGATCGCCGAGGCCATGCGCGCGGCTGCCGCCGTGCTGAGCAACACGCCCACGATCGCGAAGGCCAGCTACGTGGATCCGCGCGTGGTCGACCGCTTCCGTGCGGGGGAGACGATCGATCCCGCCCGGCCCAAGGCCGCCGAGCAGGAACTGCTGTCGATGCTGTTCCAGCCGCCGGACGAGCCGGTCAGCGGAACAGACGCCGGATGAGTCGCTCCCGCCCCGCGGTATAGGGCGGCATGAAGAGACGCAGCGTGTCCGGACGTGCGCGTTTGGCGAAGATCGCCTTCTCGTGGCTGAACGCCAGGATCGATCGGCGTCCGTGGTAGCTGCCCATCCCCGACGGGCCCACGCCCCCGAAGGGGATGCCGGGGACGATCAGGTGCGCGACGGGGATGTCGAAGCCGATCGCGCCGGAACTGGTCGCGGTGGTCCACCGCCTTCGTGACTCCGCGCCCGATGTGAACACGTAGAGGGCCAGCGGCTTGTCGCCGGCGGCCACCCGCTCGATCGCGTCCTGCTCGTGTGCCACCTGGATCACCGGCAGCAGGGGGCCGAAGATCTCCTGCTGCATCGACTCGGCGGTGTCCGGAACGCCGGTCAGTACGGTCGGTGCGATCTTCAGCGTGCCGCGGTCGCTCGTTCCGCCGACCGCGACCTGTCCGTCGCCGAGCATCCCGGTCAGACGGTCGAACTGAGCGGTCGTGACGATCCGGGCCAGATCGTCGCTCGCCAGGGGATCCGCGCCGTACATGTCGGTCACGGCATGTCCGATCCGGGCCACCAGCTCGTCGGCGATCGAGTGGTGCGCCAGCACATGGTCGGGAGCGACGCAGGTCTGCCCGGCGTTCAGGTACTTGCCCCACGCGATGCGTCGCGCGGCGACTGCCAGGTCTGCGGAGTCGTCGACGTACACCGGCGACTTGCCGCCCAACTCCAGCGTGACCGGGGTCAGGTGGCGGGCGGCGGCCGCCATCACGATCCGGCCGACGCGACCGTTGCCGGTGTAGAAGATGGTGTCGAAGCGCTGCTCCAGCAGCGCGGTGGTCTCGGGAACGCCGCCCTCCACCACGGCGACGGCGCGGGGGTCGAGTGTCGCGGGCAGCAGCTCGGCGAGCAGCGCGGAGGTGACGGGCGCCAGTTCGCTCGGCTTCAGCACCACGGCGTTGCCGGCGCCGAGCGCCCCGATCACCGGCGACAGCGCCAGCATGAGCGGATAGTTCCAGGGCGCGATCACCAGGGCGACGCCGAGCGGCTCCAGCACCGTGCGGGCGGAGGCGGGCTGCAACTGCCACGGCACATGCTCCTCGATGGGACGCAGCCACTGCCGCAACCGCCGGCGCACGTGCGTCACCTCGGTGGTGAGGAAACCGATCTCGGTCGCCACCGACTCCGCTGGCGCCTTACCCAGATCCGCCAGCAGCGCCTGCTCGAACCGCGCCCCGTGCCGCTGCAGCATGGCGCCGAGCGCCGCCAACTGCTGAAGCCGCCAGGCAACGGGCCGCGTCACCCCGCCCTCATACGTGCGCCGCAACCCGCTGACGACCGCCCCGGCATCCACCCGCGCACGCTACCCCGCCCGCTCCGCGCCGTGCTCGCGCCGGCACGCGGTACCTGCGCCCTCGGCGCGGTAGGTGTACGTACCGCGGCCTGGTGCACATATCGCGCGACCATCGGCGCCGGTGGCTGATCCTCTCCTCCACAGCAGCGGACGGACGGCGGGTGCGCCGCCGATGCGGGATCGAGCGCCGCAGCGCAGTCGCGCTCTGCCACCGTCGCAGGCGTGCAATTCGGTCCGATGGTCTCCAGGGACGAACTGCTGCGCCGCGGTCGGGAGCGTCCCGAGCGGGACGCGACCCTCGTTCGTGCGCGCCGCGGGATTTACCTGCCCGCCGATACCGCGATCGACGGCGGTTCAGCGAGCTACCTGCTCCGTATCCGAGCCGCGCATCTCACGCTCGCCCGCCCGCATGTGTTCTCACATCAGTCTGCAGCCGCCCTTCTCGGTATTCCGCAGCTCCGCCCCTGGCCGGACCGGGTGCATCTGCTCTGCGAACGGCGCACAGGCGGTCGGTCGCAGCTCGACGTCGTGCGGCACTGCCTCGGTCTTGACGGGGTGCGCACCGTGCTCGTCGACGGGATGACCGTCACCAGCCCGGCTCGCACGGCATTCGATCTCGCCATGACCCTTCCGTTCGAGGAGGCGGTCGTGGTCGTCGACGCGGTTCTCCGGATGCACCTCGGCGCGGCGACAGAGCTCCTGAACCTCCAGGACGCGCACGGCGCCGGGCAGCGCCATCGGCGTCTGGCGTCCGTGCTTTCATTCGCCGATGCGCGCAGCGGATCGCCCGGAGAGTCGGTCAGTCGCGTTCGCATGCACCTTCTCGGTTTCGTGAAGCCCGAGCTGCAGGTGCCGATCGCCACCGGCGAGCGCGTCGAGTACGGCGACTTCGGCTGGCAGGAGGTCGGCGGCATCGGCGAGTTCGACGGCGAGATCAAGTACCGGCTCGACCGCTACAGGAGAGGCGGGTCCGTGGAGGACATCGTGATCCGTGAGAAGAATCGTGAGAACCGGATTCGACTGCAGCGGCCGCGGTTCGCGCGGTGGGACTGGCGCGACCTGAGGAGCAGCGGCCTCGAGCGCATCCTGCTCGCCGCCGGTATCCCGAAGCAGTCCGACTGAGGACGATCCTCAGACGACGCGGTACCTGCACCTCCACGCGGGTGGTGCACCACCCGCGTGGACGGCGCGAGTACCGCGTCGGGTTGGAGAGACCTCGCGGCGGGCGCGGGGCGGGCGACACGCCCGGGTTGCGACCCGTCTGGGGGCATGGCAAGATATCGGGGTTCCACATTTCGGGTTGCGGCGCTGAGGCGTGCGGTCCGGATCACTGTCAGGCAGTGCATAGCCGTCTAGTACGGGTAGGTCGCAGACAGCAGAACACTCGGCTCCTCACCGGAAGCGATCCTGTTCGACAGGTGCGCGTCCAGCAGGTGTGCGACGGCCGCGCCGCGGATTCGATCCGCTCGGGTGTGGTGCGCATGCGTGCGGCGAGAAGCGGCGGCGGGTCTCCCGCGCCACCAGACAGCAGAACAGCGGTGCGGAGCGCGCGCCATCCCGTCTGACTCACGGGCCGGTGCGCGAGTCGGCCGGGTCCATCCACGAGCGGCGCGAAGCGCACGAAGCGAGGAACACCATGGCGGGACAGAAGATCCGCATCCGACTGAAGTCGTACGACCACGCCGGGCTCGACAGCTCCGCGCGCAAGATCGTCGACACCGTCACCCGCGCCGGTGCGCAGGTCGTCGGCCCGGTGCCGCTGCCGACCGAGAAGAACGTCATCGCGGTCATCCGCTCCCCGCACAAGTACAAGGACAGCCGCGAGCACTTCGAGATGCGCACGCACAAGCGGCTGATCGACATCATCGACCCGACGCCGAAGGCGGTCGACTCGCTCATGCGCCTCGACCTGCCCGCCGACGTCGCCATCGAGATCAAGCTCTAGGGATTCGCACATGTCCACCGAAACCAGGACCTTCACCGGCCTGCTCGGCACCAAGCTGGGGATGACCCAGGTGTGGGACGCCGCCGGCAAGCTCGTGCCCGTCACGGCCATCCAGATCACGCCGAACGTGGTCACGCAGGTGCGCACGCCCGAGGTCGACGGCTACGCCGCCGTGCAGATCGCGTACGGGCAGATCGACCCGCGCAAGGCCAACAAGCCCGCCACCGGCCACTTCGACAAGGCCGGGGTCACACCGCGCCGACACCTGACCGAGGTGCGCACCGCCAACGCGGCGGAGTTCACGCTCGGCCAGGAGATCGCGGTCGACGCCTTCACGGCCGGCAAGAAGGTCGACGTCGTCGGCACCAGCAAGGGCAAGGGCACCGCGGGTGTCATGAAGCGCCACAACTTCAAGGGCGTCTCGTCCAGCCACGGCTCGCACCGCAACCACCGCAAGCCCGGCTCCATCGGCGCCTCCTCCACCCCCAGCCGCGTCTTCAAGGGCATGCGGATGGCGGGCCGGATGGGTGCTGAGCGCGTGACGGTGCTCAACCTGGTCGTCCACGCCGTCGACGCCGAGAAGGGTCTGCTGCTCGTCAAGGGCGCCGTCCCCGGAGCCGCCGGCCGCATCGTCTTCGTCCGCGACGCCGTGAAGGGAGCCTGACCATGGCCGCACCCCAGTCGACCGCACTGCCCGCCGAGCTGTTCGACGTGCCCACCAACATCCCGCTGATCCACCAGGTGGTCGTCGCCCAGTTGGCCGCCGCGCGCCAGGGCACGCACAAGACCAAGAACCGTGGCGAGCGCTCCGGATCGGGTCGCAAGCCGTTCAAGCAGAAGGGCACCGGGCGCTCGCGTCAGGGCTCCATCCGCGCACCTGAGCACATCGGCGGCGGCGTGGTCCACGGACCGACGCCGCGCGACTACTCGCAGCGCACTCCCAAGAAGATGATCGCCGCGGCCCTGCTCGGCGCCCTGTCGGACCGGGCCCGTGCCGGTCGCGTGCACGTCATCGAATCGCTCGTCACCGGCGAGGTACCGTCCACGAAGGATGCGGCCGTCGCGCTCGCCGACGTGCGCAGCGGCAAGCGCCAGCTGGTCGTCCTGGACCGCACCGACGTGGTCAGCCTGAAGAGCGTGCGCAATCTGCCGACCGTGGAGAAGTTGTACGTCGACCAGCTGAACGCCTACGACGTGCTGCTGTCCGACGACGTGGTCTTCACCAAGGCCGCGTACGAGGCGTTCCTGGCCGCGAAGTCGAAGACCGAGGAGGCGTCGGCATGACGAACACCGCAGGCGCGATCGGCTCCTACAAGGATCCGCGCGACGTGATCCTGAAGCCGGTGGTCTCCGAGAAGAGCTACGGGCTGATCGACGAGGGCAAGTACACCTTCCTGGTCGATCCGCGCTCCAACAAGACCGAGATCAAGCTGGCCGTCGAGAAGATCTTCGGCGTCCAGGTGGCGAGTGTGAACACCGCCAACCGCACGGGCAAGACCCGCAAGACCCGCTTCGGCACCGGCAAGCGCAAGGACACCAAGCGCGCCATCGTCACGCTGAAGTCCGGGACCATCGACATCTTCACGGCCGTCGGCTGAGCGGGCAGGAGACACCATGGCAATCCGCAAGTACAAGCCGACCACCCCGGGCCGTCGCGGCTCGTCCGTCGCCGACTTCGCCGAGATCACCCGCTCGACCCCCGAGAAGAGCCTGCTGAAGCCGATCAGCAAGACCGGCGGACGCAACAACCAGGGCCGCATCACCACGCGCCACATCGGCGGGGGGCACAAGCGCCAGTACCGGGTCATCGACTTCCGTCGGAACGACAAGGACGGCGTCAACGCCCGGGTCGCCGAGATCGAATACGACCCCAACCGCACCGCACGCATCGCCCTGCTGCACTACCTGGACGGCGAGAAGCGCTACATCCTGGCGCCCGACCGCCTGCACCAGGGCGACGTGGTCGAATCCGGAGCGGGCGCCGACATCAAGCCGGGCAACAACCTGCCGCTGAAGAACATCCCCGTCGGCACGGTCATCCACGCCATCGAACTGCGACCCGGCGGCGGCGCCAAGATGGCCCGCTCCGCCGGTGCTTCGGTGCGGCTCGTCGCCAAGGACGGCCCGTACGCCCAGCTGCGGCTGCCCTCGGGCGAGATCCGCAACGTGGATGTGCGCTGCCGCGCCTCCATCGGCGAGGTCGGCAACGCCGAGCAGTCCAACATCAACTGGGGCAAGGCGGGCCGCAAGCGCTGGAAGGGCGTGCGCCCGACAGTGCGCGGCGTCGCGATGAACCCCATCGACCACCCGCACGGCGGCGGTGAGGGCAAGACCTCCGGTGGACGCCACCCGGTCAGCCCGTGGGGTCAGCCCGAGGGCCGCACCCGGCACCCCAACAAAGAGAGCGACAAGCTCATCGTTCGTCGCCGCACCGTCGGCAAGAAGCGCAAGTAGGAGTAGCGGAGTATGCCTCGCAGTCTCAAGAAGGGCCCCTTCGTCGACGATCACCTGCTGCAGAAGGTCGTCACGCAGAACCAGGCCGGAAGCCACATCGTCATCCGCACGTGGTCGCGCCGTTCCATGATCGTGCCGGCCATGCTCGGCCACACGATCGCGGTGCACGACGGCCGCAAGCACATCCCGGTCTTCGTCACGGAGGCGATGGTCGGGCACAAGCTCGGCGAGTTCGCGCCCACCCGCACCTTCCGCGGGCACGAGAAGGACGACAAGAAGGGTCGCCGCCGCTGACGCGGCGTGCGAAGGAGTAGAGCAATGGTCGAATCCAGAGCCAAGGTGCGGCAGATCCGCATCACGCCGCAGAAGGCGCGGCGCGTCGTGGACCTCATCCGCGGCCGCCAGGCCGTCGAGGCCCTCGCGATCCTCAAGTTCGCGCCGCAGGGCGCCAGCGAGGCCGTCTACAAGCTGGTCGCCTCCGCGATCGCGAACGCCCAGGTCAAGGCCGACGCCGAGAACACGGCGCTCGATCCAGCCGACCTCTTCATCACCCAGGCGTTCGTCGACGAGGGCACCACGCTCAAGCGGTTCCGGCCGCGAGCCCAGGGCCGCGCGTTCCGCATCAACAAGCGCACGAGCCACATCACCGTCGTGCTGTCGACCCCGACCGAGCTCGCCTCGGCCGGCACCAGCACCAGGAAGGCCAGGAACCGCTGATGGGCCAGAAGGTCAACCCCTACGGCTTCCGCCTGGGCATCACCACCGATCACGTCTCCCGCTGGTTCTCCGACTCGCGCAAGGTCGGTCAGCGGTACAGCGACTTCGTCGCCGAGGACGTGAAGATCCGCACGCTGCTGAAGACCAGCCTCGACCGCGCCGGCGTGGCCCGCATCGAGATCGAGCGCACCCGCGATCGCGTGCGGGTGGACATCCACACGGCCCGCCCCGGCATCGTCATCGGTCGCCGCGGCGCCGAGGCCGAGCGCATCCGCGCCGACCTGGAGAAGCTCACCAAGAAGCAGATCCAATTGAACATCCTCGAGGTGAAGAACCCCGAGGCCGAGGCGCAGTTGGTCGCGCAGGGCATCGCGGAGCAGCTCTCTGCCCGCGTGGCCTTCCGCCGCGCGATGCGCAAGGGCCTGCAGAGCGCCCAGCGCGCTGGCGCCAAGGGCGTGCGCGTGCAGGTCTCCGGCCGCCTCGGCGGCGCGGAGATGAGCCGCAGCGAGTTCTACCGCGAAGGCCGGGTGCCGCTGCACACGCTGCGCGCCAACATCGACTACGGCTTCTACGAGGCCCGTACCACTTTCGGCCGCATCGGCGTGAAGGTCTGGATCTACAAGGGCGACATCACCAACAAGGAACTCGCCCGCGAGCAGGCGACGCAGCGGTCCACTCGGCCGGAGCGTCGCGACGGCGGCGACCGCCGCGGCGGCGCGCGCCGCGAGAACGCACCGGAAGGAGCGAACGCCTGATGCTGATCCCACGACGAGTCAAGCACCGCAAGCAGCACCACCCGGGCCGCACCGGTCAGGCGACCGGTGGCACCCGCGTCACGTTCGGCGAGTTCGGCATCCAGGCCCTGACGCCTGCGTACGTCACGAACCGGCAGATCGAGTCGGCGCGTATCGCCATGACCCGCCACATCAAGCGCGGCGGCAAGGTGTGGATCAACATCTACCCGGACCGCCCGATCACCAAGAAGCCCGCCGAGACCCGCATGGGTTCCGGCAAGGGCTCGCCCGAGTGGTGGGTGGCCAACGTCAAGCCGGGCCGCGTGCTGTTCGAGGTCGGCGGTGTGCAGGAGGACCTGGCGCGCGAGGCACTGCTGCGCGCCATCCACAAGCTGCCCCTGAAGGCACGGATCATCCGCCGAGAGGAGGGCGACGCGTAATGGCGATCGGTACCAAGGATCTGAAGACCACCGAGCTCGACGGGCTCGAGGACACGCGCCTGACCGACGAGCTGAAGAAGGCAAAGGAGGAGCTGTTCAACCTGCGCTTCCAGTCGGCTACCGGCACGCTCGAGAGCCACGGCCGCCTGCGCGCGGTCAAGCGTGACATCGCGCGCATCTACACGGTGCTGCGCGAGCGCGAGTTGGGCATCCGGGTCACTCCCGAGCCGACCCCGGCTCCAGCGCCGGCACCCAAGAAGTCCCGCTCGCGCAAGGCGGCTCCGGCTGCTGCCGATGAGGCCGAAGCCGAGCAGCCCGCCGCCGAGGCGGATACCGAAGTCACCACCGAGGAGAGCAACTGATGGCGAAGGCAACCACGTCGCCCGCCGAGCCGCAGGCGAGTACCGCAGCGACGGTCGCAACCGCTCGCGGCTACCGCAAGCTGCGCCGCGGCTACGTGACGAGCGACAAGATGGACAAGACGATCGTCGTCGAGGTCGAGGACCGCGTGAAGCACCCCCTCTACGGCAAGGTCATCCGCCGCACCTCCAAGGTGAAGGCGCACGACGAGGCCGGTACCGCCGGCGTCGGCGACCTCGTGGTCATCAGCGAGACGCGGCCGATATCCGCGACCAAGCGCTGGCGCCTCGTCGAGGTGCTCGAGAAGGCCAAGTAGGGCCGACGGGACCGGAGAAGAACACATGCTTCAGCAGGAATCCAGAGTCAGGGTCGCCGACAACACCGGCGCCAAGGAGTTGCTCACCATCCGCGTGATGGGCGGCTCCGGCCGCCGCTATGCCGGGCTCGGCGACATCATCGTGGCGACCGTCAAGGACGCGATCCCCGGCGGCAACGTCAAGAAGGGCGATGTCGTCAAGGCGGTCATCGTGCGCACCGTCAAAGAGACCCGCAGGTCCGACGGGTCGTACATCAAGTTCGACGAGAACGCGGCCGTCATCCTGAAGAGCGACGGCGACCCGCGCGGTACCCGCATCTTCGGACCGGTCGGCCGTGAACTGCGCGACAAGCGCTTCATGAAGATCATCTCGTTGGCTCCGGAGGTGATCTGAGTCATGGCGAACATCAAGAAGGGCGACCTGGTCCAGGTGATCACAGGCGCCACCCAGGCCCGCGGCGGCGACCGCGGCAAGCAGGGCAAGGTGCTGGAGGTCATCGTGGCCGAGAGCCGCGTGCTGGTCGAGGGCGTCAACTTCGTCACCAAGCACGTCAAGGTCGGCCAGACCCAGCGCGGCACCAAGACCGGCGGCGTCGAGACGACCGAAGCGCCCATCCACGTCTCCAACGTCGCACTCGTCGACCCCGACTCCAAGAAGCCGACCCGCGTCGGCCACCGGGTCGACACCGTCACCAAGGACGGGGTCGAGAAGACCGTCCGCGTGCGGTACGCCAAGAAGTCCGGGAAGGACCTGTAACGATGACCACCACCGCTCCTGCCGCGAAGGCTGGCTCGGCGCCCACTGGCGCGAGCAACCAGCCGCGCCTCAAGCAGAAGTACCGCACCGAGATCGTGCCGGCCCTGAAGGACCAGTTCGGCTTCGGCAACGTGCATCAGGTCCCGGGACTTGTGAAGGTCGTCGTCAACACCGGCGTCGGCGAGGCCGCCCGCGACGGCAAGATCATCGACGGAGCCGTCGCCGACCTGACCAAGATCACCGGTCAGAAGCCCCAAGTGACCAAGGCCCGCAAATCTATCGCGCAGTTCAAGCTGCGCGAGGGCCAGCCGATCGGCGCCCACGTGACCCTGCGCGGCGACCGGGCGTGGGAGTTCTTGGACCGTCTGCTGTCCCTGGCACTGCCCCGTATCCGCGACTTTCGCGGGCTGTCCGACCGTCAGTTCGACGGGCACGGCAACTACACGTTCGGCCTGACCGAGCAGGCGGTCTTCCACGAGATCGACCAGGACCGCATCGACCGCGTGCGCGGCTTCGACATCACGGTCGTCACCACCGCGAACACCGACGATGAGGGGCGCGCGCTGCTGCGGGCGCTCGGATTCCCGTTCCAAGCCCGCACCACCGAGATCACCGGCTCGTAAGCCGAATACCCGCTCCGCGTCCTGCGCGGAGCCGACCGTCGCAGGTCGCACGTGCTCATGAACACGTATTCATACAGACGCATTCATGGACACAGCGCGAAACCGCGACAGGAAGAAGACAACCCATGACGATGACCGATCCGGTCGCCGACCTGCTGACCCGTCTGCGGAACGCCAACTCGGCGTTCCACGAGACCTTGAGCCTGCCCCACTCCAACCTGAAGGCGCACATCGCCGAGATCCTGAAGTCCGAGGGGTACATCGCGGACTGGAGCGTCGAGGACGCGCGCGTGGGCAAGACGCTGTCACTCGCGCTCAAGTACGGCCCCAACCGCGAGCGCTCCATCGCGGGCATCAAGCGGGTCTCCAAGCCGGGCCTGCGCGTCTACGCCAAGTCGACCGAGATCCCCAAGGTGCTCGGCGGCCTGGGCGTCGCGATCCTGTCCACATCCTCCGGCCTCCTCACGGACCGGCAGGCGACCAAGAAGGGCGTCGGCGGGGAAGTCCTCGCCTTCGTGTGGTGATCTGACATGTCTCGAATCGGCAGACTGCCCATCGACATCCCGTCCGGCGTCGACGTGAACGTGGACGGCCGCGACATCACCGTGAAGGGCCCCCGCGGGACCCTGGCGCTGACCGTGGCCGCGCCCATCGACGTGGCGATCGAGGACGGTCGCGTGCTGGTCACGCGTCCGAACGACGAGCGCGCGTCCCGGTCGCTGCACGGCCTGACCCGCACCCTGATCGCGAACAACATCCAGGGCGTGACGCAGGGCTACACGAAGGGCCTGGAGGTGGTCGGCACCGGCTACCGCGTGCAGGCCCGTGGCGCGAACGTGGAGTTCGCGCTCGGCTTCTCGCACCCCGTGCTGGTGGAGCCGCCCGCCGGCATCACGTTCACGGTCGAGGGCAACAACCGCCTGACCGTGTCGGGCATCGACAAGCAGGCCGTCGGCGAGACGGCCGCCAACATCCGCAAGATCCGCAAGCCCGAGCCCTACAAGGGCAAGGGTGTGCGGTACGCCGGCGAAGTGGTCCGGCGCAAGGCCGGAAAGTCAGGAAAGTGATCATGGCTGCAACGAACTCCAGCCGCACCGCCGCACGCGACCGCCGGCACGCCCGGCTGCGCAAGCGCATCGCCGGGACCACCGAGGTGCCGCGACTCGTGGTCACCCGGTCGGCCAGGCACGTCTTCGTGCAGGTCGTCGACGACACGCGGGGCTTCACGCTGGCCTCCGCGTCGACGCTCGAAGCGGACCTGCGGGTCTTCGAGGGCGACAAGACGGCCAAAGCCAAGCGGGTCGGTGAGCTCGTGGCCGAGCGCGCCAAGTCGGCCGGCATCGCGGCGGTCGTCTTCGACCGTGGCGGCAACAAGTACGCGGGCCGGGTGGCGGCGATCGCCGACGGCGCGCGAGAAGGTGGATTGAGCCTGTGAGCGACACGACCAACAGCGGGGCAGCGGACGACACCGCCGCCGACACTCCGACTCCCGACGCGGCTGCGACCGAAACAGCTGCGACCGACACGGCGGCAAGCGACGCGACGGCGACCGATACCTCCGCGGCCGACATCGCGCTGGCCGAGGCGGTCGCTGCGAGCAGCAACGCCACCACGGCGACCGGGACCGGTGCCGGCGACGCGCTGAACGAGGCGCCCGTCGAGACCGCGGCGTCGACCGACTCGCTGAGCCGCGACAACCGCGACGCGCGAGGCCGCGGCACCGGCCGTGGGGACCGCAATCAGAGCGGTGGCCGCAGCGGCGATCGCGGCGGCCGAGGTGGCGACAGCCAGTTCCTGGAGCGCGTGGTGACGATCAACCGCGTCTCCAAGGTGGTCAAGGGCGGCCGGCGCTTCAGCTTCACCGCCCTCGTCATCGTCGGGGACGGCAACGGCACGGTCGGCGTCGGCTACGGCAAGGCCCGTGAGGTGCCCACTGCCATCAGCAAGGGCGTCGAGGAGGCGAAGAAGAACTTCTTCCGCGTTCCGCGTATCGGCGCGACCATCCCGCACCCCGTGCAGGGTGAGGCCGCCGCCGGCGTTGTGCTGCTGCGTCCCGCGGGCCCCGGCACCGGCGTCATCGCCGGCGGTCCGGTGCGCGCTGTGCTGGAGTGCGCCGGTATTCACGACGTGCTCTCCAAATCGCTGGGTTCCAGCAACACCATCAACATCGTGCACGCGACGGTTGCCGCGCTGCAGTCGCTCGAGGAGCCGAGTGCAGTCGCCGGTCGACGCGGGCTGGACCTGGACCGGGTGGTCCCGCGGCGCCTGCTGCGCGCTGCTGCGGCAGCCGACGAGCAGAAGGCGAGCGCCTGATGGCCACCCTGCGTGTGACCCAGATCAAATCCAAGGTGAGCGAGAAGCAGAACCAGCGCGACACGCTGCGCAGCCTGGGGCTGAAGCGCATCGGCCAGTCGGTCGAGCGCGAGGACTCCCCGCAGAACCGCGGCTACGTGCGCGCGGTCGCCCACCTCGTCAGAGTTGAGGAGATCGACTGATGGCCGATACGACCGAGAAGACCAGCACCGCCAAGAGCACCACCACCAAGAGCACCGCCGATTCGACGGAGACGCCCGCTCGCGTGTCCGTGTTGAAGGTGCACCACCTGCGGCCCGCCGCCGGCGCGAAGAAGGACCGCACCCGGGTGGGCCGCGGCGAGGGCTCCAAGGGCAAGACCGCAGGGCGTGGCACCAAGGGGACCAAGGCGCGCTATGGCGTGCGCCCGGGCCTCGAGGGCGGCAACCTGAACTTCATCATGCGCTCGCCCAAGCTGCGCGGGTTCAAGAACCCGTTCCGCGTGGAGTACCAGGTCGTGAACCTGGCTCGCCTCGCCGAGCTGTACCCGTCGGGGGGCGAGGTCACCGTCTCCGACCTGGTCGCACGCGGCGTCGTCCGCAAGAACGAGAAGGTCAAGGTTCTGGGAACCGGCGACATTGCGGTTAGTCTGACGGTCGCGGTGGACAAGGTCTCCGGCTCGGCCGAGCAGAAGATCGTCGCCGCGGGAGGCTCGATCCGATAACGGCGTCGGCGGGTACCCGCGGTACCCGTGATCCCGTGACGACCGGCGAAAGCGGAGACCCACAGACGTGTTGAGTGCCATCGTGCGGGTCTTCCGCACTCCCGACCTGCGCCGCAAGGTGCTGTTCACCCTGCTGCTGGTGGCGATCTTCCGGTTGGGTTCGGTCATCCCGTCGCCGTTCGTCAACTTCGCGAACGTGCAGGCGTGTCTGGCGACGCAGTCCACGACGAGCAGCGGCCTCTACCAGCTGGTCAACCTGTTCAGCGGTGGGGCACTGCTGCAACTGTCCGTGTTCGCGCTCGGCATCATGCCCTACATCACGGCGTCGATCATCGTGCAGCTGCTGCGCGTGGTCATCCCACGCTTCGAGGTGCTCTACAAGGAGGGCTCCGAGGGCCAGGCCAAGCTGACCCAGTACACCCGCTACCTGACCATCGCCCTCGGTGTGCTGCAGTCCACCACCCTCATCACCGTGGCGCGCCAGGGCGCCCTGTTCGGTTCGAGCAGCGGCACCGCGTGCCAGTCGATCATCACCAACTCCGCGTGGTGGGCGTCGGTGCTCATGGTGCTGACGATGACGGCCGGTACCGGTCTGATCATGTGGATGGGCGAGCTGATCACCGAGCGCGGGGTCGGCAACGGCATGTCGCTGCTGATCTTCACCTCGATCGCCTCGCGCTTCCCGCAGTCGATCGCCGCCATCTGGAACACCCAGAGCCCCGAGCTGGCCATCGCGGTGATCCTCGGCGGCGTCGTCGTCATGGCCGCGGTGGTGTTCGTCGAGCAGTCGCAGCGCCGCATTCCGGTCGAGTACGCCAAGCGGATGGTGGGGCGGCGCACCTACGGCGGCAACAACACCTACATCCCGATCAAAGTGAACATGGCGGGCGTGGTGCCCGTGATCTTCGCCTCGTCGCTGCTGTACCTGCCGGCCCTGGTCGCGCAGTTCAACCAGTCGTCAACCGGCGCCTCGCCCGCGTGGGTGGTGTTCATCCAGACCTATCTGACGTCGGGCTCGCATCCGCTCTACATGCTGCTGTACTTCCTGCTGATCGTCGGCTTCACCTATTTCTACGTCGCGATCACCTTCAACCCGGAGGAGGTGGCGGACAACATGAAGCGCTACGGCGGCTTCATCCCGGGGATCCGCGCCGGCCGGCCCACGGCGGAGTATCTGGACTACGTGCTGACCCGCGTCACCCTGCCCGGCTCGATCTACCTGGGCCTGATCGCGCTGATCCCGCTCATCGGGCTGGCGGCGATCGGCGCCAGCCAGAGCTTCCCGTTCGGCGGCACGTCGATCCTGATCGTCGTCGGCGTCGGACTGGAGACGGTGAAGCAGATCGACTCCCAGCTGCAGCAGCGGCACTACGAGGGACTGCTGCGCTGATGCGCATGCTGATCATCGGTCCGCCCGGTGCTGGCAAGGGGACCCAGGCGACGCGCATCGCCTCCGCCTTCGACATCCCCGCCATCTCGACCGGCGACATCTTCCGCGCGAACGTCGCGCAAGGAACGTCGCTCGGCCGCCAGGCAAAGACGTACATGGACATCGGGGCGTACGTTCCGGACGATCTGACGAACGACCTGGTGGTCGACCGCCTGCAGCAGCCCGATGCGCAGGGCGGGTTCCTGCTGGACGGGTTCCCGCGCACAGTGCAGCAGTCCGAGACGCTGGACGGATTCCTCGCCGAGCGCCAGGGCGGCCTGGACGCCGTGGTGCAGCTGGTCGTGCCGGAGGACGAGGTGGTCCGCCGGCTGCTGCGACGCGCGGCCGAGCAGGGACGCAGCGATGACAACGAGGACGTGATCCGGGCTCGGTTGGCGGTCTACGCCGACCAGACCTCGATGCTCATCCAGCTCTACGACACGCGCTCGCTGCTGGTACCGGTGGACGCGGTCGGCGACGTCGACGCGGTCACCCAGCGCATCTTCGACGGCTTGGGCAGCGCCCGCGCCGTGGTGCGACGCTCCGCCTGACCCGTCCAAGGGGTATGATCGCCTGTTGGCGTTCAATCGCGTCCCGCAAGGGCGCATCGACCCGCGGCCTCAAGCCGCCTGGGCACGACTTCCGGACGCCATTCCATCCGCATGACCAGCACAGCGGCGCGCGCTCAATCGGCGCGTCGCCCGATCGTCCCGCTTGACGGCGTGGACGGCCAAGACGAAGTGAGGCTATGGCCAAGAAAGACGGCGTGATCGAGATCGAGGGCGCAGTGGTCGAGGCACTGCCCAACGCGATGTTCCGAGTGGAATTGAGCAACGGGCACAGGGTCCTGGCACACATCTCCGGCAAGATGCGGCAGCACTACATCCGCATCCTTCCCGAGGACCGCGTCATCGTCGAACTCAGCCCGTACGACTTGACCCGTGGCCGCATCGTCTACCGCTACAAGTAGGCCGTACGAGGGCCTGCTGCACACGGGTGCTGAGAAGCAACGGCCGCCGGAGCGATCCGGCGGTACGAGGGCAGCGAGAGAGAAGGAACACACGATGAAGGTCAACCCTTCGGTCAAGCCGATCTGTGACAAGTGCAAGGTGATCCGTCGCCACGGACGCGTCATGGTGATCTGCGAGAACGTGCGGCACAAGCAGCGCCAGGGCTGAGCCGCCCCGCGGCTCCGGCCGCACGCGACTCACGTACACCACGGCAGCACCAGAACCCGCCCGCCGGCTTCGGCCGGATGCGGGGGACACCTCGGGCACGGAGGCCCGGGCACCGGTGCCGTCGCAGACCTCCGCTCCACGAAGGAAGACACGCACATGGCACGTCTGGCCGGCGTCGACATCCCGCGCGAGAAGCGCGTGGAAGTCGCACTCACCTACATCTACGGCGTCGGGCGCACCCGCGCCGCCGAAACGCTCACCGCGACGGGCGTCAGTCCTGACGTCCGCGTGCGCGACCTGACGGACGAGCAGCTCGTCCTGCTGCGCGACCACATCGAGGGCACCTACAAGGTGGAGGGCGACCTGCGTCGCGAGGTCGCGGCCGACATCCGCCGCAAGGTCGAGATCGGCTCCTACCAGGGGCTGCGACACCGCCGCGGTCTGCCCGTGCACGGGCAGCGCACCAAGACCAACGCGCGCACCCGCAAGGGCCCGAAGCGCACCGTCGCCGGCAAGAAGAAGGCCGGGCGCAAGTAGTCCCGGGCGCACGGGCCGCTGCGCGGCCCTCCCAGACCAACCACCTCGGCGTCGCACGCCGACAGCAGACCTCGTAGGAGAACAGCAGACATGGCAGCACCGAAGGCGAGCGCGGCACGCAAGCCCCGCCGCAAGGAGAAGAAGAACGTCGCCGTGGGCCAGGCCCACATCAAGAGCACGTTCAACAACACGATCGTCTCGATCACCGACACCACGGGGGCGGTCATCAGCTGGGCCTCCTCCGGCGGCGTCGGATTCAAGGGATCGCGCAAGTCCACGCCGTTCGCCGCGCAGATGGCGGCGGAGTCGGCTGCGCGTCAGGCCCAGGAGCACGGCATGAAGAAGGTGGACGTGTTCGTCAAGGGTCCCGGGTCCGGTCGCGAGACGGCGATCCGCTCGCTGCAGGCCGCGGGCCTGGAGGTCGGCTCGATCAACGATGTGACCCCGCAGGCGCACAACGGCTGCCGCCCGCCGAAGCGCCGCCGCGTCTAACCGGCCGCCACGCTTCACCGCACAAGCGTCAGCCTCTTGGGGCTGATCCCTCGCGGACGCCGCTCGCGTCCGCACCCACGCAGGCGTCAAATAGCGGACGCCCTGACGAGAAGGACACCACCGTGCTCATTGCACAGCGCCCCACCCTGGCCGAAGAGACCATCTCGGAGTTCCGCTCCCGGTTCGTCATCGAGCCGCTCGAGCCGGGCTTCGGCTACACCCTCGGCAACTCCC
>NZ_CAXUGX010000009.1:0-139468 GCF_964250715.1 uncultured Amnibacterium sp.
CGGGCGATCGGCTGCACGGTGCGGTCGATCTGCAGCGCCAGCTCGCGCGTCGGCGCCAGGATCAGCGCGCGCGGCGGGCGGCCCATCTGCCGGCCGGAGCCGGAGCGCCCCGACTCGTGCCAGTTGCGCATCAGGCGCTCCACCATGGCGGCCCCGAATGCGATGGTCTTACCGGAGCCGGTGCGGCCGCGGCCCAGGACATTGCGGCCGGCAAGCGCATCGGGGATGGTCGCCGACTGGATGGGGAAGGGACGCTCCGCGCCCAGTTCGGCCAGGGTGCGGGTGATCTGCTCGCCCAGGCCCAGTTGGGCGAAGGTGGTCTCGGCGACATCGTCGGCCGTGACCGTCTCGGCCTCGATGCGGTCCAGCACCACGTCTTCCGTGGGCGTCCAGGCCGCGGCGGCCTGCGGCTCGCGCCAGTCGCTGCGCGACGGCGCGTGCTCGCGCCGCGGGCTGCGGTCGTCGCGGCGCGGCGCACGGTCGTCACGGCGAGGCGCGGCATCGCGGTCGGAGGCTCGCGACCGGGAGCGGTCGAAGCGCGTGCCGTATTCGGCCTGCGCGCGCCGGGCGGGCCGGTCGTCGGCCAAGCGGCGGGCGTCGCGGTCGTCGAACGATGGCCGCTGGCGCGGCTGTCCCGCCTCGGCGGAGCGACGCGGTGCGCGGTCGGTGCGGGGCCGGTCGTCGCGGCTGGGCCGGTCGTCGCGGCTGGGCCGGGAGTCCCGCTGGTACCGGGCGGCCGGGCGGTCGTCGCGGGCGGGACGACCGGAGTACGACGGACGGTCGTCGCGCGCGGGACGGTCGTCGCGCTGAGAGCGGGCCGCAGGACGGTCGTCGCGCTGGTAGCGGTCGTCCCGACTGGGGCGAGCGTCACGGTCGGGACGGTGGTCGCGAGCGGGCCGGAAGTCGCGAGCGGGACGGTCGTCGCGCGCCGGGCGGTCGTCGCGCGCCGGGCGGTCGTCACGCGCCGGGCGGTCGTCGCGGCGGGGCCGCTCGTCGCGGGCGCGCTCGGCCGGCGCGTTCCGCTCCCAGGGCCGGGTCGAGCGGCCCTGCGCCTCGTCGCGCCTGGGGTTCGTGCGCGGGCCGGGGTACCAGTCCTGCCGGCGGTCCTGGCCGCCGTCGCGGCCTCGGGCGGGCGAGGTGCGCTCAGGCGCATCGGGACGGGGCGCGCCGAAGCGGTCCGCGCGGCGCTCGGCACGCGAGGGAGCAGCATCCAGGCCGCGGCGGCCGGGCTCGGTGCGCTTGGCGCGGTCGTCCGCGCTCCAGCGGCGCTTGGCTCCAGTGGTGGTCTTGTTGTTGCGGGCGTGCAGGGGCATGGCGGTGACGTCGTTCCTTCGTTGCGCACGCGCACGAGGAACGACCGCATGAACGGTCGCAGCGGCGCGGACTGGATGATCGGCGACCGCATGATGAGCGGTCGCTTCCGGCCCGCAGGACACCACGAAGCGGTCCTGAGCCGACCCTCCACCATAGCCGACCGCGGCGGTCAGGCGGGTCGGGCCTCCACCGCACGCTCGCCCTGCCTGCGGGCGAGCCGCCGGTCCCGCCGCGCAGCCGCCCTGCCTCGGAGCGCCGCCCACCACTCCCGCCGGCCCTCGACCAGGAAGTAGAGGGTCGGCAGCACGATCAGGGTGAGCACGGTGGAGGAGAGCAGGCCGCCGATCACGATGAGCGCGAGCGGCTGCGAGATGAACGAGCTCGTCCCGATCAACCCCGCCGCCGTCGGGACGAGGGCCAGGATCGTGGCGAGAGCCGTCATCAGGATGGGCCGCAGTCGCCGGCTGGCCCCGGCGGTCACCGCATCGCGCACGGTGCCGCCGCGCGCCCGGTACTGGTTGACCAGGTCGATCAGCACAATCGCGTTGGTCACCACGATGCCGACGAGCATCAGCAGGCCGATCAGGGATGCGACGCCGAGCGGGATGCCGGACGCCAGTTGCAGCAGCACCGCGCCCGTCGCGGCGAAGGGAACCGAGACGAGCAGCAGCAGGGGCTGCCGCAGGCTGCGGAACGTCGCCACCATCACCGTGTAGACGATCAGGATCGCCGCGAGCAGGGCGAGCAGCAGTTGCTGGAACGCGGCGGCCTGGTCGGCGGTCACGCCGCCGACGGTCGCCGTGGTCCCCGCAGGCAACGCGACCGCGTCGACAGCCCGCTGCACCGCGGCACTCGCGGCACCCGTGTTGGCGGTGGCGGGCGTCGCGCTGACCGAGGCGGTGCGCCTGGCGTCGGTGCTGGTGATCGCCGACGCCTGCGTCGCGATCCGAACGGTCGCAATTGAGTCGAGCCGCACCGTCCCGGTCGGCGTGCGCACCTTCAGCGCCGCGAGCGCAGCCCGCGTCGTGGGGTGCGACGACGGGGTCAGATACACCGTCAGGCTCTGCTCGTCGACCGTGATGGAGCCGATGTCCGTGGGCTGCGATGCCCGGGCGACGAGCTGAGCCAGGGCCACCTCGCTGAAGCCCGCCTTCGCCGCCTTCGCCCCGTCGATGTCGACCGCCACATACGGCTGGGCCGCCGTCAGGCTGCTGGTGGCCTGACTGACCGAGGCCAGGCCGTCCACCGCGTGCAGCACGCGGGTGGTCGCCGTCGTGAGTGCGCTTGCCGTCGGCGCCGTCACGTCCACCTGGATGTCGGAGTTGCTGCCCAGGCCCTGCGACGCCGCAACGTCCAGCCGGCCCACGCCGGGGACCGCTCGGGCCGCCGAGCGAACCCGGCGCTGCACCGCGTCCTGGTCGGCGGCGGGATCGGTGGTGACGGAGTAGGTGATCACCGTGCCCGACCCCGCGTCGAACGCGTCGCGCAGGGCGCTGCCGCTGGTCCCGATGGAGGCCTGCACGGTCTGCACGCCGTCGACCCGACGGAGCGCGGCGTCCACCGCCCGCGCCTTGACGGTCTGTGCGTCGAGACTCGTGCCGTCCGGCAGCGTCTCGCTGGCGGTCAGGGTGTTCTGGCCGCTGGAGCCCAGGTAGTTCGTCTGCAACCGGGTGGCCAGCGCGACCGATCCGCCGAAGACGAGGAGCGCCACGAGGATCGTGATCACCGGCGCCCGCAGCGTGCCCCGCAGGATCGGTCGATACGCGCGGACCAGCAGCGGCTCACGCTGGGCGGTCTCTCGGCGCCTCGGATGCTGCTTGGCGGGCCGCAGGAACCAATACGCGAGCACCGGCACGATCGTCAACGACACGATCAGCGACGCGGCCAGGGCGATCGACACCGTCAGCGCGAACGGCCGGAACAGCTCGCCCGCGACGTCGGCCACGAACGCGATGGGCAGGAACACCGCGACCGTCGTGACCGTGGACGCGGTGACGGCGCCGGCCACCTCGCGTACCGCGGCGAACACCGAAGCCCGCCGCTGCTCCGGAGTCACCCGTCCGTCGCCCATGCCATCACCGGCATGCGTCTCGGCCCGCGGGTCGTCCGCGCTGTGCCTGTGCGCCGCGACGCCCCGAGGGTCGTCCCGACTGTGCCTATTTTCAGGGACGCCCCGAGGGTCGTCCCTGAAGTGCCGCGCGATGTTCTCGGTGACGACGATGGAGTCGTCCACCACCCGGCCCACCGCGATCGTGATCGCGCCCAGGGTCAAGATGTTCAGCGAATACCCCACCGCCTGCATGCCGATCAGGGTGATCAGCACCGACGCCGGGATGCTGATGACCGTGACCAGGGTCGCCCGCACCGACAGCAGGAACAGCAGGATGACGACCACCGCGAAGAGCAGGCCCAGCAGCCCCTCCTCGAACAGCGAGTCGATCGACTGCTCGATGAACGGCGCCTGGTCGAACACGACCGTGTAGGCGCCACCGGCTCCGAGCACGGCCTTCAGATCCGGCAGCGCGGCGCGCACCACCCGCGAGACGTCCACCGTGTTCGCGGCCGGCAGCTTGGTGACCGAGATCGTCAGCGCGGGCTTGCCGTTGACCAGCGAGACGCTGGTCACGGGGTCGTCCACCAGGCGGACCGCGGCGACGTCGCCGATCGTCGGCACGGTCGTGCCGTTCCACTGCGCCGGCGTGACTCCGGCCAGGGGCAGGTCGCGCAGGTCCGCGACCGACCCCGTCTCGGTGCCGACCTGGATGGAGCGGGTGCTGGACCCGTCCGTGATCGATCCCGCAGGCACCAGCACGCCACTCGACTTCAGCGTGGAGTCGATCACGGTGTCCTGCAGCCCGTGGTCGGTCAGCGTGCCCGACTTGGGCGTGATCGAGACCCGCTGACCGGGAGCCCCGTTCAGCGAGGCGGCCCGCACCCCCTTCAGCTTCTGCAGCTCGTCGAGCACGGACTGCCGCACGGAGGTGGCGATCTCATCGGTGCCGCGATCGCCGGTGACGGCGATGTTCAGCACCGGGAAGTCCGCCAGGCTGCCCGAGATGACCTGCGGGTCGACGCCGTCCGGCAGCGTCGCTCGGATGCGGTTGATAGCGGAGCCGATCTTCTGCTCGGCCGCGTCCAGATTCGTGCCGTACTGGAACTCGGCAGTCACCGTCGAGTTGCCGGTCGTGGAGGTGGAGGAGGTGTCGTTCAGCCCCTGGATACCGCGCACCGCCTGCTCGATCGGCGCGCTGACCCGCTCGCTGACCACGGCCGGCGCCGCCCCGGTGTAGGTGGAGACGATCGCCAACTGCGGCAGCTGGATGTTGGGGATCAGTTCCTCTTTGAGCGCCCCGGCGGCCAGCACCCCGAAGAACGCCGCCACGACCGTGACCAGCGCAATGAGGGCGCGGTTGCGCAGACTGAACGCCGCGAGCAGGTGCACGATCCGAGTATGCGGTCGCCCGGCGACATGCCCGTGCGACCCCCTCGTCCCCCTCCCACGACCACTCACACACCCACGTCGCGCGGTGTGCGTGGCCTCACGCGGTATGCACGCCTACCGGGTGAAGCAACAGCTACCGCGCGAGCCCAGACGCCTCGCCGGCACCACGGAGTCGCGCCGGGAACGCCGGCGGGACCCGCTGTTCGCGGGGATTGACAGCCGTTGGGCCGCGGGTACGCTCGTGCCCCGTGACTTCGGCGCCCGAGGACGAGGAGCGCTCGGTCAAGCGCCTGATCCTCGGCGAGAAGCTGTCGAGCGACAAGCTCGACGACCAGCTGCTGCCCAAGCACCTCGCGCTGCCCATCTTCGCGAGCGACCCGCTCTCCTCCGTCGCCTACGCGCCGCAGGAGCTGCTGCTGATCCTGACGCTCGGCGGCCTGTCGTTCCTGGCGTTCGCCCCCTGGGTGGCGGCGGTTGTCGTACTGCTGCTCGTGGTCGTGGTGCTGTCGTACCGGCAGCTGATCAAGGCGTATCCGTCCGGCGGCGGCGACTACGAGGTCGCGCAGCGCAACCTGGGCGAGAAGCCGGCCCTGGTCGTCGCCTCCGCCCTGCTCGTCGACTACATCCTGACGGTGTCCGTGTCGGTCGCGAGCGGCGTGGACAACATCATCTCCGCGGTGCCCCAGCTGGCCGGCATCCGGGTGGAGATGGCGCTCGTCATCGTCGCGCTGCTGGCCGCCGTGAACCTGCGCGGGGTGCGGGAGTCGAGCAAGGCGTTCGCGCTGCCGACCTACCTGTTCATCACGAGCGTGTTCGTGATGATCGTCGTCGGTCTCACGAGGACCGCGCTCGGCAGCGTGCCGGTCGCGGAGTCCGCAAAGTACTCCGTGCACGGCGACCAGGTCGCCCAGGCGGCTCTGGTGCTGCTGCTGCTTCGGGCGTTCTCCAGCGGCTGCAGCGCCCTGACCGGCGTGGAGGCGATCGCGAACGGCGTGCCCGCCTTCCGGCGTCCCAAGGTGCGGAACGCGCAGAAGACGCTCGTCGCGATGGGTGCGATCGCGATCGTGCTCTTCGTCGGCCTGCTGAGCATGGCGCTGATCACCCGCGTGCACTATGCGGAGAACCCCTGCTCCCTGATCGGGTTCACGGGGTGCAAGACGGAGCCGCAGCGCAGCCTGATGGCGCAGGTCGCGGGTGCCGTGTTCGGCAGCACCTCCATCCCCTTCTACATCGTGCAGGCGACGACCGCGCTGGTGCTGCTGCTGGCGGCCAACACGGCGTTCAACGGCTTCCCGCTGCTCGGCTCGGTGCTCGCCCGCGACGGCTATGCACCCAAGTCCCTGTCCACCCGGGGCGACCGCCTGATCTTCAGCAACGGCGTCATCCTGCTGGCGCTGGTCGCCGGCCTGCTGCTGCTCATCTACCGAGCCAGCGTCACCAATCTGATCCAGCTCTACATCATCGGCGTGTTCATCTCGTTCACACTCGGCCAGACCGGCATGGTGCGGCACTGGATCCGGCTGCTACACGAGCAGGCGCCCGGCCGCCGGTCGATCCTGCGCAGCCTGGCCACCAACCTGGTCGGCGCCTCGCTCACCGCGACGGTGCTCGTGATCGTCACGATCACCAAGTTCACGCACGGCGCCTGGCTGGTCTTCGTGATCATGCCGATCCTGTGGTTCGTGATGCTGGGCGTGAACCGCTACTACCGCGACGTGGAGAAGGAGATCGAGGTCGATCCCCACACCACGTTCGGCTCCCGCGGCGACCACGCGATGGTGCTGGTCGGCCGCATGCAGAAGCCCGTGCTGAAGGCGCTGGACTACGCCATCGCGGCGCGGCACGACTCCATCGAGGCCGTGCACGTGTCCGTCGACGAGGCCGCGACCAAGCGGCTGGAGGCGGAATGGACGCAGATGAACATCGCCGTGCCGCTCATCGTCCTGCCCTCGCCGTATCGCGACATCGGGGTGCCGCTCATCAAGTACATCCGCGCTCATCGCGAGCGCAACGGCTCCGAGGTCGTGACGGTGTACACGCCCATCTACGTGGTCGGGCACTGGTGGGAGACGATCCTGCACAACCACAAGGCCCGGCGCATCCGGCAGAAGCTGATGCTGGTGCACGGTGTCACGCTGGCGCTCGTGCCGTGGCTGCTCGACTCCTCCCAGGTGGTCTACGGCCGCCGCTCGCGGCCGATCCCCGGCCAGGAGCGGCGCGGCGAGCCCGTGCGTCCGCCGCGCATCGTCGATCGCCGGCCCCTGCTGCCTGCCCGGCTCGCGCACTCCGAACCGGCGGTCGCGGGGGAGCCGGTGTCGGAGCCCTGGAGCGGGCGACCGAACAATGACGAGGTCGGCCAGACGGCCGGCGACTCGCCCCGCACCGTCCCCGCGGGACAGGGCGCCCCGCACTCCTGACCCGCTCCCGCGCCGAGGAGTCCGCGCCGAGGAGTCCGCGCGCCGTGAATAGGCGCCGAGGAATGGGCGCCGAGGAATTCAGGTGATCCCGAAGGTCCGGACGCCGCACACCGGCGTGTCGCTCCTTCATTCCTCGATTTCTCCTGAATTCCTCAGTCTGCAGGCGGCGGACTTCTGAGGCCCGGCTGGGCGCGCTCCCGGGTCCATGGCGTTCACTTACGGGTATGACGACTGCGCTTGGTGGCACCCTGACTCCGGCCGACGGCCTGACGCTGACGCGGATGGGCTACGGCGCGATGCAGCTGGCGGGTCCGGGCGTCTACGGACCGCCGAAAGACCACGACGCGGCGGTGCAGGTGCTGCGGAACGTGGTCGAGGCGGGCATCACCCACATCGACACGAGCGACTTCTACGGCCCGGCCAGCACGAACGAGCTGATCCGCGAGGCCCTGCATCCGTATCCGGACGGCCTGCACATCGTCACCAAGGTGGGGGCGCGGCGCACCCCGGACAAGGGCTGGCCCGCAGCGCTCGGCGCCGACGATCTGCGCCTGGCGGTTCACGAGAACCTGGAGCACCTGGGGCTCGATGTGCTGGACGTGGTCAACCTGCGGGTCGGCGGTCAGAACGGCCCCCGGCGCGGCTCCATCGCGCAGCCGTTCGAGGTGCTCGCCGAGCTGCGTGAGCAGGGCCTGATCCGCCATCTGGGCGTCAGCAATGTCACCGTGGAGCAGGTCGCCGAGGCCCGATCGATCGCCCCGATCGTCTGCGTGCAGAACTTCTACAACGTCGCGCACCGAGATGACGACGCACTGCTCGATCTGTGCGCAGACGAGGAGATCGCCTTCGTCCCGTTCTTCCCACTGGGCGGCTTCACCCCGCTGCAGTCCGGCGAACTGGACGCGGTCGCCGCCGACCTGGGTGCGACACCGCTGCAGGTGGCGCTGGCCTGGCTGCTTCAGCGCAGCCCGGCCGTGCTGCTGATCCCCGGCACCTCCTCCCCCGCGCACCTGGCCGAGAACCTCGCTGCAGTCGACCTGCACCTGCCGGCGGACGCGGTCGGCCGGCTCGAGGGCATCGCCGCTGCGGCGGTCCACTGAGTCGACCCCAGATTCGGCATTCCGAGTCGGCCCCCAGTCGGGTTTCCCTCGAACTGGGGCGGGAAGAAATGAGGACAAACAGACCTGTCTGTCCTCCGACTTGCTACAGTCATGTCAGGCGGTTCCCCACCGCTGACGGGCCCCCACTCGTCGAGCAGCACCCGCACCACACCCGCCCTCCACTCACCCGAATCGTCACCACCCCGCCCCACCCGGACCCCCCACCCGGACCCCCCACCCGGAACCCCCCACCCGAACACACCGGTCGTCAGCCCCCACTGATGACCATGAGAGCGCCGCAGCAGCCGATCCCGAACCGGCCGCGCGGCGCTTTCGTGTGTGCGGTGGCAGGTTCGACGGGCCTCTCGAAGGGACGACACCCTACAAATGGGGTCGCGACTGGTGAGGACAGACAGGTCGTTCTGTCCTCGCGTCTGCTAGCGTCGTTTCCGGTGGCCCCCACCACCCAAGACGGAGTACCCGCTCCGAGATGCGCAGCCCGGCACCCCCCGGCCGGCCGCCCATCATCAGTAAGACCCGGTCACCTGATCCCCCAATCCGACCGGTCACCCGCTCAGCACCGACGCTGACGAGGTACGAGCGCCGCCGGCGCCCGGCTCCCCCAGCCGGGCCCGCGGCGCTCTCTCGTGTCCGCAAGCAGGAGCGCGTCGCTCAGGCGTCGCTCAGGCGTCGGTGAAGAACCGCGCCACCAGGTCGGCGACGTGATCCGGCTGCTCGGGCGCGGTGACGGCCGTCGCGCCGGTCGGCTCGGCGCCGGTCGGCTCGGGCCCGATCGCTCCGGAGCCGCCCAGCGCAGCGAAGATCTGGCGGGCGAGTGTGCGGCCCGCACGGTTCGCTCCGATGGTGCTGGCGGTCGGCCCGTACCCGGCGAAGAAGATGCGCGGATCCCGCGCGGCCGCTCCGGTCGACACCGTCACTCCGCCGGCCTTCTCGTGCAGCCGCAGCGGACTGAGATGCCGGATGTCAGGGCGGAAGCCGGTGGCCCAGATGATCGCGTCGACGCGCTCGCGGTGCCCGTTGGCCCAGACGGCCTCGTGCTGCTCCAGGCGAGCGAAGGGTGGGACCGCATCCAGGACGCCGCGCTCCATCGCCGCCGCGATGCGCCGGGTCTTCGGCACGCCGGTGCCGCTCACGATGCTGGGTAGGGCGCGCCCCTGGCGGGCGGCCGCGTCCTGGTCGGCGACCGCCGAGATGGCCGCCTCCGGCCCCAGCTCGCCCTGCGGCAGGTAGTCGACGGGGCGCCGGGTGACCCACAACGTGCGAGCGGCGACGCCCTCCAGCTCGAGCAGGAAACCGATCGCGGAGGTGCCGCCGCCGATGACCAGCACGTGCTGGCCGGCGAACTGGGCGGCGGACACATAGGTGGCGGTGTGCACCTGGCGCCCCTCGAACCGATCGATGCCCGGGTAGTAGGGCACGAACGGCGCGCCCCAGGTGCCGGTGGCGTTCACGACGATGCGCGCGGTCAGTTCCTCGGCCTGCGTGCGCACCACCAGATCGGCCTCGCGGTCGTACACGGCGCTGACGGTGACCGGACGCCGCACGTCCAGCCCGTAGAACTGCTCGTACCGCTCGTAATACTCGGCCACCACGTCGCCGGCGGCCCGGGCGCGGTCGGCGGTCTCGAAGCTGAGCCCGAGCCGACGCATGCCCGGCAGGTCATGTACCCGGTGGGCGGAGCCGAGTCGCAGCGCGTCCCAGCGGTGCTGCCACGCCCCACCCGACCGCGGACCGCGATCCAGCACGAGCAGATCGGTGCCGGGCCGCACCCCGAGCCGCTGCAGGTAGTAGGCGACGGACAGCCCGGCCTGCCCCGCGCCGATGACCACGACATCGGCACGGCTCGGCAGACCCATCGGTGCCCCCTCACGGTGCTCGTGCTGCGCCAGAGCCCCATCCTGCCGCAGAACCTGCGTGATACAGTGGCCCCCACGTTTTCAGCCCGGTTCGCGGCCCGCTCATCCCTAACGGCGGCGCCGGACGCCGAAGCCGCCGGTCGATGAACACAGCCGGCCGACGAAGATAGAGGGGGTCGCGCATGGGGCGGGGCCGTCAGAAGGCGAAGCACACCAAGGTCGCACGCGACCTGAAGTACTTCAGCCCGAACACCAACTACACCGATCTGGAACGCGAACTCTCCACGCACCCCGAGGGCGAGCACTCGGGCTGGTCCGAGGACGACTTCGCCGGGGAAGACTCTCGCCGCTGATCCGTGCCGATCCACCTGCCCGGATCGGCAGCCACGTGTTCATGCGCGCGCAGGCGCAGATGACCCGAGTCTGCGCAGATGCGGGATCGGTGGGTCCATACGACCTATTGCGGCGATCGGGTCAGAGCTGGAAGCCCTCGCCGGTCAGCGGGACCACGGTGCTGTCGTCCAGGGCCAGCGTCCCGCCAACCGCACGGGCGATGCCCGCGATCTTCGCGAATGCCGCCTCACGTTCGTCGTAGTCGCCCGTCACAATCTCGAACCCCACCGAGATCAGACGCTTGCGATGGACGGATGGGCTGGCCAGCACGGTGCCCTCGATCGAGAGGAAGTCACCGGACCGGACCAGGTCGCGACGGGTGATCGGTTTCTCGTCATCAGTCACGAACCCGAACTCGTTCAACGCCTTCGTGATCGCCTCGACATCCAGCGATGCCGCGTCGTCGACGTCATCCACCGTGACCATGCCGAGCGCCAAGTTGAACTCACTCGCCTGCTGCGCGACCGAATTCGTCGGCAGCGGAGTCCGCCGCGGTGGCGGCGGCGCGGCCGGCTCGCCCCCACCCGACAGGTCCGGCGGAAGAATCGCCTCGAAGCTGCGACCCAGCAGCGGCGCCAACACCGACGGCCCCGCCCCCGCGATCGGCAGGTCACGCAACACCACCCGTCGAGTCAACCGCACCATCTCCCCAGGAAGTCGCGCCCCCTCATGCCCCGCCGCAGCCTGCTTCAACGAGAGAACGAAGAGCCCCATGATCCTCCGCTGGTCCTGCTTCGCCACCTCAATGAAAGGCTCATTCTCGTCACTCGACCTCGGACCCCGTTTGACCCTAGGCTCCGGCGCCCACCTTGCCGATGGCACGAATCTCCGCACTACCTCAAATACGTAATGCTCAAGCAACTCGCTCAGATACTGACGCAGTCGTGTCTCCCGACCCAAGGTTGAATCGAGCACTTCTCCGGTGAAGCCTCCATTGAGAGCTACAGCAGGCGAAGCAATGGCATCCTGAGCCAGGGAGGCGTAGTCTTGGTCCACACACTTCAACGCCCATATCCACAGCGTGACAAGACTCTGTTCTGAGGCATTCATCTGAGTCAGATCCACTCCACCGTCAACCATCGCCTGCGCCAACTCATTGAGCCGCTGTGAGTGAATACGATCTACATACGCGCTATACGCCGCCGCTTGTTCGGCAGTGAGGTCTTGAAATGATCTCATCAGCCAGTCACCGGCAGATGCACCTCGTACGGGATCCCTGCTTCCCGAAGGCGCTCCATCGCCCGCGGACAAGGACCGGCCATGCTCGCCATCGCTGCAGACGTCGGCGGGTGCACTGCCGCTGCCAGGGCTGCAACCAGCGCGCCAGGGATGTCAACGCGGAGTGGACGACGCACGTGCCACCCTTCCGGCTACCCGAGCTTGTGAGCAGCCGGTCAGCGATCCGTTTTCTTCCCGGTGGCGAGACCGTACTGACTCCAGGGTCTGCCCGGAGCAACTCAGGCAGCAATGTCTCCAGAACTGGGGGCGTCAGATGGCAGGGCTCAGCGGTGCGGGTCGCCCCAGGTGCCCGTGAGGCGGACCGCGCCGCCGGCGGCGCCCTTCGCGTGCTGCTCGAAGGCGGCCACCGGTCGCTGGCCGGTCGAGACCTGGCCGACGACCCAGGAGTCCATGCCGGCCTCCTGCAACAGCGCCTGGGTCGGCGCGATCGCCGCTGGATCAAGCACCGCGAGCATGCCGACGCCCAGGTTCCAGGCGCCCTCCACGTCCGTCAGCGTCAGTCCGCCGCGGTCCGCCAGCACGGCGAAGACGTCGGGCGGCGTCCAGGAGCCGCGCTCCACCTCCACCCAGGAGCCCGCCGGCAGCACTCGCGCGAGGTTGGCGGCGATGCCGCCGCCCGTGACATGGCTGAGCGCGTGCACGTCTGGCCCCGATGGCGAGGCCAGCAGCCGCAGCAGCGGCGCGGTGTAGAGGCGCGTCGGTTCCAGCAGCACCTCGCCGAGCGGCGCCGCGAACTCGTCGATGCGGTCGGTGTAGCGCAGCCCCGCGTCGCGCACGATGCGGCGCACCAGCGAGAAGCCGTTGGCGTGCAGGCCGGAGGAGGCGATCGCCAGCACGGCGTCGCCGTCACGCACCCGGGCGGCCCCGAGCAGCGCGTCCGCCTCGACCGCGCCGACCGCGGCGCCGGCCAGGTCGTACTCGTCGGGTGCGAGCAGGTCGGGGTGCTCCGCCGTCTCGCCGCCGATCAGGGCGGTGCCGGTGCGGCGGCACCCGTCGGCGATACCGGCGACGATCTCGGCGATGCGCTCGGGCACCACGCTGCCGCACGCGATGTAGTCGGTGAGGAACAGGGGCGTCGCGCCGACCACGACGATGTCGTCCACGACCATGCCGACCAGGTCGTGCCCGATCGTGTCGTGCTTGTCGATCGCCTGCGCGATGGCGACCTTGGTGCCGACCCCGTCGGTGGAGCTGGCGAGCACCGGCCGGCGGTAGGCCTTCAAGGCGGACGCGTCCCACAGGCCGGCGAATCCGCCGATGCCGCCCAGCACCTGCGATCCCTGCGTCGCCGCGACGGACGCCTTCATCAGCTCCACCGCTCGGTCGCCGGCCGCGGTGTCGACTCCGGCGGCCGTGTAGGGGTCGTGGATCGCCGCCCGGTCCATCAGCCCGCCCCTCGCTCGCCGACAATCCCTGACCCGGGGCCATGACAGACTGAGCCGGCGCTTCGAGGGTAGGGCAAGGGACACGGCATGTGCGGGATCGTCGGGATCGTCGCCGCCGAACCCGCAGCCCAGCTGCTGTACGACAGCCTGCTGCTGCTGCAGCACCGTGGCCAGGACTCCACCGGCATGGCCACCGACGACGGCGGCTCGTTCCACATCGTGAAGGCCCGCGGCCAGGTGCGCGAGGCATACCGCACCCGGGATATGCGCGGCCTGCTCGGCACCGTCGGCCTGGGGCACGTGCGCTACGCGACGCGCGGCTCCGCGGCCCGCGAGCAGGAGGCGCAGCCCTTCTACGTCAATGCGCCCTACGGCATCACACTGGTGCACAACGGCAACCTGACCAACGTGCGGGAGCTGACCGCCGACCTGTTCCACGTGGACCGGCGGCACCTGAACTCCGACTCCGACACCGAACTGCTCGTGAACGTACTCGCCAACGAGCTGCAGTCGCGCATCGGCGGCCTGCAACTGGACGCGGACCAGGTGTTCGCCGCCGTCTCCCGGGTGCACGAGCGGGTGGAGGGGTCGTATGCGGCCATCGCACTGATCGCCGGGCACGGACTGCTGGCGTTCCGCGACCCGCTGGGCATCCGGCCGCTGACCCTGGGGCGGCGCACCTCGCGCACCCACGACGGCGGCACGCGGGACGAGTGGATGGTCGCCAGCGAGTCGCTCGTGTTCGAGCGCAGCGACTACGAGATGGTGCGCGACGTCGCCCCCGGCGAGGCGGTGTACATCACCCAGTCCGGTGAGATGCATCTGCGGCAGTGCGCCGAGAACCCCCGCCTGGTTCCATGCTCGTTCGAGTATGTGTACCTGGCCCGGCCGGACTCGGTCATGTCCGGCATCTCCGTCTACGACGCGCGGTTGCGGCTCGGTGACCGGCTGGCCGACACCGTCGCCCGATACACGCCGCTCGGCGACATCGACGTGGTGATGCCCATCCCCGACTCGTCCCGCCCCTCGGCGATGCAACTGGCGCAGCGGCTGGGCATCACCTATCGGGAGGGGTTCTACAAGAACCGCTACGTGGGCCGCACCTTCATCATGCCGGGGCAGGCGGTGCGCAAGAAGAGCGTGCGACAGAAGCTGAACGCGCTCGGCACCGAGTTCCGGGGCAAGAACGTGCTGATCGTCGACGACTCCATCGTGCGGGGCACCACCAGCCGCGAGATCGTCGAGATGGCCCGCACGGCCGGGGCCAATAAGGTCACGTTCGCCTCCGCCGCTCCCCCGGTGCGGTACGCACACGTGTACGGCATCAACATGCCCACCCGCGACGAGCTGGTCGCGCACGGCCGCAAGATCCCCGAGGTGGCGAACGAGATCGGCGCCGACTACCTGATCTATCAAGAGGTCGACGACATGCGGGACGCGATCCTTGAGGGTTCGCAGGTGACCGAGCTGGAGATGAGCTGCTTCACCGGCGAGTACGTCACCGGGACCGTCACAGAGGAGTATCTGGCCTGGGTCGAGGCGAACCAGGCCAGTTGACGACTCGATAGGCCGGTTGACGACCCGATAGGACTGTGGCGATCGGGTCACCGATTCGCACTCGAATTGGGGGCGCCGGATCGGCGAGTTGCCGCCCCTATCGGGTCGGATGCTCCCTACCATGCTCACCACGTCCATCAATCGGGGGAATGACGTGGACCTATTGAGGAGCACGACGGGGCATGCTGCGACGCTGCACCGCTTCGGTTCGCGCGCCCATCGGGTGGCGTTCATCGGCGACGACCCGGTGCTCGGAGTCGGGACCGGCAGTTCGGAGAGCGCGTTACCCGGCCTCGTCGCCGATCTGCTGACGCCGCGCACACAGCGCGGGCTGGACGCGGATCTGTTCACGGGACCGGAGTGGAACCCCCGCGCCGTCGCCGGCGGCGCGGACGCACTGCGGCTCGGGCGGTACGACGCCGTGGTGCTCGCCTTCGCCCCGCCATCACGACTGCTGCCCTCGCGGAGACGGCGCTGGATCCGTGCGGCCTTGAACACCGTGCTCGTCGCAACGCACGCGGACACCGAGGTCGTGGTGCTGTCCATGGCCGGGTCCGACGGTGACACCCGCCGCGCACGGGCCCGCCAGTTCATCGAGGAGTACCGCGACGAGATCGTCCGCTCCGGCGCCGCCTTGACTGTGATCGACGGGCCCGCGGAGTCGGAACAGGGGCGACCGACCGCGTTGGCGTCGGCTCTCGCCACCCGCCTTGCGGAACACATGGCCGATCGGGGTGGGGCGTGGCGGTTCCGCGACTCGGCCGACGATGAGGCGGCGCGGCAGCGCGCCGTCGAGGCCTCCGGCATCCTCGACCTCGAGGACGACGGGCTCGTCCAAGTCCTGTTGGACCGGGCTCGCAGGGCGTTCGGCACTCCGAATGCATTCCTGAACGTGATCGACGGCGGACGGGAGTGGCATGCCGCCTCCGCGGACGGTCAGAGCGGCGAGGGCCCGCGCGAGGATGCGTTCTGCAACATCACGATCCAGCGCGCGGACCCGTTCGTGGTGCGAGATGCTCCGTCCGACCCCAATGTCAACGCGAACCCGAATGTGCAGGGCGACGACCCGGTGCGGTTCTATGCCGGGGTCCCGATCGAGTCGGCCGACGGGTATCGGATCGGCGCGCTCTGCGTCTACGACTTCGTGCCGCATGACGCGAGCGAGTTCGATCTGGCGATACTGCGCGACATCGCGACGACGCTGCAGCAACTGATCCACGCCCGAGCCCTCGAAGGCCAGCCCGCCTGAAACCGGGCGGGGAGTCGGTCGGACTCATCGTCGGGTCACTAGCGTCCGGTCCGTGCTGCGCTCAGGCGACGCGCAACTCCACCCCGGTGAGCCGTTCGGACTCGGCGACGAGAAGCCGCTGGATGTCTCGGTTCTGGGATCGACGGCTTGAGCCGACCGGCACGGGCGCGCCCCGCAACTCGCCGGCTCCGCTCGGGCCGATGAATGAGCCTCCGGGCAGATCCGAGACCGTCGCCGCGTACACCGTCGGCAGCGCTCCCTGCGCGGGCGGCTGCCCGAAGCCGTTGATCAGGAAGGTCGAGACCGCCTCGACGGGCGCCGGCATGTGCATGCCCGTGGTGAGGTTGGTGCTGGAGACCCCGGGATGGGCCGCCACCGAACGGACGCTCGAGCCCGCAACGACGAGGCGGTGCTGCAACTCGTACGCGAACATGAGGTCGGCGAGCTTCGACTGCCCGTAGGCGCCCCAGCGGGAGTACGGCCGCTGCCGCCACTGCAGATCCTCGAGCGCGATGCGGCCGATGCGGTGCGCGACGCTCGACAGCATGACCACCCGGTCGGTGATGCGGTCGAGCAGCCGGGCGGTCAGCGCGAACGCACCCAGGTAGTTGGTGGCGAGTTGCAACTCGAACCCCTCGGGCGACCTGGCCTCGTCGACCGCCATGATGCCCGCGTTGTTGATGAGCACGTCGATGGGACCGGTGGTCGCCTCGGCGAACGTGCGGACCGACTCGAGCGAGCTGGTGTCCAGCTGCCGCACCTCGGTGCTGCCGTGGATGCGCTGCGCCGCCTCCTCGGCGCGCTGCAGGTTGCGGCAGGCCAGCACGACGTGGGCGCCGGCCTCGGCAAGGGTGCGAGCGGCCTCGAACCCGATTCCGCTGTTGGCGCCGGTGACGACCACGGTGCGGCCGGCCTGGGACGGGATCTGCGGTGCGGCGGCGGTCATGGGATCCGGTCTACCCCACCATCCTGAGCAGGCCCGGCCGGACCGGTCTGCGGCTTCGCCTCCGCCGCGTGCGGCGTCGCCCGGGCGCGGATCCGCTCGGCGGTCACGATGCGGGACCGGCGGATCGAGATGCGGTCCAGCAGCACCGCGAGCGCGGCGCCGAGGGCGGCGCCGATCGGCACGAGCACCAGGGCGATGAAGCCGAGCGCCTGCGCGGTGGAGTAGTTCGCGTCCTTGGGCGTCACCTGCACGTCGATGAAGGCCGCAATGGCGCCGAGCCCCGCGCCGACCGCCACGAACCGGATGACCTTGGGCCCGCGGCGGATGCGCACCTGCCGCTCGGCAGTCGGCCGCGGGTCGCTCAACCGGGCACCGGTGCGTGCCCGAGCGAACCGTGCCACACAGGAAGGTGCCCGCTGAGATCCGCCCGGGTGCCGGAGGCGCTGATCCGCCCGGCCGCGACGGCGTCTGCCCAGGGGGTGGCGCCGGTGGCGAGCGCCAGCCAGGTGGGCGCGTCCATCTCGACGACGTTCGGCGGCGTGCCCCGCGTGTGGCGCGGCCCCCGGATGCACTGCACGGCGCCGAACGGGGGCACGCGCACCTCGACAGTGTTGCCCTCCGACCGCTCCGCCAGACGCTGCAGCAGGTAGCGCACCGCATTCGCGAGCACGGAACGCTCGACGTCTCCAGCTAGGGCCGCGACGACGGCGGGGTCACCCCGCTCCGCGGGGATGCGTGCGCGCGCCATCCCGCCACGGTAGCCGCCGCAACCGCGGGCACCGCGTGCGGCGGTCGCCTGCGCCCTCGTCGCCGACCTCGCGGTACTCGTGTGACCTGAACGGGTTACAATGCCGCGTCTGGCCGTTCTTTCTGAAGGAATGGCTGTTCTGACGCAATGTCGCGATTGGAGAATCGGATGATCGGCACCACCGCGAATGGCGCTCAGGCGCTGCAGGATCCGGATCTCTCCTGGGTCGAGCAGGTGACGCCGGAGCAGTTGATGCATCCGCAGGAGATCGTCGCTCGTCTTCGTGAGCAAGCACCGCTGGCATGGGTGCCCGCTGCTGCTGCGTATCTCGCGACGAGCTGGGCCGTCTGCCACGAGATCGCCAACGACCCCGAGAACTTCGAGAGCTTGGCCATCCCGTGGCACGAGCGCGTGTACCGCCACCCCGCGATCATCAACAGCGAGGGTGAGGTGCACGCCCACCTTCGACGTGCCCTCGGCACCCCCGTCAGTGCGCGAGCGATTCGCAGTCAGATCGAGTCGCGTATGCGGCCGACCGCGAAGGCGCTGATCCAGAAGCTCCGCGATCAAGAACGTGCCGAACTGATGGCGGACTACTTCGAGCCGATCAGTGTCCGGTGCGTCGCCGATTCCTACGGCTTCTTCGACGTGCCGACCGACACGCTTCGACGGTGGTTCCACTCGATCAAGACCGGGGCGATCAACACCGCGACGAACGAAGACGGCTCGTTCGCGAACCCGGCCGGCTTCGACGCGGCCGACCAGACCCGCGAGGAGATCCGGTCGTACCTCGAGCTCAGGTCGAAGGACGACCCCGACGAACCGGACAGCGTCGTCGCCCGATGGCTGAACGCGGAGACCGCGGACGGCGTCCGGTGGTCGATCGACTACATCCTCCCCTCGATGCTCGTGGTGCTGTTCGGCGGGTTGCAGGAGCCGGGGCACGCCCTGGGGAACACGTTCCTCGGTCTCACCACCGCTCCGGAGCAGCTCCAGCGCACGATCGCGGATCGCACCCTGCTGCCGAGAGCGATCGCCGAGGGGCTCCGCTGGACGGCACCGCTGTACGGCGGGCCGACGCGCAGCGCAAAGCGCGACCTGGTGTATCACGGGGTGCCGCTCAAGAAGGGCGACGTTGTGCGGCTGGTCTACGGCTCTGCGAACCATGACAGCACCGAATTCGAGCATCCCGACCGGTACGACATCGACCGTGCCAGCCACGCGCACCTCGCGTTCGGCGAGGGTCGGCACAGCTGCCTCGGCAGCGCCATCTCGCCGCAGATCGCCCGCGTGGCGCTGGAGGAGTTGTTCAGCGCGTTCCCGCACATCGCGCTGGATCCACATAAGCCCGCCGTCTCCACCGGCTGGCCGTTCCACGGTCCCGCGCAGTTGCACGTGATCCTGGACGAAACCAACCGATGATGCTCCGCCTGCCGTAGCGCCATGGGCACGTTCTGCGCGGAGGTGGCCTCATGACCATGGTCGACGACCCGGTGCGTGAGCGAGCCGCGGTCGCGCCTCTCGGTGAGGCGACCATGCAATTGGTGATCGCGAGCAAGCGTGCGGATGGTGACGCCGTGGTGGTCCTGACCCTGCGCGGGATCGACGACGAGCCCCTGCCGACGTGGTCGCCCGGTGCGCACATCGACGTCGTCCTCACTCCCGAGATCACCCGTCAGTACTCGCTCTGCGGTGACCCGGACGACGCATCGACATGGCAGATCGCCGTTCTGCGTGAGTCGCCTTCCCGGGGTCGCGGCGGCTCGGAATACATCCACGAGTCGCTGCAGGTGGGCTCGCGCGTGGAAGTACGTGGACCGCGCAACAATTTCGCTTTGCAGGACGCCGATCAGTACCTCTTCATCGCGGGCGGAATCGGCATCACGCCGCTGAAGCCGATGATCGATCGGGTTGCAGCGATCGGAGCGAACTGGAGCCTCGCGTACGTCGGCCGTTCGCTGTCGACGATGGCTCTCCGCGCCGAGCTCGCGCAGTACGGCGATCGTGTCCGTTGTGTTCCTTCGGACGAGATGGGCAGGCTCGATCTGGACGAACTCCTCGGCTCTCCCGTCGAAGACTGCCTGGTGTACTGCTGCGGACCGGACTCCTTGCTTGACGCCGTCGAGCAGAAGTGCAGCTCGTGGCCTGCCGGATCGCTTCAGGTGGAGCGGTTCACGCCGCGAACAGCGGACCCCACCGCCCACGACGAGGCGTTCGAGGTCGAGCTCGCAGCAAGCGGCCGGACGTTGACGGTTCCGCCGGAGAAGTCGATCCTGCAGACCCTGGAGGACAACGGGATCTTCGTGCTGTCCTCCTGCCGGGCCGGCATCTGCGGCACGTGTGAGACGACCGTGCTGGAAGGCACTCCCCAGCATCGCGACTCGGTACTCACTCCTGAGGAGCGAGCGGCGAACGAGACCATGATGGTGTGCATCTCGCGCTGTGCCGGGCGGCGACTTCTGCTCGACCTCTGAGCGTCGCCGTCGGTCGAGGCGCCGCCCTGAGCCCAGGTATGGCTCGCGCCGCCAGCCGCCAGCCGCCAGCCGCCGAGGAATTCAGGAGGAAGAGAGGAACGAAGGCTCAGGCGGCCTGACCCGGCCTCTATTCCTCGGGGTCGCCTGAATTCCTCGAGGTGGGAGGAGGGACCGCAGGGCGTTCACGGGCGCCGCTCTAGGCTTGCCGCGTGCGGGTGCTCATCCTCGGTTCCGGCGCGCGCGAGCATGCGATCGCGCTCGCCCTGACCGCCGACGACGAGCAGCACGAACTGATCGCCGCGCCGGGCAACGCGGGTATCGCACGGCTCGCCGAACTGGTCACGATCGATCCGGGCGACCCCGGCGAGGTCGCCGAGTTCGCGCTTTCCCAGGGCGTCGAGCTGGTCGTCGTCGGCCCGGAGGCGCCCCTACTGGCGGGGGTGGCCGACGCGCTGCGAGAGCGCGGTGTGCCGGTGTTCGGGCCGGGCCGCGCCGCGGCGGCGATCGAGGGCAGCAAGGCGTTCGCCAAGCGCGTCATGGCCGCCGCCGGTGTGCCGACCGGGAAGGCCGTGCACGTGGGGACGGCCGCGGAAGCCGAGGCGGCCCTGGAGTCGCTCGGCTCGCCCTACGTCGTGAAGGCCGACGGTCTGGCCGCCGGCAAAGGGGTGCTCGTGACCGAGGACCGTGAGGCCGCCCGGGCACACGCCGCGCACTGGCTGGAGGCGGGACCGATCCTCGTGGAACAGCACCTGGCGGGGCGCGAGGTGTCCCTGTTCTTCGTCTGCGACGGCGATCGCGTCGTCCCACTCGCGCCAGCGCAGGACGCCAAGCGGCTGGGGGACGGCGACACCGGCCCGAACACCGGCGGCATGGGCGCATACTCGCCGCTGCCGTGGCTGGCGCAGGCGTTCGGGACGGAGGCGGCGTTCGTGGACATCGTGCAGCGCTCCGTCGCCGAGCCGGTCGTCCGGCAGCTGGCCGTCGAGGGCACGCCGTTCGTCGGGCTGCTCTACTGCGGCCTGATCGTGCACGGCACCGATGTGCGGGTGATCGAGTTCAACGCCCGGTTCGGCGACCCGGAGACGCAGGTGGTGCTGCCACGCCTGCGCAGCCCCTTCGGCGCGCTGCTCGCCGCGGCCGCGGGCGGCGCGCTCGACCGGGTCCCCCCTCCGGTGTTCGGGGATGAGGCAGCCGTCGCGGTGGTACTCGCCGGGGAGGGCTATCCGGTGTCCGCGCCGCCGGAGCGTCCGCTGCACGGGCTCGACGAGGCGGAACAGCTGGCTGGCGTCACGGTGCTGCACGCCGCGACGGCGGAGCGCGGTTCGCAGGTGGTCGCCACCGGTGGTCGCGTGCTCAGCGTCGTCGGCACCGGCGCCGGTCTGCTCACCGCGCGCGAGCGGGCGTACGCGGGCATCGACCGGATCCGCCTGCAGGGCGGCCAGTTGCGCCGCGACATCGCCGAAGGACTGGGCCAGTGAGCGCACCGCAGCTGCCCGGCTGGCGGCACGTCGCAAGTGGCAAGGTCCGCGAGCTGTACCGCCCGCAGGTGGCGGACGGCACGATGCTGCTCGTCGCCACCGACCGGGTGAGTGCGTTCGACGTCGTGCTGACGCCCGCGATCCCCGGCAAGGGCGCACTGCTGACCCGGCTGTCGCGGTGGTGGTTCGAGCACCTGCCCGATGTGCCGAACCACCTCGTTGCGGACCAGTCGGCAGTACCGCGGGCCGTGCGCGACCGGGCGATGCTGGTGCGGTCCCTGCATATGCACCCGGTGGAATGCGTCGTGCGCGGCTACCTCACCGGCAGCGGCCTGCTGGAATATCGGCGCACCGGAGCGGTCTGCGGAGTCGCGCTGCCGGCCGGTCTGCAGGACGGGGACCGCCTGCCCGAGCCGATCTTCACTCCGGCGTTCAAGGCCGAGCCCGGCGAGCACGACCCGAACATCACCTTCGACGAGGTGGTGGCGTTGGTCGGTTCCGAGACCGCCGCGGGGCTGCGCGACACCTCGTTGCACATGTACGCAACAGCGGAGCGGATCTCCCGCGAGCGGGGACTGCTGCTGGCCGACACCAAGTTCGAGTTCGGCGACGACCCGGTCACCGGCGAACTGGTGCTGGCGGACGAGGTGCTGACCAGCGACTCCAGCCGCTACTGGGATGCCGCCGCGTACGACGAGGGCCGGCGCGGGGTCGGCTTCGACAAGCAGATCGTGCGCGACTGGATACAGGAGCACTGGGACGGCAAGGGGTCGCCGCCCGTCCTGCCGCCCGAGATCGTGACGCAGACCGCCGCCCGGTACGCCGAACTCGTGGATCGGCTCGTGTCATGAGTCTGACGATCCGGGCGGTGACCTGGGACGATCCGGCCGGCGCGCGACTGCGGGACGAGCAGCAGGCGGAGATCATCGCCCGATATGGCGGGAAGGACGGCGAGCCGGGCGAGAAGCCCACCGCCGACACCATCGACCTCTTCCTGCTGGCCGAGCTGGACGGCGTCGCGGTCGGCTGCGGCGGGCTGCGCCGCATCGACCACGAGCACGGCGAGATCAAGCGCATGTACGTGGCGCCGCAGGCGCGCGGGTCAGGCGCCTCGATCGCGATCCTGCGCGCCCTGGAGCGGGAGGCGTCCGCAGCCGGCTGGCGCCGCCTGGTGCTGGAGACGGGTACCGGCCAGCCGGACGCGATGCGCTTCTACGCCCGCGAGGGCTGGGTGCCGATCCCCTGCTGGGGCGCCTACGCGTTGGACGACTTCTCCCGCTGCTTCGGCATCGAGCTGCCACCGAGCGATCTCCGGCCCTCCAGTAGTTGACCCGTCATATACTGAGCGCATGACGGATCTGCTGGCCGACGCCACCGACCTGGGCGCCGTCACCCTGCGGGTCGCCGATCTGGACAGCATGACGACGTACTACGCGGACGGGGTCGGGCTGCAGGTGCTGGCCACTGGGCGCGATTCGATCGTCCTCGGCCGTGGCGACCGCGCCGCGGTGGAACTACGGCACGCGCCCGAGCTGCAGCACGCGCCGACCAGTGCGGCCGGCCTGTTCCACACCGCGATCGTGTTCGGCAGCCAGGGTGCGCTCGCCCGGGCGGCCTACTCCGTCGCCACCCGGCATCCCGCCTCCTTCACGGGTTCCAGCGACCACCTGGTCTCGAAGGCCCTGTACTTCGACGACCCCGAGGGCAACGGTGTCGAGCTCTACTGGGACCGGCCGCGGGCCGAGTGGCCGGAGCCCGAGCCGGGGTCCCTCGTGCGGATGGCGACGCTGCCCCTTGACCCGAACCGGTTCCTGCGCGAGCACCTGGACCAGGACGCGCAGGCGGACGCCTTCGTGGGCCATGTGCACCTGAAGGTCGGGGACATCCCGAGCGCCCGGGCGTTCTACGTGGACGTCGTCGGCTTCGAGGTGACCGTGGCGTTCGGCGACCAGGCCCTGTTCGTGTCCGCCGGCGGCTACCACCACCACGTCGGCATGAACACGTGGGCCAGCAATGGCGCCGGCCCACGGACCCCCGCTCTCGGGCTCGGCCAGGTGACGATCCGGGTACCCGACGCCGACGCCCTGGCCGGCCTGCGCGACCGGCTGCGGATCTCCGGAGTCCCGGTCGAGGACGACGGCGACACCCTGACCTTCGCCGATCCCTGGCGCAACATCGTCCGGGCGTCGATCACGCCTCGATAGAGTCGACCCGACAACCGAAGGGTGCGCCCGTGGCGACGATCGTGGTCGACGTGATGCCGAAGCCTGAGCTGCTCGACCCCCAGGGCAAGGCGGTCGCGGGCGCGCTGCAGCGGCTGGGCCACCACGGTATCGGCGGCGTGCGGGTGGGCAAGCGGTTCGAGCTGCAGATCGACGGGGTCATCGACGAGGCTGCCCTCGCCGACGCCCGGATCGTGGCGGAGGAGTTGCTGGCGAACGGCGTGATCGAGGACGTCGTCAGCGTGCGCGAGTCCGCGTCGTGAGCCGGATCGGCGTCGTCACCTTCCCCGGCTCGCTCGACGACGGCGACGCCCGCCGGGCGGTGCGCCTGGCCGGAGCGGACCCCGTGCGGCTCTGGCACGCCGACCACGACCTGGACGGGGTCGACGCCGTCGTGCTGCCGGGCGGCTTCAGCTACGGCGATTACCTGCGCTGCGGCGCCATCGCGGCGCACTCGCCGATCATGCGCGAGGTCGTGCACGCCGCCGGCCGCGGACTGCCGGTACTCGGCATCTGCAACGGATTCCAGATGCTGACCGAGGCGCACCTGCTGCCCGGCGGGCTGATCCGCAACGACCATGGCGGGTTCGTCTGCCGCGACCAGCGGCTGCGGGTGGAGCAGACCGCGACGGCGTGGACGAGCGGATTCGTCGCCGGCGAGCAGATCGTGATCCCGCTGAAGAACGGCGAGGGCGGATACGTCGCGGACGCCGACACACTCGACCGGCTGGAGGGCGAGGGGCGCGTCGTATTCCGCTATCAGGATGTGAATCCGAACGGCTCCCTGCACGACATCGCCGGCATCACGAACGAGCGGGGCAACGTCGTCGGCCTGATGCCGCATCCCGAGCACGCGGTCGAGCCGGGCTTCGGGCCGGACACCGCCGACGCGATGCGGTCCGGCACCGACGGCCTGCGGCTGTTCGCCTCCGTGCTGCAGACGGTCCTCGCCGCGTGACCGGCGTCAGCCTGGTCGACAGCGTCCTCATCGCGGTGGCGACGCCCGAGCGCGAGCAGCCGTATGCCGCGCTCGGGCTGAAGTCCGACGAGTACGCGCGCATCCGCCAGATCCTGGGCCGGCGGCCGACGTCGGGCGAGTTGGCGATGTACTCGGTGATGTGGAGCGAGCACTGCTCGTACAAGTCGAGCAAGGTGTACCTGCGGCAGTTCGGCGAGAAGGTGAACGACGCGATGCGCCGCGACCTGATGGTCGGGATGGGGCAGAACGCCGGCGTCGTGGACATCGGCGACGGCTGGGCGGTCACCTTCAAGGCGGAGAGCCACAACCATCCCTCCTACATCGAGCCGTTCCAGGGTGCCGCGACCGGTGTCGGCGGGATCGTGCGCGACATCATCGCGATGGGCGCCCGCCCCGTCGCCGTGATGGACCAGCTGCGGTTCGGGGCGATCGACGCGCCCGACACCCACCGCGTGGTGCACGGCGTGGTCGGCGGCATCAGCTTCTACGGCAACTGCCTGGGCCTACCCAACATCGGCGGCGAGACCGTCTTCGATGCGGTCTATCAGGGCAATCCGCTGGTGAACGCGCTCTGCGTCGGGGTACTGCGGCACGAGGACGTGCACCTGGCGAACGCCACCGGCGAGGGCAATCTGGTGGTGCTGTTCGGCGCCCGCACCGGCGGCGACGGCATCGGCGGGGCGTCGATCCTGGCCTCCGATACCTTCACGGTCGCCGGGCCCACCAAGCGGCCGGCGGTGCAGGTGGGCGATCCCTTCGCGGAGAAGGTGCTGATCGAGTGCTGCCTGGAGCTGTTCGCGCTGGGTCTGGTGGAGGGCATCCAGGATCTGGGCGCCGCCGGCATCAGTTGCGCGACCAGCGAGCTGGCGGCCAACGGCGACGGCGGCATGCGGATCGACCTGGACGCCGTGCTGCTGCGCGATCCATCGCTGACGGCCGAGGACATCCTGATGTCCGAGAGCCAGGAGCGGATGATGGCGGTCGTCGCTCCGGACAAGCTGGCCGGATTCCTGGCGGTGACGGACAAGTGGGATGTGGAGTCGAGCGTGCTCGGCGAGGTGACCGGCACCGGCCGGCTCGTGATCACCTGGCACGGCGAGACGATCGTCGACGTGGACCCGAGCACCGTCGCCGTCGACGGCCCCGTCTACGACCGCCCTGCCGCCCGGCCCGCCTGGCTCGACGCGCTGCAGGCCGACTCCGCCTCCGTACTCCCCCGGCCGGAGGACGGTGCGACGCTGCGGGACCAGTTGCTCGCCCTGCTGGCCAGCCCGAACCTGGCCGACGTCTCGTGGATCACGAACCAGTACGACCGATATGTGCTGGGGAACACCGCGCTCAGCTTCCCCGACGACGCCGGCATGGTTCGGGTGGACGAGGCGAGCGGCCTGGGCTTCGCGATCGCGACCGACGCGAACGGCCGCTTCTGCCAACTCGACCCGTACGCGGGCGCACAGTTGGCGCTGGCGGAGGCGTACCGCAACGTCGCGGCGACCGGCGCGCGGCCGGCGGCGGTGACCGACTGCCTGAACTTCGGGTCGCCCGAGGATCCCGAGGTGATGTGGCAGTTCGGGCAGGCCGTCGCCGGCCTGAGTGATGCCTGCCTGGCCCTGGAAGTGCCGGTCACCGGCGGCAACGTCTCCTTCTACAACCAGACCGGCGCGCAGGCGATCCACCCGACGCCCGTCGTCGGGGTGCTGGGCGTGATCCAGGATGTCGCCGCGCGCATCCCATCGGGCTGGCAGGACGACGGCATGAACCTGTACCTGCTGGGCGAGACCGGGCTCGAACTGGACGGATCCGCCTGGGCCGGCACGATCCACGGCCACCTGGGCGGCCGGCCGCCGGCCGTGCGTCTGGCCGAGGAGCGTCGCCTGGCCGAGATGCTGGCCGCCGCGTCGAGCGAGAACCTGATCGCCGCCGCCCACGACCTGTCCGAGGGCGGCCTGGCAGCCACGCTGGCCGAGGGTGTCATGCGGTTCGGCGTGGGCGCCCGCGTCTGGTTGGACGAGATCCGGTACCGCGACGGCGTGGACGCGGCGACCGCGCTCTTCAGCGAGTCCACCGCCCGGATCGTGGTCGCGGTGCCCCGCGAGGAGGACGTGAAGTTCGTCGGCCTGTGCAACGGGCGGCGCGTGCCGGCGCTGCGCATCGGGGTCACGGATGCGACCTCGGCCGCGCTGGAGGTCCAGGATCTGTTCACCGTGACGCTCGAGCAGCTGCGGACCGCGCATCGCGGCACGCTGCAGCGGTACCTGGGCCCGGTCGTCGGCGGCTGAGGGCCCGCGCCTCCATCAGGTCTCAGGACGCATCGCGGCTCGGACAGCAGCGAAGTCCTCGTCGTCGAGTGGGATGAGGCCGCGCCGCAGCTGGTAGCCCCAGTTCGGCTGGGCGGTGAGCCGAAGGTCGCCGCGCAGGTCGTCGAGCGGGACGGGGACCCCGCTCGCGTCCCACTCCATCCGGCGCCGGAAGGGCTTGAAATCCCCCTCGTCGGCCTGCCATACCTCGCTCTCCGAGACGGTGCCGACCGCGGTGAACGCCCGCAGGCGCGGCGGCTCGCCCAGCCGCTCCTGCGGCGAGTAGATGACGAACCCGTCCCCGGGATGCAGTCGCAGCAAGGGCGCGCGCTTGCCGTGCCCGATCTGCACGATGCCGAGACCGATGCCGCGTCGGGCATGTTCCGCTGAGACGACGCCGAGCCACGCGGTCATGCCGCCTGCTCCTTCCAGAATCGGTGGACGGGCGGAGTGCGTTCGATCATGCCGACACTGTGCACCCGGGGTCCGACCGGCGCACCGTCACAGTCGATCGTGCTCCGCGGAGCGCGGCGGAACCAGCGGAACGGCGAGCGCCGGGGCGGCAGCGACGATGACGAAGGCGAGGGGAAATCCGACGCCCGCGATGAGTGCGCCGACGACCGGGCCCACGGCAGCCGCCGCCAGGAACTGGCCCGTGTTCTGCACACCGAGCGCTCGCCCCGCCCAGAAGGTGCCGGCCGCCTCGGCGACGGCGGTGAAGGCGAGCCCGTTGTCGGCGACCGACACCGTCGAGGCGACGACGAAGACGACGGCCGCCGCCGCGGGGGCCAGCCCGGCCGCCAGGGCGAGCAGCGCCATCACCGCGACGGCGAGCACGGCGACCAGGCGGAGCGGGCCGACCCGGCTCGCAGCCCGGTCACTCAGGGCGCCCACGACCAGGCGCCCGATCGCGCCGACAAACTGCGCTGCTCCCACGAGCAGGCCCGCGGGCAGCACCCGCCAGTGCAGCGAGCCGACGAGCCACAGCAGGCCGAAGGTCGACAGGGTGAACTGCGGCACGACCAGCAGCGCCGACACCAGGTGCACCCGCACCAGGAACCCGGAGCGACGGTAGGGGTTGGCGGTCGCCTCCGCGGTCCGATCGGCTCGGGGCGGATCGACGACCACGATCGCGAGCAGGACCGCGGCCACGCCGCACAGCGCCGCCGGCAGCAGCAGGGCGGCACCGACGCCGGCCCCCTCCGCGATCGTCGGCACGGTCACCGCCGCAATGGTCACACCGAGGGGCTGGCACATCTGGCGGATGCCCATCGCCAGGCCGCGTCGCTCGCGGGCGAACCAGCCCACGACGATGCGCCCGCTGGCCGCGTTCGCGCTGGCGGAGGCGGCGCCGCCGACGAGCAGCGCGATGCCCAGCCCGGTCGACCCGACCGGCGCGGCTGCGACCAGGGCTGCGGCCGTCGTCAGCACCAGACCGGTGACCAGCACGACCCGCTCGCCGAACCGGTCCGCCGCGGCGCCCCACGCGACCAGGGCGAGTACCAGGCCCAGGTTCGGCGCGGCGGCCAGCAGTCCGGCCTGCACCAGCGGCACGCCCTGGCGCAGATGCAGCAGCGGAATCAGCAGGGCCGGCGCTACCACGAACGCGGTCGTCGCAGTCTGTGCGAACACGCCGACGGCGAGCATCGTCCACACCCGGGCGGTCGAGATCCGAGGCACGGCGAGCGCACCCCCGGCCGTCATGCCTCCATCCTGCTCGACTGCCCGCGCAGGCATGCGCTGCGATACCGGAAGGGCCGCCGGTGAACAGAACTCGGCCAGACACGCGCTACCGTGCCGGGATGGAGACGAGCACGCCGGCCGCGATCGGCACCGGGATCGACCTGCCGGTCGGCACCCCGAGCGAGCAGGGAGTCGACGCCCGCGGCATCGAGGCGTTCATCGATGCACTGGAGACGGATCCGGCGGTCGACCCGCACGGCGTGATCGTGCTGCGACACGGGACCGTGATCGCCGAGGGCTTCTGGGCACCGTATACCGCCGATCGCATACGACTGGTCTACTCCGTGAGCAAGACGTTCACCGTGACCGCGCTCGGCTTCGCGGTGGCCGAGGGGCTGCTGGGTCTGGACGACGCGGTCGTGGACCACTTCCCCGAGTTCGCCGACGAGGTCACCGGTCCGCGCAGCCGCCGGATCCTGATCCGCCACCTGGCGGCCATGGCCAGTGGGCACGCGGTCGACATGCTGGAACGGTCGGTCGTGGCCGACCCACGCGAGCCGATTCGCGGGTTCCTGCTGCAGGAGCCCGAGTTCGAGCCGGGGACCCACTTCACCTACAACCAGTTGTGCACGTACACGATCGGCGCGATCATCCAGCGCGCCACCGGGCTGGGGCTGACCGAATACCTGCGGCCGCGGCTGCTCGATCCGCTCGGCATCGGCCCGGTCGGCTGGCAGCAGTACCCGCCCGGCCGCGACCTGGGCTTCAGCGGGCTGCACACCACCGCGGGATCCATCGCCGAGTTGGGCCAGCTGTACCTGCAGGACGGCGGATGGCAGGGCCGGCAGCTGCTGCCGGAGGGGTGGGCCGAGCAGGTGCGCGCTCGTCACGTCGAGACGCCGAACGAGCAGGACGACTGGGGCCTGGGCTACGGATTCCAGGTATGGCTGTCACGGTATGGATACCGCGCGGACGGGGCGTTCGGCCAACTGTGCCTGATCCTGCCTGAGCAGGACGCGGTCGTGATGGTCACCTCCGCCACCGACTCGGCGCAGGCGGTGCTGACCGCCGCGTGGCAGCATCTGATCCCGGCGTTCGATGCGGCGATCGACTCCACCGACGATGCGCCCATGGCCCGACGGTTGGCGGGCCTGACCGCGCCGACGACGGCGGCCGAGCCGGGGCCTGCGGATTCGGCTGGCTGGGCGGGTGCCTTCAGTCCGGCCATCGCGCCCGGAGACTTCGGCCTGACCACCGTCGAGGTCGACCACGACGACGGCTGGCACGTCACGCTCGGCGATGGACGCAGGACCGCGCGGCTGCCGCTCGGCGCACCGGGTTGGACGACCGTGGAAGCGACGGACCTTCCGGCGATTGCAGTGGCGAGCGGATGGACCGGCCCCGACACGGCTGGGTTGGACGTCGCCCTGCTGGAGACGCCGCACCGGCTGACCATCCGATTGCAGCGCGGATCGCGCACCTTCACCACCCGGTGGGCGACGGTGCCCCTGCCCGGAACGGCGCCCTCGACTTTGTTCGACCTGGCGTCTCCGCGCCCGCTGCGCTGACCGACCACCGTCGAGAGCGCGTCTCATCCTTCGGAGGCGCGGCCCTCCGCGATGCGCTCGTGGTGATGGATGACCTCGGCCACGATGAAGGCCAGGAAGGATTCGGCGAACTCGGGGTCGAGGTTCGCCTGTTCGGCCAGCACCCGCAGCCGGGCGATCTGCTGCCGCTCCCGCTGCGGATCCGCGGGTGGCAGCCCGACAGCGGCCTTCAGCCGACCGACCTGCTGGGTGAACTTGAACCGCTCCGCCAGCAGGTGCACGAGTGCCGCGTCGATGTTGTCGATGCTGTCCCGCAGCGAGGTCAGCTCGCCGAGCACCTCGGCGCCCTCCGGGGTGCGGGCCACGTCGGTCATCCCCCGACCCTACGACCCCGCCGTCGCCGTCCGCCCGCCGACGCCCGCTGTCACCCAAGCCCGCCGCCCGCCTCCCGAACACCGAGCACAACAGCAGGACAGGGTGCGGTCAGCAGGCTGCTGGTCGACCCACGACCTGCTGTCGGGACATCGTCCTGCTGACGTGCTCGCGCCCGCCGACGTGCTTGCGGGTCACCCGAGCAGGTCGCGGCGCACCACCACGGCGTCCCGAGCCGGGCCGACGCCGATCACCGAGATCGGGGCGCCGCTCATCGCCTCCAGCGCCAGCACGTATTCCTGTGCGGACATGGGCAGGTCGGCGAAGGAGCGGGCACCCGAGATGTCCTCATCCCACCCCGGGAACTCCCGGTAGATCGGCTGCGCATGGTGGAAGTCGGACTGCGACACCGGCACCTCGTCGCTGCGCACGCCGTCCACGTCATAGGCGACGCAGACCGGGATGCGCTCCAAGCCGGTCAGCACGTCGAGCTTGGTCAGCACGAAGTCGGTGACGCCGTTGATTCGTTGCGCGTACCGGGCGATGGGCGCGTCGTACCAGCCGGTTCGCCGGGGCCGCCCCGTGGTGGTGCCGAACTCGAACCCCTTGGAGCGCAGGTATTCGCCGGAGGCGTTCGACTGCTCGGTGGGAAAGGGCCCGGCGCCCACGCGGGTCGTGTACGCCTTCACCACGGCGATGATGCGGTCGAACCGGGTGGGGGCGACTCCGGAGCCCGTGGCCGCGCCGCCGCTCGTCGCGTTCGACGAGGTGACGAACGGGTAGGTGCCGTGGTCCACGTCGAGCATCGTCGCCTGGCCGCCCTCGAACAGCACGGTGCGTCCCTGGTCCAGGGCGCGGTTCAGTTCGAGGGAGGCGTCGGTGACCATGGGCTGCAGGCGGTCGGCGAAGGTGAGCAGCTCGTCGACGACCTCGTCGACGCTGATCGAGCGGCGGTTGTAGACCTTGACCAGCAAGTGGTTCTTCTGCTCGAGCGCCCCCTCCACCTTCTGCCGCAGGATGCCCTCGTCGAACAGGTCCTGCACCCGGATGCCGACCCGGTTGATCTTGTCCGCGTAGGTGGGGCCGATGCCGCGACCGGTCGTGCCGATCTGTCGCTTGCCGAGGAACCGCTCGCCCACCCGGTCGATGGTGCGGTGGTAGGGCGTGATGATGTGGGCGTTGGCGCTGACTCGCAGGCGGGAGACGTCGATGCCGCGGGCGGAGAGCGCCTCCAGCTCGCTGAACAGCACCTCGATGTCGATGACCGCCCCGTTCGCGATCACTGGGACGACGCCCGGGCTCAGGATGCCCGACGGCAGCAGGTGCAGCGCGTACTTCTTGTCGCCGATCACGACGGTGTGCCCGGCGTTGTTGCCGCCGTTGAACTTGACGACGTAGTCGACGCGACCGGAGAGCAGGTCGGTGGCCTTGCCCTTGCCCTCGTCGCCCCACTGCGCGCCGACCAGCACGATTCCCGGCATAGCGGTCCTCTCGATCGCCCTCGCACAGCCTATCCGGGCGCTCCGCAGTCGACCGCGTAACTTGCACAGACGTGTGCAGCTTCGGTGGTATCGTCGGTTCTGTGACTGCGACCAGCCGAACGCGCGCGCCCCGCAGCGACGCCGCGCACAACCGCGAGGCGCTGCTCGATGCCGCCAGACTGCTGCTGAACCGCGATCCGGCCGCGCCGCTGGATGCCATCGCCCACGCGGCGGGTCTCAGCCGCCGCTCCGTCTACAGCCACTTCGCCAGCCGGGACGAGTTGATCGTCGCCCTCACCGAGCGCGGCGCGGCCCGCATCGCCGCGGCCCTGGACCGCGTCGCCGATCCCGACCCCGTCGTCGAGACCGCGCTGCTGGGCCGGGTCGCCTGGGACGAGGTGGAGCACACGCACGCGATGACGCAGGTCGCCCTGCACGAGCCGTTCCGCAGCCGCATCCGCCCTTCGCTCGACGCCATGCACCAGCGCCTGGAGCGGACCGTGGCCCGAGCCGCTACCGCCGGCAGCGCCCGGACCGACCTGCCCTCCGACTTCGTGGCCCGCCTGATCGCCGCCGCGGCGTTCACGGTGCTGGAGGAGGCCGCCCGCACGCCCCTCGACAGCCGGACGGGCCGCCGGCTCGTGATCCTGGCGGGCCTCGGAGCGATGGGGCTGTCGTGGCGCGAGGCAGGCGCCGTACTGCAGGCGAACGCGGCGGTACTCGGCCTGGAGGCGGCGGAGTGAGGCTGGAGCTGGTCTCGGTCGCCCTGGGCCCCGCCGCCACCCCGACCCTGCCGCCGGTCAGCGGCGTGCTCACGGACGAGGGCCCGGCAGTGGTCGCGGTGGGCGGCGAGCGCGGACCCCTGTTCGCCTCCCTGATCGCGGGCGGCCGGCTCGCGCCGGAGCGCGGCTCGGTACTGCTCGACGGCAGCGACGATGCGGCCGTGCTGCGCCGGGCCGTCGCCCTGGTCGACACGCCGATGGTGGCCGAGCCCGCCGCCGCCCTCCCCGTCGCAACCGTGGTCCGCGAGGAGCTGGTCTTCGCCGAACGCCACGGCGGTCGCGCCGACGCGGAGCGGGTGCTCGCGGAGCTGGGTCTGCGACGCTGGTTGCACCGCCCGATCGCCGACCTGCCCGCAGCGGACCGACTCCGCCTGCTGCTCACGCTCGCCGCGCGGCGCCCCGGTGTGCGCGCGCTCGTGCTGACCTCTCCGGAGCGGCACGGCGGGCCGACCGCGGACTGGCTGGCGCTGGCCGCCGAATTCACCGCGGCCGGCACGCCCGTGCTGGTCATCGCCGGGCACGCGGTCGAGGCCGCCACCCGATTCGCACTGCCGGTGCTGACCGGCCGACCTGGACCCACCTCATGACCGTGCTCACCCTGATCCGCTCCGAGCTGCGCCGCCTGACCGCGACCCGCCTCGGTGTCATCGCGTTCGTCGCGCTCATGCTCGTGCCGCTGCTGTACGGCGGCCTGTACCTGTGGGGCAACCGCGACCCCTACGCCAACCTGACGCACGTGCCCGCCGGGCTCGTCGTGTCCGACATCGGCGTCACCCGAGACGGCACGCGCACGAACTACGGCAGCACGGTCGCCGACTCCCTGGTGAAGTCCTCGCGCTTCGACTGGCAGCGGATGACCTCGGCGCAGGCGGCGGAGCGGATCCGCGACGGCCGGGTCGACTTCGTGGTGACCCTGCCCGGCAGCTTCTCGCGCGACTTGACCTCCGCCGGCACCGACCGCCCGACCCGGGCGCACGTGGAACTGGCCACCAACGATGCGAACAGCTACCTCTCCTCCACGATCGCCGGCCAGGCCGCGACCGCGATTCGGGCGAGCGTCGCCCAGCAGGTGGGGTCGGCGGCCGCGAAGCAGTTCCTGGTCGGCCTCTCGACCGTTCGCGGGAACCTGACGGACGCCGCCGACAGCGCCGGGACGCTGGCCGACGGAGCGACGAAGGCCGCGGGCGGTGCGATGCAGCTGGCGGCCGGAGCGACCCGGCTGCGGGGCGGGGCGGCGAGCGCCGCGTCGGGTGCCGCCTTCGCCGCAGCGGGGGCGGATCGGCTGAACGCAGGCGCGGACTCGGCGGCGTCCGGCGCTGCGACGTTGGCGACCGGCGCCTCGACGACGGCCTCCGGCGCGGCGGCCCTGCGCTCCGGGCTGCGCACGCTGGACGACGCTGCGGGCGACCTGCCCTCGGCCACGAAGTCGCTGGCCACCGGAGCCGACACCGCCGCGACCGGCGCGGAGCGGGTGGGCTCCGCCAGCGGCGACCTGGCGGCGGGGTTGGCGAGGATCGACGCCGGCTCCGCTCCGACCGCGGCGGCGCTGCGACAGCGCCTAGCGGCCGACGGACTGACCGACGCGCAGATCATCGACGCGCTGTCGGTGCTGCAGCCCGGCGCCGCGGCCGTGCACAGCGCGGCCGGCAGTGCGGCGACCCTGGCGAGCGGTGCCGCCTCCGTCGCATCCGGGTCCAGGTCGGTCGCGTCCGGCACCGATCGCCTAGCCGCCGGCGCAACCAGGCTCGCCCGCGGTGTGCACGAGGCGCGAACAGGGGCAGGGACGCTCGCGACGGGCAGCGCGAAGGTCGCCGCGGGGGCCGCGGACCTGCGCGACGGGACGCGGACCCTCGACTCCGGCGCCAGCTCGCTCGCGTCGGGACTCGATTCGCTGCGCACCGGTACCGCGACGCTCAGCGCCGGAGCAGTCTCCGCAGCGAGCGGCGCAGCCGACCTGGCCACGGGGACCCGGTCGGTCGCGAGCGGCGCGGCTCGACTGCACGACGGGCTGACCGACGGCGTCACCAAGATCCCGGCGACGACCGCCTCGCAACGGACCGCGCAGTCCGCAGCGATCGGCGACCCGGCCGCCGTCTCGACCACGAAGGTGACGAGTGCCGGCACCTACGGCGCCGGGCTGGCTCCCTTCTTCCTCAGCCTGGCGCTCTGGATCGGGTCGTACTCGCTGTTCCTGATCATCCGACCGCTCTCCCGGCGCGCGCTGACGGCTGTGCATCGGCCCGTGCGCGTCGCGCTGGCAGGCTGGCTGCTGCCCGCGCTGCTGGCGGCCGTGCAGGTCGCGGTGCTCTATCTGATCCTGACCGGGCCGCTGGGCTTCGTGGTGGCGAACCCGGTGGGCATGCTCGGGATGATGGTGTTGACCGCTTTCGCCTTCTCGGCGATCCTGCTGCTGCTGAACGCGGCCCTCGGCAGTACGGGGCAGTTCCTCGGACTGGTGCTGATGCTCGTGCAACTGGTCGTCGCCGGTGGCACGTTCCCGTGGCAGACCCTGCCGGGTCCGCTGGCCGCCCTGCACCAGGCGCTGCCGATGTCGTACGCCGTCGACGGCCTGCGGCAGGCGATGTACGGCGGCGACGCGGCGCTCGCCTGGCGCGACGGCGGCGTGCTCAGCGTCTGGCTGCTGGTGGCGCTGGCGCTCACGACCGCGATCGCGGCGCGGATGACGCGCCGGCGTACCCTGCGCGACCTGCAACCGAGCCTGATCGGCACCTGACGGGTCGGGAGGTATTCGACGCCGATGTTCGATCGGGCGAAGCCACGCCCCGGCTCCGGAACCGCCCGCCCGCCGGCCCAACTACGGATCCACCTGCACAACTACGGAGAATTCGGAGTCGAACGCGGCGTGTCGCGAGATTCCTCCGTAGTTGGGGAGGAACTCCGTAGTTGGGGAGCGTCCCGGTCGATTGGGGCAAGCTGGTTCCTCCGGCCACGTGCCGACCGCAGCGAAGGAGCCGCCCCATGTCCACATCCGCATCTCAGACCGCATCCGAGCGTCTGGCCGCCCGCTTCGACCTGACCGGCCGCGTCGCGATCGTCACCGGAGCCACCCGGGGCCTCGGGGAGGGCTTCGCCCGGGCGCTTTCGGCGGCCGGCGCGGCGATCGCGGTCGTCGGCCGTGACGAGCAGGCCGGGCACTCGGTCGTCGCCGAGCTGCAGGCGGAGGGAGGTCGAGCGACCTTCGTGCGGGCCGACGTCACCGTCCGCGCCGACGTGGAGCGGCTGCTGAAGGAGACGTTGGACGCGTTCGGGCGCGTGGACGTGCTGGTGAACAACGCCGGCACCTCCGTGCACGCCGACTCCCTGGCGGTGACCCCGGAGGACTGGCGCACCGTGATGAGCCTGAACCTGGATGCGGTGTGGACCTGCTCGCAGGTGATCGGCGCGCACTTCGTGCAGGCGGGCAGCGGCGTGATGGTGAACATCGGCTCGATGTCCGGGATCATCGTGAATCGTCCGCAGTGGCAGCCGGCCTACAACGCCTCCAAGGCCGCGGTGCACCATCTGACGCGCAGTCTGGCCGCGGAGTGGGCGCCGTTCGGCGTGCGGGTGAACGCGCTGGCCCCCGGCTACATGCGCACCGACATGGCGCCGGTCGACGACCCGCGATTCCATCGGCAGTGGATCGAGGACGCGCCCATGCAGCGGGCCGGCGAGGTGGACGAGCTGGCCCCGGCGGTCGTCTTCCTGGCGAGTGATGCATCGTCGTTCGTGACCGGATCGGTCCTGGTCGCCGACGGCGGCTACACGGCCTTCTGACCGCGACCGCGTGAACGACCGGTGGCGGATCCCAATCCTGACCTCCGCGTGAATCGGCGTGCGGCCGCCCGCGGCACGGACGGTCAGTCGGGGTCGAGGGCCTCGACCAGGCTGCCCTGCAGCCAGGTGAGCCAGGCGTAGATCAGGCCCTGGGGCGTGCGCACGTCGCGCATGACCTCGTCCAGGCCGATCCGCTCCGCGAGCGCCAGGCGCAGGTCACCGAGCGCCTTCAGCCAGACCACGGCGCCCTGCTCGTCCAGGTGCAGCAGCCCGTTCGGGGCAGCCTGCAGGTCGTCGGTCAGCCGCTGCGCGCCCTCGGTCTTCGCCTCGGCCAGCCGGTCGCGCACGGCGTCGGCGAACTCCTTCGACGCCTCCGCATCGTCCGGATACGCGTTCGGCAGCAGGCGCCGGGTCACGGCGCTGTCGGGATCGTCGGCGAGCGCGGTCACCACGCCGTCGGCCAGCCGGCCGATCATGCGGCGCTCGGCGCCCGTGAAGCGTCGCTCGATACCGCCGTTGCGCTGCCGGAACTCGCCGGGGGACATCACAGCTCCACCTTCTCGAGCGTCGCCCACAGGCCGTAGCCGTGCATCGCCTCCACGTGCCGCTCGATCTCCTCGCGGGTACCGGAGGCGACCTGCGCGCGACCCTCGGTGTGCACCTGCAGCATCAGGCGCTCGGCCTTCTCGCGCTCGAAGCCGAAGTAGGAGCGGAACACCCAGCTGACGTACGTCATCAGGTTGACGGGGTCGTCCCAGACGATCAGCGCCCAGGGAGCACCGAGCTCGAGCCGCTGCTCCAGCCGGGTGTCTTCGAGCACGTCGGTCATCGGGTCCAGCCTGGCACCTCGAGCGAGGAGGAGTCGGCGGGCCCCGCGTATCCGCAGGGCGGACGTGGTGGCGTCAGGCGCCGGCTGCGGCGATCGCCGCACTCCACGCGACCGGGTCGGCGCCCTCGGGCGGTTCGACCACCACGCGGTCGGCCAGGTCGCCGTACCGCTGTCGGATGCGCCCCGGCACGGCGAGCGGATCGTCCTCGACGATCGCGAACGCCTGCACCAGGTCGTCGTCGATCAGCCTCCCCATGGCGATCCAGCGATCGGAGTCGCGGGAGACGGAGAGGGTGTGCAGCGCGTCGGCCGTGTCGGCGCGGCCCTCCGCCTCGAGCACGCCCCGGTAGGCCGGCGTGCTGCCGTAGAACGCGATGCGCTCGCGCACCCGCCGGTCGGCCGCTGCACGCAGCTCCGGCGTCGCTCCACTGATCACGAAGACGGGGACGGTGACCGTGAACGCGCTTCGGTCGCGCTCCGCCTCCTCCAGTCCGCGCGTCACGGCGGGCAGCAGCGACTGCTGCAGGAACCGGCGGGTGGAGAAGACGTGGGCGATGACGCCGTCGGCGACGGCACCGGCGGTCTGCGCCAGCAGCGGCCCGACGGCGGCAAGGTGCACGGGCGGCGGCCCGGACGGCGCGGGCCCTGGCGAGAAGGCCGGCGTCATCAGGGTGTGGCGGTAGTGCTCGCCGCGGAAGGCCAGCCGGTCGCCGGTCTCCCAGGACGCCCAGATCGCGCGCAGCGCCGCGACGAACTCGCGCATCCGAGCGGCCGGCGGCGACCACGGCATCGAGAATCGGCGCGTCACGTGCGCCTCGATCTGCGTGCCGAGACCCAGCACGAAGCGGCCCCCGGAGAGATCGGCCAGGTCGCGAGCGGTGACGGCGACGGTCATCGGGCTGCGCGCGAAGGCGACCGCGATCTGCGTGCCCACCTGCACGCGAGTCGTCGCTCGCAGCGCGAGCAGGGCGGTGACGAACGGGTCGTGGGTGAGCTCGGTCGCCGCCAGCCCTCCGTAGCCCTGGCCCTCGAAGGCGGCGGCCTGCTCCGGGACCTGCGCCTGCGACTCACTCAGCACCGCGTCGAATCGCATGCCGCCCCTTCCGTGCCCTTCTGGGTTCACTGCTCGATGCGTCCGGTCAGGCGGAGCGATGCGAAACGGGCCTCAGTCGCGCGGGCCCGGGCTCGCCGGGGGCAGTGGCGTCGTCTCGTCGGACACGCCGTCCATCGGCAGCGGAACGGTGTCGTGCGCGGGCGCCGTCGCCGGTCGTGTCCCGGAGTCAGCACGTGTGGCGGAGTCGGCGCTCTCCGGAAGGTCGCCGTCGTTCCCGCCCTGGCCGAGCGACCGGACGACCAGGCCGGCGACCGCACCGCCGACCGTGGGGGCGATCAGGAAGAGCCACAGCTGGCTGAGCGCCCCGCTGCCGGCGAACCAGGCCACGCCGAGCGATCGGGCGGGGTTGATCGAGGCGTTGTCGATCGGGATCGCCACCAGGTTGGTCAGGGTCAGGGTCAGGCCGATGGCGAGCGGCGCGACCGCCTGCGGGGCCGCTCCCCCGGTGACCGCAGCGATGACTCCGACGAACACGGCAGTCAGCACGATCTCGGCCACCAGCGCGGCGAGCAGGCTGTAGTGGTCGGGCGACCGATCGCCGAAGCCGTTGGTCGCGAACCCCGAGGCGGTCGCGTCGAAACCCGGCCGGTCGGCGCTCACTGCGAAGAGCACGATGCCGGCGGCGGTGGCCGCCACCAGCTGCGTGACGATGTAGCCGGGTACGCGCCGCCACTCGAACCGTCCGGCGACCGCGAGTCCGACGGTGACCGCCGGATTGAAATGACCGCCCGAGACGCCACCGACGGCGTAGGCCATCGTCGTCACCGCGAGGCCGAAGGCGAGGGCCACGCCGAGCAGCCCGATCCCCACCTGGGCGCCGTCGCCGGCCCGCACGTTGGAGGCGATCACCGCCGAGCCGCAGCCGATGAAGACGAGCCAGAACGTGCCGAGCGCCTCCGCCAGCAGCACCCGCGGTTCGCCCAGGCGGGGAAGTCCGGTCGGCAGGTTCGCGATTCGGGTCAGCGCCATGCGGTGACCGTAGGCGCATGGGCATCGCCGCGGCCAGCCCCCGGGTCGTCTGCCAGGCGGCGGAGGGTCTACTCCCCGCGGAGGACGCGGGTGTGCGTCCCCGTCGCTAGCGTTCGAAGGTGGACACGATCGCGCGGGACCGGACGTGGCCGCCCGCGCACGGCGAGTGGACTCGCATCGACGGCGGGCACCGTCGACGTGTGATCCTGCCGCTGGGCGTCGCGACGCTGCTGCAGCTGGGTGTCGCTGCGGCGGTGACGCTGCACGGACAGCAGGTGGCGACGCACGGGCAGCCGGGGCTCGGGGCCGGGTATGCGGGCTGCGCGGTCGCGTCCGCGGTGGCCTTCGTCGTGCTGCGCCGTCACCCGGGGCCGCGGGTCGTCGTCGTCGGTGTGGTCTCGCTGACCGGCGTGCTGCTGGTGCCGTTCCCGCCGACCGCCCTGCTGCCGTTCGCGCTGGCCATCGTGTCGGCGATGGTTCGCGGTGCGCGGGTGTGGGCGCTCGCCTCGGTGGCTGCCGCGCTGCTGCTGCCCGTGGCCGAGTTCGCGCTGTCGAGCAATCCGCTGCTGGCGGTGCGCTCGCTCGGCACGGCGCTGCTGCTGGTGGTCGCGACCGTCTTCGGTGAGGGCATGCGGGTGCGGCTGCTGCGCGCCCGGGACCGGGAGACGGCGGAGGTGGATCGGCGCCGGATCGCAGCGGAGCAGGAACGGGTGCGGATCGCCCGCGAGCTGCACGACGTGCTCGCCCACTCCCTCTCCTCCATCACCGTGCAGGCGGGCGTCGGCCTGCACCTGGCCGCTGCGCGACCGGAGGCCGCGACGCAGGCGCTGGAGACGATCCGGGCCACCAGCCGCGACGCGCTGGCCGAGGTGCGGTCGGTGCTCGGGGTGCTGCGCGGCGACGACGACGTACCGCACCGGCCCACCGCCGACCTGGATGCGGTCGGCCTGCTGGTGCGCGACGAAGCGGCGACCGGCACCGAGGTTCGGCTGCGCGACGAACTGCAGCCCCGGCCGCCCGCGCAGGTGCAGCTGGCGCTGTACCGCATCGTGCAGGAGTCGCTGACGAACGCGCGGCGGCACGCCCCCGGAGCGTCGGTCGACGTGGAATTGGCGTGGCTCGGCGGCGACGCGGTCGTCACGGTGCGCGACCGCGGTACCGCGACCTCCTCCGCCCCCACCCGGTCCGCGCCGGTGGCCGGCAACGGGATCCTCGGGATGCGGGAGCGCGCGCAGCTGCTCGGCGGGTCCCTGCAGGTCACCGCCCACCCCGACGGCATCGCGGTGGTCGCCCGCATCCCCGGCGGCGCGGCACCTGACCCGGCTCCTGAGCCGGCACCCGGCGCAGCACCCGCTCCGGCACCGGCACCGGCACCGGAGGATCTGCCGTGATCACCGTCGGTCTGGCGGACGACCAGGCGCTCATCCGCGGCGGATTCCGTGCGCTGCTCGAGCCGGAGGCGGACATCCAGGTGGTGGGCGAGGCGCGCACCGGGCGCGAGGCGGTGGCCCTGGCGCGCGAGCACCGGCCGGATGTGCTGCTGATGGACATCCGCATGCCCGACGGGGACGGTCTGTGGGCGACCCGGCAGATCGTGGCGACACCGGGCCTGGAGGGCTGCCACGTGGTGGTGGTCACCACCTTCGAGCTGGACGAGTACGTGGCGGAGGCGGTGCGCTCCGGGGCCAGCGGGTTCCTCGTGAAGGACACCGAGCCGGCGGAGCTGATCCGTGCGGTACGGGTCGCTGCGGCGGGCGACGCGCTGCTGAGTCCCGGAGCCACCCGTCGGCTGCTGGAGCGGGTCGCGGGCGCCCTGCGTGCGCCGCGGGACGACGAGCGGCTGGAGGTGCTGACCGATCGCGAGCGCGAGGTGCTGACCCTGGTGGGCCGAGGACTCACGAACGAGGAGATCGCGCGGCAGCTGTTCCTCAGCCCCCTGACGGCCAAGACGCATGTCTCGCGGGTGATGGGCAAGCTGGGCGCCCGCGATCGGGTGCAGCTGGTGGTCGTCGCGTACGAGGCGGGGCTCGTCACGCCCGGCTGGCAGGGATAGGGGCGGCTGGGACGCAGTCGCGGCGGGTTGGGCGCGGTACGCATCGGGCCCCGTGGTCGCGGTAGTGCCGGCACCTCGCGTACACCCGGCGGTGCAGACGGGGTGCGTCCCTGCGGCGGACGCGCTGCGCCCCGGCGGCGGCGAGAGTGGCAGCACGGTCCGACACGGGCCGCGAACACCACTGGAAAGGCACATCATGTTCACCGCACTCGCTCCCCTGGCCGCACCTGCGGTCGGTCCCTGGGCCGGCGGCTACGGCCCCGGACCGTTCTTCTTCCTCATCCCGCTCATCTGGCTCGTCGTCATCGTCGGCCTGGTCCTGTTCTTCGGCCGTCGCGCCCGCCGCCGCTTCGGCGCCGACGGCCCGCCGTGGGCGCCCGGGCGTTCCGCGGAGGCGACCCTGGCCGAGCGCTTCGCACAGGGCGACATCGAAGAGGTCGAGTACCGCGCCCGCCTGGAGGTGCTGCGCGCCAACCGCCCGCCAGCGCGCTGACCCTCCGCCGCCCTCGCTCCGCGCTTTCTCGACCCTCGCTCCCCCCCGGATGGCATGAGTCCGACAGCAGGACAGGGTCTCTTCAGCAGGCCACCCGTCGACAGGGGACCTGCTGTCGGGACCTGGTCCTGCTGACGGTGCGGGCCGGGGCTCAGATTCCGGAGCGTGGAGGAGGCCGCAGCGGAGGCGGCGGCGCGATGATCGCGCCCCACTCCCAGTCGCCGTAGACCCGCAAGCGGTCGCGGTGCGTGTGCCACAACCAGGCGAGGTGCGCGCAGAGGATCGCGTCGATCTCGTCCTCGAGCTGCCCGAGGTCGGCGTGCGACGTCGTGGCGGCCACCAGCGACCGGATCTGCCGCCAGCGGTCCTGCCGCGGCAGTTGCAGCGTCTCGATCCCCTCGAACAACTCGAGCACCTGCTCGAACCCGCTGCGGCGATCGGCGGGGGTGCGATGGCGCTTGCGCTTGTAGCGCACGATCCGCGGCAGGCCGAAGAGGCCGACCATCGCCGCGTGAGGGTAGACCTCGATGGCGACCGTCTGCTCGGCGGTGGCGGGCGGCCAGGGATTCAGGGACCAGCCGTGTCGGGCGGCGAGGCGACCGCCCCGCGGCGGATTCATGTGCCGGGTACCGAGGTTGGTCGGATGCGTGCCCGCATGAAAGGTGGCGTAGTCCTTCGACAGTGCTCGCTCCGCCTCCCGCATCCCGATGGGATTGCAGACGATCAGCGGCGCATCGATTGCGACCGTGACCAGAGCACGATCCGCAAGCCAGCCGTCGATCTCGCCGTCCGTGCGCACCGCGGCCGAGTCGACATAGCGCCCGTCGGCGTCCACGATCGTCAGACCGGTGCGCCCACGCGGCCCCCACGCAAGATCGATCCCGACATGCACTCCGCCAGTCTGCGTCCGAGCCGCAGACAACGCCCTCACCCTGCGCCTCCCCCTCCTGCACCCTCCATCTCCACCCGACGCCGCACACCCGAGCACGACGGCAGGACCAGGTCCCGACAGCAGGACCACCGTCGACAGGGAACCTGCTGTCGGGACCCTGTCCTGCTGTCGTGCTGCCCGTGCGAGCGGCTGCGAGCGCAGATCAGGCCGGTGGATCAGCCCACCGGCGCACCCACTCGTGCATCACGATCGCGGCCGCCGCGGAGGCGTTGATCGACCGGGTCGATCCGTACTGGTCGATCGCCACCAGCGCTCCCGCAGCGGCGACCGCCTCGTCGGTCAGCCCCGGTCCCTCCTGCCCGAAGAGCAGCACGCACCGTTCGGGCAGGTCGTATGCCGTGATCGGTATGGCTCCCGGCAGGTTGTCCACGGCGACGATGGGCAGCCCCTCGGCGGCCGCCCATCGCGCGAAGTCCTGGATCGTGTCGTGATGCAGCACGTGCTGGTAGCGGTCGGTCACCATCGCGCCGCGACGGTTCCAGTGCCGCCGCCCGATCACGTGCACCGTCCGGGCTGCGAACGCGTTGGCGGTGCGCACGATCGAGCCGATGTTCATGTCGTGCTGCCAGTTCTCGATCGCGACCGAGAAGGGATGGCGCCGGGTGTCCAGGTCGGCCACGATCGCATCCATCGTCCAGTAGCGGTACCGGTCGACCACGTTGCGGGTGTCGCCCAGCTCGAGCAGCTCGGAGTCGTATCGCTCGTGGTCCGGCCACGCGTCGCGGCCTCCGGGCCACGGCCCGACCCCGGATGTCCGGGGCTCGGCGCCCGGCCGATCGGCGCTCGACATCCCCTCCGGCACCGGCCAACCGTAGCGAGCGCGCCGAGACGGCGTCGCGCGGTAGGTGTGCGCTCGCGCGGGAGGCGGACCCACCGCGCGAGTGCCAGAACTACCGCGGGAGGAACCGGGCTCGCCGGTCAGCTGAAGGCGAGCGCCCGCAGGATCGCCAGCACGACGAACCCCGCCGCCGATGCAACGACGATCACCGCCGGCGTGCGCGGCTTCCAGGGCCGGTCGCCGGCCGTCCGGAACAGATAAATGGTGCCCGCACCGGCGATCATGCCGCCGATCAGCTCCGGTAGCGACGCCCCTCCGCCCGTGACGATACTGAGCAGCAGGTTGATCCCGATCAGGATCAGGATCTGCGTCCGGGTCCGCTGATCGGACCAGACGAGCACCAGCAGCGCCCCGAACAGCCCGAACAGCGGTGCGGTCAGCCCGGCACCCACTCCGCCGGTCAGCAGCATGCAGGCGGTGCCGACCACGGACGACACCACAAAGACGCCCATGAATCGGCGCCTGCCGAGCATCCGCTCCAGGGTGGGGCCGCTCAGGAAGAAGAACACCGCCGACAGCAGGAACGAGAACACCCCGCCGAAGGTCAGCGACGAGAAGCTGGCGAACGGCGCGGTGACGAACCGCCAGATCTGCAGCTCGGTACCGGGGATGGCGGCGAGCACGGCGAACGGCAGATTGCCGGTGAAGAAGCCGGCCAGCCACAGCACGACGGCCGCCGCCAGGATCACGCGGGTCGCGACCGGCCCGCCGGAATCCGTGTCGAGCAGCACGCGCACCCGGCCGGCGCTGCGGGTCCGTCCCCGGCGCGGCGGCTTCGTCGGGCCGGCCGGACGCCACTGCACGCCGCCGGCGGTCTCGCGAACGCAGTCGGGGCAGTGCACACCCACGGGGGCCAGGATCTGGCACTCCGGGCAGACCGTGCGGCCGCAGCGCTGGCACAGCACCCAGCTCTGCCGGTCGGGGTGCCGATAGCAGACGGAGGGGTCCAGCTCCACGTCCGCGCTGCTGTTGGTCACGACGGGAGATTCTGTCTGATCCGCGCGGTCGACATGTGCGCCCGGCCGCGAAGTGCACTTGGGTAGCGTGACCCACGTGCCCCTCGACTGGTCGCCGACCGGGCCCGACCTCGTCGCGCAGGGCGACAACCTCGACCTGCTCCCCCGGCTGCCGGACGCCGCGTTCCGACTGGTGTACCTGGATCCGCCGTTCAACACCGGCCGGGTGCAGGAGCGCCAGCGGATGCAGGTGGTGCGCAGCGCCGACGGCGACCGCACGGGCTTCGCCGGCACCCGCTACGAGACGCTGCGGCTGCAGGCGGCCACGTTCGACGACCGCTTCACGGACTATTGGGCGTTCCTGGAGCCCCGGCTCATCCAGGCGCATCGGCTGCTCGACGAGCGCGGCACGCTCTACCTGCACCTGGACTATCGCGAGGCGCACTACGCCAAGGTGCTGCTGGACGGCCTGTTCGGTCGCGAGAACTTTCTGAACGAGATCATCTGGGCCTACGACTACGGCGCCCGGGCGCAGCATCGCTGGCCGGCGAAGCACGACACGATCCTCGTCTACGTCAAGGACCGGCGCCGCTACCACTTCGACGCGCAGGCGGTCGATCGCGAGCCGTACATGGCGCCGGGGCTGGTGACGGCGGAGAAGGCGGAGCGAGGCAAGCTGCCCACCGACGTGTGGTGGCACACGATCGTGTCGCCGACGGGGAACGAGAAGACCGGCTACCCGACCCAGAAACCCGTGGGGGTGCTGCGGCGCATCATCGGCGCCTCCACCGAGCCGGGCGACTGGGTGCTCGACCCCTTCGCCGGCAGTGGGACCACCGGAGCCGCGGCGAGGGCGTTGGGGCGTCGATTCGTGCTGATGGACGAGAGCGCCGCCGCGGTCGAGGTGATCCGCGGCCGGCTGCCCGGCGTCGAAGCGGTCTGAGCGCTGCTCGGGAGTCCGAAGAATTCAGGTGATCCCGAGATCTGCAGGCGATCCGAGCCGCCCAGGACGCCTTGTTCTCGATTTCTCCTGAATTCCTCGCCACGCAGGCAGCGGGAGGGGCGGCCAGGGCCGCACGCGTGCGGGCGACGACGGCGTAGCCTGTGCGGGCGCCGCAGCCGGGCGCCCGCACGTTGAAAGGCAGGCCTGGGCAGTGACTTCGCTTCGGAGCGCCAGCGCGCCGCGTCGGCTTCGGGCACTCGCGCCCGTCCTCGGCGTGCTGGTGCTCGCCGGGTGCACCGCGGCACCGGCCACGCCGAAGGTCTCTGCTGCGCACACGCCTCCGGTATCACCCTCGCCGACCGCAGCAGCCTCGTGCGCCGAGGTCGTCGGCATCTCCGCTGGGCACGCCGCGACCGCCTCCACCGGCACGACCGCCCTGCCGACGTACTGGCACCCGTCGACCGCTCCCCGGCCCACCGGATCCGGCCTCGTCCCCTTCGAGCGGCTCGCCGCCCACTCCACCGTCGGCCACACCGCCAATGCCGCGCCCGCGGGCAGCATCGTCACCTTCGGGCCCGGCACCTTCACGTTCCACGACTTCACCGGCAGCTCGTCCGCGAAGAACGGCGCCGCGATCGACCCGGCGATCCACGGCCTGCAGGGATCCGGAGTGTCGGCGACCACGTTCCAGATGGCGCCGCACTCCTCCACCCGCGCGGCGTCCGTGCCCACGACCTATCCGGCGACGAACCAGCTGTCGCTGCTCAAGGTGACCGCGGCCCACGCCCGCCTGTCGGGATTCACGCTGCGCGGCAGCGACCAGGGCCACCTCTACAACGGGCTGCGCCTGGACCGCGCGGTCAGCCCATGCGTCAGCGATGTGCGTGTGCAGGCGATCCCAGGGCACAACTCCCGGCCGCCGGGCGAGACCTTCGGCATCAACGACTACCGCTCCACCCACGCCACCTACGCACGGGTGGAGGTGGACGGCGCCGGTATCGGGTCCGTCGGCCTGGGCGCGAACGGGTCGAGCGACATCACGGTGGAGGACAGCTACTTCCACGACAACACCGGCAGCATGGGCGCCTCGTTCTGGACGGTGCACAACGCGACGGTCACCGATGTGATCGCCACCGACAACCGCCGCGCGGGCCTCAACTTCGAGCGGGTCAGCGGCACCGTCGTGATCACCCGCCCGGTGCTGCTGGGCAACAAGGAGGCGGACATGCGGATCGACTCCGACCAGGGCACCGCCACCTACACAATCGTCGACCCGGTCTACTCCGGCCCCTACTTCACGGTGGAGTACCCCAAGTCGTATTACGGCCACGCCAACACGCAGTCGAAGGCGACCGTGCACCTGATCGTCCACGGCAAGGACCGCACGAAGGACCTGCTGCGCTTCACCTGCCCGACCGGCTCGCTCTGCGAGGGCATCCGCACGACGGTCTCGGGCGCCGCGGGCTGAGCGGCGTCTCACCACACGGCCTCCCCTCCCGGCATCCGCGCGGCGCAGGGCTCACTGCTCACTGCTCACTGCACGGCGGAGGTGAGGCGGGCCAGGTCGTCGCCGATGCGGTGCAGGCGGGAGCGAGCGGACCACTCCGCCTCCGTCAGCTCGGTCGACACCGCGCGGTAGCCGTCCTCGATGCGCCGCAGGTCGTCGGTGAACGCGCGGCTGCAGACCATCAGCGACAGCTCCAGGTCCAGCTGGAATGAGCGGATGTCCATGTTCGAGGAGCCGATCACCCCGACCAGGTCGTCGACCGTCAGGTGCTTGGCGTGCAGGATGTTCGGCGCCGGATAAAGGTATATGCGCACTCCGGCATCCAGCAGGTCCTGGTAGTAGGAGTGCTGCGCGTGGAAGACGAACAGCTGATCGCCGATCGCGCCGACGAACAGCTCCACCGCCACGCCGCGGCGAGCGGCCGTGAGCAGCGCGCCCAGCAGCGACTCGTCCGGCACGAAGTACGGACTCGTGATGCTGAGGCGTCGCTCCGCGGCGTAGATCAGCGAATTGAAGAGCGCCAGGTTGTTCTCGGCGGGGAACGCGGGACCGCTCGGCGCGATCTGACAGAGCAGGTCGCCGCCCCCGTTCGGCGGGAGGGGCTCCGCGAGATCGAGCAGCTCGTCGGTCTCGCTGTACCAGTCGGTGATGAAGAGCACCTGCACCTCGGCCACGACCGTGCCCCGCACCTGCACCATCAGGTCGCGCCACCGCAGCCCGCGCCGCCGGTTCTTCCGCCGCTCGTAGGAGGGATCGATGACGTTCATCGACCCGACGATCGCCAGGTCGCCGTCTGCGACCAGCAGCTTGCGGTGGTTCCGCAGGTCGGGCCGCGTATACCGGCCGCGGAATGGCTGGATGGGCAGCATCAGGTGCCACTCCACGCCCAGCCGGTCGAGCTCCTTCCGGGCGCGGCGGTATCCCGGGTAGCCGGCCGAACCGAGGTGATCCAGCAGCACCCGCACCTGCACGCCGCGGGCGCGGGCGTCCTCGAGCGCTGCGAAGAACGGCGCCGTGGTGTCGTCGAGCGCCAGGATGTAGAACTCGACGTGCAGCGTCGTTCGCGCGCCGTCCGCGGCGGCGATCAGCGCGCGCAACTGGTCGTCGAACGTCGACAGCAGGCGGGCCTCCCGCCCCTCGACCAGCGGCAGGGCGCCCACCTGCTCGTTCAGGTGCGCGATCGACGACAGCCAGCCGGGCGAGTCGTAGCGCGCGATCACCGGGGCGATCTCGTGCGCCGCGTGCGAGATAAGCCGGTTCATCTCTCGCTGCCGCTCCTGCCGCGCCGCGGGCAGCTTGGCGCTGCCGATCAGGCCGAACAAGATGATGCCGAGCGCCGGCACGGTGATGATCAGCACGATCCAGGCGAGTGCCGACGACGGCCGCCGGCCGTGCGGTGCGACGACGAGTGCCAGCACGATCGCGATCGCCTCGGCGACGACGCCGACCGCGACGGGCAGGTCGAATACGAAGAAGGGCACGACCCATTGGTAGCAGTCGCCCTAGCCTTGCCTCGCATGCCGTCAGGGAGTGAGGGGAGACACGATGGCCAAGTCGCGAGCGGATGTGGATGCCTGGCTGACCGACATGGACGGCGTGCTGGTGCACGAGAATCGCGCGGTCCCGGGTGCGGCCGAGCTGATCCGGCAGTGGACGGACGCCGGCGACCCGTTCCTGGTGCTCACCAACAACTCGATCTTCACGCCGCGCGACCTGGCGGCGCGGCTGCGGGCGAGCGGGCTGGACGTGCCGGAGGAGTTCCTCTGGACCTCCGCCCTCGCCACCGCCGACTTCTTGCACTCGCAGATCCCGGGCGGCTCCGCGTTCGTGATCGGTGAGGCAGGCCTGACCACCGCGCTGCACGAGGCGGGCTTCATCATGACCGACACGGCGCCCGACTACGTCGTCGTCGGCGAGACGCGCAACTACTCCTTCGAGGCGATCACGAAGGCGATCCGGTTCATCGCCGCCGGCTCGCGCTTCATCGCGACGAACCCGGACGCGACGGGTCCGAGCCCGGAGGGACCGCTGCCGGCCACCGGCGCGGTGACGGCGCTGATCACGCGGGCGACCGGTGCGACGCCCTATGTGGTCGGCAAGCCGAACCCGATGATGTTCCGCTCAGCGCTCAACCGCATCGGCGCGCACAGCGAGAGCACGGCGATGATCGGCGACCGCATGGACACGGACATCGTGGCTGGGATCGAAGCCGGACTGCACACCATCCTCGTCATGACGGGCATCAGCGACCGGGCCGAGATCGACCGCTACCCGTCCGGCCCGACGAGATACTGGAATCCGTCGCCGACCTGCTGGAGCGGGAGCCGCGCGAGACCGAACTCTGACCACGCGGACGCGAGCGTCCGATGTGGCGGCGAGCAGGAAGGGTCACCTGGGCGCGACGCTGCCCGTCATCGGCGCACCCTTCGCGCGTGAGGCGAAGCAGTAGCCGGTCGTGTCGCCCGACCGCCACTGGTCTTCCGTCGGATAGCTGAAGGCGGTCTGCAGGTCGCTGTAGCGGGCGGCACTCGACAGGGTCACGGCGTCGACGCCGCTGCACGACAGCGAGAGCGTCGCGATCAAGGCCGCCGACCCCGGGTACTCGACGCCTTCCAACTCGACGCGGCGGGTCAGCTGCCCTGCATGCCTGCCGGAGCATGCGACCACCGTATAGGTGGCCTGCCACGGCGACTCGTAGGGGTCGAGGCACTCGCCGCCGAGCAATGCCTGCCAGGGGTGTACGCCGGCCGCGATCGGCCCGACGGATGATGTCGGAGCCGGAGTCGACGGCGAAGCGCTCGGCGGAGGGGCGACCGTCGCCGGCGCGCTCGTGCGGACAACGGCAGGGACGGCGGCAGGGTCCGCCGCCCGAGCCGCCAAGCGGCTCCCCACGAAGAACGCCGCGAGCAGCACAGAGACCGCGATCACGGCGAGGGACGCGACGATCAGGCGCCGCTCGGCGGCACCCCGAGGTCGCGCCTGTGTCACGCCAGCCCGAGGTCGGCCAGGCCGATCGCCGCGCGGTACTCGTAGCCGGCGGCCTCGATCGCCTGGCGGGCACCCGTGTCGCGGTCGACGACCACGGCGACGCCCGCGATGACCGCCCCCACCGTTTCGAGCGCCGCGATGGCGGCCAGCGGCGACCCGCCGGTGGTCGAGGTGTCCTCCACCACGATCACGCGCTTGCCGTCCAGATCCGGACCCTCCACCTGCCGGCCGCGACCGTGGTCCTTCGGCTGCTTGCGGACGACGAACGCGTCCACCGCGACGCCACGCGCGGCGCCCTGGTGCAGGATCGCGGCGGCGATCGGATCGGCGCCCATCGTCAGGCCGCCGACCGCGGCGACATCCGGCACGTCCGCGATCAGGTCGAGCATCACCTGGCCGATCAGGGGAGCGACCCGATGATCCAGGCTGACCCGGCGCAGGTCCACGTAATAGGAGGCCTTGCGGCCGGAGGTCAGCGTGAAGTCGCCGTGGAAGACCGCCGAGTCGGCGATAGCGGCGATCAGCTGGTCGCGGGTGTCGGGCACGCCCCAATGCTACGAACGCGACCGCTCCCGACCGCTCCGCCGCTCAGGAAGCCCCCTCGCGCGTCAGGAACGCCGTGATCGCGTCCCGGGCGGGCGCGGCCTCGGGAATGGGCATCAGCGGAAAGTTGTGCAGCAGCCCCGTTCGCTCCAGCAGCTCGACTTGGCCGCCGGCCGCCTGCAGCGCCGCAGCCAGCCGACGTGCGTCGGGGTTCAGCACGTCGCGGGTGCCGGTCAGGATCAGAACGGGTCCGAGTCCGATCAACGGGCCGTGGATGGGGCTGGCCCGCCGGTCGTTCGGGCCGAGCGATCCAGCGTAGGCGGAGCCCGCAGCGCGCAGGCCGGGCGGGGCGAGCCACGGGTCCAGTGCGGCCGCAGCGGGTACCGCGGGATCGGACAGCGTCGCATCGACCCAGGGCGACGACAGCACCAAAGGGATGCCCCCGTGGCCGCGCAGCCGCAGCTCCTGCGCCACGGCGAGCGCCATCCCGCCACCGGCCGAGTCGCCGCCGAGCGCCAGGGGACCGTGCTCCGGCAGCTCGGCGCTCGGCTCCGCGTCGAGTAGTTCGGCGACCAGATCGGCGGCGGTGGGGACGGTCTGCTCCGCCCGACCCTCCGGTGCGAGCGGATAGCGCGGAACCAGCACGCGCCGCCCGGAGCGCACGGCGAGGTCGGCCAGGAACGTCCAGTGCTGGGCAGCGAGGTCGAACACGTACCCACCGCCATGCAGCCACACGAGCGAGCCCACGGAGTGCCGGTCCTGCGGCTCGAGCACCCACACCGGCCAACCCTGCCGGTGTTCGGCCCGGGTACGCACCCCGCGCAGCCGCTTCGGCGCGGGCGAGGACTCGGCCGGCCGACGGTCGATCGCCCGCTGCAGCGCCTCCGGCGAGCGCCAGCGACGCTGGGCGCCCGTTGCCCGCAGGAAGGCCTCGACGCCCCGCGCCCGCATGCTCACCACACGCGTCAGCGTGCCGCATCCACGCTCCGCCGTCGTGGACACGCCCAGCCGGCTCGTTCCGCGGAGTTCGTGGTGCGCGACCGTATGACCTGTGACAGCCAACGAGTCGTCGTTGTATAGAACATGACTTCTATTGCTTGGGCTCTTCCTGTGATAGAGTGTAGAACATGGAGCGGGTACCGTCGTCGGATGAGCCTGCCGACGACGGGTCGGGCGGCGGACCGGGCGACTCCACTCCGGTGCGGCCGAACGGTACGGACCTGGATGCCCGCGAGGCTCTGTTCACCTCGGCGCTGGAGCAGGCGGATCGGGTAGCCAACATGGCCGAGGCGGTCCGTCTGCAGGTGATGCTGGCCGGGTTCGACGCGATGCTGCTGGAGGAGCAAGCCGAGACCGGGCGAGCACTGCGGCCGGACGATGCCGCCGTGCGGGCGTTCTGCCTCCACCAGGCGAACGTGCTCCGCGTCTCCCGGCATGCGGTCGAACATCGCATCGACGACGGCCGGACCGTGCGGGAGAAGCTCCCCACCACCTGGGCGGTGTTCCTCGAAGGACTCGCCTCCGAAGAAGCCATCCGAGCCGCCGCCCGCCAGACCACCGGACTGAAGGCGGAAGCACTCGCCGAGTTCGATGCCAAAGCCGCCGACCTCGTCCAGACGGTGAAGCCGACCACCGTCGAGAAGCAGCTCGGGCTCCTGCGGGACCGGCTCGACCCGGACGGGGCGATTCAACGCCACGAACAGGCAGCGACCCGACGGTGGGTCAGCGCCCGACCCGACAGCGACGGGATGGCCGTCCTGGAAGTGCACTCCACCGCCATCGATATCGCAGCCATGTACGACGGGATCCGACAGGCGGCCGTCGACCTGCACGGGCGGGACGGGGAATGCCGCACCCTCGGACAACTCATGGCCGACGTCGCCACCGACGTCGTCCTCCACGGCATCGCCGTCCCCGCACCCGAGACGACCGACCCCGCCTATCCGATGGAACGCATCGGGACCCTGAAGGCACCCCACCGGAAGGCGGTGCAGGCGACGGTCCTCCTCGTCGTGCCGGCGGACACCGCGACCGGTGCCGGGAACGCACCCGCAGACCTGGCGGGGATGGGCGCGATCGATGCGGAGACCACCCGACAGCTCATCGCACACACCCGCAGCTGGACCCGCGTCGAAGTCGACCCCATCGACGACTCCATCCTCGGTATCGATTCGCATGACCGGTACATCCCGGCCGGGTTGAAGAAACTTCTCCACCTGCGCAGCCCCTCCTGCGTCGGCGACGACTGCGGACTGCCCGCCCACCGGGCAGACATCGACCACGTGATCCGGGTCGAACACGACGGACGGACCCGACACGACAACCTGCAGATCCTCTGTCGGAAGAGTCACCAGATGAAAGACGAGGGGTACTTCGACGTCCAGACCCTCCCCGACGGGACCATCCGCTGGCACGACAAATGGGGCGGCAACCGGATCACCCGACCAGACCTCACCGTCAAGACACGCGCACCCGCCCCGCTCCCCGACGACCCGCCCTTCTAACCCGGGACGACCGGGCCCCGCTACTCGACGCCGCGCCATCGACACCTATCGAGAACCTCGGGAACCGGCCGTCTAGCGTTGGCATATGCGTGTCGCGACCTGGAACGTGAACTCCATCCGGGCCAGAGCGGCCCGGGTCACCGACTGGCTGCAGCGGGCGGACATCGACGTGCTCGGCATGCAGGAGATCAAGTGCCGCGACGACCAGTTCCCCCACGAGGCCTTCGCGGCGGCCGGATACGAGGTCGAGACGCACGGGTACAACCAGTGGAACGGGGTGGCCTTCGCCAGCCGCATCGGCTTCGACGCGGTCGCCCGCGACTTTCCGGGTATGCCCGGCTTCGGCAAGCCGTTACCGGACGGCAGTCTGCCGCTGGAGGCCCGGGCCATGGCGGTCACGTGCGGCGGGGTCCGCCTGTGGAGCCTCTACGTGCCGAACGGCCGGGAGTTGGACAATCCGCACTACCCGTACAAGTTGGAGTGGCTCGCCCGGCTGGCGGACGACACGCGCTCGACGCTCGCGGCCGATTCCACCACTCCGCTCGCCCTGATGGGTGACTGGAACATCGCACCCCTCGATGCCGACGTGTGGGACCCGGCGGTGTTCGAGGGCGCGACCCACGTGTCCGCACCGGAACGCGCCGCCTTCGCGGCGTTCGAGTCGCTCGGCCTGGCGGACGTCGTTCGGCCCCTCGTCCCCACCGGGTACACCTACTGGGACTACAAGCAGCTGCGGTTCCCCCGCAACGAGGGCATGCGCATCGACTTCGTGCTCGGCTCGCCCGCGTTCGTCGACCTGGTGACCGGAGCCGAGATCGTGCGTGCCGAACGCAAGGGCGAGGCCCCGAGCGACCACGTGCCGGTGGTGGTCGAGATCGACACGGACTCGCCGCTCGACGACGACCGGCCGATGATCTTCTGACCGTGGCCGTGCGCCCACCGGTGTATCGCGTCATGACCGTCTGCACCGGCAACATCTGCCGCTCCCCCATCGCCGAAGCGGTGCTGCGCGACCGCTTCGAGTCGGCGGGACTCGGCGACTCCGTGCAGGTGGACTCCACCGGCGTCTCGGGCGAGGAGTCGGGCAACCCCATCGACCCGCGGGCGGCGGCCGTGCTGCGCGGCGCCGGCTACCCCGTCCCCGCCCACCGCGCCCGACAGGTGCGGCGGAGCGAGATCGGCGAGCGCGACCTGATCCTGGCGATGACCGCGCGGCACGCCCAGGTGCTGCGCGCTCTGGCGTCGGACGACCGTGCGGCGTCCCGCATCCGCATGTACCGCTCGTTCGACCCGGCAGCGCAGGCCGCCGGCGGATCGGCGGATCAGGCGGAGGCACGGCTGGACGTGCGGGACCCCTGGTACGGGGACGAGAAGGACTTCGAGGCGACGCTGGCCCAGGTGGAGGCAGCGGCGGACGCGATCGTGGACCACGTGCGTGCCGAATTGAACGCCCCCGCCGGCTGAGGCAAGTCTCGCCGGGCGCGGTCCGCGTTAGGACGGGACGAGCAGGACAGAGACGACCAACAGCACCGGCAGCGCGCCGAGGGTCGTCAGCAAGCCGGTGTCGCGGGCCAGCACCACGCCGGTGTCGTACTGGCTGGCGTAGTTGAGCACGTTCTGCGCGGTCGGCAAGGCGGCCAGCACGACCGCGACATGCAGCTGCACGGCGTCGAGGCGCAACAGGAACGCGCCGATCACGTATGCCGCGACCGGCATTACCAGCAGCTTGCAGGCCGTGGCCACCAGCACGTCCCGCCGCCCGCTGCCGGGCGCCAGCACGCGGCTGCCGTGCAGCGACATGCCGAACGCCAGCAGCATCAGCGGCACCGACGCTCCGCCCAGGATGCGCAGCGGCGCGAGGACCGGTGCCGGGATATGCAGGTGCACCACGGCGACCAGCAGACCGAGCAGCACGGCGACCAGCAGGGGCGTGCGCAGCGACACCAGCACGGTGCGACCGAGCGACGAGCCGGGCTGCGTGCTGGCTTGCAGCACGACGAGGCCGACCGGCGCGAACAGCACCAGCTGCAGCAAGATGATCGGGGCGGAGTAGGCGGCGTTGCCGAGCACGTACACCGCCACCGGCAGCCCGATGTTATTCGCATTCACATAGCCCGCCGCGAAGCCGCTGATGGCGAGGGTCGCCGTGTTCCGCCGCCAGACGAAGCGGCCGATCAGAACGGCGACCGCAGCGGACACGATCGCGGCCAGGGCCGAGACGACCAGCAGGGGCGAGAAGAGCACCCGCGTATCCGCGGTCGCGAGCACCGTGAACAGCAGGGCGGGCGTCGCGACGAAGAACACCAGGCGGTTCATCACCCTCCCGGCACCTTCGCCGATCAAGTCGCTTCGGCCGAGCGCGTAACCGACCGCGATCACCACGCCGATGATCGCGAACCCTTCCAGCACCCCGCCCACGCCACCATCCTTCTCCGTCGGGCGGCCCGCGACGCCGGCGGGCGACGCGGTACCGTCGGCGCGTGACGACCCTCGACGGGCGGCGACCGGCCAGGGTGCGCCGCACCTGGGACCTGGCGTTGACGATCGTGCTGCTCGTCGCGATGGTCGCGGTGGCGGTCGTCGCCGCCCTGGTCGGGGTCTTCCTGGTCTTCCTGACCGACTCCTGCGGGACCGTCGGACGCTGCAACGACGCGGCCGTCACCTCCGGCGTGCTGACCGGCGCGATCGGACCACTCGTCGTTGCGGCTCTCGCGATCCTCATCGCGGTCGTCCGCCTGGTCCGTCGACGGCTGGCCTTCTGGGTACCGGTCGTCGGATTCGCGGTGATCGTTGCAGTCTTGGCCGCCGGCTACATGCTGACCTCCTCCGGCGTTCCCGGCTTCCAGGCCTGACTCTCGACGCACCATTCGTGCACGATGAGCAATGACGCGCACCACCGTTGTAGGAACGGGTCGCTAGGCGCCCGATATCGTCGTTTCTTCCGTGTTGGAGGAGGAGCCGCATGACCATGCTGGAGCAGGTGTCGATCGATGCAGCGCAGCTGGACTGGCTGGCTTTGAAGGACGCGGTCACCGCCTTCCAGCGGCTGCAGCAGCGCGACGGCGCTCTCGCGCCCGACGCAGATCGGGCGGCCGCCCGCGACCTGATCGGGCAGGTGCGAGACGGGGTCGGTGCGCTCGCACCCGCGTTCCCCCACGATGCCGGCTACCTCGCCGCGCTCGACGACGACCTCGCCGCCTGGGCCGCCTCCGGCTTCGGTGTGCCGGACTTCCGCTCCTCCCTCGGTGCCTTCCACCCGCAGCGAGACCGCGTCGACGGTCTGCGCCACCTGGTCGTCTTCCCCATGACCACCCAGAACGGCAGCCCCGACCGGCTGCTGGAAGCGCTGCTCGTCGACGTGCTGTGGCCCGAGTTCATCGACGAGCTGGAGCGTGACCGCTACACCAACGGCCTGTTCGTGCCCGTCCGCTTCGTCGACTTCACGGACGGCTACGACACGAATTCCGCGGTGCTGTTCCCCGAGACGATCGCGATGAAGGAACTGATCCCGTTCACCTGGGGCGCGATCTTCGCCGATCGCGAGGCGGTGCGCTTCCGCCGCGTGGTGGCAGCGGCGACCGCCATCACCAAGCTGGAGCTGCCGGCGGATGCGCGGCGCCTGCTGGACGACCAGGCCCTCGCGGAGCGCACGTTCGTGCTGTGGGACCTGATCCACGACCGCACGCACATGCGCGGAGACCTGCCGTTCGACCCGTTCATGATCAAGCAGCGCATGCCGTACTTCCTGTACTCGCTCGAGGAGCTGCGCTGCGACCTGACCGCGTTCCGCGCCGCGGTCGAGCTGGCGCGCGACGGCGCCGTCGATCCGGTCACCCGGGACCATGCGCGGCTGGCGCAGTACACGATCCTGTTCGACCGCATCTTCCGCTTCCCGCTGACCGGCACGCGGGTGCGCAACTACGACGGGCTGGGCGGCCAACTGCTGTTCGCCTGGCTGCACCGGCGCGGCGTGCTGCACTGGACCGACACCCGGCTCGCGCTCGACTGGGACGCGCTGCCGGACACGGTCGTGGCCCTCTCGGACGCGATCGACGAGCTGTATTGGGCGTCCATCGACCGGCCGAAGACCGCGCACTGGCTCGCCGCCTACGAGTTGATCCGGGCGACGCTCACCCCTCACCCCGCCTCCCGCTGGGCGCGCGGACTGCCCGACGAGGTACTCGCCGGCGCCCCGAAGGGGTTCACCGACGCGGTGCTGGACGACGAGTTCCCGCTGTCGATGTTCTACGAGGCGCTGGCGAAGAAGCTACGCCCGACGATCGACTCGACCTTGGGCATCACCGCCATCACCTGACGATCGTCAGCATCGGCGGGCAGGCGTCTCAGGCGTTCTCGCGGCGGAAGACCGTGGTGCCCCACCAGCCGGCGAGTGCGAAAACCGCGACCGCCCAGAAGGCGCCCCACCAGACGGTCGAATCGAAGGTGCCGGTGAAGACCGCGCGGATGCCGTCGACCACGTGCTTGAAGGGCACGATGTTCGACAGCGTCATCAGCCACTCCGGCGCCCGCGTCATCGGCAGCAGGATGCCCGAGAGCAGCAGCACCGGCAGCGCGATGCTGTTCAGCAGCGGTGCCAGCACGTCCTCGCTCTTCGTGATCAGACCGATCGCATTCGAGACGCACGCGCAGGCGGCGCCGAGCAGCACGGTGAGAACGACCCCGAACAGGATGCCGCCCACCGCGGCACGCAGACCGAAGGCGAAGCCGAGCAGCACCAGCACGATCGACTGCACCAGCAGTTGGACCGCGTTCAGCAGGACGCGGCCGAACAGCAGGGCCGTCCGCGAGGCGGGTGTCACCCGCTCGGCCTCGATCACCCCGGCCCGCCACTCCGCCACGAGCCCGAACCCGGTGAACAGCGCACCGAACAGGCCCAACTGCACCAGCAGCCCGGGTACGAACAGGGTGTAGGCGTTGTCCGAACCGAACGTTCTGGCCAGGGGCTCCAGCAGCGGCCCGAACAGGGACAGGTACAGGATCGGCTGCACCAGACCGATGATCACCCATGCGGGATTGCGCAGCGCGATGCGCAACTGGCGACGGAAGACGATGAACATCTCTCGGAAGAAGGTCATCAGGCGTCCTCTCGAAGGGATCGGCCGGTCACGGTGAGGAACACGTCGTCGAGCGTCGGCCGTCGCACCTCGATGGCGGCGAGCACCACTCCGGCGTCGTCCAGCGCTCGAACCAGCCGCGGCAGCCGGGCGCCGACGTCGCGCACCCGCGCCGAGACGTGCAGGTCGTCGACCCTGGGCGCGTCGTCCGGGTCCGCGTCCGTCAGCGCGACCATGGCAGCTGCGACCTGGTCGGGCGCGGTCACGGTCAACTCGACGAGGTCGCCGGAGATCTGCGACTTGAGCGCATCGGGAGTGTCGGAGGCGACGATCCGACCCCGGTCGATGACCAGGATGCGATCGCACAGGGCGTCGGCCTCGTCGAGGTAGTGCGTCGTCAGGAAGATCGTCGCTCCGCGGTCGGTGCGGAGGGCCGAGATGTGCTCCCAGAGGTTCGCGCGGGCCTGGGGATCGAGGCCGGTCGTGGGCTCGTCGAGGAACACCAGTCGCGGGTCGTGGACGAGGCCCATCGCGATGTCGAGCCGCCGGCGCTGGCCGCCGCTCATCGCGCGCGGCTTGCGCTCCCATAACCCGTCCAGCTCGAGCTGCGCGAACAGCTCCTTCGCCCTCGTCGTCGCGACGTCGCGGGAGACGCCGTAGAGCATCCCGTGATCGACGACCTCTTCACCGGCTCGGGCCTCGGGCCCGGTCGATCCGCTCTGCGAGACGTACCCGATCGCACGGCGGACGGCGACCGGGTCCTTCGCGACGTCGTGGCCGGCGACCACGGCCGTGCCGGAGGTCGGCTTCAACAGCGTGGTCAGCATGCGCAGCGTCGTGGTCTTGCCGGCGCCGTTCGGGCCGAGGAAGCCGACGATCTCGCCCTCGTCCACGGTCAGGTCGACCCCGTCGACGGCGACGACCTCGGTCTTCTGCTTGCCACCGCGCGACGTGAACGCCTTGGTGAGCCCCTGGACTTCGATCATGCGGCCTCCTGTCCGACATCGATCATGCAGGACGGGTGACCTGGCCCCGAGCAGCCTGCCGGGTGCTGGGAGACTGGGGCGGTGAGACTGCACGATCCCGACAGCCGGACCTTCGCCTCCGACAACTACGCCGGCGCCCTGCCCGAGGTGCTCGCCGCCATCGCCGACGCGAACGGCGGGCACCAGATCTCCTACGGGGAGGACGTGTACACCGCGCGGCTCGGTGAAACGGTGCGGGCCGAGTTCGGTCCGCACGCCGAGGTCTTCCCGGTGTTCAACGGCACCGGCGCGAACGTCGTCGCACTGACAGGGCTGCTACCGCGGTGGGGTGCGGTGATCGCCACCGGGTCGGCGCACATCCACACCGACGAGGGCGGCGCACCGGAGCGGGTCAGCGGGCTGAAGCTGCTGGTCGTCCCGCACCAGAACGGCAAGCTGACGCCCGAGGCGATCGAGACGGAGGCGTGGGGCTACGGCGACGAGCACCGCGCGCAGCCCCTGGCGGTATCCATCACGCAGAGCTCGGAGCTCGGCACCGTCTACACGCCGGCCGAGGTGCGCGCCGTCGCCGACTTCGCCCACGAGCGCGGCATGGCCGTGCACATGGACGGTGCGCGCATCTGGAACGCTGCCGCCGCGCTGAATATGCCGTTCGCGGCATTCACCACGGAGGCGGGCGTGGACGTGCTCAGTCTGGGCGGGACCAAGAACGGCCTGCTCGGGGCGGAGGCGATCGTCGTGATCGATCCGGACCGGGTGGACGGCCTGACCTACCTGCGCAAGCTGAGCATGCAGCTCTCCAGCAAGATGCGGTTCGCGAGCGCGCAGCTGCTGGCGCTGTTCGAGGACGGCGTCGGCCTGCGCGCCGCCCGCCATGCGAACGCGATGGCCGCGCGGCTCCGCTCCGGTGTCGAAGACCTGCCGGGCATCGCCTTCAGCACGCCGACGCAGGCGAACTCGATCTTCGCCGAGCTGGATCCGGCGGCTGCCGACCGGGTGCGGACGCGGTACCCGTTCTACGACTGGGACCGCGCCCGGCGACAGGTGCGCTGGATGTGCGCATTCGACACCACCGAGGCCGACGTGGACGGCTTCGTCGCCGCGGTCCGCGAGGCGCTGGCCCAGCCGGTGCTCGCATGAACGACACCGGCATCACCGACCCCGACGTGACCGGTACCGACACGACCGGCCGCCTCGCCGCCGGTGCCGCCCTCATCGTGATCGACGTGCAGCGCGGATTCGAGCAGCTCGGTCCCCGAGACAATCCGGACTGCGAGGCGAACGTGGCCGCGCTGCTGGCGGAGTGGCGGCGCCGGGGCGAACCGATCGTCATCGTGCAGCACGACTCCGACGAACCCGGCTCACCCCTGGCGCCCGGCGATCCGGGGCACGAGCTGAAGGACGTCGTAACCGGCGACGCAGACCTGCGCGTGCACAAGCGGGTGCACTCGGCGTTCCACGGGGATCCGGACCTGCACGGGTGGCTGCAGAGCCGCGGCCTGACGGCGATCGCGATCTGCGGGATCCAGACGAACGCGTGCTGCGAGACGACGGCGCGGGTGGGGTCGGACCTTGGCTACGACGTCACCTTCGTGCTCGACGCGATGCACACCCTGGACAAGGAGGGCCCCGACGGGGTGACCGTCTCCGCCGCGGAGCAGTCGCGCGCCACCGGCATCGCCCTGCACGAGGAGTTCGCGACAGTGGTCCGCACAGCGGACCTGCTCACCGCCTGACCACGACCCGAGCCGAGCCGGTTGACTGGTTCAAGTGAGTAGAATAATCCGTATAAGAGTACGAGCAACGCGTGGAAGGGAGCTCACGATGGCCATGGAACTCCTCGACAGTCTGGTCGGGGCGACGGAGTTCAGTCGAAACCCCCGCCCGTACATCGACCGCGCGAGTGATGGCGAGTCGATCGTGATCCTGAAGGGCAGCAGGCCCACGGCGGTTCTCATCGACATCCAGACCGGCCGCAGACTCGACCACCTCGACTCGCTCGAAGACGATCTGCGGCTGCTCGCCGTCGCACTCGTCCGCATGGCTGCGGACAGCGGCAAGCGCTACGACCTCGACGATGTGCTGGGCGAGCTCGGAATCGAACTCGACGACGAGGACGACGGAGACGGCGAGGACAACGAGGACTGATCATGGCTCGGGTGGTGCTGACCGAGGATGCACGGGACGACTTGCGCGCACTCGACGGAGCGACACAGAAGATCGTGGCGAAGGGGCTCAAGAAGCTCGAATCCGAGCCCGAGAAGCGTGGCGCACCGCTCGGTGCCAATGCGGCCTCCGACCTGACCGGCCTGCGCAAGCTGGTTGTCGGCGACCGCTCCCACCGGATCATCTACCGGGTCGAGAAGGACGGCTCCGTCTGCGTCGTGTGGGTCATCGGCAAGCGGGCGGACGGCGAGGTCTATGACCTGGCGAAGACCCGTGCCGCGCGATATACGAAGGATCCGGAGATGGCGAAGCGCCTCGCGAGACTGCTCGACACCGCGTTCGAGCGGAGCGGTAGTGGATCAGCGGAGTAGATGCAGCGCGCCGGTGCCGAGCGCGCCCGCGTCCCGCTGACCCGGTCCAGCGCGGCGCGCCCCGCGGGCCTCCGCCTGACCCCGCGCGACGATGCGGATGTGATGGGCATCAACCACGCCACCAGCGGCGCCGCGGTGTGGCTGGCGACGACCGCCGCGCTGCCCATGCTGGGCACCGACATCTACCCGCTCGATCCTGCCGGCGCGCTGTCGGGGTCGCTCGTCTGCGCCGGAGCCGCACTGCTGCCCGACGCCGATCATCACAGCGCCACCATCGCCCACTCCGTCCCGCTGCTCGGCGGAGTGGTGACCGGAGAGATCGGCAGCCTGTCGGGAGGCCATCGGCACGGAGCGCACACCCTGCTCGCCGCCGCGCTCGTCACGGCCGCCGCCGTCGCGCTCGGCCGGATCCTCACGCCCGTGCCGCTGCTCGGCACCGTGGCGCTCGGTCCGGCGATCGCGACCGTGCCACTGGTCTGCTTCGCCGTGAAGGCGCGCGACTTCGTCTCGAACTGGGCGACCGCGTGGCTGCTCGGCCTGGTCGCGGGCCTGCTGGTGCTGATCTTCTCGCCGGACTCGACGATCTGGTTCCCGATCGCGATCGGGCTGGGCTTCGTCGCGCACATCGCCGGGGACCTGCTGACCGTGGAGGGCGTTCCCGCGCCCACCTGGCCGATCCAGGTCAAGCCGCCTCGCACCTGGCGCAGGACGCCGATCCTGAACCACCTGTGGAAGCGAAACGGCTACTTCTCGCTCCCCCTGCTCGGCCACGCCGGCTCGATCCGCGAGCACGCCTTCGGCGTCCTGCTCGGCCTGTACTGCATCTACGGGTTCGCGGAAGTCGTGATGCGGGCCGCCGGCCTGCACCTCGCGATCGCCTGAGCCGCAGTCACCCGCCGATCCGACCCCGCGCGGTCATGGCGTCCCTGACCCGGTCCATCGCGACCTTCCGCGCCACGCGGTGCGGCGTCAGGCCGCTCGCGCGCGCGCCGCTCAGGCAGTCGACCGTGTTCACGCGGATCTTCTCCGCCACCGCCCGCAGCACGGGCTCCACCTGCGGGCGGAACGCCGAGGTGCGGGCGTCCATCGCGAATCCGGCCGCGATCACGCCCCCCGCGTTCGCGATGAAGTCCGGTACGACGGTCACACCCCGTTCCGCCAGCACGTCCTGCGCGGCCGGCGTGGTCGGCAGGTTCGCCCCCTCGACGACGAGGCGTGCCCGGATGCGTGCGGCGAGCGCTTCGTCGATCACGTCCTGCCGCGCCGCTGGAAGGAGGATGTCCGCGTCCACCGTGAGCTCCTCGCCGAGCGGGAGTCGCCGGCCGGGCAGGTGGCGCACGAGCTGGTCGCCGTGCGCCTCCCGAGCCTGCAGGAGCGCCTCCACATCGAATCCCTCCGGCTCGGACAGCGCACCCTCTGCGGTGGAGACGGCGACGACCACCGCGCCCATCTCGCCGAGGCGCCGCACCAGTGCCGTGCCGACAGCCCCGAACCCCTGCACCGCGACGCGGGCGCCGGCCGCGACGTCCATCCCGAGGAACGCGGCGGCCGCGCCGGCGGCTTCGGCGACGCCGTACCCGGTGATGCCGAGGGAGTCGTAGGCGAGGCCGCCGAGGACACCGGGTGTGCCCACCGCCGCGGCCCGGCCGAGCTCGTCCACGATCACCGCCGCGTCCCGCTCCGTGAGGCCCATGTCGAGCCCGAAGACGTACTCGGCGGGGACCTCGTTGTGCAGCGCTCTAGCGAACGCGCGGAGGACCGCCTCCTTGTCGGCGCCCGCCGGGTCCGCGACGATGCCGGCCTTCGCACCGCCGTAGAACATGTCCACCGCGGCCCACTTCCAGGTCATGTTCCTGGCCAGCCGCGCGATCTCCCCCACGCCCATGGTCGGTGACATCCGCGTCCCGCCCTTGCCGATGCCACGCGCGGTGTTGTCGATGACGAGGACCCCGCGCATGCCCGTCCGCCGATCGCTGACGCAGACGACCTTCTCCGGACCCCAGTCGTCGACCATCCCCAGCGGATCGTTGTCCCCATCACGTGTCGCGGCCATGGACCGAGCCTGACGGCGACCGGTCGTGGCCGTCAAAGGCCCGAGCGACCGGTCTGCTGGCCGCAGCACGCCTTCCCCTCGCGCTGCTTCCGGCACAAGCCCGGCACGGCTGCGGACCGGTCCGGCACGGCCGCGAGCAGTCAGCCCGTGTGCCGACGCTGCCACGCCTGGGCCAGGGTCCGGGTCACCTCCGCCCGCACCCCGTCGACGTGTGCCCGGCGGGACGCGAAAAGGATCCGACGGAATGCGCGGTCCGACGTCAGCCGCAGGACTCGGATCCCCGCATGCGGGCGGAGCGCCAGGTCGGGCGCGATCGCGACGCCCAGGCCGTTGCCGACGAGGTGCAGCAGCACGTCGTAGTTGTTCGCGCGGAACGCGACACGCGGCGCGAAGCCCTGGCTCGCGCACAGCCGCTCGAGCGCCTCCGCCCCGCCGGTGGAGCTGCCGCTCGAGATCCAGGGCGCGTCGCGCAGTCGGCGGACGACCTCTCCCGCGTCCTCCGTGGTGAGGGGGTCGAGCGCGGGGGCCCACGGGGTGCGCTCGGTGGGCACCAGCAGGTGCAGCGGTTCGTCGGCCAGCTCCTCGAGCGCGATCGTCGCCGGCCAGGTGCGAGGCGCCAGCCCGTACTCGTACACGACTGCGAGGTCGACGGTGCCGTCGACGACGAGCGGCACCGTGTCGTCCGGCTCCCCCTCGATCAGCGACAGGGACAGTCCGGGGCGGGCTCGGATCGTCTCGGCGAGGCCCGCCGAGACGAACCCGACACTCGCCGTGGCGAACGTCGCGATGGAGAAGGCGCCGCCCCGGCCCTCGACCAGTCGTCGCACCTCGTCGTCGAGCTTCGCCAGCTCGACGACCGCTCCACGGCTCGCCTCGACGATGGCGAGCGCGATCCGGTTCGGCTGGGCCCGGTGCGCCTCCCGCTCGAAGAGCTGCACCCCGAGGGTCCGCTCGAGGGCCTGGATCTGCTGCGAGATGGCGGAGGGGGTGTAGCCGAGCACGCGAGCCGTCTCCGCGAACGATCCGGTTCGGCACACCGAGTCGAGCGTTTGCAGTTGCATCGGGTTGATCACGGGGACGCCTTCGGGATCGCCGCGTCGTCCGCCCGAGGTCAAGCGATCAGCGGGCTAGGGCGACCGGCGCTTGTGCCTCCCGGCGCACGACGACCGTGCCGAGCCAGCACACTGACCTACTGTGACACGGATCGAGGCACGGGGTTCAGCGGAGAACGGCCCGGGCACGGGTACCGAGGCGGACGACGACGCGCGACTCGAGGCCCTCGACCGGATGGTGGCGGCGCTTCGGGGCGGGCTCGACGGCGAGGTGATCGCCGGGCAGGCCGGTGTCGAGCCCTACCGCAACGATCGATCGGGTCACGTCTCGACCGTCACCGGGTTCGCGGTGGTCCTGGCGGCGTCGGTCGCCGACGTGCAGGCGGTCTGCCGACTCGCCTCCCGGTTCGGCGTGCCCGTGGTCCCCCGGGGTGCCGGGACGGGGTACGCCGGCGGGGCGGCGGCGCTGACCGGGTCGATCGTGCTGTCGCTCGAACGCCTGGACCGGATCGTCGAGATCGACCCGGACAGCGAGCTCTGCGTCGTAGAACCGGGCGTGATCACCGCCGCCGTCTCGGCCGCAGCGGCGGAGTTCGGCCTTCGGTATGCGCCCGATCCGGCGAGCACGGCCATCTCGACGATCGGCGGCAACATCGCCACCAACGCAGGCGGGCTGTGCTGCGTCAAGTACGGCGTCACCCGCGACTCCGTGCTGGCGCTCGACGTCGTGCTGGCGAACGGCGACCTCGTGCGCACGGGGCACCGGTCGATCAAGGGCGTCAGCGGATACGACCTGACCGCCCTCATGATCGGCTCGGAGGGCACGCTCGGCATCGTGGTCGGCGCCACCGTGCGGCTGCTGCCGATTCCGCTCGGCCCGGTGCACACAATCGCGGCCTTCTTTCCCTCCACGGCCGCGGCGGCGAGAGCGAGCCTGGCCGTCACCCGCACGAACGTGCGGCCGGCGATGCTGGAGCTGGTCGACCGGGTGCACCTGGAACGCATCGACGCCTGGCGGGGGACCGCCCTGCTGGCGAGGGGTGCCGGGGTGCTGCTGATCCAGACCGACGGCCTCGCGGCGGAGGCGGAGGCCGCGCTGGTCGCCGCCGCGCTCGCCGCCGAGGGCGCCGACATCGAGGTCTCCACCGATGCGGAGCGGTCGCGGGAGCTGCTCGCGGTCCGGCGGTGGACATCCGAGGAGTCCCCCGATCGGCGCGAGATCACTTTGAACGAGGACATCGCGGTCCCTCGTGGCCGCATCGTCGAGATGATCGACCTCATCGAGGACATCCGGACCCGGCGGTCGGTGGTGCTCACCGTCCTCGCGCACATCGGTGACGGCAACCTGCACGCCAACATCCGCGTGCCGATCGACCAGCTCGATGCCGACGGCGCCGTGCCCGCGCATGCGTGGGCAGCGGCCGACGACCTGATCACCGGCGCGATCGCGCTCGGCGGGACCATCAGCGGCGAGCACGGGATCGGGCTGCTGAAGCGGCAGTGGCTGCACGCCGAGCTGGGCGAGGAGCAGTACCGCCTGCAGCGGTCGATCAAGTCCGCGCTGGATCCGCACGGGATCCTCAACCCGGGCAAGGTCTTCCTGCGGTGACGCCGCCCGGGACGCCCTCGGCGGTCAGCGCGTGAACGCGGCAGCCAGGGCGTCCCGGACCGCCACGACACTGGGCCGCTCGAGCGCGACCGCGCGCGCGACGGCGACGATGCTGCGGAATGAGGCTGCGGGCAGAGGCGCGACGGCGCTCCGCGTCGGCCGGAGCGCGAGCATGAGCGGCGTCGCCAGCGTGATCCCGACCCCGGCCTCGGCGAGCGCGATGGAGACCGCGGTGTCAGTGACGAGGTGCTGGATCGAAGGTTCAATCCCCCCGCGCGCGCAGGCGATGCGCGCCGCCCGCCCGTAGTCGGTGTCCACGGGCGGCAGCACCCAGGCGGTCTTGTTCACGTATTCGAGCAGTGCCGGGTCGGGCTGTACCGTGTGCGGTACCGCTCCGACGCCGACCAGGGGGGCAGCATTCGGCGGCAGCAGCATCAGGAACGGCTCGCGGTGCAGCACCCGGGTCACCACCCCTCGCGACGGCGGCTGCGGCGCGTCGTCGTAGTCGACCCCCAGGGCGATGTCGACCTCGCCGCCGGCCGCCGCCTCTGACATCACCTCGACGTCCACCTCCACTGCCCGCAGGACCAGACGCGGCGCGACGGTCCGGAGGCGCTCGATCGCCGGGCGCAGCGCGGAGACGGCCGCCGACCCGAAGACGCCGACCGAGACGACCGCGTCCTGCTCGGACTCCGGGGCGAGGATCGCGGCCTCCGCTCGCCGCTCCTCGTCGAGCAGACGGCGGGCATGGACGAGCAGCGTGAGTCCGGCGTCCGTCAGCGAGACCCGGCGACCGTCGCGGACGAAGATCGGGCGCGGCAGGCCTGCCTGGAGGGCGGACATCTGCTGCGAGACGGCACCCGGTGTGAAGCCGAGGGCTTCGGCGGCGGCGGTCATGGTGCCGAGGTCGGCGACCGTCGAGAAGGACCGCAACTGGTCGAGGGTCCACTTCATAGAGCGATACTAATGGAACGGTTCACAAACCATCGATAGACCTGAAGGGTCACGGGTCCCAAGCTGACAGCACATGCCCCTGGAGGATGTCGATGTCGAGAAGCGACAGCGTGGCTGCGCGCTCGGACTCCGCCCCCGCGCTGCCCGGAGCAGCCGAGGTCGTGATCCTGGGCGGCGGCATCATGGGCGTCAGCATCGCCTACCACCTGGCCGCGGCGGGCGTGCGGGACATCGTCCTGCTGGAGCGCGACACGGTGGGCTCGGGGTCGTCGGCCAAGCCGATGGGCGGCGTTCGCGCGACGTTCTCCGACCCGGGCAACATCGTCCTCGGACAGCGCAGTCTGGAGGCCTTCGAGCGCTTCGACGAGACGTTCAAGACCGACATCGGACTTCGGCAGGTCGGCTACCTGTTCCTCTGCCGCACCGAGGCCGAGGTGCAGCAGGTGCAGCGCAGCATCGAGGTGCAGAACGACCTCGGCGGATCGAGCCGCATGGTTTCCCCCGAGCAGGCCGGACGGTTGAATCCCCTGCTCCAGACACGGTCGCTGCTCGCCGGATCGTTCTCGCCGCGGGACGGGTTCGCGCAGCCGGCGGCCGTCGTGGCGGCGTACCGGGCGGCGGCCGCTGAACTCGGCGTGGCGATCGTCGAGCACGCCGAGGTCCTGGACATCGACGCGGGCCGGGGTGGCGTGCGCGGCGTCGTCACGCAGCGGGGCTCGGTCCGCACCGGCGCGGTCGTCTGCGCGGCGGGGGCGTGGTCGATGCGACTGGGGGCGATGGCCGGGGTCCACCTGCCGATCCGGCCCGTCCGGCGTCAGATCGGCATGACCGGCAGTGGGCGCGATCGGTTCCCAGCCGTGCCGTTCACGCTGGACCTCGCCACGACGCTCTACTTCCACAACTACTTCGACGGCATGCTGCTCGGCATCTCGAACGAGGACGAGGAGCCGGGGTTCGGCCGCGAGTTCAGCCACGGGTGGGTGCCGGCGTTCGACCGCGCCGCCGAGGTGATCGCCCCGTCGTTGGCGCGGCGGGATCTCGCCGCCGGCTGGGCCGGCCTCTACGAGAACACCCCCGACCACAACGCGATGATCGGCTCCTCGGCCACGGTCGACGGGTTCTTCTACGCGACCGGTTTCTCCGGTCACGGCTTCCTGCAGGGACCCGCGGTCGGCGAGCTGGTGCGGGACCTCTATCTCGGCGTCGAGTCCTTCCTCGACCCGGCCCCGTTCAGCGCGGACCGGTTCTCGAACGCGGCGGCGCGCATCGACGAAGTGCACATCATCTAGAGCACAGAGAGGACGGCGGATCGATGAGCACCACTACATCGCAGGACACGCTGCAGCCGTGGGAGCTGCGGGCGCGGTTCGCGCTGCGCCTGGCGGCCCTCTACGGTCGCGAGGTACCGGCTTACACAGCGCTCGTAGACGTCTCGCGCGAGGTGAACGAGGACTTCGTCCGAAGTCACGGCCAGGACGCCGAGCGCCTGGGCAGTGTGGCGCGGGTCACCGCGGAGCGGCACGGTGCGATCCGCGTCGGTTCCGCGAAGGAGCTGTCGCAGGTGGGGCGGGTGTTCGCCGCGTTCGGCATGCATCCGGTCGGCTTCTACGACCTGCGCGACGCGTCCGCGAGCTCGGTCCCGGTCGTGTCGACCGCGTTCCGGCCCACGGATGCGGAGGAGCTGGCCGCCAACCCGTTCCGCGTCTTCACCTCCATGCTGACGACCGACGATCGGCGCTTCTTCGACCGCGACCTGCAGGAGCGCCTCGACGACGTCATCGGGTCGCGTACCCTCTTCGGCGACGAGCTGCTGTACCTGGCGGACAAGGCGGCCGCGGAGCGGCAGTTGTCCCGTCCCGACGCCGACCGGCTGCTGGACCTCGCCGCCGCGTCGTTCGAACTGTCGGACGCGCCCGTCGACCACGACTGGTACTTCGCGCTCGAGCGCATCTCCGCCGTCGCGGCGGACATCGGCGGGGTGACGTCGACGCACATCAACCACCTCACACCCCGGGTGCTCGACATCGACGATCTCTACCGGCGGATGACCGAGCGCGGCATCGCCATGATCGACGAGATCCAGGGACCCCCGGACTGGGACGGACCGGACGTGCTGCTGCGCCAGACCTCGTTCAAGGCGCTTGCGGAGGAACGGAACTTCCGCCACTCCGACGGCCGGATCGAGGCCGGGTCGCTCCGCGTGCGGTTCGGCGAGGTCGAGCAGCGGGGCATCGCGTTGACGGTGCGGGGCAGGGACCTCTACGACGACCTGGTCGCCGAGGTGGACCGCCTCCTCGGCGAGTCGACCGGCGCGACCCGCGTCGAGGTGGCGACGGACGTGTGGAAGGACCGCCTCCCCGGCACGGAGCAGGCGTTGGCCCTGACCGGCCTCGGCTTCTTCACCTACCGGGTCGCGGACGGATCCCGGGCCGACGGGTCCGCTCCTGCTCCGCTCCGTGACCTGGTCGCCGCCGGTGTCCTCGAACCGGAACCCATCGTCTACGAGGACTTCCTGCCCAGGTCGGCCGCCGGCATCTTCCAGTCGAACCTGACCGAGAGCGGATTCCGGGACGACGACCAGGGAGGCACCGTCTACGACATCGAGCGCCTCGGAACGGCCATGGGACGCGCCATTCACGAACCCAACGCGCTGTACGCCGCCCAGCAGACCGCATCGATCGACGACGCCGAGCGCACGCTCGGCCGCACGATCACCGACCGTCCCTCCTGACCGCAGAAAGGCCGCCATGCCCACCGCATCCACGTCCACACCCACATCGACCGACACCGACACCGACACCACGGTGCGGATCCGGACCGAGGTCTTCGAGGCCCTGCGCGCCGTCGGCGTGGACGCCGACGGGCTGCAGGGCGACACGCCCACCCGCTCCCCGATCACCGGCCAGACGCTGCTGACCACCACCAGCCACGACACGGAGCGCATCTCGTCGGCGATCGAGGCGGCCGTCGACGCGTTCCAGACCTGGCGCGAGGTGCCGGCGCCGGTTCGGGGCGCCCTGGTGAAGCGCTGGAGCGAGCTGCTGCGGGAGCACAAGAGCGACCTGGCCGCACTGATCACCGCCGAGGTGGGCAAGACCCGGTCCGAGGCCCTCGGCGAGGTGCAGGAGATGATCGACATCGCCGACCTGGCGGTCGGTCAGTCGAGGCAGCTGTACGGCAGGACGATGCCGTCGGAGCGACCGGGCCACCGGCTCGCCGAGACCTGGCACCCGCTCGGGGTCGTGGCGATCATCTCCGCCTTCAACTTCCCCGTCGCGGTCTTCGCCTGGAACGCCGCGCTCGCCCTGGTCGCCGGCGACACGGTGATCTGGAAGCCGGCCGAGGCGACCCGCCTCTGCGCCCTCGCGGTCGACGCACTGCTCACCCGCGCAGCGGCGGACGTGGGGGCGCCGGAGGGCCTGCACCACCTGGTGCTGGCGGGCCGCGACGGCGGCCGGCAGCTCGCGGAGGACCCGCGCGTGGCGCTGGTATCGGCCACCGGCTCGGTCCGCATGGGCCGGGAGATCGCGCCCGTGATCGCCGGGCGGTTCGGCCGGGCACTCCTCGAGCTCGGCGGCAACAACGGCGCCATCGTCACGCCGTCGGCCGACCTCGATCTCGCCCTGCGGGGCGTCGTCTTCGCCGCCGCCGGAACCGCGGGCCAGCGCTGCACGACCCTCCGTCGGCTCATCGTCCACGCGTCCGTCGCCGACGTGTTCCTGGCCCGGCTCGTCGGCGCCTACCGGACGCTGCGGATCGGCGATCCCTCGCTGGAGTCGACCCTCGTCGGCCCCCTCATCAACGGCGACGGCTACACGGCCCACGAGCGGGCCCTGACCCGGGCCGCAGCGGAGGGGGGCGCCGTCCTGACCGGCGGGGCGCGGCTCCTGACGGAGGAGTTCCCCGACGCCTACTACGTCGAGCCCGCCATCGTCCGCATGCCCGCGCAGACGCCGGTGGTGCACGACGAGACCTTCTCGCCCATCCTGTACGTGATGACGTACGAGTCGTTCGATGACGCCATCGCGCTGCACAACGCCGTTCCCCAGGGACTGTCCTCCGCCGTCTTCACGGGCGACCAGGCCGAGGCCGAGCGGTTCCTGTCCGCGGGCGGATCCGACTGCGGCATCGCGAACGTGAACATCGGCACCTCGGGTGCGGAGATCGGCGGAGCGTTCGGCGGCGAGAAGGAGACCGGCGGCGGGCGGGAGTCCGGGACCGACTCGTGGAAGGCCTACATGCGGCAGGCCACGAACACGATCAACTTCTCCGGGCAGCTGCCGCTCGCCCAGGGCGTCACGTTCCTGTAGCCGACGACACCACAGACCAGCCGAACCAGCCCACCTCGGCGGCCGAGAGCCCCTCCGTCGAGGGCAGCACGTCGCCCGAGTTGTACTCGACGGTGTTCGAGAGGATGACCCGCGACTCGGCGTTCAGCAGCATCAACCGCCCGTCCGCATCGGCGAGCCAGGAGGCGAAGTGGCGCTCCAGTTCCGCCACCCGCAGGTCGATCGCCGCGATGCCCACGAAGCGGGACTCGTCGCTGAGCGGGATCGCGACCGTCACGACCAGGTCGTCCACCCCGCCGTAGTCGACGTAGGGTCCGATCGCCTCCGGTCGCCCAGTGTCGCGCGGCCTCACGAAGTACTCCTTCGAGGAGTAGTCGTAGAAGTCGTCACGACCCGGGTTCAGGACGTGGCGTTCGTTCCTGCCGAGCTCCCCGGTGGGGCCCCGCTGCCACCATTCCATCCAGTACCGGTCGCCGGGCACGACGTCCCGGGCGGCGAGCACGCCGACGCCGTGGACGGCCTCCAGGTCGGCGAGGCGCACCAGCAGGCTCCGAGCGACGCCGGCCCGAAGGGTCGCACCGTCGGTCGCCCCGGCCAGCAGCGGCGCGACCTCGCCGCCGATGTCGGTGAGGCGTCGCGTGTGCGTGTCGGCGAAGGAGCGCACGGCGTCGACGAACCCGACGGCGGCGTTCGCCCCGCCGGTCCCGCGCGCGTGGCGCTGCGCGATCAACCCCAGCCGGCTGCCGGCCAGCTCCGTCACCAGGTACCCGATCAGGTCCGCCGCCGACACCCGAGCCGCATCCGTGTCGCGGTCGCGCACGGCGGTCGCGATCCGCAGCATCGCACGGGCGCAGGACGCACGGTGCTGCTCGCGATCCAGCAGCGCGGTCGTCAACCAGTCGAAATCCTCGTGCATCACGAGCTCGGCCCGACTCAGCCGCATCGAATGCCCCGCCGCGGCCAGCTCGAGGTGGAAGCGCCCGAAGATCCGTCGCGCCGTCTCGGCCGAATCCGCTCCCGGAAGCTGATGAGCGAGTGCGATCAGTTGATCCGCCGAGGAGGTCGAGCCCCGCACCGCCGCGAGCGACGCCTCCTGCACCGTCAGCATCTGCCGCCAGTCACCGAGGTCGCGCAGCTCGGTGGCCGAGATCTTCGCGAGTTCGTCGATCGCGAACCGGCGCCCCGCATCCAGCTGCAGCCGGACGAAGCTGCCCCCGTTCTTGCCGGCCCTGGTGACGATGATGCCCTCGGCGCGCAGCGCGCCGAGGGCCTCGCGCAGGGCGAACGACGTCACGCCCAGCTGCCGGGCGAGGTCGGCCTCCTTCGGCAGCTTGTCGTGGTTCCCGAGGACGCCGAGACCGATCGCGGTGCGGATGCGGCGCGCCACGAGCGAGCCCGGGTCCTCCGTCTGCAGGCGCCCGAACACCACCCGCTCGGCGGTCCCGGACGGTTCGGGCGGGCCGGGCTCCAGGGTGGGGAGCGCATCAGAGTGCTCGGCGGTCATGGCGCTGTAGCTCCAAGCTGGTGGGCGGACGGGTCCAGGCCTACCACCGCCGCGGCCCGGGGACGGTCATGGTTGACGCGCAGTTGTCACGAAATCAACTATTGCATTCCGAATATTTGCGAACATAGACTCACCTGGCCCGTTCTGCCCGCCCAGCCCTCGCCGTGGAGGCATCCCGATGTCGATGCTGCTCGATCCCGCACTCGCGGCCGGCCTGACCGAGGCGCGTCTCAGGATCGCGTCGTCAACGGGGGGCCACTTCATCGACGGCCGCCCGGCTCGCGGAGGCGGCGAGGAGTTCGACGTCCGTAATCCGGCGACCGGTGCCCTGCTGCGCAGAGTCCCCCTGGGGACGCCCGCGGACGTCGACGCCGCGGTGGCCGCGGCTCGCCGGGCGCTGCCCGCCTGGCGCCGGCGGCCCCCTGCCGAGCGGGCCCGCATGCTCTTCGCGCTGGCCGACGTGATCGACGCCGAGGCCGAGTTGTTCGCGGCCATCGAGACCCTGAACGTGGGCAAGCCGCTCGCCGTCGCGCAGGCGGAGATCCCGCTGGCGTCCGATGCGCTGCGACTGATGGCGGGAGCGGTGCGGACGGCGCAGGCTCCCGCCGCCGCGGAGTACGTGACGGGGCAGTTGTCGCTCGTGCTGCGCGAGGCCGTCGGCGTCGTCGGCGCGGTCACGCCGTGGAACTACCCGCTGATGATGGCCGTGTGGAAGGTCGCGCCGGCCCTGGCGGCCGGCAACACCGTGGTGCTCAAGCCCTCGGAGCTCACGCCGCTCAGCACGGTGATCTTCGCCGAGTCGACCCGGGACATCCTGCCGCCGGGGGTTCTGAACGTCGTCCTCGGCACCGGAGACGTGGTCGGCGAGGCGCTGTCCAGCCATCCCGGCGTCGACATGGTGTCGCTGACCGGCAGCGTGGCCAGCGGCCGGTCCGTCGCGACCAACGCCGCGGCGACGCTCAAGCGGGTTCACCTCGAGCTGGGTGGCAAGGCACCGGTGATCGTCTTCGCCGACGCGGATCTGGACGAGGTGGCCGAGGCCGTGACGACGATGGGGTTCTGGAACAGCGGACAGGAGTGCGGCGCGGCCACCCGCGTCCTCTGCGAGCACGACATCCATGACGCGCTCGTCGAACGACTCGCCGCGCGAGCGGCAGCGCTCTCCCTCGGCGATCCGGCGGACGACGCCGCCGTCACCATGGGCCCCCTAATCAGCGACACCCAGGCCGACCGAGTGGCCTCCGCCGTCAGCAGGGCGGTCGAGGACGGTGCGACGGTCGCGACCGGCGGCGAACGACTCGGCCGGGCCGGATCGTTCTACGCACCGACGGTCCTCACCGGCATACCGGAGGGGAGCCGCATCCTGCGCGAGGAGATCTTCGGGCCCGTCATCACGGTCGAGCGGTTCTCGGCCGAGGCCGAGGCCGTCGCCCGAGCGAACGCCGTGCCGTACGGACTGGCCGCGTCGGTGTGGACCGAGAACGGTGCACGCGCACTCCGTCTCGTCGACGAACTCGACTTCGGCACCGTCTGGGTCAACAGTCACCTGACCCTCGCCACCGAGATGCCCTGGGGCGGTTTCGGTGCATCCGGCTACGGTCGCGACATGTCCACGCTCGCGCTCGACGACTTCACGAGGACCAAGCACGTGATGCTCGCCAAGCGCACCCTCGGATCGGAGACGTCGTGATCGGCCCCCACGCCCCACTCATGGTCTCCGCAGTGGACGCGCACGTCGGTTCCCCGTGCCGCGTGCTCCTCGGTGGGGTCGGGTTCACGAACGTGCCCGGTCGGACGATGTTCGAGAAGAAGCGCCACCTGGAGCAGCACGGCGACTGGTTGCGACGGCTCATGATCCGGGAGCCGCGGGGCATGCCCGCGCAGTGCCTGAACCTGGTGCTGCCGCCGATCGACCCCGCAGCGGATATCGGCCTGATCATCATGGAGGCCACCGACTACTACCCGCCGATGTCGGGCGGCAACCTGATCTGCGTGGTGACCGTGCTGCTCGAAACCGGCACCCTGCCGATCACCGGTGCGACCACGGTGGTCACGGTCGAGACGCCGGCCGGTCTGGTCCGGGCGGTCGCCACGTGCGCCGGCGGCCGGGTGCAGAGCGTCGAGGTCCAGAACGTGCCGAGCTTCGCGGTCGATCTTGATGTGCCGGTCGAGGTCGACGGCATCGGCACGGTCTCCGTCGACATCGCCTACGGGGGGATGTTCTACGTGCTCCTGCCGGCTGCGCGCCTCGACCTCGCGCTGGAGCCCGAGCACGGCGCCGCGCTCGCCGAGATCGGTGAGCGTATCAAGCTCGCGGCTCGGCAGCAGTTGACCGTGGCGCATCCGGAGAACCCCGAAATCGACAAGATCGAGAGCCTGCTCTGGTACGGCCCGCCGAAGGACCCCGCCAACAGCGGGCGGAACGCGGTGGTCGTGTCGACCGGGTCGATCGATCCGGATGACCGGACGACGTGGAAGAGCGTGCTCGACCGGTCCCCCTGCGGCACCGGCACGTCGGCGCGCATGGCCGTGCTGCGCGCACGGGGCGAGCTCGACGTCGGCGAGGCGTTCCGCCACGAGTCGGTCCTCGATCTCGTATGGACGGGGCGGGCGCTCTCGGACTGCACGGTGGGGCAGTACGCCGCCATCCGCCCCTCGGTGAGCGGCCAGGCGTGGATCAGCGGATACGCCACGTACGTGCTGGCGCCCGACGACCCGTTCCCCGAGGGCTTCACGGTCACCGACCTCTGGGCGCCGCGCGAGCGCCGCGAATAGGCCGACTGGCCCCGCCGGCAGACCGCCGGCTCCACCTTCGATTCATCCGCCAGTTCCCGATCGATCGCCACCAGTCACGAGGAGACCCGCACAGATGCAGCTCGAGGGCATACACACCGCGCTCGTCACCCCGTTCGACGACCGCGGCGAACTGGACGAGCAGGCGGTGGTCCGGCTCGTCCACGCACAGGTGGACGCCGGCGTCCGGGGACTCGTGGTGGCCGGGGGCACGGGTGAGGGCCTGGCGCTCACGGACGAGGAGTGGGCGCGACTGCTGTCGGTGGTCGTGCAGGCCGCCGCGGGACGGGCGACCGTGACGGCGCACGTCAGCGCCCTGTCGACCGCGGCGGCGGTGCGGAACGCCGAGCGGGCGAGGACGATCGGCGCCGAGATCGCGATGCTGCAGGCGCCCTATGATGTGTCGCTGACGGACGACGAGGTGGCCCTGTACTTCGCAGCCGTCGCCGCGGTGGGGCTGCCCGTCATGGCGTACAACAACGTGTCGACCGGCATCTCGCTGTCGGTCGACCTCATCGCTCGACTCGCAGAGATCGAGGGTGTGCGGTACCTCAAGGACAGCTCCTCGGACGCCGCGCGGATGGTCGAGGTGCAGCTCGGCACGCCGGCCGAATTCCAGGTGCTGCTCGGCAAGGACTCCTTTGCGCTCTTCGGCTTCCTGTCCGGCGCACGAGCGGCCGTCCTCGGGTCGGCGAACGCGTTCCCGGAGGCCTGTGTGCGGCTGCACAGACTGGCGGTGCTCGTGGAAGACCAGTCCTCGGCTCGTGCGGCGTGGCGCGACATCGCTCCGCTGATGCGGTTCTTCGAGCAGGAGAGCTACGTCGCCGCGGTGAAGGCGGCGACCACCCTGGGCGGTATCCCCGTGGGCGATCCGAGGTCGCCCACCCTCCCCCTGCCCGTCGCGAAGCGGGCAGAACTCGAACGCCTGCTTGCCGCTGCGCAGCAGGCGCCGGCGACGGCATAGATCAGGAGCAGCTCGTCATGCGATTCCAAGACAGGACCGCCGTCGTGACCGGGGGCGGGAGCGGTATCGGGCGGGCGTCCGCCCGACGGCTGGCGGCCGAGGGCGCCAGCGTCGTCATCCTCGACCGCGACGGGGATGCGGCCGAGCGCACCGCCGAGAGCATCGCCCTGCGGTCCGGGCGGGCGACGGGCCTTCAGGTGGACGTCGCCATCGACCATGAGGTCGAGGCGGCGGTCGCGCAGATCCACGACCGGTATGGCCGCGTCGACGTGCTCGTGAACAACGCGGGCTACCTGCGGCCCGGGACGGCCGTGACGCAGACCATCGAGGATTGGGACCGCACGTTCGCGGTCAATGTCCGCGCGATGTTCCTGCTGAGTCGAGCGGTCCTGCCGGGCATGGTCGACCGCGGGGTCGGCTCGATCGTCAACATCGCCTCGACCGCAGGCCTCGTGGGTGAGGCCGACAACATCGCCTACGCCACCTCCAAGGGCGCGGTGGTGAATCTGACCCGGCAGCTCGCGGCCGACTTCAGCAGGGCCGGCATCCGGGTCAACTGCGTCTGCCCCGGGTGGGTGCCGACCGGCTTCAACGATCCCTTCCTGCGCGACATGTCCGAGGAGGAGGTCCAGGCGATGGTGGAGGGCCAGGTCCCGCTCGGCCGGCAGGGCACTCCGGAGGAGATCGCGGCCGCGGTCGCGTTCCTCGCCTCCGACGAGGCGTCGTTCATCGTCGGGCAGGCACTCGGTGTCGACGGGGGCGTCACCGCGTGCCGCTGAACGCCGCCGCACCCGCCACAGCCGCCGGGCGGAACCAATACGACGTGATCGTGGTCGGCGCCGGACCCGCAGGACTCACCTGCGCCCGGGACCTGCGCGGTCAGGGCCGCTCCGTACTGGTCCTCGAAGCCCGCGACCGACTCGGCGGCCGGACGGTCACTGGCCGCCTCGACGGTTACCCGGGCGAGTCGATCGAGCTCGGCGGCACCTACGTCCATCCCGGCGTGCAGCACAACCTGAACCGGGAGATCCAGCGGTACGACCAGCCGCTCGCCCACGGCGGCGGCGAGTGGCGAGCCGCGGGTTTCCGGATCGGTGGAACGACGCGGTCGGCACCGATCCCGCCGGACCAGATCGTGGCGCTCGAGCGCGTCGTGCTCGCAATGGCCAGGGCGTGCACCCGGATCGACGCGAACGCGCCGGTGCAGGACCAGTACCTCTCGGATCTGGACGTTCCCATCGACCAGTTCCTGGCTCCCTACCGGATCCCCCCGGAGACGAGGGAGTTCGTCTACGGCATCATCGCGGCGGTTACGCAGTGCGACATCCGTCAGGTGTCCATGCTGCAGTGGCTGGTGTGGATGGCCGGTGAAGGCAGCCCGATCGGCATGTTCTTCTCGGTCACCGACGAGACGCTGCGCGACGGCACGAGCGCGCTCTGGCAGGCGATGGCCGACGACGCGGACGCCGACATCGGGTTCGGGGCCGACGTCGCCTCGATCCTGCAGGAGAACGACACGGTCGCGGTGCGGACCTCCCGCGGTGAGGAACACCGGGCTCGAGCCTGCGTGGTCGCCGTCGGGTCGCAGGTGCTGCCGCGCATCGAGTTCGTCCCGGCGCTCGACGTCGAGCGGACCAGAATGCTGGCGGACCAGTACGTGGCCCCCGGCTTCAAGACCTTCCTGATCGCCGAGCAGGTCCCCGGCGGCTACATGGGCTTCGGCGGGTTCGGCGGTGCGCACGACCCACAGATCGGTTGGCTGTACGAGGATCGAGTGCTGTCCGACGGGCGCTCGCTCATGGTCGCCTGGGGTACCGGCGAGTATCCGTCGCAGGAGGAGGCCCAACAGGCCGTCGCCGAGTACCTGCCCGACGCCGTCGTCGTCGGCACGGCCGGGCACGACTGGGCGCGCGACGACTTCGCCCGCGGCATCAACCACTTCCATCGCCCCGGCGAGGCGCTCACCTTCGGCTCGGTCGTCGGCAGGCCCCACGGCCGGGTGGTGTTCGCCGGCGGCGACCTAACTTCCGGTGTTTGGGGTGGCTGGATCGAGGGCGCCGTGGATTCCGGACGCCTGGCCGCCGAGCGCGCCACCGCGATCCTCCGAACCGACCGGACCCCTGCCGGCACCGCCGTCCGGCAGCAGACCAGCACGAGTGGGAGTTCCCATGACCGATGAATCAGCCACGCCGTCATTCAACGTGCACACGGTGACGCACGATCCGATGCCGCAGTTCGGCGGCTCTCAGGCGGTCCTGTACCGGTCCCCCGACGGCCGGCGCATGGCTGGGAGCTTCAAGGAGTCGGGCAGCCACACGCTGACGATGGGGTACGACGAGTTCCTCTTCGTGATCGCCGGGCATGCCTCGATCACCGTGCACGGCGAGCAACGACGGGAACTCGGACCCGGCGACGCCTGCTACCTGCGCGAGGGCCAGGTCGTCAACTTCACGATGTCCCCCGACTTCCACGACGTCACCGTGCTGATCTCGGACACCGCGATCGAGTACTAGCCGCCCACGACGACCGGGTAGGGCTGCGCAGGGCACGCCTGCACCTCGCGAAGGTTCACTTCTCGACGCCTCGGCCGCCGCACGGCGTCGCGGACCGAACCTCGAACGATGGAGTGCCCGGCTACAAGCGGCCGTTACCGGTGGACAGGGTGAGGACCGCGAAGTCCGGGGAGAACTCGTACCGTCCGGTGCGATCCGCATGCGAGCGAGCGTCCGTCGACAGGCTGTCCCCCGCGGTCAGCAGTGCGACCGCGGTGTCGTCGGAGGGTTCGGCCGTGCCGCCGAGGACGTAGAGCCACTGACTCGCCGGCAGCCGGTGGACGCTGGTGTCCCGGATTTCGAGGACCTGCAACCGGATGCGGCCCTCGGTCAGGCCGGCGGTGCCCAGGTCCCGTTCGGCCCACGTCACTGAGTCCGGTTCGACTTCCGGAGCAGCAGGTGCGGATCCTTCTGCGACGCTGCTGTAGACGGCGGCGGGGGCACCCGAGGTCGATCGCGCCGGCAGCGCGGCATCCAATCCGTCGAAACGCTGCTCCGCTGTTGGAACGGTGAGTCGCACCACCTCGAGGTCCGCGGAGCGCTGCAGGTCCCGATGCCAGAGGAACGCGGTGTGGGCGAACGAGCTGCCGGCAACCAGCAGGTGCCGCTCCCCGTCACGGGTCTCCAGTTCGAGCGAGCCCACGAGGACGTACACGAACTCGAAGTCGAGGTCGTAGCAGTGCCAATCGCCCTCGCCGCCCGGCACCCCGGACGCCCGCACGTGCTGGCCCGCCAGCACAGCTCCGCTGACCTCGGCAAGACCCAGGTCACGGCCTTCCAGTCCCGTCCCGGGCCACGCGACCCACTCCGCGTCGTGCAGCGCGACGGCGCCGGGGCGCAGGTGGATGCCGCCCTCCCGCGGCCAGGCGGTCACCCACCGAGGTCCCGGCTCAGCGCTCACTGCTCTCCCACCGACACCGCCGCCTCGCCCACGAGCGGTCAGACGTCCTGGCGGCCGATGCGCCGGTAGGCGGCCGGTCTGGTCCTGCGGTAGACCAGCGCCAAGACAACGCCCGTCAGCACCACTGCCAACGTCACGATCTGGAAGATGATCGCGAGCGTTTCCGATCCGCCGATCAACGTCGAGAAGTTCGTGAGGGCAAGGTAGACGACCAGCCCGAGACCCAGGGTGGCGACGATCGGGGCGATGACCGTCTGCCATGACGAGACGCCGGTGATCCGGCCCGCCCGTCGGAAGTACACGAGAACCGCGACCGAGGTGATCGTCTCGAGAACGATGATCGCGAATCCTCCGACGCCGGCGAGGCTGCCGTATGCGATGCCAGGGTCGGCGGCGGAGACGACGATGATGATCCCGCCGATCAGCATCGTGCCCGCGACGACGAGCGCCGCCTTGTAAGGGGATGCGTGACGCCGGTGCACATGACCCAGGAAGCCGGGCAGCACGCCGTCCTTTCCGAGCGAAAATAGGTACCGCACCAGCACGTTCGAGGTGGACAGCAACGCCGCGAAGGTCGAGGTGATGAGCAGGATTGAGACAATGTCGACACCGACGGTGCCCACGTACCGGCCCACTGCCGTGATGAACATGTCCGACGGACTGGTCTGTGCCACTTTCGCGGCCTTGTCCACGCCGTACGCGGTGATCAGAAGCCATGACGTCAGCACGTACAGCACACCGATCGCCAGGACTGCGATGTACGTCGCACGCGGAACGGTCTTGAGCGGGCGCTTGACCTCCTCCCGGAAGACCGCGGTCGCCTCGAAGCCGAGGAAGAGGCCGACCGAGAACAGCAGTGCGGATCCGACGTTGCCCGAGAACGCGACATTCGGATCGAACGGCACGAGCGAGCGGCCCTGGGGGCCGCCGTTGATCAGCACCGCAGCGTTGAAGATCAAGACCATCACGAGCTCGACGGCGAGCGCCACCAGCAGCGTCCTCGCCGAAGCGGCGATGTTCCGGTAGCTCAGGAACGTGATCACGATGAAAGCCACCAGGGCGTACCAGTACCAGGCGATGTGCGGACCGGAGAACGTGTTCGACACGAGCTGGTCGCTGATGATGCCGAAGAACGCATAGACGCCGAGGATGACGAGCGCGTACGCGAAGACTGCGAGGAATGCGCCACCCAATCCCAGCACTCGACCGAGGCCGGCCGTGATGTAGGAGTAGAACGCTCCCGGGTTCGGCATGTACCGACTCATCGCGGTGAAACCCACCGCGAAGACCAGGTTGATCACACCAGCGATCGCGAGCATCAGCGGTGCGCCGACCCCGCCGAAGTAGATGATGAACGCCAGGTACCCGGCGACCGCGGCGAGCGGCCCGTTGAACGCCAGAACGGTGAACACCAGCTCCGGCGTGCCCATCCGCCCCTCGAGCTTCAGATCAGGTGACGGCGTCGAACCGGATGGCTCGGCAGACGCCCCCCGTTCGTGCGACAGCGATTCTGTGGACATGTGACGCTCCTTTGAGTGGTCGACCTTGAGCACGACGGACTTCCAGTCCACGGACCGCGTCCTACTTGACGGCGGCCAGACTCTACGCTTACAAATATTTAGAGCGCAATACTTTCGTTCCGGGGCGATCGACGGCGTTCATCGGGCCCGATCGCGCTCGCAATTCCATGGGTGCCGGTACCGCCCTGACCAATCGACCGACGGAGATCTCGTGCCCGACTCGCCCGCTCCCACCTTCGCGGCGCCGGCGCCGTACGACCCGTCCTTCGCCGAGGTGCTCGACCTGCTGCCCGGCCGGCTGATGCCGTCCGCCGCGCAGATCGACGTCCTCCGCGGCTTCCCCACTGCCTCATTGGATGATCTCCGGGCCGCAGCAAACTTCGACCACGAGGAGCGGACCGTACCGGGGCGGGACGGCGCCCCGGCCGTGCTGCTCTCGATCTTCACGCCCACGACCCGACGAGCGGCCGCGCCGGTCCTGTACCACGTGCACGGCGGCGGGATGGTGTCGGGAGACCGCTTCAACGGCGTCGAGCAGGCACTCGGCTGGGTCGAGCGCCTCGGCGTCGTCGTGGTGTCCGTAGAGTATCGACTCGCTCCGGAGCATCCGCATCCCGCGCCGATCGAGGACTGCTACACCGGCCTCGTCTGGCTCGCACAGCACGCCGACGACCTCGGCGTCGCCGCGGACCGCATCATCGTGTACGGCGCGTCGGCCGGTGGCGGTCTGGCGGCGGGGCTGGCGCTGATGGCCCGGGACCGGGCGTTCCCGACGCTCGCCGGCCAGCTGCTCGATTCCCCGATGCTCGACGATCGGAACGGGACGGTGTCGAGTCATCAGTTCGACGACGTTGGTATCTGGGACCGAGTGACCAACGACGTGGGCTGGACCGCACTGCTCGGGGAAGGGCACGCCTTCCGCGAGGTATCCCCGTACGCCGCTCCCGCTCGCGCGAGCAACCTCGGCGGCCTCCCTCCGACCTACCTGCTGGCTGCGGCAGGCGAGGTGTTCCGCGACGAGGCGGTCGACTACGCCTCACGCGTCTGGGCGGCCGGAGGCAGCCTCGACCTGCATGTGTATTCGGGCGCGATGCACAGCTACAAGCAGCTCGCGCCCGACTCACCGGTCTCGAGAGCCGCTGCGGCCGGCATGGACGACTGGGTCAGCCGGATGATTTAGGAGTGCACGAGGCGGCGCACTACGCCACCGGGACCTCGGAGCGGCCGACGGTCAGGTCGTCGCCGACGGCCGAGACGTCCACCCGGACGGTGTCGCCGTCGCGCACCGAACCGTCCAGCAGGGCACGCGCGAGCCGATCGTCAATCTCGCGCTGCATCAGGCGGCGGAGCGGCCGGGCGCCGTACATCACGTCGTAGCCGCGCTCCGCGAGCCAGGCCCGCGCCGCAGGGGTGACCGCCAACTCCAGCCGGCGGTCCGCCAGTCGCTTGCCCAGCCGGTCGATGTACAGCTCCACGATCTGGCCCAGGTCGCTCTCGGTCAGCGCCTGGAACACCACGATGTCGTCCAGCCGGTTGATGAACTCCGGCTTGAACGCCTGGCGCACCATCGCCTGCACCGTCTGCTCCTTCTGATCGGCGGTCAGCTCCGGATCAACCAGGTACTGGCTGCCGAGATTGGAGGTGAGCACCAGGATCGTGTTGCGGAAGTCGACGGTGCGGCCCTGCCCATCGGTCAGCCGGCCGTCGTCGAGCACCTGCAGCAGCACGTCGAACACCTCGGGATGCGCCTTCTCCACCTCGTCCAGCAGCACGACGCTGTACGGCCGTCGCCGCACCGCCTCGGTCAGCTGCCCGCCCTGCTCGTACCCGACATAGCCCGGAGGCGCCCCGACCAGCCGGGAGACGGAGAACTTCTCGCCGTACTCGCTCATGTCGATGCGGACCATCGCACGTTCGTCGTCGAACAGGAACTCCGCCAGCGCCCGCGCCAGCTCGGTCTTGCCGACGCCGGTGGGCCCGAGGAACAGGAACGACCCCGTGGGCCGACCCGGATCGGCGATGCCGGCGCGCGTGCGACGCACCGCATCGGACACGGCGCGTACGGCGGTGCGCTGGCCGATCAGCCGGCGCCCCAGCTCGCTCTCCAGGCGCAGCAGCTTCTGCGTCTCGCCCTGCAGCAGGCGGCCGACCGGAATACCCGTCCACTGGGCGACCACCGAGGCGATGTCCTCGTCCGTCACCTGGTCGTTGACCATGCGCGGCACGTCGGTGCGTTCCTCCGCCTGCTCGGCGTCCGCCAGCTCGTGCTCGATGACCGGGATCTCGCCGTAGAGCAGCCGTGACGCCTCCTCCAGGTTGCCCTCGCGCTGCGCCCGCTCGGCCCGCATCCGCAGGCTGTCCACCTTCTCCTTCAGATTGCCGACGCGGTTCAGGTCGGCGCGCTCCCGTTCCCAGCGCGCCTCGAGCACGCCGAGCTTCTCCTGCCGGGTGGCGAGGTCGGCGCGCAACCGCACCAGCCGCTCCTTGGCCGCGTCGTCCTTCTCGCGCTTCAGCGCCAGCTCCTCCAGGCGCAGCCGGTCGACGGAGCGCCGCAACTCGTCGATCTCGACGGGGGCGGAGTCGATCTCCATCCGCAGGCGGCTGGCGGCCTCGTCGATCAGGTCGATCGCCTTATCCGGCAGCTGCCGGGCGGTGATGTACCGGTTGGAGAGGGACGCCGCCGCGACGAGCGCGGAGTCGGCGATCGCCACCTTGTGGTGCGCCTCGTAGCGCTCCTTCAACCCGCGCAGGATCGCGACGGAGTCCTCCACGCTCGGTTCGCCGACGAACACCTGCTGGAACCGGCGCTCCAGCGCCGCGTCCTTCTCGATGTACTCCCGGTACTCGTTCAGCGTGGTCGCACCGATCATGCGCAGTTCACCCCGCGCCAACATCGGCTTCAGCATGTTCGAGGCCGCCACCGAGCCCTCGCCGCCGCCCGCACCCATCAGGCTGTGCAGCTCGTCGATGAAGGTGATCACGCGGCCGTCGGAGTCGTAGATCTCCTTCAGCACGGCCTTCAGTCGCTCCTCGAACTCGCCCCGGTACTTGGCGCCGGCGACGAGCGCCGCCAGGTCGAGGGAGACCAGCTGCTTGCCCTTCAGGGAGTCGGCCACGTCGCCGGCGACGATGCGCTGGGCGAGGCCCTCCACGACCGCGGTCTTGCCCACGCCCGGCTCGCCGATGAGCACCGGATTGTTCTTGGTGCGGCGGGTGAGCACCTGGCTGACCCGGCGGATCTCGGAGTCACGCCCGATGACGGGGTCGAGCTTGCCGGCTCGCGCGATCTCGGTCAGGTTGATGCCGTACTGCTGCAGCGCCGATCCGCTGTGCTCCGGCGGCGCCGCAGCACCTCGCATGTTCGCCATGATGCACTCCTCACGATCCGTGCCCACAGAACAGCTGTGGCTTCCAGTGTGTGCCCGTGCGACGGGCGCCGCGTGCTTCGGTGTCAGCGCGAGGGCTGCCAGACGACGACCTCGGTGCGCCGCTGGGCCCGCATGCCGTGCCGCAGCGGCACGACGTCGCCGTCGGGCGTGGAGGCGAACACCCGGCTGCCCGGCCGGTTCAGCAGCTCCGTGGCCAGGGCGCCCTCCAGGTCGCGCACCCTGCGGCGCAGACGGACGACCTCGTCCTCCAGTTCCAGCACCCGGCGGATGCCCTCCAGCGAGACGCCCTCGCCCGAGAGCCTGGCGATCTCGCGCAACTGGGCGATATTGCGCATCGAATACCGGCGCGACTTGCCGGCGGTGCGCGTGGGCTGCACGAGCCCCAGCCGGTCGTACTGGCGCAGGGTCTGCGGATGCATCCCGGCCAGCTCCGACGCCACGGCGATGGCGAAGATCGGGTCGTCCGGCTCCATGGTCAGCCCCTGGCCTTGGCGAGCAGGTCGTCGCGCGGGTTCTCGTCGCCGCTGGCGGCGGTGAACCGCTCGATCGCCTCCTTCTGCGCGGCGGAGAGATGGCTCGGCACGGCGACCTCGATGCGCGCGAGCAGGTCGCCGGTCCCCTTCGTGGTCGTGACCCCGCGTCCCTTGACGCGCAGTACCCGGCCGCTGGAGGTGCCCGCCGCGACCTTCAACCGCACCGGGTCGCCGAGCAGGGTCGGCACCTCGATGGTCGCACCGAGGGCCGCCTCCGCGAAGGTGACCGGAACGTTCAACCTCAAGTTGAGGCCGTCCCGCTCGAACACCGGATGCTTGGCGACGGTGAGGCTGAGCACCAGGTCGCCGGCGGTTCCGCCGTCGGGACTCGGCTCGCCGCGGCCGCGCAGCTTGATCTTCTGGCCGTCCGCCACCCCCGCCGGGATGCGGGCGGAGATGGGCTTGCCGTCCGCGCCCTGGATGCGGATCGTGTCGCCCTGCGTCGCCGTGACGAAGTCGATCGTCGCCGATGCGGTCACGTCGCGGCCCGGTGTCGGACCGCCGAAGCCGCGGAAACCGCCGGAGGTCTGACCGAAGCCGCCGGCGGCGGGTCCCCCGAACATTCCGCCGAGCAGGTCCTCGAAGCCGGCACCCCGGCCGCTGCGACCACGACCGCCGGCGCCCCCGGCGCCGAACATGCCGCCGAAGACATCCTCGAAGCCGCCGCCCTGCCCGGGGCCGCCGGAGGTGAAGCGCGCGCCGGAACCCATGGCCCGGATCTGGTCGTACTCCCGGCGCTGGTCCGCGTCGGACAGCACGCTGTACGCCTCGCTGATCTCCTTGAAGCGCGCCTCGGAGGCGGTATCGCCCGGATGCGAATCCGGGTGGTACTGCCGCGCCAGCCTGCGGTACGCCTTCTTCAGGTCGGCGGACGAGACGGACTTGTCGACCCCGAGGACCCGGTAGAAGTCCTTCTCGAACCAATCCTGGCTGGCCACGGCTCAGCCCTCCGGGGTGTCGACGACCACCTTGGCGACCCGCAGCAGCGTGTCACCGATGCGATAGCCGCGCTCGACCACATCCGCGACGGTCGCCCGCTGCACATCGGGGTTGGGCCGCTGGAAGATCGCCTCGTGCTGCTGCGGATCGAAGGTCTCACCGGCCTCGCCGAAGGGCGCGAGGCCAAGCTTGGTGACCTGCGCGCGCAGCTTGTGGGCGATGGTGGTGAGCGGCCCGCCCTCGGCCAGATCGCCGTGCGCCTCCGCCCGGTCCAGGTCGTCGAGCACCGGCAGCACCACGCGCGCGGCGTCGCCGACGGCCCGCTCGCGCTCGGCCACCCGGTCGCGTTCGACCCGGCGCCGGTAGTTGGCGTACTCGGCGGTCACCCGGCGCAGATCGGCCAGGTGCTCCGACTCGGGCGGCTCAGCCGCTTCCGTCCCGGCACCGTGCTGCTCCGTCCCCGACTGCTCCGGCACGGAGCCTGCGGCCAGATCAGCCAAAAAGGCTTCGTCCGCATCCGAGAACGACGTCTCCACGTCGGCGTCCTCGGCCGCGATCATGCCTTCAGCGGCATCTGTCGCCGCGTCGCTCGAATCGGCGTTCGCCGCCCCGTCCTTCGGGGTGCCCGACTCGTCGCCGGGCACCTCCTCCGGATCCTCGTTCTTGCCTCGCCGTGCCATCAGGCCGCGGTGTTCTTGTCGTCGTCGTCCACGACCTCGGCGTCGACGATGTCGTCGTCCTCGCTGGACGCCTGCGCTCCTGCGGCGCCGCCGGCCGCGGGCGCACCGTCGGCCTGCGACTGCGCGTAGATGGCCTGCCCGAGCTTGGTCTGGCTCTCACTCAACGTGTCGAACGCGGTCTTGACCGCGTCGTCGTCGTCGCCCGCGAGCGCCGACTTCAGCGCGTCGACGTCGGCCTGCACCGACTCCTTCACGTCGGCGGGCAGCTTCTCGTCGTTGTCCTTGATCAGCTTCTCGATCGAGTAGACGAGCTGCTCGGCGGAGTTGCGCACCTCGGCCACCTCGCGGCGGTGCTTGTCCTCGGCGGCGTGCTCCTCGGCCTCGCGGACCATGCGCTCGATGTCCTCCTTGGGCAGGCTGGACCCGCCGGTGATGGTCATCGACTGCTCCTTGCCGGTTCCCTTGTCCTTCGCGGAGACGTGCACGATGCCGTTCGCGTCGATGTCGAAGGTGACCTCGACCTGCGGCACGCCGCGCGGGGCCGGCGCGATGCCGGTCAGCTCGAAGGTGCCCAGGTTCTTGTTGTCGCGGGTGAACTCGCGCTCGCCCTGGAAGACCTGGATCGCCACGGACGGCTGGTTGTCGTCGGCCGTGGTGAAGGTCTCGCTGCGCTTGGTCGGGATCGCGGTGTTGCGGTCGATCAGCTTGGTCATGATGCCGCCCTTGGTCTCGATGCCGAGGGAGAGCGGAGTGACGTCGATGAGCAGCACGTCCTTGCGCTCGCCCTTCAGCACACCGGCCTGCAGGGCCGCGCCGACGGCGACGACCTCGTCCGGGTTCACGCCCTTGTTCGGCTCCTTGCCGCCGGTCAGCTTCTTGACCAGCTCGGAGACGGCGGGCATGCGGGTGGAGCCGCCGACCAGTACCACGTGGGCGATGTCGCCCACCTTGACGCCGGCCTCGGCGATCACGTCGTTGAACGGCTTCTTGGTGCGGTCGATCAGGTCGCTCGTCAACTGCTCGAACTGCGCCCGCGTGAGCGTCTCGTCGAGGTTGGCCGGTCCCTCCTGGGTCAGCGACAGGTACGGCAGCTGGATGGAGGCGCTGGTGGAGCTGGAGAGCTCCTTCTTGGCCTGCTCCGACGCCTCCTTGAGGCGCTGCAGTGCGATCTTGTCCTTGGAGACGTCGACGCCGGTCGTGTCCTTGAACTTCTTGATCAGGTACTCGACGACGCGCTGGTCCCAGTCGTCGCCACCCAGCCGGTTGTCGCCGGCCGTGGAGCGGACCTGGATCGTGGAGAAGTCCTCGTCCTTGCCCACCTCCAGCAGGGACACGTCGAAGGTGCCGCCGCCCAGGTCGAAGACCAGGATCAGCTCGTCCTCCTTGCCCTTGTCGAGGCCGTAGGCGAGCGCGGCCGCGGTGGGCTCGTTGATGATGCGCAGCACATTGAGGCCCGCGATCTCGCCGGCCTCCTTGGTGGCCTGGCGCTCGGCATCGTTGAAATATGCCGGCACGGTGATGACCGCATCGGTGACCGTGTCACCCAGGTACTGCTCGGCATCGCGCTTCAGCTTGCCCAGGATGCGGGCACTGATCTCCTGCGCGGTGTACTTCTTGCCCTCGATCGTCTGGGTCCAGGTGGTGCCCATGTGGCGCTTGACCGAACTGATGGTGCGGTCGACGTTGGTGACGTTCTGCCGCTTGGCGGTCTCGCCCACCAGCACGTCACCGTCCTTGGTGAATGCCACGACGGACGGTGTGGTACGGAACCCCTCCGCATTCGCGATGACGACGGGGTCGCCGCCCTCCAGCACGGACACCACCGAGTTGGTGGTTCCGAGGTCGATGCCGACGGCACGAGCCATGAGTGTCTCCTTGTTCCTTCACGAGTAGGTCTGCTCGGGTTGAGTCCCGATGGCTCAAGTATACGCGCCCCGTCGACAAGGTCAAACTCAGCGCCCCAAACCTGAGCCACCACCTATCAATCCCAGCCACCCGACCCGCGCCTCAACCGGCTCGCACCTGAGCACGACAGCAGGACAGGGTCCTGACAGCAGGTCTGTGGTCGACCAGCCGCCTGCGAACGGGACCTGGTCCTGCTGACGGGACGGGGTGGGAGCCGTGTCTGGGCCGGGTGGGCGCCGTGTCCGAACGCCGGAATACCGGCGGTGACACATGGGGCGGATAGGTTGCGCGCATGACGCTCGCCCCCATCGCGTCGCCGCAGCGCGCCCGAGTGCTCGCCTGGGCGGCCTGGGACTGGGGCAGCGCCGCGTTCAACGCCGTGATCACGACCTTCGTGTTCACCGTCTACCTGACGAGCGCCCTGTTCCTCGACCCCTCGCTGCGGGTCGGCACGGCGGCGTACGACGCGGCGAAGGCATCCCTCTCCACCGGGCTCGGGCTCGGCCTGTCGGTCGCCGGCCTCGTCGTGGCCCTCGTCGCTCCGGTGCTCGGCGCCCGCACCGACTACTCCGGGCACCGCCGCCGGTGGCTCGGCATCAACACCGCGGTGGTCGTGCTGGCGATGGTGGCGATGTTCGGCGTGGTCGGCTCCCCGGCGTACTTCCCCCTCGGAGTCGTGCTGGTCGGCATCGGCACGGTCTTCTACGAGTTCGCGACCGTCAACTACAACGCGATGCTGCCGGGCATCTCGACGCCGCGCACGATCGGCCGCGTCAGCGCGCTGGGCTGGGCGAGCGGCTACCTGGGCGGCATCGTGCTGCTGCTGGTGCTGTACACGACCCTCATCGCCGGCGAGCACCACGCGTTCGGCATCCCCGAGGCCGACGGCCTGAACATCCGCGTGGTCGCCCTGGCGTGCGCGGTGTGGGCGGCGGTCTTCGGGCTGCCGGTGCTGCTCGCGGTCCCGGAGGCTCCCCCGCTGTCGGGCGGACCGCGTCCCGGCGTGCTGCAGGCCTATCGGCAGCTGATCCGCGATGTCGCCGGGCTGTGGCGCAGCGACCGCACGCTGGTGCGGTTCCTGATCGCCAGCGCCGTCTTCCGCGACGGCCTGGTAGGGGTGTTCAGCTTCGGCGGCGTGATCGCCGCGACCGTCTTCGGTTTCACGTTCAGCCAGGTGCTGGTGTTCGGGATCGCCGCGAACGTCGTCGCCGGAGTCAGCACGATCGTCTCCGGCCGGTTCGACGACCGATTCGGACCCAAGGCGGTGATCCTCACGTCGTTGGTCGGGCTGGTGGTCGCCGGCGGCGGGGTGTTCCTGGCCCGCGGCGGCGGCACGACCGCGTTCTGGGTCGGCGGCCTGGCGCTCTGCCTCTTCGTGGGTCCCGCGCAGTCGGCCAGCCGCTCGATGCTCGCCCGCATGGTGCCGGCCGAGCGGCAGGGCGAGCTGTTCGGCCTCTACGCCACCACGGGCCGGGCGGCCACCTTCCTGGCGCCGGCGATGTTCACCCTGTTCATCGCCGTCACCCGTGACCAGGCCTTCGGAATCCTCGGCATCGTGCTGGTGCTGCTGGCCGGTCTGCTGCTGCTCATTCCCGTCCGTGCCGGCGGCCCGTCGGAGCGAACGGCGCCTCCGTCCCGATAGCCCGCCGCTCCGATAGCCCGTTCGCGCGCTCGGCTCACCAGCCCCAGGTGCCCGGCGCGCCCTTGAACGGCCCGACGACCTTGGAGGTGATCCAGCCGCCGTAGAAGTCGCCCTGCTGCGGGACGACGGTCTCGCCGGCGACCTCGCAGCGGTCCACGCGGCCGGGGTACACCGCGATGCGTCCCGCGAGGGCCTCGTAGCCGGGCGACGGGGTCGGGTAGTACCAGATCGCCGAATCCGCGACCCGGTCCCCCACCCGCATCGACAGGTACTTCGCCGCGCCCTTGAACTCGCAGAGGCTCGCCCCGGGGGCCGGCAGCAGCTCGGCCGTCACGGCGTCGCGCGGCACGTAGTAGACCGGCGGATGACTGGTCTCCAACACCCGCACCGCATCGACGGTGTCCACGACCACGTGGCCGCCGAACTCGATCCGCACACGCTCGGGCACCGCCTCGACGCGTGGCGGCCTCGGGTAGTCCCACACCGAGTCCTGGCCAGGCCCGGGCTCCACACGCTGTCGCATCCGCATGGCTCCAGTCTCGCTCGCGCGGCCGGTGGCAGCGGTCAGCCGCGGTCGAGCAGCGGTCAGCCCGCGATCGCCGCCCCGATGGCGAGCAGGGTGACCGCGAACCCGGCGACGTAGTTGATGGCCAGGAACCGCCGCCAGCCGCCGTTCGCCCGCTCCGCGCCGGCGTCGGTGATGCGCAGGTACGGCGCGACCATCGCGAGGTACGGCAGGGCGACGAGCGCCGCAAGCGCGGTCGGCCACCCGCTGATCAGGGCGAGCACGCCCGCCGCCAGGTAGAGCGCTCCGGCCAGTCGCACCGTCGGTCGGGCCCCGAACACCGTGGCGATCGAGGCGATGCCCCCGGCCCGATCGGCGGGCACATCCTGCACGGCGCCGAAGGCGTGGCTCGCCATCCCCCAGCAGAAGAACGCGGCGAGCAGCAGCACGGCCCGGGCGTCCAGGGCCGATCCCGCGAGCGCGGCGCCGTAGACGGCCGGGCTGACGAAGTGGGTGCTGGAGGTGACGGAGTCGAGCACGGGTCGCTCCTTGAAGCGCAGTCCGGCGACGCTGTAGGCGACCACGGCGACCACCGAGACGGCCAGCACCAGCCACGACACTGGGCCGCCGAACGCGACCAGCGCGATCAGGAACGGCACGTTCGTCACGACGACGGCGACCAGGATCGGCCGGTGGTACCGCGGGTCCAGGACCGCTCCCTCAACCCCGCCCTTGCGGGGATTGCGCAGGTCGGACTCGTAGTCGAAGACGTCGTTGATGCCGTACATCGCCAGGTTGTAGGGCACCAGGAAGTAGACGACGCCGACCACCAGCACCCCGGCGTGCACCGGCTGGGCGAGCAGCAGGTAGGCGAGCGCGAAGGGGTAGGCCGTGTTCACCCACGACAACGGGCGCGAGGCGACGAGCAGTTGGCGCAGCATCAGCGGCTCCGGGTCCGGCGGCTCCGGTGCGGCAGCAGACACCACAGCGCCGGCAGGGCGAACGCGGCGGCGATCGGATAGGCGAAGTCCTCCACCGGTGCCGCGCCGATGCGCACGCCGAGGATGCGGGAGCCGTCGTAGCCGACGATGCCGGTACCCACGATCACGGAGTCGAACACCACGGTCAGCAGGGTGAGGCCCACCAGGGTCGCCGCACACGCGAGCAGGGTGCGGCCGCGGCCAAGCGGTCCGGAGCGCAGCAGGATCGCGACGACCGAGAGCGTCAGCACCGGCGCGAGCACGGCGACCGAGAGCACCAGGTAGGTGGTCACGACGCTGCCTGCTTCACTCGGCCCGCCTCATTCGGCCCGAGGCGCGGTCGACCGCGCAGCGAGGTCCGCCCGGGCGAGCAGGCGCGCGGCGGCACCGAAGACGGTCATGGTCGTCGCGCAGAGCAGGATCAGGAAGAACAGTTCCTCCAGGGGCAGCTGGGGGCCCAGTTGCACGCCGGTGATCAGCGACCGATTGCCCTCGAAGAAGATGCCGAGGTGGATACCGGCGGTGTCCCATACGAGGAACCCCGCGACTCCGACGACCAGCACGACTGCCGCACGCAGCGGATCGGCACCGAAGAACAACCGGTAGCGCAGGTCGAGCACCGTCACCCCGGCGATCCCGACCAGCAGCCCCACGAGGTACAGCCCGTTCACGCGCAGGGCTCGGTCACGGGCGGGGCCGGATCACGCCGTCGCCGGGCTCGGGCGCACCACCGGCGGCGCGGCGGGGTCGAGCGGCTCGGGCAGCGGACCGGCGGAGGTGTCGCCGCGCAGCCGCTTGATCACGAGCTCCGCGCTGATCAGGCACATCGGCAGGCCGATCCCGGGGATCGTGGACCCGCCCGCGAACAGCAGGCCGTCCACCCGTTTGCTGATGTTGCCGGCCCGGAACAGGGCGCTCTGCGCGAGCGTGTGAGCGGGACCGAGCGCGGTGCCCTGCCACGCGTTCAGGTCCTGCGCGAAGTCGGCGGGGCCGATGGTGCGCCGCACCTCGATGCGGTCGGCCAGGTCGGGCACGTCCAGCCATCGCGCGATCTGGTCGATCGCCCCGTCGGCGATGCGCTCGACCTCGCGGGACCCGGCGCCGTTCTCGCCGCCGCGACCGAGGCCGGGATCAGCCGGTACGGGCACGAGCACGAACAGGTTCTCGTGCCCCGCGGGCGCCAGGCCGGCCTCGGTGGCGGTGGGGCGGCAGACGTAGAGGGACAGCTCGTCGGGCAGCGGCGGCCGGGGGCCGCCCCGCTTCGGCACGACCGCACTGAAGTTGGCCCGCCAGTCCTTGGTGAACAGCAGCGTGTGGTGCAGCAGGGCCGGCAGCGGTCCACGGACGCCGAGCAGTACGAGCACGGCGCTCGGCCCCGGAGTGCGGCGACGCCACCACGACGCGGGATAGGTGCGCAGCGACTCGGGCAGCAGCGTGCGCTCGGCCGCCTCCAGGTCCATGGACGACACGACCAGGTCGGCGGCCTCGACTCGGCCCGAGGCCGTGCGGACACCGGTGACGCGCGGACGTCCGGCGATCGCTCCATCGGTCAGGATGCGGACGGCCGGCTCGCCCGTGCGGATCACGACCCCCTGCTGCACCGCGACCCGGCGCACGGCCTCGATCAAGGCGCTGATGCCGCCCTCCGGGTAGAGCACCCCGCCCTCCAGGTCGAGGGTGCTCATCAGGTGATACATGCCCGGCGTCGAATACGGCGAGCTGCCGAGGAACACCGCCGGATACTGCAGGATCTGACGCACGCGCGAGTCGCTGAATCGCGCCTCGACGTAGCTGTTCAGCGACTTCGCCAGCATCGGCACGAGCTTCGGCAGTCCCGCGAGCACGTCGCGCCGCAGCAGCGGCTTCAGATCGGCGAAGGTCGTGTACAGGAAATAGCGCTTGGCCATCCCATAGACCCATGCCGCGGAGTCCATATATCGGGCCAGCTTGGCCCGGCCGTCGGGCTCCAGCCGTTCCGCCTCGGCCAGGTTGCGCTCGCGGTCCCCCTGGATGTCCACGATCTCGCCGGGACCGGTCCCAGTCGGCTCGAACACGACGCGGTACCCGGGGTCCAACTTCGAAAGACGCAGCTGCTCGTCGGCGGAGGTGCCGAGCAGCCGGAAGAAGTGGTCGAAGACCTCGGGCATCAGGTACCACGACGGCCCGGTCTCGAAGCGGTACCCGGCGGTGTCCCACTCCCCCGCCCGGCCGCCGACCGTATCGCGCGCCTCGAGCAGGGTGACGGCGTAGCCCTCCCGCGCGAGCAGTGCCGCGGAGGCGAGCCCGCTGATGCCGCCGCCGATCACGACGGCCCTCCGCGGCGCGCTCATCGGGTCCTCGGCAGGCGATCGGCGACGGCCAGGGCGGCCAGGCGCACTTTGACCGGATCGGGGACCCGCACTCGACTGGCCTGCAGGACCGTCGCCGGGGTGCGCCGAAGCCGAGCGGAGAGCTCGGCGAACAGTCCGTGCGCCAGTGCCACCGCGCGCCGTGGACCGCGGGGCAGCAGCGGCAGGGTCGTCGCTGCGGCAGCCAGGTCGGCGTCGATGTCGTCCAGAAGCCGGTGCTTGGTCGGCTCGTCCAGCGCGCCGGCCTCGACGCCCGGAAAGTAGGAGCGGCCCAGGCCGTGCGCGTCGGCGGCGAGGTCGCGCAAGAAGTTCACCTTCTGGAACGCGGCGCCCAGGCGTCGCGCCCCGGATTCGAGCCGGGCACGGGTTGCCGGATCGGTGGGCGGACCGGCGGCGAGGAACGCGCGCAGGCACATGAGTCCGACCACCTCGGCGGAGCCGTCCACATATGTCGCGAAAGACATGTCGTCGTGCACGGTCTGGTGCACGTCCATGCGCATGGAGGTGAAGAACGGGGTGACGACGTCCAGCTCGATACCCACATCGCGCGCCGTCCTGCCGAACGCGTGCACGACCAGATTGGTCGAGTACCCGGTCGCGAGGGCCTGCTCGGTCTGCCGCTCCAGCAGTTCGAGGGCCGCAGCGACCTCCGCCCGGTCGAGCCCCGACTCGGCAGCCACGCCGTCGACGATCTCGTCGGCCAGGCGGACCAGGGCGTACACGTTGCGGATGTGGGTGCGAGTCGGAGCCGGCAGCAGCCGCGTGGCGAGCCCGAACGAGGTGGAGTAGTGCCCGATGACGACGCCGGCCGAGCGCTCGGCCGCGCGGTTGTAGCGCTGCAGCGGGGTGGTCACGCGGAGGCGGCCGAACGGGGCGCGCACCCGGTGGCGGGTAGGCTCGTGCGGCGGACGACCGGTGCGAGACCGCGCCGGAGAGCCTGTCGTCTGCGCACGGATCGAGAATACAGCGGGGCGGATGACGGACGCGCGAGAGCTGGTGGTGCTGGTCGACGACGACGGCACCCCGATCGGCCAGGCGGACAAGGCGACGGTGCACACCGCCGACACCCCCCTCCATCTCGCCTTCTCGTGCCACGTCGTGGACGACGACGGCAGGCTGCTCGTCACCCGCCGGGCGCTCGGCAAGCGCACCTGGCCCGGCGTCTGGACGAACTCCTTCTGCGGGCATCCCGCACCCGGTGAGGAGATGGGCGCAGCGGTCGCCCGCCGCGCCTTGGCCGAGCTGGGGCTGACCCTGACCGAGCTCGCGGTGCAGCTGCCGGACTTCCGCTATATCGCCACCGACGCCGCCGGCACCGTGGAGAACGAGATCTGTCCCGTCTACGTCGCTCGGGCGGACGATCCGGTGCTGGCCGATCCGGACGAGGTCATGGAGTACCGCTGGGTGGACCGCGACCTGCTCGCCGCGGCCGTCGAGGCCACTCCCTGGGCGTTCAGCCCGTGGCTCACCCTGCAACTGCCGGCGCTGGCGGCCGCGCGCGCCTGAGGCCCTCCCGGCCACAGGGCGACCTCGCCGGTCCCGTCAGCAGGACCAGGTCTCCACAGCAGGCCACTGGTCGACCACCGACCTGCGATCGCGACATTGTCCTGCTGTTGTGCTCTGAGTCGTGGGTCCGGCGGCGGTCAGCGGTCTGGGTCGTCGTCAGCGGTCGGGGTCGTCCGCGCGATCGCGGCCCACGTCGGTGCGCAGGAAGTTCAGGTGCGAGCGGGACGCCGTCGGGCCCCGCTGATCCTGGTAGCGGGAGGCGTAGGCGGCCGACCCGTACGGCTGCTCGGCGGGCGAGGAGAGACGGAAGAAGCACAGCTGGCCGATCTTCATGCCCGGCCACAGCTTGATCGGCAGGGTCGCCACGTTGCTGAGCTCGAGGGTGATGTGCCCCGAGAATCCCGGATCGACGAATCCCGCCGTGGAGTGCGTCAGCAGGCCAAGCCGACCGAGCGAACTCTTGCCCTCCAGCCGGGCGGCGATGTCGTCGGGCAACGACACCAGTTCGTAGGTGGAGCCGAGCACGAACTCCCCCGGATGCAACACGAACGGCTCGTCGGGCCGCGTCTCGATCAGGCGGGTCAGCTCGGGCTGCTCCTCCGCCGGGTCGATCACCGCGTACTTGTGGTTGTCGAACAGGCGGAAGTACTGATCGAGCCGTACGTCGAAGCTGGAGGGCTGCAGCAGGCCCGGCTCGTACGGCTCGAGCGCCACCCGGCCCGACTCGATCTCGGCGCGGATGTCGCGGTCCGAGAGCAGCACCCCGCCAACCTATCGGCGGCGCCCGACCCCGGGCTGCTTCCGGTGCCCGGCCCCCTCGCTACACTGGCGAGGCGCGGCGAGCGGTCGATGCGGGGACCGGATCGCCGGTGCGCGAGTGTAGTTCAATGGCAGAACTCCAGCTTCCCAAGCTGGTAGTGCGGGTTCGATTCCCGTCACTCGCTCGAAAGACGAGCAAGCCGCGGAAGGAGGCGCCCATGTCGAACCCCGGTCCGGCGTTCCAGACCTCACCGAACCGCATCATCGGCACACTGTTCGGTGCCGTGTACCTGCTGGTGGGCCTGCTCGGGTTCTTCTGGGTCGAGGGCGTGCCGTTCGCCGGGCCCGGCGACGGCCGCAGCAACCTGCTCATCGGCCTGTTCGAGGTGAACCCCCTGCACAACGCCGTGCACCTGCTGGTCGGTGCCGCGCTGCTGCTCGCCGGCGTCAGCACCGCCTACGCCGCCAAGCGCACCAATACGACCATCGGAGCGGTGTACCTGCTGCTCGGCATCGTCGGGTTCTTTCTGGCGGCGCCCGACAACGGCCAGTCGCCGATCAACTTCCTGTCGCTGAACACCGCGGACCACATCCTGCACCTGGGCAGCGCGGTGATCCTGCTGGCCAGCGGCCTCGGCGCCGACCGCGACGTGCACGCGACCGCCGCGACCGTCTGAGCCGTCCCGTGGCGGTGCTGATCCGCACCTGGCTGGGGCTCGCGGTCCTGGGCGCCGGCATGGTGCACCTGGGCGTGGCGGCGACCGCTCCCCCGGCACTGCTCGCGATCTTCACCCTGTTCGGCCTGGGCGAACTCGCCTGGGGTGTCGCCGCCCTCGCGGGGCGCACACTGCCCCTGCCGCGCCTCGGCCTCGTGATCGTCCTGCTGCCACCGGTGACCTGGATCACGGTCGCTCTCGTCAGCGGCGCGATGGCGCACGGCGAAGCCGGTGGACCGATTGCCGGGTCGGTTGTCGGAACTGTCCTCGGACCCGGGCACGGCGCAGTGCATGTCGCGAGCGGCATGTCCCTGCTACCGGGCCTTCCGCTGCTGCTGGCGAGCGTGCTCGACCTGATCCCCGCGATCGTGATAGCGGTCCGGCTGCGTCGCGGACCGATGGCACCGGAGGGAGTCGACGGGACACCGAGCGCGCTCCCCTACCTGCTCGGCGTCGTGGCCGGCGGCGGCCTCGTGGCGGCCGTGACCAGTACCGCCCTCGGCGGCACCGAGCTGGGTGCCCTGGGGATGCAGGGCATGGGGCACTGAACCGGTGGCTCGGCACAGCTCGGTAGCGGGTACCGATCGACAGCCGGCACTGCTCGGTAGCCGGCACTGCTCGGTAGCCGGTGCTGATCGCGGTCAGGCGACCGGTGCCGCCACTCCCGCCCGCACCGACTCGGCCATGAAGCGCTGCACGTCGGGGTCCACGATGATGTCGCCCGGGATCAGCGGCCGGCTCAGGTACAGCCCCTCCAGTGCGGTCAACCGGCTGAGCGCGACGTAGGTCTGCCCCGGGCTGAACGCTCGGCGCCCCAGGTCGATCACCGCGGCATCAAAGGTCTTGCCCTGCGCCTTGTGCACGGTCACCGCCCAGCCGAGCCGGATCGGCAGCTGCGTGAACTCGGCGACCACCTCCCGGGTCAGCTGCTTCGTGGTGACGGAGTAGTTGTAGCGGTACCGCTGCCACGTGGCCGGCAGCACGTCGTGCTCGACGCCGGCGACCTCCACCCGCGCCTGGCCGCTCTGGATCCGTGTGACCACCCCCATCGACCCGTTCACCCAGCGGAAGTCGGGGTCGTTGCGCAGCAGCATCACGTGGGCGCCCGGTTTGACCTGCAGCACCTCCTCGGCCGGGAAGGTGCGCTGGCCGAAGTCCCCGTTCACCTCGGCGACGCTGGTGGCGACGGCTCCCGGCAGCGCGGCCAGGGCCGCCCGGTTGATCGACGCGACGGCGTCGTTGCGGCTGGCGAGCGTCAGCGGACGGTCGACGGGAACGGGACGCGCCCCGGTCTCGTTCAGCACCGCCGCCATCGGAGCGGTCACCCGCCCGTGCCGCACGGCGGTCAGCAACCGTCGGAACCGCTCGTCGCGCTGCCGGTGGATCGCCTCCAACTCGTGCACCTGCAGCTCGGCCTGCTCCCACACGTGCGCGTCGAAGAACCACATCGACCGGTACATCGCCTGCGTGTAGACGCGTTCCTCCAGGCTGCCCGGTACCGGCGCCAGCTGGTACGGGTCGCCGAACAGGACCAGCTGCACGCCGCCGAACGGCTCGGTCCGCTTGCGCGCCAGCCGCAGGCTGCGGTCGACTGCATCCAGCACGTCCGCGCTGACCATCGAGATCTCGTCGATGATGAGCACGTCCAACACGGTCAGCAGGCGCTGTAGCGCCCTGTCCTGCCGCAGTTGCGTGGGACCGATCAGTCCGATCGGCAGCTTGAACAGCGAGTGGATCGTCTGGCCGCCGACGTTCAGCGCCGCGACACCCGTCGGTGCGCACACCGCCACCACGCGCCGCGTGGTCGCCACGACGTGGTTCAGGAGCGTCGACTTGCCGGTACCGGCACGCCCGGTGATGAGCAAATGACCGCCGCCCTGCTCGATCGCCTGCTCGACCAGGCGCTGCTGATCGGTCAGCTCGACCGGAGCGAATGCGCCCTGATCGTCCCCGTGCGCCGACACGGCCGCCACCCTAACGCGGGCGGCGACAGCGTCGCTCAGGGACCCCGCGCCCCGTCGATCGATCGACTCATACGACGCTCCGGTCCGCGCCGGACGGCGACCGGCCCCGGTACTGGAGCCGCTCCGTCCACCGACGTCCCTCCGAGCAGCGGTGGCCTCGGTTGTACTCGCCAGACGCGGCCCCAGATGCGCCTCGCGCCCGACCGGACGGTGAACGTCCCCGCGGTCGAGCCACGACAGGTCGCGCCTCCGCGCACCGATCGTCGCCGGACAGGTTGATGTGGTGCGAACGACATGTCTCCCCCAAGACCCGCTCGTGAAACGCCGGCGCCCCCACGCCGACGCGAGCAGGATGCCAGCGCAGGCGGTGACATCCAGAGCGCGACATGCCACCCGAACGGGGAGGCGTCAGGTGCGCGTCCGAAGCCGGGCGAGCATGTCGTTGTAGGCGGTGAGGTCGGCGTCGCCGTCCCGGTCGGCGGCCCGGTCGAGTCGACGGCTGTCCCGCTCGTCGCTGCGGGACCAGCTGACCGCCACCACGATGGCCAGGACGAGGGTCGGGATCTCCCCGACGCTCCACGCGATGCCGCCCGCGGTCTGCTGATCGGCGAGCGCGCTGGTCCCCCAGCCCATCGCTCCGTACCAGTCGGCCAGCAGCAGTCCCTTGCCGTTCAGCAGGCTGAGCCCGAAGAACGCGTGGAACGCCATGGTGGCGAGCAGCACCAGCAGTCGCAGCGGATACGGCCAGCGATGGGGGAGCGGATCGACCCCCACGAGCGATTGGACGAACAGGTAGCCGGTGACGAGGAAGTGCGCGGTCATCCACTCGTGCCCGACGTGGTCGGTCGTCGCCCAGCTGAACACCGGCGTGTAGTAGAAGACGACGAGCGACCCGGCGAACAGGGCGCCGGCGACGACTGGGTTCGCCAGCACGCCGGCCGGCTTGGAGTGGACCACGAGCAGCAGCCACTCCCGTCCGCCCATGCTGCCGTCGCGACGCCGCGCGATCGCCCGCATCGCCAGCGTGACCGGGGCCGCCGGGACCAGCAGCAGCGGGACCACCATGGTCAGCATCATGTGCAGCAGCATGTGGGCGCTGAAGAGGAACTTCTCGTACTCGTTCAGGCCGCCGCTCGTGAGCACGAAAAGCAGGAGGACGCCGATGGTCCAGAGGACGGGTCGATAGAGGGGCCACGCATCCCCTCGTCGTCGCAGCCGGACCACTCCTGCCCAGTAGAACAGCAGCAGGAATCCGCAGAGCAGTACCCAGATCAGGTCGACGTGCCACTGGGTCACGTAGTTCACGAAGCTGGGCGCGGGCGGCAGGGCCTGCCCGTCGGTCAGGATCTGGGCGGGAGTGAAGCCCGCGGCGGCGGTGGGCGAGGTCGACGTGACGGGTGGCGCGGTTCGCGACAGCGCCGCGGCGAATCCGGACGCCACACCCATCAGGCCGAGCTCGGCGCCCACCATCGACCAGAACGCGCGGCGCCCGGTGGCGGTGGGGATGCGGCGGATCACCGCGAGCCGGTAGAGCGCGCCGAGGCCCCCCATCGCCACGAGCGCGAGCGCCTTGATGATGATGAGCGCACCGTAGGGGGTCAGTAGACCCTGGATCGAGCCGAGGCGGATGGCCGCGTTGACGACGCCGGAGACGGCCACCACCAGATAGGCGACCAGCGCGATGGACGAATAGCGGCGCACGAGGCCCGCCAGTTGGTCGCCGGGCAGACCCCGGCCGACGATGGTGAGCGCGATCAGGCCGCCGAGCCAGACGGCGGCGAAGACGATGTGCAGCCCGAACGAGGTGATCGCGGAGTCGTGACTGGCCGTCGCGGTCGCTCCGGCGTGCCCCTGCAGCGCCATCGGCACGAGGGCGAGGCCGGCGAGCGCCGCGACGACCGCGGTACCGACGGGGGAGCGGACGGCGATGCAGAGCACGGTCACGACGGCGGTGAGCACCGCCGTCTGCAGCCACGCCTGGCCGGCGGGGTTGTCGGTGAGGAACAGCAGCAACTGATTGCCCCAGTCGCCCGAGAAGGGCACCAGGGTCGATCCGCCTACGTCGTCGGCGAATTCGAAGACGCCCGTCGCGACGGCGGCCACGGTCCAGACGGCCGCCGACGCGGCGGCCGTATCCAGTGCCCGGTCCCAGGCACCGGTGCCGGCAGGGATCGCGAAGCAGGCGAGTACCAGAGTGCCGAGGGCACCGGCAGCACCGAGGTCGACGAGCACCTGCACGGCGGGCAGTCCCCACCGCACCACCGGGCCGGGATCGCCGAGGGCGAGCGGCCGGGCGGCACCGCCGATCTCAAGCGCTGCTGCGGCGGCGAGCAACGCGACGACGGTGACCACGGCGGGCCCGGCGACCCGGACGGTCCAGGCCGGTGCCGATCCCCTGCGGTCCGTGCCTCGCTCCTGCACGCTCCGCTCGTGCACGGCATTCGCCGGAGCGGGGGAGGTGCGGGTCACCGAATCAGGGTACGCGGGCGGCGGCGCATCGCCGTGTCCGCGGGTGACGAGGTGACCCGGGCCACCCGAACTACTTGACTGCGGCCTTCAGCTTGCTGCCGGCGCTGATCTTGACGCCCTTGCTGGCGGCGATCTGGATCGGCTCGCCGGTCTGAGGGTTGCGACCGGTGCGGGCGGCCCGCGAGGTCTGCTCGACGGCGAGCCACCCCGGGATGGTCACCTTGGTGCCGTCGGCGACGTTCTTGGCCAGCGTGCTGAACAGGGCGTCGAGCACGCTGTTCACCGAGCTCTGGCTCTGGTTCGATTCGGCCGCGACTGCGGCGACCAGATCGGTCCGGTTGAGAGATGCCATATTCGTCCTCCATCGATCGCGGGCGCGGGGCGCGACCGCCTGTCACTTGCTTCGTCCATTTCCGGCTTCGAGCCGGAACCGGAGGTCAAGCTATCAGGTGCATCGGACGGAGCTACGGAATTCACCAGCTGGATTTGGTGATTCCGGGAAGTTCGCCGCGGTGGGCCATATCGCGGAATCGCACGCGGGAGATTCCGAACTTGGAGAGGTTGCCGCGGGGGCGACCGTCGACCGCATCCCGGTTGCGCAGACGCACCGGCGACGCGTTGCGGGGTAGCTTCTGCAGGCCGAGCCGGGCCTCCTCGCGCGCCTCGTCGCTGGACGCGGGGTCGACGAGCGCCTTCTTCAATTCGGCGCGCTTGACCCGATAGCGCTCGACGACCACTGCGCGCTGCTGATTGCGAGCGATCTTGCTCTTCTTCGCCATGACTGTTCCTTCTTGAGCGCTGTCGCGCTCTTAGCGCTCTTCGCGGAAATCGACGTGCTTGCGGACGACCGGGTCGTACTTCTTCAACACGAGACGGTCGGGATCGTTGCGACGGTTCTTGCGGGTGACGTAGGTGTACCCGGTACCGGCGGTCGACTTGAGCTTGATAATGGGGCGGATGTCCTGTTGCTTGGCCATCAGATCTTCTCTCCGCGGGCCAGGATGTCCTTCACCACGGATTCGATGCCGCGGGCGTCGATCACCTTGATGCCCTTGGCCGACACCGTGAGGGTGACGGAGCGCTTCAGCGACGGGACGAAGTACGACTTCTTCTGGATGTTCACGTCGAACCGACGGCGGGTGCGCCGGTGCGAGTGCGAGATGCTGTTGCCGAAGCCGGGTCCGGCGCCGGTCACCTGGCAGACTCCTGCCACTTGATCCTCCTGATGCTCTACCGTGCCACCGACCAAGCCGGTACCACCCAAGATCACTTGTCTGCCGGTGACGCTCGCGCGCCCCGACGACCGCGACGCGGCCAACCACAAACCTTACAGCACCGTGCTCCGGCCTCGGGAACGGGAGCGGTGGCGGGTTTCCCGCCGCAGCGGACTACCCACGACCGGCGCCGCAGGTGGGCCCACCGCCCCTACCGGGCGGGGGACGGCGGCGCCGCAATAGGCACGGATTGAGGGCCGCCGTGCCGGCGGCCCTCAATCAAGCAGCAGCGCCGGCTCTTCAACCACGCTGGCGACGTCGGCGAGGAAGCGGCTGGCGACGTCGCCGTCGACGACGCGGTGGTCGAAGCTGGCGCCGAGGGTGGTGACGTACCGCGGGACGACGTCGCCGTCGACGACCCAGGGCTTCTGCCGGATGGTGCCGAGGGCGATGATCGCCACCTCGCCGGGGTTCAGGATGGGGGTGCCGGTGTCCATGCCGAAGCTGCCGATGTTGGTGATCGTGATGGTGCCGTCGGCCATGTCGGCGGGGGTGCTGCGTCCTTCGCGGGCGGTGACGATCAAGTGCTCGAGCGAACCGGCCAGCTCGCGCATGGTGAGCGCATGGGCGTCCTTCACGTTGGGGACGATCAGGCCACGGGGGGTCGCGGCGGCGATACCGAGGTTCACGTAGTGGCGCACGATGATCTCGCGGTCGGTCCAGCTGGAGTTGACGGTGGGGTTGCGTCGCACGGCCCAGATGATCGCCTTCGCGACGACGAGCAGCGGGGAGATGCGCACGGAGGCGAAGTCGGGCGACGCCTTCAGCCGCTGGATGTACTCCATCGTGCGGGTCGCGTCCACGTCGACGAAGAGGCTGACGTGCGGCGCGGTGAAGGCGCTGGAGACCATCGACTGCGCAATCGCCTTACGGACGCCCTTGACGGGGATCCGCTCCTCCCGGTCGTTCGGCCAGGCCGGCGTCTCGACGTTGCGGAACACGCCGGCCTGCTGCTTCTCGCGCAGCACGTCGTCGCGGGTGACCTCGCCGGCGCTGCCGGTCGGGATGACCTGGGCCAGGTCGACGCCCAGATCCTTGGCGAGTTTGCGGATCGGCGGCTTGACCGGTGATGCGACGCCCGGCTTCGGGGCCGGGGGAGCGGTGCGACGACCGCGCCTGCGGGTGGGCACCGAACCGCTGATGCCGTAGCCGACGAGGACCGCGCCGGAACGCTCCGGCTCCTCGGTGTCCGCCGACTGGGCCCCCTCGACCGACTGCGTGCCGGTCGACTGCGTGCTCGTGACCTGCACCTCGGTCGGCAGGGCCGACTGGGCGGGCGTGTGCAGCGGCGAGCTCAGCTGCTCCGGACCCGTAGAGGCGACCCGGATGATCGGCGTGCCGACCTCGACCGTGTCGCCCTCGGCGACGAGCAGCGCATCGACGAGGCCCTCGTACGGCGACGGCAGCTCGACGAGCGACTTGGCCGTCTCGATCTCGACGATCACCTGGTTGACGGTGACGATGTCGCCCGGGGCGACCTTCCAGGACACGATCTCGGCCTCGGTCAGGCCCTCGCCCACGTCGGGCAGCGCGAAGTGCGATGTCGTCATGCCGGGCTCCTCAGTAGGCCAGGGTGCGGTCGACGGCTTCGAGGACACGGTCGGCATCGGGCAGGTAGAGCTTCTCGAGTCTGGCAGGCGGGTACGGCACGTCGAATGCGGCCACGCGCAGCACGGGCGCCTCCAGCGAGTAGTAGGCCCGCTCGGCGACGGTCGCGGCGATCTCGGAGCCGAGGCTGACGAAGCCGGGTGCCTCCTGGGCGACGACGGCGCGGCCGGTCTTCTCCACCGAGGCGACGACCGGTTCCCAGTCGATGGGGGAGAGGGAGCGCAGGTCGACGACCTCGAGGCTGCGGCCCTCGTCGGCGGCGACTTCGGCGGCCTGCAGCAGCACGCTGACCATCGGCCCGTAGCCGATCACGGTGACGTCGGTGCCGAGGCGCACGACGCGGGACGCGTGCAGCGGCGCGGCCGGCCGGGTCAGATCCACCTCGCCCTTGGGCCAGTACCGGCCCTTCGGCTCGAAGAACATGACCGGATCGTCGGACTCGATGGCCTGCTGGATCATCCAGTACGCGTCGTTCGGCGTACTGGGCGTGACGACGCGCAGGCCCGGCGTGTGTGCGAAGTACGCCTCGGGGCTCTCCTGGTGGTGCTCGATCGACCCGATATGGCCGCCGTACGGCACGCGGATGACGATCGGGAAGCGGGCGGAGCCGTCGTGCCGGTTGGTCAGCTTGGCCAGCTGGCTCGTGATCTGGTCGAAGCCCGGATAGATGAATCCGTCGAACTGGATCTCGCAGACGGTGCGGTAGCCGCGCATCGCGAGACCGATCGCGGTGCCGACGATTCCCGCCTCGGACAGCGGCGTGTCGAGTACGCGCTGCTCGCCGAACTCGGCCTGCAGCCCCTCCGTGACGCGGAACACCCCGCCCAGCCGGCCGATGTCCTCGCCGGCGAGCAGCACCTTGGGGTCGCGCAGCAGCGATTCGCGGAGCCCGGCGTTCAGTGCGCGGGCCATGGGGAGCATCGTCATTCGGTACCGCCGAACGACGCTTCGTAGTCCGCGAGCCAGGCGGCCTGCGCGGTCAGCAGCGGGTGGGGCTCGCTGTAGACGTGGGCGAACATCGACGCCGGCTCGGGATCGGTCAGCTGCAGAGTGCGCCGGCGCACGTCGGCGGCGAGCTGCGCGCCCTCCTGCTCCAGCCCGTCGAACACGTCCTGCCCGACACCGCGGCCGGTGAGGTACGAACGCAGGCGCGTGAGCGGATCGCGCTCGGTCCACGAGGCGAGCTCGGTCTCGGTGCGGTACTTGGTGGGATCGTCGGCCGAGGTGTGCGCGCCGATCCGGTAGGTGAGCGCCTCGATCAGGGCCGGACCGCCGCCGGCCCGCGCCCGGTCCAGGTAGGTGCCGGTGACGGCATACATCGCGAGCACGTCGTTGCCGTCCACCTGCACGCCCGGCATACCGAAGCCGGCGGCACGGCGATACAGCGGGGCGCGGGACTGGCGCTCGACGGGGACCGAGATCGCCCAGTGGTTGTTCTGCAGCAGGAACACCTGCGGGGTCTGGTAACTGGCGGCGAAGATCAGCGCTTCGTTCGTGTCCCCCTGCGAGGTCGCACCGTCGCCGAAGTAGACCATTACCGCCTCGTCCGTCGCCGGATCGCCGGTCGCGGTGGTGCCGTCGAACTGGGCACCCATGGCGTACCCGGTGGCGTGCAGCGTCTGCGAGCCGATGACCAGGGTGTACAGGTGGAAGTTGCCGCGTTCGGACGGCACCCAGCCGCCGAGCGTCCCCCCGCGTAGCAGGCTGAGGATGGAGACGGGGTCGACTCCGCGCACCATGGCCACGGCATGCTCCCGGTAGGCGGGGAAGATGCTGTCCTGCGCTCGGGCGGCCCGGCCGGAGCCGATCTGGGCCGCCTCCTGACCGTACGAGGGGACCCAGAGCGCCAGGTGCCCCTGCCGTTGGAGGTGTCCGGCCTCGACGTCGAAGGCGCGGCAGCGCACCATGTCACCGAGGAAGCCGACCAACTGCTCCGTCGTGACCGCTCCGGCTGCGTCCAGGTATTCCTCGGCGGCCGGTGTCGGCGCCCAGGTGCCGTCCGTCCCGATCATGCGGATCAGATCCGTCGTGTCGGCCACCGCGTCCTCGCCCTCACCCTTGTGCGGTGCGCCATCGGTGCTGCCGCGCCCGCTCCAGTCGGCCGGCACCGCCGACCCGGCGGGCGCCCGGATCAACCTAGTGGGCGGCGCTCAGCAGCGCGTCGCCGGCCACGAGGATGTCGGCCGCCGCCCGCACCAGGGCCTCGACGGACTCCTGCTCGGCGATGGTGACGCGCACGCCCTCACCGCTGAACGGACGGGCGGTGATCCCGTGGGCGTGCAGCACGTCCGCCGCATCGTCGGTGCGCTCGGCGGTCGGCAGCCAGACGAAGTTGCCGTGCGGCCGGGGAATGGACCAGCCCTGGTCGGTCAGTCGCCGCCAGACGTCGTCGCGCAGTGCCGCGATCGCCTCGACGCGGTCCCGCAGTTCGGCCTCGTGGTCGAGCGAGATCAGGGCGGCGGCCTGCGCAAGGCCGGAGACCGAGAACTTGACCGCGCAGGAGCGGGCCGCCGCCAGCACCTCGGCCGACCCGATCCCGTAGCCGACCCGCAGTCCGGCGAGGCCCCAGGCTTTGGAGAAGGTGCGCACGACCGCCACATTGGGATGCCGGTGCACGACCGCATCGCCGTCCACCGGCGCATCCGGACCCGCACTCCGCTGCACGAACTCGCAGTACGCCTCGTCGAGCAGCACGAGCACGTCGGACGGGATGGCGGCCACCAGGCGCTCGAAGTCGGCGGCGGCCACGACGGTGCCGGTCGGATTGTTCGGCGAGCAGACGATGACGGCCCGCGTGCGCGGCGTCACCGCGGCGATCATCGCGTCGATGTCGTGCGCGCCCTCGACGGTGTTCGGCACGGGGACCGGTGTGGCTCCGGCGACCGTGATGACCCCGGGGTAGGCCTCGAAGCTGCGCCAGGCGTGCACCACCTCGTCGCCCGGCCCCGCCACAGCCGTGATCAGCTGGGTGATGACCGACATGGAACCGGCACCTACCTGCACCTCGGCGGGCTGCAGCCCGTGACGCGCCGCGAGCCGCGCGGTCAGCGCCGTCGCCGAGTCGTCCGGGTACCGATTGAATTCGGTCAACTCAGCGACCCGCGCGACGACCGTGGGCAGGGGCGGGAACGGGTTCTCGTTCGAGGAGAGCTTGAATCCGCCCGGCGGCGGGGTGCGGCCCTGCTGGAAGGCGGCGAGCGCAGTGATCTCGGGGCGCAGGCGCACCTGCGCGGGTCGGGTCGTCACCCATCGGAGTGTACGAGGCACCGAAGCGGAGGAGGTGTGGGGCGGCGGGCACACCGCGAACGCGGGACGCCCGATGCCATAGTGGACGGATGCGCCGGTTCGTCGTCCGCGTGGTCGGCAACGCGATCGCCCTCTGGCTGACGACGCTGCTGTTCGCCCTGCTCGGCCAGCCCGCCGGCGTGCGGGTGGAGCCGTACGCCGGCGGTCCGCTGCCGGCGGTCGTGACGTTCCTGCTGCTGGCGCTGCTCTTCGGCTTGGTCAACGGCGTGCTGGGCACGGCCATCCGCATCGTCGCGTTCCCCCTCTACCTGCTGACACTGGGTCTGATCTCGCTGGTCGTCAACGGGCTGCTGTTCCTTTTGGTGGCCTGGATCAGCAGCTGGTTCGGATTCGGCCTGCAGGTCGCCGGATTCTGGGACGGCGTGCTCGGCGCGGTCCTGCTCGGCGTGCTGGGCTGGCTGATCGGCTCGCTGCTGCGGCCGCTTACTGGAAGCGCCCGCTCGTAGCCGGTCGCGGCCGCCGCTGATCCACGTCGCCGGTGGCGCGGCTCGCCTGCCAGCTCGACACGGTGCCGGCGTCGCCGGTGAAGAAGCCGCGAGTCTGCCGCTGGAACCCGGCCACCGGCGCCGCGGACGACCGCTCGGCGTCGAGCAGGGTGCGCACGTACTCGTCGGTCTCGTGCGACGGCACCGCGACTCCGTTGCTGGGCGGCGCCTCGTCGTCGTAGAGGCGCCGCCGCACCACGACGCGGTTCAGCCCGGCGGCGCCGGCGGCGGGTATCCCGGCGATGACGGGCACGGGGTCCTCGTCGTGCTCGAGCGCCAGTACGGGCAGCGAGCGCGGCAGGGCGATCTGGCCGGTCGGCCCGCCCAGGGTCACCACGCCCGCGACGTCGAACCCGCCGTCCGCGGCGACCCGCGTCAAATTCAGGGCGCCCTGCGAGTGCCCCACGAGCAGCACCGGCTGGCCCGGCCGGATCCCGGCGGCGTGCATCGCCCGGACCGTCGCCGTCTGGGCGGCACTCGGCTCGTCGGCGACACCCTGCAGGTTGGCGAGCATGTCGAACGGCTCCCGGTTGTGCACCGGGGCGAAGTGCACCGTACCGGAGGAGTAGACGATCCACCGCACCGCGCCGTCGCCGTCGGCGTAGCGCTCGATACGCAGCTGCGGCGTGGCGGGCCCGTCCTGCGGAACCCGGCGGCCGAGGTCGGCGAGGTCGGTGGGACGGGGCATCGGGCCCGAGCCGCTTCGCTGCAGGCGCAGCCGCGGGTCGGGGTGCTCCAGCAGTAGATAGCCGAATCCGAGCGCCCCGGCGATCGCCTCGGTGCCGAACGGTGCGCCCGGGTCGTTCCGCGCGATCTCCTGCGGGGTCTCGATCAGCAGGAAGCCGCGCAGCAAGTCGTCGGCAGACGAGATGTCGCGCTGCGCTTCGGCGAGCAGCATCGGATCGAGCTGCGGCTCGAAGCGACCGGTCGTCAGCGTGTGCGCGATGGTCTGCTGCAGCAGAGGCAGCAGCGTCAGCTGCAGCTCGGCCCCCGCGGTGACGGCCAGCGGCAGGGGACCGGCTGCCGCGGCGAGCCGGAGTGCGCCCCCGAAGATCGACGCCACCCCCGCGGTGGTCGAGTCGAGGATCGTGACGACCAGATGCTCGACCGCGCCGTACTGCACCGCGGCCGTCCGCACCGCATCCGCAGTCGCGCCGGCGGTGCGCGTCGCGACCCGGCAGTGCGCTGCTGCTGACGCTGCAGCCCCGTCCGCCCGCGCGCGCAGCGCGGGATCGAGCGCCGCCCAGGCCGGCTGCAGCCGCAGAGCGGCGAGGATCGCGTCGATCCGCTGCAGCTCGTCGTGCGTCTCGCCGAGCGCGGCCGCCGCGGCGAGCATCACCGGCGTCTCGACGGCCACACTGCCGCCGCCGGAGACCGTGATCTGGTCGCTCACCGTACCGCGCCGGCGAGCAGCCCCGCGAGCTCGGCGAGCGCGCCGCGCAGGTCGGCGACGGCGCGATGCAGGGCCCGCACGTCGTCCGCGTACGCGCGGGCCGCCGGCGACGCCCAGCCGTCCACCTGCTGCGGCGGCAGTGGCACCGCGTCCGCGCGATGCACCAGACCGCGGGCGTCGCCCGCCAGCACCGAAGCCGCCAGCACCGCGGCCGCCGGTTCGTCCTGAATGCCCATCGCACCTCCGTCGACGACCATCGTCCGACGCAGCGGCGGCGCGGTCCGGTCCAGCGGCCGCCGTCCGGCACGAGCGCCCTGGGTACCCGCCTGGGGAGGAGCGGGCGGGCTTGCCGGAGAATGGGGACGACAGTTCCGTCAGCGACCGCGAGGAGCCCGACCGTGCCAGCCCTGCCCCCGCAACCGCTGTCGCCGCTGGACGGCCGGTATGCCGGTGTCACTGCGCCCCTGGCCGAGCACCTGTCCGAGGCGGCGCTGAACCGGGCGCGCCTGCGGGTGGAGGTCGAGTGGCTGCTCGCACTGGTCGCCACCGGCCAGTTCGGCGTGGAACCCCCCTCCGACACGGCGGCGACTGCGCTGCGCGCCACGGTGCGGGATTTCGGACAGCCGCAGATCGACCGTCTGGCGACGCTGGAGGCCGCCACCCGGCATGACGTGAAGGCCGTCGAGCTGCTGCTGCGGGAACGGCTGGCCGAGCTGGACCTTGCTCGCCTGACGGAGCTGGCGCACTTCGCGATGACCAGTGAGGACGTGAACAATCTGGCGGTCGCCCTGACCGTGCGTGACGCGCTGCACGGGGTGTGGCTGCCCGCCTTCGACGCGGTGCGGGCGCGGATCGGCACGCTGGCGCTGCAGTGGGCGGAGGTCCCGCTGCTCGCCCGCACCCACGGCCAGCCGGCGACGCCCACCACGATGGGCAAGGAGCTGGCGGTCTTCGCCCATCGGTTGCACCGTGTGCGCGACCGCATCACGGGGGTGCGCATCCAGGGCAAGTCGAACGGCGCGAGCGGCACGTACGCCGCGCACGTCGTCGCAGCCCCGCAGGTGGACTGGCCCGCCTTCTCCGAGCGCTTCGTGACCGGCCTCGGGCTGGCCTGGAACCCGTTGACCACGCAGATCGAGTCGCACGACTGGCAGGTGGAGCTCTACGGCGCGATCTCGCACGCGAACGGGGTGCTGCACAACCTGTGCACCGACGCCTGGACCTACATCTCGCAGGGGGTGTGGCGCCAGGTCCCCGTCGAGGGCGCCACGGGCAGCTCGACCATGCCGCACAAGGTCAATCCGATCCGCTTCGAGAACGCCGAGGCGAACCTGGAGCTGTCCACCGGGATCCTCGGCACCCTGGAGCGCACGCTCGTCACCTCCCGGCTGCAGCGGGACCTGACCGACTCCACCACCCAGCGCAACATCGGCGTGGGTTTCGGGCATTCGCTGGTGGCGCTCGACAACCTGCTGCGGGGGCTCTTCGAGATCGACCCGGACCGCGAGGTGCTGGCCGCCGACCTGGCGGCCAACTGGGAGGTGCTGGCCGAGGCGATCCAGACCGTGCTGCGCGCGGAGATCGTGGCGGGCCGCAGCACCGTCACCGATCCGTACGACGCGCTGAAGCAGCTGACCCGCGGCCGGCGGGTGACGCCCGAATCGCTGGCCGCGTTCATCGACGGGCTCGACCTCGGCGACTCGGCACGAGCACGTCTGCGGGGCCTGACCCCCTCGTCGTACACGGGGCTGGCGGCCGACCTCGCGCGTCACTCCGACTGAACCGGCACTCGGAGTGAGCCGGCGCCCGGTCACTCGTGGGGCGGGTCGTCCTCGGGCGGGTGCAGCACGGGGCGATCGCCGTAGGTGGGACTGCCCGATGCGATCAGGGCGAGCATCGCCAACAGCAGCAGCGTGACGATGAACGCGATGCCGGCGAAGATCACGGACACGGTGGGGGAGCGGGAGCCGAGCAGCACGACGACGCCGACGAAGACGCCGACGATCAGGGCCATCGCGATCAATTCGACGGGACGCTGCCGCTCGCGCCGCGTGGAGCCCCCGGAGCCGGTCATGCGGTCTGCCGGGCGGGACGCAGGGACGCTGCGGCGATGCCGAGGTACACCGCGAGCAGCGCGGTCCAGGCGGCCAGCAGTCCGAGGGTGGAGGTGACGGTGAAGGGCAGGAGCAGCAGCAGGACGCCGACCAGCGTGGTCAGGCCGCCCGCCACGATGGCGTCACGCGATGCGGGCCCGGCATCCTGCCGCCGGGCGCCGACCAGCACCTCCAGCACCCCGGTCAGCAGCGCGGTGACCGTGACGATCAGGAGCAGGAAGCCGAATCCGGCACCTGCGAGCAGCACGGCCAGGGCACCGAGCAGCACGCCGACGGCCCCCCGCGCGCGCACCAGGGTGCGCCCGACCGCCGACGGCGTGCTGCGCGCCCCGAGCGCCACCACCGCTCCCTGCAGCACCTCGAAGGCGCCGAAGTAGATCGAACCCGCCCGGGCTGCGGCATCGACGTCGACCGGGACGTGGCCCAGGCTGTCCGCCGACAGGGTGACGACGACGGCGAAGGCGCCGGCGAGCGCGGCGCGCAGCCCCAGCGTGACGCGCAGCGGGTCGCGGGTGGTGGCCATCTGCCGCGTCCCTTCCCGCTCCGCCGGACTTGCCCGCACCTCGGCGATGAACCCACCACTGATGAACAGAGCGCTGATCGGCACTGCGTCGATCGGCACTGCGTCGATCGGCGCCGCGGGAATCGGCAGAGCGAGGATCGACGTTACGCCACGGCCATGTCGGCGAAGCGCGAGTAGCGACCGTGGAAGGCGACGGTGATGGTGTCGGTGGGGCCGTTGCGGTGCTTGGCGACGATGAAGTCGGCGTCGGGGTTCGGCTGGTCGCGGTCGTAGGCGCTGTCGCGGTGCAGCAGGATCACCACGTCGGCGTCCTGCTCGATGGAACCCGATTCGCGCAGGTCCGACAGCGCCGGCCGCTTGTCGGCCCGCTGCTCCGGCCCACGGTTCAACTGCGAGAGGGCGACGACGGGGACCTGCAGCTCCTTGGCCAGCAGCTTCAGCGCCCGGGAGAACTCGCTGACCTCCTGCTGCCGGCTCTCCACCCGCTTGCCGGAGGTCATCAACTGCAGGTAGTCGATGACGACCATCTTCAGGCCGATCTTCTGCTTGAGCCGGCGGCACTTGGCGCGGATCTCGACGAGGCTCATGTTGGGGCTGTCGTCGAGGTAGAGCGGCGCGTCGTTGATGCGGCCCCGGGTGGCGGCGATCTTGGTCCAGTCGTCGCCGTGCAGGGTGCCCTTGCGCATGCTCTGCAGGGGGATGGTGGCCTCGGCGGCCATCAGGCGCATGGCGATCTCGCTGCGGCCCATCTCCAGCGAGAAGAAGATGACGGGCTGGTGGTGGCGGATGGCGGCTGCGCGAGCCATGTCCAGGGCGAGGGTGGACTTGCCGAGCGCGGGCCGGGCGGCGACGATCACCAGTTGGCCGGGATGCAGGCCGTTCGTCAGTTCGTCGAGCTTGGCGAACCCGGTCGGGACGCCGGTCAGTTCGCCGTCACGGCCGGACGCCGCCTCCATCTCGTCGATCGCGGTCGTGACCGCCTCGGTGAGGGGCACATAGTCCTCGGTAGCCGCACCGTGGGTGATGCCGAAGATCTCGGCCTGGGCCTGGTTGACCAGATCGAGCGCGTCGCCCTCGCTGGCGTAGCCGAGCTGCGCGATGTGGGTGCCGGCGTCGACGAGGCGGCGCAGCACCGCCTTCTCGGCGACGATGCCGGCGTAGTAGCCCGCATTCGCGGCGGTGGGTACCAGCGAGGTCAGGGTGTGCAGGTACGACTCCCCGCCCGCCCGCTGGATGTCGCCGGTGCGCGTCAGCTCGTCGCCGACGGCGATCGCGTCGGTCGGCTCGCCCCGGGAGTACAGGGTGAGGATCGCAGCGAAGATCAGCTCGTGCTTCGGAGCGTAGAAGTCGGTCGCGCCCACGCTCTCGAGCACGTCGGCGACCGCGTCGGGCGAGAGCAGCATGCCGCCGAGGGCGCTCTGCTCGGCCAGCATGTGGTGCGGCGGCGTGCGCTCATGCGAGCGCGGCGTCTCGATGCCGCCGCCGTCCCATGGCTCCTGCCCGACGTCCCAGTCGGCGATCGTCACGGTCACCTCCTCTCCTGCGTCACCTGGTCGGCGTCACTGCTTCGTCGTCACTGCTTCGTCGTCACATCGGTCGGGCGTCGTCTGGGCGGGCAGGACCTGATCGGGTACCGCCTGGCGCGTGATTCGGCCGGCGGGACGGCTCCCGCACGGCCTCCCTCGAACGGCCCCTTCGGAGCTTGCCCCCCACCTCCGACATCGCGCGAACCCCCGCTCGACGACATGGCTGACGGTAGCCGGACGGTTGTGCACACCCGTGTGGACGACTCGCCCGTCGAGTCCTATCACCATGTGGAATCGTTGTGGAGAACCGCCGGAAGGAGCCGGCGGCCCTGCGGCGAAGACGGCTCTGACCAGGGGATGGACCCCGTGGATCCGAACTGTGAATAACTACCTTCAACCTGAGGTTGAAGGTGACTTGCTGGCGTGTCCGATGCCACCCGGTGTAGTGCGGCCGTCGCCGGGGAGCCTGCAGCTCAGGAAGCGTGTCGATCAGGAAGCGTGCCGAAGGTGGCGCACACGACGAGGGCGGCGGCCCGCCGGTATTCGGCAGGGCCGCCGCCCTCGTGGTGTGCTCGTCGGATCGGTGACCCGCAAGGACTGTGCGCCCTCAGTGGTCCGCGACGACCTCCAGGGTCACCTGCGCCGTCAGATCGCTCCGCAGCCGGACGGTGGCCTCATAGGCACCGACGGCGCGAATGGGCGACGTCAGCTCGACGGAGCGACGATCGATCGCGCCCAGCCCTGCCGCCTCGATCGCACCGGCCACATCGGCGGCCGAGACCGACCCGAACAGCCGGCCCGCCTGGCCGGTGCGCACCGTCAGAGTCACCGGCCGCGCCTCCAGCACCGCCTTGGTGTGCTGCGCCTCCTCGATGGAGGCCGCCTCTCGGCTGACTCGCGCCGCCTTCAGACTCTCGATCTGCTTCTCGCCACCGCGACTCCACGTCACGGCACGCCCGGTGGGAACCAGGAAGTTGCGGGCATACCCGCCCTTCACCTCCACGACGTCACCGGCGGAACCGAGACCCGAGACCTCCTGGGTCAGGATGAGCTTCGACATATCGTCTCCCCGATCAGCGGCCGGAGCCGGAGTAGGGGAGCAGCGCCATCTCGCGCGCGTTCTTGACCGCGCGGGCGATCAGCCGCTGCTCCTGCACCGAGACGCCGGTGATGCGCCGGGCGCGGATCTTGCCGCGCTCGGAGATGAACTTGCGCAACGTCGCGACGTCCTTGTAGTCGATCAGGCCGACCTTCATGAACTTCGCCGGTGCGACGGGCTTGCCGCCCTTGCCTCGGGTCGGCTTGCGCCGATCCCCGCTGGACTTCCCTGCCACGGTGTTTCCTTTCCAAGATGTGTTCATGCCGCGCCGCCGCTACTGCGGCTGGGCCCCTGGCCCCTACCGGGCCAGGGAGGGTTATAGCTACTCAGGTCCCTGAGGTCGTCGTGCGATTGGCCGCACTCGGCCGGCTCGTGCTCCGGGTTAGAAGGGGGTGTCGTCGTCGTAGGCGCCCGGGGTGCTCCAGCCGTCTGCGCCGCTCGAAGACGAACCCGACCCCGAGCCGCCGGATGAGGTGCCCGGTGCGGCCCACGGGTCGCCGCCGGCGGAACCACCCGAGCCGGAGCCCCCGCCGGCAGAACTCGCCTGGCCGCGGCCGCCACCGGAGCCCGCATACTGCTGGCCGCCTCCGCCACCGCCGGAGCTGCGGGTGACCTGTGCGGTCGCATACCGGAGCGATGGGCCGATCTCGTCGACCTCCAGCTCCATGCTGGTGCGCTTCTCGCCCTCGCGCGTCTCGTACGAGCGCTGCTTGAGCCTGCCGGAGACGATCACGCGGGAGCCCTTGCTGAGCGACCCGGCGACGTGCTCGGCGACGTCGCGCCAGACGCTGGCGCGCAGGAACAGCGCCTCGCCGTCCTTCCACTCGTTGCTCGCACGGTCGAAGTTGCGCGGGGTCGAGGCGATCGTGAAGTTCGCCACGGCCAGGCCGTTCTGCGTGTATCGCAGCTCGGGGTCGGCGGTCAGGTTGCCGACGACGGTGATGGTGGTCTCGCCCGCCACGGCCGGCCTACCTCTCCGCAGTCGCCGGACGCGGCGTGCGGGCGGCCCGGCGGGCACGGGCGGCCGCGTCGACCTCGGCCATCGCGATCGCCTCCTCCGCGCGGAGCACCTTGGTGCGCAGCACCGCCTCGGACAACCCCAGCTGGCGGTCCAGCTCCTTCGTCGCCTCGGCGGACGCAGTCAGGTTGACGACGGCGTAGATGCCCTCGGTCTGCTTGGCGATCTCGTACGCCAGCCGGCGCCGTCCCCAGATGTCGACCTTGTCGACAGTGCCGCCATCCGCGCGGATGACGTTCAGGAACCGGTCCAGGCTGGGCGCGACGGTGCGTTCGTCGATGCTCGGGTCGAGGATGACCATGAGTTCGTACTTGTGCGTCATGTACCCACCTCCTCTGGTCTCAAGCGGTCACGGTCGATCCGTGACAGGAGGGTGTGACGTATGCCGCGGCGGCACAGGTCCGCCGGGCAACCGCAACAGCCTAGCCGCGGCGGCCGGCCCCGTCGACCTCTCCCATCGCCCTCTCCCATCGCCCGCCACCTGACCGTCGAGGAATTCAGGAGATTTCGAGGTATTCAGGCGCACTGCGGCTGAATCCGCCTTCATTTCTCGATTTCGCATGAATTGTTCGCGGCGTCCAAAAGCCAGGAGCGGGAGCGATGCCACGCACGCAGGCGGCGCTCCGCCTCCTCGGCGCCGAGAGGGCCCTCCTCCAGCCGCGCCTCCAGCAGGAAGGAGCGGGCCTCGCCCACGATGCGGCCCGGCGGCACACCGAGGATGCGCATGATCGCCTCGCCGTCCAGGTCGGGTCGGATCGCGCTCAGCGCCTCCTGCTCCTCCAGCACCGCGATCCGGGCCTCCAGGTCGTCGTACGCGATCGACAGCCGGCGCGCCTTCTTCACGTTCCGGGTCGTGACGTCGGCGCGGGTCAGGATGTGCAGGCGCGGCAGCAGCTCGCCGGCGTCGCGGGCGTAGCGGCGGACAGCGGAGTCGGTCCACTCGCCCTCGCCGTAGCCGAAGAAGCGCTGGTGCAACTCGATCAGGCCGAACACCTGATCCACCACGTCGTTCGGGAATCGCAGCGCTTTCAGCCGCTTGCGCGCCAGCTTGGCGCCGACCACGTCGTGGTGGTGGAAGGTGACCTGCCCGTCGGACTCGAACCGCCGCGTCGCCGGCTTGCCGATGTCGTGCAGCAGGGCCGCGAGTCGCAGCACGACGTCGGGCGGCGTCCCAGGGAAGCGTTCCTGCTCCAGATCCACCGCCTGCTCCAGCACAGTCAGACTGTGCTCGTAGACGTCCTTGTGGCGGTGCTGCGAATCGACGGTCAGGCGCAGGGCGGGCAGCTCCGGCAGCACGATCGCGGCCAGCCCGGTGTCGACCAGCAGCCGAAGCCCCGCAGTGGCGCGTGTCGCGGACAGCAGCTTGATCAGCTCGTCGCGCACCCGCTCGGCCGAGACGACCTCGATGCGGGGGGCCAGCGCCTGCATGGCACTGCGCCCGTCGGGGTCGAGCCGGAACCCGAGCCGCGCCTCGAACCGCGCCGCCCGCAGCATGCGCAGCGGGTCGTCGTCGAACGACTCGACCGCCGGCGAGGGGGTCGTCAGCCGCCGCTCCAGCAGCGCCGCGATACCACCGGTCGGATCGACCACCGCTAGGCTCGGCAGGCGCAGGGCGATGGCGTTCACGGTGAAGTCGCGGCGCTTCAGGTCGCCGTGCAGGTCGTCGCCGAACTCCACCTCGGGCTTGCGCGACGACGGCACGTACCGGTCCCGGCGGTAGGTGGTGACCTCCACCTCCTCCCCGGCGACCCGGGCCGCGATCGTCCCGTAGGCGCGCCCCACCTCCCAGACGGCGGAGGCGATGGGCCGGAGGATGCGCGCGATGGCGTCGGGTCTGGCGTCGGTCGTGAAGTCCAGGTCGGCGCCGCGGTGTCCGAGCATCGCATCCCGCACCGGCCCGCCGACCAGGGCCAGCTCGTGCCCGGCCTCGGCGAACGCGGCGCTCAGCCGGGCGACGGCCGGCTGAGCGGCCAGACCGTCGAGCCGGGCGACGGCATCCGCGACCCCGGTCATGCGCACAAGCCTAGGAGCGGGCGCGAAGCCGCCCGCGGTACGCGCGGCACCGACGGTCGGGACGGTGCGCCGCCGTAGACTTCGCCGCATGCGCGGGCCGGTCGGGGGAGCCACCGCGCGCGGGTGGTGAGACGCGGCGCTCACGAGCCCGGGCCCGCCGCGCGGGCCGCCGCCGCGCTGGCCGTAGCCGCGGGCGTGCTGACGGTCGTGGTCGTCCCGCTGACCGGGGGGCAGTCGGCGAGCGCGGCGGCTGCACCCGACGCTTCCACCGCACAGGTGACCGTCGCGCCGACCGACGGGGGAGTCGTGCGAGCGGGTGGCACGCTCCGGGTGCTCGTGGAGGTGCACAACTCGGGTACGACCGCGCTGCCGGCGGGCCGCGCCCGCATCGGACTGGCGCAGCTGCCGCCCGCCAGCACGGCGACGCTGCTGCAACGGCTGCACCAGCCGGCGGTCATCGCGGGCGATCTGCTGGTCGGCACGCCGCGAACACCGGCGATCCCGGCGGGCGAGACCCGTGACGTGCGCGCCACGATCGCCGCCGACACGCTGCGAGCGGTGTTCGGATCGCTGTCGGGCGCGCGGGTGCTGACAGCGACGCTCTCCGCCGCCCAGGCGACATCGGATACCGGCGCGTCGGCCGTCACATGGGTTACTTCGGACTTCGACGCCCGCCCGTCGTTCACCAGCGTGGTGCCCTTCACCGCCCCCGCGACGGCGACGGGTCTGCTGACCGCCGATCAGTTGACGGCGCTGACCGATCCCGCCACCGGCGCGTGGTCCGCCGAGCTCGACGCACTCCGCGGCACGGATGCGGTCATCGCGCTCGACCCGGCCGTCCCGGCGTCCGTGCGGGTGCTCGGCGCGGCCGCTCCGACGCAGGCGACGGACTTCCTGGCCGGCCTCGCGGCGCTGCCGAACGAGTTCGTCCCCCTGCCGTACGCGGACACCGACCTCGCCCTGACACGCGCGGCCGGCGCTCCGAGCCTGCCGAAGGCCACCTCGTTCGCGGGCGCCCAGTCCGGGGCCGAGAGCAGTGATACCGCAACCGGCGCGACGCCGAGCGCGACGCCCGCACCCTCCGCATCCGCGACCCCGTCGACCACGGCCCCGACCGCCGCAGCCCTGACGAGCTGGAACTACTCGGGCGGCACCATCGCCTGGCCGGCCGACGGAGCTGTGGCCGCCGGCGACCTGCGCTTTCTGCGCGACTCCACGGTCGGTGCCGTGCTGATCCCGTCCGCCGCCGTCAACGACACCGCGGCGCGCGCGGCCGCCGGGCCGGCCGCCCGGCTGGGGCGACTGCCCGCGATCCTCAGCGATACCACCACGACCGCACTGCTGAACGCTGCTGTCTCCGCGGGCTCGCCGACCGGCCGCGCCGCGCCCCTGGCCGATCTGATGGCGGTCCTCGCGACCACGAGCGCGGCGGCCGACCCGGCGGCGCTGCTCGCCACGGTCAACCGCGGAGCGGATCCCGCAACCCTGGGTCGCGTCCTGCACGTGCTCGCCGGGGAGCACTGGATCGGGGTCGGCTCGGTCGCCGCACTGCAGCGCACCACAGCGGCGCCGGCTGTGAGCCTGCGTCCGGCGAGGGCGGCGCCTGCGGGCACCGGTACCGCACACGCCCTGGTGACCGCGGAGGCGGCCGGGCGGCGCCTGCTGACCGGCGTGGATGCGGCGCAGCCGCTCCTGTCCTCGCAGCGGCTCGCGCTGCTCGGCGTCCTGTCGAGCGCCTGGCGCGGGGACCCCTCGGGGTGGACGTCCGCCGCGGCGACACTGCGACGCCGGCTGGACGCCACCGCCGGGGGCGTGCACTTCGCTCGGAACGGCAACGTCAACTACTACGGGAACACCGGCAATCTGCCCGTCAGGGTGCAGAACGACCTCGCCTTCCCAGTGAAGGTGACGCTGCAGGGTTCGTCGGACAGCGGTCGCCTCTCGGTGGACGGCGACGCCACAGCGACCCTGCCGGCCAAGTCCGGGCCCTTTCCCATGGTGCTGCCGGTGCACTCGATCAGCAACGGTGAGGTGATCCTGACGACCACGCTGCGGACGACCGGCGGCTCGATCATCGGCACGCCCCTGGAGCGCCGGATCAACGTCGCCGCGGGCTGGGAGACGGTCGGAGCGGTCGTCTTCGGCGTCGCACTGGCCGCCCTGTTCGCCACCGGTGTCTACCGCAACGTCGTTCGGCGGCGTCCCCGTGGCCGCAGGGCGATGGCATGAGCGAGCGCCACGGCATCGGCCGCGCTAGCGCCCTGCTCGCCTCCGGCAGCATCGTCTCGCGCGCGCTCGGCTTCGCTCGGATCGCCGTGCTCGCCGCCGCGATCGGCGTCGTCGGCAGCCCCGGTGCCGACGCCTATCAGACCGCGACGATCGTGCCGAACAGTATCTACGCGATCATCGGCGGCGGCCTGCTGACCGCGGTGCTCGTGCCGCAGATCGTGCGCGCGAGCCGGGACGCCGATGGCGGCGCGGGCTACATCAACAAGCTGACGACGATCGCTCTGATCGGTCTCGGCGCGGTCGCGATCGTCGCGACCGCGCTGTCGCCCGTGCTGATGCAACTGTTCGGCGTGCGAGGCGACGCCCTGCCGCTGGCAACCGCGTTCGCGTTCTGGAGCCTGCCCCAGATCTTCTTCCTGGGGCTCTACACGGTGCTCGGCGAGGTGCTGAACGCCCGTCGATCCTTCGGTCCCTTCACCTGGGCGCCGGTGCTGAACAACGTGGTCGCGCTCGCCACACTGGGGTCGATCGTGCTGCTGTTCGGTGCGAACCCGGGCCGGTCCGTTCAGCAGTACTCCCCGGGCCTGATCGCCCTGCTCGCCGGTGGCGCGACCCTGGGCATCGCGGCGCAGGCGCTGGTGCTGACCCTGGCCTGGCGGCGGGCGGGCCTCACGTATCGGCCCGACTTCCGCTGGCGCGGGGTGAACCTCGGTGCCACCGGGCGGGCGGGCGCCTGGACCTTCGGCATGCTGATCGCCACCCAGGTGGCCGGCGCCGTGGAGACGAACATCGCGAACATCGCCGCCGGCACCTCGTCGGTCGCCGTGATGAGCACCTCGTGGCTCATCTTCATGCTGCCCCACGGCATCATCACGGTCTCTCTGATCACCGTGTTCTACCCGCGGATGAGCGAGCACGCGGCGTCCGGGGATCTGGCAGCCGTGCGGGCCGACGTCGCGCAGGCCGTCCGCATCCTGCTGCTGGTCGTGGTGGCGGCCGACGCCGCCCTGCTGGTCGCCGCGCTGCCGTTCGCACGGTTCTTCACCGACTCCGCCGCCCAGGCCGGCGCGATGGCGGCGGTGCTCATCGGCTACCTCGTCGGCCTGCTGCCGTTCACCCTGCTGTTCGTCGTGCAGCGGGCGTTCTACTCCCTGGCCGACACCCGCACCCCCTTCCTGTTCACCATGGCGCAGGTCGTCGTGATCGTCGCCGGCGTCCTTGCCTGCAGCGCCCTGCCGACCGGAGCGATCGCCGCCGGCATCGCCCTGGTCGTCACCCTCGCCACGACCATCCAGCTCGCGATCGCCGCCGTGCTCCTGCGCCGTCGGCTGGGCGGCCTGGGCGGACGCCCGGTCGTGGCCGCCACCGCCCGGTACCTGCTGGCCGGCGCGGTCGCCGCCGGGGTCGGAGTGGTCCTGCTGATCCTTCTGGGGGGCTTCGACGACGGCTTCGCGGTCGCCTCCAAGGGGCTCGGGCTGCTCACGACCGCGCTGATCGGGTTGACAGTCGCGGTCGTGTACACAGCCGTGCTGCTCGCCCTCAAGTCCCCTGAGCTGGGGGTGGCGATCGACCTGATCAAAGCGCGGATTGCACCCACCGTCACGCCGCTCGACCGGGTGGAATAGGGGGGTCTTACCATGGGTTCTTCTCCCTGACGGCCGAATCGGCCGCGAGCGAACACGATTCACGAATGCGGAGGATCGCCCGATGTCGGATCAGGTACGTCAGGTCGTCATCATCGGATCCGGGCCTGCCGGCTACACCGCCGCGATCTACGCGGCCCGCGCGGGACTCCGGCCACTGATGATCGCCAGCTCGGTCGACGCCGGCGGCGAGTTGATGAACACGACCGATGTCGAGAACTTCCCCGGGTTTCCCGAGGGCGTGCAGGGCCCCGACCTCATGGACCGGTTCCGTGAGCAGGCCGAGAAGTTCGGGACCGAGATCCTGCTCGACGACGTGACCGAGGTCGACCTGGCCGGCGACATCAAGACCGTGCGGACCGGCGGTGGGCAGACCTTCCGCGCCCTCACGGTGATCCTCTCCACCGGCTCCGCCTACCGGCGCCTGGGCCTGGCCGACGAGGACCGCCTCTCCGGCCACGGTGTCTCGTGGTGCGCCACCTGCGACGGCTTCTTCTTCCGCAACAAGACCATCGCGGTCGTCGGCGGCGGCGATTCGGCGATGGAGGAGGCGACGTTCCTGACGCGCTTCGCCGAGAAGGTCTACGTGGTGCACCGCAAGGACTCGCTGCGGGCCTCCAAGATCATGCAGCAGCGCGCCTTCGACAACGCCAAGATCGAGTTCGTCTGGAACAGCGCGGTCGCGGGGATCGAGGGTGCCGAGGCCGTCGAGCAGATCCGCCTGTCGTCGACCACCGGTGGTGAGGACCGCACGCTGGCTGTCAGCGGCGTCTTCATCGCAATCGGCAACGACCCCCGCACCGGACTCGTGAGCGAGCAGCTCGCCCTGACGCCCGAGGGCACTGTGCAGGTCGACGGCCGCTCATCCCGCACCAGCATCGCCGGGGTGTTCGCCGCCGGGGACGTCATCGACCCGACCTATCGACAGGCGATCACCGCGGCCGCATCCGGCACCGTCGCCGCGCTGGACGTGGAGCACTACCTGGCCGACCTGCCCACCGCACTGCTGTCCGAGGCGGACGCCGTGGACGAGAAGGACAGCGCGCCGTCCGCGGGGTCGACCGAAACACCGGCCGGCCAGCTGGTCGGCACCCACTGACGTCTGGACCGCTCCGCGACCCGGATCCGAGTACAAGCATGAAGAACAGGGAGATCGCATATGCGTGAAGTGACGGATGCCACATTCGATGCCGAGGTGCTGCAGTCCGACAAGCCCGTGCTCGTCGACTTCTGGGCGGAGTGGTGCGCACCGTGCCGCCGGGTCGGCCCGATCCTGCAGCAGATATCGGAGGAGCACGCCGACAAGCTCGAGATCGTCAAGCTGAACGTCGACGACAACCCAGAGACGGCCATGAAGTACCAGATCACCTCGATTCCCGCCATGAAGCTCTACTCCGGCGGCCAGGTCGTGAAGACCGTTATCGGCGCCAAGCCCAAGCCGGCCATCGAGGCCGATCTCGCTTCCGTCCTCGCGTAACACCCGCTCCTGAACGCGGGGGGTTCGGCCCCCGGTACCCTGAAGCGGTGTCAGACCTGCTGCCGGATCCCCGTTCCGGCGCGGGAACGAACCTCGACCGCTGGTACGACACCTACGCCGCACGGACGGCCGGGCTCGCCGCCAGCGAGGTCCGCGCCCTGTTCGCCGTGGCGTCCCGCCCCGAGGTCGTCTCGCTGGCAGGCGGTATGCCGTACGTGCGGGCGATCCCGCGGGAACTGATCGCGACCGCGTTCGATCGCCTGCTGCTGGAGGATGCTCCGGCTGCCCTGCAGTACGGCTCCGGCCAGGGCACGCCCCGACTGCGCGAGCACATCCTCGAAGTGATGGCGCTGGAGGGCATCCACGCCTCCGCCGACGACGTCGTGACCACCACCGGGTCCCAGCAGGCCATCGACCTCGTGACCAAGCTGTTCATCGACCCGGGTGACGTGGTCCTGGCCGAGGGGCCGAGCTACGTCGGGGCGCTCGGGGTCTTCCGGTCCTATCAGGCGGAGGTCGTGCATGTGCCGCTGGACGCGGACGGGCTGATCCCGGAGGCGCTCGAGGCGGCGATCGCCACGCAGAAGGCGGCCGGCCGACACATCAAGTTCCTCTACACGGTGCCGAACTTCCACAATCCTGCCGGCGTGACCCTGTCCGCGGAGCGCCGTCCGCGGATCGTGCAGATCTGCAGCGATGCCGGGGTCCTGATCGTCGAGGACAACCCCTACGGCCTGCTCTGGTTCGATGCGCCGCCTCCGCCGCCGCTGCAGACGCTCAACCCGGACGGCGTGGTGTACCTGGGCTCGTTCTCCAAGACCTTCGCCCCCGGCTTCCGCGTCGGCTGGGCCGTCGCTCCGCACGCGGTGAAGGAGAAGCTGGTGCTGGCCGCCGAGTCGGCGATCCTGTCGCCGAGCACGTTCAGCCACTACCTGATCAGCGAATACCTGGAGACGGTGGACTGGCAGGGCCAGATCGCCACCTTCCGCGACGTCTACCGCGAGCGGCGCGACGCGATCCTGGCGGCGCTCGCGAAGTACCTGCCCGACCTGACCTGGAACGTGCCCGACGGCGGGTTCTACGTGTGGGTGGGCCTGCCCGACGAGCTGCACTCCAAGCAGATGCTGCCCCGCGCCGTCCGGGAGTTGGTGGCCTACACACCCGGTACCGGCTTCTACGCCGACGGGCAGGGCGGGCGGCAGATGCGGCTGTCGTTCTGCTATCCCACGCCGGCCGAGATCGAGGTGGGTGTGCAACGGCTCGCCGCCGTCGTGAACGGCGAACTCGAGCTGGTGCGCTCGTTCCGCGGCACCGGTTCCCTCACTCCGTCCACCCCGGAGCACTCGGTGACCACGCCGCCGCCCGACCTCCGCTGACCGCGACCGACCGGAGACGAGCAGATGAGCACAGCGATGAGCACAGCGCCCGACGTCGTCGTTCTCGCGGGTGGCATCTCGCACGAGCGGGACATCTCGCTGCGGTCGGGCCGACGGGTGGCGGACGCGCTGACCGGGTTCGGCTGGCACGTGCGCGTGCTCGACTCCGATGCCCGGCTGCTGCCGAGCCTGCTGGAACGGCGACCCGACGTCGTCTGGCCCGCCCTGCACGGCGCAAGCGGCGAGGACGGAACCCTTCGATCGTTCTTCGACGCCACCGGCCTCACCTATGTCGGCTCACGGGGAGCCGCGGCGCGGCTGGCCTGGGACAAGCCTGCAGCCAAACGCCTGATCGGCCAGGCAGGCGGAGCGACCCCGCCGTGGCTGTCGATGACGCGCGACGTGTTCCGCGAGGTCGGGGCGCAGGCGGCGATCGACCTGATCGGCACCGCGTTCCCCGAACCCGTGGTGAAACCGGCCCGCGGCGGCTCGGCGCAGGGAGTCACGATCGTGCGCGACAGCAACCGGCTGCCCAGGGCGCTGATGGACGCGTTCACCTATGGCGACGAGCTGCTGGTGGAGGAGCGGGTGGACGGCACCGAGATCGCCGTCAGCGTGCTGGAGGACGACGACGGGGTGCACGCCCTGCCGGCGGTGGAGATCGTGCCGACCGGCGGCGTCTACGGGTTCGAGGAGCGGTACAACGCGGGGGAGACGCGCTTCTACACCCCGGCACGCATCGCCGAGTCGGCGGCGACGGCGGCCGCCGAACTGGCGGTGCTCGCCCACCGCGTGCTGGGGCTGCGCCACCTGTCTCGCATCGACCTGATCGTCGATGCATCGGGCTCGCCGTGGTTCCTGGAGGCGCAGGTCTCGCCGGGCCTGACCGAGACGTCGCTGCTGCCGCAGTCCCTCATCGCCTCCGGCGGCGATCTGGGCCAGGCATACGCCGCCTTGGCCAGCCGGGCCCTCGCGGACTGACGTTCCACAGGAAACCACTCTGCCGGTCAGGCGTTTTACCCGCCTGACAAGCCCGGCACATCGCGCCAGGGCCGGAACTTACGCCCGGCGAGCACAGCACGACGGGCGGAGGGCTGCCTGCCGCCGGCCGGTCAGCGGCGGCGGCCCTCCGCCAGGGAGCTCTCGCGGGCCTCGCCGTCGGCCCATCCGGGCTCGCCGATCTGGTCGAGGATGCGGTTCAGGTCGCCGACGGAGGCGAAGTCGATGACGATCTGACCGCGACTGGCGTTCAGGTTCACCCGTACGCGGGTGTCGAAGCGGTCGCCCAGCCGGTCGGCGATCTCGTCCAGCTGCTCCGAGCGGCGCCCGGTGGACTTCTTCGCCTTCGCGGGACCCGCCATCTTGATCGCGGCGGTCTCGGCCTGCCGCACCGTCAGCTCCTCGCTGACGATCTTGTCCGCCAGCTTGTCCATCAGGTCGGGATCGACGACCGACAGCACCGCCCGGGCGTGGCCGGCGGTCAATACACCGGCGGCGACGCGGCGCTGGATGTGCTCGGGCAGCTTCAGCAGCCGGACGGTGTTCGTGATCATCGGGCGCGATCGGCCGAGCCGGGTGCCCAACTGCTCGTGCGTGATCGCGAAGTCGGCCATCAGCTGCTGGTAGGCGGACGCCTCCTCCAGCGGATTCAACTGCGAGCGGTGCAGGTTTTCCAGCAGCGCGTCCTGCAGCATCTGCTCGTCGGCGGTGTCCTTGATCACCGCGGGGATCGTCTTCAGCCCGGCGGCCCTGGTGGCGCGGAGCCGGCGCTCGCCCATCACCAGCTCGTAGCGGACGCCCTCTCCCGGGGGGAGTGGCCGTACCACGATGGGCTGCAGCACCCCGTTCTCGCGGATGGAGTGCACGAGCTCGTCGAGCGCCTCCTGATTGAAGTCGGTGCGCGGCTGATGCGGGTTCGGCCGGATCTCGTCCGGCGAGAGCGCCGCGAGGCGCGCACCGGGCACGGCGACGAGCGACTCGTCGCCGCCGGCCGCCTCGAAGAAGACGTCCACTGGACGCGCGGCGTCGTTCATCGGGATGAGCGCACCGATACCGCGCCCCAACCCGGTGCGCTTCGGCACGCTCATGCGGCACCCCTTCGTGCGATCTCCGCGGCGGCTTCGAGATAGGAGAGCGAGCCGGGGGAGTTCGGGTCGTACGTGATGACGCTCTGCCCGTAGCTCGGCGCCTCCGACACCCGCACCGATCGCGGTATCACGCTGGACAGCACCTGCTGCGGAAAGTGCTCCCGCACGTCGGCCGCCACCTGGTTCGCCAGATTGGTGCGGGCATCGAACATCGTGAGCAGGATGGTGGAGACCGCCAGGTGCGGGTTCAGGTGCTTCTCGATCAGGTCGATGTTGCGCAGCAACTGGCTGAGCCCCTCCAGCGCGTAGTACTCGCACTGGATCGGGATCAGCACCTCGGTCGCCGCGACGAAGGCGTTGATGGTGAGCAGGCCGAGCGACGGCGGGCAGTCGATGAAGACGTAGTCGAACGGGTCCTCGATCGTCTCCAGATAGGCCTTCAACGCCGTACGGAGCCGCTGCTCCCGTGCCACCAGCGAGACCAGCTCGATCTCAGCTCCGGCCAGATGGATGGTGGCGGGGATACACGACAGCGTGGGGAACTCGGGGGAGACCTGCACGACATCGTCCATCGGCGCGTCGCCGATGATGACGTCGTAGACGCTGACCGTGTCGCTGCGGTGCTCGACACCGAGCGCCGTGGAGGCGTTGCCCTGCGGATCCAGGTCGATGGCCAGAACCCGCATGCCCGACTTCGCCATCGCGGCGGCCAGATTCACCGTCGAGGTGGTCTTGCCGACGCCGCCCTTCTGGTTCGCGACGGTGAAGATCCGCGTCGCCGCGGGCCTGGGCAAGCTGGTTCCCTGGATGCGGGCGCGCCTGCGGGTGATGTCCGCCAACTCGCGGGCGAGCGGTGTGGAGCTGTCGAACCGCGAGGCGGTGTCGCCGAGTGGTGCCGGTCTCACGGAGAACCCCTCCTCGGCAAAATGGTTCACGTCGTCCGGACTGTAGCCGTGACGACCCGTGTGGGTTCGAGCGCCATGCCCGTGCCGAGCACATTGACCCCCACCTCGGTCAGGCCGAGCCGACGGACGACGCCTGCCGCCGCGGCCAGCTCGTCGGCCGCAGTCGCCCCCTTCATCAGCAGCAGCCGACCGCCGGGCCGCGCGAGCGGGGCGGTGAGGGGCAGCAGCGTCGTCAGTGCACCGACCGCGCGGGCCGTCACCACATCGAACCGGGTGCCGGCTGCGACGTCCTCTGCTCGCGCGCGCAGCACCGTCACGGACGCGAGTCCGAGTCGTTCCGCCTCCTGGATCAGCCAGTCGGTTCGCCGCTGCATGGGCTCGATCAGGGTGACGACCAGGTCGGGTCGGGCGGCGGCGAGCACCAGACCGGGAAGCCCTGCTCCGCTGCCGACGTCGGCGACGGTCGATCCGGGCGGTACGGCGGAGGCGAGCAGGCCGCAGTTCAGCACGTGCCGACTCCACAGGCGGGCGGGTTCGCGCGGGCCGATCAGACCGAGCACGACTCCCCGGTCCGCCAGGTCGGCGGTGTACCGGCGGATCAGCGGCAGGGCCGAACCGAAGACCTGCTGTGCGACCGGTGGCTCGGCCTCGAGGAGCGATTCGACCGGGGCGGCTGCGGATGGCTCCTGCCGGGTCACGCCCGAGTGATCACGGTGTGGCGGGCGGACCCTTCACCCTCCGAATGTGAGGCGAGGGCGTGCTCGGCGACGAGGTCGTGCACCAGCTTGCGCTCGTAGGACGACATCGCCGGTAGGGACACCTGCTCCTGCCCCGACTGCAGAGTGAGCACGGCGGACTCGACCAACTGCCGCAGTTCACGGCTGCGCTGGTCGCGGCTGCCGCCGATGTCGAGGATCAACCGGGCGGGCTCCCCGGTCTTCGTCTGGACCGCGAGGCGGGTCAGGTCCTGCAGCGCAGTGACGGTCTCGCCGGCAGACAGCAGACGGAGTGCACCGGGATCGTCGGCGCTGACCGTGACGGTCGCGCGCCCCTGCACCTGATCGATCTCGATGTCCCCCTCGAGGTCGCAGATGTCCAGCAGCCCCTCGATGAAGTCCGCGGCGTGATCGCCGACCTCCATCAGTGCCGTGTCGCCGCCGGGCTCTTCCGAGGTCGGCGCGGTGTTCTTCGGCCCGGTGCTGTCTGGTTCGCTCACGCGCGGCCCTCTCCGGCGCGTTTGGCACGATTCTTGCTCATGGGCTGCACCCGCTGCGTGGTCGGTCGACGGACAGCGACGGGCGGAGTCGAATCGGTCGCGTCCTGCGGGGCGGCCGGCGGCTCGCCTGCGGCGAGCGCCGCCCGCTCCTGACGCCGCTGATCGCGACGGGCGAGCCGGGCGTCGCGCTCCTTGGCGGCGTCGCTGCCCGGGGTGGGGGAGTTGCGGATGACGATGAACTGCTGACCCATCGTCCAGACGTTGGAGAAGACCCAGTAGAACATCACGCCCAGCGGGAACGCGACGCCGGAGAAGATGAAGACGAACGGCAGGATGTAGAGCAGGACCCGCTGCTGCTTGTACATCGGGCTGGCCTTGGTCTCGGGCGAGACGTTCTTGGCCATGATCTGCAGTTGTGTGAAGAACTGCGAGGCGCTCATCAGGATGATCATGATGATCGCGATCGTGACGACGAGCGCGGGGTTCGCCCCGGTGCCGGCGGTGCCGATGGATGACTTCAGCGGTGCGCCGAACAGGCTCGAACTGCCGAAGGAGAGCGACAGCGCGGTGTTCATCAGGCCGACGCCGTGCGGGGTGGTCTCGTGCGCCGCGTTGTTCAGCACCTGGAACAGGCTGAAGAAGATCGGCATCTGCGCCAGCAGCGGGAAGCACGACGACAGCGGGCTGGTCCCGGTGTTGCGGTACAACTCCATGGTCTCGCGGCTCATCGCCTCGCGGCTGAACTGATCGCGCTTGCCCTTGTACTTCTCCTGGATCTTCTTCAGCTGCGGGGCGATCTCCATCATCTTGCGCTGGCTCTTGATCTGCCGCACGAACAGCGGGATCAGCGCCGAGCGCACCACGAGCACCAGTCCGAGCACCGAGAGCACCCAGGTCAGGCCGGCGTTCGGGTCGAGGTGCACGATGTCGGACCAGAAGAAGTGGAAGCCGACGAGGATCGCCTCGATGACCCATTTGAAGGGCCAGAGGACGGTACTGATGGGATCCATGCGTCAGGCTCTTCCGGGACGGGCCAGGCCGACGAAGCCGAGCGGGGTGATGCGATACCGCGCGCGCAACCGCTGCGGCGGGTCGTCGACGCCGCCGCGTGACCACGGGTTGCATCGCACGATGCGGAACAGGGCGAGAGCCGAGCCGATCATGAGACCGGACTGCTGCACCGCCTCCAGCGCATAGCGCGAACAAGAGGGATGGTACCTGCAGACGTCGCCGTAGAGCGGCGAGACCACCGCGCGGTACAACTTCAACACCAGGACCCCCAGATTCCGCGGTACCAGCAGCACCGTCAGCAACGCGCCCGTCATCGAACGGCGCCTGCCGGCCTCGACGCTGCGAGCATCCGGACCGCCTCGCGAACCTCGGCCTGCAGTGCCGGCCAGGAGGCAAGCGCCGAGCCCGGCAGCGCGCGGATGACCACATCGAGACCGGTGAACCCCGGCGCCCGATCGATGCCCGATGCACCGTCACTGCCCGAAGCACCGTCACGACCCGACGCGAGCGACCAGCCGACCGCTTTGATGCGGCGCCGAACCCGGTTGCGCACCACCGCGTTGCCGACGTTCCGCGCCACGATCACACCCATCCGCAGGGGCTGCTCCGGTTCGGACCAGCGGCCGTAGGCCAGCACGAACTCGCCGCGCTGACGCCGGCCGGTCCGCGTGATGCGGCGGTAGTCGACGGCTGCGGTGACCCGGTTCGCCTTGGCGAGCACGGCGGCGTGGACGCCTCCCTACGCCGAGAGCTCGGTGCGGCCCTTGCGCCGGCGAGCCGAGAGGATGGCGCGGCCTGCGCGGGTGCGCATGCGCAGACGGAAGCCGTGCACCTTGGCGCGACGGCGGTTGTTCGGCTGGAACGTGCGCTTGGTCATGGGTGTCCTCCGGGACGAGAAGTGGTCGGCGCTGGAACGGAAAAGACTCGTCCACCTCGGACGAGGTTCGAGACCCTGGGCGATGCGCATCTTGAGACTACGCGCCGGGAGCGCACAGGACGGTCGCTGCGCAACCGAACAAAATACCGGACGTCACCGGCTCGGTCAACCGCTCCGCGGCGGACGCGCCGACGGTGGGGTTCCGCACTCGTCGGCGTGTTCTCCACAGTGATGTCCACATGTCGAACTTGGCTGTGGAAAAGCGCGACCATTACCGTGGTGGGCGGCACCACCCGTTCGTCCCCCTCGGGCCGGTCCACCGCTTGGCGACGCACCGATGCCATCGGATTCGTACGCCGCGATGTTCGAGCGCCCCGCTGACGGCCTGGAAGGAACCCCGTGGCAGAGGACGCCGTCGACGCCTGGGATCGCATCCGCGCCGCGCTGACGACCGACGACCGCGTGTCCAAGCAGATGCAGGGCTTCGTCAACCTGGTGGAACCGCGCGGGGTGATGGCGGGCGTCATCTACCTGGAGGTGCCGAACGATCTCACCCGGTCGATCCTGGAGCAGCGGGTTCGACTGCCGCTGGCGGAGGCGATCGGTTCGCTCGGCGACGAATTCGAGATCCACACCTTCGCGGTGACCGTCAACCCGGAGATCGGCCCCGACGCCTACAGCACTCCCGAGTACAGCACTCCCACGGCGGTACCCCGACCGGCGCCGATGTCGGAGGGGACGTCGGGAGCGGTCGGCTCGACCGGCTCGGGGACGATCGGCGCCGCGTTCGTTCCCGTCTCGCTGCAGCCGGCCGACGCCGCGGAGTCTCGCCTGAACGCGCGATACACGTTCGAGACCTTCGTGATCGGCGCCTCCAACCGCTTCGCCCACGCCGCTGCGTTCGCCGTGGCCGAATCGCCGGCCAAGGCATACAACCCCCTGTTCATCTACGGGGAGTCGGGGCTCGGCAAGACCCACCTGCTGCACTCCATCGGGCACTACTCCGCGAACCTGTTCCCGGGCATCCGCGTGCGGTACGTCTCCAGCGAGGAGTTCACGAACGACTTCATCAACTCGATCGCCGGCAACCGGGCACAGCAGTTCCAGCAGCGGTACCGCGATGTCGACGTCTTGCTTATCGACGACATCCAGTTCCTGTCGGGCAAGGACTCCACCCAGGAGGCCTTCTTCCACACCTTCAACACGCTGCACGACCACATGAAGCAGGTGGTCATCACCTCCGACCTGGCGCCCCGGCAGTTGACGGGCTTCGAGGACCGAATGCGTTCGCGGTTCGAGCAGGGGCTCATCACCGACGTGCAGACGCCGGATCTGGAGACCCGGATCGCGATCCTGCGCAAGCGTGCGCAGGCCGAGCAGCTGCAGGTGCCGGACGACATCCTGGAGTTCATGGCGTCGAAGGTGTCCTCGAACATCCGCGAGCTGGAGGGCACGCTCATCCGCGTGACGGCATTCTCCAGTCTGCAGCGCGCACCGATCGATCTGGCGCTCGTCCAGACCGTGCTGAAGGACCTGATCACGCTCGACGAGGACAACATCATCGCGCCGACCGACATCATCGACGCGACCGCGGAGTACTTCAAGCTGTCGACCGACGACCTGTACGGCTCCTCCCGATCGCAGCAGATCGCATCCGCCCGGCAGATCGCGATGTACCTGTGCCGCGAACTGACCAGCTTGTCGCTGCCCAAGATCGGCCAGCTCTTCGGCGGCCGCGATCACACCACCGTGATGTATGCCAACAAGAAGATCAGCGAACTGATGAAGGAGCGACGCTCCATCTACAACCACGTCACCGAGCTGACCAGCCGGATCAAGCAGGACCAGCGCGGGCGTCGTTGACCCGAACGAGCGTGCGAGCGCCATCCGTCATGCCCAGCGACGTATTTGTCCCGATGTGGACGGGCTGTGGATAACTGCCGATGCCGCCCGCGTGTCCGTCCCTCGATCGAGGGATCCTGTGGACGACATCGACGCCGGCGCACAACCATGCAAAAGGATCCGACAGTCGATCACCGGCCGATTCGACATCTTGCACGCCTGTAGTTCCAAGGATCGGTGTGGCACAACCCGAGTTATCCACACTGTGCACACCTGTTAAGAGTGTTGTTGTCTCTTCCTTCCCCTTCCGACTCCACCACCGACGACGCATGTGGACAGGGTCGATTCCGCATCGCCAGCACCGACTCCCGCGGCCGAACGGGCGCGGAGCCGACCCGCTACCATGCAGGAGTTTGTGAGCCGCCCTCGTGAAGCGGGCCCCGACGAGGACCGACGGACGGAGCAGTGTGAGATTCCAGGCCAACCGCGACGTCTTCAGCGAGGCCGTCTCCTTCGCGGTCAAGTTGCTGCCGCAGCGCACGACCCTGCCGATCCTTTCCGGCGTGCTCATCGAGACCACCGCCGAAGGCCTGGCACTCGCATCCTTCGATTACGAGGTCTCCGCTCGCACGGAGATCGACGCGCAGGTGCAGGAGCCGGGTCGGGTGCTGGTCTCGGGGCGGCTGCTCGCCGACATCGCGGGCCGGCTGCCGAACGCGCCGGTCGAGGTGTTCACCGACGAGAGCAGGGTCGTCGTCAGCGGCGGGTCCGCCAAGTTCACGCTGCTGAGCATGCCGGTCGCGGAATATCCCAGTCTGCCCGCAGTGGGGCCGATCAACGGCGTCGTGCCGGCAGGTGCGTTCTCCGGTGCCGTCGCCCAGGTCGCCGTCGCGGCATCGCGGGACGACGTCACCCCCGTGATCACCGGGGTCCAGATCGAGGTGGGGGAGTCGACGCTCGGACTCGTGGCCACCGACCGCTACCGCGTCGCGATCCGGGCACTGCCGTGGCACGGCGAGGACGCCTCCGGACTGACCGCGCTCGTCCCGGCCCGCACGCTGCAGGAGGTGGGTCGCACCTTCGGCGGCAGCGGCGACGTCGCGGTCTCGATCACCCGGGGCGACGATCGCGAGCTGATCGCCTTCGTCGCCGACCGTCGCACGGTCACGTCCCTTCTCATCAAAGGCAACTTCCCACCCGTCCGGCGGCTCTTCCCAGAGAACGTCGAGAACTATGCGGTCATGGGCACCGCCGAACTGATCGAGGCGACGCGTCGCGTGCAACTCGTGCTGGAGCGCGAGGCGGCGCTGCGCTACTCCTTCACCGCTGACGGGCTGGCGCTGGAGGCGCTTGGCTCCGAGCAGGCGCAGGCTTCGGAGCAGGTCGACGCGGTCGTCACCGGGGACGACACGGTCGTCTCCCTGAAGCCACAGTTCCTGCTCGACGGACTCGCCGGGGTGAAGACCGACTTCGTCCGTTTGGCCTTCACCAAGACCGAGAACCCGAACAAGCCCGGACCGGTTCTCGTGACAGCCCAGAAGTCGCGCGACGACGCCGGCACCGACGATTTCCGGTACCTGCTGCAGCCCAACCTGCTGCTGCGCTGACGCGATCCACCGCAAAGGGGAAGCCATGAAGATCGGTCTGATCGGCCTCGGCAAGATGGGCAACAACATGCGTGCCCGCCTGAAGAAGGGTGGCATCGAGGTCGTCGGCTACGACACCAACCCCGACGTCAGCGACGTGCCGGACTACGCCGCGCTCGTCGCGGCGCTGCCGGCTCCCCGGCTGGTCTGGGTGATGGTGCCGGCCGGAAAGGTCACGGACGCGGTCATCGATTCGCTCGCCGACGTGCTCGAGCCCGGCGATACGGTGATCGACGGCGGTAACACCCGCTGGACCGACGACGAGAAGCATGCGAAGCAGCTCGATGCGATCGGTATCAAGTTCATGGACGTCGGCGTCTCCGGTGGAGTCTGGGGCCTCGAGAACGGCTACGGCCTCATGGTCGGCGGTAGCGACGAGCAGGTCGCCGCGGTCATGCCGGTGTTCGACGCGCTCCGCCCGGAGGGGCCCCGAGAGGAGGGCTTCGTGCACGCCGGCCCTCCGGGAGCCGGCCACTACACGAAGATGGTCCACAACGGCATCGAGTACGCGATCATGCAGGCGTATGCCGAGGGCTACGAGCTGCTGCTCGCCTCCGACAACGTCACCGATGTCGCGGGCACCTTCCGGGCGTGGCAGCGCGGGACGGTCGTCCGCTCCTGGCTGCTCGAGCTGATGGTCCGGGCGCTCGACGACGATCCCGACTTCGCCGAGATCGACGGCTACGTCGACGATTCCGGCGAGGGCAGATGGACCCTCGAGGAGGCCATCGAGCACGCCGTCCCCATGCCGGCGATCAGCGGTGCGATCTTCGCCCGATTCGTGTCCCGCCAGGACCAGTCGCCGGCGATGCGGGCCGTCGCGGCGCTCCGCAACCAGTTCGGCGGCCACGCCGTCAAGGCCGCGCACGCCGCAGAGGCGCAGCAGCGGCACCCCACGCGGGACCGACCGGACCCGGCCTGACCCGACGCGGCGAGGGGTGCCGTGCGGATCCTCCGGCTGCAGCTCACCGACTGGCGCAACTACCTGGCCGTCGAGGTCGCCTTCGTCCCCGGCGCGAACGTGCTGACCGGCTCGAACGGACAGGGCAAGACCAATCTGGTCGAGGCGATCGGCTACCTCTCCACCCTCGGTTCGCACCGAGTGGCCGGTGACGCGCCGCTGATCCGGGCGGGCGCCGATGCGGCGATCATCCGCGCCGTCGCGGTGACTGGGGACCGCGAGGTGCTCGCCGAGGTGCAGATCAACCGATCCGCGCCGAATCGGGCGCAGGTGAACCGCGCGCCCGTCCGCGCCCGGCAGCTGACCCGGGAGGTGTCGAGCGTGCTGTTCGCTCCGGAGGACCTGACGGTGGTTCGGGGCGAGCCGTCCGCCCGGCGGCGTTATCTGGACGAGTTGCTCGTCGCCCGCACCCCGCGCCTCGCGGGCGTGCTGTCGGAGTACGAGCGGGCGCTGAAGCAGCGGAACGGGCTGCTGCGTCTCGCCCGGGCGGGGCGCAGCAACCTCGCCACTCTGGACATCTGGGACGAGCGGCTCGTGACGACCGGCACCGCGATCCTGGAGGCCCGGAGTTCGCTGATCGCCGACCTCGCTCCGCTCGTAGCCGAGCAGTACGGGATCGTCGCCGGCAGCGATCAACTCGTCGCGATGCGGCCGGTGCAGAGCATCGACGACGCTGAGCCCGACGCGGCGACCGGCGCCGACCCGACCGCGTTCGACTCGGCGACCGACTCGGCTCCTGACTCCTCGACCGTCGCTGCACGGTTCACGGCCGCGCTCGCCGCCGTGCGTCGCCGCGAGCTGGAACGCGGGATCACGCTGGTCGGACCGCATCGCGACGACCTGCTGCTGACGATCAACGACCTGCCCGCCCGCGGCTACGCCAGCCACGGGGAGTCCTGGTCGCTCGCCCTCGCGCTGCGCCTCGGCGCCGTGGAACTGCTGCGGGAGGCCTCCGACGCGGGCGACCCGATCGTCATCCTGGACGACGTGTTCGCCGAGCTGGACGAGCGGCGTCGCAGTCGGCTTGCCGAGCGCGTCGCGCGATATGAGCAGGTGATCATCACCGCGGCGGTCGAGGCCGACATCCCCGACGCGATCCGCGGCGCGGTGACCCGGGTCCGGAACGGCGTGATCGAGGCAGCCCCGTGATGGCGTCCGATGGGTCGCAGTTCGAGCAGATGCCGGAGACGGTGCGGGTGTGGTCGCGCCTGCGCGCGGCCTTCGGCGGACCACGTCGGCCGGCCCGGTCCGCGCCCGACCTGCAGGGCGGCAGCAAGCCGTACGAACCCGGCCGCGAGCCGCGCCCGGCCGGCGCGGTGCTGGACGACGTCGGCGGTTTCCTCGGCTGGCGCACGCCGCTGGCGCAGCACGACCTGATGCGCGCCTGGGTGCAGATCGCCGGTGACGACACCGCCCGCCACGGTGTCGTGGAGGGTATCCAGGACGGGGTGCTGCTCGTGCGCTGCGACTCCACGGCATGGGCGACGCAACTGCAGCTGTTGCGTCCGCAGATCGCCGCTCGCATCGCCGCCGCACATCCCGAAGCCGGCATCGTCGGCATCCGCTTTCTTGGCCCCAACACGGCCAGCTGGAATCACGGTCCCAGATCGGTTCCAGGGCGCGGCCCACGCGATACCTACGGTTGAGCGGTCAGATTCGGTCAACCGTCGTTTTCCGACCCCTCAGAAGGCCGAATCGGCACACCTGAGGACACGCTGAACCGATAGACTGAGTGTCTTCTCAACTGGCAGGGGACCCATCTGTGACGGACGCAACCGACGACGCAGCGCCGATCAACGCAGCGCCGACCGACCAGCCTGACGAGAATGAACTCTCCTCCTCCAACGCGTCCCATCGGGTGGATGAGGAGTACGACGCCTCGTCCATCCAGGTGTTGGAGGGCCTCGAGGCGGTCCGCAAGCGCCCGGGCATGTACATCGGCTCGACCGGGCCGCGCGGGCTGCACCACCTGGTCAACGAGATCGTCGACAACTCCGTCGACGAGGCGCTCGCCGGCCACTGCGACTTCATCGACGTCACGATCCTCGCCGACGGCGCCGTTCGCGTCGCCGACAACGGCCGCGGCATCCCGGTGGACATCCATCCGGTGGAGCAGCGGTCCACCGTCGAGGTGGTGCTCACCGTGCTGCACGCCGGCGGCAAGTTCGGCGGCGGTGGCTACGCGGTGTCCGGCGGTCTGCACGGCGTGGGCAGTTCGGTCGTCAACGCGCTGTCCAGCCGCCTGACGGTCGAGGTACGCCGCCAGGGGCACGTGTGGCGTCAGGAGTACGCCGACGGGGTGCCGCTCGCGCCGCTGGAGCAGCAGGAGCCGGCCGAGGGCACGGGGACCACCATCACCTTCTGGCCGAACGACCAGATCTTCGAGACGGTGGAGTTCGACTACGAGACCCTGCGCATCCGCTTCCAGCAGATGGCCTTCCTGAACAAGGGGCTGACCATCGCGCTCGCCGACGAGCGCGCGAGCGAGCAGGTGGAGGGCGAGACCGAGCCGGCGGAGTCGCGCAGCAACGTGTTCCGCTACGACCGCGGGCTGACCGACTACGTGGAGTACCTGAACGCCGCCAAGAAGTCCGAGGTCATCCACCCGGGCGTCATCGCGTTCGAGTCCGAGGACGTCCAGCGGCGAATCTCGCTGGAGGTCGCGATGCAGTGGACCGCGGCGTACAGCGAGAGCGTGCACACCTACGCCAACACGATCAACACCCACGAGGGCGGTACCCACGAAGAAGGGTTCCGCACCGCGCTCACCCTGCTGATCAACAAGTACGGCAAGGACAAGGGCCTGATCAAGGAGAAGGACGAGAACCTCACCGGCGACGACGTGCGCGAGGGGCTGACCGCCGTCATCTCCATCAAGCTGGGCGAGCCGCAGTTCGAGGGCCAGACCAAGACCAAGCTGGGCAACACGGAGGCCAAGACCTTCGTCCAACGGGTGATGACCGACCAGCTGACCCACTGGTTCGAGAGCAACCCGGCGCAGGCCAAGGACATCGTGCGCAAGGGGCAGCTGGCCGCCACCGCGCGGATCAACGCCCGCAAGGCCCGCGACGCGACCCGGCGCAAGAGTCCGCTGGAGAGCGCGGCGATGCCCGGCAAGCTGCGCGACTGCCAGACGCGCGACGCGTCGAAGGCGGAGGTGTTCCTGGTGGAGGGCGACTCGGCCGGCGGCTCCGCGGTGCGAGGGCGCAATCCCGAGACGCAGGCGATCCTGCCGCTGCGCGGCAAGATCCTGAACGTCGAGAAGGC
>NZ_CAXUGX010000010.1:0-139157 GCF_964250715.1 uncultured Amnibacterium sp.
TCGCGCCAGTCGCCGTTGATGTGGATGTAGCGGCGCTTCAGGCCCTCGTAGCGGAAGCCGAGCTTCTCGACCACCCGCAACGACTTCAGGTTCTCGGGCCGGATGCAGATCTCCATGCGGTGCAGTCCGATCGCGGTGAAGCAGTGGTCGGTCGCGAGCGCCACCGCGACCGGCGTCGCGTTGCGGCCCGCGAACCGCTCCGCGATCCAGTACCCGATGGTGGCGCTGGAGAGCGACCCGTAGGCGATCGAAGTGACGTTCAACTGCCCGGCCAGCTCGCCGCCGACCTCGATCACGAACGGCAACCCCTGCCCGTTGCGGGCGTTCTGCTGCAGCGCACGGATGCTGGAGCGGGTGTCGAAGCTGAGCGCGCCGCGGGGGCTGGTCGCCTCCCACTGACGCATCCACGCGCGCCCTTCGATCAGTTCGCGCTCCATCGCGCGCGCATCACGCAGCCGGATGGGACGGATGCCGACATCGCCGCTGGCGAGTGAGGGGATGGGGACGGACACGGGGGTGCAGGCGTTCGATCAGTGCATCGAGGCGACGAACTGCCGCAGCCACGGCCGCAACTCGGGGCCGAGGTCGTCGCGTTCGCTCGCGAGCTGCACGATCGCCTTGATGTAGTCGATCTTGTCGCCCGTGTCGTACCGGCGGCCGCGGAAGATCAGCCCGTAGACGCCGCCGGTCCACTCCGCGGAGGTCATCTGCTGCAGGGCGTCGGTCAGCTGGATCTCGCCACCCATACCCGGGTCCGTATGCTCCAGCACCTGGAACACCTCCGGGCGCAGCACGTACCGGCCGATGACCGCCAGGTTGGAGGGCGCGGACTCGACGGAGGGCTTCTCCACCAGCCCGGTGATGCGCACCACGTCCGGGTCGTCGGTCGGCTCGAACTCCGCCGCCCCGTACAGGTGGATCTGGTCGGGCTCCACCTCGAGCAGAGCGACGATGGACGCGTTGCGTTTGCCCTGCTCCGTGATCATGCGCTGCAGCAGCGGGTCGCGCTCGTCGATCAGGTCGTCGCCGAGCAGCACCGCGAACGGCTCCTCACCGACGTGCATGCGCGCCTGCAGCACGGCGTGGCCGAGCCCGTGCGGATCGCCCTGCCGGAAGTAGTGGATGTCCGCGATGTTCGTGGACTCGTGCACCTTCTGCAGTCGCGCGTGATCGCCCTTGCGCTCGAGCGTCGCCTCCAGCTCGTAGACGCGATCGAAGTGGTTCTCCAGCGCGTACTTGTTGCGCCCGGTGACCATCAGCACATCGTGCAGCCCCGCCGCGACCGCCTCCTCCACCACGTACTGGATGGCCGGCTTGTCCACGACCGGCAGCATCTCCTTCGGCATGGCCTTGGTCGCAGGCAGGAACCGGGTGCCGAGACCGGCGGCCGGGATAACCGCCTTGGTGATGTGGTGCGCCATGCCGGTAAGGCTATCCGTCGAGGCTCCCTCCTACACTTGCTGCCCATGGCCGTCGACCAGAGCCACCCCAAGCGTGCGCTGCGGGCCGAGCTGCGGGAGCGGCGCCGCAATCTGACCGCGTCGGAGCGGGCGCGGGCGGCAGCCGGGCTCACCGAGCGGCTGGTCTCGCTCACCGGCGAGGTGGGCGCGCGCAGCGTCGCCTGCTACCTGTCGGCCGTGGACGAACCGGACACCCGCCCGTTCATCAACTGGGCGCGCGAGCAGGGGCTGCGCGTGCTGTTCCCCATCTCCCGTGCGGACGGGCTGCTCGACTGGACGGCCGCGACTCCCGACGAGCAGGAGACGATCGGGCTGTTCGGCATGCCGGAGCCGCTCGGCGAGATGCTGGGGCCCATCGCGATCAACGACGTCGACCTGATCCTGGTGCCGGCCGCCTCGGTGGACTGGACCGGCATGCGCCTCGGCTGGGGCCGCGGCTACTTCGACAAGACCCTGGGATCCATGGAGCGGTGCCCGCCCGTCTACGCTGTCGTGTTCGACAGCGAGGTGGTCGATTCGGTGCCGAGCGAGCGGCACGACCAGCGCGTGGACGGTGTCGTCACCCCGACCCGCACGCTGCAGTTCGCCACCCGCACGGCCCGCCGACGAAGGATCTGATCCATGCCCACCTACGCATACACGTGCCGCGACTGCGGGCGATCGGTTGAGGCGGTGCAGGCGTTCACGGACGCCTCCCTCACCGAATGCCCCTATTGCGGCGGCCGCCTGCGCAAGCAGTACGGGTCGGTGGGCGTCACGTTCAACGGCAGCGGCTTCTATCGCACCGACTCCCGCGCCGAGAGCGCCAAGGCGGAGTCGAAGGCCGGGGATGCGAAGGGCGGCGAATCCAAGGGCGGGGAGTCCAAGGGCGGCGACGGCGGTTCCGGCAAATCGAGCGAGTCCTCCGGCGCAGCGACGGGCTCCAAATCCGGCGGATCCGGCGACGGGGGTGGAAGCGCCAAGCCGAGCACCGCGGGCGCGAGTTCGGGATCGGGATCGGGATCGGGATCGGGATCGACGACCACGTCGTCCTGATCGCTGGCGGCCCCGCCTATCCCCGCACCGCCTCTCCCCGCACCGCCTCTCCCCGCACCGCCTGTCCCCGTACTGCCTCTCCCCGCACAGCCTCTCCGCGCACTGCCTGATAGGAAGGCAGCATGAAGGGTTTTCGAGAGTTCATCCTGCGCGGCAACGTCATCGACCTGGCCGTCGCGGTGGTCATCGGCGCCGCGTTCACGGCGATCGTGACCTCGCTCGTCACCAACATCTTCACGCCGCTGATCGGTGCGATCTTCAACGCGAAGGACCTGAGCACGGCGTTCGTCGTCCACATCCCGCTGACCGCCGGCACAGCCGATCTGAAGTTCGGGGCGGTGCTCGCGGCGGTCATCAACTTCGTGATCATCGCCGCAGTCGTCTACTTCGTCTTCGTGCTGCCGGTCAACTACCTGCTGAAGCGGGCGTTCGAGCGCAAGCAAGCCGAACCCACCGCGACGCCGGCCGACACCCCGCCGACCGAGACCGAGCTGCTCATCCAGATTCGCGACCTGCTCGCCGCCACCCCCAGCGCCGAGGGCGACCACGCGCTGCGAAGCCAGCCGCCCGCCTGACACCGGTCGCCGTCACACGCCGCCGTCACACGCCGCCATCAATCCTCGTCGCCCGCGTGCCAGTGGGGCGGCACGTCCCGTCGCAACTGCTCGTCGTTCGAGTCGGTGCTATCGGACTGCTCGGGCTCGCCCCCGGGGAGCGGGTCGGAGCCGGGAGCCGGTGGCGTGCGCACGCGCCGGTGCCGGCGCTCGGTCATGGTCGAATCCTGACGCACGCCGAAGCGGTCAGGGGGCGACCGGGATGATCGGGATGGTCGTCGTCAGCGGGGACGGTTCGCGCGCGCCGAGCGCGATGCCGATGCGGGCGGCGACCGCGTCGGGGTCTGAGAACAGATCGAAGCTGTGCACCCGCAGGTAGTGCCAGCCCAGCCGCTTCAGCATGTCCGGCCGCAGTCGCAGGCTGCCCCGCAGCGTCCCGGCGGCGAGCGCAGGATCGGTCTCCACGGTGATCGCGCGGGGCCCGAACGAGGCGACCAGGCCGAGCTTGCCGTGATAGCCCAGGGCTGCCTTCATCCCGAGCGAGCGCAGCCGGCGCGCCAGGTCGACGAGCATCGCGTCTCGGTCGTCGTCGATCGAGTCCTCGCCCACCCGCGCCTCCGCGTCGGAGAGCAGCCGCCGAAGCGCCAGCACCCCCGGCGGCATGCGCTCGGCGTCCAGGTCGTCGGGGCGGAAGCAGGACACGATCGCCAATGACCGCCGGGCTCGCGTCACCGCGGCCGCAAGCAGCCGGTCCCCGCCGGGCTTGGCGAGCGGCCCAAGGCTGGAGAGCGTGCGCCCGTGCGGGGTGCGGCCGTAGCCGATGCTCAGGATGACCCGGTCGCGGCTGTGGCCGACCGCCTCGCCGAGCGTCACGACCATGAACGGCTCGGGGTTCTCGCGCTGGAAGAAGTCACTCAGGTCGCCGCGCCGGGTGAGCGCCTTCACGACCGCCTGCTGCACGCGGATGGCGTGCTTGGCGCTGCCGGAGACGACCATCAGCGACTCGCGGCTGCGGTTGGTCGCGTGGTCGAGCACCCGGGTGACCACGCGCTGCACCTCCGGCTCCACCGCCTCCACCGTGCCGGTTTCGGCGTCGGGCATGCCGTGGCCGTTGTCCACGTAGTCGAGCGCCAGGCTGCCGTGCCCGAGGAACGTGCCGGCCCACGGCACGCTCTCGATGCGCCCCTCGTAGAACCGCCGGTTCACGAGTTCGGCCAGATCCTCACCGCCAGCCCGATAGCTGCGCGTCAGCTCCAGGGTCGGCAGCAGCTGGGCAAGCCGCGCGAAGACGGAGTCGCCGTGCCGCTCGTCGAGGCGCCGCTGCGTCTCCCCCGCGGTATCGGGCTCGGCCTCGCGGACCGCGATCTCGAACGGCATCGGCGTCTGGGTGACCGGGTCGCCGAACGCGACGATCTGCGCGGCGCGGCGGACCGCGCCGAGCCCCTCCGCGAAGCTGAGCGCTCCGGCGTCGACGACGAAGACCGCGTCGAAGGGCACGTGGGAGCCGAGGGTGTGCAACTCGTACGGCGAGGCCAGCCAGACGGGCGCGAGCAGCTTCATCAGGTGCGGCGCCTCACGGTGCAGGGTCGTAGCGTCGTCGATGCCGCCCTTCAGCAACTGCTTCAGCGCGTCGGCCTCGTGGCCCCAGTCGCTGACGCCGAGCCGCCAGGCGTCGGCCAGCTGCCACGCCAGCCGCTTCGCGTTCGACGCGGCGTGCGCCTCGTCGACCAGGCGGAAGTCCTCCTCCAGCCGGTCGAGCACAGACGTGTTCGCACCGAGCAGGGCCGTGTCCTCGGCCAGCATCCGCTCCAGCACGCTCTTCCACCACGCGAGCTCCAGCTCCACGCCCACCTGGTCCTGCGGCACGTGCCGCGCGGCCAGGTCCTCCAGCAGCGGAGCCAGGTCCTGGTCGCGCAGCTGCACCATCAGCTCGGTGCGATCCTGCAGGTTGGCGAGCACCTCGCTGTCGGCCGCGAGCGCCGCCAGGCGGTCGACCACGTGCTCCACGCCCACCTGCAGCAGCGAATCCGGCGTGTTGGTCAGGCCGAGGGGCTCATCGAGCGACGCCAGATCGGCGGCGGTGCGCTCGTATGCGACATAGACGTCGCTGATCCCGGTCGGTACGTCGGGGGTGACGCCCGCGACGACGAAGCGCTGGTACAGCACGCGCTGCTGCTGGATGCGCACCAGCCAGTCGTGCAGGTCGGCCACGTGCACGCCGGGCCGCACGTACTCGTGGGCCAGCCGGCGAAGCCGCCGGCGGTTGACGCTGGACATCTCGCGCGCCTCGCGCCTGGGGCCGGTGGCCACGATCAGTTCGCCGAGCGAGCGGTCGAACACCCCGGGCACGAACTTGTCCAGCGTCTCGCGGATGTCGAGCAGCATGCGCAGGTAGATGCCGAGCTCGGCGACGGTCTGGAACGGGCGCAGCCGGGTGCCGGCGACCAGCGTCACGGCGCGGTCGAGCAGGCGCGGCACGTCGGTCGTCGCGAGCCGCTGCGCGAGCGCGTGGGCGTGCAGCGCCGCGGGGGCGCCGGAGAAGTTCGCGCCGTACCAGGGCGAGTCGCCGGGCCCGAACCGGAACTCGCCGAGCGCCGCGACGCGACGCAGCATCGCGGAGATCTGCGCCCGGTCCGCCGCGAGTGCCTCCGTCGCCCGGGAGGAGAGCCTGGCGGTCGTCGCCGGCGGGTCGGGCAGCAGGGCGAGCCGGGACAGTTCGCCGAGCGCGTCGAGCACACTGACCCGCAGCACCGGATGACGGCGCGCGAGCGCGGAGCGGTAGTCGAGCAGCACCGAGCGCAGCCGCACAAGGGCCTCGTCGACCTCGCCGGTATCAGGCGGGGTCGCCTTCTCGTTGCGGCCGATGGAGTGGTACAGGTCGCGCCGCAGGGTGCGCGCCGACACCGCCGTGCCGACCAGCCCGCAATCCGCCAGACGGCCCGCGACACCGGCCAGCGTCGCGTGCCGAGGGCTGACGACGAGCACTCGCTTGTGCTGCGACACCAGGGCGCCGAGCGCATTCACGATCGTCTGGGTCGCACCGGTTCCCGGCAGGGTCTGCACGACCAGGGAGTTGCCGGCGGCGATCTGCGCGACGACGTCCTCCTGCTCGGCGTCGGCGTCGAGCAGCAGCACGTCGCCGGACGGCGGGCGTTCGTCCTGCCCGACCACGTCGGCGTGCACGACTCCGGCGGCGAGCATCGTCCGGGCGGTCGGGTTGCCGGCGACCGCGTCGATGACCGGGTGGTCCAGGTCGGTCGCGTCGACAAGCAGGTCGGGACCCAGCTCGGCGAAGGAGGAGATGAGCAGCCGCGGCTGCACGTCGAAGCGCTGCAGGTGGGCGGTGATCTCCCGCAGTCGGTCGATCACCGGCTGCGGCTTGAACGCGCCCGCCGACAGGGCCAGCGCGACGAACGCCTTCGGGTCGAGCACGATGCCGTACTGCTCGCGCATCGCGCGCACCAGGGCCGGGTTCAGGCGCAGCGCGCCCTTCAGCCGCAACTCGAAGTCGCGGCCGATCCGGCGGATGGTGAGCGGGCGCAGCAGCACCGGACCGCGATGGTCCTGCTTCTCGAACCGCCACTCCGCCAGGCCGATCGCCAGGTGCATCGCGTCGATGCCCCGGGTGGCAGCCAATTCGACGGCCTTGGCGGTCAGGGTGGAGGCGGCCGTGCTGGCGGTGCGGAAGGCGATGTCGTCGCGGATCAGGTTGGACAACTGCGTCGTCTTGCCGGTGATGAACTGGGCGAGCCCGCCGGGGTGGGTGGTGGAGAGCTCGATCCGGGTCCGGATGGAGTCCTCGAAGTGGATGAGCGGCGAGCGGCCACCCAGGTGCGCCAGCTCGTCCCGCCACCGCTCCCACGACGGGGCGGCGACGTTCACCGGGGTGAAGCGGTTGTCGCCGAAGCTCAACGCCTGCGGCGAGGTGACGGGCGGAACCAGGTCGATCGGCGCCGAGACGGGCAGCTCGGCCGCCGACCCGGCGCCGTCCACGCGATTCTCGGCACGCCACACGGTGACAACCCTAGGCACCGTGCCCCTCGAACCGGGGGGACGCGCCGGGCTCTTGCACACCGATCGCGAGCCTGGTCGGCGACACGCCGCTCAGGGCGCCAGAGCGTGCTCGGCCCAACTCGTCCTCAGCTCAGCTCGTCCTCAGTCCAGCTCGGCCTCAGCCCAGCTCGACGATCGTGCCGGGGCCGTCGCCGCCGGTCGCACCCGGTGCCGTCGAGGCATACAGGTGGCCGCTCGACCACTCCACCCCCACCACCCCGGGCAGGGTGGCAACAGTGCGCCCCGCGCCGTGGCCGACGACCGCGATGGTGCCGGAGCCCAGCTCGGCGACGAAGACGCGCCCTCGGGAGTCGACCGCCAGGTTGGTGGCGCTGGCGAACCCGGTGGCGACCCGGCTGGGGTGACCGTGCCGGTCGATGCGGTACAGGCTGCCCGGGTTGCCGCTGTCAGGTCCTTCCGGACCGCCCGGCAGCGTGGTCGCCCACAGGCCACCGTGGGAGGCGACCTCCACGTCGGTCGGCACCGACTCGAACGCGTAGGTGACCCCGCCGCAGTCGGGTATGCCGTTCGCGGTGGCGGAGGCCGCGGAGATCGTGACCCGCTGGGCCGGCAGCACGCTGATCACCGAGACGCGCCCGCGGCTGTCCACCTTCAGCAGGTCGTTGCCGCCGGCGTCGGCGACGGCCCAGGCGCCGTTCCCGAGCGCGGCGACCGCGTACGGGTGGGAGTCGACCTGGCCGGAGTAGCTGACGGGAACCTCGGCCTTCGCCAGCTCGTCGGAGCACGCCTGCGTCACGGTGGCGGGGTCGCTCACCCCGTAGTGGATCGCTCCGTCCGGGTTGCGCTTCTTCTCGAAGCCGGCGAGGTCCGCGACGACCGTCTTGTGGCCCTTCCGCAGGATGGTGAGCGTCGTCACGGAATGGTCGGCGGAGCTCGACGTGTACGCGATGGCCGAAGACGTGAAGTCGACCCCGGCGATGTCGCCGCCGCTGCCGGCGTCGGGCCCGGTGGCGAGCGGCGTACTGCTGCCGATCCGGTTCAGCGTGGCGGTGAAGCTGTCCGCCACGAGCACCGTCCTGCCGTGGATCGCGAACTGCAGGGGTCCGGCGTAGGAGCTCGACAGCGTCTTGATGACGCGCAGACCATGCAGCGCCGAAGAGGGCGCGGAGGCGGAGGCGCCGCCGGCGCCGGTCGTGACGGCCAGGGAGAGGCCGGCGGCTGCGGCCAGGACGATTCGGGAGCGGGTGCGCATGGCGGCCTTTCGCGGGGAGTGCCGCGCGGAGCACGCCGGCGGTGCCAGGGTGCTCCGGGTTCGAGTCCGCTGCCATACGGGAGATCACGTATCTCTCCGCTGCACGTCTCTGTCCGCTCAGGTCTCCTCCATTGCAGGTCTTCCCCGCTGCAGGTCTTCCCCGCTGCACACCGATCTCCTCCCTCAGCAGGGTCGTCCTCATCCCCGGGAGGGAGGACGGCGAAGGGTGTGCGGGAATACGCTGCGAATCGCCGCGATCCCCCGCCCGCGGCGTGAGGACGAACCGATGAGCGTGCTGGTGGCGCCCGCCACGGGCGACCGGATCGATCACGAGGTCGAGGCCGAGGCCGACGTCGAGGCCGGGGCGCGCTCGGTGCTGGACCTCGTCGCGTCGATGCACGAGGCCGCTGACCTGCAGGATCTGGCTGCCCGGGTCCTGACCGGACTCGGTCCGCTCGTCGCGGCGGACTCGGTCAGTTGGAACGAGCTCGATCCGCAGACGGGTACCGGCACGAGCACCGTCTTCGTGCCCGCCGCCATGGCACTGCCCGCGCCGCGCCGCCGCTTCGCGATACCGGTCCCGCCGGGTGCCGCCGTGGACGTGTCCGTCTGGCACGCGCGACTGCCGACCCTGGACGGCGACCATCGCCTCACGATGACGGCGCAGATCGGCATGGGCCTCGTCGCAGCGATCGGCTGCACCCGCTGGCACGGCTCCTTCGGCGACCGTCAGGTGGACCTCGTCGCGCTCCTGCGACCGCACCTCGCGCCCGCGGTCGATCACGTCCGGCTTCGATCGTCCCGGCGCGCGACGGACGCCTCGCTCGGCACGTTGACCACCCGGGAGCAGGAGGTGCTCGCGCTCCTCAGCGACGGCCGCACGAACCGGCAGATCGGCGCCGCGCTGTTCATCAACGCCCGCACCGTCGAGAAGCACATCGAGCACATCCGGGCCAAGCTCGGGGCCCGATCGCGCACCGAGGCGGCCGCGATCTTCGCCTCCGTCCGCAGCGCACCCACCTTCCGGTGACCGCGACCTTCCAGTGACTCGCGGCCTGACGAAGGGCGCCCGCCGGTCACATCCGTCGTGGTGATCCGCCGGGGAGTTGCTTGATCGGGTGTCGTTGCATGCGGTGTCGGGGCAGCGGTGGTCCCTTCCAGCCTTTCGGTACCAGGTGTGGCTGCTTCGCGTGGAGCCGGATCTCGTGCCGGTCGGTGTTGTGGATCAGATGATGGTGGTGGCTGCAGAGCAGTACCCCGTTGTCGATGTCGGTGGGTCCCTGGTCGCGATGCCACCAGGCGATGTGGTGCGCGTCGGTCCACGCGACTGGTGCGGTGCACCCGGGCCAGGCGCAGCCGCCGTCACGGGCGGCGAGCGCTTTCTTCTGCGCCGGCGTGAACAGGCGGTTCGAGAGAGCTAAGTGGAGGGGTTCGCCCTGCTCCCCGGTGACCAGGAGTCGTGTCCGTCCGTCGCAGGCGATCCGTTCCACCGTCGGGATGGGGAGTCGGGCGAGGATCCCCTCCGGCCAGCCACCACCAGAACGGTGTTCGAGGTCGTCCGCGGTGACGTGGACGACGACCTCGTGAACGGCCTTCGTCCCGACGGTCCCGTCGTGCTCTGCTTGCACGCCCGCTGTCACGACGGCGGCGAAGGTGTCGAAGTCGTACTGCGTCGTGGTGCGCTGGTCGCCGTCGGTTTCGCGCCAGGTGGACTCCAGGTCTTCGGCGTCCTCGCCGCCGGGTGGCTGGTACGTCATCCGCACACCACGCCGGTGTGCTTGGAGTGCTTCGCGGAGGAGGGCGGCAACTTCCGGGGTCGCGCGTCCAGTGAACGACGTCAACCCGTCCACCCCGAGTCGTCCGAGCCGGAAGGCACGCTTCTGTCGTCGTGCTTCGTCGGCGGGTTCGGTCCCATCGGGATCCAAGTACTCCGCCCACGTCGCGGTCTGCACCGACAGCAGGTCCGGAGTCAGGATCCCGGCCGCTTCGGTCAGTTCGGCTTCCGCAATCTCGAGGCTCTCGATCGTGGTCCGCTTCCGCACCGAGTTCAGGGTCTCCACCACCAGACGGGCCGCTTCGACCCCCACCTCGCCGGCGTTCACCGCTGCGGTCATCACCGGGTACCGGCCGGGCAGCTCATCGCCGGTGAGTCCCAGGCGGGGCAGCAGCGCCGTCCCGACGCCGATGCGGCGTTTGGCTTCCTTCGTCCCGATCCGGGCGACCGTGGAGACCAGGTCCGCGCCATCGCGGGCGTCGTACTGCTCGGCGAGACCATTCGGGCTCAACTGCACCCGGGACCGCCACTCCACCTCCGCGGCGGCACGGACCCGGCGGGCATCGACGACCCGACCGATCGCCTCCCACCCCTCCACCGCAGCGAGGACTTCCGAATCGGTCGCGTTCCGAGACAGCATCGGAGCAGCGAGCACCGCGGTGAGTGCGCTGTCGAGCGCTTCGCGGGTTTCGGTGACTGACTGCATACCTGCACTCAACCACCCACCACCGACACTCCCTCCGAGACGAAGAAGCCCTCCGGACCAGCGAAACCCCACTCAACGCAGCGGTGCGTCGACTCCTCCACAAGACGCCCGCACAGTCGCTTCTCCACAGGCCCACGGACGTCGCGCTGCGCCCGCGACCCCTACCGGGCCGGCATCAGGTTCTCGGCGGACGGCGGGGCGGTCGCCCCTCGCCGGGCGCCGAAGACGGGCCGGATCATCAGCAGCTGGCCCAGGATGGCGATGGAGCCGGTGATCACGTCGAAGAGCCCGGAACCGAGCACGACGGAGTGGATTGCGAACATGACGGGGACGTACCAGCAGGCCGCCCACGCCCACCGCCGCCCGGTGCGCAGCGCGACGACCACGACGAGCAGGCCGAACAGGCCATCCCGAACTCGAAGGTCGCCTGGTAGCCGAAGGTCTCGTTCGCGTACTGGAACGCCCAGAGCGGCGCCTCGCTGTAGCGGTGACCATTGCAGCAGCCCGACCCGTCGATGCGGTCGGTCCGGGTGCCGGCGCCGGTGTTCGTGACCGCGAAGAGGATGAGGACCACGAACCACACGCCGATCAGCACCCAACCGGAGCGCTCGATCCACGTCCCTGCCAGTCGGGACTCTGCACGTCGGGACTCTGTACGTCGCGGCCCAGCCCCTCGGGACCCAGCCCCTGGCGACTGCCGGACTGTCTGCGAGTGGCGGTCGTCGACGACGGCAACGGCGGCGCGAGCGAGTCCGGCGGCCTGCGCGGCCTGCGCGACCGGGTCGAGGCCCTCGGCGGTCGGTTCGACCTGCAGGATGGGGCCGGGCTCGGCGTCCGACGGGATCGAGGCCGCGCAGCAGGTCCGCCGGCAGCACCCGCAGATCGCCGTCGTCGTGCTCTCCGCCTTCGCGGACGAGAGCTATGCGACCGCGCTGTTCGACGCGGGAGCGGAGCGGCTCGCCTACCTGCTGAAGGACCGGGTCGGGGATCGAGCGGAGCTCGCCCGCGCGGTCCGCACGACGCTGGCGGGCGGCAGCGTCATCGACCCCCTCGTCGTGGACGCGATGCTGCGGCGTCGCCGGACCACACCACTCGAGGAGCTGTCCGCGCGAGAACGGCAGGTGCTGGAGCAGATGGCCGCGGGGCGGACGAACTCCGGGATCGCCGACACGCTGTTCCTCAGCACGTCGGCGGTCGAGAAGCACATCAGCGCCATCTTCACCAAGCTGGGGCTGGCGGCGGAACCGGCGCTGCACCGAAGGGTCGCGGCCGTGCTCGCATTCCTCCGCAGGCCGTAGTCCCCGCGGAGCGCTCCCGAACACGCCGATTGCGGCGAACTATGACCGCCTGTGAAGCCGTGTTACGGCCCCCACGCGACGCGTTCACGAGGGCCGATAGCGTCACCGACGTGCCGAGGGCAAGCCCTCACAAGCCGGCACCGTTCCGCACGCGCCGCCGAAGACCCAAGAGAAGTGGATCACCATGAAGAAGTCGATTCGACGAGCAGCATGGGCGTCGACCGCCGCGCTCGTGGCCGTGAGTCTCGCCGCCTGCGCCAGCAGCAACGCTCCCTCCTCCGGCGGCTCCGCGAAGAACAGCACGGTGTACTTCGGCGTGTCCGCGGCGCAGACCGGCCCGTACGCGCAGTACGGGGAGCAGTTCAAGCAGGCGTTCGACCTGGCGCTCGACGAGGTGAACGCCAAGGGGGGCATCAACGGGCACCCCGTGGCACTCAAGTACGAGGACTCCCAGTCCGACCCGAAGCAGTCCGTGTCGGTGGCGCAGAAGTTCGTCGGCGACAAGAGCGTGTCGCTGGTCTTCGGCGACTTCTCGTCGGCGGCCTCGATTCCCGCGTCGCCGATCTACACCGCAGGCAAGCTGCTGCAGTACGGCTTCAACAACTCGAACCCGGACTTCACCGCGAAGGGGTCCGAATACCAGTGGTCGACGTCGATCACCACGAGCGCCACATATAAGTGGACCGCCGACTACATCAAGAAGCAGGGTGTGAACTCCGTCGGCGTGACGTACCTCGACACTGCCGACTGGGGCATCCCCGCGTACGCCGCCTTCAAGGCGGAGGCCGACGCGATCGGCCTGAAGATCACCGACGCCGAGGGGATCCTCGACAGCTCCGACGACTACCGGCCGTCGCTGACCAAAGCGGTCGCAGGCAAGCCCGATGCCTTCGTGCACGTCGGCTACGGGCCGGATGCGGCGAAGATCGTCACCCAGTTGCGGGCGATCGGGTATAAGGGCACCTTCTACGGCGGCCAGGACGAGCCGTCGTTCGACGGGACGAAAGACGCCGAGGGGGCCATCAACGGGGCGGAGTTCGTGGAGACGAGCACGGATCCGACCGTGCAGGCCTTCGTGTCCGCCTTCAAGAAGAAGTACCCGAAGGAGACGGACGTCACCGGCTTCGAGGCCGGCGCCTACGACGCGCTGAACGTCGCGGTCGCGGCCGCGAAGGCCGGCGGGATCACCCGCGAGGGCATCCTCGCCGGGTTCAAGAAGGTCAAGGACGTCCCGAGCACGGTGTACGGAAAGATCACCTTCGACCAGTCGACGCGTCGAGTCGCCTCACCCACACTCACTCCGACCATCCTCAAGGGTGGCAAGTGGGTCGTCTACAACGGCTGATCGGCATCCGCAGCCGCGCATCATGCTCGACACCCTGATCGCCGGCCTGCTCCGAGGGAACGTCTACGCCCTCGGAGCGGTCGGCATCTCCCTCGTCTTCGGCGTCATGAACGTCGTCAACTTCGCCCAGTTCTCGTTCTTCGGACTCGGCTCCATGCTGGCGTGGTTCTTCGTCGCACAGGTCGGCCTGCCGTTCTGGCTGGCGCTGCCCCTGGTCCTCATCATCTGCGCGGCCCTGGGCCTGATCATCAACATCTCCGTGGTCCGGCCGTTGGCGAAGTTCCTGCCTCTTGCGGCCATGCTGTCCACCTACGCGGTGTCGCAGATCCTCGACAACGTCTCGCAGATCGCGTTCACCGCGCAGTTCCGGGTGTTCCCTCAGGTGCTGCCCACGTCGAACCTGCACATCGGCACCATGCGGTTCGGCACGTCGGACGTCGTGATGCTGGGTACCACCGCCGTCGTGATGGTCGTCATGTCGCTGTTCCTCAAGTACGGCAAGATCGGCCGGGCGATCCGCGCGACCGCGCAGGATCAGGAGGCCGCGCTGCAGATGGGCATCCCGGTGGCGCTGGTGCAGCACGTCTCATTCGTGATCGCCTCCGCGCTCGGCGGACTCGCGGGCGTGTTCATCGCCCTCTACGTCGGAATCGCGAACCCGACCTCGGGTCTCAACATCGGCCTCACCGCCTTCGTCGCGGCCACCCTGGGCGGGCTCGGCTCCCTGGTCGGGGCGGTCGTCGGCGGCTTCGTCCTCGGCATCCTGGAGGCGTTCGGCATCCATTTCTTCGGCGACACGGCCCGCCAGATCATCATCTTCGTCGTCCTGATCGTCGTCCTGATCGTCCGGCCGGGCGGGCTGCTCGGCCGAGTGCCGCTGATCTCCAGCGAACCGCTGACGGGCACCTTCCTCGGCAAGGGCCGGCCGCTGCGGATCCCCCGCTGGGTCTGGCCGGCCGCCTTCGTCGTGGGCGGCATCGTCATCCCCCTGGTGGCGGATGACTACGTGCTCACGACCGGGACCCAGGTGCTGATCTACTCGATCATCGCCGCCGGGTTCACGATCACGGCAGGCCAGGCGGGGGTGCTCGCGCTCGGTCAGGCCGGCCCGATCGCCATCGGCGCCTACACCTCCGCCCTGCTGACCCTGCAGCTGCACTTCTCGTTCTGGCTCGCACTGCCGGTCGCCGGGCTCGCGGGCGCGATCATCGCCTCGATCCTCTCCTCGCCGATCTGGGGCGTGAAAGGGCACTACGTCTCCATCGCCACCCTGGGCATCGGCACCGTGATCGTCGCGATCATCCAGTTGGTCCAGCCGCAAGGCATCTACGGCATCCCCGTCCCGCAGATCGGTGGCACGGCGCTGTCGACGCCGACGGCGTACTACTCCATCGACTTCGGAGTGCTCGTCATCACCCTGCTCGTGATGTGGCGCATCCGTCGTTCGCACCTGGGCAAGGTCATCTCATCGGTCGGCTCCGACGAGGTCGCCGCCCTGGCGTCGGGCGTCCGCGTTCGCGACTACAAAGCCCTGGCCTTCGCCGTCTCGGCGTTCTTCGCCGGCGTCGGAGGCTCACTGCTCGCGCACCAGTACACCTACATCGACCCGACGATCTTCACCCTGCTGATGTCGTTGCTCGTGGTCACCATCGTCATCATGGGCGGAGTCGGCCTGCCGTACGGCGCCGTCGTCGGGTCGATCATCCTCATCGGCGCCATGGAGCTGCTCAGGTTCACTCCCGAACTTCGGATCATCGTCTACGGGCTGGTGCTGATCCTCGTGGTGCGGTTCCGTCCTGGCGGGATCCTGGTGAGGAACACGTGAGCGACGATCTGCTCACGGTCGTGAACCTCGAGCGCCACTTCGAGGGCCTGAAGGCGGTGGACGGCATCTCGTTCACCGTGGCTCCGCGAGAAGTGGTGTCGATCATCGGGCCGAACGGGTCGGGCAAGACCACGACCCTCAACCTGGTCACCGGCACCATCCGGGCGAACGGCGGCTCGATCGTGCTGGACGGCACGCGCATCGATCGGGCGGACACGGCGCGCATCGCCGAGTACGGCATCGCGCGCACCTTCCAGAACGGTCGCGTCTTCGCGACCCTGTCGGTGGCGGACAACATCGAGGTGGGCATCCACTCCACCCTGCGTGCGAACCGGCCGTTCAGCCGGGTGCCGCACGTGTTCCTGCTGCGCTGGATCCCGTTGCTCGGGGAGCTGTTCATCGCGATCGTCGGCACGCCGGCCGCCCGCCGGGAGCGCACGCAGATCGACGCCACCGTCTCCTCGGAGATCAATCGGTTCGAGGCACGTCTCGGACCCCGTCGCGACGATCCGGCGTACTCGCTCAGCTACGCCAACCGCCGACGCACCGAGATCGCCAGGGCACTGGCGCTGGCACCCAAGTTGCTGGTTCTCGACGAGCCCACCGCAGGGATGAACCAGTCCGAGACGGCCGAGGTGCTCGCACAGCTGCTCGACCTCAAGGCCGAGGGGCAGGCCATCCTTCTGGTGGAGCACAAGCTGGACCTGGTGATGTCCGTCTCGGACCGGATCATCGTCATGGACGGCGGCAAGATCATCGCGGAGGGGCGGCCGGAGCAGATCCGCCGCGACCCCGCCGTGATCGAGGCGTACCTCGGCCGTCGTCGGGGACAGCACGGGGCGGTGTCCGCATGACCGAACTGCTCGCACTCGATGATGTCCACGTCCATTACGGCCCGTTCCACGCACTGCGCGGCAACACCCTCATCGTTCAGGAGGGCGAGATCGTCTCCCTGCTGGGCGGCAACGCCAGCGGCAAGTCGACGACGATGAAGACCATTCTCGGGCTGATCAAAGTGACGTCCGGCACCGTCCGGTTCGCCGGGAAGGACGTCACCGGCGCCTCCACCGGGAATCGGATCAAGGCGGGCATCGCCTCCGTCCCGGAGGCCCGCCGCGTCTTCCCCCAGATGACCGTGGACGAGAACCTGCTCGCCGGGGCGTACATCCGCAGCGACAAGGCGGGCATTGCAGACGACCTCGAGCGCATGCGCGATCGCTTCCCGCGGCTCGCCGAGCGGCGGCGTCAGGAGGCCGGCACGCTCTCGGGCGGCGAACAGCAGATGCTGGCGTTCGCCCGCGCGCTGATGAGCCGTCCGAAACTCATCTGCATGGACGAGCCCACCATGGGGCTCTCCCCGAAACTGGTCGATCAGGTGCTCGACGAGATCGTGCGCATCAACCGGGAACTCGGGGTGGCCGTGCTGCTCGTCGAGCAGCAGGCGGAACTCGCCCTCTCCATCGCCGCTCGCGGCTATGTGCTCACGACCGGAGCGATCGTGCTGCAGGGGACCTCCCGCGAGCTGCTCGACGACCCACAGATCCAAGAGGCGTACCTCGGAAAGGCGACACCGACATGACCGGTCAGCGCATCACAGAGCAGCGCATTCCAGAGCAGCGCATTCCAGAGCAGCGCACGACCGCCCCACGGCTCGGCTATTTCACCCGGCTGCTCGACGACACGGCTCCACGGGAGCGCTACCGCAACGCGCTCGCGCAGTTCATCCGTGCCGAGGAGCTCGGTTTCGACACCGCCTGGGTGGCTCAGCACCACTTCCACCGTGACGAGGGAGGCCTTCCCGCTCCGTTCGTCTTCCTTGCGCAGGCGGCTGCGACGACATCGCGCATCACGTTCGTCACCGGCATCATCACCCTTCCGCTCGAAGCCCCGCTGCGGGTCGCGGAGGATGCCGCCGTGCTGTGGCTGCTCGCCGACGGCCGGTTCGAGCTGGGCATCGGCTCCGGTGGTACCGCGAGCTCGTTCCCGCCCTTCGGCCAGGACGCACGCGATCGGTCCGCCGTCTACGCCGCCCAGAAGGAGACGGTGCTACGGGCATTGCGGGGCGATGTGCTCACCTCCGACGGAGGAGCGCTCTACCCGCCCGCCCCGGACCTGGTCGACAGCCTCTGGGAGGCGACGTTCTCCGCCGAGGGCGGCGCGCGAATCGGCCGCGAGGGGCACGGGCTGATGCTCTCGCGCACCCAGCCGCGGCACGAGTACACCGGCCGTGGCTCCGCAGACGACCAGGTGGCGATCGTGGACGCCCATGCCGCGGCCCTGCCCGCCGGTGTCGCGCCGCGGGTGATGGCATCACGGTCGGTGCTGGTGGTCGACACCGACGAGCAGGCACGACACTTACGGGACAGAGGCATCGAGCGCGCCCGGCAGATGCTCGCGGCACAGGGCGTGACGGTGCCGGACCGCGCCGACAGCGAGTTGGCCGCATTCCTGGACCTGCACGTGGGCACGCCGGATCAGGTGCTGGCGACGTTGGCCGAGGATCCGATCCTGCCGCGCGCGACCGACATCGTGTTCCAGCCGCATCCGTTCGATCCGCCGCACGAGGTCGCGCTGCGGTCGCTCGAACTCGTCGCCACGCAGGTGGCTCCGGCGCTCGGCTGGTCCCGAAGGACCGACTCCGCACCACCGGCCTCCGGCCGACCGGCATCCGCACCACCGGCATCAGCCCGACTGGCTGCGCTCCACTGAAAGAAAGGAACCCGATGGCCACCGATGTGATCGACCAGTTGGTCGGCGCTCGCGAAGGGGACGCCCTCTTCGACCTGCGCACACAGCGCCCGGAAGCGAAGAGGAACGCACAGGCGAGCTACGACGCGCTGTTCGCCTCCGACGATCTGCAGCACGCCGGCCGCCTCGAGCGGCTCGCCGTCGCCTACTGGGCGGTCGCGCTCGCACAGAGCCCGACCGCGTCGTTCTACCGCGATCTGCTCGCGGCCGAGTCGGCCGAGACGCTCTCGGCACTGGACTTCGAACTCCCCCGGGCGGTCACCAGCGGCCCGTACGGCGACTATCCGGAAGGCCCGTTGACGGCGGAGAACGCGCCCGGACTCCAGTGGGCGCCGCCGGCAGAGCTCAGCGCGGTCGTGGGCGTCAAGCTCGCCGCCGCCCTCGCGCACACCCACCTGCTCACCTACCGGCCGCGGGACTCCTCCGCGGATGCGCTGCAGGCACTGCTCGACGCCGGCTGGTCCACCACCGGCATCGTCACGCTCTCGCAGCTGGTGGCGTTCCTGCACTTCCAGCTGCGCGTGGTCGCGGGGCTGACCGTCCTGAAAGGAGAACTGTGATGTCCGACCAGGTCACCCGTCACACATTCGAGTCCCCCAACGCCTTCACCCAGGCCGAGATCGGCTGGGAGGCATGGCTGGCGCCGCTGCCGATCGACGAACTCACCGAGCGGCACTACGCCGGCCTGGTCGATAAGGGCAGGGCGAATAGCCCGTACTTCAGGCTGCTCGTGCGCGACCCCGAGATCCTCGGCGCCCGGACCCGCACGGACAACGACATCTTCTACAACGAGAAGGGCGGTCTGCCCCGGGCCGAGCGGGAACTCTCCGCGGCGAGCGCGTCGCGCACGAACGGCTGCATCTTCTGCGCCTCGGTGCACTCCCGCTTCGCCAGTCACTACTCCAAGCGCCGCGACGACGTGCAGCGCCTGCTGGACGACGGCACCTCCGCGGTGCAGCAGGATCCGCGGTGGCGAGCGGTGATCGACGCATCGGTGGCGCTCACCAGGACGCCGAGCGAGTTCGGCGCCGAGCAGGTGCGGCAGTTGCGAGAGGCGGGGCTCGACGACCTCGCGATCGCGGACGCCATCCACGGGGCGGCGTTCTTCAACTGGGCCAACCGGCTGATGCTGTCGCTCGGCGAGCCGACCCCGCCCGCAGCCTCCTGAGCCGGCCGCGCACGGGCGCACCTTCCGCGGCCGGTGGCGCGAGTGATCGTCGTGAGGATTCCGGTGGCGGGCGTGAGGGGACCGTCAGGATCGTCCGCTTCTTCTGCAGCGGCGGGTAGTACCGGATGGGTGACCTTGACCCAGCTCATCCCGTCCCTTCGCCGTTCGATCGCCGACCCGCTCGACACCCGGAAGTGGCCCGCCCACACCGTGACGAGCATCGACGACGTCGTGGTCGCCGGCGTCTCGCTCGACTGCCTGGTGGACTGGTGCGGCACCCCCTGCGTGCACACGACCGACACGGGCTGCGTGATCGTGACACGAGTCGAAACCGTCGAAATCGACGCCGAGGGCCGCGTCGACGTCTGGGTCGATGCCGAACTCGCCCACTGCGACGCGACGTGGCAGGAGGCCCGGATGATCGGCCGGGTCTCCACCGCCCACGCGGTGTCCACCCACCTCCGGCCCGCCTCGGAGCCGCAACGCACCGTCTTCCTGCCCGCAGACCTGCGTCAAGGCGACCTGATCGCGATCCCGTCGGCGATGATCATCGCCGTCCGCGACCTGCGCCGGGCCGCCCGCCACCCCGAACGCTGCGAGAGCTGAGGCTCTGCTGCTCCTCCCCCGCCCGAGCGGCCGAGCACGTGAGCAGGACAGGGTCCCGACAGCAGGCTGCTGGTCGACCAGGGACCTGCCCTCGGGACCTGGTCCTGCTGACGAGACCCCGGCGCAGGCGGTCAGTGCCCCTGGAGGGACTCGATCCCACCGGCACGGCCGTCACGCCGCTCCGCGGCACGCCGGAACCGGCCAGCGGGGCCCACCCCACGAAGACGTTCTCGATCCTCCAGACGAACTGCGCCCCGACCCGCCTTCGGACGGCTCAGAGCGCAGTGCCCCTGGAGGGACTCGATCCCACCGGCACGGCCGTCACGCCGCTCCGCGGCACGCCGGAACCGGCCAGCGGGGCCCACCCCACGAAGACGTTCTCGATCCTCCAGACGAACTGCGCCCCGACCCGCCTTCGGACGGCTCGGAGCGCAGTGCCCCTGGAGGGACTCGAACCCCCAACCCTTTCCTTAGGACGGAACTGCTCTTCCATTGAGCTACAGAGGCCTGGTCCCGAAAGTGTACGAGAGAAGGCCCGCTCGGCTCAGGTGAGCAGAGCCGCCAGCAGATCGTCGGGGAAGCCCTCCGCCACCTGCAGCACCACGCGGTGGCGGGCGCCATCGATCGGCGGGTAGCCCGCGAAGCGGCCGCGCAGGTCGGCGGTGGTGCGGCCGCGGTTCGGGCCGTCCGTCGCGTCGATCACGATCGGAACCGTCGGCGCCAGCGGCGTCGCGAGCGCTCCGATGCCGATCGCCGCCGCGAGGGGATCGTGCAGCGCGCAAGAGGCCCTGCCGAACACGGGCCGGTAGTAGGCGAAATAGGTGGCGAGCATCGCCGTAAGCGCCCGCGGCACCGCACCGGCCGCCTCGGCGAGCGCGCTGCGATGCCGCTCCTCGAACACGCAGCCCATCGTCACATCCAGACCCACCACGGTGACGCGCCATGGTGCCTCGAAGACGGCGGCCGCGGCCTCCGGATCGTGCCCGATGTTCGCCTCCGCCGCCGGCGACAGGTTGCCGGGGACCATCGCCGCCCCGCCCATGATCGTCACGTCGTGCACCAGCGACGGCAGTTCGGGATCGGCCTGCAGCGCCAGCGCCAGATTCGTCAGCGGGCCGACCGCCAGCACGCGGAGGCCTTCGTGCGTCCGCGCCAGCCGGGAGAGCATCGCCGCAGCCGTCTCGCCGGTCGGCTCGCTCTCGGCCCGGGGCAGCCGCACGCCGCCGATGCCGTTCTCCCCGTGGACCTCCGGTGACCCGCCGTCGAACCGCCCCACCAGCGGATCGGCGGTACCGACGGCGACCGGCACGTCCGCCCGACCGGCGAGCGAGAGCAGGTCGAGGGTGTTGCGCGCACCCAGCTCGGCGCTCACATTGCCCATCACCGAGCCCACCCCCACCAGGTCGACCTCCGGCCTCGCCAGCAGGTACGCGATGGTCAGGGCATCGTCGATGCCGGTGTCGCAGTCGAGGAAGACCGGGATCACGACGGACCGCGACGGATCACGCCGCGGGCGCGAGGTAATCGCGCCAGTCCGGCTGCGGGCGCTCCACGCCGCGCACCAGCCAGGTCGTGCCGTGCGGCACGCGAGGCGTCACCCGCATCGACCAGCCCATCTCGCCCGGCGTGCGGTCGCCCTTCGTGTTGTTGCAGGCCAGGCAGCAGGCCACCAGGTTCTCCCAGCTGTCCGCCCCGCCGCGGGAGCGCGGCAGCACGTGATCGATCGTGGTCGCGCCGTGCGCGCAGTAGCAGCAGCGGAAATCGTCCCGGCGCAGCACCCCGCGCCGGGTCACCGGCACGCGCCGCGAACCCGGCATGCGCACGTAGCGCGTCAGCAGGATGACGGAGGGGCGGTCCCAGGCCCCGGAGGAGCCGAAGACGGGATTGTCGGCGTCGGCCGACACCACGGTCGCCTTGCCGTTCAGCACGAGCACGATCGCCCGCTTGAACGAGATGACGGCAAGCGGTTCGTACCCGGCGTTCAGCACGAGCGTGCGCATCACGTCCCCCTTCGAGCGGTCCGGACCCGGCGCAGGATGTCGCCCTCGGGGGCGAGCGCAGCCGTCGGAACGATGGTGCCGGCCGGGGACAAGAAAGGGTGCCGCCCGACGGACGGCACCCTGACGGGATCGAGCTGCAGCGGACGTATCCCCTCCGCGACGCACCCACGACCGCCCGGCTGCCGGTGCGGCGCCGCATGCGTCATGGTGGGCTCCTTCGGGAGGTGCACCAGCACCTCAAGGCCGTGGTCGGCTTCAGGCTAACCCAGCCGACCGTCCACCCCGGTACCGCCGAGGACCATCCGTGCGGGCAGGTGTCGTGCACGCAGTCGCCGCGTCGATGGGTGTCGTGCGGGCGGCCGCCGGTCAGCTGATGGAGGAGTGCGCTACTTCAATCCGAGGCGGACGAAATGCACCGCCGTGCTCCACAGCGGCTGCACCCGCACCCGGCCACCGGTGTTCGGCGCGTGCAGGATGTTGCCGTCGCCGGCGTAGAAGCCCTCGTGCGACTCGTCGTTGAAGATCACGAGGTCGCCCGGTTGCGCATCCGCCGGCGAGATCGGCGTGCCGACCGCATCCTGCATGTGCACGGAGTGCGCCAGCGATATGCCGTACTGGGCATACACGAACATGGTGAACCCGGAGCAGTCGAAGCCGCTCGGGTTCGCCCCGCCGAAGACATAGGGAACCCCGCGATACTGCAGCGCGGTGTTGTACACCGCGTCCAGGCTGAACGACGGATGCGCAGGGTTCTTCGCGTAATCCGCCGCCGACGGGCCGGTGTAGGCGCTGAACTTCTGCGCGTACGCCTGCCGTTTCAGAACCGCCGGCAGGGTGGCGCTCAACGAATCGGCTGCCGCGTGCTGCTCCTGCACACCCTCGTCGACGGCCAGGTTCTGGGAGTGGCCGAGCACGTCACTGCGGGCACCGCCGGCGCTCACCGTGGCGGCGGACTTGGGGTCGAAGGCGTAGGAGGGCAGGGCGATCGTCGCGACCAGCGCGGCGGCGAAGGTCATCACCACGACCGACAGCACCGTCCGCGAGGTGGAGCGGCCGCGTGGCGCAGAACGCCGTGGCGCGGGCACCGCCCGAGCCGGCCTTGCGGGCGCCGACTGTGCGGATGCCGGGCGCGCGGGTGCAGGCCGCACGGGTGAGGCTGCGGCGCGCATCGTGGCGCGCGGTCGGCTCGGCGCTTCGGGCGCAACCGCCAGCGGGACCGGGGACGGCTTGGGTGCCGGCTTGGCGGCGCGAGCATCGGGGCGGAGGCCGTTCCGGGCGTCGCGCAGGTCGCGCCTGGTCGGATAGGTCACCGTCGGCGCACCGGGAACAGGATCGATCACGCGGTTCTGGCCTCCTTCGCCCCCCACGGGCTTCCGATGCAGCGCGCCGCTCGGACGTGCACTCCTGTCCCACCTCGATGTCGACGGACGGCGGGACCGGTTCAGGCTAGGGGCCGAGAACTCGTTTGCCAGAAGCGACGCGCGGCGTGGCGCAGCCCGGCCACCGGCGCTCGGACCCGCCGTCGAGGGAAGCCGATCGTGGGGGGCACCCACCGTCCGCGGATCCCGAGAAGCGGGTCTCTCAGACCGCGACGAACACGTGCGCGGCCACGTCGGCCGGCAGGTCGAGCACGTCCTCGAAGCCGTCCACGTCGATGCGGACACCGCCGCCCCGCGCCTCCACGGTGGCCTTGGCACCCGGCAGGACGCCGGTCTCCTTCAGTTGCCCGAGCAGCTCGGGGTCGAACTGGGCCGGCTCCCCCAGCCGCCGGATGACCACGGAACTGCGTCCGGGGTTCGCGCGCACATGGGGCACCAGAGAGACGACGCCGTGCAGGAACGCCGCGGACGGCGAGACGACCGGCGCATCAAGGCTGGGGATGGGATTGCCGTAGGGCGATTCGGTTGGGTTGCCGAGGATCGCGACCAGCCGGCGCTCCACGTGCTCGCTCATCACGTGCTCCCAGCGGCATGCCTCCTCGTGCACGTACTCCCAGTCCAGGCCGATCACGTCGCTCAGCAGCCGCTCCGCCAGCCGGTGCTTGCGCATCACATGCACGGCCTTGGACCGCCCCTGCTCGGTCAGCTCCAGGTGCCGGTCGCCCGAGAGCACCACGAGGCCTGCGCGCTCCATGCGTGCGATCGTCTGCGACACCGTGGGACCGGAGTGGCCGAGCCGCTCCGAGATGCGGGCACGCAGGGGGACGATGTCCTCCTCCTCCAGATCGAGGATGGTGCGCAGGTACATCTCGGTCGTGTCGACGAGGTCCGTCACGGCACCGGCTCCTTCCCGCGTCCAGGTACGGATCGGATCCTATCCGCGCATAGGGACCGACCCGGACGGACGGCGGAGGCACACCCCGCACAAACGGGCGCCCGGTCCCCGGTCCCCGAGCCCCGAGCCCCGAGCCCCGAGCCCTCGTATGCTTGGCCGACGTGAACGAGCTGCGCATCCCGGATTCCCTGCTGCCTGCGGACGGGCGCTTCGGGTCCGGCCCGGCGCGGGTCAGGCCGGAGCAGCTCGCGGCGCTCGAGCGAGCCGGTCGCACGATCATCGGCACCTCTCACCGGCAGGCGCCGGTCAAGTCGCTCGTCCACAGCGTCCGCGAGGGCATCGCCGCCCTGCTCGGCGCGCCCGACGGGTACGAGGTCGTGCTCGGCAACGGCGGATCGACCGCGTTCTGGGACGTTGCGGCGTTCTCGCTGATCGAGCGTCGCAGCCAGCACCTCAGCCACGGCGAATTCGGGGCGAAGTTCGCCAAGGCGGCAGCGGCCCCCTGGCTGCAGGCACCCACCGTGATCACCGCGCCGGCCGGCAGCCGTGCGGAGTCCGCGGTCGAGTCCGACATCGACGCGTACGCCTGGCCGCACAACGAGACCTCCACAGGCGTGGTCGCTCCCGTGCGCCGACTGGCGCACGACGGCGCCCTGATGCTGGTCGACGCTACGAGCGCCGCCGGCGGCGTGCCGGTCGACGCGGCGCAGACGGACGTGTACTACTTCGCTCCGCAGAAGAACCTCGGCTCGGACGGCGGCCTCTGGCTGGCCCTGCTGTCCCCGGCCGCCCTGCAGCGCACGGAGCGCATCGCCGCTTCCGGCCGGTACATTCCGGAGTTCCTCAGCCTGTCGCAGGCGGTGGCGAACTCGCGCCTGGACCAGACCCTGAACACGCCGGCGATCACCACACTGGTACTGCTCGACGAACAGTTGCGCTGGATCAACGGCCAGGGCGGCCTGCCGTGGGCCACGGCCCGGACGGCAGAGTCGTCTGGGCTGGTCTACGACTGGGCCGAGCGGGGCGCGCACACGACCCCGTTCGTGCAGCGGCCCGAGGATCGCTCCCCGGTGGTCGTCACCGTCGACTTCGACGACGACGTGGACGCGGCCGCCATCGCGACGGTTCTGCGGCGCAACGACATCGTCGATGTGGAGCCGTACCGCAAGCTGGGCCGCAACCAGCTGCGCATCGGCACGTTCGTCTCGGTCGAACCCGACGACGTCCGCGCCCTGCTCGCCAGCATCGACCATGTCATCGAGCACGCCGACGTTCAGGCCGACACGGGCGCGACGGCCAGGCGCTGAGGCGGGCTCGGCCCTGAGGTGGGACTCGCCCGGGGCGGGCTACTTCACGCCCGGGTAGCGTCGTCCGGCTCGGGGACGCCGTCGTCAGGCTCGTCGTCGTCCTCCGGGTCGACGATGTCGAACTCGTCCGGGTCCGCAATCTCGAGGTCTGTATCCAGGTGGTCGTCGACCGCGTCCACCTCGTCGTCATCATCGATGGCGTCGTCGTCCATCGCGTCGTCGTCATCGAGGATGTCCTCGTCGTCGACGTTCTCGTCGTCCGGGTCGTTGGCAGCGTCGTCGTGCGCATCCTCCGGATGCAGGCGCCGATAGTCGGCCAGCCGATCGGCCCACGGCACCCACGGCGGAGCGATGAGCGCCCCCTCCCCGGGCAGCAGTGCGACCTCCAGCACCGACGGCTGCAGCTGCGGCAGCACGGCGACCTCGACGGTCCACTTCCAGGCCCGATACCCGGGCAGCAGGCTGGCGAAGGTCACCTCGCGCACCTCGCCGTCGCCGGTGATCGCGACCAGCTCGCCGACCGTGCCGTCGGGGGCCACGTCACGCAGAGCATCGAACGCCAGGTCGCGCAGCGCCGCCGTGTCGACGGGTGCAGTGTCAACGGGTGCAGTGCTATCCAGCGCTGTGTCGACCGGCATCGAAGGAGCGGTGTCCTGCGCCGTCACGGTTTCGGCCACCGGGTCAGGCCTCCAGGTCGTCCGCGACGCGGCGCAGCACACTGGCGATCTTGCGCCCGTGCTCCGAGTCGGGGTACCGGCCCCGGCGCAAGCTGCCGCCGACGCTGTCGAGCAGCTTGACCAGGTCCTCCACGATGATCGCCATGTCGTCGGCTGGCTTTCGACCCATCTTCGCCAGGCTGGGCGGCGCCTCCAGGACCCGCACGGACAGCGCCTGCGTGCCGCGCTTGCCTGCCACCACCCCGAACTCCAGCTTGGTCCCCGCCTTCACCGACGTCGTACCGGAGGGCAGCGCCGAGGCGTGCAGGAAGACCTCCTGCCCGTCGTCTCCGCTGATGAAGCCGAAGCCTTTCGCGTCGTCGTAGAACTTGACCTTGCCGGTGGGCATCGAATGGACCTCGTCAACACATGCGGAATGCGCGAAAGCGCGTCCACGAGTGTAGTGGCGGCCCGCCGCCACCCGGGGCGGACGGTAGCCTGACGCAATGCCTGCCGGTTCGCGCTCACCCGGTCCGGGCCTGCCCGCGAACGGCCAGCACTCGCCCTCCGCGGGGCTGGCACGCCTGCAGCGGACGCTGGCCGCGATGGCGACCGCGGTCATCGGACTGACGGTGATCGCGATCGCGGCGCTGTTCATCTGCCGCGCAGCGGGAGTGCCGCAGCAGGCGTTCGGCCACGGGATCCTGCAGTTCGCCGCGGTCTTCCCGACGCCCGGCCTGGCGATCGGTCTGCTGCTCGCGATCGCGCTGATCGTCGTCTCCGTCGTGCAGCGCTCCCGGGCCGCCCGCTAGCGCGTTCCTCTCCTATAGGGCGCTGCCTACAGTCCTATACGGCGCTGCCTACAGGGCTCTCCGCAGCGCCTCCGAGGAGTCGAGCACCCCCACGCTCCGGGCGTCGTGGCCAGCGCGACACGCCGCCTCCACACTCGATCAACACTCAGACTTCGTACAGCCTCTACGCAAATACTGTCCAAATGGCCGACCAACCGCGCATCCTCATCGTCGACGACGAGCCCAACATCCGCGACCTGCTCACCACCAGTCTGCGATTCGCGGGATTCGCCGTCCGCGCGGTCAGCAACGGCGCGCAAGCCATCTCCGCAGTGCTCGAAGAAGAGCCGGACCTGATCATCCTCGACGTGATGCTGCCCGACATGAACGGATTCGGGGTCACCAAACGCCTGCGCTCATCCGGCTACACCTCCCCCATCCTGTTCCTCACCGCCAAGGACGACACCGAGGACAAGATCACGGGACTCACCGTCGGCGGTGACGACTACGTCACCAAGCCGTTCAGCCTCGACGAGATCGTCGCGCGCATCAAGGCGATCCTGCGCCGCACGATGCACGCCGAGGAGGACGCCGTCATCCGCGCCGGCGAGCTGACCATGGACCAGGACACGCACGAGGTGACGGTCGGCGCCGAGTCCATCGAACTGTCGCCGACCGAGTTCAAGCTGCTGCGCTACCTGATGCTGAACCCGAACCGGGTGCTGTCCAAGGCGCAGATCCTCGACCACGTGTGGGAGTACGACTTCAACGGCGACGCCGGCATCGTGGAGTCGTACATCTCGTATCTGCGGCGCAAGCTCGACGCGCACAGCGCGGAGCCGATCATCCAGACCAAGCGCGGCTTCGGATACATGCTGAAGGCGGCCAAGGTCTGACCGGTCGGTCGCCGACCCGCCGCACGTTCTGAGGTCGCCCATGCACGCATCGTTGGTCGAGTGGTGGAACGGGGTCTCGCTCCGCACCAAGATCACCGCGGTCACAGTGCTGCTGCTGACCACCGGTCTCGTCGTCAGCGGCCTCGGCACGATGCTGCTGCTGCGCGGCTACCTGATCAGCGACCTCGATCAGAGCATCGACCGAGTCGCGGATCGGATCACCGTGCAGACCGCGCCGGACGATCTCGGCTCGCAGCTCACCGACTACGCCTACGCACAATTGACGCCGAACGGCACGCTGACCGGCACTCCCAACTCCGTGTGGCAGGCCGATCCCCCGGTGCTCGGGCGGATATCCGCGCAGTTCATCCGGGCGCACCAGACCGCCCCCGTCACGGTGCGCGACCAGGACGGCGCCGCCGCCTACCGCGTGATCTTCAAGCCCGTGGCGAATGGCACCATCGTGGTCGGTCGCTCGCTCGACAGCACGAACCAGCTGATCGCACGGCTATTCACGATCTTCTTCCTGTTCGGCCTCATCGTGGTGATCCTGAGCGCCGCACTGACGCGGCTGCTCGTCACTTCCACGTTCGGACCGTTGCGACAGGTGGAGCGAACCGCCGCGGCGATCGCGGACGGCGACTTCGGTCAGCGGCTCGGCAACGCGACGCCGAACACCGAAGTCGGCCGGCTGAACCGCTCACTCAACCAGATGCTGAACCGGATCGACCGCGCACTGGCCGACCGAGCCCGCACCATCGATCAGATGCGACGGTTCGTCGGCGACGCCAGTCACGAACTGCGCACACCCCTCGTGTCGGTCCGCGGCTACGCCGAGCTGTACCGGATGGGCGCGCTGCAGAGCGACGAGGACGTGGCCCGGGCGATGGACCGCATCGAGCGGGAGGCGATCCGGCTCGGTGCACTCGTCTCCGACCTGCTCGCGCTCGCCCGCTTGGACGAGACCCGGCCGCTTGCGCAGAAGCCGGTGGAGCTGCTTCCTCTGGCGCACGACGCCGCCCTGGATGCGCGCGCGCTGGCGCCGAAGCGGATGATCCGCGTGGTGGGCCGGGACGCGAGCACGCCGACAAGCACCATCCCCGTGCTGCCGCCCGCAGCGGAGACGGACTCCGCGGCGCTGTCGACGGCGGCCCGGCTGTTCCGGCGCAACACGGCCGCCACTCGCGCCGCGGCGGCCGCTGCCGCGGCCGACGCCCCCGAGCGGCTCGACGACGGAGCCGACCCCTCCGATGCGACGGCCGGCGGTAGCGGCCCGGTCCGGTCGGCCGCCGGCAGGCTGCTGCGCTCCAGACGGCGCGATCGCGAGCCCGACTCGGTCGAGGCCGAACTGCCGCAGCGCGCCGCGGGCGAACCGCTCCCTCTGGTGCTCGCCGAGGAGGACAAGCTCCGGCAGGTGCTGACCAACCTGATCGGCAACGCCATCCGGTTCACGCCGGAGCAGTCGCCGATCGAGATCGCCGTCTATGCCAGCGCCAGCCGTAACCAGGCCGTCGTCGAGGTCATCGATCACGGTGAGGGGATTCCGCCGCAGGTGCGGGACAAGATATTCCAGCGGTTCTGGCGCGCGGACTCGTCTCGCACCCGCGACACCGGCGGCAGCGGCTTGGGGCTCGCGATCGTCGCCGCGATCGTGGCCGCCCACCAGGGCACGATCGGCATCACAACCACAGCGGGCGGCGGTGCGACGTTCCGCATCACGCTTCCGCTCCTCAACAACGACCGCTCCGACGAGGATTCGACCGGGATCGCCGCCGATCCGCCCCTGGCTGCAGCGCGCTCCTAACGTCGGGCCTTCCACCACCACGGGGAAGGACCAGACAGATGACCCGCTACACCGTCGACAGCGAGGCGGTCGTGAGCGCCGCCGCTGCCATCTCGGCCACGGTCGCCCGACTGCAGACCGAGGCCGGCAGCCTGCACGCGCAACTGGAAGCGCTGCAGGGCAGCTGGAGCGGCCAGGCCGCCATCGCGTTCCAAGGGGTGGTGTCGCAGTGGCGCACGGCCCAGGCCGGACTCGAGCAGGCCCTCGCCGGCATCGATCGCGCCCTGCGCACCGCCTCCCAGCAGTACGCCGAGATCGAACTGGCGAACACGCGGCTGTTCCAGTGACCGCCGCGAGCGGCGCGAGGCCGACAGAGACAGCAGAGGCCGGGCACTCGCGTGGAGTGCCCGGCCTCTGCCGTTCAGTGCTGAATCAGCGATCCGTGCTGGATCAGAAGTCCATGCCGCCCGAGGGGTCGCCGCCGGCCGCGGCCGGGGTCTTCTCGGGCTTGTCCGCGACGACCGCTTCGGTCGTCAGGAACAGGCCGGCGATGGATGCGGCATTCAGCAGCGCGGACCGGGTCACCTTGACCGGGTCGTTGATGCCCGCGGCCAACATGTCGACGTACTCGCCGGTGGCGGCGTTGAGGCCGTGCCCGACCGGCAGGCCGCGCACCTTCTCCGCCACGACACCGGGCTCGAGACCCGCGTTCAGCGCGATCTGCTTGAGCGGCGCCTCGATGGCCACCTTGACGATGTTCGCCCCGGTCGCCTCATCGCCGATCAACTCGAGCGACTCGAACGCCACCTTGCCGGCCTGGATCAGCGCGACGCCGCCACCGGCGACGATGCCCTCCTCGACGGCCGCCTTCGCGTTGCGAACGGCGTCCTCGATGCGGTGCTTGCGCTCCTTGAGCTCCACCTCGGTCGCCGCGCCCGCCTTGATGACTGCAACGCCGCCGGCCAGCTTGGCGAGACGCTCCTGCAGCTTCTCGCGGTCGTAATCCGAGTCGGTGTTCTCGATCTCGTTGCGGATCTGCTGCACCCGACCGGCGATCAGCTCGGCGTCGCCGGCGCCTTCGACGATCGTGGTCTCGTCCTTGGTGATGACCACCTTGCGGGCGCTGCCCAGCAGGTCGAGCGTCACGTTCTCGAGCTTGAGCCCGACCTCCTCGGAGATCACCTGGCCGCCCGTGAGGATCGCGATGTCCTGCAGCTGCGCCTTGCGGCGGTCGCCGAAGCCCGGGGCCTTGACGGCGACGGACTTGAAGATGCCGCGGATCTTGTTGACGATCAGGGTCGCGAGGGCCTCGCCGTCCACGTCCTCGGCGATGATCAGCAGCTGCTTGCCGCTCTGGATCACCTTGTCCACGATCGGCAGCAGGTCCTTGATGTTCGAGACCTTGCTGTTGACGATCAGGATGTACGGGTCCTCGAACACCGCCTCTTGACGGTCGGGGTCGGTGACGAAGTACTGCGACAGGTAGCCCTTGTCGAAGCGCATGCCCTCGGTGAGCTCGAGTTCGGTGCCGAAGGTGTTCGACTCCTCGACGGTGACGACACCCTCCTTGCCGACCTTGTCGATCGCCTCGGCGATGATCTCGCCGATCTGGGTGTCTCCGGCGGAGATGGACGCGGTGGCGGCGATCTCCTCCTTGGTCTCGACCTCCTTGGCGCTGCGGATGAGCTCGGCGGACACGGCCGCGACGGCCTTGTCGATGCCGCGCTTCAGGCTGATCGGGTCGGCACCGGCCGCCACGTTGCGCAGGCCCTCGCGGACCAGCGCCTGGGCCAGCACGACCGAGGTCGTGGTGCCGTCGCCGGCCACGTCGTCGGTCTTCTTGGCGACCTCTTTGACGAGCTCCGCGCCGATCTTCTCGTACGGGTCGTCGAGCTCGATCTCCTTGGCGATGGAAACGCCGTCGTTCGTGATCGTGGGGGCGCCCCACTTCTTCTCCAGCACGACGTTGCGGCCGCGCGGGCCGAGTGTGACGCGCACGGCGTCGGCGAGCTGGTTCAAGCCGCGTTCGAGACCGCGACGGGCCTCTTCGTCGAAGGCAATGATCTTTGCCATAGGTGGTGAACGTCCCTCCTGGACGGTGACGGGTGGATCGGCGCCCGCCGGCAAGTACCCGCGGCGCCTTGGCACTCAGCAGAGTCGAGTGCTAATCCATCTTGGCAGTCGTCCCTGCCGAGTGCAACCGCACACGAACGCTCGGAGCGCGCTTCAGCGGGTGTCGGCCTCGCGTCGGCCATGTTTCCCGGGCGTCGGGTCGCGACAGGTCGCCGGCGACTCCCGCGAACCAGCGGCCTCAGGCCAGGCGCACGCCCTCGGCCTGCGGGCCCTTGGATCCGGAACCGACTTCGAAGACCACCTGCTGCCCCTCGGTCAGCACCTTGTAGCCCGCCATGTCGATGGCGCTGTAGTGGACGAACACGTCCTGCCCGCCGCCGTCGACGGTGATGAAGCCGTAGCCCTTCTCCGCGTTGAACCACTTGACTGTTCCGCTGGCCATGGTCTCAGCCGCTCCTCCGCATGCCGACAGCCGGCGGGAAGGTCGGCCCGGCTCGGCCTCACACTAATGAGGCGGGCGGCCGCGGACCGGCTGCGCGGGCGTGGAATCGGCGGTCTGCACCGGTTCTCAACACAGATTAAACGAGGGCGTAACACGCGGGGCGCTGCGAGGCACCCGGAGGCTGCGAGTGGGCGGTCAGTGGGCCTTGGCGTAGTCGGCGCCGAGGACCACGGTCAGCCGGTCGGTCCCGCCGGCGGCGAACTGCGAGGACTGCTGGGTGCGGGTGATGCCGAGGCTCTTCGCGAGGCCTTTCGCCGCCCCGGCCTGCCCGGCTCGGGCGTAGTACACGACGGTGGTCTTCACGGCGGTGGAGCTGGCGTTGGCGGTGGATTGCACGGTCCAGGAGTCCGCCTTCGCTGCGGCCGCGGCAGTGGCTGCGAGCCCGTTGGTGGTCGTTGCGTTCAGCAGCACGACCGGCTCCTTCGGATCGACGGTCGCGACGACGGACGGCGCGCTGCTCGTGTTCTGCGTGGGGCCGGTGCCTCCGGCGTTCCGGGAGTCGATGACGCGCAGGCCGACGACGCCCGCACCGACCAGCACGCCGGTGGCGAGCGCCGCCCAGGCGAACGCCACGAACACCCGCCCGCGTCTGGCGGGTGCGCGGTGCGCGCCGATTCGGGTCAGATCGGCTGGAAGCTCGTCGAATCTATCTCGGGGGAAGTCGGGCATGGTTCTTTCAGGCGTGTCCCACCGGGATCGTCTCCAGCGGGAGAGCGATCAACTGGACCGGCGGACCCGGAGCAGGTCGGCCCGGCGGACCGCTCGGGCGTCGCGCAGGCGCTGTAGGCGCTTGACGAGCATCGGGTCCTCGATCAACGCCACGGGTGAATCGATGAGGGCGCCGAGCAGCTGGTAGTACCGGGCGGCGGAAATACCGAATTCCTCGCGGATCGCCTCCTCCTTGACCCCGCCTCGACGCCACCAGGCACGCTCGAAGGCCAGCATGGCGGTTTCGCGCGAGGTCAGTTCGCGCCGCACGTTGTTCGAACGCTCGGGAGCCGCATCGGCATCGACTTCGCTCTCCATTGATCCCCCTTGCCGGAATAGGCGCCATCCTAAAAGCGCTGAACACAGTGAACGGGATGCGACAGGCCGCCGAGCACGAACCCGGTCGGCGCCACCGAATCCCATCCGCGAGATGGAGGACCCCATGCCGTACGACATCACGAAGAGCGACACGGAGTGGCGCTCCGCACTGGACCCCAACGAGTACAAGGTGCTGCGCGAGGCCGCGACCGAGCGTCCGTGGAGCGGCGCCCTGCTGGATGAGCACCGCGACGGCCTGTTCCGCTGCCGCGCGTGCGACTCGCCCCTGTTCAAATCGACCTCCAAGTTCGATTCGGGGTCGGGGTGGCCCAGCTTCTTCGAGCCGGTCTCGCCGGAGGCGGTGGAGTTGAAGTCGGATCGCGCCTGGGGCATGACCCGCACCGAGGTGCTGTGCGCCAGCTGCGGCTCGCACCTCGGCCACCTGTTCGACGACGCCCCGCAGACCCCCACGGGCGACCGCTTCTGCATGAACTCGGTCTCCCTGAAGTTCGAGCAGCAGCCCGCCAGCTGACTGGAGGGCGCCATCCCCACCCTGTCAGCTACGACCGCCGACCGCCGACCTCGGGAACGGGAGCGAAGGCGGGTGTCCCGCCGCAGCGGACTGCCCACGACCTGCGCCGCCGTTGCGGCGGCGCAGCAATAAGCCCGAGCCGACTGCGGGACTTGAACCCGATCGGCGCAGGTTATGCGCCGATCGGACAGGCTGCTCGAGTACTGCGGGAGGCGGAGCCGACTAAGGGACTCGAACCCTTAACCCCCTAATTACAAGTTAGGTGCGCTACCAGTTGCGCCAAGTCGGCGTGGTGGTCGAAACCGCCGGTTGCAGTCTACGAAGCCGGCGACGCTACTTCCTCGTCACTTCTTCGTCGTCGACGGGCTCGGGGACTCGCTGTCGAGGGAGGGTGTCGCACTCGGCGTGGGGGTCGGGGTCGGGGTGAAGGCCTGAGACTTGAGCACCGCGGCCTTGAACGCCGCCGCGTCGGTGATCGAGCCCTTGTACCAGGTGCCGTTGATCAGCACGGTCGGGGTACCGATGTAGTTGGTCTGGGAGGCGTTGCTGCGTCCCTTGACGTCCGACAGCGGCAGGTCGGGCTGGCTGAAGCGGTCGGTCACCGCTCCGACGAAGGTCTTGTACGTCTGCTGACTGATACAGGATGTGATCTGGGCGAGGTTGCTCACCTTGGCCTGCTTGGCATACCCGGTCAGTTGCGCGTCGGTCAGGCCGGCGCCCTCCTCCGCCGGCTGATTGGCGTAGAGCAGCCGGTGGAACTCGTAGAACTGGTTCGGGGAGAAGTTCGCGACGCAGTCCGCGGCGTTCGCCGACCGCGTCGAGTAGTTGGTGCTCGACGCGCGGTCGAGGATGGCGACGGGATAGATCTGCAGCGTCGCCGTGCCGGCCTGCACCAGCGACTTGATGTACGCGGCGTTCGTCTCTTCGAAGTCCTTGCAGTTGGGGCACTGGAAGTCCTCGTACGCCCGGATCGCGATGACACCCTTCTGGACGGGGCGCTGGGTGGGCGTCGTGTCGGCGGCAGCCCCCGCACTGGTCTGCGCCCGCAGCCCCTCGCCGATGACAATCCCGCCGTCCGCCATGTTCTTGGGACCCGGCCCGGGCGGACGCGCCGAATTGACCAGGACGACCGCGACGATCACCACGACGGCGACGATGACGAGGCCGATCGAGGCCTGCAGGATCACGCGCCGGCGCCGATCCCGCCTGCGCTGCTGCTCGCGCTGCTGGCGCGCCTTCTCGCGTGCCGCGTCGCGTCGCTCGTTCTTCGACGGTCCGCGGCCGTTCGGTCCGGCCTGCGTCATGACACCTCTTCCGCTGCCCGCCGGGCGGCAGGCGGGTGGAATCGTAGCCGTCGGCCCTATCCCGCCTCCGCAGCCACCCCGCGAGACACCGGCCGTTCCCCCGAGATGATCCGCATGAGATACTCGGGGGGCCGATCGACGTCGACCGGCATGACCCCGCAGCGGGCCATTCCATCACTTGGATCGTCCGGCACGTCCCTGCCGGTGAGGGAGAACACAATGGCAACCGTCACTTTCGACCAGGCGACCCGGCTGTATCCGGGCGGCACCCGCGCCGCGGTCGACCGGCTCGACCTGGACATCGCGGACGGCGAGTTCCTGGTGCTCGTCGGGCCGTCGGGCTGCGGCAAGTCCACGTCGCTGCGCATGCTGGCGGGCCTCGAAGAAGTCAACGACGGGCACATCCGCATCGGCGACCGTGACGTCACCGACATGCCTCCGAAGGACCGGGACATCGCGATGGTGTTCCAGAACTATGCGCTGTACCCGCACATGACCGTCGCCGAGAACATGGGCTTCGCGCTCAAGATCGCCGGGATCAATAAGGACGAGCGCGCGAATCGCGTGCTCGAGGCGGCGAAGCTGCTCGACCTGGAGCCGTACCTGGCCCGCAAGCCGAAGGCGCTCTCCGGTGGTCAGCGGCAGCGCGTCGCCATGGGCCGCGCCATCGTCCGCTCCCCCCAGGTGTTCCTGATGGACGAGCCGCTGTCCAATCTCGACGCGAAGCTGCGCGTGCAGACCCGCACGCAGATCGCCTCGCTCCAGCGTCGGCTCGGCGTCACCACCGTCTACGTCACCCATGACCAGACGGAGGCGCTGACGATGGGCGACCGCATCGCCGTGCTGAAGGACGGGCTGCTGCAACAGGTGGGCAGCCCCCGCGAGCTGTACGAGCGCCCGCAGAACGTGTTCGTCGCCGGCTTCATCGGCAGCCCGGCCATGAACCTGTTCCCCGCCGACCTGACGGACCAGGGCGTCAAGTTCGGGGGCGCGACCATCTCGCTCTCCCGCGACGTGATGGCGAACAGCACCGGCAAGCAGGTCACGGTCGGGGTGCGTCCCGAGGACCTCGACGTGTCCACCGCGCACACCGAGGGCCTGCCGGTCGAGGTCGACCTGATCGAGGAGCTCGGCGCGGACGGCTATCTGTACGGGCACTCCGACGTGCACGGCCGACGTACCGACATCGTCGCCCGCGTCGACGGACGCATCCACCCGGATGCCGGCGACACGGTGTACCTCACGCCGCAGCAGGGCCACCTGCACGTGTTCGACGTCGAGTCCGGTGCTCGCCTCTCGGCGGCGGTGTCCATCTGATCCAGCCGGCGGATTCGGTGAGCGGTTCGCTCGCCATCACAGCATCCACGGTGGATCCAGCCCTGCTGGATCTGCCGTGGACGCTTCCGCTGGAAGCGTGGCCGGCCGACGCCATCGCCGCGCTGCCCAAGGGCCTCTCGCGCCATGTGGTGCGGTTCGCCAACCTCTCCGGCTACGTGATCGCGGTCAAGGAGACCACGAACGAGCTCGCGACCCGCGAGTACGACATGCTGCGCACCCTGCAGCGCCTCGAAGTGCCGTGCGTCGAGCCGGTCGCGGTCATCGCCGGCCGGGCGACGGACGACGGCGACGAACTGGCACCGGTGCTCGTCACCCGGCACCTGCGGTTCTCGCTGCCCTACCGGGCCCTCTTCTCCCAGACGCTGCGGCCCGACACTGCCACGCGGCTCGCGGATGCACTCGCTCTGCTGCTCGTGCAGCTGCACATCACCGGCTTCTTCTGGGGCGACGTCTCCCTGTCCAACACCCTCTTCCGGCGTGATGCCGGTGCGTTCGCCGCCTACCTCGTCGACGCCGAAACCGGCAAGCTCTACACTGGAGGGCTCTCCCGAGGACAGCGCGAGAACGACCTGGAGATCGCTCGTGTGAACATCGCCGGCGAACTGATGGATCTGGCCGCCGGCGGTCACGTCGACGATGACGTCGATCCCGTCGGCCAGAGCGAACGCATCGTCGCGCAGTACCACATGCTGTGGAACGAGCTGATGGGCCGTGAGAGCTTCTCGAGCAGCGAACGCTGGCGTATCAACGAGCGCGTCGACCGGTTGAACGCACTCGGTTTCGACATCGAAGAACTGTCCATCCGCACCGACGAGGCCGGGAGCACCGTCGTGATCCAGCCCAAGGTCGTCGACTCCGGCCATCACAGCCGACGCCTGCTGCGCCTCACCGGCCTCGACGCCGAAGAGAACCAGGCCCGCCGCCTGCTGAACGACCTCGACTCCTGGTCCACCACCTTCGGCAAGAAGGAGATCGGCGAGGAAGCGGCCGCGCACCAATGGACCGCCAGCATCTTCGAACCCGTCATCCGCTCGATCCCCCGCGACCTACGCGGCAAGCTCGAACCCGCCGAGATCTTCCACCAGCTGCTCGAACACCGCTGGTTCATGTCGCAGCGCGAGAACCGCGACATCCCACTCGCCGAAGCGGTCACCGCATACGTCGACGAGATCCTGCGGCACCGTCGCGACGAAGCGACCGTCATCGACGCGCCCCTCACCGAGGCGATCACCCTCCCCGTCCGCATCTCCAGCGGGCCGGAGGACTGGCGAAGCACCGTCTGAGTGCATCGCCGCGCCGCCGCTACTGCGGCGCGGGTCGTGGGCAGTCCGATGCGACCGACTCGGCGGCCACGGCTCCCGTTCACAGGGTCGGCCGGCGGAGTGACATCACGGTGTGCGTCGACGGGTCGAGTGGTTGTCTCGTTGGCGCTATTCGGCGGCGGAGCGGCTCGTCGCTATCTGGTAGAGCGCAATGCTGGTGGCGACCGAGGCGTTCAGGGATTCCGTCGACGATGTGATCGGGATCGAGACGATCGCGTCGCACAGGGTGGTGACCAGCCGCGAGAGGCCGGAGCCCTCGCTGCCCGCGACGACGAGCAACGGTCGGTCGGCCAGCTCCAGCGCCGGGAGCGCGACGGCTCCGCCTCCATCCAGGCCGATCACGAACACGCCCTGCTGCTTGTAGGCCGTGATCGTCTGCGCCAGGTTCGAGGCCATCGCGACCGGCAGCCGGGCGATCGCGCCCGCGGAGGATCGCCACACCGTGGCCGTGACCCCGGCGGACCGCCGCTGCGGCAGCAGCACGCCGTGCGCGCCGAACGCGGCGGCGGACCGGATCACGGCACCCAGATTGCGCGGATCGGTCACGCCGTCGAGCGCCACCACGAGCGGCGGGACGCCCGTGCCCGCCGCGCGCTGCAGCAGGTCGAGCGGATGGGCGTACTCGTACTCGCGCACACCGAGCGCCAGGCCCTGGTGCAGCGGATCACCACCGGTGAGGCGATCGAGCTCCGGACGCATCACCTCGAGCACCGGGATCTCGCGCCGGTTCGCGATCGACAGGATCTCGCGCACCCGGTCGTCCACTTCGATGCGCGTCGCGATGTGCAGCGTCGTCGCCGGGATGCGGGCGCGCAATGCCTCCAGTACCGCGTTGCGTCCGGTCACCTGCTCGTCGCCGGCGGTGCGGCGCCGGCTGCCGCCGCCGGAGCCGCTGCCCTGCCGCCCCGCCGGTTGGCCCCGCTTGGCGGCCAATCGTTCGGCGGCCTGCTTGCGCTTGAAGGCCGGGTGGTACTCCCGGTCCTCCGCGCGGGGCGTGGGCCCCTTGCCCTCGAGCGCCTTGCGGCCGTGGCCGCCGGTGCCGACCCCCGAGCCGGTGCGCTTCGCTCCGCCGGCTCGCCCCGGTCGTCCGTTCGTTCCCGCCATCATTCGCTCCCGACGATGCTCCACCGGGTAGGCCCGGCGGTGTCCTCCACCTGCACACCGGCGTCGGCGAGCAGATCGCGGATGCGATCGGCCCCGGCCCAGTCCCGGCTCGCGCGAGCCGCAGCGCGCTGCTCGACCAGCCCACCGACCAGCGTCTCCAGCGCCTTCTGGCGTCCCGTGTCCGAGTAGGCAGACTGAGCGCGTGCAGACTCGGCCCCGGCCGGATCGCCGAAGTCCAGTCCGAGTACACCGATCATCGCCGCCGTCGCGCCGAGCGCCCGGCGGACGACCTCGGCATCCGCCGAGTCGATGGCGGCGTTGCCGGCGCGGACGGTCTCATGCAGTACTGCGAGCGCGACCGGGACCGCCAGGTCGTCGTCCATCGCCGCCTCGAACGCGGCCGGCAGCACCTGCGGCCCGGCCGTGCCGACCGCCTGCGTCGCGCGAGCCCGGAAGCGCTCGATGCGGCCGAGCGCCTCCTCGGCTTCGCCCAGACTGCCGGACTGCAGATCCAGCGACGAGCGGTAGTGCGCCGCGGTCAGCGCGTACCGCACCGCGGCGGGCCGCGCCGATGCGGTCAGGTCGGCGGCGAACACCGAGTTGCCGAGCGACTTGGACATCTTCTGACCGTCGACCGTCACCAGACCGTTGTGCACCCAGTGGCGCGCGAAGGGTCGGCCCACCGCCGACGACTGGGCGAGCTCGTTCTCGTGGTGCGGAAAGCGCAGGTCCAGACCGCCGCCGTGGATGTCGAAGGTGGCACCGAGGTACCGCTCGGCCATGGCGGAGCACTCGATGTGCCAGCCCGGCCGCCCGAGACCCCAGGGCGACGGCCACGCCGCCGACTCCGGCTCCCCCGATTTGATGCCCTTCCACAGCGCGAAGTCGCGCCCGTCGCGCTTGCCGCGCGGGTCGGCGTCCTCGGCGGCCACCATGTCCTCGCGCCGCTGCCGGGTCAACTCGCCGTACGAGGGCCACGATCCCGTGTCGAAGTAGACGTCGCCGGAGCCGTCGGGTGCCGCATACGCGTGGCCCGACTCGATCAGCTCGGCGATCAGCGCCTGCATGCGATCGACGTTGCCGGTCGCGCGCGGCTCGACCGTGGGCGGCTGGATGCCGATCGCCCGGTAGGCGTCCTGGAACTCCAGCTCCACGCGATGGGCGAGCGCCCACCACGGCTCCGCCTCCGTCGCACCCGACAGCACCTTGTCGTCGATGTCCGTCACGTTGCGCACCATGGTCACGGCGTACCCGCGGTGGACCAGCCAGCGGCGCAGCAGGTCGTACGACAGCGCCGACCGCAGGTGGCCGACGTGCGGCGACGACTGCACGGTCGGCCCGCAGACGTAGAGGCCGATCCGGCCGGGAACGAGCGGCTGGAGCGGACGGATCTGCTGCGTGCGGGAGTCGTAGAGCCGCACCACGGCCCCCATGCTAGATCGTGGCCATCAGGCGACCACGATCAGGGCGGAGGCGACGGCGGTCAGTCCCTCGCCGCGGCCCGCGAAGCCGAGACCGTCGGTGGTGGTGCCGCTGACGGTCACCGGAGCGCCGACCGCCTCGGAGAGCACCTGCTGCATCTGCGTCCTCCGCGGGGCGACCTTCGGCGCGACCGCGACGATCTGCACGGCCACGTTGACCGGCGTCGCACCGGCCTCGGCGAGCAGCTGGACGACGCGGCGGACGAAGTCCGGGCCCGCTCGTCCCGCCTCCTCGGGCCGGTCCACCCCGAACACGCCGCCTATATCGCCGAGCCCGGCGGCGGAGAGCAGGGCATCCGCGACGGCATGACAGACGGCGTCGCCGTCGCTGTGACCGGCCAGCCCGGGACCCGGCCAACCGAGCCCACCGAGTTGCAGGGCGACCGCGGGATCGAAGGCGTGCACGTCGATGCCGATCCCGGTGCGCAGGCCGCCGCCGGAGGGTCGGTGCAGGTCTTCGGCCCGCGCCAGGTCCCAGCGGGTGGTGATCTTGAAGGCTGCAGGATCACCGGGGACGACCACCACCTCACCGCCGTCGGCGGCGAAGAGCGCCGCGTCGTCGGTGTACTCGGCGGCGGCACGCTCGTACGCGCGGACCAGCGCATCGAACGGGAAGCCCTGCGGCGTCTGCACGGCGGCCAGGCGAGACCGATCCAGCGTCCGCTCGACCACGCCCCGCTCGTCGATCGCCTTCATCGTGTCCGCGGGTTGCAGGGCCGGAACCGCTCCCACGCCGGACGCCACCACGCTCGCCGCCACCGCGTCGAACTGCGTCGACGGGGTGAGGGGCCGGGCGGCATCGTGCACCAGCACGACCTGTGTCCCGGTCGGCACTGCGGCGAGCGCGGCGGCGACCGATGCCTGCCGGGTCGGGCCTCCGGGGACGACCTGCACCACCACCGGCGACGTCACTCGGGCGCGGAGCGTCTGGACCAGGGCGCCGACCTCGTCGAGCGCGGCCGGCGGAGCGGCGACGATGACCGAGTCGACGTCGGCCGCGAGCACCTGCTGCAGGCAGACCTCGAGCACCGTGCTCCGGCCGAGTGGCGCGAACGCTTTGGGCCGGCCGAACCCGAGTCGGATGCCGTCGCCGGCTGCGACGACGACGACAGCGGTCAGGAGGCCAGGACCTCGTCGAGCACGGTGGAGGCGCGCTCCTCGTCGGTCTTCTCGGCCAGCGCCAGCTCCGAGATCAGGATCTGGCGGGCTTTCGCGAGCATGCGCTTCTCGCCGGCGGAGAGCCCGCGGTCCTGATCGCGGCGCCACAGGTCGCGGACGACCTCGGACACCTTGATGACGTCGCCGGACGCGAGCTTCTCGAGGTTGGCCTTATAGCGGCGCGACCAGTTGGTCGGCTCCTCCGTGAACGGGGTGCGCAGCACCGAGAAGACCCGGTCCAGACCCTCGCGGCCGATGACGTCACGGACGCCGACCAGGTCGACGTTGTCCGCCGGCACCTCGATGGTCAGGTCGCCCTGGGTGACGTTCAACTTGAGATAGGTCTTCTCCTCGCCCCGAATGGTCCGCTTCTTCACCTCGATGATGGTGGCGGCTCCGTGGTGTGGGTAAACGACCGTCTCGCCGACCTCGAACAGCATGTGGGTCCTCTCAAAAGCGGGTCCCAGGTTAGCACAGCACTCCTTCAGCTTGACCCGCGAGGTCAGCCCCGAGGGGTCGCGGGAGTGCCGGCAGGGTGCCACGGAAGGGCCGCAGCAGAGCCGCAGCGGGGCTCGTCCGCTATGGTTTGCACGTCGCGAGCGCGCCCCCGGTCCGCCGCACCGCGTGCCGCCTGTGAAGGAGTGCTGGATGAGAATGCGCGCTGCGGCATGCGTCGCGTTGGTCGGCGCGGTCGTGACCGGCCTCACCGGATGCGAGTTCTTCGCCCCCCAGCAGACGACCCGCTCCTACTCCGCCAGCGACGGTGTGAACGGCAGCGTCGGGCCCGTCGACATCCGCAATGCGTTCCTGGTCACGGTCGACGGCACCGATGCCAGCCTCATCGTCAGCCTGATCAACTCCTCCGCCACGGCCCGGTCGGTGTCGATGCAGTACAACTCCGCAAGCGGCGTCACGACCCAGTCCGTGGTGGTGCCGGCCAACGCATCGCTGGCGGTCCGACCCGGCGAGCCGGTGACGGTCACCTTCTCCGGCCTCACGGCGAAGACCGGCTCCCTACTGCCGGTCTTCTTCTCCTCCGGCGGCACAAGCGACCAACTGGGTGTGCCGGTACTCGACAACACGCTGCCCGGCTACGCGACGCTGACCCCCAGCCCCACGCCGACGCCCACACCGACGAAGACCAAGAAGCCGAGCGACGGTGAGTCGCCCTCACCGACCGACACCGCCGACCCGCTGGACACCCCGACGCCGACACCGACGCCATAACGGCCCGGGCAGCCGACGGGCAGGTCAGCCGACGGGCAGGTCCTCGAAGCGGTAGCCGAGGCCGCGCACGGTCAGCAGCATGCGCGGCTCGCCCGGGTCGTCCTCGATCCGTGACCGGATGCGCTTGATGTGCACGTCGAGCGTCTTGGTGTCCCCGAAGTAGTCCGCGCCCCAGATGCGGTCGATCAACTGGCCGCGGGTCAGCACGCGCCCCGCGTTGCGCAGCAGCAGCTCGAGCAGTTCGAATTCCCTGAGCGGCATGGGCGTCTCGCGTCCCCGGACGAAGACAGCGTGCCGCTCCGTGTCGAGCCGCACGGTCCCGGAGGCGAGCACGTCCGAGTCGGCCGGCTCCCCCTCGCTGCGGCGCCGCAGCACGGCGCGGATGCGGGCCAGCAGCTCGCGCGACGAGTAGGGCTTGGTCACGTAGTCGTCGGCGCCGAGCTCCAGCCCGACCACGATGTCCACCTCGGAGTCCTTCGCCGTCAGCATGATGATCGGCACCGACGAGACGGCGACCAGCTGCTTGGCCACCTCGGTGCCGGGGATGCCGGGCAACATCAGATCGAGCAGCACCAGGTCGCTGCCCTGCTTGGCGAACACGGTCAACGCCTCACGGCCGTCGGCGACCGTGGTCACCTCGTACCCCTCGCGGGACAGCAGGAAGGCGAGCGGCTCCGCGATGGCGGGCTCGTCCTCGACGATCAGGATGCGGGTCATACGGTCTCTCGTTCACGGCGCCGCGGCGCCTTCGGGCTGTCGCTGGATTCAAAGGACGGGAGCAGGATCGTGAAGGTCGAGCCGTTGCCGGGCTGCGACCACAACCGCACGTCGCCGCCGTGGTTCTGCGTGATGTGCTTCACGATGCTGAGGCCGAGCCCGGTCCCGCCGGTCGCTCGGGAGCGCGCCTGGTCGGCGCGGAAGAACCGCTCGAAGACGCGGTGCTGGTCCTGGGCCCCGATCCCGTCCCCCTGATCGGTCACCGCGATCTCGACCACGTCGTCGCGCACGCGCGCGCCCACTCCGACGCGCCCGTGCGGGGGCGAGAACTGCACAGCGTTCGCGACCAGGTTGTGCACGGCGCTGGTCAGCAGCACCCGGTCCCCGAGCACCTGCAGTCCCTTGCTGCGTGCCAGCACGAGTTCGACACCGCGGGCGTCGGCGAGCACGCGGTTCTGCTCCACCGCTGCCGCCAGCACGCCCTCGACGGCGACGACCTCCGGCTCCAGCAGAGGATCGACGGACTGCACCCGGGAGAAGTCGATGATCTCGCGGGTGATGGTGCCCAACCGCGCCGCCTCCACCGTCAGGCGGCTTGCGAAGCGGCGCACCTGCTCGGGATCGTCCGCGGCGCTCTCCATCGCCTCGGCCAGCAGGCCGACGGCACCGATGGGCGTCTTCAGCTCATGGCTCACGTTCGCGACGAAGTCGCGCCGCATGATCTCCAGCCGGCTGGAGTCGGAGTGGTCCTCGACGAGCAGCAGCACCGTGACTGCGCCGATGGGTGCCGCACGGGCGAACAGGTCGAGCGTCGCGCCCCCGACTGCACTGCGGTGCAGGTGGTAGTCGCCGTCGATGGCCGCGTGGTCCCGTCGGGCCTGCTCGACCAGCACCTCCAGGTCGCGGTGGGCCAGCATGCGGCCGTTCACGAGTCCGAGCGCCCGCGCCGCGGGCGTCGTGTCGAGGACCACGTTCGAGCCGTTCACCACCACGGCGGGCAGGTCGAGCGCGGCGATCGTGGCCGTCACTCCGTCGGGCAGCGGGTCGCTCGCGATCTCGGTGGCGGCCCGGCCCCGCGCCGCCGCAGCGAGCAGCAGCCAGGTGAAGAGTCCGCCCGTGATCAGGCCGAACAGCAGTGCAACCAGCACCAGCTGCCCGGGGGTCATGCGCTTACACTAGGGGTGCGGGTTCGCGGGGGTCGCGCCCGTCGGCCGGCTGCAGGCGGCGTGTTCGCCCATCGTTCAGCACCGCGGAACCGACCGTTCATCCGGACGTCGGATGCTCGACTCCTGAACCGTGGAGGGATCGCCATGCGCGAAGTGTTCCAGCAGGAGCTCGCCGATGTGCAGGACCGGCTGGTGCGGGTCGCGGACCTGGTCGCCGACGCCATCGACAAGGCGACCACGGCGTTCACCACGCAGGATGTCGCGCTCGCCGAATCCGTGATCGCCGACGATCACCTGATCGACGAATTGGCGCTCGGCCTCGACGAGCTGGCCATCAACATCCTGGCCCGCCAGCAGCCCGTCGCACGCGACCTGCGCATCGTCGTCAGCGCCCTGCGCATCAGCGCGTCCCTCGAGCGGATGGGCGACATGGCCGAGCACATCGCACAGCTCGCGCGCTACCGGTTCCCCGAGAAGGTCGTCCCCAAATCGCTGCGGCCGACGTTCAAGGAGATGGGCCGGCTCGACATCGCGATCGCCCGCAAACTGACCCGGCTGCTCGAAAGCGAAGATCCGCTGCTGGCCGAAGAGATCCGCAACGACGACGACCGCATCGACGAACTGCACCTCAGCGTCTTCGACCAGGTGCTGGGCGAGACGTGGAAGGGTGCCGCCAACGACACCGTCGACGCGACGCTCGCCAGTCGATACCACGAGCGGTTCGCCGATCACGCCGTCTCCATCTCCAAGAAGGTGCAGTACCTGCAGACCGGCGACTGGGTCCTGCAGGCCGGCTGAGCCGGACGGCTCTCGGCAGGGCTACTGGCGGCCCTGGGCTGCTACCGCGGCGGCACCCGCCGCGGCGGCTTCCGGGTCGAGGTAGTCGCCGCCAGGGACGATCGGACGCAGGTGGTCGTCCAAGCGGTAGTGCAGCGGAATGCCGGTCGGGATGTTCAGGTCGGCGATAGCGGCATCCGAGATGCCGTCCAGATGCTTGACGAGCGCGCGCAGCGAGTTGCCGTGCGCCACGATCAGCACCCGTTTGCCCGCTCGCAGCTGCGGAACGATCTCGATGTGCCAGTACGGCAGCATCCGCTCGATCACGTCGGCCAGGCACTCGGTGGCCGGCAGGTCGGAGCCGAGCGATGCGTACCGCGGGTCCCCCGCCTGCGAGAACTCGTCGTCCGCCTCGATCGGAGGCGGCGGCACATCGAACGACCGGCGCCAGATCACGAACTGATCCGGTCCGAACTGGTCGAGCGTCGCGGCCTTGTCCTTGCCCTGCAGGGCGCCGTAGTGCCGCTCGTTCAACCGCCAGGTGCGCTGCACCGGCAGCCAAGCCAGATCCGCCGCGAGCAGCGCCTCGTCGGCGGTCTGGATCGCGCGGGTCAGCACGGAGGTGTGCACCACGTCGGGCAGCAGCCCGGCCTCGCGGATCATCCTGCCGGCGCGGCGCCCCTCGGCGATGCCCTGCTCGGTCAGCCGCACGTCGACCCAGCCGGTGAAGAGGCCCTTCGCGTTCCAGTCCGAGTACCCGTGGCGCAGCAGGATCAGCGAGTGTTCAGCCGGCATGCGGGTCAGTGTAGGGCGGGGCACGGTACCTACCCTGGTCGAGTGGCGGAGGGCCGAGTGACCCGAGGGACGACCGGCGTGAACCGCCTTCGCCGCGTCGACCGCTACCTGCAGACCCTGCCGGCGCTGCGGCGGGACGAGCACCCGCTGGTGGTCGACCTGGGGTTCGGCGCCCGCCCCTGGACGACGCTGGAACTCGGTGCCCGGCTGCGGTCGGTCCGCTCGGACGTGGAGGTGCTCGGGCTCGAGATCGATCGGGAGCGCGTCTCGGCTGCTGCAGGCGAAGCGGTACCGGGCGTTCGGTTCGAGTTCGGCGGGTTCGAGCTGGCGACGGCACGGCCCGTCACGATCGTGCGAGCGATGAACGTGCTGCGCCAGTACGACGAGCACGAGGTCGCAGGGGCATGGGCGCGGATGGGCTCCCGCCTGACCGACCACGGCGTACTGGTCGACGGCACCTGTGACGAGCTGGGCCGCATCGCATCCTGGATCGACGTCGACCGGCGGGGACCGCAGCGCTTCACGATCTCACTGCGGCTGGCCGGCCTGGAACGTCCGGGTGTGATCGCGGAGCGGTTGCCGAAGGCGCTGATCCACCGCAACGTGCCCGGCGAGCGGGTACACGACCTGCTCCGGGCGCTCGATACGGCGTGGACGCGAAGCAGTGCATTCGCGCCCTACGGACCCGTGCAGCGATTCCAGGCCACCGCCGATGCGGTGCGCGACGCCGGCTGGCCGACCCTCAGCACGGCGAGACGAGTGCGACTCGGCGAGCTGACGTTCCCCTGGTCGGCGGTCGCTCCCAGCGCGCCCGCGGGCTGACGGCTGCTCGACGAGTCACCGCGCGGCAGAGGACGTCGCGAAACGGGTAGTGGGGGCGGAGCTCAGCGGCTGACGACGCCGAGCCGCGGCAGCCGCGGGACGGCGACGGCCGGCCCTGCGTCCGACGGCACGATCGCGATCTGCGCGGCGGCGACGAGCGCGTCGGTCGCCTGCACGGTGAGCGCCGCGTCGGCCGGCACCGACCGCTTGATCACCGCGAGGGCTATCGGACCCTGCTCGTGGTGGATCGCGGCGCTCGTCACCCGCCCGACCTGCGTCTCGCCGAGCAGGACGGGTGCACCGGGCTCCGGCAGCACACCCTCGGAACCGTCGAGGTCGAGCTGCACGAGGCGGCGCGGCGGCCGGCCGAGGTTGAACACCTTCGCGACCGTCTCCTGCCCCCGGTAGCAGCCCTTGTTCAGGTGCACGGCGCTGCGCAACCAGTCGAGTTCGTGCGGGATGGTCCGCTCGTCGACCTCGGCGGCGAAGCGCGGCCGCCAGGCGGCGATCCGCAGCGACTCCAGTGCCGTGGTTCCGGCGACGCGCACGCGGCCTGCGCGCGCCAGGTCGGCCACCTGCGCGAGGGCCGTGCGGGGCAGGAGCAGCAGGCGGAACGACCACTCGGCGCCGGGATGCTCGCCGCGCGCGGCGGTCGCGCCGCCCGCCGAGCCGGTCGCCCAAGGATCGAGCCAGATCAGCGGCCGCACGGCGTCGAGCGCCGCGACCGGCCCGAACGCGCCGAGCACGGCGGTGTCGGCGGTGCGGTCGGCCACCTCGACACGCAGCATGAACCGCATCCGGTCGAGGAAGGACGTGAACGCCGTAGCCTCGCCGCCCTCGACGACGAGCCACGTGGTGGTCCCGTCGTCGACGATCGCCGCGGCATGCTCGACGCGGCCGGCCGGATCGAGCAGCAGCGCCTCCGCGGCCTCGCCGGGTGCCAGGTGACCGAGGCGCTGGCTGAGCAGCGAGTCGAGCCAGGAGCCTCGGTCGGCGCCGGTGACCGCGATGACGCCCCGATGGGACAGGTCGACGACCGCGTCGGCCGCGGCGATGGTGCGCTGCTCGCGGACCGGGTCGCCGTAGTGGGCGGCGACACCCGCATCCGCATCCCTGCCGGCGACGGCACCGGGCAGCCCGAGCAGCGGGCTCGGCTCGGGCGCCGCGGTCATGGGCACCTCAGTCGCCGGGTCAGCCGGCGCTTGCTGAGTCTGTACCGGACCTGTGGTCATGGTGTCACTCTCCGGTGATCAACCGTACGCGCCGCCGGCCGTCAGTCGACGCGACGCAGGCGGCCGGAGGCGTGCGTCTTCAACTCCTGGCCGAGCGCGGCGATGTCCCACGCCCACAGCAGGTCGCCCTCGACCAGGCCGTAGAGCCGGGTCGCCGCCGAGTACTCCTTCGCGCTCTCGGTGCGCAGCACCGCATCCGTCGCCAGGTCGACCCGCGGGCCTTTGACCCGGCCGAGGTACAGCTCGGTCACGCCGGTGGGATGCACCAGCGACACCTCCACGTCGAAGCCGTCGGAGGCGTTGCGCAGGACCTCGACGCTGGTGGCGGTACCGAACGGCCGCGGCCCCAGCCCGGGCAGCATGCCCGGTCCGGGATCGCCCTCGGTCGGCGGCCGGCTGAGCCGCCAGTATCCCGACTCGCTGACCAGCGGGATCGTCGCCCCCTCCTCCGGCGTGCCGCGCTGCTCGCCGAACAGCCACGTGAAGGAGGAGTAGTTGAGGTACGGCAGCGAGTCGTGGCTGAAACTGATGCGCTGACCGAACTCGTGACGCCGCAGCGTGTCGCCGATGTCGTATTCGACGAGGCCGGTGCCCTCCCACACCCCGATGAGCCAGGAGAGTGGGACGAGTTCGGCGGGCAAACCGATGGGGATGTCGATCATGAGTCCGTGTGCCCTGTGACGGCGGCGGGTCGGGTCAGCGCTGGCCGCGGAAGAGGTTGTACAGCACGACCACGGAGATGAACGCGATGGCGAGCGAGGCGAGGCCGAGCAGCCCGAGGTAGAAGATCTCGAGCGGCAGCAGCACCGCGCCAGTCTAAAGGCGGGCGCCGCCGCACGCGGTCAGCGCAGCAGGCCGAGTGCGGTCGTCACCACCACGATCACGAACGACCCGCACACGCTGGCCGTCAGCCGCGCGACGAATCCGACCCGGTCGGCGACGACCAGCTGCAGCACGAAGGCGACCACCACCGCGACCGCCAGCACGAGCGTGGCCAGCTCCGGCCTTGCACCGGCCGGACCGCCGAGGGCCAGCGCCAGTGCCGCGGCCAGGGTCGCGACCCACACCGTGACGACCGACCACCAGTGCCCACCCACGACAGCCGATTCTGCCCGAGGTCAGGGCTTCCGTCGTGGCCGACTTCGCCCCGGCCTGTTCCTCGCCCCTACAATGAGCGAATCCAGCCCCTCGAGGAGGATTCGTGGCGCAGCTGTTGATCCTGACCTCCGCGGTCGAGACCGACGTGTTGCCCGCGCTCGGGCTGCTCAGCCACAAGGTGCGTTCCATTCCGGCGGAACCGGCGCAGCTGATCAACGCCCCGCCGTCCGACCTGATCCTGGTCGACGCGCGCCACGACCTGGCCAGCGCCAAGTCCCTCTGCAAGATCCTGCAGACGACCGGCATCACGGTCCCCCTCATCCTGATCCTGACCGAAGGCGGCCTGACCGCGGTCAGCGCCGACTGGGGCGTGAACGACGTCATACTTGCCACGGCCGGACCGGCGGAGGTGGACGCCCGCGTACGCCTGGTGATCGGGCGCATGGCGCAGGCCGAGAACGCGTCGAAGATCCAGACCTCCGGCGTCGTGATCGACGAGGCCAGCTACTCCGCGAAGGTGCATGGCCGGCCGCTCGACCTCACATTTAAGGAGTTCGAGCTGCTGCGGTTCTTCGCCTCGCACCCCTCGCGCGTCTTCACCCGCGAGCAGCTGCTCAGCGAGGTGTGGGGCTACGACTACTTCGGTGGGACCCGCACCGTCGACGTGCACGTGCGGCGACTACGGGCCAAGCTCGGCGACCTGGAGAGCCTGATCGGCACCGTGCGCAACGTGGGCTACCGCTTCAACGTGTACGAGGAGGAGGGCGAGCGGCTCACCGCCGTGCGCTGACCCCATCCGCGCATGCCGTCGGCGTCGGCGCGTTCGTCCACGGTTCACCCTGCGGTGGAAGACTGGCCATATGGACGGCAACGGGACCATCGACTCCCCCGGCACGATCACCGACGTGCTCGACGAACCGGACAGCGCCGAACCCGACAGCGCCGAACCCGATAGCGCCGCCGAGGTCGAGGAGTCCGAAGGCACCGCTGAGGCCGAGTTGCCCGGCGACCGCTACCTGGACCGCGAACTCAGCTGGCTGGCCTTCAACCGGCGCGTGCTCGATCTGGCCGAGGACGAGCGGCTGCCCGTGCTGGAGCGCTCCAACTTCCTGGCGATCTTCGCCACCAACCTGGACGAGTTCTTCATGGTCCGGGTCGCCGGACTGAAGCGGCGCATCCTGACCGGGCTGGCCGTGCCGACCAACGTCGGTCGCCCGGCGACGCAGGTGCTGTCGGACATCAACGAGGCGGCCCACCGCATGCAGTTGGAGCACGCCGAGGTGTTCCGCGGGCACGTGCGCCCCGCGCTCGCCGACGCGGGCATCCGCATCGTCGCCCTGGACGACCTGCCGACGGATGCGCAGGAGCGCCTGAACGAGGTCTTCTCCACCCAGATCTTCCCGGTGCTGATGCCGCTGGCGGTCGACCCGGCGCATCCGTTCCCCTATATCAGCGGCCTGTCGCTGAACCTCGCGGTGCGGGTGCGCAACCCCAAGGTCGGCCGGGTCGAGTTCGCCCGCCTCAAGGTGCCGGCCGGCCTGTTGCCGCGCCTGGTGCCCACCGAGCCCGAGACCTCGGAGTCGGCGTCGTACGTGCTGCTCGAGGACCTGATTGCGCACCACCTGGGCGAGCTGTTCCCGGGCATGGAGGTGCTGGAGCACCACATCTTCCGGCTCACCCGCAACGAGGACGTCGAGATCGACGAGGACGAGACGGAGAGCCTGATTCAGGCGCTGGAGAAGGAGCTGCTGCGCCGCCGCTTCGGCCCGCCCATCCGCCTGGAGATCACCGAGGACATGGACGACGTGACCCTGGAGCTGCTGGTCGGCGAGCTGGGCATCACGAACGACGAGGTGTACCGACTGCCCGGTCCGCTCGATCTGGCCGGCCTCTTCGCGCTCGGCAAGCTCGACCGGCCCGGCCTGCACTACCCGAACGCGGTGCCGACCACGCCGCCGGCCTTCCAGCCGGGCGAGCCGAACGCCAAGCCCGACCTGTTCAGCGCGATCGGCAAGGGCGAGGTGCTGGTGCACCACCCGTACGAGTCCTTCGCCACGAGCGTGCAGGCATTCCTGGAACAGGCCGCGGCGGACCCCGATGTGCTGGCGATCAAGCAGACCCTGTACCGCACCTCCGGTGACAGCCCGATCGTCGAGGCGCTGATCGACGCCGCGGAGGCCGGCAAGCAGGTGCTGGCGATCGTCGAGATCAAGGCGCGGTTCGACGAGCAGGCGAACATCGACTGGGCGCGCAAACTGGAGCGGGCCGGCGCCCACGTGGTCTACGGCATGGTGGGGCTGAAGACCCACTGCAAGCTGGCCCTGGTCGTGCGCCGCGAGGCCGACGGCAGGCTGCGCAACTACTGCCACATCGGCACGGGCAACTACAACCCGAAGACCAGCCGCATCTATGAGGACTTCGGGCTGTTCACCGCCGACGACCAGGTGGGCCGCGACCTGACCCGCCTGTTCAACGAGCTGTCCGGGTACGCCATCGAGAAGAAGTTCCGCCGCATGCTGGTCGCTCCGCTGCACCTGCGCAAGGGGCTGCTGAAGCGCATCGAGGCGGAGCGGCAGGCCGCGCTGAACGGCAAGCGTGCCCACATCCGCATCAAGGTCAATTCGATGGTGGACGAGACGATCATCGACGCCCTGTACCGCGCCAGCCAGGCCGGAGTACCGGTGGAGGTGTGGGTGCGCGGCATCTGCAGCCTGAAGCCCGGCGTGCCCGGCCTCAGCGAGACCATCACGGTGCGCTCCACGCTCGGCCGCTACCTGGAGCATTCGCGCATCTTCGCGTTCGACAACGACGGCGAGCCGCAGGTGTTCATCGGCAGCGCCGACATGATGCACCGCAACCTGGACCGCAGGGTCGAGGCGCTCGTGCGCCTGGTGGCGCCGGCGCACGTGGCGGAGTTGCACGCGCTCTTCGACCTGGCGATGAGCGACGAGACCAGTTCGTGGCACCTCGCCGCGGACGGCGCCTGGACCCGTGCGGCGCAGGACGCGGACGGCACGCCGCTCCGCGACGTGCAGACCGTGGAGCTGCAGGCGGCCGGATCCCGCAAGCGCGGCCGATGACCGTTGACCTGACCGCTCCGGTGCTCGCGGCGGGCGCGGTCTGCTGGCGCCGCCGCGGCCGGGTCACCGAGGTGCTCGTGATCTCGCGCCCCCGGCACAAGGACGTCAGCCTGCCGAAGGGCAAGGTGGAGGAGACGGAGTCGCTGCCCGAGGCCGCCGTGCGCGAGATCCGCGAGGAGACCGGATTCGGCGTCCACCTGGGGTTGCCCCTGGGCGTGACCGAGTACGTGCTTCCCAACGGGCGCGACAAGACCGTGTACTACTGGGCCGCGGAGGTGCCGCTGGCCGAGTTGGCGCGGGGCCGGTTCCGGCCGAACGACGAGGTGGACCGGCTCGACTGGGTCAGCATCGCCAAGGCGCGCCGGCTGCTCAGCTACGAGCGCGACGCGGAGGTGCTGCAGCGGTTCGCGACTGCTGCGGCGTCGGGCGACCTGGACAGCTTTCGGCTGATCGTGCTGAGGCACGCCAAGGCGGCGTTCGACTCCGCATCCGGCCGGGATGCGGATCGCAAGCTGACCGCCCGCGGCGAAGAGCAGGCCAAGGCCGTGGTGCCGGGACTGCTCGCCTGGGGGCCGCACACCGTGATCAGCAGCCCGGCGACGCGCTGCGTCGACACCGTCGCAGCGACCGCGAAGGCCCTGGAGAAGAACGTCAAGAAGAACATCGCGATCAGTCAGGACGGGTGGGAGGCGGCAGGCCACGATCCGAAGGCGATCCGTGAGCTGATCCAGCGGCGGGTGGGCAAGGGCCGCACGACGGTCCTCTGCAGCCATGCGCCGGTGCTGCCGGAACTGCTGGAGCAGATCGCGCGGGTGACGCACAGCCCGAACGGCAACCGGACGACCAGGGCCGGCATCCTGGCGACCGCCGAATACACGGTCGTGCATCTCTCCGCCGCGGAGCCGCACTCGATCCTCGCCATGGAGACGTACGCCGCACCCGTCTGATCGTCGCCGGAACCTGGGGCCGGCCCGTTCACCTGGCGTTCACCTGCGTGCCCGGACCCGGACACACAGCGTCCCTACCGTGAGCCCCGTTCCGGGGGAGGCACCTCTTGTCCTGCCCGGATGTCCGTACCTCACAGCATTTCTCGACGATGGGATCCCCTTGAACCACCTTCGCGCAGGCGTCGCCATCGGCGCCGCCGTCACCGCGGCCCTGGCCCTCACCTCGTGTGCCTCCAACGAGCCCGCCGCCCCGTCGGCCTCCGCCGGATCGAGTGCGGGCGCGTCGTCGGCCGCCGCGACCCTGAACGGAACGCTGAACGGCGTCGGCTCCTCCGCCCAGTCGAACGCGCAGACCGCGTGGGCCAAGGGCTTCCAGACCACGAACAGCGGCGTCACCGTCAACTACAACCCCTCCGGGTCCGGCGCCGGCCGCACGGCATTCGAAGGCGGCGGAGCGCAGTTCGCCGGCAGCGACTCGGCCCTCCCGTCCACCGAGCTCTCGGGCGACTTCAAGCTCTGCAAGTCGGGTACCAAAGGCATCGACATCCCGGTGTACATCTCGCCGGTCGCGCTGGTGTACAACCTCGCCGGCGTCACGACCCTGAACCTCGACGCGTCGACGCTCGCGAAGATCTTCTCGGGCAAGATCACGAAGTGGAACGACTCCGCGATCGTGGCCCTCAACAAGGACGCGAAGCTGCCCAGCACGGCCATCACGCCCGTGTATCGCTCTGACAAGTCCGGCACGACCGCGAACTTCACCGACTATCTGCACCAGGCCGCGGCGTCCGACTGGACCCCCGAATCCGCGGACGTGTTCCCGTACAAGACCGGTGAGGGCGCCGCCAAGGGCTCCGGCGTCGTTGCAGCGGTCACCGCCGGCAAGGGCACGATCGGGTACGTGGACAACTCCTCCGCGGGCACGCTGTCGGTGGCGAAGATCAAGGTCGGCAGCACGTACGTGGCGCCGTCCGCGGAGGTCGCATCCAAGACCGCCGAGACGTCGCCACTCGACACGACCCACACAGGCAACGACGTGGTCGTGAAGATCAACCGCACGACCACGGACTCGGGTGAGTACCCGATCACGCTGGTCAGCTACCTGATCGCCTGCCAGACCTACACGGACGCGACCACGGGCGCGCTCGTCTCGGCCTACGCGCAGTACCTGACGAGCACCGACGGCCAGCAGGCCGCCGCCGACACGGCGAAGTCCGCGCCGATGACCGGCGCGCTCCTGGCCAAGGCCGAGGCCGCCGCCAAGACGATCAAGTAGTACCGCCGCTAGCGGCCCCGGACGACCGTGTCCGGGGCCGCTAGCATCGCGCCATGGTCAACCCCCGTCGAAGGACCTGATGACCGCCACCTCGGCCCCTCCCAAGATCCGAGCCCCCCGCCGCTTCGGCGACACGATCTTCTCCGGCGCAGCGCTCGGCGGCGGCCTCGTGATCCTGGTCGCCCTCGCCGCGGTCGCGATCTTCCTCGTCGCGCAGAGCATCCCCGCGATCGGTGCCAAATCCACCGACATCGACTCGAACGGCGCCTACCCGAACTTCTGGGCCTACGTCGGCCCGCTCGTCTTCGGCACCATCTGGGCGGCGCTGCTCGCGCTGCTCTTCGCGGTTCCGTTCTCCATCGCGATCGCGCTCTTCATCTCGCACTACGCGCCGCGGCGCATCGCGCGCGGCCTCGGCGCGATCATCGATCTGCTGGCGGCCATCCCGAGCGTCGTCTACGGCGCATGGGGCATCTTCGTGTTCGCGCCGTTCGTGCAGCCGTTCTACGTGTTCCTGACCAGCGCGTTCGGCTGGTTCCCGCTGTTCGCCGGCCCCGCCTCGCCGACCGGCCGGACGATCCTCACCGCGGCGCTCGTGCTCTCGGTGATGGTCATCCCGATCATCACGTCACTGTCGCGCGAGATCTTCCTGCAGACACCTCGGCTGAACGAGGAGGCCGCGCTCGCGCTCGGAGCGACCCGCTGGGAGATGATCCGCATCGCCGTGCTGCCGTTCGGCCGCTCCGGCATCGTGGCCGCCTCGATGCTCGGCCTCGGTCGAGCGCTCGGCGAGACCTTCGCCGTCGCTCTCGTCCTGTCCCCGAGCGTCATCGTCTCGGCCTTCCTGCTGAAGAGCGAGAACCCGACCACAATCGCGGCGAACATCGCGCTGCAGTTCCCCGACTCGTACGGCACCGCCGTCAACGTCCTGATCGCGACCGGTCTGATCCTGTTCGTGATCACCTTCATCGTGAACGCCGCCTCCCGGGCGATCGTCGGTGGCCGAGGCCACGGAAAGGGCATCTGATGGCCTCGACCACCGCCGTCTCCAGCGGAATCCGTGCCGGGCAGCTGCCGCGCTACTCCCCCGTCGGCCTGCTGGTGCTCAGCCTGGTCGTCACCGGAGGGCTGTTCCTGGTGTTCCTGCTGGCGGGCATGACCGCCGCCTACAACGTGACGGGCGCGATCTTCTTCGGTCTGCTGCTCTGGGTCGCGGTCACGTACGTGGCCTCGTTCCTCGTCGAGGGCTCCAGGCGCGCGAAGGACCGCGTCGTCACCGCGTTGGTCTGCACCGCCTTCGGCATCGCGCTCATCCCGCTCGTCAGCCTGCTGATCACGGTGATCGCTCGAGGTGCCGCGCGGTTCGACCCGTCGTTCTTCAACGAATCGATGCGCAACGTGACGGGGCCGGGCGGCGGCGCGATCCACGCCGTCGTCGGCACCGTGGAGATCACGTTGGCCGCGACCGTGATCTCCGTCCCGATCGGCCTGCTCGCAGCGATCTACCTGGTCGAGTACGGCCGAGGGCCGATCGCGCGCGGCATCACCTTCCTCGTCGACGTGATGACGGGTATCCCGTCGATCGTCGCCGGCCTGTTCGCGTACGCGCTCTTCCTGCTCATCACCGGCAACGCCGGCTACCGGTCCGGCTTCGGCGGAGCGATCGCGCTCTGCCTCCTGATGGTTCCGATCGTGGTGCGGTCCAGCGAGGAGATGCTGAAGCTCGTCCCGATGGAGCTGCGGGAAGCTGCATACGCGCTGGGTGTCCCGCGGTGGCTCACCATCAGCAAGGTCGTGCTGCCCACGGCGCTCGCCGGCATCGTCACCGGCGTGATGCTGGGCGTTGCGCGGATCATCGGTGAGACCGCCCCCCTGCTGCTGATCGCGGGCTTCACGGACACCATGAACTACAACCTGTTCAGCCAGCAGATGATGTCTCTTCCCGTCTTCGCGTACACGCAGTTGACGAACCCGGGCACACCCACGGGTCCGTTCTTCAACCGGGCGTGGACCGCTGCTCTGGTCCTGATGCTGATCGTCGTGCTGCTGAACATCGTCGCCCGCGTGATCGCCCGCTTCTTCGCACCCAAGATGGCCTCCCGTTGACTCGGGCGGTCCGCAGCTCGAAAGGCTCATGATTTGTCGAAGCGCATCGTCGTCAACGACCTGGACGTCTACTACGGCAAGTTCCTGGCTGTCGAGGGCGTCTCCCTGACCATGGAGCCGAGGAGCGTCACCGCGTTGATCGGTCCCTCCGGCTGCGGCAAGTCGACCTTCCTGCGCACGTTGAATCGCATGCACGAGGTCATCCCCGGAGCGCACGTCGAGGGCGAAGTGCTCGTCGACGGCAGCAACCTGTACGGCCCCGGCGTCGACCCGGTGCTCGTGCGGCGGCAGGTGGGCATGGTGTTCCAGCGCCCCAACCCGTTCCCGACCATGTCCATCCGCGACAACGTGCTGGCCGGTGTGAAGCTGAACAACAAGCGCATCTCCAAAAGCGACGGCGACGACCTGGTAGAGCGCTCGCTGCAGGGCGCGAACCTGTGGAACGAGGTCAAAGACCGACTGGGCCTGCCGGGCAACGGCCTGTCGGGCGGGCAACAGCAGCGGCTCTGCATCGCCCGCGCGATCGCGGTCTCCCCCGACGTGCTGCTGATGGACGAGCCGTGCTCGGCCCTCGACCCGATCTCCACCCTCGCGATCGAGGATCTGATCGAGGAGTTGAAGGCCAACTACACGATCGTGATCGTGACCCACAACATGCAGCAGGCCAGCCGGGTCTCGGACCGCACCGCGTTCTTCAACATCGCGGGAACCGGCAAGCCGGGCAAGCTGATCGAGTACGACGACACCACGACCATGTTCTCGCGTCCCAGCGTGCAGGCGACCGAGGACTACGTCTCCGGCCGCTTCGGCTGACCTACGGCGTCTGCCGAGATTCGGGTCGACTGCCTCTGCGCGCGCACGGGCAGGTGACGCGAATCTCGGCAGAGGCGGGATCCGGAGGCGGCGGGACCTGCAGGCGCAGGAAGGAGCGGCCGTCAGCTGAGCGGGATGGTCGCGATCGGCGTGGTGGTCGGCTGCTTGGAACCGCCCGCGGGCTCGACGGTGACGCCGACGCGATCGCCGGACTGCGGGAAGCACTGCAGCATGTCGTAGGTGTGACCCTGCGCGGGCTGGTAGATGCCGGCCGAGGTGGCTGTATCACCGTCCAGGCACCACACCTGGAGCACCTTGCCCGACGGCACCGCCCGCTCGCCGGCGAGGACCACCGCTGCGGTGCGCTGCTGATCGGACCAGGAGACGGTCGCGGTGCCGCCACCTGCCACGGCCGCCTGCTGGTGCTCCAGGTCGGGCGCGGAACTGAGCGATGCGAACTGCGACGCCTCCGCCTGCTCGGGTGACGGCACGATCACGCGCTGCACCAGCACGCTTCCGCCGATCAGCAGCGCGACGGCAGCAGCGGCGGCCAGCAGGACGGAGGGCCGCGTGAACCGTTCACGTGTGAACCACTGCCGAGGACCCGCGGTGACGGTCGCTCCATGCTGAGGCTCGACCCGCCGGGCGGCGCTCTCCGGCTCGGCGGGCTCGTCGAGTTCGGCGACGGCGACCAGCGGAGGGAGTTGCGGCGTGACGTCGACCAGGGCGAGCAAGCGCTCGCGCAGCAGGTCGGAGGGCTCGACGGGCGGAACGGCCAATCCGAGCAGCACGGCTGTGTCGGTCAGTTCGGCGACCTCGCTGCGCAGGTCCTCGGACGACCGCATCGCGGTCTCCATCGAATCCACCTCGGTCGGGGTGAGCGCGTCGAGCACGTACGCGCCACTCAGCTGGTGGGCATCACGGGCGGGCTTGGTCACGTCGCCACCCCCAGTTCGTCGCGAAGCCGGATCATCCCGTCGCGCAGACGGGTTTTCACCGTACCGATCGGTACGTGGAGCAGGGCAGCGACCTCGCTGTGGCTGAGACCTTTGAAGTAGGCGAGCGTCACCGCCTGGCGCTGCAACTGCGTCAGCTTGGCGAGGGCCACCTTGACTCGGTCGCTCTCGATGCGGATCTCGGCGGCTTCGGCCACCTGGTCGTACTCGCGACCGAAGTCGCGGATGCCGATGCGGGTGTCGCGCATCCGGCTGGCCTGCGCCGACCGCACCCGATCGACGGCGCGGCGGTGGGCGAGCGTCAGCATCCAGGTGATCGCGGATCCGCGCGTGGGCTCGTATCGGGTCGCGGACTGCCAGATTTCGAGGTAGACCTCTTGGGCCACCTCCTCCGACTGAGCCGGGTCGACCAGCAGACGCCGGATCAGGCCCAGCACACGATTCACGGTGCCGTCATAGAGCACGGCGAACGCCGCCCGGTCGCCCTGAGCGACCCGTGCGAGGAGCTGCTCGTGGGACGCGGCGCCCACGGGGACGGCGTCCCCGATCTCAGAGGCCACGACTGCAAGCATGCCACCGTCCTTCGTTCGGTGCGGCGCCATCCGTCCGCCGGATACGCGGCCCACCTCGAAGCGGGTTGCACTCGAAGTGGGCCGCGGTGGATACCGGCCGGGCCGCGTCTCGCAAAGGTCTTCGGAGCGGCGACGCAAGCGGTTTGGGCGCGGGCGGTCGGACGTCGCGACGGCAGGGGTGCCGGACCGCAGAAACGCCTCTCGGCGCGAGACCGCTCGAAGCGGCTGAATATGGAGCCCGGGGTTACTGCGGCCCGGCGGGCGACCCGAAGGCCACGCTCGATTGTACCCGCTGACGCCGGTTCGCGATCCGGCACCCGTCGCTACGGAAACCGCACTCCGCGCGGTGGGTGTGGCTTCGCGCGGTGTGCACGCCTACCGCGCGACACCCAGGTACCGCGCGACAGCTGGAGGGCGGTGAGGGCGGCGAACCGGGTGACGTCAGTCGAGGGCGCCGCCGCGCCAGAGGCCGGCGCTGGCGGAGAGCTCCTCGGCCATCGTCGCCAGGCGTGCGGCACGCTTGGTGAGGGTCTGAGCGCGGTCCGGCTCGGTGGCGTCCGCGTCGTCCGCCAGATCGGTGCTGCCGGCGGCGGTGACACGTGCGAAAGCCGCCGCCCGGTCCAGCGCCACACCCAGGTCGCCCTGGAACACGCCGCGCAGGATCTCGTCTGCGACGGCCAGCAACTCCTCCGGCCCCGCGGGGTTCGGCGCTCCGGCGATCACGGGGTCGATGGAGGAGAGCCGGGCCACCCCGCGCTCGAACGCCAGAGCGATGCCGGCGGAGTCGTGGCGGATCATCTCGCGCAGCAGATACAGCCGCCAGAGCGCCCCCGGCAGTGTCGCCGGCGCGGCGCGCGACCACAGCTCGGCGACGGCGTCGATCCCCTCGCGCTCGGCGAACGCGACCAGCCGCTCCACGACCTGCGGGTCGGGATCCGCGCGGACGCGCGAGACGAGCGCGATCGCCGTCTCGTGCGCCGAGCGGACGAGCACGGCCGGATCTTCACCGCCCTGCACGGCGTCGAAGCGGTTGGCGGGCATCCGCACCGGCCGATGGAACGCTTCCGTCATGCCGTCCACCCTACGAGCGCCTGCTGCGCCCTCGGCTGCAACCAGAGGGTGAGGGTTGAGCGTTCCCCGATTGTTCCCTGGTAACCCGCACGACAACCGAGTAGCGTTCGGTGGTTGTTCTTCGACCCCGTCTGAAAGGCTCCTCCTTTGAACGCTCTTGTCGTCATCCTCGCCATCATCGCGATCATCCTGCTCATCACCGGCGGCGTCGCACACACGCTGAGCTTCCTTCTCTACATCGGCGGCATCATCCTGGTGATCGCGATCATCGTGTTCCTGCTGCGGTTCATCCGACGCAACGTCTGACCTGGCTGACGCTGAAGGCCCGCGGGTATCCTGACGCCGCGGGCCTCTAGCTCAGTTGGCAGAGCAAGGGACTTTTAATCCCTGGGTCGTGGGTTCGAGCCCCACGGGGCCCACTCGATCGGCTTGCCTGCTCGGTTTGCTCCCCGGTGCTCGTTCCATATCGTCAGCGGCGACGGCCCGCGACGGTCGGCGCTATGACGAGTGCCGCGACGACGAGTCCGATCACCAGCAGGAGCGACGAGCCGGTCAGCGCGACGTGTACGGCACCGACCACCGATGCGGCTCCGGCGGCCGACGAAGTCAGGACGGTGAGTCCGATGCAGCTGCCGAGTTGGTGCGCGGTGTTCAACAGACCCGATGCGGCACCCGCCTCCTCGTGTAGAAGAAGAACCCGATCATGGCGCCGAGGTAGAGGAAGCGGACGCCGTAGGCGCCGGCGCGAGCCCGGTCGGCGAACAGGTGAAGCGCCGAGGGCAGGTTCATGGAGCACATCGCGATGCTCGAGAGCGGCGACGACCCAGCCACGACCACGACGTGGCTCGAGCACATCACCGACGAGGACTTCAACGGGCACTGATTCCAAGGCGACTCCCACAGGGCCGCGCTCTGCGCTCCCCTGCGGGTGAGCGCGAGGTCTCGAGAGCTGTCTGCTGCTCCGCTTCCCCGACCACTCGCCGGAGCGTGACGGCGAGGACCACCGAGACGATGACGAACGCGAGCGCGATGAGCGGGATCGTCGCGATGCCGAGCACGTCGATGATGATGCCGCCGATCGTGGCTCCGAGCGCGAAACCAGCCTGAGCAAGCAGCACGCCAAAGCTCGTCGCGGTCTCCGGTGCACGTCGTCCGGTGAGCAACAGAAGACGAGTGCTTCCCCGTCCGGTCGTCGCGCTCCGCGAACGATGCGGGACGCGCCAGCGACTCGCGGATGACTTCGGCACCGGTACTCACACTGGTTGTTGCCCGACTCGACGAGAAAGGTTCACGCGTACTCGTCCATCCTGCGACCCCGTCCGAGGCCCAGACGCCAAAGCCTTGACTTGGCACTTGCTTTTGTAAGTGTGAGCCTCGTCAAGGACAGGAAGCATGAGAGGGAGACCACGATGACCACGATGTTCGTCAACCTGCCGGTGACCGACCTGGAGCGCGCGAAGGCGTTCTACACCGCCGTCGGATTCCGCATCAACCCGCTCTTCACCGATCACAACGCGGCCTGCGTCGTTGTCGAGGAGGACCACAGCTACTTCATGATCCAGGTCCGCGAGTTCCTCCAGACGATGACCGAGTTGCCGATCGGCGACCCGGCGGTCAACCCCACCTCGGGGACCGCGATCTTCGTCGACAGCAGAGAAGCCGTCGACGTCGCGGTGGCGGCCGGCGTCGCTGCGGGCGGCTCCGAGCTCGGCCCGGCGTCGGACTACGGCTTCATGTACCAGCGGGGACTCGCCGATCCCGACGGCAATATCGTCGACTTCGGCTGGATGGACCCGGTCGCCGCGGAGCAGGGCCCCGCGGCCTTCGCGAGCCAGCAGGCTTGAGGGTCTGTTGGCCGCACGCGACTACGGGCAGTACTCCGGCATCACGCAGGCTCTCGAGCTGGTCGACGAGCGATGGGCCCTGCTCATCGTCCGCGACCTGCTCGTGGGGCCGCGCCGCGGCGAACTCGCCGCGGGACTCCCCCGGATCCCGAGCAACATCCTGGCGGCGCGACTCAAAGGGGCGAGCTCGCCCCAGAGCGCGCGATCGCGACCGGCGTCGTCGAGGTGCTGCGCGGGCACGGCGACCTGCTCGACCGCTTCGCGACCACCTTCCACCTCGCCGCCTGACTCGAAGCCCGGAAGTGACGCGGTGGCCCTCCGGCGCCGCACCCGACCTGCCGCTCTCCCCAGGGTCCGCCGGGTCAAGGCCCCGAGGTCGCCGCTCGGATGTCGAGGGCGCCGCGGCGTCCGACGGCCCAGACCGTCAGCGCGAAGCCGCTGAGGATCGCGCCGGCGACGGTCACCGCGGTCCAGCCGCCGCGCGCCCACAGGAACGAGGCGAGCCCGGACCCGATGGCGCCGCAGATGAAGTTGCTCGTGACGAACGCCGTGTTCAGGCGGCTCCGGGCAGTCGGGTCCACCTGGAACATGCGCGTCTGCACCGTGATGTTGTGCCCCTGGATCGCGATGTCCAGCACCAGGATCGCGACGATCAGCACGATGACGGAGGCGGCACCGAGCCCGGCGACCACGAAGGCCACCAGGACGAGTACCCAGGCGAAGCCGATCGTGGGGAGCCCCAGGCCTCGGTCCTGCAGCCGGCCCGCACGTTGCGCTGCGGCCGCACCGGCGAGACCGACCAGACCGAACAGGCCGATCGCCGTGACCGAGAAGGAGAAGGGCGGGGCGCTCAGCAGAAAGGTCAGCGCCGTCCAGAACAGCGTGAAGACGCCGAACGAGGTGCCCCCGAGCACGAGACTCCAACGGACGGACCGCTCGTGGCGCACGATCCGGAACACGGAGGCGAGCAGTGCCGGGTACGGGAGGCGCGTGCGCGGCGCGAGGGGCGGGATCGACCGGAACAGCAGCGCGGCGAGGACGAGCGCCAGCACAGCCGCGACGACATAGATCGCCCGCCATCCGGCCGCACCGGCGATCAGCCCGCTGACGGTCCGCGACACGAGGATCCCGACCAGGATTCCGGAGACGACGGTGCCGACCACCCGGCCTCGGTTCGTGTCGTCCGCAAGGTCGCCCGCGAGCGGCGCGAGGATCTGCCCGGACACGGTCGTCAGACCGACGAGCGCGAGCGTGACCAGCAGTACTCCGAATGTCGACGCCAGCGCACTCGCACCGAGCGCGGCGGCGGCTGCGAGCAGGGCGACCGGCACGAGCACATGGCGGTCGAGCAGGTCGCCGAGGGGGACGAACAGGAAGACGCCGACGGCGTAGCCGAGCTGGGTCGCCGTCACCAGCCACCCGGCCGCGGCCGTGTCGGTGTGCAGATCCCGGGCGATGAAATCCAGCAGCGGCTGGGACCAGTACAGGTTGCCGACCGCGGCGCCGCCCGCCACAGCGAACAGCAGGGTGAGTCGACGATTCATGGTGTGGTCTTTCGATCGTGTCGTGAGGGTGACTCGGCCCAGCCGACACCGGGCGGCCCGGAATGCCTGTCCGAGCATCCCAGGCTCTGGACGATCGTCCGAACGTCATGGTGCATCTCGGGCGCCCAGGGGAGAACGGCGTGACCGACACGGGGCCGGGCTAGGTGATCTCCCGCCTCATCTTCTGTGCGGGTTGGCCGACGGATGACCGCGGCGAACGCCGCGAAGCAGGCTCGCGGGCTGCGCGCTCGGACGCCTGCTGTACCCCTGAGCCCGGAGCCCGGCGTCCGCGTGGCGGCGGTTCGACCGGCATCGGCCCGAGCCGCGCCCAAATCGGCTGAAGTCGCAGGCGTCGTAAAGGCTCTCTGCTCGTGTCGCTGCGCGACACGCCGCGGACCGTGCATTAGCGTGCCGACGTGCCGCGATCGGAGCCGACGGATCGCCGCCCCACCGCCGGTGTCGTCCCCACAGCCCGCCGCCGCACCACCCCGACGGCCATCGCGCAGACCACCCGGCGAGGGCCTCATCCGGCCAAGATCCTGGTGATCGGCGACGACCCGATGCTCGGCTGGGGGTCGGGGGTCGAGATCTCCTCACTGCCCGGCCGTCTGGCCGACCGACTGCAGGCCGAAACCGGACGAGGCGTCGAGATCGACCTGCGCGTCGGTCCGGACATGACCATCCCCGCGTCGGTGCGAACGCTGGGGCAGGCACGGCTCTGGCGCTACAGCGCAGTCATCATCGCGTTCGATCCGGGTCGTTCCTGGCGTCGCCAGATGACGGGGCACTGGCGCCGGCACCTGGGTCGCATGCTGGACGTCCTGCAGTCCGAGACGTCGTTCTTGACGCATATCGCTGTGCTGTCCACGGCCCGTCCGGACGACGCCGACTGGTCCGCGCCGGTGCGCGACGCCTGCGCGGCGGTCTGCGAGATCCACGAGCGCACCGTGCTCGTCGAACTGAACGCCGGACAGCGGACGGGGAACCGCACAGAGTCCTGGTCGGACGCCGTTGCGGTGGAGTTACTCCCCCACCTGGCGGACTTCCCCGTAGAAGCGGTCGACTCCGTCGGCAGTGCCGAGACCGAGGATCGGCGTGTTCGCGCACTGCACGCCACCGGCGTACTCGACACCGCCGAGGATGAGGGGTTCGACAGCATCGTGGAGCGGGCCCGCAAGCTGTTCGACGCCCGCGCCGCCGAACTGAACTTCATCGACCGCGATCGGCAGTGGACGAAGGCCGCCAACGGCATCCCCCGCGGGCAGCTGCCGCGCACCCTGTCGCTCTGCAACATCACGCTCCAGCAGCCCGAAGGCCTGATCGTCGGGGACGGCCGGCAGGACGAGCGGATCCGCGAGCACCCGTTCGTGGCGGGCGCCCCGGGCATCCGCTTCTACGCCGGGATCCCGGTGGAGTCGCCCGACGGGCAGCGGATCGGGTCGCTCTGCGTCTGGGACCTGGAACCGCACGAGACCTCGGAGGCCGACGTGCAGGCCCTGCGCGAACTGGCCGTGCACGCCCAGCGGGAACTCGCGCGGCACTCGACCCGCTGACTTCCGAAGGTCCCGTCAGCAGGACTGTGCCGTCAGCGGGACACAACCGCAGGTCCCGTCAGCAGGACCGGGTCCCGTTCGCAGGCCCGTGGTCGACCAGGAACCTGCTGTCGGGACCCTGTCCTGCTGTTGTGCTGTCGGCGGGCCTGCGGCGGTCGCGGCGGCGGCGAAGGGCCGGGCGTCAGGCGGGGAGGCGGCGGATGCCCCAGCGGGTGACCCACTGCTCGTCGGGCTGCAGCCAGCGGAGGCCGAGGCCGCTGTTGAAGGCGTCGGGGGCGCAGGTCATCGGCTCGATCGCGATCGCGTCCACGGTGCCGTCCGCGGCCACGTAGTGCTCGTTCGTGAAGACCTGGGTGTAGGCGAAATCCGCATCCGCCCACAGCTCCGTCCCGCTGCCGTCCGGTGCGGTGAGGCGATGCCGGATGGCGCCGTCGATGAGTCGTAGGCCGCCGAGCGGGGTGTCGAGCGTCGCGGCCGTCAGGGGCAGGCCGCTGCGCAGGTCGAAGGGGGTGCCGTCCACCGGGCGCTCCTCCACCGGGATCTGCCGCTCGTCCACGACGAAGTAGGTGTCGGCGTGCACGGTCAGCACCAGGTCGCGCACGGGGACGTCGCCGACCCGCAGGTAGGGGTGCGCTCCGATGCCGACGGGCGCCGGGCGGTCGGAGGCGTTGTGGATGCGGTGGGTGACCGTCAAGCCGTCGTCGGTCAGCTCGTACCGCACGGAGGTGTTGAGGTGGAACGGATAGCCGTGCTGCGGGAAGACCGGCGCCGACAGCGTGACCGCGTCCTCGGCCTGGTCCGTCACCCGGTATCCCGTGTTGCGCAGCAGCCCGTGGCTCGCGTTGCCCATCGACGGCTCCGTGACGTCGAGTTGCTGTGTCGCGCCGTCGAGCTTCCAGCGCGCCCCGGCCACCCGGTTCGGCCACGGGACCAGCACGATGCCGGAGGCATAGGAGGGCGGCGCGTCCGGCGCGTAGTCCTGCACGAGCTCGACCCCGGCCACCGAGACCCGCCGGAGGCCCGCCGCCAGTTCGGCGACGGTCGCAGTGACCGGGCCCGCGGTCCCCTCGCGGTGGAGGACGTGCTGCGCTCCGGTCGCCGGGGTCATGCGATCACCGTACGGCGTCCGCGCTGCGCCCTACCCCGCAGAGAGTCGGCACGACGACGCCCGGTGCCGCCGCGATACGGTGGAACGGCAGTCGGCGCACCACTCGCCGACTGTCCGCGACGCGAGAGAAGGCCATGGCCGCAGACCTGATGGACGGCGCCGCGCTGGCCGAGTCCACCCTGACGCGCATCGCGGCGCAGGTCGCCGACGGGCTGGCCACGGGTCGCCGGCCGCCGGTGATCGCGACCGTGCTGGTCGGCGACGACCCGTCGTCGCATACCTACGTGCGCATGAAAGTGCGTCGAGCGCAGCGGGTCGGCATGGAGCCGCGACGCATCGACCTGCCCGCCTCGACCACGACCGCCGAACTCGTCGCGGTCATCCAGGGGCTGAGTGCCGATCCCGGCGTCGACGGCGTGCTGCTGCAGCATCCGGTACCCGACCACATTGACGAGCGGGCAGCGTTCGAGGCGATCCCGGTGCATAAGGACGTCGACGGCGTCACCTACGCCTCGTTCGCCCGCATGGAGTTCCACACGCCCGGATTCGCGTCCGCGACGCCCGGCGGCATCCTGCGCCTGCTCGACGCCTACGACGTGCAGCCGGCCGGCCTGCACGCCGTCGTCGTGGGCCAGGGGCCGATCCTCGGCAAGCCCCTGAGCGCGCTGCTCCTGGCCCGCGGTGCGACCGTGACCAGCTGCCATCGGCTGACCCGCGACCTGCGCGGCCATGTCGAGCGAGCCGACCTGCTGGTCGCGGCGGTCGGCCGGGCCGGGCTGATTCCCGGCGAGTGGATCAAGCCGGGTGCGGTGGTGATCGACGCCGGATACAACCCCGGTGGCGTGGGCGACGTCGAGTTCGAGGGCGCCCGTCAGCGCGCCTCCCTAATCACTCCGGTGCCGGGCGGCGTCGGCCCGATGACGATCGCGGTGCTGCTGGATCAGACCGTGCAGGCCTGGCTGACGTCCGCCGACCCGGCTGCCGTCACCGACTGAGACGTGCGGGTCCGGCGGGCGCTCCGCCGCCGACTACGCCCTCCGCCTACCACCGCGCTCCGCGTACCACCGCGCTCCGGCTACCAGCGTTCCAGGCCCTCGTAGAGCGGGAAGCGGCCGGCCAGTTCGGTGACCTCGGCGCGGAGCCCGGCGATGTCGGGGTCCGGCTGCAGCACGCGGGCGATGATGTCGGCCACCACGGTGAACGCCGGCTCGTCGAAGCCGCGGGAGGCGAGCGCCGCCGTGCCGATCCGCACGCCGGACGTGGTCATCGGGGGCCGCGGGTCGAATGGTACGGCGTTGCGGTTGACGGTGATGCCCGCCTCGTGCAGCAGATCCTCCGCCGCGCGCCCGTCCACCTGCGACGCTCGCAGGTCGGCGAGCACCAGGTGCACGTCGGTGCCTCCGGTCAGTACGCCCACGCCGGCGGCCCGCGCATCCGGCGCCATCAGCCGCTCCGCGAGCACCCGCGCGCCCTGCACCGTGCGCACCTGCCGGTCGCGGAACTCCTCCGTCGCAGCCAGCTTGAACGCGGTCGCCTTGCCGGCGATGACGTGCATCAGCGGGCCGCCCTGCTGGCCCGGGAAGACCGCCGAGTTCAACTTCTTCGCGTACGTCTCGTCCCGGGCCAGGATCACGCCGGACCGCGGGCCGCCGAGCGTCTTGTGCACGGTGGAGGAGACGACGTCGGCGTGGGGCACCGGGGAGGGGTGCAGGCCGGCGGCGACCAGGCCGGCGAAGTGCGCCATGTCGACCCAGAGCTTGGCGCCCACCTCGTCGGCGATGTCGCGGAAGGCGGCGAAGTCGAGGTGCCGCGGGTAGGCCGACCAGCCGGCGATCAGCACCGTCGGACGGTGCTCGCGCGCCAGATCGCGCACGCGGTCCATGTCGATCAGGAACGACTGCGGGTCGACCCCGTAGGTGACCGCGTGGTAGAGCTTGCCGGAGAAGTTGAGCTTCATGCCGTGGGTCAGGTGGCCGCCGTGCGACAGCTCGAGGCCGAGGATGGTGTCGCCCGGCTGAGCGAGCGCGGCGAGCACCGCGGCGTTGGCGGTGGCGCCGGAGTGCGGCTGCACGTTGGCGTAGCCGGCACCGAACAGCGCCTTCGCGCGGTCGATGGCGAGCTGCTCGGCGACGTCGACGAACTCGCAGCCGCCGTAGTACCGCTTGCCCGGGTACCCCTCGGCGTACTTGTTGGTCAGCACGCTGCCCTGCGCCTGCAAGACGGCCCGCGGCACGAAGTTCTCGCTGGCGATCATCTCCAGCGTGGTGCGCTGGCGGTGCAGCTCCTGACGGAGCACCTCGGCGATCTCGGGATCGACCGACTCGAGGGACTCACCGAGCGTGACGACCGGAGGGGTGGTGACCGGGCCGGTGAGGTCGGGACGGGTTGCGAACGACTGCGACATGGTCGCTCCGTTTCTTCTGACGCGGACGGTCTTCCAGCTACACAGTCTTCCAGGGGGTCCGTCTTTTCGAGGGACCCGGTGCTTACTGCGGCCCAGGCGTGCGACGCGATCGTGCTCGTCGCTCCCCGGTGGTGACCACCCGAACGCCAGTTGCGACGTTCACCACTCTACCCACGGTGCTGTCGGGGGCGCCGACGAGGCTGCGCGGTGCGAGCGTCGCGGCGGCCCGCTGTGCGACGCCGGCGCGTTCGCGGAGTCGGTCGAGCACGCGCTTGACGTCGGCGGCGTCGATCGAGGGATCCCGGGCGCCGAACACGGCTCGCTCGTACGCCGAGCGGAGCGCGTCCACCGACCGCAGCGCTGCCGCATCCTGACCGAGTGCGCGGTGCAGGGCGGCGGCGGTGACCCGCGGTGAGGCGCCGACCGGCAGGGGCACGCCGAGGTCGGCGGCGGTGTCCAGCACCTCGCGCCAGGCCAGGCCGGCGGTGCCGGGATCGGGGAACCGGCCGAAGCGCCGCCGGCGCCGGAGTACGCGGGCCGTTCCGGGCAGCAGCAGCACCACGACCACCAGCGCGCCGATGCCGAGCGCCTGCAGCCACGCCGTCGCGGTCTCGCGGGCGGTGCGGGCGGGATCGCCGGTCGCCGGATCGTTCGCGGCGGTCGACGGCGCCGCGGACGGCGTCGCGGAGGCCTGACTCGCCTTCGGATCCGCCGACGCGGCCGCCGCCGAACTCGGTAGTGGGGCGTACGCCGGCACGTCACCGCGACCGGGCGTCGGCTCGAACCGCGTCCACCCGATGCCGGCGAAGTACAGCTCCGGCCACGCGTGCAGGTCGTTGCTGGACACCGCGAAGCGGGCCGTCGGACCGGCTTCACGCACCCCGGGCTGGTAGCCGACGACGACCCGGGCGGGAATCTTCAGCACCCGCGCCATCACGGCCATGGTGGAGGCGTAGTGGATGCAGTAGCCGGCCTTCACCTGCAGGAACTTGTCGATCACGGCGAGTCCGTCGCCGTTGTAGTTCTGCTGCGCCGGGGTCGCCTCGTCGTACCGGAAGTCGGTGCTCGTCAGGTGGTTCTGGATGGCGAGGGCCTCTGCGTACGGCGTCGCCGCACCCTTCGTCCAAGCTGCGGCCGTACTCGTGATACGGCCGGGGACGGTCGCCGGCAGGTCGAGCGACTGGTCGTCGCCCGCGGGCGACGGGCTGGTGGCGGCGCGCAGTTGCGCAGCCGTGGCGCGCACGTCGTTGCTCTGGACGGTGTAGTCGGTCACGGGTGTGACGTCGACGCGCCTGACCAGGGTGAGGCCGCGCTCGTCCCAGGCGAACCGGCCCGGCACCTGCACGGAGGTGGCCGGGTAGGGCAGCGGCAGGCGCTCGGTGATCGAGCCGGGTGACGCCGCCGAGACGCGGGTGGTGACCGGCGTGACCGCGGCGGTGGAGAGTCCGGCGGCGGCGGGCGGGCGCAGCAGGTCGCGGTTCCCGTCCGCGTCGTTCGGGCGCCACGTCGTTCCGCTGAACCGCTCCAGCACGGCCAGCCGCAGATACACCGGCTGGGTGCTGGTGGTCGTGTAGCTGAGCACCGGGGTGTCGGCGCCCTGCCGCAGGTTCTGGCCGAGGCGGATCAGCGGATCGACCCCCGCGCCGAACAGTGGGCCCGGTGCCGCACCGGCATCCTCCACGTACGGCACGGGCAGCACGAGCTGGACCAGCAGGGCGAGCACGGTGGCGCCGGCGGCGGCGACGCCGAGCCCGGCGACGCGCGCCGGCAGCAGGCGGCGGCGGCGGTCAGCCGCGATCACGGCCAGTACGGCGAGGGCGACGGCGACCAGCAGCACGCCGCTCGTGTCGGTGCGCAGCGCCTTGCCGGGTACCACCGCGAGCGCGAGGGGGACGAGCATCGCGCCGAGCGGCGCCCGGTACCCGACCGCGACGGTGTCCACGATGATGGCGGCCAGGGCGAAGCCGATCGCGACGATCAACAGGATGCCCTCGGTGGGCATCGCCGGCACGCTGTCCGTGGATATCTGGGCGACCGCGGCGAGCACCGCGCGCATGACCGCGTCGGACGACTCCGCGGTCGGCAGGATCAACGCGATGCCGCGACCCTCGCCGTCGAAGGCGGTGGCGAGCAGCGGGATGGTGGTCAGGCCGAGCAGCGCGGCGGCGGGGTTCGGCATCCCGAGCCGCCGTCCTGCCGCGGTCGCGAGCACCGCCGCTGTGGCCATGGTGGCGCCGGCGAGCCACCAGAGCGAGCCCTGCACGATCGGGATGAACGAGAGCCCCGCGATCAGCACGGAGATCAGCCCGGCGGCGCTGACGCCCGCGTCGTTGCGATGCTCAGGCACGGTCCTGCCACGCCTCCGACACGGGCCGACGGGGATCGAGTCCGGCGGCACGCCAGCCCCGGGGAGCGGGCACGGCGCCCGATGCGCTGCCGACGATCGAGACGACGCCCGCGATGCCGCCCGTCAGCCGCGGCAGATCCCGCAGCTCGCCCGCCGCGCCCTGCCCGGTGACGAGGTGCAGCACCTGCACGTCCACCCCGAGAGACGCGGTGACCAGCTCGCGGAGCGGTCGACCGCCGGTCGCCCGCTCGATCGTGGCGAGCACGGCGAATCCGGTCTCGGGCTCGTCGGCGACGCCGTGGCGCGGATCGGTGATCAGTCGGGCGACGCCGCGACCGCTGCCGGCGTGCGCGATCAGCGACGCGACGCATTCCACGGCCCATTCGAAGTCGCTGCCGCTGGCCCAGACGTGCTCGCGCACGTCGAAGGCGATCGCCGTCGAGGTGGCCAGCACGGCCGTCTCGGAGCGCACCATCAGTTCGCCACGATGGGCGGTGGAACGCCAGTCGACGGTGCGCAGGGCGTCGCCCGGGCGATATTCGCGGGCGATCGCGTCCCGCTGGTCGCCCGTCGCACCGGTGGCGGTGGAGTCGGCCGGATCCAGGTCGACGCGGGCGTGCAGCACCGGCGGTCCGACCGGATGCACGGTGGGCAGCACGGTGAGCGTCGTCGTCTCGCCGGCGGACCGGCGGGCGATCGCGACACCCAGGGGATCGAGCCGGTCGATCTCCAGCGGCCCGATCGCGAGCAGTCCCCGCCGAGCGGCCGCGACCCCGTAGGAGACGTCGGCCGGTGCAGCGCCTGGACGCATCGTGGGCAGCACGCCGGCCGCCGCCCCGATCACCGCGACCCGGTCAGGGAGCCGGTCCCGCCACTCCGCCGACAGCGCGGAGCCGGCTACCTGCAGGTGCACGTCCACCGGGATGCCCGGCGACGCGGTCTCGGGCACGACCCGGCGGGTGACGCCGAGCCGCACCGGAGACACGGTGACCGCGACCACGCCGACCAGCACGAGCGCGGCCACGAACGCCGCCGTGGCCAGCAGTGCCGGCCAGCCGAGCGCGTACGCGGTGATTGCGGCGATGCCGGCGGACACGAGCAGCGCCCAGCCGCGCGGGGTGAGCCGCACCGAACGACGGCGCGATGCGGTCACTGCAGTGGCACGGTGGTCGTGGCGACGATCCGGTCGATGACGTGCTCGGCGGCCTCGATCTGCGCGTCGCGCCGTTCGACGGCCTGCCGTCGTAGCACGATCCGGTGCGCCAGCACCGTGCGGGCGAGCGATTCCACGTCGTCGGGCAGCACGAAGTCGCGGCCGTCGAGCAGTGCGACCGCCTTCGCTGCGCGCATCAGCTGCAGGCTGGCGCGCGGGCTGGCACCCAACCGCACGTCGGGATGCGACCTCGTGGCGCCGACGATCGCGAGCACGTACGTCTCGACGGCGTGCGAGACGAAGACCGAACGGGCACTGCGGGCGAGCGCGGAGAACTGCTCGGTGGTGACGACCGGGATCAGCGCGTCGATCGGGTCGCTGCGGTCGTGGGAGCGCAGCATCGCGCGCTCGGCGGCCTGATCGGGGTAGCCCATGGAGATGCGCGCCATGAAGCGGTCGCGCTGCGCCTCGGGCAGCAGGTACGTCCCCTCCATATCGACGGGGTTCTGGGTGGCGACGACGGTGAACGGTTCGGGCAGCGGCCACGTGGTGCCGTCGACCGTCACCTGCGCCTCCTCCATGCTCTCCAGCAGCGCGGCCTGCGTCTTCGGTGAGGCGCGGTTGATCTCGTCGCCGACAACCACGTTGGCGAAGACGGCTCCCGGCTTGAACTCGAATCGGCCGCCTGCCTGGTCGAAGATCGAGACGCCGGTCACGTCGGACGGCAGCAGGTCGGGCGTGAACTGGATGCGGCTGACCGAGCCGCCCGTCGCCCGGGCGAGGGCCTTGGCGAGCATCGTCTTGCCGACGCCGGGTACATCCTCGATCAACAGGTGGCCGCCCGCGATCATCACTGCGAGCGCGGCACGGATCACATCGTTCTTGCCGTCGATCACGGTGGCGACCGCGGCGACGATCGCCTCCGCCACCGGACGGGCGTCGACGACGGCGTCGGTGGTCGTGCGGGCGGCGGAGGTGGAGCGTTCAGCCATGGGTCCCTCTCGTGCTGCCAGCAGAATAGGCGACGAATCCGGGGTGCCGTCCTGACCGGTGGCTACAGTGAGCGCCGTGAGCGAGCCCGCGCCGACGGCGGCCCAGCCGACCGGAGCCCAGCCGGCCGGGGCCCAGCCGGCCGAAACCCAGACGATCGAGGCGCCGACCCACTGGGTGCTTTCGCTGGTTTGCGCCGACCGGCCGGGCATCGTGCACGCGGTCAGCGGCGCCGTCGTGACCGCCGGCGGCAACATCACCGAGTCGCAGCAGTTCACAAGCGGCGACACGGGCCGGTTCTTCATGCGCCTGCAAGTGCAGGCGCAGGTGACGTACGACGAGTTCGCGGCCTGTCTGGCACAGACGGCGGAGCGGTTCGGTATCGAGTGGCGGCTCGATACGGTCGGCCGGCCGCTCCGAACCCTGGTGCTCGTCTCAACCGCAGGTCACTGCCTGAGCGACCTGCTGTTCCGACAGCGCTCCGGCGACCTGCCGGTGAACGTTCCCCTGGTGCTCAGCAACCACAGCGAGCTGGCCGACCTGGCCGGGTTCTACGGAGTGCCGTTCGAGGCGCATCCGATCGCCGGACCCGAGGACAAGGCTGCGTTCGAGCGTCGGCTGCTCGCGGCGGTCGACGAGCACGACATCGAACTGGTGGTGCTCGCGCGGTACATGCAGATCATCTCGCCGGCGACGTGCGCGCTGCTCGCCGGACGCATGATCAACATCCACCACTCCTTCCTGCCCGGGTTCAAGGGAGCCAACCCGTATCGGCAGGCGCACGCTCGCGGAGTGAAGCTGATCGGCGCCACGGCGCACTTCGTCACGAGCGACCTGGACGAGGGACCGATCATCGAGCAGAACGTGGTGCGCGTCGACCACAGTGCGGACGTGGGCCGCCTGATCGCGGTCGGTCAGGACGAGGAGAGCCGCACCCTCACCCAGGCGGTGACCTGGTTCGCGGAGTCGCGAGTGCTGCTCGATGGACGCCGCACGATCATCTTCCGCTGAGGGCCGAGCGCTTGGAGGTCGGCGCGGGATCGGGCACTGCGGCGACGGCCGGACCCGCGGAACCGCGCCGTCGAGTGGCTCGAATTGGGGGGACGACCGATCGTTCTACCGGCGTACCCTGAGCGAGGGCCTACGGCTTCCGGGGGGAAGGCTACGGGTCCGATTCCTGAGGGGGAGCAGTGCAAAGCAGGGGGACCGTCTGGCGCCGTCGCGCCGGCTTCGTCGCCGTCCCCCTGGTCGTGGGCCTCAGCTCGCTGCTGCTGACCGGCGCGGACGTGGCCTTCAGCAGCACCACATCGAACCCGACGAGCTCATTCAGCGCCGGCACCCTGAACCTCACGAACAACGACACCGTCACGGCGAATGCCACGGTCACCGCCGCCGGTCCCACCACCGCCGGATCTGCTGGCGCCACCGGCTCACGCTGCTTCACGGTGACTTCCACGGGATCGCTGCCCTCGACGGTGAGGTTGTACGACTCGCTGGGCGCGAACACGAATTCACTGTCCTCCTACATCTCGGTGACGATCTCGCAGGGCACGGGGACGAACTCGCTCTGCACCGACTTCACCCCCCTCGCATCCGGAGCGACGCTGTACACCGGCACGCTCCTCGGTGCGGGCTCCGCGTCGTCGTTCGCCACAGGTCTCGGTACGTGGACGCCGACCGGCGGCGTCAACGAGTCGCGCGACTTCAGGGTCGACTACGCCGTGTCGTCGACCGCGCCGAACACCACGCAGGGTTCCTCGACCGCCTTCACCCTGACCTGGGAGGCGCAGAACCAATGAGGCAGAACCCGATGAGAGCGGCCCCCGGTTCGTTCCGGCACTGGACGGGAGCGGTGGCGCGCGCCGCCGTCGGATCGCCCCGACGCCGGACGCTGACCGCGCTCGTCGCCGGTGTCGCGACCGCCTTGGCAGTCGTCGGCGGGTCGGCGGCCGCCGCCTTCACCGCGACGACCGCGTCGCAGCTGACGACGGTGAACACGACCACCTACCCGTGCTTCACGCGGTCACCCGCGGACTCGCCCTACTTCTACTGGGCCTACAACGAGGCGTCGGGCACGAGCTTCACCGACTCCTCCGGAAACAACCGCGGCGCAGTGATGCTGAGTGGAACGCGGACGGCCGGAACCTGCATCGCGAACGCCAGCCCCGTCTTCACGACGACGGCGACATCGGGTGGGGCCTTCTTGACGTACACGACGGCGCCCCCGACCGACATCACGATCGAGACCTGGTTCAAGACCGCCGCCAACGGCACCACGGGCGGCGGTCGCATGATCGGCTACGGGAACATGCCGAACGGGTCGTCGACGACATACGACCGGGTCGCGTACATGGACAATGCGGGCCATGTCTGCTTCGAGATGAACTTCGGCAACCCGGCTTCGATCTGCACCGGCAGCACCTACAACGACGGGACGTGGCACCTCGTCGACGTCTCGGTCGTCGGCGGCAACGCCCAGGGAGCCCGGGTCCTCTACATCGACGGCGTGAGTCAGGCGACCGGAGTATCGGCTCGCACGTCCTCGTCCTACGGCGGGTACTGGCGGGTCGGAAGCGACGCCGTCGGCGACCTGCAAACGGCGGGGAACAGCCTGAACACCGCCTCCGGCACCTCTGCGAACTCGGGGCCGACGAACACGAGCTGGCCCGGGTCGCTCGACAACACCGCCGTCTACAGCGCGATCCTGACCCAGACGCAGGTCACGGCGCACTTCAACAACAGCAAGAACGCGCGGTAGCGCCGGCGTTCAGCCCAGTCGGGCCTGCAGGTTGGTCGTGATGGACGCCAGGAACTGCTCCGTCGTCTCCCACTGCTGCTCGCGACCGACGAGCCCCGCGAGGTCCTTGGTCATCGAGCCGCCCTCGACCGTCTTGATGACCACGTCCTCGAGGGTCGCGGCGAAGTCGATCAGCTCCTGGTTGCCGTCGAGCTTGCCGCGGTGGGCCAGCCCGCGGGTCCACGCGTAGATCGACGCGATCGGGTTCGTGGAGGTGGGCTTGCCGGCCTGGTGCTGCCGATAGTGCCGCGTGACGGTGCCGTGGGCTGCCTCGGCCTCCACGATCTTGCCGTCCGGGGTGCTGAGCACGCTCGTCATCAGGCCGAGCGAGCCGAAGCCCTGCGCGACGGTGTCGCTCTGCACGTCGCCGTCGTAGTTCTTGCACGCCCAGACGTAGCCACCCTCCCACTTGAGACTGGAGGCGACCATGTCGTCGATCAGGCGGTGCTCGTAGGTGAGGCCGGCGGCGTCGAACCGTTCCTTGAACTCGGCCTCGAACACCTCCTGGAACAAGTCCTTGAACCGGCCGTCGTAGGCCTTCAGGATCGTGTTCTTGGTGGAGAGGTAGACCGGGTAGTTGCGGTCCAGGCCGTAGTTCAGGCTGGCGCGCGCGAAGTCGCGGATGGAGTCGTCCAGGTTGTACATGGCCATCGCCACGCCGCTGCCGGGGCTCTGGAAGACCTCGAACGACTGCGCCTCCGAGCCATCCTCGGGCTGGAAGCTGATCGTGAGCGTGCCGCGGCCCTCGAACCGGAAGTCGGTCGCGCGGTACTGGTCGCCGAACGCGTGGCGGCCGACGACGATCGGCTTGTTCCAGCCGGGGACCAGCCGGGGGATGTTCGAGATGATGATCGGCTCGCGGAAGATGACGCCGCCCAGGATGTTGCGGATGGTGCCGTTGGGGCTGCGCCACATCTTCTTCAGGCCGAACTCCGCGACCCGGGCCTCGTCCGGGGTGATCGTGGCGCACTTGACGCCGACACCGTGCTTGAGGATCGCGTTCGCGGCGTCGACGGTGATCTGGTCGTCGGTCTCATCGCGCTTCTCGATGCCGAGGTCGTAATACTCCAGGTCGATGTCGAGGTAGGGGTGGATCAGGGTGTCCTTGATCGACTGCCAGATGATGCGGGTCATCTCGTCGCCGTCGAGTTCGACGACGGTTCCCTCGACCTTGATCTTCGCCATGTGCGTGACTCCCGTGTCTCGGCGCCCGGAAGCGGTCTCGCGGGCGACGTTCACCTTATCGGCGCCCATCTGGACGCTCGCGGGAGGGCGGGACGGGCGAACCGCTGGGGGGGGCGGCGAGCGCACCCGGTTGCGCTGCGGCGGGATCGGGCGGGGCAGTAGCCTGACCTGCGTGGCAGCCCTGCGACTGGAACCGCTGAACGCGGCGAACATCGTGGCGGCCAATTCGCTGAACCTGAAGCCGGGCCAGCAGGCGTTCGCGACGCCCGTCTCCTACGCGCACGCGGAGCAGTCGGTGGACCCGTCGACGTCGTGGCCGCGGGTGGTGATGGACGGCGACCAGGTGGTCGGCTCCATCATGGGCAACCTGGATCCGAACGCCGCGAGCGAGGAGTTCCGCTGCTGCGTGTGGCGGCTCAATGTGCGCGCCGACCAACAGGGGCGCGGCATCGGCCGATTCGCGGTGCACGGCCTGGCGGAGGAGGCGCGGTCGCGGGGCTTCGACCGCATGACGGTCATCTGGGAGCCGGGCGACGACGGCCCGGAGTCGTTCTTCTTGCGCATCGGGTTCACGCCCGTCGGCGAGACCCAGTTCGGCGAGACGCTGGGCGCGCTGGCCCTCTGACCCGTCCGCCCGAATTCGCGTCAGCTGACCAGGCGCGCGCCTGGTCGGACGTCTCGGATCGGGGCACGACCACGGGAGGGGCTTCATGGCACGGGTGTTCGACCGCGGCGGCGACTACACCGAGGCGGTGCTGGAGGTGGTCTGGCGCATCCCGCCGGGCCGGGTGATGACGTACGGCGACGTCGCGTGGGTGTTCGGCCGGCCGGGGGCCCGTGCGGTCGGCATGGTGCTGCGATACCACGGCTCGGGCGTGCCCTGGTGGCGGGTGATCCGAGCCGACGGCCATCCGCCGACGGGCTTGGAGGCGGAGGCGCGCACCCGATACGAGGCGGAGGGCACCCCGCTGCTCCCCACCGACACCCCGGCGGCCTACCGCATCGACCTCCCCCGCGCCGCTTGGTCGCCTGCTGATGCACGCTCTGACGCACGATCGGTTGAGGGGCGATCGGCCTGATGCACGACCGGCGAAGGGCTGGCACATGACGTGGACGCTGAACGAATCGGTCCGGCTGCCCGACGGCGTGGTGCGGTGGCGGGCGTTCGGCGTGGGAGCGCCCGTGGTGCTCGTGCACGGCACGCCGTACTCGTCGTACCTGTGGCGCGACATCGCGGTCGCGCTCGGCCGCAGCGGCCGGCGGGTGCTCGTGTTCGACCTGCTCGGGTATGGCCAGTCGGACCGACACGAGGGCCAGGACCTGACCCTCGCCGCGCAAGGACGCAACTTCGCCGAGCTGCTGCGGCGCTGGGGCCTCGATCGGCCGAGCATCGTCGCGTGTGACATCGGCGGTGCCATCGCGCTGCGCGCGCTGCTGCTCGAGGGCGCCGCATACTCCGATCTGACCCTCTTCGACGCTGTGACCGGCGGCGAGTGGGAGCGTGGCCTGTTCGCGCTGATCCGCGAGCATCACGAGGTCTTCGAACGACTGCCCGCCTATGCGCACGAGGCGCTGGTAGCCGCGCACTTGCGCAACGGGACACGACAGGGGTACCGGCCCGGCGTGCTCGAGACCTATCTGCAGCCGTGGCTCGGCGCGGGCGGCCAGGCCGCGTTCTATCGCCAGTACCGGCAGCTGAGCCAGGCGGACACCGCGGAGTACGAACATCTGCTCGCCGCGATCGATATCCCCGTGACCCTGCTCTGGGGCCGCGACGACCGGATCCTGCCGCCACCGTATGGCGAGTGGCTGGAGCAGCACATTCCGAACCGCGGCCTCACCTGGATCGACGGTGCGGGCCACCTGCTCCCCGAAGACGCGCCGGCCCAACTCCTGGAACACCTCACCCGAACCTGAAGACAGCAGTCGAGCACGCGGCGACCATCACACGAGGCTCCCGCGCCATGCCGCATGCAGGGCGGCGAAGCGGCCGGTGCCGGCGATCAGGTCGTCGGGGGTGCCGTCCTCGACGATGCGGCCGTGCTCCATCACGAGCACGCGGTCTGCGATCGCGACGGTGGACAGCCGGTGGGCGATGATCAGGGCGGTGCGGTCGGCGAGCAGCGTCTGCAACGCCTCCTGCACCAGTCGTTCGCTGGGGATGTCGAGCGAGGCGGTCGCCTCGTCCAGGATCAGCACGGCCGGGTCCGCCAGGAAGGCGCGGGCGAACGAGATCAGCTGCCGCTGTCCGGCGGAGACGCGGCCGCCGCGCTTGTTCACGTCGGTGTCGTACCCATTCGGCAGCGAGCGGATGAATCCGTCGGCGCCGACCGCTCGGGCGGCGGCCTCGATCTGGTCGCGCCCCGCGCCGGGCTTGCCGAGCGCGATGTTGTCGGCGACGGAGCCGGAGAACAGGTACGCCTCCTGGGTGACCATGACGATCGCGCGACGCAGGTCGTTGCCGGCCAGCTCGCGCAGGTCGATGCCGTCGACCATGATGGCGCCGTCGCTCGGGTCGTAGAAGCGGGCGATCAGCTTGGCGAGGGTGGACTTGCCGGCGCCGGTGGAGCCGACGAGGGCGATCGTCTGACCGCCGGGCACGTCGAGGTCGAAGGTGGGCAGCACCTCGCGGCCCGTCTGGTACGCGAAGCGGACCCGTTCGAACCGCAGATGGCCGCGAGCGGACGGCAGCGCGGTGGGCGACACGGGCTCGGGAACGCTCGGGCGCTCCTCGAGTACCCCGGAGATCTTCTCCAGCGCCGCCTCCGCCGACTGGTAAGAGTTGTAGAAGGTGGCGAGCTGCTCCATCGGGTCGAAGAACCGCCGGGTGTAGAGCACCGCGGCCAGCAGCGACCCGATCGCGAGCCCGCCCTCGGCGGCGCGGAAGCCGCCGACCAGCAGCACGGCGGCGACGGTGATGTTGCCGATCAGCACGAGGCCGGGGTCCAGCACGCCGAAGAGGCGGATCGCGGAGGCGTTGATGCGGCGGTAGTCCTCGGTGAGGGCGCCGTACTCCCGCTCGTTGCGCGGCTCCTTGCGGAACGCCTGCACCGCCCGGATGCCGGTCATCGTCTCGACGAAGTGCACGATCAGCCGGGCGGAGGCCGTGCGGGACTCGCGGAACACGGCCTGGGACCGCTTCTGGAACCAACGGATGATGAAGGTCAGCGGGATGAACGACAGGGCCAGCACGGCGCCGCTGCGCCAGTCGAGCAGCGTCAGGGCGACAGCCGTGAACAGCATGTACAGCACGCCCTGCGCCAGCTCGTTGATGCCGCCGTCGAGCAACTCGCGGATGGAGTCCAGGTCGCTCGTCTGCCGCGAGATGATGCGGCCGGACGTGTACGACTCGTGGAAGTCCAGGCTGAGGCGCTGCGTCTGCTGGAAGACCCGCTTGCGCAGGTCGATCAGGATCGCCTGGCTGATCCGCGCCGTCTGCACGGTGTAGGCGGCCATCAGCACGCCGGCGGCGACCCCCGCGATCAGGTAGATCACGACCGCGCCGACCAGCGGGATCGGCTGGCCCTTCAACAGCGCGGGCAGCCCCGTATCGATGCCCCAGGCGATGATGGCGGGGCCGAGCACCTGCGCCGCGGTGCTGATCAGCACGACGACGGCGGTGATCAGCAGCTGTCGCTGCAGGGGGCTGAGCAGACTGCCGAGCAGCCGCACCGATCGACGGCGGAGCGCTGCGCTCTCGACGCGGTTCAGGTCGGTGCGCTCCTCGCCCGCGACTCCGGTGACGGTGCTCACGCGGTCACCTCCGTCAGGTCCTCGGTGCGATCCTCGATCGGTCTGCCGTCGATCGGCTGCTCGTCGAGGCTGGAGATCACGTAGCGGTACTGCTCGCTGGTCGCGAGCAGCTCGGAGTGGGTGCCGACCGCGACGACGCGGCCGTTCTGCAGCAGTGCGACCCGGTCGGCCAACTGCACGGTGGAGGGGCGGTGGGCGACGATCAGCGCCGTCGTCCGGGTGAGCACCCGACGCAGGGCGGCCTCGACGAGCGCCTCGGTGTCGACGTCGAGCGCGGAGAGCGGATCGTCGAGCACGAGCACGCTGGGATCGGCGGCGACCGCGCGGGCGAGCGCGAGGCGCTGCCGCTGCCCACCGGAGAGGCTGAGCCCCTCCTCGCCGACCGTCGTCTCGACGCCGTTCGGCAGGTCGTAGACGAACGACGCCTGGGCGATGTCGATCGCGTCGCGCAGCACGTCCTCGCCCGCGTCGGGGCGGCCGAGCAGCACGTTGTCGCGCACGGAGGCGGAGAACAGGGTCGCGTCCTCGAACGCCATGGCGATGTGCCGCCGCAGCTCCTCGCGGTCGAAGTCGCGCAGGTCGATGCCGTCCAGCTTCACGGACCCGCCGGTCACGTCGTACAGGCGGCCGGCCAACTCGACGACCGTGGTCTTGCCCGCGCCGGTGATACCGACGAGCGCCATCGTCTCGCCTGGCTCGATCGCCAGGTCGACGCCGTCCAGCAGGTCGGGGCTGCCCGCAGGCGCATCGGGGTAGTGGAAGTGCACGCCCTCGAACGTCAGCCGGCCGAGCGCGCGCTGCACGTGCCGCGGGTCGGCGGGGTCGGTGATCGTGTTCTGCTCGTCCAGCACCTCGAACAGGCGGTCGGTGGCGGTGCGGGAGTCGAAGAGCATCGACAGCAGGAACCCGATGGACTCCAGCGGGAACCGCAGCACGGTGCCTGTGGCGAAGAAGGCGACCAGGCCGCCGACGGTGATGCCGCCCACCGACGCCTGCCACACTCCGACGAGCAGGCAGAGCGCGAAGGCGACGTCGGGCACGAGCAGCAGCCACAGCCAGATGCCCGCGAGCGCCTGCGCCTTCTCGATCTCCGTGCCGCGCAACTCCTCCGCTCGGGCCGCGAAGTTCGAGAGGGCGTGCCGGCCGCGCCCGAAGGCCTTCAGCACGCGGATGCCGTGCACCGACTCCTCGACCAGGGTCGCCAGGTCGCCCTGCTGGTCCTGGCTGCGCCGCGCGACCACGTGGTAGCGGCGCTCGAAGCGGAACCCGTTGATCCAGAGCGGGATGGAGCACACGATGAACACCAGGGCGAGCACCGGGTTCATGCTGAGCAGCAGAACGAATCCGATGATCACGGTCAGCACGTTCACGACCAGGTAGACGAACCCGAACGCGATGAAGCGCCGGATCAGGCTGAGGTCGCTCATCGACCGCGACAGCAGCTGCCCGCTCGGCCACCGGTCGTGGAAGGCGACCGGCAGGTCCTGCAGCTTGGCGTACAGGGCGCGGCGGATCGCGGCCTCCACGTTCGTCGCGGGGCCGACCACGGACAGGCGGCGGAGGGCGATCAGCACGGCCTCGAGGATGCCGAGCACCGCGACCAGCAGCACCGCGCCGGGGACCGCGGAGGGGTCGCCGTTCTTCAGCGGGCCGTCGACGAGTCGCTCGAGCACCTGAGGAATGGCGAGCGAGACGATGGCGGCGCCGAGCGCGACGAGGATGCCGAGCAGGATGGACGGTGCGGCGGGACGGGCGAAGACGACGAGGCGCCGCATCGCCTGCAGCGTGGTCGGCTGGCCGGCGGAGGGTTGCCGGGCGCGCGGTTGCCCCGTTGTTGAGGGACTGTCTGGACTGGTCATGAGGTTTCCTCGCAGGCTGCGCGTGCTGCGGACGTGATGGGGCGCCGACGGGATCGCGCCGGGCCAGAAGGTGAACGGCGGTCGAGTCGAACGGCGGCGCGACGATGCGGCGGTGGGGCGGAGCGGTGCTGCTGGTGCGCCAGTCAGGCGGCGCGACCGGGCACGAGCGGCCCGGGAACGTACGGCACGCGTGCACCGTCACGGGCACGGGTGCTGGCGACGGGGATGATGCCGGTCGGGAGCAGCGTCACGGCGTCGATCGCGATGTTCGACATTGGCCGACCTCCTGTCCGTCGCGGCGGCACGCGAAGGCGTACGGCCAGCTGCCACGGACCCGCCGCGACAGCCCTCCAGCTTACGTCGCGAAATACCGACCCCGCAACGCGCAGGCCTGCCTCCGCTCGACTCGCGCCAAGCCGGCGCTCAGTGGAAGAAGTGGCGCTCCCCGGTGAAGAACATCGGGACGCCCGCTGCGGTCACGGCCGCGATCACCTCGTCGTCGCGCACCGAGCCGCCGGGCTGCACGATGGCCCGCACGCCGGCGCGCAGCAGCACCTCCGCGCCGTCGGCGAACGGGAAGTAGGCGTCGGAGGCGGCGACGGAGCCGGCAGCCCGCTCCCCCGCGCGGCCGACCGCCAGGTGGCAGGAGTCCACCCGGTTCACCTGGCCCATGCCGATGCCGACGCTGGCCCCCTTCGCGGCGAGCAGGATCGCGTTCGACTTCACCGAGCGACAGGCTCGCCAGGCGAACGTCAGGTCGGCCTTCGTCGACTCGTCCACGCTGTCGCCGGTGACCTGCCGCCAGGCGTGCGGATCGAACCCGGTGAAGCGGTCGGGCTGCTGCACGAGCACACCGCCGGAGACCTGCTTGAACTCCTGCTCGGGCAGCGCGAATCCCTCCGGCAGCCGCAGGATGCGCAGGTTCTTGCGTCCGGCGAGCACCAGGAGCGCCGCCGGCTCATAGTCCGGGGCGACGATCACCTCGGTGAAGATCTGCGCGACGGCCTCGGCCATGCCGAGGGTGACCGCGCGGTTCGCGGCGATGACGCCGCCGAAGGCGGACACTGGATCGCAGTCGTTGGCCTTGCGGTGGGCCGCGGCGATCGGGTCGGGGGCGTTCGCTCCGGCGACCGCGATCCCGCAGGGGTTGGCGTGCTTGATGATCGCCACGGCCGGTTCGGCGAAGTCGAACACGGCCCGGATCGCGGCGTCTGCGTCGACGTAGTTGTTGTAGCTCATCTCGCGGCCGTGCAGCTGTTGCGCCTGAGCGAGGCCGGGCCGGCCGGGGACGGTCAGCCCGGCAGGCCGGAGGAGTGACGCCGCCTGGTGCGCGTTCTCGCCGTACCGCAGTGGGGTCGCGTCGAAGCGGTAGGAGCCGGCGACCTCGGCTACGGGGTCGGGATCGGGGTCGGGGTCGGGGTCGGGGTCGGGATCGGGGTCGGGATCGGGGTCGGGATCGCCGTCGCGCCGGAACCAGTCGGCGACCGCCGCGTCGTACTGGGCGATGCGGGCAAAGGCGGCTGCGGCCAGGCGGCGGCGGAGCGCCGGCGTCGTCCCGCCGTCGCGGACCGCCTGCACCACCTCCGCATATTGGCCGGGCTCGACCACGATGGCGACGTTCGCGTGGTTCTTCGCCGCCGACCGCACCAGGGCGGGTCCGCCGATGTCGATCTGCTCGATCACCGCGGGCTCGGCCGCGCCGCTCGCGACGGCCTGCTCGAAGGGGTACAGGCTGGAGACCGCCAGTTCAAAGGGTGCGATGTGCAACTCGTCCAGCTGCGCGCGGTGCGCCGGCCGGCGCAGGTCGGCCAGTAGGCCCGCATGTACGGCGGGGTGCAGGGTCTTCACGCGCCCATCCAGCGACTCCGGGAACCCGGTGACCTCGGCCACCTCGGTGACGGGCAGGCCGGCATCGCGCAGGGCGGCCGCCGTGGAACCGGTGGAGACCAGCTCGACGCCCTCCGCCGTCAGTGCCGCGCCCAGCTCGACGAGGCCGGCCTTGTCGCTGACGCTCAGCAGCGCTCGCCGGACCGGAATCCGGTCGCGCTCGCCAGCACTCATGCCGCCGCTCATGCCGCTGCCGCCGTGGCGGGGTCGATCCGGCCCTGCGCGATGCCGGCCAGCACGTCGGCCAGCAGACGCCGCTCCACCTGCTTGATGCGGTCGTGCAAACTCGCCTCCGTGTCGTCCGGGTGCACGTCGACGCGCTCCCGGGCCAGGATCGGGCCCGTGTCGACGCCGTGGTCGACGACGATGACGCTGGCGCCGGTGCTCGTCGCTTCCGCCGCCAGGGCGTCGCGCACGGCGTGGGCTCCAGGGAACTCCGGCAGATAGGCCGGGTGGGTGTTGATCAGCCGTGGGGCAAGCGCGTCGACCACCGCGGCCGGCAGCAGCCGCATGAAGCCGGACAGCACGACCAGGTCGGGTTCCCAGATGCGCACTGCCGTCAGCAGGGCGGTTCCCCACGCGTCGCGGTCGGGATACCTCGGGTAGAGGGTCAGAAAGGTGGGCACGCCGAACTCGTCGGCGTGCACCAGGCCGTCCGCCTCCCGATCGGCGCCGACCGCCACCACGTGCGCCGGGAACGCCGGGTCGTCGCAGCGCTGCAGCAGGGCCCGCAGGTTGGAGCCGCCGCCCGAGATCAGGACGACGACGCGCAGCACGGCCAGCAGCCTAACGAGCGGGGTCGTCCCTCCGCCTGCTCGGCCGCGTTCACTCCCTTCTGCCTGCTCGCCCTGCGCCTACTCGATCTCCATCCGCTCGTCTAGGGCTGCTGGTCCATCCGCCAGGTGACGTCGCCGGGGGTCGCCGCGCGGCCGCGCATCCCCGTGACGAGACCGAGCACGGCGGGGATCGCGATCTCGAGCGCCGCGACGCAGCCGACGAGCAGCGCATCCGGCCCGGCGACGGCGAGCCGGCCGGGCCCCATCGCGCCCGACGCCGCAGCAGCGAGCAGCGCGAGCAGGGCGCCGCCGACCAGGCCGCCGAGCAGGCCGATGCCGAGCAGTCGCAGGCCGGGCAGGGGCCGTTCGGAGCGTCGCGCGGTCAGCACTCCGACGACGAAGCCGGCGACGATCGGCACGAGCACGACGGCCAGATCGATCGGCGCCGAGCCGGTCGGCAGCGCCCCGAGGATGGGCAGCGACGGCACCGGCCCAAGATGGGTGCCCAGCGGACCGATGGAGGAGCCGGCGCCCAGTGCGAAGCCCGGACCGACCAGGAAGGCGACCGCCCAGACCACCGTCGTGGGCAGCAGCGCCAGCTGGACGGCGGTCAGGGCGAGGCCGCCGGTGGCGCCGGCGTGCACGGACTCGAACAGCGAGACGACCGCGGGCAGCGAACCGATCAGCAGCACCGCGACCGCGAGCGCGGCGGCGGCCACGACCGCCGTCGCGGCTCCGAGCCCCAGGCGCACCGCATCCGCGAGCGCCCCTTCGGGACGGAGGGCGCCTCGCCCGAGCAGCGCACCCGGCAGTGCGGCCGCGGCGTACAGGATCGCCGGCAGCGCGATCGCCTGCACGGGGTCCGGCGCGGCGATCGGCCGGGACGCGGTCAGCAGCAGCAGCGCGGCGAGGGATGCGACGGTCGCGGTGCCCACCAGCACGACGCCACCCGGTGCGACCGTGCGGCGGGCTCGTCGACCGGCGCGCAGGCCGGCCAGCACCGTGACGAGCGCCGGTCCGAGCGCCGCGATCGTGACGGTGAACGGGGCGACTCCGGGCGGCCGGAACGCGATGTCGACGCCGTGGCCCACGAACCACAGGTCGGCGGCGGCCGAGTAGTACCCCGTCCAGCCCGGCCGGGCACCGGCATCCACGGCCCAGACCAGCAGCGCGACGACCACCAGCACGGCCACGGGCACCAGTAAGGTCAGGGCCGCGTCGAGCACGCCGACGAGCAGCGCGGTGCCCCGGCCGACGCGCTGCGCGCTGCTCGGCCGCGTCGCGCTGTCGGCTCCGGGCACGTGGTCCGCCCCGGTCGCCCTCGTCGAAGCGGTGGTCTCGGTGATGCCCCCGACGGTAGGCCGCCCGGCGCCGGGCTCGCGCCTCCCACTCCGACTCCGTCGCCTCCGGCGCCGTCCCGTCAGCAGGACCAGGTCCAAACAGCAGGCTCCTGGTCGACCACCGACCTGCTGTCGGGACCCTGTCCTGCTGTCCTGCTTGGTCCTGTTTGGAATGTCGAGCGCCTGGCGGAGGCCGGGGTCCCGGGTTCGACGCACCCGCAGCTCGGGCCGGCCGGGCCCGGGCGGTGAGCGGCGGGGTCAGGCGGCGAAGACCTCGCGCATCAGGGCGGCGGTCTCGCTCGGCGTGCGGCCCACCTTGACTCCGGCGGCCTCCAGGGCCTCCTTCTTGGCCTGCGCGGTGCCGGCGGAACCGGAGACGATGGCGCCGGCGTGGCCCATGGTCTTCCCCTCGGGCGCCGTGAACCCGGCGACGTACGCGACGACCGGCTTGGAGACGTTGGAGCGGATGAAGTCCGCGGCGCGCTCCTCGGCGTCGCCGCCGATCTCGCCGATCATCACGATCGCCTTCGTGTCGGGGTCCGCCTCGAACGCCCGCAGCGCGTCGATATGGGTGGTACCGATGATCGGGTCGCCGCCGATGCCGACCGCCGTCGAAATGCCGATGTCGGCCAGCTCGTACATCATCTGGTAGGTCAGGGTGCCCGACTTGGAGACGAGACCGATCGGGCCGGGGCCGGCGATCGTCGCCGGGATGATGCCGGCGTTCGACTTGCCGGGGCTGATCACGCCGGGGCAGTTGGGGCCGATGATGCGGGTCGCCCCGCCCTTCGACTTGGCGAGCGCCCAGAACTCCGCGGAGTCCTTCACGGGGATGCCCTCAGTGATGACCACGGCCAGCGGGATGGCCGCCTCCACCGCCTCGACGACCGCGGCCTTGGCGAATGCCGGCGGCACGAAGATGACGGACACGTCGGCGCCGGTCTCGATCATCGCCTCCGCGACGGTGCCGAAGATCGGCAGGGTGGCGTCGCCGATCTGCACGGTCGTCCCGGCCTTGCGCGGGTTGACGCCGCCCACCACCTGGGCGCCGGAGGCGAGCATGCGGGTGGCGTGCTTGGTGCCCTCCGAGCCGGTGAGGCCCTGCACGATGATCTTCGAGTCGGCGTCCAGCAGGATCGACATGACAGGTGTCCGTTCGGTTGAAGGCTGGGGAGCGAGGCGGCGCGGGTCGGCCGTCAGGCCGCGGCCAGCTCGGCGGCGCGGTCGGCGGCGGCGTCCATGGTGTCCACGACGGTGACGAGCGGATGGGCGGCATCGGCCAGGATGCGGCGGCCCTCCTCCACGTTGTTGCCGTCCAGCCGCACGACCAGGGGCTTGCTGGCACTGTCGCCCAGCGTCCCCAGTGCGCCGACGATGCCGTTGGCGACCGCGTCGCACGCGGTGATGCCGCCGAAGACGTTGACGAACACGCTCTTCACCTGCGGATCGGACAGGATCACGTCGAGGCCCGCAGCCATCACCTCGGCGGACGCGCCGCCGCCGATGTCCAGGAAGTTGGCCGGCTTCACCCCGCCGTGCCGCTCCCCCGCCTGGCTGACCACGTCGAGCGTCGACATGACCAGGCCGGCGCCGTTGCCGATCACGCCCACCTGGCCGTCCAGCTTGACGTAGTTCAGGTTGCTGGCCTTCGCCTTCGCCTCGAGCGGATCGGACTCGGCCGCATCGACCAGGTCGGCGTGCTCCGGGTGCCGGAAGTCGGCGTTCTCGTCCAGGGAGACCTTGCCGTCGAGGGCGACGATCTCGCCGGACTCGGTCAGCACCAGCGGATTGACCTCCACGAGCGTGGCGTCCTCGTCGCGGTAGACGGTCCACAGCCGTTCGATCACCACGGCGACGCCGTCGACGAGCTCCTCCGGGAACTTGGCGGCGCGAGCGATCGACGTGGCAGTCTCGGCGTCGATGCCCGCGATCGGGTCGACCTCGATGCGGGCCAGTGCCTCCGGCCGCTCGACGGCCAGCTCCTCGATCTCCATCCCACCCTCGTAGGAGGCGAGGGAGAGGTAGGAGCGGTTGGCGCGGTCGAGCAGCACGGAGAAGTAGAACTCGCGGTCGATCCGGGCACCCGCGGCCACCATCACCCGGTGCACCGTGTGCCCCTTGATGTCGAGGCCCAGGATCTGCTGCGCCGCGGCGACCGCCTCGTCGGGACCGTGCGCGACCTTGACGCCGCCGGCCTTGCCACGGCCGCCGACCTTCACCTGCGCCTTGACGACGACCGTGCCGCCGAGCCGCTCCGCTGCAGCGCGCACCTCGTCCGGCGTGTCCGCCACGATGCCCGCGAGCACGGGAACCCCGTACCGCTCGAACAGGTCGCGGGCCTGGTACTCGTACAGATCCATGTGGCGCTCCTGACGGGTCGAAAGCCGCCGCCGAGCCTAGCCCCGCGCCGCTGGACGCCCTCCGCCGCATGTGGGGCGATGACCCGTCTGTGCCTAGCCGTGTGTGACTACCCGTCAGGGCCTACCCTTCAGCGCCTACCCTTCAGCGCCTACCCGTCAGCGCCTACCCGTCTGGGATCAGCCGCTTGCCGAGGCCCGACGCTCCATCGGGCGCGTAGCCCAGCCGGTCGTAGAACGCGGTCACGGGCTCGTTGCCGGAGCGGATCTGCACGTTCACCTTCGGGCACCCGAGCGCGAGCAGCCGCACTTCCACCTCGGCCATCATGCGTCGCCCCAGTCCGCACCCCCGCAGGTCGGACCGAACGGCGACGTAATAAACCCAGCCCCGGTGCCCGTCGTAGCCGGCCATCGCGGTCGCGGCGACGGCGCCGTCGTCGGCGACCAGGAACAGCTCCGGCTGCACCAGGCGTTTGCGGGCGATGTCGCGGTGCGGGTCGTTCCACGGCCGGACGAGGCCGCACGCGTGCCAGAGCGCCACTACCTGCTCCTCGTCCGAATCGGCGAAGGGGCGGAGCTCGGCGCTCACTCGGCGATCGAGCATCAGAGCTTCTCGATGGGCGCGATCTTGATCAGCAGCCGCTTGCGCCCGGCGCTCTCGAAGAGCACGTCGGCGATGCGCTTGGCCGCGACGCCCGTGACCGCCTGCACGCGGCCCTCGCCGAAGTCGACGTGCCGGATGCGGTCGCCGATCGCCAGTTCGAGGTCGCCGTTGTCGCGCACCTGCGCGGTGACGCGGTTGGCCCACTCGGCCTTCGGCTTGGCCGACGCCCCGTCCGCAGCAGCCCCTCGGCCGCCGCTGAAGGAGAGGCTGCCGACCGCCCGCCGGGGCGCCGCCGCCCCGGGTCCGGCCATGCCGGGCGACTGCTTCCAGTCGATCAACTCCGCCGGCACCTCGGCCAGGAACCGGCTGGGCGACGAGACGGAGGTGTCGCCATAGCTGGACCGGGTCATCGCCAGGGAGAGGAACAGCCGCTTGCGCGCCCGCGTGATGCCGACATAGAAGAGGCGCCGCTCCTCGGCCGGGCCGCCGGGCTCGTTCGCCGACATGCGGTGCGGCAGCAGCTCCTCCTCGATGCCCGTCACGAACACCGCGTCGAACTCCAGCCCCTTGGCCGTGTGCAGCGTCATCAGGGACACGGTGCCGCTGGCATCGTCCAACTCGTCGACGGCCGCGACCAGCGACACCTCGGTCAGAAAGTCGATCAGCAGCCCGTCGGGATTGTCGCGCTGGAACTCCTTGGTGACCGCCAGCAGCTCCTCGATGTTCTCCAGCCGCGCCTCGTCCTGCGGGTCGCGGCTGGCCCGCAGCGCGTCGACGTAGCCGCTCTTCTGCAGCAGCAGCGCCAGCACGTCGAACACCGGAATCGGAGCCGCGTCCTGCGCGGGCGGCACCGTGAGCACGGTAGCCGCGTCGAGCAGTTCGGACAGCTCGGTGATCGCGCCGGTCACCTTGGGCCCCAGCCCCAGCTCGTCCGCATGACGCAGCGCGTCGCGGAAGGTGATGCCGTGGTCGTCGGCGTAGCCGGCGATCTGCGTCTCGGTGGCCGGCCCGATGCCCCGCCGCGGCGTGTTCAGGATGCGCCGCACCGCGAGCGAGTCGGCCGGGTTGGCGACGGCGATCAGGTAGGCGAACGCATCCTTGATCTCGGCCCGCTCGTAGAACTTGGTGCCGCCCAGGATGCGGTACGGCACGGCGCTGCGGATGAAGATGTCCTCCAGCGCCCGGGTCTGCGCGTTGGTTCGGTAGAAGACCGCGATGTCGCGGTACTGCGTGCCGTCCCGGTGCAGCTGCTCCACCTCGTCGGCGACGAACTGCGCCTCGTCGTGGCCCGAGTACCCGGTGAAGCCCGTGATCTTGGCTCCGGGACCGCCGGTGGTGAACAGGTTCTTGGCGATGCGGTCGAAGTTATTGGCGATCACCGCGTTCGCCGCATCGAGGATGGTCTGCGTGGAGCGATAGTTCTGCTCCAGCTTGACCACCCGGGCGTCGGGGAAGTCGTGCTCGAACTCGACGATGTTGCGGATGTCCGCGCCACGGAACGCGTAGATGGACTGGTCGGAGTCGCCCACGACGGTGAGTGCGGCCGGGCCGATCCCGTCGGTGCTCGTCCCACCGGCGCCCATCCCAGTAGCGCCGCTGCCGGCCGGTGCCTTGGTGAGCTCGCGGATGAGGGCGTACTGCGCGTGATTCGTGTCCTGGTACTCGTCGACCAGGATGTGGCGGAACCGCCGCTGGTACAGCTCGGCGATGTGCGGGAACGCCCGGAACAGGTAGACGGTCTGGCCGATCAGGTCGTCGAAGTCGAACGCGCTGGCCGCCTGCAGCGTGCGCGTGTACTGGCGGAAGATCTGGAGGAACATCTCCTCCTTCGGATCTGCCAGGTTGGCCTCGCGCGCGAAGGTGTCGGCATCGACGAGCTCGTTCTTGAGCCGCGAGATGCGGGCAAGGGCGCTGGGCACCGAGAAGCCGAACACGTCGGCCTGCAGTTCCTTGATGATGCGCTTGACGAGCGCCCGGCTGTCGCCCGCGTCGTAGATGGTGAAGCTCTTGGCGTACCCGAACGCTTCGGCCTCGCGGCGCAGGATGCGCACGCACGCGGAGTGGAAGGTGCTGATCCACATGCTCTCGGCCTTGCCGCCGACCAGCGCCTGCACTCGCTCGCGCATCTCGCGGGCGGCCTTGTTGGTGAAGGTGATCGCCAGCACCTGGCTGGGCCACGCCTCGCGCGTCTCGATCAGGCTGGCGATGCGGTGCGTCAGCACGCGGGTCTTGCCGGAGCCGGCACCCGCGACGATCAGCAGGGCGTTGCCCCGGTACAGCACGGCCTCGCGCTGCTGCGGGTTGAGCCCCGTGAGCAGCGCCGAGGAGGGCTGCACGGTCTGAACCACAGCGGCAGTGTAAGCGGGGGGTCAGACACGGGAGGGCGTCGACGCGAAGGCCGCCCGAGCCAGGTCCGGATGGTCCGTGAAGACCCCCGCCACACCGCTGACGGCGATCTCGCGCCAGTGCCGTGCGTAGTTCCCATGTGTCGCCGGACCGCCCACCGACCAGTGGCGCGGCGGCAGGAATGCGTTCTCGGGACGCAGCGTCCAGACCCAGACGTCGAGCCCGTGAGCGCCGGCACGCTCGACGAGGGAGCGCCGCGCGAGCGAGGTGTGCACGCTCAGCCCCGCGAACCCGGCGAACCCGGCCAGGTCCCGCCGCTGGTCCCGGTAGGTCGTCTCGCTGTCGGGCGGCGTGCCCCACGCCTTCATCAGGGAGATCAGCGGCGCGGACCAGCCGCGCCTCGCCAGGTCGCGCAGCACCTGCTGCTCGAAGCTCTCCACGATGGTGTCGCCGCGGTCGCCCGGCGGCACCTCCGCAGCGAGCAGCTCGTCGAGCGGCAGGCCGCGCTCGGCGAACGCGGTCGCGTGCTTCAACTCCACCACGGTGCGCACGCCGCCGTCCCGAGCGATCCGCAGCACGTCGGCCAACCGCAGGATGCCCTCCTCGCCGTCGTGGGCGGCGCTGCCCGGGCGCAGACGGGGCAGGCGCTCGCGGGCGCGCAACTGCTGCAGCTCCGCCCAGTCGAGGTCGTCGGCGAACCAGTCGCGAACGCGCTTGCCGTCCACGGTGCGCACGGTTCGGCGGTCCGCGAACTGCGGATGGGCCGCCACGTCGGTCGTGCCGGCGAGGCCCGCATCGTGCCGGACGACCAGCTGGCCGTCCCGCGTCGGCACCACGTCGACCTCCACCGCGTCGGCGCCCTGAGCGATCGCCAGCTCGAACGCGGCCCGGGTGTGCTCCGGCCGGTAGCCGGGAGCGCCGCGATGGCCGATGACGAGCGGAGCGGACACGCAATCACGGTAGGAACCCGAAGTGACGCTCCGGTGAACCGGGTGTGTGCGGCGCCCGGTGATGTCGGTACGCCCTGGGCGGACCCGCTCGCCGGATCCTTGCCGAACCCATAACGTGGTCGATGACGGACCCGGGGTCTCGCACCCTAGATTCGTCAGTTCAGGATCGGCACGAGCCGGATCCGCCCCTCGACAAGGAACAGGAACAATGGCGAACCCCGCCCTCTCCAACAACCCGGCCTTCCGGCGCAACAGCACCGTCACGGCCGCCTCGCTGGAAGACCTCTACAACCGCCCCGCCGCCGACCCGGCGGACCTCGGTCGCATGACCTACCAGGACACCGCGGTCAAGACCGTCGCGCTGTTCGCGGTACTGCTCGTGACCGGCGTGGTCGGCTGGATGGTTCCGGCGCTCGCGATCGTCGGTGCGATCGGGGGCTTCGTGCTCGCCTTGGTGAACACGTTCAAGCGTGAGCCGTCCGTGCCGCTCATCGTCGCCTACGCGGCGCTCGAGGGTCTGTTCGTCGGCGGCATCACCGCGATCTTCGAGCGGCTCTACCCGGGCGTCGCCATCCAGGCGGTGGTCGCCACCCTGGTCACCGTCGCCGTCACGCTGGCGCTGTTCGCCAGCGGCAAGATCCGCGCCTCCGCCCGCGCGACGAAGATCTTCATGATCGCGATCATCGCCTACTCCGTCTTCCGGCTGGTCGAGCTGGGCATCCAGCTCTTCGGCGGCACGAACTCGGCCTTCGGTATCTCGAGCAGCGTCACCCTCTTCGGGATCCCGCTCGGGCTGATCGTCGGCCTGCTCGCGGTGGTCCTGGCCGCCTACTCGCTGGTGCTCGACTTCGATCAGATCCAGCAGGGCGTCCGCCGCGGACTGCCCGCCAAGTACGGCTGGACCGGCGCGTTCGGCCTGATGGTGACGATCGTCTGGCTGTACGTCGAGTTCCTGCGCATCTTCGCGATCCTGAACCGCCGCTGACCTTCACGCACACGATGGCGGTCATCACCTTCGGGTGGTGGCCGCCATCGTCGTCTGCTCCCTTTCGCACCCCACCCCAAGTACGGACATCCACCACAACTACGGAGCGACCTCCGTCACTACGGACGATTCGGCACGAACGCGGCGTGTCGCTCCGGATCTCCGTAGCTGGGGTGGGTTCTCGTCACTCCCATTCGATCGTGCCCGGGGGTTTGGACGTGACGTCCAGGACCACCCGGTTGACGCCCGCCACCTCGTTGGTGATGCGGCCCGAGATTCGGGCGAGCAGGTCGTAGGGCACGCGCGTCCAATCCGCGGTCATCGCATCCTCGCTGGAGACCGGCCGCAGCACGACGGGGTGCCCGTACGTGCGACCGTCGCCCTGCACCCCCACCGAGCGCACGTCGGCCAGCAGCACCACCGGGCACTGCCAGATGTCCGCGTCCAGACCCGCGCCGCTCAACTCCTCGCGAACGATCGCATCGGCCCGCCGCAGGGTCGCCAGACGCTCGGCCGTGACGGCACCGACGATGCGGATACCGAGGCCGGGGCCGGGAAACGGCTGCCGCCCGACGATCACCTCGGGCAGTCCCAGCTGCCGCCCGATGGCCCGCACCTCGTCCTTGAACAGGGCCCGGAGCGGCTCCACCAGCTCGAAGTCCAGGTCCTCGGGCAGCCCGCCGACATTGTGGTGGCTCTTGATGGTCGCGGTGCCGCTACCTCCGCCGGACTCCACGACATCCGGATAGAGCGTGCCCTGCACCAGGAACCGCACCGCTGCGCCGTCGTCCGCCGCCTCGGCGACGACACCCGCCGCCGCGCGCTCGAAGGCGCGGATGAACTCGCGGCCGATGATCTTGCGCTTCTGCTCCGGGTCGCTGACGCCGTCGAGTGCGTCCAGGAAGCGCTCGCTCTCGTCGACGACCACCAGCCGCACCCCGGTCGCCGCAACATAGTCCTGCTCGACCTGCTGCGCCTCGTCCTGCCGCAGCAGACCGTGATCCACGAAGACGCAGGTGAGCCGGTCGCCGACGGCCCGCTGCACCAGCGCCGCGGCGACCGCCGAATCGACGCCGCCGGAGAGGCCGCAGATCACCCGCGCATCGCCCACCTGGGCACGGATGCGCTCCACCTGCTCGGCGATCACGTTGCCGCTGTTCCACTCCGGAGCGATGCCGGCGGCGTCGTGCAGAAAGTTCTCCAGCACCCGCTGGCCGTAATCGCTGTGCTTCACCTCGGGGTGCCACTGCACCCCGTACAACCGCCGCTGCACGCTGGCGAAGGCCGCGACAGGAGTCGCGGAGCTGCTGGCGAGCACCTCGAACCCCTCCGGCGCCGACGACACCGAGTCGCCGTGACTCATCCAGACGGTCTGCGCCCGCGGCCCGCCGTCGAGCAGGCTCCCTCCGCCGGTTGGGGCGTCGGCGATGCGGACCGCCGTGGAGCCGTATTCGCGCTGACCTGTTCGCGCGACGGTGCCGCCCAGCTGCTGCGCCATCACCTGGAAGCCGTAGCAGATGCCGAGCACCGGCACCCCGAGCTCGAGGATGCCGGGATCGAGTCCCGGCGAGCCCGGCTCGTACACGCTGGACGGCCCGCCGGAGAGCACGATGCCTGCCGGATTGCGCGCGCGGATCTCGTCGGCCGTGACCGTGTGCGGCACGATCTCGGAGTAGACGTTCGCCTCCCTCACGCGCCGGGCGATCAGTTGGGCGTACTGGGCGCCGAAGTCGATCACGAGCACCGGATTCGCCTCGCCGGACCCCGACCCGGCAGCATTCGCGGGTAGGGACTCGCGGGGCGCCGGCTGCACGCCGAAAGTCTATGAGCGCCCCCGACACCCGTGCGCTCGACGGACCAGGCGCCGCCGGCCGCTGCCACACCGCTTCGGGACTCGCACCTGCGGGCGCCCGGAGGTGCGAGTCCCGACCGGGTGTCCTAGGCGGGTCCGGAGCGAGCCGCGCGGAAGGGCTGGGCCGCCACCCGGTCCCGGGCCGCCGCCTCGCGCTGGTCGAGGTACGCGGTGATCTCGCGGCGCACGCGCCGCTCGGTGAAGAACGACAGCAGCGGGATCACGCCGCCCGCCGCGATCACCAGGAAGCGCGTGATCGGATACCGCATCACGGTGATCAGCACGAAGTCGCTGACGAGGTAGGTCAAGTACAGGTAGCCGTGCACGAACTGCACCACCGCGGAGAGGTTGACGCCCTGCACCCGGTCCCGCGGCACCAGTTGCAGCGGCGCCCCGGGGCCGAACGCCTGCAGTTCATACCCGAGCAGGTATTTGACGACGATCTCCAGGCACAGCACCAGCAGGGCCACGCCTGTCGCGTAGGCGAAGACGCGGTAGAAGGTGAGGCTGCGCCGGATCGTCGGAAAGTCCCGGATCGGGGGCACGCGCGCCATGGCTGCGATGGTACGCGCCGCCAACTCGGGCGCCGCGCGGCGGATCAGACCGGCGATCCCGGGGCGTTCAGACCGGCGAGCGCGCCTGGTCCTGTCGGCGCTGCTGCTGAGCGTCCGGCTGCGCGCCGTCCGGCTGCAGGGCAGCCAGCTCCGGCTCCGGCTCCGACTCCGGCTCCTCGTCCTCCGCCGTCAGCTCCAACTCCCACCGGTCGCGCACCAGCCGGTACCAGACGTAGAAGGCGACCAGGGCGAACAGGGCCCACTCGGCGGCGTAGAACAGGTTCAGCAGGTTGAGCTCCACCTGCTGCGACGGCGGCGGGGAGTCGATGTCCGTCAGTCCCGCGGGCGCCGCCCGCAGGGTGAGGTAGCCGTTGTAGACGGGACCCCCGGTGTCGCCGCGCCACAGGTTCAGCAGTTGCGGCACCGCCATGACTGTGGGAGTGGCGCCGACTCGGGCGCCCACGCTGCTGCCCTCGTCGCCGGGTGTGCCGGTGTCCGCCGGCACGTCGCTGTCGATGTACCGGCCGGTCAGCACGCCGGCCGTGGGAGCGGAGCGGTTCAGAGCGGCGACCGCCGCGTCGGCCGCCCCGCGGTCCGGCGCCCAGCCCAGAGCGACGGCGAGCTGCGCCCCGGCCGGGTCGCCGGTGACGGCGTGGCCGGTCACCCAGTACCCCTCGCGGCCGCGGTTCAACCGGTCCGCGACGACCAGGAAGTCGCCGGCGACCCAGCTGCCGCTCGTGCGCACCGACTGACCGACGGAGGCGCTCCGCTGCTCGGTCTGCGGAGTCGCGACCCGCTGCAGGGGGACGACGGTCTCGGTGGTCCGGTGCACCACCGTGCCGGTCGCGGTCGCGCGCTGCAGCTGCCACTGCCCGAGGCCGGCGAAGAGGGCCGCGACGGCCAGCGCGACGAGCAGCATCCCGATGGAGCGGGGGCGCAGCATCGCCGACCCCAGGGTGGGCGCATCCGGCTGCACCGCGGTCATCCCATCGCCTCCGTCCGGCAGCGAGGCTACCCCGTGCGCCGATCGAGCCGGCGCGCCTGTGTCCCGAGGAATTCAGGCGATCCCGAGCAATGAAGGCGCGACGCGCCGCAGACCTGCTCCGGAACTCGAGATCGCCTGTATTTCTCGGCAGGCAGGGCGGCCGAGCGGTCAGCCCCCCAGGTAGGGCGCGACCACCACCTCGACGCGCTGGAACTCCTTGACGTCGGAGTAGCCGGTGGTCGCCATCGCGCGACGCAGGGCGCCGGCCAAGTTGACGGTGCCGTCGGGGACGGAGGCGGGGCCGAACAGCACCTGCTGCAGCGGCGCGGCCTGGCCGACCCAGACCCGGCCGCCGCGGGGCAGCTGGTCGTGGTAGGCCTCGGTTCCCCAATGCCAGCCGCCGCCCGGCGCCTCCGTCGACCGCGCCAGGGTGGTGCCCAGCATGACCGCGTCGGCACCCATCGCCAGCGCCTTGACGATGTCGCCGGAGTTGCCGAGGCCCCCGTCGGCGATCACGTGCACGTAGCGGCCGCCGGACTCGTCCAGGTAGTCCCGCCGCGCACCGGCGACATCCGCCACCGCCGTGGCCATCGGTGCATGGATGCCGAGCGCCGTCCGGGTGGTGGTCGCGGCGCCGCCGCCGAAGCCGACCAGCACACCCGCGGCTCCGGTGCGCATCAGGTGCAGGGCGGCCGTGTAGGTGGCGGCCCCGCCGACGATCACCGGCACGTCGAGTTCGTAGATGAACTGCTTGAGGTTCAGCGGCTCGGTCGCCTTGGAGACGTGCTGCGCCGAGACCGTGGTCCCGCGGATGACGAACAGGTCGACTCCCGCCTCGATCACCTCCGCGGAGAACTCCCGGGTCCGCTGCGGCGACAGCGCCGCCGCGACCGGTACGCCCGCGTCACGGATCTCGGCCAGGCGCAGGCGGATGAGGTCGGCCCGGATGGGTGCCGCGTAGATCCGCTGCATGCCCCGGGTCACCTGGTCGGCGGGCAGCTCGCGGATCTCCTCCAGCAACGGCTGCGGGTCGTCGTACCGCGTCCACAGCCCCTCCAGGCCGAGCACGCCCAGGCCGCCGAGGCGGCCGATCGCGATCGCGGTGGCCGGCGAGCTGACCGAGTCCATGGGGGCCGAGAGGAACGGCACCTCGAAGTGGAAGGCGTCGATGCCCCAGGCGATGGAGACGTCCTGCGGGTCGCGGGTGCGTCGCGACGGGATGACCGCCACATCGTCGAACGCGTAGACGCGACGGGCACGCTTGCCGCGCCCGATCTCGAAGTCCATGCTCACGCGGCAACCCTATCCAGCGCCCGCCCGGGGGCCCGAGCGCATGGGCTTCTCCAGCGAGCACGCATCGATGAGTGGTCCGCCTCCGTGAAGTGCCGGGGTGACGCAGACCTACCGCGCGGCTTCGACGCCGCCTCCATGCCTTCAGTCCCAAGGACTCCGCCCCCGGCGGGTCGGCGCCCGCGGCGCGGCGACCCCCTCCCATGCCCGTGGAAGGAGAAGGATGCACCGGGTGGCACGGGTCCTCATCACGAGCTCCCGGAACGCCGGGTTCCTCCTGCCGCTGCTGCAGATCGCCACCGCGCTGACCGCCCGTGGTGACTCCGTGTGGGTGCTCAACGGGCGCGAGTTCGCCCCGCAGATCGCCGCGAGCGGTGCGACGCTGCTCGTGCTGCCCTACGACGGCACCGACCTCGTCAGGCCGCTCCGCCGGGACGGCGGGGTGCGCGAGCTGGGCCAGGCGCTTCGAGCGATCTTCCTCGATCCGGTCGCGATCGACCACGAGGCGGTGATGGAGCATGTACGCGCCCTGCAGATCGACATCGTCGTCACGGAGCCGCTGTTCCTCGGCGCCTCGATGCTGGGGCTGCTCCCCCGCGAGTCCCGTCCCGCGGTCCTGTCGATCGGCCTGTTCCCGCTGCCGCAGTCGAGCCCCGACACCGCTCCGTACGGGGCCGGCCTGGCACCGCTCGACGGGCCCTTGAACCGTGTGCGCAACGGCCTGCTGACCGCTGCCTCCGACGCGGTGCTGCGGCACACCCTGCGCGACTTCCGCGACGAGGTGCAGCGGATCCTCGGCGTCCGCCCGACCGGGCGGCTGTTCGACCTGGCCTTCATCACGGACGCCTATGCGCACATGTCGGTGCCGCAGTTCGAATATCCCCGGCGCCGCCTGCACCCGCGCATCCGGTTCGTCGGACCGCTGCCCCCGCCACCGGTCGGCGAACTGCCCGACTGGTGGGACTACTCCGACCCGCGTCCCATCGTCCATGTCACCCAGGGCACCTACACGAACGACGACCCGACCGAACTGATCGTGCCGACGATCCGCGCACTGGCCGACTCGCCGGTCCTGGTCGTCGCGACGACCGGAGGGCCGGATCCGTCGGTCGTGGCCGACGCGTTCGGCGGGCCGCTCCCCGAGAACGTCAGGGTCACGCGGTTCCTGCCGTACCACCACCTGCTGGCCGCCGCGAAGGTAGTCGTGACGAACGGCGGGTTCGCCACGGTGCACCACGCATTGCGGTGGGGGGTGCCGATGGTCGTCTCCGGGACCTCGGAGGACAAGCTGGAGGTCACCGCCAGGGTCGCATGGGCGGGCGTGGGAGTGAACCTGGGCACGCAGCGGCCCGGCCCCGAGGCGATCCGCGAGGCGGTGCTGCGGGTGCTCGGGGACGATTCGATGCGGCGGGCCGGGGTCCGACTCGGCGCGCTGATCGCCCGCACCGACGCGATGCGCGACATCCTGGCGATGGTGGACGACCTGATGCGCACCGCGCCGCAACCGCACACGGATGCGGTCGGCTGACCGGGACAAAAAAGCGGCAAACGCTACCGGGAGGCGCTGGCCTGCAGCCGGAGTACTCCGGTCACCGTGCGCGGCGTCAGCCGGTACGGGTCCAGCACGCCGGGGCCGCAGGAGGCGGTGCCGATGCCGTGCTCGGCGAGGTCGATCGTCAGCCGAGTGAAGGCGCGGCCCTCGGGCAGGTCGACCGTGTGCAAGGCGGCGTCGAGTTCCGCCGAGGTCCACGGGCTGCCGGTGAAGCTGAACCCCTCGCCCGACACCTGCAGCGCCGCACCCGACGAGCTCGGTGCGCCGAGGCGCAGCCGGGTCACCTGCGCGCGGGACCCGTTCTCCTGGGGCAGCACGTAGTCGGTGTGCAGGTCGCGTGCGGAGTCGACCCGGAAGGTGCCGAGCCTCGCCGCCTGGCCCGTGTCGGGGTAGTGCTGATCGGGGCCGAGGCCGTCCCACTCCACCCCGTCCGCTGCCCAGGGCAGCGCGAACTCGAGCCCCACCCGCGCCCAGTCACTCGGCCAGTCGCCGTGCGGAGTCACCGTGGCGGAGCAGGACAGCGCGGTGCCGTCCGAGGTCCACTCCAGCACGACCTGCACCCGGTGGTCGGTGCCGGCGGGGCCGACGTGGGTCGTCACCCGCAGCACATCGCCGGTCGCGTCGATCGAGGCAACGCGCGTGCGCAGGCGGTGCAGGCCGCCGCGGCGCCAGAGCTCGGCGTCCGAGGGCAGATCGAGGCGGTCCTGTGCGACCCCCCGGTCGTTGTCGGTCGGCGCGCGCCACAGGGTGACCACCGGACCGTCGACCTCGATCGCGCCGAGCGCGGTCAGATGTCCGGTGTTCGCGTCGAAGACGCCCGGGCCCAGGGTGATGACGTCGCCCGCCGTCTCGGGGGCGACGGAATCGCTGCCCGGCCCGGCGGCCGGCGCCGCGGGCAGGCTTCCGGCCTGCGCCCAGGCGATCTCGTGGCCGGCCGGTGCCCAGGGGGCGTCCTGCGCCAGGACGGCGCGCACGGTGAACAGCGCTCCGGCCGCCGCCTCGCTCGACAGCGGCACGGTCGCGGAGTCACCGGGTGCGATCGCCGGCACCGGAAGATCGCCTCCGGCACCGCCCTGGACGGACCAGGTCAGCGCCAGGTGGGCCGTATCGACGAAGTCGTAGCGGTTGCGGATCGTGAGCGATGCGCGGTCGTCCGCGATCGTCAGCTTGACCGGCTCGACGACCTTCTTGTAGTCGGCCAGGCCGGGCCGCGGCACGCGGTCGGCGTCGACCAGGCCGTCGGCGACGAAATTGCCGTCGTGCAACGGCTCGCCGAAGTCGCCGCCATAGGCGAAGTACGCCCGTCCGTCGGCGGTCCGCTGCCGGATGCCGTGCTCCACCCACTCCCACACGAATCCGCCCTGGGTGCGGTCGTACGTGTCGAAGCTCGCCTCGTACTCCGACAGGCCTCCCGGGCCGGTGCCCATCGCGTGCGCGTACTCGCAGAGCAGGTGCGGCATCGCGTGCCTGCGGGCCTGCAGCGCCGCGTCCGCGAGCGGCTGCTCCGCACGCCGCCCGACCGCGTCCACATGGGACTGCGTCGGGTACATCTGCGACCAGACGTCCACGTACTCGCAGTCGTAGTCCCCCTCGTAATGCACCGGTCGGCTGGGATCCAGCGAGTGGGACAGCGCCGCCGCGGCGGCCAGGTTGCCTCCCGTGCCGGACTCGTTGCCGAGCGACCACAGGATCACACTCGCGTGGTTGCGGTCGCGCTGCACGGTGCGGGTGATGCGGTCCAGGTACGCGTCCCGCCACGCGGGGTCGTCGCTCGGGTTGTCCCGCCAGCCGATCAGCTCGAAGCCGTGGGTTTCCAGATCGCTCTCGTCGACCAGCCAGAAGCCCAGCTCGTCGGCCAGGTCGAGCACGCCTGGGTGCGGCGGGTAGTGCGAGGTGCGGATGGCGTTGACGTTGTACTGCTTCATCTGCAGCATCTCGGCGCGGGCGACCGTCAGCGGCACGGCACGGCCCAGGTCGGGATGCGACTCGTGGCGGTTGACTCCGCGGAGTCGGATGCGAGTGCCGTTGACCTTGATCTGCGCGTCCTCGATGGTCACCGTGCGGAAGCCGACGCGCAGCGTCGCCGTCTCCGTCGCGGTCGAGACGACGACCTCGGTCAGCGCGGGCGTCTCCGCGGTCCAGGGAGCGGCCCCGGCGATCACGTGCTCCTCCCCCGGGGCCAGGGCGGCGAGACCGAGGGCCGGGATGGCGATCTGGGCCTGCGCCCCGTCGCGGGTCGCCGCATCGATCCGCAGCACGGCACCCCGGTCGACATCCCAGTCCGCGTGCACGGCCACGTCGTGAACACCGCCCGCCGGTGTTGCCTGCAGGGTCACGTCGCGGAAGATGCCGGGCAGCCACCACATGTCCTGGTCCTCCAGGTAGCTGGTGGCGGCCCACTGCGTCACCCGGACGACGAGCAGGTTCTCCCCCGGCCGGAGCGCGTCGGAGACGTCGAACTCCGTCGGCAGGCGGCTGCCGCGCGTGGTGCCGAGCAGGGTGCCGTTCAGCCACACCTGCCCGGCGGCGTCGACGCCGTCGAAGCGCAGCAGCGCGCCGCCGTCCGACTCCGACCACGTGAAGCGGCGCCGGAAGTCGCCCGTCGGGTTCTCGTCGGGCACGAACGGCACGTCGATGGGGAACGGGAACACCACATTCGTGTAGGCCGGGCTGCCGTGGCCCTGCACCGGCCAGCTGGACGGCACGGGGATGGTGCCCCAGCCGGAGTCGTCGAAGTCGGGCGACTCGATCCCGTCCGGCGCCTCGGCGAGCGACGGCGACAGGGCGAACGACCAGTCGCCGTTCAAGCTGAGCAGAGTGGCGTCGGTGGCGAACCGGGCGCGCGGCGCGATGCCGCCCGTGCCCACGATGGCGGTCAGGTCGAAGGGTTCGGTCATGCGATGGCCTCCACAGTCAGGACGAGCGCGTGCTCGGGGAACAGCATGGGCATCGGCACGCCGATGTGCTGCAGCGCGGCACCCGACGCGGTCAGCCCGGTCGAGGGCCACGGCACGGCGGTGCGCTCGCTGCCCGAGCCCGGCTCGATCGGCAGGCCGAGCTCGACCCGATACGTGCGGGCGGGATCGAGGCCCCGCAGCCGCAGGCGTGGCGGGATCTCGGCGGCGCCGCTGGCCAGGCTGGCGGCGATGAACACCGCCTGCGAGCGGTCGGTCGAGACCACTCCGGTGGTCTGCAGGGTGGGATCCGGCGAGTCCAGCCGCACCATCCGTCCGGTGTGCAGCAGACCGCGATACCGCTTGTAGAAGTCGATCCCCTCGGTCAGCACGCGGCGGTCGTCGGCGGTCGCCGTGCGCACGTCCCACTCGATGCCGAAGGATCCGAGCATCGCGGTGAGCACCCGGAACGAGATCGCGTGCACGCGCCCGCTCGTGTGCGAGACCGTCGGACCGACGTGCGCGCCCACCAGCTCCGGCGGCACCAGCAGTTCGGTCCACCGCTGGATCGTCTGGCGCTCCAGCGCGTCGTTGGAGTCGGACGCCCACAGTCGCTCGGTGCGCTGCAGGATGCCGAGGTCGACCCGCGCGCCGCCGGAGGAGCAGCTCTCGATCTCCAGCCCGGGATGCCGGGCGTGCAGCTCGTCGAGCAGCGCGTAGATGGCGAGCGTCTGGTCGTGCGAGGAGGCGCGGCCCGCGGAGCCGAGCTCGGGCTGGTCGCGGTTCTGGTCCCATTTGAAGTAGTCGATGCGGTACTCGGTGAGCAGCGCGTCGAGGGCGCCCAGGATGTGCGCGGCCGCCTCGGGGTTTGCGATGTCGAGCACCTGCTGATTGCGCCACTCCAGCGGCTCGCGGCCACCGGGTCCCGAGATCCAGTCGGGATGCGCCCGCGCCAGGTCGGAGTCGGCGTTGATCATCTCGGGCTCCACCCACAGTCCGAACTGCATGCCGAGGCCGTGCACATGGTCGATCAGCGGCCCGAGCCCCTGCGGCCACACCCCGGCGTCGACGGTCCAGTCGCCGAGTCCCGCCCGGTCGTGACGCCGGTGGGTGAACCAGCCGTCGTCCAGCACGAAGCGCTCCACGCCGAGCTCGGCGGCGGTGTCGGCCAGCTCGAGCAGCGGTTGCAGACGGTGGTCGAAGTAGACCGCCTCCCAGGTGTTCAGCACCACCGGCCGCGGAGTCACGGGGTGCTGGGGGCGGGCGCGCATCCAGTCGTGGAAGCGGGCGCTGACGCCGTCGAGCCCGGTCGCAGAGTAAGCCGCGTACAGCGTCGGCGTCGTCAGGGACTCCCCGGGCGCGAGCACGACCTCGCCCGGCTGCAGCAGCTCGCCGCCGCCCAGCAGTCCCTGCCCGCTGCGCAGCCGCTCCAGAAACGTCTCGCTGTCGCCGCTCCAGCCGAGGTGCACCGCCCAGACCTCGCCCGTCCCCCAGTCGAAGCCCGCGGTGCCGGCGGCCAGCACCGCCGTCGCGTCGTGCCCGGTGCGCCCGTGCCGACCACCCCGCACCCAGAGTCCCTGGTCGATCCGCCGGCGCTGCGGATGCTTCTCGCGCCCCCACCGTCCGGTGGTGTCCAGCGCCTCGACCGCGTGGTCGGGGATCGGCAGCGCGGTGTCGAGCCCACCGACCAGGTAGGGCGTGTCGCCGGTGTTCGTCAGGGTGCAGGTGCTGAGCAGCAGTCCGCTCGGGGTGAGCTCGAGCGCCACCTGCAGCCGCAGCCCGGTCAGGTCGTCGACCAGCTGCATCTGCAGATCGGCGTCGCTCCCCGAAACCTGCTCGAGCACGAACAGGGGAGAGAACGCACGACCGTCCCGGCTACCTCGGACTGCGGGCCGGCCCAGCCACCCGCGTGCCGACTGGGGCGCGATGCTCGGCCGGATGGGCACATCGAAGCTGGAGCGGGCCACGGCGTCCGTGAACGCCCCGGCGTCCGGCACCGGCGAGCCGAGGTCGGCTCCCCAGTGCACGACGACGGGGTCGCCGTCGGTCAGGTCGATCAGCAGGCCGACGCCGCCGTTCGCCAGATAGCGCTGCTCGGGTGCGGTCGGAGAGCCGGACATGGGCATGCGCCTTTCAAGGACGTGGGATCGGGCTCACGCGCGGTGAAGGGGTGCCCGAAGACCGGACACCCCTTGACCGCGATACCAGCGGGTCAGCCCTTGCTGGCGCCCAGGGTGAGGCCTGCGATGAACTGCCGCTGCAGCGCGAGATAGATGATCAGCGTGGGCAGCACGATGATGACGGCACCCGCGGCAAGCAGGTTGTAGTTGGTCAAGAACTCGCCCTGCAGGTTGTTGACGGCCGTGGTGATCGGCAGCCGGTTGCCGCTCTGAATCAGGATGAGCGGCCAGAAGTAGTCGTTGTAGATGAAGATGACTTCCAGCGTGCCGAGCGCGGCCAGGGCGGGCCTCGTCAGCGGCATGATCACCGAGATGTACTGACGCCAGACGCCGGCTCCGTCGACCCGTGCCGCCTCGGTCAGTTCCATGGGGATGGCCTTCATGAAGTTGGACAACACGAAAGTGCAGAAGCCGATCTGGAACGCGGTGTTCGCGATGACCACCGCGGCCAGTTGATTGAGCAGCGTGCCGGAGTCGGACAGCCAGTACGGCAGCTGGATGAGCTTGAAGATCTCGAACAGTGGGGCGGCGAGCACCTGGGGCGGCAGCAGGTTGCCGGCCGTGAAGGCGATCAGCAGGGTCGTGTTGAACCGCCAGGTGAAGCGGCTGACGGCGAACGCCATCATCGAGGCGAAGAACAGGGTCAGCAACACAGTCGGGATCGTGATGGCCACCGAGTTGAGGAAGTAGGTGGGGAAGCCGCCCTGGTTCCAGGCGTTGATGTAGTTCTGGAGGCTGAAGCTGCCACCGATGCTGAAGTACCCGTACTTGTTGGTATCGGCGATGGGCCGAAGCGACGTGTACAGCGACCACAGCAGGGGGACCAGCCACAGGACCGCCATCACCGTCAGGAACACGTAGGTGGCTACCACGCCGCCGCCGCCGCGAATGTGGGTGGTGGTGGACGAGCTCACCCGGGTGGTGACGCGCCTGGCGACCGTGGTCGTAGCCGAACTGCTGGTCATGCGGCTCACCGCTCCTTGGTGCTGAAGGTCCGGGTCAGGTAGAAGGTGATCGGTACCAGCGAGATCACGAGCAGCACGACCGCGAACGCGGCTCCGATGCCGATCACCTGCGTCTCGCCGACGAGGTACTGCACCACGAAGACGCTCAGCAGTTCCAGACCGTTCTGTCCCCGGTTGATGACGTACACGATGTCGAACGCGCGCAGCGACTCGATCACCGTGATGACCACGATGATGACGTTGGTGGCAGCCATCGACGGGAAGACGACCCGGAAGAACGCCTGCCGACCGTTCGCCCCGTCCAGGGCGGCGGCTTCCTTGATGCTGGGATCGACGCCCTTCAGCCCGGCTAAATACAGGATCATGATGTAGCCGGCGTGGCGCCAGGTTGCGGCGACCAGCGCCGCCCAGAGGTTGAAGTCGGAGTTGCCGTACCAGTCGATCGCGCCGGGCTTGCCGGCGGTGCCGAGCACGTAATTGAGCAGGCCGTTGTCCTGGGAGTAGATGAGCTCCCAGATGATGCCGATCAGGGCGACGGAGAGCATGACCGGCAGGAAGAAGATGGTCTGGTAGAAGCGGCTGCCCCGGATCTTCTGATCCAGCAGCACCGCCAGCAGCAGCCCGAGTGGCGTGCCGATGATGGCCAGGAACGCCAGCCAAGCGATGTTGTGCAGGACGGCCGGCCAGAATGCGGGCGTCTGATTGAACACGAAGTTGTAGTTGGCCAGACCGGCCGGGCGGATGTTACCGAAGGTCAGGCCATCCCATTTCGCGAACGAGAGCCCGATCGACGCGAGCATCGGCAGCCAGATGAAGACCAGCTGAATGAGCGTCGGAATACCGACCATGATCCCGAGGACCAGACGGTCACGCTTGCCGAGCTGGCGCAGGCGGCGCCGCCGCGCCGGAGGGGAGACCTCCGACGCGGCGCCGTTGCCACCAAGCGCGACGAGTGGTGCGGTCACGATTCCTGGGCGTACAGCGACTTCGCCTGCGACTCAACGTTCTTCAGGTCGATGTTGCCGCTCTTGATGAAGTTCAGCACCGCCGGCTCCAGCACGTTGTTCGCCATGGCCGGCAGCGCGTCACGGTCGAAGAACTGGGCGATCGACTTCGCGTCGGCGATCACGCCGGCGAGCTTCTTCGTGAACGCCGAGTACTTGGACGTGTCGGCGTCCTTGGCGGTCATGATGTTCGCGTTGTCGACCGAGTTGTACGCCTCCTGACCCGCTCCGGTGCCGAGGAAGCCCACGAAGTCCTTGGCCGCCTGGTTGGAAGCGCCCTTCTTCGACAGCATGAACCCGTCGATCGGCGCCTCGATCGCGTCAGTCCCCTCCACCTTCACTGCAGGGAACGGGAAGAAATCGACGTCGTCGAGCACCTTGCCGTCCGTGAACTGCTGCGTGATGAAGGAGCCCAGCAGGTGCATTCCGGCCTTCTTCTCGACGACCTTCTGCGCACCTTCCTGCCACGTCTGGCCGGGAGCGTTCGGATCCTGGTACGGAAGCAACTCCTTCCAGGTGTCGAACACCTCCTTGACCTGCGGGGTGTCCCAGCCCTGCTTGTGCGCGCACAGGTCGACATGGAACTGGTAGCCGTTGATGCGCAGGTTCAGGTAGTCGAACGTGCCGAGCGCGGGCCACAACTCCTTGTCGGCGAACGCGATCGGGATGAGGCCGTCGGACTTCATCTTCTTGCAGAGCTTGATCAGTTCGTCGAACGTGCCGGGGATCTCGTAGCCCTTGGCCTGCCAGACGGACTTCCGGTAGAAGATGCCCCAGGGGTAGTTGTAGTTCGGCACGAAGTACTGCTTGCCGTCGTCGGCCGTGGAGGCCTTCTTCAGCCCTTCGGAGAAGTTGCTGCCGATCTTCTGCCACACGTCGCTGATGTCGCCGACCAGGCCCTTGTTGGCGTAGTAGCGCATGCGGTATCCGGCGAACCAGGTGAATGCGTCGTCGGGGCTGCCCTGCAGGTAGTTGCTGATCTTGTTCTGGAACGTGGTGTGGTCGGTCGTGTTGATCTTGACCGTGTCCTTGGTCTTCTTCGTGAAGGCCGCAGCGAACGTCGCGATCGCCTTCTTCGGGACCGGGTCGGATGCGTTCGAACCGAACGTGAGGCTGCCGCCACCGCCACCGGTGCCGCTACCGCTGGGAGAACATGCCGCGAGCAGGGGGACCGAGGCGAGCCCCACGGCACCGAGGCCGAGCCCCTTCATCACGACGCGACGGTCGACTTCGTGCCGACCGGAACCGAGCTGTGCCATGCGCACTCCTTTGTGTGTACTGCTGCTGTGGATCCTGCCACATCGGGTGTGATGTGCCCGGATTTCAACCGGTGCGGCTGTTGCCGCCCGCCGCCGTATGCGAAACGTTCACATGGGCGCGCGGCAGATCATACGCGTGCACCACCGGCCGCGGTCAACCCGGGATCGCGGGTCGCGACCAGATCGTGATGCGCGGCGGCGGTGCTCTCGCGCACGATCAGCTCGAACGGCCGTACCGGCGCGGCCTCAGCGGGCTCGACCTGGTCGATGGCGTCGATCAGCGTGGCGATCGCCTGCCGCCCGATTCCCGTGAAGTCCTGCCGCACCGTGGTCAACGGCGGCGTCGCGTACCGCGCGGTGGGGATGTCGTCGAAGCCGACCACGCTGAGGTCCTGCGGCACGCGGATCCCCGCCTCGCGCGCGGCGGCGACGAACCCGATGGCCATCTCGTCGTTGGCGGAGAACACCGCGGAGAAATCGTCGCCGGAGCGCCGTGCGCCGTCGATCGGCAGGACGGCTCGGCCGGCCGCGTAGCCGCCGTCGGGCGTCCAATCCGCCGCCGGGCCGAGCAGTGGATCGAGGCCGTGCTGCGCCATCTCGGCCAGATACCCCTTGCGGCGCTCCGCCGCCTCCGCCCAGCCCTCCGGACCCGGCAGGTGCAGGATTCGGCGGTGCCCCAGCTCGATCAGGTGACGGGTCGCCGCGCGGGCGCCGTCCTGCTGATCGACGCTCAGCGAATCAGCCTCGTCCGGCCCGCCCTGCAGCGCGATCAGCGGCACCCGGGACGCGATCCGCCGGATGACCGCCCGCGCGGCGTCCTGGGGGGCGATCGCGACGATCCCGTCGACCCCGCGCGAGAGCAGGCCGTCGAGCGCCCACGCGATGCCGTCCGCGTCCTCGGAGGTGTTGGGCGTCGCCGAGATCGCATAGCCCCGCTCGCGCGCCGCCTGCTCGATGGCGACGAAGCTGCTGAACGGGCCGTGCAGCGAGCGCGCCGTGATGAGCACGCCGATGGTGTGGCTGCGCGAGGTGACGAGCGCACGCGCGGCACGGTTGGGCCGGTACCCAAGCTGACCGATGGCGGCGTGTACGCGTTCGGCGGTGGAGGGACGGATGCGCGGGTGGTCGTTGAGCACGCGCGAGACGGTCTGGTACGACACTCCCGCGGCCAGGGCCACGTCGCGGATCGACGGCGCCCGATCCGAGGTGCGCGTGCCGCTCATGCCGCTGTCGCCCCTACCCCGGGCGCCGTCCGCTCGTGGCCGGAAGCGTAGCGGCGGGCGGGTCAGCGGCGGTAGTTGGGCGCCTCGTTCACCATCTGCACGTCGTGCGGATGCGACTCCTTCAGGCCCGCGGCGGTGATACGCACGAAGCGGCCGCGTTCGCGCAACTCGTCGATGGTGCGGGAGCCGGTATAGAACATCGACTGCCGCAGCCCGCCGAGCAGCTGGTACACCGTGGTGGCGACCGGCCCCCGATACGGCACCTGACCCTCGATGCCCTCGGCGATCAACTGCTCGTCGCTCGGCACATCCGCCTGGAAGTACCGGTCACGGGAATACGAGGTGCGGGTGCCGCGGGTCTGCAGCGCGCCGAGCGAACCCATGCCGCGGTAGGACTTGTACTGCTTGCCGCCGGTGTAGACGAGGTCGCCGGGGCTCTCGTCGGTGCCCGCCAGCAGGGAGCCGAGCATGACGGTCTCGGCGCCGGCGACGAGCGCCTTGGCGATGTCGCCGGAGTACTGCAGGCCGCCGTCGGCGATCACCGGCACGTCGGCCTCGCGGGCGGCCAACGACGCCTCGTACACGGCGGTCACCTGTGGCACGCCGACGCCGGCGACGACGCGGGTGGTGCAGATCGAGCCCGGTCCGACGCCGACCTTCACCGCGTCGGCGCCCGCGGCGATCAACGACTCCGCGCCCTGGCGGGTGGCGATGTTGCCGCCGATCACGTCCACGTGCGCGGCGGCCGGCTCGGCCTTCAGCCGCCGCACCATGTCCAGCACGCCGGCGCTGTCGCCGTTGGCGGTGTCGACCACCAGCACGTCGACTCCGGCGTCCACGAGCGCCATCGCGCGATCCCAGGCGTCGCCGAAGAAGCCGATGGCCGCACCCACCAGCAACCGTCCGGCGGCGTCCTTGGAAGCCAGCGGGTACCGCTCGCTCTTCTCGAAGTCCTTCACCGTGATCAGGCCGCGCAGCCGGCCGGCGTCGTCCACGAGCGGCAGCTTCTCGATGCGGTGCTGCGCGAGCAGGCCGATGGCGTCGTTCGGGTCGATGCCCACCCGCGCGGTGACGAGCGGGGCGCGCGTCATCACGTCGCGCACCGGGGTGGTCTCCTGCTCGAACGGGGAGACGAAGCGGATGTCGCGATTGGTCACGATGCCGACCAGCACGCCGTCGTCGTCGACGACCGGCAGCCCGCTGACCCGGAACCGCGCGCACAGCCGGTCCACCTCGGCGACGGTCGCATCCGCGGTCGTGGTGACCGGATCGGTGATCATGCCGGACTCGCTGCGCTTGACCGTGTCCACCTGCGCCGCCTGGTCGCCGATCGACAGGTTGCGGTGCACGACGCCGAGGCCGCCCTGCCGTGCCATCGCGATCGCCATCCGCGACTCGGTGACCGTGTCCATGGCGGAGGAGAGCAGCGGGGCGTGCAGCCGGATACGCCGGGTCAGGCGCGAGGAGGTGTCCGCCTCGCTGGGGATCACGTCGGTGTGCCCGGGCAGCAGCATCACATCGTCGTAGGTGAGCCCGATGAAGCCGAATGGATCGTTCGCCATGACCGCCTCAACATCGTCGCCGGCCGGGGACTTCCCGGCCCGAACCTCATGGTGCTGCACGGTCACGGTAGCGGCGACGAGGGCATCGGTTCGGCAACGGTGTCGAGCCGGAGTGGAACCGATACACGCCTGAAACACCCGAGGCAATATCGTCGGCCGTCACCGCTCGATTCCCCCGCGCCGTCGCCAGGGCCGGGAACCTACCCGTGAGGTCCCGCTTGCACCAGCCCACGAGCCGCCGCCCCCGCGGCCAGGCCGCCCGGCCCATGCTCGCAGCGCTGATCGTCGCCCTGCTGCTCGTGCTGCTCGGTGGCACCGCCGCCGTGGCTGCCACCCCGACGCCCACGCCATCGCCCAGCGGATCCGCCGCCTCCGCCGCGCAGTCGATCCAGGTGTGGGTGCGCAAGCAGTCCGACCGCAGCAGCGTCGCCGGCGTGAAGGTCACCGTGTCCCTCGGCTCGTTCAGCCGGTCGGTCACCTCCGGCAAGGACGGCAAGGTGCTGGTCGGCGTGCCGAAGGCCGGCACCTACAAGGTGCAGCTGGACAACTCGTCGGTCCCCGACGGCGCAGGCACGGCGCCGTCGATCACGAACCCCCGGCAGGTGGTGGTCTCCGACAGCAACCAGGGCGTGCCGGCCTACTTCATCCTGGTCGCAGGCGTCGGCTCGAGCGGTCCGACCGGCAGTACCGGCGCGACGCCCGGCGCGAGCGCGTCCACCGGAGCGGCCGGCAACAACAGCAACAGCGACGGCGGGCCGACCCTGATGGAGCTGGTGCTGCCCCGGCTGGCCTCCGGGCTGATCTTCGGCCTGCTGCTGGCGCTCGCCTCCATCGGGGTGTCCCTGATCTACGGCACGACGGGCCTCAACAACTTCGCCCATGGTGAACTCGTCACCTTCGGCGGCCTGATGGGCTACGCCTTCTCGGCGGTGCTCGGGCTGCCGGGCATCGTCGGCATCCTGGCCGCGACCGTGCTGGGCGGCGCGTTCGGCTACGCCCAGGATCTGGTGCTGTGGAAGCCGCTGCGCCGCCGCGGCGTCGCGTTCGTGCCGCTGATGATCGTCAGCATCGGCCTCTCGCTCGCGCTCCGGTACCTGTACGAGTTCATCTTCGGCGCCGACTCGCTCACCATCCCGAGCGACAACACGGCGGCGGTCGTGCTCGGTCCGATCCGCCTGCGATCGACCGACATCACGAGCGCGATCACCTGCATCGTCCTGCTGCTGCTCGTGGCGTTCCTGCTGCTGCGGACGCGCATCGGCAAGGCGATGCGCGCGGTGTCCGACAACCGGGCGCTCGCCGCTGCGTCGGGTATCGACGTGGAGCGCGTCATCCGCCTGGTGTGGGTGGGCGGCGGCGCGCTCGCCGGCCTGGCCGGCGTGCTGATCAGCTACTACCAGTCGCTGCGCTGGGACACCGGCTCCAGCATTCTGCTGCTGATCTTCGCCGCGGTGACGCTGGGCGGCTTCGGCACCGCGTTCGGTGCCCTGATCGGATCGCTCGTGATCGGGCTGCTGACCGACCTCTCCACGCTGGTGGTGCCGGCGAACCTCAAGTACCTCACGGCGCTCGTGGTGCTGATCCTCATCCTGCTGGTGCGCCCGCAAGGCATCCTCGGCAAACGATCCCGGATCGGGTAGGGACGGACGGATATGGACTTCAGCTTCATCGCCCTGGCCTTCGGCCAGATCATCTCGTTCCAGACGATCGCCTACGCCCTCGCGGCCCTGGGGCTGGCCGTGCAGTTCGGCTTCACCGGCCTGCTGAATTTCGGCCAGGCCGGATTCATGGCCGTCGGCGGCTACGCGTTCGCGATCTCGACCGTCAAGCTGGGCTTCCCGTTCTGGCTGTCGCTGCTCTTGACGATCGCGGCCTCGGTGGTCTTCGCCCTGATCCTCGGCGTCCCCACCCTGCGGCTGCGCGCGGACTACCTGGCGATCGTGACGATCGCCGCGGCCGAGATCGTCCGCTACACGGTCAAGACGCCCGAGCTGATCCCGGTGACCGGCGGATCGGACGGGATCAACGGCTCGTCGTCCACCTTCGACGCGCTGAACCCCATCCCGCCCGGCAGCTACGGCTTCGGCGTGCTGACCTACGACGAGAACGACCTGTGGATCATCATCGTCGGCTGGGTCTTCGTGGTGCTGGTCGCCCTGTTCGTGCGCCAGCTGATGCGCAGCCCGTGGGGCCGCATCGTCAAGGGCATCCGGGAGGACGAGGACGCCGTGCGCAGCCTGGGCAAGAACGTGTTCGGCTACAAGATGCAGGCACTGGTGCTGGGCGGAGTGCTCGGCGGCCTGGCCGCGGTGATCAACATCATTCCGACGTCGCTGCAGCCCGACAATTACGGCACCCAGACCACGTTCTTCCTGCTGACGATCATCCTGCTCGGCGGCGCGACCACCGTCTTCGGCCCGCTGGTGGGCGCGATCGTGTTCTGGGTGGTGCTGTCACTGGCCGACGGGGTGCTGTCGCTCGGCGTGCAGTACCACTTCCTGCCGATCTCGTCGGTGCAGCAGGGGCCCGTCCGGTTCATCATTGTCGGGGTGGCCCTGATGCTGATCGTGATCTTCAGGCCGAGCGGCCTGGTCGGCAAGAAGCGGGAGGCGTTCTTTGCCTGAGGCGACGATCGATACGACGATCCTGGACGAGCCGGCACGACCGGGGGTCGCGAAGCGCGACCCCATCGTCGTGGCCGACGGGGTGCGGCGCACCTTCGGTGGCGTCGACGCGGTCGATGTGGCCCACGTCGAGATCCCCCGCGGCGTGATCACGGCCCTGATCGGCCCGAACGGCGCAGGCAAGACCACGTTCTTCAACCTGCTGACCGGGTTCGACAAGCCGAATGCGGGGACCTGGTCGTTCGACGGACGGCCCATCGCGGGCGTCGCCGCCTACAAGGTCGCCAGGCGTGGCATGATCCGCACCTTCCAGCTGACCAAGGCCCTCAGCATGCTCTCGGTGATGGAGAACATGCGGCTGGGTGCTCAGAACCAGCCCGGCGAGCACTTCGCCCGGTCGATCATCCCGGCGCTGTGGCGCAAGCGGGAGCAGCAGATCACCGAGCAGGCGCTCGACCTGCTCGCCCGGTTCAAGCTCGACACGAAGGCCGACGACTTCGCGGCCAGCCTGTCCGGCGGGCAGCGCAAGCTGCTGGAGATGGCCCGTGCACTGATGAGCGAGCCCACCATGCTCATGCTCGACGAGCCGATGGCCGGCGTGAACCCGGCCCTCACCCAGTCGCTGCTGCACCATGTGCTCGACCTGAAGAAGGGCGGCATGACCGTGCTGTTCGTCGAGCACGACATGCACGTGGTGCGCGAGATCGCCGACTGGGTGATCGTGATGGCCGAGGGACGCATCGTCGCGGAGGGCTACCCCGGCGCGGTCATGCAGGATCCGGCGGTCATCGACGCGTACCTGGGGTCGCACCACGACACCGACCTCGGCGACCTGTCCGGCGACGAGGCGGCGGCGCTGCAGGCCGAGGTGGAGGCGCAGGTCGAGGCCGAGGCCGACCGGGACGACGCCCGTGCCTGACGACGGCGTCGTGCTGCGCGCGGACGCGCTGGTAGCCGGCTATCTGCCGGGGATCAACATCCTGAACGGCTGCACCGTCGAGGTCGGCAAGGGCGAGCTGGTCGGCATCATCGGGCCGAACGGAGCCGGCAAGTCCACGCTGCTGAAGGCGGTGTTCGGGCAGGTGAACATCCGCAGCGGCTCCGTGTCCCTCTTCGGTGAGGAGATCACCGGCCTCGGCGCCGACAAGCTGGTCGCGAAGGGCGTCGGGTTCGTTCCGCAGACGAACAACGTGTTCCCCAGCCTGACGATCGAGGAGAACCTGCAGATGGGGGTCTTCCAGCGCCCCAAGCTGTACGCGACTCAGATCGATCAGGTGCTCGGCCTCTTCCCCGAGATGAAGAAGCGGCTGAAGCAGCGGGCCGGCTCGCTCTCGGGCGGGGAGCGGCAGATGGTCGCGATGTCGCGGGCGCTGATGATGAACCCCTCGGTGCTGCTGCTCGACGAGCCGAGCGCCGGCCTCTCGCCGGTGCGACAGGACGAGACGTTTCTGAACGTGGCGCGGGTGAACCGGGCGGGCGTCTCCGTGCTGATCGTGGAGCAGAACGCCCGGCGGGCGCTGCAGATCTGCCACCGTGGCTACGTGCTCGACCAGGGTCGGGACGCCTACTCGGGTCGCGGCCGCGAGTTGATGAACGACCCCAAGGTGATCGAGCTGTACCTCGGCACGCTGGCCACCGACCAGGAGGCGGAGCGCCGCAGGTGACCCGGTGCCCGGCCGTGATGGGCCAGGCCGCCGCGCGGTTGGTTGCCGCCGGGTTGGTCACCGCTGGGTCGGTCGCAGGGCTGGCGGGGTGTTCGACACCCGTGACCAGGCCGGACGAGCGCCTCACCGGCGTGCACGTGCGAGTGCTGCAGTACCGCTCCGACATCGCACCGCACCGCGTGCAGCTGCAGGTGGTGAACAGCTCCACCCACGCCCTCGTGCTGGACCGGGCGGTCCTGGAGCAGGCCGGATACGCGCCCGCACCAGCGTGGAAGGACGCGGACCCGGCCGAGATCCCGGCCGGTGGCACGGTGGACCTTCCCGCGGTCCTGTCCCGGGCGTCCTGCGCGGCGAACCGGCCGATGCGGGTGCGGCTGACCCGGCAGAACGGGGACGGTCACGGCCACCGACGTGGCAGGGACGCTTGCCGGTCTCCGCACGGCCGACTGCTTCGCGCAAGCCGCCGCCGATGTACTCGCGGTCGCGTTCACCGGCTTCCACCCCGTGGCCGGCACCCGCACGGCTCGCGTGGATCTGGACCTGCGGGCGGGTCCGGATGGGGCCCACGGTCTGACCGTCACGACCGTGCTGCCCACGACACTGCTCTCGCCTTCGAGCGGCGAGGAGTTCTGGCGTGTGCAGCGTCGGTTCAGTGCTGCGGGACGGGTGACCGTCACGGCCGAGCCGACGCGGTGCGACCTGCACGCGATCGCGGAGGACAAGGTGGGCAGCGTGCTGCCGGTCGGACTTCGGCTTGCGGACGGTCGCGAGGGCATCGTCCGCGCTACTGCCTCCGCCGCCCTGCGCGGCCGCGTGCTGGCCTGGGTGGCGAGCACCTGCGCGACCGGCTGACCCACCATCCGTTCGAGCATGGCGACGGCGAAGGGGCCCGGCCGGCCGAAGCCGGGCGAGCCCCTGCACCGAGGTGCGCCGCTACTTGGTCAGGTCACCGAACTCCGAGCCGGTGGCGGAGTTGGTGTTGCCCTTGGCGTACTTGTAGATGGTGACGTAGGCCTGCGACGGGTCGCCGTTGGCATCGAACGTGATCGGACCGGAGAGGCCGTCGTAGTCGATGTTCTTCGTGCCCGCCTTGACCAGCTTGGCGCAGGCGGCGAAGCTCGTGCACTTCGTCCCGCCCTCCGACACCTGCTGCAGGTTGTTCTTGATGGTCGTGCCGTCGGTCGCTCCGCCCACGAGCGCGGCGAGCGAGATCAGGGTGACGGCGTCGTACGCCTCCGGCGCGTAGTTGAACGAGGTCAGCGCCTTCGCACCGTCCGCCGACGCCTGGGCCTGCAGCCGGGTCTTGAACGCGGCCGTCGCCACGACTCCCGGGTTCGTGAACTGCATGCCCGCGATGTCGACGTTCTTGAAGCTGGGATCGATGACGCCGTAGTTGCCGTCGGAGCCGTAGACCTTGGAGAAGGGATAGCCGGCCTTGTCGATCTCCTGCACGATCGACTTGATCTGCGTGAAGGAGATCACGATGAACGCGTCGGGCTTGGAGGCGAGCGACTTGCTGACCTCGGTGGCGAAGTTGGTCGCCGCCGGGTCGTAGGACACGTCGGAGGTGACCGTGCCGCCGCCGCTCGAGATCGCCTTCTTGACGTTGTCGTTCAGGCCCTGCCCGTAGGAGTCGTTCTGGTAGAGGATCGCGATGTTGATCGCGCCGTCCTTCAGCACCTTCTGGCCGAGCACCCGGCCCTGCAGCACGTCAGAGGGGGCGTCGCGCCAGTAGTACCCGTTGTCCTTGTACGTGGAGAAGGCGGGCGACGTGTTCGCCGGAGAGAACTGCACGACCTTCGCCTTGGTGATCTGGTCGATGACGGTCAGGGAGACCGACGAGGACGCCGCACCGACGATGGCGCTCACCTTGGACGAGAGCAGGCTGGTCACCGACTGGGTGGCGATGTTCGTGGTCGTGTCGCCGGAGTCCTTCTGGATGGCGGACACGGTGATGCCGGCCTTGGCCTTGTTCGCGTCGGCGACGGCCAGGTTCACGCCCTCGATCTCGGGCGGACCGAGGGCGGCGAGCGTGCCGGTCTGCGGCAGGATCGTGCCGATCTTCAGGGCGAGTCCACTGCTGGAGGAGGAGGTGCTGCCCGGGCTGCCCGAACAGGCGGTGAGGGCCACGGCCGTGACCGCGCTCATCGCAAGGACGAGCGCCGTTCGGCGGGCGCGACGGGTTGAGAACATGAGGTCCTTCTCTGTCGTGTGATGGCAGACGCGTGCACGGAAGTGCCGCACAGCTTGTGGTCACAGTAGGGAGCCCAGGTTCCAACCGTGTTTCGGGGGCCGCTCGCTCGAATTTCGTTAGCCATCCGTGACCGGCGGGCGCGCTGACCGCCGGATTCGGCCGCCCGCGACCAGTGACTCCACCACCAGGACGATCAGGGCGAGCCAGACGATCGAGAAGCCGATCAGCCGGGCCGGCGGCATGGGCTCCTGCAGCACCAGCACGCCGAGACCCAGCTGCAGGATGGGCGTCAGGTACTGCAGGAAGCCGACCACGGTCAGCGGCAGCCGGTTGGTGGAGGCGGCGAACAGCAGCAGGGGGATCGCGGTTCCGATACCCGCGGTGGTCAGCAGCAGGGTGGGGAGCAGCCCGCTCGTGCCCCAGGTGAGGCCGCCGCCGACGCCGACGATCACGAGTTGGACCACGGCGACCGGGGCGAGCCACGCCGTCTCGAATACCAGCCCGGACAGCGGGTCGACCGTGCTGCCGACCCGGTTCTTGACCAGCCCGTACAGGGCGAAGGAGGCGGCGAGCACGAGCGAGATCCACGGGACCGCGCGAGCCTCGGCCGTGAGCACGACGACCGCGAGCAGGCTGATGCCGACCGCGGCCCACTGTCCGGGACGCAGCCGCTCGCGCAGCACGATCACTCCGAGCAGCACGGTGACGATCGGATTGATGAAGTAGCCGAGCGCGGCATCCGTCACGTGGTCGCTGGTGGTCGCCGCGACGTAAACCTGCCAGTTGACGTAGATGAGCACCCCGGCGAGGCCCAGCGTGAGCACCGTCCGTCGATCGCGCAGGACCCGTCGCAGGGCGGAGCCCCGCCGGAGCAGCAGCACGAGCAGGCCGCAGAAGATGAGCGACGAGAGAATGCGCGCCCCGACGATCTCGACCGCGCCGGCGCGCATGGCCAGGAAGTAGACGGGCATCGCACCCCAGAGCAGGTATGCCCCGAACCCGGCGATCAGGCCGCTGCGCCGCCTGACGGCCGGGTCCCCGCTTCGGTCCCCGACGCCGTCTGCCGCGCCGTCTGTCACCCGGCCACGCTAGGCGGTGCCGGCGACGCACCGGCCACACCATGAGCGCGAGAGCAGGACCAGGGTCCGACAGCAGGCTGCTGGTCGACCACGGACCTGCTGTCGGGACCCTGTCCTGCTGTGGTGCTGTGTGGGGACCGAGGGGCGGACGAAGGGCAGGCAGAGGGGCGGAGACGCGAACGGGCCCGCATCCTGTTCTGGATGCGGGCCCGTTCTCGGCGTAGTGAACGCCCGATCGCTGTCAGCGGACGACGACCGCCAGCACGTCGCGGGCGGAGAGGACCAGGTAGTCATCGCCGCCGACCTTGACCTCGGTGCCGCCGTACTTGGAGTAGAGCACGCGGTCGCCGGTGGACACGTCGATCGGCACGCGGTTGCCGTTGTCGTCGATGCGGCCGGGGCCGACGGCGATGACCTCGCCCTCCTGCGGCTTCTCCTTGGCGGTGTCCGGGATGACGAGGCCCGACGCAGTGGTCTGCTCGGCCTCGACCTGCTGGATGACGATGCGGTCTTCGAGCGGCTTGATGGAGACGGCCACGTGGCCCACCTCTTCCTTCTTCTGGGGCAGTAGATCGTTGGCTTCTCGGCCAATAGATTGTTGGCATTCACGTCCCGCGAGTGCCAGGGCGAGTCTAGGGGCTGGCCTGGCACTCCTGCAATGCGAGTGCCAGGTGGCGGAGCGTTAGCGTGGTGCGGATGGATGCCCACGACCTGGAGGTGCTGCTGACCCCCGAGGTGCTCGCCGCCATCGACGCGGAGCCCGAGCCGCAGGCCACGTCCGATGTGCTCGCCAGGTCGACGGCGCTGCGCCGGGCGGGCTTCTCGCCCGAGGCCAGCGCGACCATCCTGACGCAGTCCCGGCTGCGCCGCAGGGCCCGAGCCAAGTTCGGGCCGTTCGCCGCCCGGATGCTGTTCACGCAGGCGGGGCTGGAGCAGGCGACGCGGCTGAACGTCGCCGCGCACCACGCGCAGCGGATGCGCGCGGCCGGCGTGGAGCGGGTCGCCGACCTCGGCTGCGGGATCGGCGGCGACGCCATGGCGTTCGCCGCGATCGACCTGGACGTGCTGGCCGTGGAGCGCGACGCGGTGACCGCGGCGCTCGCGGCGTACAACCTGCAGCCGTTCCCCGGCGCGGATGTGCGGATCGGCGACGCGGCCGAGGCCGACCTGACCGGCGTGGGCGCGGTGTGGCTGGATCCCGCCCGCCGCACCGACGGGCACGACGACACGCGGCGGGTCGGCGCCGATACGTACAGCCCCTCCATCGCGTTCGCCCTGGAGACCGCGGCGCGGCTGCCGACCGGCGTCAAGCTCTCCCCGGCCTACGACCGCGACGAGATCCCGGCCGACGCCGAGGCGCAGTGGGTGTCGTCCGGGCCCGACACGGTGGAACTCGCGTTGTGGTTCGGCGACCTGCGGCGCTCCGGCGTCCGTCGATCGGCGCTCGTCGTGACGCCGGAGGGCAGCGCCGAGCTGGCCGCGGGCGACGACACTCCGGACGAGCCGACCGGTCCGCTCGCCCGGTTCGTGCATGAGCCGGCCGGTGCGGTCATCCGGGCACGCCTGATCGGCGAGCTCGCGCGCCGCACCGGCACGCATCCGGTCGGCGACGGGATCGCCTACCTGACCGGCGACGAACCGCTGGTCTCCCCGTTCCTGACGAGCTTCGAGGTCGACGCGGTACTGCCGTTCGACCGCCTGCGCATCCGCAAGGAACTGCGCGAGCGCGGCATCGGACGGCTGGAGATCAAGAAGCGCGGCGTCGACCTGGACCCGGCGACCTTCCGCACCTTCCTGGGCCTGCGTGGTGACGGCGACGCGACGCTGATCGTCACGAGGACGGAGGAGCGTCGCGTCGCGGTGGTCTGCCACCGCGCGGCGGCCTGACCTGCGCCTCTCAGCTCGGGAAGTCGCTCGGCAGCCCGGTCGGGATGTGGGTCGCCGCTGTGCCGAACAGGATCACGAAGAACAGGATGTTCGCGACGACGATCAGCAGGATCAGCACCGTCAGCACGTACCCGATGATCGTGCCGGCCAGCGCCAGCCCATGGCCCTGCTCCCCCGTGCGGCGGATCTGTCGCAGCGCGATGTGCCCGCAGATGATGCCGCCGATCGGTACCACGATGCCGAGGACGAGGGCGACGATCGCCAGCGTGTTGGTTCTGGCGACCTGACCGGGCGCGTACGCCGGCGGCGGAGCCGCGTAGCCCGGTGGCGGCGTATATCCCGGTGGTGGCATGTTCGGATCGGTCATCTCGGTTCTCGCTCCTGATCCCGCCGAGGACCGTCCGTCACGGGCTAGTGGTGCCGCCGTTGAGTGCGGCCGCGACGAGGAGAACCCCGAGGATGATGGAGACGATGGCGATGACGATCCCGACGAACCCGAGGATCAGCCCGACCAGCCACAGTCGGCGGGCGTACGGCTGACGGCCGCGCGCGACGAATCCGAATACGACGGCGAGCACACCGATGATCAAGCCGAACACGCCGAAGAGGCCGAGCGGGATGCTGGCGATGCCCAGGACGAGCGCCGCAATGCTGAGGCCCTTGGGCTGGGTCGCCGGAGCGGGCGAGTAGGCGGGCGGAACGGACTGAGGGTCGGTCATGATTCTCCTTGGCGCCCGGTGAATGTTGGCCGGATCAGCGAAATCGTTGCAGCGCCGCCGACTCCACGTCAATTCCCCCGTTCAGCGGTTGGGCTCCCTCACAGCACCTGAACCACGGTGACGGGCAGGGTGGAGTCCGCCGCGAAGTCCAGGGGGCTGGCCGGATGGCCGGCTCGCAGCCGTTCGGCGCCGATCGCGGCGATCATCGCGCCGTTGTCCGTGCAGAGCGCCAGCGGCGGGATGCGCAGCGCGACTCCCGCCGCCGCGGCGCGCTCGGCGGCGACCGCGCGCAGGCGGGCATTCGCCACGACGCCGCCGCCCAGCAGCAGCCGCGGCGTGCCGGTGCGGGCGCACGCGTCGAGCGCCTTGGTCAGCAGCACGTCGACCACCGCCTCGCGGAAGCTCGCCGCCACATCCGGCAGGTCGACCGGGCGCCCGGCGGCCGCCGCCGACTCCACGAACCGGGCGACGGATGTCTTCAGGCCGGAGAACGAGAAGTCGAATCGGTGATCGGATGCGTCCTTCGGCGCGGTCAGCCCGCGCGGGAACCGGATGGCGCCGGGGTCGCCGTCGCCGGCGGCTCGATCGATCTGCGGACCGCCGGGGTAGGGCAGGCCCAGGGTGCGCGCGACCTTGTCGAACGCCTCCCCCGCCGCATCGTCGATGGTCTCGCCCAGCAGCTCGACGTCGTCGGCCAGGTCACGGACCAGCAGCAGCGACGTGTGGCCGCCGGAGACCAGCAGCGCCACGGTCGGCAGGTCGAGGGGGACATCGGGGCGCCCCGGATCGTGCAGCAGATCCGCGCCCACGTGCCCGACCAGGTGGTTGACCGCGTACAGCGGCAGGCCGAGTGCGACCGCCAGCCCCTTCGCCGCGCCGATGCCCACCATCAGGGCGCCGGCGAGGCCCGGGCCGGCGGTCACCGCGATGGCGTCCAGGTCCTTCAGTGTCACGGACTCGTCCAATGCAGCGGACGCCTGCTGCAACGCCTGCGCGAGGGTCGGCTGCAGCGCCTCCAGGTGGGCCCTCGCCGCGATCTCGGGGACGACGCCGCCGTACCGGGCGTGCTCCTCCATCGAGGAGGCGATCACGTTCGCAAGCAGAGTTCGCCCGCGCACGATGCCCACCCCCGTCTCGTCGCAGGAGGTCTCGATGCCGAGCACGAGTGGCTGCGCGGCGGTCATATGGTCGCGCCTCCCGTCGGCCCGATCGCTCCGCTGGTCGACCCCGTCGCTTCACCGGTCAGCTCCAGACGCATCGTGATCGCGTCCACATCGTCCGGCTGGTAGTAGCGCGGGCGGCGGCCGACGGGCTCGAATCCCACGCTCGTGTACAGCCGCTGAGCCACCTCGTTGTCGTCACGCACCTCCAGGAACACTCGCGGCGAGCGGCGCTCGCGCGCTGCATCCAGCAGCGCCGTCAGCAGCGTGCGCCCGAGGCCCGCACCCCGGGCGTCGGCGGCGACCGCGAGCGTCAGCACGTCGGCGTCCGCCCGGCGGGGCACCAGCACGGCGCCGTACCCGTTCAGGTCGCCGTCGCCCTGCGATCGCTCGGCGACCACGAACACCGTGTCCCGGTCGCGCAGCGTCGCCCGCATGCTCGACTCGCTCCACGCATCCGAGGGGAAGCTGGCGCGCTCCAGCGTCATGACGGCGGGCAGATCGGCCGCCACGGCCGGCCGCACGACGGGTCGCGTGACCGCCGTCATCCCAGCACCCGCTTCGGGACGCCCGGTGTCACGTCCGGCGAGCGCAGGTAGCGGGGGGCTCCGTCGTCGGGGGGCAGGCCCGAGGCGCGCCGGGCGAGCGCGACCCGGCCGAGCGCACTCGGCAGCAGCGGCGCGGTGACGCGCGGCAGGTCGGGCAGCTGCGCCTCCGGACCGACGCGGGGCTCGGCGAGACGGCGCGGCAGCCCGTCGGCGGTCCGGGCGCCGTACGCCGTGAAGTACGACTCGCGACGCTTGGCGTCCGTCACGACCACGAAGTCGCCCGACCGGGGCCCGGACGCCTCGGCGATCGCATCGTGGCTGACGAGCGGCAGGGTCGGCAGGCCGAGCGCGTCCGCCAATGCTCGGGCGGCGGCCATGCCGACCCGCAGGCCGGTGAACGGGCCCGGCCCCACTCCGTACGCGACCGCGGTCAGCGCACCGGGTCCTCCGGCGGCGGCGACCGCCTCCGCGAGCATCGGGCCGATCGCCTCGGCGTGCCCGCGGCCGTCGGCACTGACCCGCTGGAGGATCGTGACCCCGTCGAGGCCCAGCAGGGCGACGCCCGTGCCGCCGGAGCTGTCGATCGTGAGGAGCACCGGATCAGCCTAGGAGCCGCCCAGTGGCGGGCCGTCCGGACCCCCTGCCGCCGAATGAGCCTCCGCCGACCAGGGACCGTCTGCCCAGCGCGGACCGCTGCCGGCGAGGCGGATGAGGCGCGGTTCGACCGGGACCTCGACGTCCTCGTCCATGTCGGCGTCATCATCTGCGCCTCCGCCCGACACCACAGCCGCCCCGCCCAGCGGCCGCTCGATCGTGATCGTGAGCAGCGACTCGCTGACGCCGGCGAGCATGCCGGTACCCCACTCGACGACCACGACGCTGCCAGGGAAGTCCAGATCCAGGTCGTCCAGCTCGGCGGGCGACCCCAGCCGATAGGCGTCGACGTGCACGAGCGGCGGCCCGCCGGTGACGGAGGGGTGGGTGCGGGCGAGCACGAAGGTGGGGCTGGTGATCGGCGCGCGCACGCCGAGCCCGGCGCCGATGCCGCGGGTCAGGGTCGTCTTGCCGGCGCCCAGCGGCCCGTCGAGCACGAGCAGGTCGCCGGCCCGCAGTCGCGCTCCGATCGCCCGGCCCAACTCCTCCATCGCCGCCGGGGTCGCTGCGGTGCGCTGCTCCGTCACGCGGGCTCCCGCGACGCTGCCTCCCGGCGGATGCGCGGGCCCAGGCGGGTGACGATCTCGTAGTCGATGGTCTCGGCCCAGCGCGCCCAGTCCGCGGCTCCCGGCGCGCCGGTGGCGGGATCGCCGAACAGCACGACCTGGTCGCCGAGCGCGACCGGGTCGTCGCCCACATCGACGACGAACTGGTCCATCGCGATGCGGCCGCGAACCGGTCGACGGGCGCCGTTCAACTGCACCTGGGCGCGGTTCGATGCCGAACGCGGCACGCCGTCGGCGTACCCGACCGGCACGAGCGCCAGCGTCGTGGGCGCCGTCGCCCGCCAGGTGGAGTCGTACGAGACGGCGGAACCGGCCTGAATGCGCCGCACCGCGGCGACGCGGGAGGTCAGCGTCATCGCCGGGGTCAGCGGTGGTCCGCCGCTGACCGGCGGCAGTCCGTACGCGGCGATGCCGATGCGGACCATGGAGTAGGGGCTCTGGTCGTGCCGGATGGAGGCGGCCGATGCCGACAAGTGGGTCAGCTCGGGCCGCAGACCCGCCTGCTGCGCCTTGCTGCGGGCCTCGGCGAACCGAGCGGCCGCGGCGGCGTCCTCCGCGTCGGAGGCGTTGGCGAGGTGGCTGAACAGGCCGCGCACGTACAGGGTCCCGTCCCCCTCGGCGATCGCGGCGAGCCGGAAGACGTCGGACCACTCCTCCGGTGCCACGCCGTTGCGGCTGAGGCCCGTGTCGAGCTTCACCTGCACCGCGGCGCCGGGCGCGGTCGCGATCACCCGCTGCAACTGCTGCACCGACGACACACCGATGTCGATGTGCGCGGCGGCGGCGGCTCCGAAGTGCGCGTCGGGGTCGTGCAGCCAGGCCAGCAGCGGGGCGTCGACACCGGCGGCTCGTAACGCGAGCGCCTCATCGACGTCCGCGACGCCCAGCCAGTCGGCGCCGCCGGCGAGCGCCGCGCGGGCGGCCGTGAGCGCCCCGTGGCCGTAGCCGTCCGCCTTGACCACGACCATGATCGACGGGGTTCCGGCGTGCCGATGCACGGCGCGCACGTTCGCCACGATCGCGGCGGCGTCGATGCGGGCCACCCGATGCGGCGCGGCGCTGCCGGACGCGGCCGCCGCCATCAGATCCGCTCCAGCACCACGAAGGCGCTCGCGATACCCGCATCGTGGCTGAGCGACAGGTGCGGCGCCGAGGCGCCGAGCTGCTGCAGGCGCTCGGCCACCCCTCCGCTGACGGCGAAGGACGGCTTGCCGAGGTCGTCGGTGACGACGACCATGTCGTGCCAGTGCAAGCCGGCGGAGTCGCCCACCGCCTTGATCAGCGCCTCCTTCGCCGCGAACCGCGCGGCGAGCGAGCTGAGCGGCAGACCTCGTTCGCCGTCGGCGAACAGCCTCGGGGCGAGCCCCGGCGACCGGTCGAGGGACCGGCCGAACCGGGCGATGTCGACCACATCGACGCCGATCCCGACGATCATGGCCGCCGCGCCCGCATCACTCGACCGTGACGGACTTGGCGAGATTGCGCGGCTGGTCCACGTCGAGCCCCTTGGCGGCGGCGAGCTCCAGGGCGAAGCGCTGCAAGGGCGCGACCGCGAGCAGCGGCTCGAACATCGGGCCCGCGAGCGGGATGCGCACCACCTCGTCGGCGTAGGGCAGCACGGCGACGTCGCCGGCCTCGGCGATGGCGAGCACGTAGGCGCCCCGGGCGCGGATCTCCTGGATGTTCGAGACCACCTTCGGGTGCAGGCTGCCGCTGTCACGGGGACTCGGGACGATGACGAACACCCGCTGACCGGGCTCGATCAGGGCGATGGGCCCGTGCTTCAACTCCCCCGCCGCGAAGCCCTCGGCGTGGATGTAGGCCAGCTCCTTCAGCTTCAGCGCGCCCTCCAACGCGACGGGGTACCCGGCGTGCCGGCCGAGGAACAGCACCGACCGGGTGTCGGACATGGCCCTCGCCAGGTCGCGGATCGCATTGCCGTCGTCCACCACCTGCCGCAGCTTGGCCGGGAGCGCCTGCAACTCTGCGACGAGCGGTGCGATCCCTGCGTCGTCGAGCGCGCCGCGCACCCGCGCCAGGTGCAGGCCGAGCAGGTAGAGCGCGGCCACCTGAGCGGTGAACGCCTTCGTGCTGGCGACCGCCACCTCGGGGCCGGCCCGCGTGTACAGCACGGCGTCGGACTCCCTGGGGATCGTGGCGCCCTGGGTGTTGCAGATGGCCAGTGTGGGAGCCCCGCGCGAGCGGGCGTACTTGACCGCCATCAGGGTGTCCATCGTTTCGCCCGACTGGCTGATCGAGACCACCAGCGTCCGGGCGTCCAGCACCGGGTCGCGGTAGCGGAACTCGTGCGCCAGCTCCACCTCCACCGGCACCGCGGCCCACTTCTCGATCGCGTACTTGCCGAGCATGCCCGCGTAGGCGGCGGTGCCGGCGCCGAGTACGACGATGCGGCTGATGTCGTTCAGCGCGGCCGCGTCGAACACCGGCTCGATCTCCGTCAGCGTGACGACGTCGCCCCGGATGCGGCCGAGCAGGGTCTGGGCGAGCGCATCCGGCTCCTCGCTGATCTCCTTGGCCATGAAACTGGACCAGCCGCCCTTGTCGGCAGCGGAGGCGTCCCACGCCACTTCATATTCCTCGCCGTCTATGGGCGTACCGTCGAAGTCGGTCAGCTCGATGCCGTCGGCGCGGATGGCGACGATCTGGTCCTGCCCGATCGCCATCGCCCGGCGGGTGAACTCCACGAAGGCGGCCACGTCGGAGCCGAGGAACATCTCGCCCTCGCCGATGCCGACGACCAGCGGCGAGTTGCGCCGGGCCCCCACGACCACTCCGGGTTCGTCGGCGTGCACCGCCAGCAGGGTGAACGCGCCATGCAGCCGACCGACCACCGCCCGGAAGGCGAGCAGCAGATCGCCCCGCCTGCGGTATTCGCGGCCCAGCAGCACCGCCGCGATCTCGGTGTCGGTCTCGCTGCTGAAGGTGTATCCGTCGGCGGTGAGCTCGTCGCGCAGCTCGGCGTAGTTCTCGATGATCCCGTTGTGGATCAGGGCCAGCCTGCCGTCGTCGCCCAGGTGCGGATGCGCGTTGCGATCCGTCGGCCCCCCGTGGGTGGCCCACCGGGTGTGACCGATGCCGGTACCGGCATGTGGCAGCGGCGATGCGATCAGGTCGTCGGTCAGCACGCTGAGCTTGCCCGCGCGCTTATGGGTGTGCAGTGCTCCCTGACCGTCGAGCAGGGCGATGCCCGCGGAGTCGTATCCGCGGTACTCCAGCCGCTTCAGACCGCCGGTCAGCACGTCGACGGCGTCACGCGAGCCCACGTAGCCGACGATCCCGCACATCGGGCCGAGTGTACCGACGGCGCAGGCGGCGTCCTCGCGGGCGCGCTCGATACGATCGGCGGCATGTCCGAGAAGGGCACGACCGACACCCACGCGCCGAGCCCCTTCATCGAGATCGACCGGGACGCGTGGGCCGCCCTCGCGCCGCACGCCGGACCCCAGCTGTCGGAGACGGAGCTGCACCGGCTGCGCGGGCTGGGCGAGCCGCTCGACGCGCGCGAGGTCGCCGAGGTGTACCTGCCGCTCAGTCGCCTGCTCAGCCTGTACGCGGTGGGCGCCCGCAGCCTGCGGGAGCGGACGACCGCCTTCCTCGGCGAACGGGCGGGTGCGACTCCGTTCATCATCGGCGTGGCGGGCTCGGTCGCGGTCGGCAAGTCCACGGTGGCCCGCCTGCTGCGCGAGCTGCTGGCGCACTGGCCGGACACCCCCCGGGTCGAACTGGTGCCGACCGACGGCTTCCTGCTGCCGAATTCCGAGCTGGAGCGCCGGGGCATCCTGGAGCGCAAGGGCTTCCCGGAGTCGTACGACCGGCGGGCGCTCCTGCGCTTCGTCACGGCGGTGAAGAGCGGCGCGGCCGAGGTGCGGGCCCCGTTCTACTCCCACGACAGCTACGACATCGTGGCCGGAGCCGAGATCGTCGTGCGACGGCCCGACGTGCTGATCGTGGAGGGGCTGAACGTGCTGCAGCCGCCGGTGGGCGCCGGGCTGGCGGTCAGCGACCTGTTCGACTTCAGCGTCTACGTGGACGCCCGAACCGCCGACATCGCCGACTGGTACGTCGAGCGCTTCCGCCGCCTTCAGACCGCGGCGTTCGCGAACCCCGGGTCCTACTTCCACCGCTACGCGGCGCTGGCGGAGCCGGAGGCCCGGGCGACCGCCGCCGGCATCTGGGCCGCCATCAACGAACCGAACCTGCGGCAGAACATCCTGCCCACCCGCTCCCGCGCCACCCTGGTGCTGCGCAAGAGCGCCGACCACGGGGTGCGCAGCGTGCTGCTGCGCAAGATCTGACCCGCGGCCAGGCCCACCGGTCCGCCGAGGAATTCAGGAGAGTTCGAGTTCCGGAGCCGGATCCGGCCCGCTTTCGCCTTCATTCCGCGATTTCTCCTGAATTCCTCGGAGTACAGGAGGGGGTTCAGGAGGGGGTTCAGGAGGATGCAGGCAGCCGGTGCAGCGCTCCCAGCGGGGCGCCGCCGCGGTCGTAGAGGACCAGGTCGTCGCCGTCCAGCCGGACGGATCCGGCCGAATCGATGGACGTCACGGTGTCGGCGACCGTCGCGACCGGTTGCGGCGGCTGTTGGCAGCCCACCAGGGTCGTGGCGTATCCGACGGTGAGCAGCACACCGCTTTCGAGCAGTCGGTATGCGCCGCTGTGCCCGTTCGCGCAGCGGGTCGTCGCGGACCACGCGCCGTCGGCGGTGAAGGCGACCGACGCATCCTTCGGATCGACGTCCGATCGTCCCCACCGCCCGACCAGCTCCTGCGGCCGCACCGCGTGCACACCAGGCCCGGGCACCACGTCGGCGAGGCGCCTCCGCTCCCAGGACGTCACGACGGGTGCGTCGGTGAAGTAGTTCTTGGCAACGGGCGGCGTGCCGTCCCGCACGAGCCGGGCGGTGACGCGCCCCGCAGCGTCACGCAGCAGCCAGCCGTCGCCGTCGCGGTCGAAGGCAGCCGCGGTCGTGAGCCAGGGAGCGGACGGCCTGTCGCCGACACTCGTCGACCAGCCCGTGAGCAGCGCCAGCATCCCGTTGCCCTCGGTGCTCCACGCCAGGTTCACCGCCCCCTTCGGGCGAAGTATCTGGAGCGACGCTCCGTCGACCCGCAGCCAGGTCGCCTCCGCTTCACCGGCCGCGCCGCGGACCCGCCAGACCGTCGGCATCAGGTCGATGGCGGTGGCGGTGGCGGAGGCGGAGGAGGAGGAGGAGGCGCCCGGCGACGGTGTGCTGAGCGAGGAGGTGCTGGGCGACGGCGTGCTGTCGCCCAGGCTCGGCTCCGTTCCCGGCGAGCGATGGGCGCATCCGGTCGTACCGGCCAGCACTGCGATCACGATCACAGCCGCACACGACGATCGACGGATGGTCATGGCTGCTCCATTCCGTTGCGGGCACACAGGGTCGCCGGGCGCGAGTCCTTCACGAACACCTGAAGTCGGCCGGCGTCGTCGCGGCACGCCACCAGGTCGCGGGCGCCGGCAGCGGAGAGCTCGCTCGGGGCCGGCTGGTTCCGCGGCTCATCCGACTGTTCCGCGCATGCGGCGACCGCCGAGCGAGCCGTCGCTGCGCCCTGCAGCTGCACCGTCCGGAACGACGAGGTCCGCAACGAGGAGCCGTGGCATTCGACGAGGGAGGTCCGCTCAGCCGTGGATCCCGCGCCGCTTCCACTGCTCGCCGCTATCGACGCGCCGTGACCGAACTGCGTGAGCAGCAGGCCGAAGCCGCCGACGAGGAGCACAGCGGTCACGGCGACGGTCGCGCCCGCCCGTCGCTGTGCGCGGCGCTGCTCGATACGCCGCAGCACCTGACCGGCCATGCGATCCACCTGGGCTTCGGACGCGAGATCGTCCATCAGCGCTCCTCCTCCCCCACGGCATCCCGGCTCCCGACAAGGTCCCGACGCAGTCGCGCCCTCGATCGGCTCAACCGGTTGCGGACCGCCGAGACGGTCAGGCCGAGTCGGGTTGCGGCGTCGCCGTAGCTCAGGTCCTCCACCAGGCAGAGCCGCGCGACCGCGGCATCCAGCTCGGGAAGCCGGGCGAACGCCCGCTCGACGACCTCGGCGACCGCCGCGGCCGGCCCGTCCACCGTCTGCTCACCGTGCTCGGGGAGTGCCGCGACCGGCACCTCACGCCGGGCCCGGCGCTGCAGTGCCCGGCGGCGGTTGGCGGCCAGCTGCTTGACGCTGACGATCAACCACGGCAACGCCGAGTCGCCGACGAAGCGGAGTCGCGCCCGCTTGGTCCACAGCAGGAGGAACGCGTCCTGCACCAGCTCCTCCGCGTCGTGCACCGTCCCCACTTCGCGGTAGGCGATCGCGTAGAGCACCCCGCCGTGCCTGCGGGTCAGGAAGGCGAACGTCGCTCCGGCCGCCGGATCGGCAGCGAGCAGCTCGCGGTCGGACGGCTCCGCTCGCTCCACGCCCCGCCTCCTCTTCCGTGCCGTGCTCACCCTGGCTCACGTCGACGCCGGCCGCCTGCTGCGCCGGACCAATCGCCGCGCTCCGAGTACCACGATCACGATGACGGCAAGCGCGATCAGCCACGGCAGCAGCACGCCGACCATCACGACGGCCCAGCCCAGCGCTGAGACCAGACCGTCGAAGCCCGCCCCGAAACCGCTGGCGAAGGTGTCCGGCGCAGGAGCTGCCACGGCGCCCGGCGAGCGGATGGTGACCGACAGCGTCGAGAAGGCGATCTGGTCGGTCAGGCCCTTCTGGTCCGCGAGCAGCTGCTCCAGGTCCGTCTGCCGCTTGGTCAGGCTGCTCTCGATCTGCACGAGATCGGTCGTGGTGGTCGACTTCGCCAGCAGCGCCTGCAGGCGGGTGATGGAGGTGCGCAGCCCGGCCAGCCGCACGGCGTAGTCGGTGACCCGCGAGGTCATGTCCGTCGACCGCACCGAGACGTCGAGCACTTTCCCCTGCCGCTCGATCGCCTTCAGCGTCGCGGGGAAGGTATCCGCGGGGATCCGCACCGTCAGGTCGGCGGAGCCACGACGGCCGTTGGGGTGCTCGTCCTCGGTCTGCACCCGGCCGCCGGCGCCGGTCACGATGGCGGCGATGTCTCGCCCAGCACCGATCGCATCCGCCGCGCTCAGCTGCAGATCGCCGGTGATCGTGATGGAACGGTCGACGGACGCCTTCTGGATACCGCCCGCCGCGCTCGCCGCTGCCTGGTCGGCGACCGCACCTCCCGTACCGCCCCCAGCGGCCGATGCCGCACCCGTCGCGGCACTCGTGCATCCCGTGAGTAGCCCGATGCCCAGCAGTGCGAGCAGAACGAGGCCGGTGCGTCGCGCCGATCGTGGTCCGGCGCGGCGCGAGCGGGTCGAGTCCTGCGGGGAACGGCTGCTGCCGAGCGTCTCCATACCCTGGCATGTGCGGTCGAACCGGGATCGTCTCACCGAGTTCGCCCTGCGTGACCACCGAGGAATCCAGCGCCGAGGAATTCAGGCGATCCCGAGTTCCGGACCTCGATCCGGCCCGCTTTCGCCTTCATCCCTCGATTTCTCCTGAATTCCTCGGAACTCAGGCAGGACTGTCAGAGGGCCAGGCGCTCCCGCACGACACCGGCCAGCCGGCTCGCGACCGCCTGCGCGGTCATCTGGTCCGCCGCCTCCACCATCACCCGCACCACCGGCTCGGTCCCGGAGGGGCGCAGCAGTACGCGACCGGTGTCGCCGAGCGCCGATTCCTCGGCGGCGATCGCCTGCGCCAGGTGCGTATCGGAGCGCACGCGGTCGCGGTCCACCTCGCGCACGTTCAGCAGCACCTGCGGGTAGATCGTGACGGCGGAGGCCAGATCGGCCAGGGTGCGGCCGCTGCGGGCGACCTCGGCCATCAGGTGCAGCCCGGTCAGCAGCCCGTCGCCGGTGGTGGCGTGCGCGCTCATGATGACGTGGCCGGACTGCTCGCCGCCGAGCGACAGCCCCTCCGCTCCCAGGGTTTCGAGCACGTACCGGTCGCCGACGTTCGCCTCCAGCACGCGGATGCCCGCAGCGTGCATCGCGCGGTGCAGGCCCAGGTTGCTCATCACCGTGGCGACGAGGGTGTCGTCCTTCAGCACGCCGCGGTCTTTCATCGCGACCGCGAGGATCGCCATGATCTGATCGCCGTCCACGATGCGGCCGTCGGCGTCGACCGCCAGGCAGCGGTCCGCGTCGCCGTCGTGGGCGATGCCGGCGTCGGCGCCGTGGTGCACGACGGCGCGCGCCAGCGTGTCCAGGTGGGTGGAGCCGACCCCGTCGTTGATGTTCAGCCCGTCGGGATCGTTGCCGATCACGATCACCTTCGCGCCGGCGTCGGTGAACACCTGCGGCGAGACTCCGGCGGCGGCGCCGTTGGCGCAATCGAGCACGATCGTCAGGCCGTCCAACCGGTGCGGCAGCGAGCCGAGCAGGTGCAGGACGTAGCGGTCCTCGGCGTCCGCGAAGCGGCTGATCCGCCCGACGTCGGCGCCGATCGGGGCGAGCGGCTGCTCGGCCATCGCGGCCTCGATGCGGTCCTCCGTCTCGTCGGGCAGCTTGGTGCCGCCCTCGGCGAAGATCTTGATGCCGTTGTCCGGTGCCGGATTGTGGGATGCCGAGATCATCACGCCGAAGTCGGCCTCGAGGCTCGCGACCAGGTACGCGAGCGCAGGCGTGGGAATGACGCCGGCGTCGAACACGTCGACTCCGGAGCCGGCCAGTCCGGCCGCGACGGCGGCCCCGATGAACTCGCCGGACAGTCTGGGATCACGCGCAAGCACGGCGGTCGGGCGACGGCCGGCGCGGCGCGGACCCTCGCCGAGGACTCGCGCCGCGGCCTGCGCGAGTGAGAGCGCCGATTGCGGCGTGACGTCGCGGTTCGCGAGCCCACGCACGCCGTCGGTGCCGAAGAGTCGGCTCATGAGCGCGCCTGGAAGGGCGCGGTCAGCGCTTGGAGAACTGCGGCGCCTTGCGGGCCTTCTTCAGGCCGGCCTTCTTGCGCTCCTTGACCCGAGCGTCACGGCTGAGGAAGCCGGCCTTCTTCAGGCTCGCGCGGTTGTTCTCCTGGTCGATCTCGTTCAGGGCGCGGGCGATGCCGAGCCGGAGCGCCCCGGCCTGGCCGGACGGGCCACCACCTGAGATCTTTGCGATCACGTCGTAGCTGCCCGTGAGTTCGAGCACCGTGAACGGGTCGTTGATCAACTGCTGGTGCAGCTTGTTCGGAAAGTAGTCCGCGAACTCGCGGCCGTTGACGGTGATCGAGCCGGAGCCCGGTACCAGCCGAACGCGCGCAATTGCCTGCTTGCGCCGGCCGACTGCTCCGCCCGGCACGGTCAGCGCCGGGCGCGGGGTCGGCGCCACCTCGGCGGCGGGAGTCGCCGTGCTGAAGCTCGACGGCGTGTCGATGGAGTCTGCGATGCGTGCCATGAGTCTCGTCCCTCTGTCCGCGCTACTGCGCGACCTGGTTCAGCGTGTACGGCGTCGGCTGCTGCGCCGCGTGGGGGTGCTCCGGACCCGCGTAGACCTTCAGCTTCTTGATCTGGGCACGGCCGAGGGAGTTCTTCGGCAGCATGCCGCGGATGGACCGCTCGACGGTGCGCGCCGGCTGCTTCTCGAGCATCTCGGCGTAGTTCGTCGCGGTGAGACCGCCTGGGTAGCCGGAGTGGCGGTAGGCGAGCTTCTGATCCCGCTTGGATCCGGTGAGCGCGACCTTGTCCGCGTTCACGATGATCACGAAGTCGCCGGAGTCCATGTGCGGGGCGAAGGTGGCCTTGTGCTTGCCGCGCAGCAGCGCGGCGGCGTGGCTGGCGAGCCGACCGAGGACGACGTCGGTGGCGTCGATGACGAGCCAGTCGTGCTGGATCTCGCTCGCCTTGGGCGAGTAGGTGCGCGTCATGAAGGGGCGCTTTCTGTCTCGAGGTGGTCGTGTATCCCGCTCCGGTCGGCATTCCGCGACGTCCGGCCGGAGGGCCGGTGCGGAACCCCAGGGTGGAGGGCTCGAAGCCGCGCGACTGATGCGCGCGAACGGTCAAGGATAGCCCACGTCGGAGGTCGCAGGCACCACCGCGGTGGACCTCTTACGGAGACGAGAGCTCCGTGGCGAGCACCCGCAGGGCGCGGGTGTGCTCGGCTCGATCCGCCAGTTCCGCATCCGGCGGATATCCGACCTCGGTCAAGGTCAGGCCGCGCGCCGGGGCGACGGGGTATTCGCCCGACCGCACGGCGTCGCTCAGCAGTCGCGCCGGCCCGTCCGGGCGGAGTCGCCCGGTGCTGACCGCCAGGCAGGCGCCGACGATGCTGCGCACCATGCCGTGGCAGAACGCATCCGCCTGCAGCCGGGCGACGAGCACGCCGTCGTCCTCGCGCGCCCAGGAGAGGGATTGGAGGGTGCGGATCGTGGTGGCGAAGGGGCGCGGACGGCAGAACGCGGCGAAGTCGTGCAGGCCGGTGAGCGCGGCGGACGCGTCGACGATCGCGGCGTCGTCCATTCGCCGCGGCACCACCAGGGTGCGACGGCGCTGCAGCGGGTCGAGCACCGCCTCCGCGTCGGCGATCCGGTACTCGTAGCGCCGCCAGATCGCGCTGAAGCGCGCATCGAAGCCGGCCGGTGCGAGCGCCGACGCGCGGACCACCAGATCGCCGTCCGCACCGAGGACACCGTTCACCCGCCGAGCGACGCCGTCGGCGCCCACCCGTCGCAGCAGCGATTCCGCCTGCCCGGCCGTCAGGTCGAGATGGGCCACCTGCCCGGTGGCATGCACGCCGGCATCGGTGCGGCCCGCGGCGATCGGCCGCGGCGGCTGTCCGGGGCTGCGCGCGGCGGTGCCGAGCGCCTGCTCCAGCCGGCCCTGCACCGTGCGCTGGTCCCCGGCCTGGCGGGCCCAGCCGTGGAAGTCGGTGCCGTCGTAGGCGATGTCGAGGCGCAGCCGGATGGCGAAGTCCTCGTCCGTCGGTCGCTGCACCGCACCATGGTGGCGCAGGGCGGGCGGCAGGATGAGCGCATGCCGCTGCCCGTCGACCTGCCGATCGAACCGATGCTCGCCAAGGCCGTCGCCACCGTGCCCGAGCGGGCGCCCGGCGGCGGCGCGCTGCTGTACGAGCCGAAGTGGGACGGCTTCCGCGCGATCGTCGCGTTCGACGGCCAGACCGTCGAGATCGGCAGCCGCGGCGGCAAGTCGTTGACGCGGTACTTCCCCGACCTGGTCGACGCCTTCGCGACCGCCCTGCCGGGCCCGTGCGTACTGGACGGCGAGGTGATCGTGCGGCGCGGCGAGTCCGGAGCGGAGCGCCTGGACTGGGAGGCGCTCTCGCAGCGCATCCACCCGGCTGCCTCACGGGTGGCGAAGCTGGCGCAGGAGACGCCCGCGTCCTTCGTGGCGTTCGACCTGCTGGCGGATGCCGATCGCGGCATGTTGGAGCTGCCGTTCGGGGACCGGCGCGCCGCGCTGGAGTCGTTCCTCGGCGCACCGGCCGCTCCGCTGCACCTGACGCAGGTCACGAGCGACGCCGAACTGGCGACGCGCTGGCTCACGACGTTCGAGGGCGCCGGCCTGGACGGAATCGTCGCAAAACCGGTCGACGCCCCTTACACCCCCGGCAAGCGGGTGATGCTCAAGGTGAAGCACGCGCGCACCGCCGACGTGGTGGTCACCGGCTACCGCACGCACGCGAGCGGTACGGGGGTCGGCTCGCTGCTGCTCGGGTTGTATACCGATGACGGCACATTGGCCCACGTGGGCGGGGTCTCCGCGTTCAGCGACGTGCGCCGTCGGCAGTTGGTCGACGAGCTGGCGCCACTGCTGCTGCGCGACGACCACGGCGAGCCGGTGCGCCAGCAGGGTGAGAAGAACCGCTTCAACTCCGCGAAGGACGTCTCCTTCGCCGTGCTCCGTCCGGAGCGGGTGATGGAGGTGCGGTACGACCAGATGGAAGGCAGCCGCTTTCGGCATACGGCCCAGTTCGAGCGCTGGCGCCCGGACCGCGAGCCCCGCTCCTGCACGTTCGAGCAGCTGGAGGTGCCGACGGCGTACGACCTGGCCTCGATCCTCCGATAGCCCCTCCGCTCGTTCTTCCGCTCGCTCCTCCGCTGCCGCCTCAGCGGCTCCCACCACAGCACGACAACAGGACAGGGTCTCGACAGCAGGCTGCTGGTCGACCAGCTACCTGCCAGCAGGACCTGGTCCTGCTGTTGTGCTCCGGCATGCGCGGGTCAGGAGGCGGCGTCGGCGGGCGGGCGGGCCCGGGAGGGTTGCACGCGCGGCGGTTCGCCCGGCATCTTGGGGTAGTCGGGCGGGAACGGCAGCTCGCCCTCCCCGCGCTGCAGGTCCCGCTCCCACCACTGCAGCAGCACGCCGAGCGAGCCGGCGGCGTCCGACATCGTCGCCCACGGGTCCCCGGTCGCGGCCAGGCGATCCGGCATGGTCTGCACGGTGAAGGCGCCCGGATCCACGCCGTCGGCCAGCTCGTCCCAGGTCACCGGGCACGACACTGTCGCGGCAGGCAGCGCCCGCGGGCTGTAGGCGCCGGCGATGGTGCGGTCGCGCGCCGCCTGATTGAAGTCCAGGAAGATCCGCTCGCCGCGCAGCTCCTTCCACCAGTCCACGGTCACCGTGTCCGGGGTGCGGCGAGCCAGCTCGCGGGCGGCGGCGATCACCGCGTGCCGCACGTCGAGGAATTCGTGCTCCGGTCGGATCGGCGCGTACAGGTGCAGGCCGCGGTTGCCGGACGTCTTCACGAACGCCGTCAGCCCGGCCTCGGCCAGCACGTCGCGCATCCCGAACGCCGCCGTCGTCGCCTCTGCGAAGCCGGTCCCGGGCTGCGGGTCCAGGTCGATGCGCAGCTGGTCGGGAAAGTCGGAGGTCTCCGCCCGCGACGGCCAGGCGTGGAAGACCACCGTGTTCATCTGCGCCGCCCACACGGCGCCGGCGATCTCGTCGATGATCAACTGCGGATGGGCCCGGGCGCTCGGGTAGGTGACGACGACCGAGCGCAGGTAGTCGGGCGCGCCACGCGGCGGGTTCTTGGAGAAGAAATGCTCGCCGTGCACATCGCCGCCGAACCGTTGCAGCGAGATCGGCCGACCGCCGTTCGCCGCCAGGAACGCCGGACCGACGGCGATCAGGTACTGGGCCAGGTCCAGCTTGGTGATACCCACCTCGGGCCAGACCACCCGCGACGGGCTGGAGACACGCACCTCGCGGTCCCCGTGCGGACCGGGCACGGTCACGGTGGTCGCCTCGCTCGCCATGGGCCGACCCTACGGGGCGAGGCCGCTCGTCCGGGGAGGGGGACGGCGGGAACGGCGCTGCGGACGCGAAGGAGGCCACCCGCCGGGTGGCGGATGGCCTCAGCGCACACTCGAGCTCGCGGTCAGCAGCGCGTCAGTTCGTGACGGTCGGCGGAGCGTCGTCGTCGGGCTTCGGCTCGTCCGCGGTGGGCGCCTCCGGAGCCTCCGTGCCCGCGGCGGTCTCGGCCGCGTCGGCCTCGACCTCCTCGGCAGCAGGCGTCGCCGACTCAGCGGGTGTCCCGTCCGAAACCTCCTCCGATACCTCCAGGGTCTCGGAGTCCTCAACCGGCACCTCGTCGGCCGCAGGCGTCTCGCCGGGCTCCGGCGCGATCGTCTCCGGCTCGGTCGGCGCTGCCGCGGCGGGCGTCGCGCGGCGAGCGCGGGCGGGTGCCGCGCGCTTCGGCGTCACCGGCTCCAGCACCAGCTCGATGACGGCCATCGGAGCGTTGTCGCCCTTGCGGAACCCCGTCTTCGTGATGCGGGTGTAGCCGCCCTGCCGGTCCTGCACCTGCGGCGCGATCTCGGTGAACAGCTCGTGCACCACACCCTTGTCGGTGATGGTGCTCAGCACCCGGCGGCGGGCGTGCAGGTCGCCGCGCTTGGCGAAGGTCACCATGCGCTCGGCCAGCGGACGCATCCGCTTGGCCTTGGCCTCGGTGGTCTGGATGGACTTGTACGTGAACAGCTGCGCCGTCAGGTTGGCCAGCATCAGCCGCTCATGGGCCGGGCCGCCGCCCAGGCGCGGTCCCTTGGTGGGCTTGGGCATGACTCAGCTCTCCTCGTCGTCATAGGCGGAGTAGAAGTGCGCGCCGTCGAAGCCGGGGACGGCGTCCTTCAGGCTCAGGCCCAACTCGACGAGCTTGTCCTTCACCTCGTCGACCGACTTCTGGCCGAAGTTGCGGATGTTCATCAGCTGCGTCTCGGACAGCGCCACCAGCTCGCTGACGGTGTTGATGCCCTCGCGCTTCAGGCAGTTGTAGGACCGCACGGACAGGTCCAGGTCCTCGATCGGCATGGACAGCTCGCTGGAGGCGATCGCGTCGATCGGGGCCGGCCCGATCTCGATGCCCTCGGCGGCGCTGTTCAGCTCGCGGGCCAGACCGAACAGCTCGGTCAGCGTGCGGCCGGCGGAGGCGATCGCGTCGCGCGGGCTGATGGCCGGCTTCGTCTCCACGTCCACGACCAGGCGGTCGAAGTCGGTGCGCTCACCGGCACGGGTCGCCTCGACGCGGTACGTCACCTTGAGCACCGGCGAGTAGATCGAGTCGATCGGGATCTGACCGGCTTCGCTGAACTCGCTGCGGTTCTGCGTGGCGGAGACGTAGCCGCGGCCACGCTCCACGGTCAGCTCCAGGTCGAAGCGGGCCTTGTCGTTCAGGGTGGCGATCAGCAGGTCGGGGTTGTGGATCTCGACACCCGCCGGAGCGGAGATGTCCGCCGCGGTGACGGCGCCAGCGCTCTGCTTGCGCAGGTACGCGGTGATCGGCTCGTCGTGCTCGCTGGAGACGACCAGGCCCTTGATGTTCAGGATGATCTCGGTGACGTCCTCCTTCACCCCGGGGATCGTCGTGAACTCGTGCTGCACCCCCTCGAGGCGGATGCTGGTGACCGCGGCGCCCGGAATGCTGGAGAGCAGCGTGCGACGCAGGGAGTTGCCGAGGGTGTAGCCGAAGCCCGGCTCGAGCGGCTCGATGACGAACCG
>NZ_CAXUGX010000011.1:0-112672 GCF_964250715.1 uncultured Amnibacterium sp.
GAACTCTTGACCTTCTCCTTACCATGGAGATGCTCTACCACTGAGCTATCGGGGCCAGGCGCAGGCCCGTCGGGGCCCGCAACACGGCCGAAACTGTAGCATCCCGGCTCCGCCCGCTCCCCGGTGTGACCGGCTGCGACTGCGCTCGCCGGCTACTCCGCTGCGGTCGCAGTTGCCGGACCTGCTCGAGGGCCGATCGACTCGGGTCGGTGCGGTGTCGGAGGGGGGCGGGACACTGTCGACGGCGCGTCGCGCGTCGTTGCTGAGAAGTGCGCCGCGACACGCTGACCACTACATGTAGTCCTCGACTCCGCGTCCAGGGCCGGTATATAGTGATCTCAGGTCGCAAGGGTGACCATCCGAACGCCGGGTACGACCGTGTGAAGGTCTACCGGCCCACGATGCATTGGAGATATCATGAACTTCGACTCCGACACCATCGACGGCTACGCGGTCCCCATGGATCCCATGGACTTGCTCCAGTGCGACAGCTGCCAGTAGGCACCCCGCAGCCGGCGTAGCACGCCGCACGAAAGCGGCAACGAGCCCCGACACCTCTTCAGGTACCGGGGCTCTTTGCTGCGCTCCGTCGTCGCGGTCCTGTCACTCGGATCGTCGCGCGGTACCCGTGACGCGACGCGGTATGCGTGCGTACCGCGCGTCGGCACAGGTACCGCGCGACCTGCATCAAGCCGAGAGGGTCGCCAGCTCGTCGTCGGTCAACGTCAGGGTCGCGGCACCGACGGAGTCGCGGATGCTCTCCGGCCGGGAGGCACCGGGAATCGGGATGACGACCGGGGCCAGCGACAGCTCCCACGCCAGCGCCACCTGCTGCGGGCTGACCCCGCGCGCGTCCGCGACCTGCTGGAACGGGGCGAAGCTGCTGCCGAGGTCACCGGCGTTGCCGATGCCGCCGAGCGGGCTCCACGGCAGGAAGGCGATGCCGAGTTCCGCGCACAGCCGCAGCTCCGGCAGCGACGACCGGAACGCCGGCGAGAACTGGTTCTGCACCGAGGCCAGGCGGCCGCCCAGGATCTCGTTCGCCTCGTTGATCTGATCGGGGTCGGCGTTCGAGATGCCGGCCATCTGAATGGTGCCGGCGTTCAGAAGATGCTCCAACGCGCCGACGGACTCGGCGAAGGGCACGTCCGGGTCGGGCCGGTGGAACTGGTACAGACCGATCGCGTCGCCGCCCAGCCGGCGCGACGACTCCTCCGCCGCCCGGATCAGGTAGTCGGGACGGCCGTTCAGCGTCCAGAGGCCGCCGCCGGGCCGCAGGTGGCCGCCCTTCGTCGCGACGAGCACCTGCGAGGTGTCGCCGCCGTAGGAGTCGAGTGCGCGAGCGACGAGCAGCTCGTTGTGCCCATCGTCGCTCGAGTCGATGTGGTACGCGTCGGCAGTGTCGATGAGGGTCACGCCCGCATCGAGCGCGGCGTGGACGGCCGCGACGGCACGGGCTTCGTCCGGGCGGCCCTCGATCGACATGGGCATGGCGCCGAGGCCGATCGCGCTGACGGAGCGGCTGCCGAGGATGCGGGTGGGAAGAGTGACGGTGGTTGGCATGACGACCATCCTGTGAGCGGCGCTTGGGAGGCGCCTGGCGGTCTGCTCCGCCGTGGTCCGCTCATCGACGCGGAGGCGCGGATACCATCGCCGGATGGCCGTCAACGCCGATCTCGCCGGCACCGTCTATCCGCCGACGGCGCCGTACCTGGTCGGCCGCGAGGACGTGCGCCGCTTCGCCGCAGCGGTCGGGTGCACCGACACGCGCAGCCTTGATCCCGCTGCCGCCCGCGCCGCCGGGCATGCGGACGTCGTCGCTCCGCCCACCTTCGCCGTGGTGGTCCAGGAGCGCGGTCTGGCCCAGCTGCTCGCCGACGAGCGCGCGGGCATCGACTTCACCCGCGTCGTGCACGGCGAGCAGCGCTTCCGCTTCAGTCGCCCGATCGTCGCCGGCGACGAACTGACCGCGGTGCTGACCGTCGCGAGCGTGAAGACGCTGGGCGGCAATGCCATGGTCACCGCCGACTCCGACATCCGCGACGTGCAGGGGCAGCACGTGCTCACCGCCACCTCGACGCTCGTCGTGCGGGGCGACGCATGACCGCCGCCGCCCCGACCCTCGCCGTCGGCGACGTGGTCGCGACCCGCACCTACCCCATCGAGCGGGACACCCTGGTGCGGTACGCCGGAGCCTCCGGCGACTTCAATCCCATCCACTACCGCGACGACGTGGCGCAGTCGGTAGGCCTGCCCGGCGTGCTGGCCCACGGCATGCTGACCATGGGGCTCGCCGTACAGCCGGTGCTGGAGTGGCTGGACGGGCGCGGCGAGGTGCTGGAGTACGGCGTCCGGTTCACGAGGCCGGTGCCGGTGCCGGCGCAGGGGAGCGTGGAGCTGAAGGTCAGCGCCGCCGTCGGCGTGCTGGCCGGCGACGGCACCGCGCGCATCGACATCACCGCCCGGGTCGGCGGGCAGGCCGTGCTGGGACGCGCCCAGGTGCTCGTACGGCTGCCGGAGGCGGCGTCGTCCGGCGCAGGGCTGCCCCAGGCTGGGCCGTCCGGCGGCACCGGATGACCGACACCCGGCAGGCGCTTTCGGAGCTGACCACGCTGCGGGTGGGCGGCCCGGCACGGCGGATCCTCACCCTGCGGTCCCGCGACGAGGTCATCGCGGCAGCGCGTGCGGCCTGGGCCGAGGACGAGGACTGGCTCGTGCTCGGCGGCGGCTCCAACGTGGTGATCGGCGACGACGGCTTCGACGGCACCGTACTGCACGTCGCCACGCGAGGGATCGAGCGCCTGGCCGACGTCCCTCGCGGCGCGGTACCCCCCGTGCCGGCCACCGACGCCGACCGGCTGCGCTCCCTGGAGCGGTCGCTACGCCCCGCCCGGCAGCGGGAGCTGGTCCCCATCCGAGTACAGGCCGGGGAGTCGTGGGACGACCTGGTCGCCCACGCCGTGCAGCAGGGCTGGAGCGGCATCGAGGCGCTCTCCGGCGTGCCCGGATCGTGCGGAGCGTCGCCCGTGCAGAACATCGGCGCCTACGGACAGGAGCTGGCCGCCACCCTGACCGGGGTGGAGTTCCTGGACTACGGCACGGGCGAAGTGCGCTCGCTGCTCGCATCCGAGCTGCAGCTGGGCTACCGCACCAGCGTGTTCAAGCAGGGCCTGCGCGGCATCGTCCTGTCGATCGACCTGCTGCTGCTCGGACCGGAGCGGGGACGGGAGGCGCTCTCGGCACCCATCGCCTACGCGCAGCTGGCGGACGCGCTGGGTGTCCCGCTCGGCACCAGGGTGCCCATCGCTGTACTGCGTGAGACCGTCCTCACCCTGCGCCGCCGCAAGGGCATGGTCGTCGACGCCGGCGAGAGCGAGTCGGCCAGCGTCGGCTCGTTCTTCACGAACCCGGTCGTCAGCGAGAGCTTCGCGCGCTCCCTGCCTCCCTCCGCGCCCCGCTGGCCGACCACGGGCGACGAGCCGGACATCATCGTGCCGCTCGGCGAATCGCTGCCGGCGCGCGCCCCCGTGGACGGCGACCGCCAGGTGAAGCTCTCGGCGGCGTGGCTCATCGAGCACGCCGGCCTGACCCGCGGCTTCGCCCTGCCGGGTTCGAGCGCCCACATCTCGCACCGGCACACCCTGGCGATCGTGAACGGGGGCGGCGCGACCGCCGAGCAGGTGCTGGAGCTGGCCCGGTACATCCGCTCGATGGTGCAGATCGAGTTCGGCGTGCTGCTGCAGATCGAGCCGGCCGTGATCGGCGCCGAGCTCTGAGCCCGTCCGCGGAGCAGGAGACGGAGCAGGAGGTGCAGGAGCCGGAGGTGCAGGCGCAGCCGGAGCCGGAGCCGCAGCCGCCCGAGCTGACCGCTCGGCGCGTCGTGCTGCGCCCCTTCCGCGACACCGACCTGGACGCGGTGCTGGAGGCGGCGGACGATCCACTGATCCCGCTCATCACCAGCATCCCGAGCGGCGTCGACACCGCCGGCGCGCTCGCCTACATCACGCGGCAGCGGAATCGCCTGCCGGCCGGGCTCGGCTACTCCTTCGCGGTGGCCGAGCGCCGCGATGCCGCCATGGCGGTCGGCCAGGTCGGTCTCTGTCTGCGCGACGCCGACATCGGTCGCGGGCGTATCCGGTACTGGATCCGGCCCTCCTTCCGCCGTCAGGGCCTGGCCGCTGACGCACTGGCGACCCTCTCGGAGTGGGCGGTGTCACTGCCCTGGGTGCGCCGGCTGGAGCTGCTGATCGAGCCGGCGAACGAGGGATCGTGGCGAGCGGCGGAGTCGGCGGGCTTCCAGCGCGAGGGAGTGCTGCGCGCGTTCCAGCCGATCGGCGGGACGCAGCGCGACATGGCGATGTACGCCCGCATATCCGCTCCGGCCGCCCCGCCGGAGGACTGACAACGCTCCCCGCGAAGGCCGGACCCGCTCCGGACACGGTCAGGTGCGCCCAGCACATGCCGAGGCCCTACCCATGCGCCGTGCCCGGCATGCCCAGCCGCGGGGGCCATGCTGGTCCACTCTCACCGACTAGGAGCTTCTTCATGTCACAACGCAACACCGTCATTCGCAGCATGCACGACCTCGGCATGGCCGCGTGGTTCGGCGGAACCCTGATGGGTGCGGTGGGCCTGAACGGTGCGGCGGCCAAGGCCATCGATCCGACCGAGCGCCTTCGGCTGTCCTCCATCGGCTGGGGGCGCTGGGCACCCGTGCAGGGCGCCGCGATCCTGACCCACGCCATCGGCGGCGTCGGCGTGATCATCACCAACCGCGGCCGCCTGGCCGCCCAGTCCGACGCGCGCGTCAACTCCTACATCAAGCTGCCGCTGACCATCGTCGCCGCGGGCCTCAGCCTCTACTCGGGCATCCTGGGCACCCGCATCGCCAAGCACGCCGACGAGGGTGCGACCGGAGTCACGGAGCCGGGCGCCGGCACGTCCGACGAACTCGCGGCCGTGCAGCGCCAGCAGAAGATCGTGCAGTGGACCCTGCCGCTGATCACCGGTGTACTGATCGTCCTCGGTGCGCAGCAGGGCGAGCAGCAGCGCCCGGTCGCCGGCTGGCTCGACCGCTTCAAGCGCTGATCGATCGCGGCGCTGACCCGATTCTGCGCTGATCCGGTTCGGCACGGCGCGGGTTCGGAGCGGATCAGTCGGCGCCGGTCACCCGGGTCGTCAGTATCGTTGGGGCGGATGCCTCGACGACTGCCGGTGCGCTCCGCAGGGTCCGCACCGGGGCCCGTCCTCGCGGTATTCGTCGTCGGAGTGTTCCTCGCCCTGACCTCGGAGGTGCTGCCGGTCGGGCTGCTCAGTCCGATCGCTTCCGGCCTGCACACCTCTGCTGCCGCGGTCGGCCTGCTCGTGTCGGTGTACGCCGTCATCGTGGCGGTCGCGTCGGTGCCGTTGACGCTGTGGTTGCGCCGGTGGCCTCGCAGACCGGTGCTGGTGCTGTTGCTGCTCGGCTATGCCGCCAGCACGATCGTCTTCGGCCTCGCTGAGACCTATGCGATCGCCTTCGCGGCACGGTTGGCGGGCGGGTTGATCCACGCCGCGTTCTTCTCCGCCGTGTTCGCTGCGGGGGCGGAGGCGATGCGGCCGGGGCGCGCCGGACGGGGCATCGCGATCGTCAGCCTCGGTACGACGGCCGGGTTCGCCCTGGGGGTTCCGCTCGGCACCGCGCTCGGCGTGGCGGTCGACTGGCGCGTCGTATTCGTCGTCGACGGCGTCGCCCTGGCGGTCGTCGCCGTGGTCGCCGCACTCGTGATCCCCGTCGGCTCGGCTGCCTCCGGGGCGCCGGGTGCGGCGCCGGCTGCAGATGCGCGTGGGGCGCTGCGGCGCCTGCTGCCGGTGGCCGTCGTCATCGCGGTCCTGACGCTCGGCCACAACACGGCCTTCACCTACATCTCTCCGCTGCTCAGCCTGGACGGCATTCCGCTCGCGCAGCAGAGCGTCGTCTTGCTGGTCTTCGGGCTCGCCGGCGCGGGCGGTGTCGCACTGGCCGCGCTGACCGTCGACCGGGTGCCTCGCGCCGCAGCCGCCGGCGGCGCGGTAGTGACTGCGCTCTGCCTGGTGGTGCTCGCCGTCCGGCCGGCGGCCCCGGTCGTCTTCGTCGTGGCAGCGCTCTGGGGGGTCTCGTTCGCCGCGCTGATCCCGCTGCTGCAGACGATCGCGACGACCGCGTCGCCCGCCGCGGGTGACCTGGCTCCGGCCGTCGTCAACTCCACCTTCAATGTCGGCATCGCCGGCGGCGCCCTGCTCGGCGGAGGGGCTCTGCTGCTCGCCTCGCCCGCGCTGCTCGCCTGGCTGGGAGCCGGCCTCGCGCTGGCGAGTGTCGCGGGGATCGCACGTCTTGGTCGGCCCGGCGCCGCGTGACCTGCCCGCGCACGACCCTTGGGGGCACGACTACCGCCGCTCAGCCGTCCTTGCGCACCCAGCGGAAGGTGAGCAGCGCGACGACCAGGCCGACGATCGCCCACACCGCGATCATCAGCGCGACCGTGCCCAGGTCCCACGAGCCGGTCTGCTCCACTTGGGCGAACCGCTCCGGCAGGAACACCGAGCGCATCCCCTGCGCGATCCACTTGAGCGGGAAGATCCCGGCGATCGTCTTCAGCCAGTCGGGCAGGTCGGCGAAGTTGAAGTAGACCCCGGAGATGAACTGCAGGATCAACAGGATCGGCACGATGACCGCGCTCGCGGTTCGACCCGACCGCGGCAGCCCCGAGATGCCGATGCCCAGCATGACCGACATGAGGATCGACAGCAGGAAGAGCCAGGCGAACCGGCTCCAGGCGGCGCCGTCATCCGGCAGCGTCACGCCGAACGCGAAGCGGGCGACGAGCAGCAGCAGCACCAGCTGGGCCAGGGCGGTGACCAGCACCATCCCGACCTTGCCCAGGAAGTAGCTGACCACGGGCAGCGGCGAGCCGCCCAGTCGCTTCAGGGTGCCGTCGCCGCGCTCCACCGCGATGTCGATGCCCAGGTTCTGGATGCCCGAGAGCACGATGCCGGATGCGACCAGACCCGGCAGGTAGTACGCGGCCACGCTGATCCCGCCCTTGCCGCCCGGCCCTGCTCCTACATCACCCGAGGCGCTGAACGCGGCGGCGAAGATCACGAAGATGACGCTGGGGAACAGGAACGTGAAGAACAGGGCGTCGCTCTGCCGGAAGTAGGAGCGCACCTCGTAGCCGACGCGCAGGGCGCCGAGCCGCAGCGTGCGGCCGACTCCGCCGACGGCCGGCCGGCTCGTCGGAGTCGGGGCGGTCGTCATATCGGCTGCTCCTCGTGCTGTTGCTCGTCGGCCTGGATCAGGCCCAGGTAGATGTCCTCCAGGCTGGGGCGCACCACTTCCAGGCCCTCCGGCTCCCCGCCGGCCTGCGCGACCAGGTGGGCGACGAGCGCGCCGGGCGCGTCGGTGCGCTGCTCGTGCCGGCCGTCCGCGTCGCGCCATCGCACGATCGGCACCCGTGCCGCAGCCGAGCCGATGGAGTCGATCGGACCGATGTCCACCAGGCGCCCGCCTGCGATCACGGCGGCACGGTCGCTCAGGTGCTGCGCCTCATCCAGGTAGTGCGTCGTCAGCAGGATCGTGGTGCCCTCCGCCTGCAGCCGGCCCACCAGGTCCCAGAACTGTCGCCTCGCCTCCGGATCGAAGCCGGTGGTCGGCTCGTCGAGGAACAGCAGCTCGGGACGTCCGATCACGCCGAGCGCTACGTCCAGTCGGCGTCGCTGGCCGCCGGAGAGGGCCCGGATGCGCTGCTTGGCCGCCTGCCCCAAACCCACATCGGCGAGCGTCTCATCGACATTCCGCGGGTTCGGGTACAGCGCGGCGAAGTGCGCGAGTTGCTCGCGCACGGTCGCGACGGCGGCTTCGCTGCTGGACTGCAGCACGATCCCCAGCCGAGCCTTCCAGTCCGTGCCACCCCGGCCCGGGTCCTGTCCGAGCACCGTCGCCGACCCGCCGCTGCGCTGCCGGTAACCCTCCAGGATCTCGATCGTGGTCGACTTGCCCGCTCCGTTCGGGCCCAGCAGGGCGAAGACCTCTCCGCGCCGGATGTCGAAGCTCACCCCGTGCAACGCCGTGCGCTCGCCGTACCGCTTCGTCAGGTCGTCGACGCGCACCACGGCCTCGGACGACATGACCCCAGCCTGCCCCAGGACCGGCCGCCGAGGTGACCGGCACACGCCGGCCGCGCGCGGTCGGTCGGCGCGGATCAGGCCGCGAAGAACGCCGCCAGGCGCCGCACGCCTTCGGCCAGGGCGTCGTCGCCCAGGGCGTAGCTGAAGCGCAGGTAGCCGCTCGGGCCGAACGCCTCGCCCGGCACCACGGCGACCTCGCACCGTTCCAGCAGCAGGTCGGCCAGTTCCAACGTGGTGCGCGGAGTGACTCCGGCCCACTCGCGGCCGAGCAGCGCGGTGACGTCGGGGTAGACGTAGAAGGCGCCCTGCGGAGTCGGCGTGCGGAAGCCCGGGATCGCGTTCAGGCCGGCGACGATCGCGCGGCGGCGACGGTCGAACGCCTGCCGCATCGCCTCCATCGGCTGCATCGGACCGTTCAGTGCCGCGATCGCGGCGCGCTGGGCGACGTTGGACACGTTGGAGCTGAGGTGCGACTGCAGGTCGGCGGCACCCTTGATCACCGGCGCCGGGCCGACCATCCAGCCCACCCGCCACCCGGTCATGGCGTACGTCTTCGCGACTCCGTTCACCAGCACGGCCTGCTCGGCCAGCTGCGGTACCGCCTCGACGATCGAGACCGCGCGCACCCCGTCGTAGACCAGGTTCTGGTAGATCTCGTCCGTCACGACCCAGATGCCGTGCTCGAGCGCCCATTCGCCGATGGCGCGGGTCTCGTCGGGGGAGTAGACCGCGCCGGTGGGATTGGACGGCGAGACGAACAGCAGCACCGTCGTGCGGGGCGTGCGCGCCGCCTCCAACTGCTCGACGGTGACCTTGTAGTCCGCGTCGGCGCCGGCGAACACGGCGACGGGCACGCCGCCGGCCAGTTTGACGACCTCGGGATAGGTGACCCAGTAGGGCGAGGGGATGACCACCTCGTCGCCCTCGCCGACCAGGGTCTGGATGGTCTGGTACACGGCGTGCTTGCCGCCGTTGGTGACGATGACCTGCGACGGCGCCACCTGCAGGCCGCTGTCGCGCAGTGTCTTGGCGGCGATCGCCTCGCGCAGCTCCGGCAGGCCGACGGCGGCCGTGTAGTGGTGGTTGCGCGGATCGTGCGCGGCGGCGACGGCCGCCTCGACGATGTGCGCGGGGGTGTCGAAGTCGGGCTCGCCGGCCGCGTAGCTGACCACCGGGCGGCCCGCTGCGGCCAGGGCCTTCGCCTTCGCGTCGACGCGAAGGGTCGCCGACTCGGCGATGGCCGCGATGCGCGGCGAGATGGCGGTCGGCACGGGTGCGGTCACATGAGCCAGGGTACCGGCGGGCACGGCGGCGGGTTCTGGCCGTCGTACGCCGGCTCCGGCGGCGGAGGGGGTGCGCTGCTACAATCGCTCAGTCAGTCGGAGCCAACGTGTGCTTCGGCGTGCCTGCAGCGGCTGACCGCCGTGCTCAGTCGCCCTCTGCGGCAGTGGAACGCACGCCGGACGGGCAGCGGATGCGGCGACCTAGGGCGGTGGCTCAATTGGTAGAGCAGCGGTCTCCAAAACCGCAGGTTGCAGGTTCGAGTCCTGTCCGCCCTGCGAAGTCAGTCGCACCGAACCGCATCAGAACAGGAGGTTGACCCGTGGCACGTGGAGTAGTGGACGAACCCAGCGAGGACGTCGTCGCGGTCGCCCGCCTGGAACGGGGCGTGCGGCGTAGCCCCATCGCTCGCGTCGTCACCTTCCTGCGTCAGGTGATCGTCGAGCTGCGCAAGGTGATCACGCCCACCCGCCGCGAGTTGGTCACCTACACCGGCGTCGTGCTGGTCTTCGTGGTCGTCATGATCGGCATCGTGTACCTGCTCGACCTCGGCTTCGGCTCCCTGGTGTTCTTCCTCTTCGGCAGCCCCGCCAGTTGACCCCGCGCCTCCGGGCACCCGGCTGTTCGTTCCACCGAACCGAACGGCCCGAATCGACCTGAACGGCCCTCGAGCCGTCACCATAATCAAGAAGACCGAGTTCATTAAGGACCTGTAGAGCAGTGGCAAGAGAACATCGCGACGACCTGGATCTCGCTCCCGAGGATGAGCAGAGCTCCGAGGTCGACGATTCCTTCGACGAGCACCTGCCGAGCGGCGGCGAGGAGCTGGAGCAGGCCGCGACCGACGAGCGCCTGAACGAGGTCGACACCGACCCCACCGACGAGCAGGCCGAACGCGACGCGATCGAGGAGGCGGCCGATCCCGAGGCCGACCGCGAGGTCGACGAGGCGCTCGAGGTGCACGACCCGAGCGACTACGAAGCCGCCGAAGCCGCCACCGACGACGAGGCCGACGAGGTCTTCGCCGAGAACCCCGCCCAGGGCATCGCGACCGATGTAGCCGACGCGCAGTCGTCCGATGCGGCGTCGGCCGACCCGAGCGACGAGGCGGCGGATGCAGAGCCGACTGAGCCGGTCGAAGAGGTGCAGGTCGACCCGTACGACACCTTCCGCAAGGAACTGAAGGCCAAGTTCGGCAAGTGGTACGTCATCCACTCCTACGCCGGCTTCGAGAAGCGCGTCAAGCAGAACATCGAGCAGCGCAAGGGATCCCTGGGCCAGGAGGACAGCGTCTTCGAGGTGCAGGTGCCCATGGAGGACGTGGTCGAGATCAAGAACGGCCAGCGCAAGCTGGTCAACCGCGTGCGCATCCCCGGCTACGTGCTGGTGCGCATGGAGCTGACCGAGGACTCCTGGTCCGTCGTCCGGCACACCCCGGGTGTCACCGGCTTCGTCGGCAACTCGCACAACCCCACGCCGCTGCGCTTCGAAGAGGCGTTCAACATGCTGAAGAGCACGGTGCAGATCATCGAGGCGCCGGTCAAGGCCGGTGCCGCAGCGCCCAAGGGCGGCCGCGGTCCCGGCGTGCGGTCCGCCCCCATCGAGGTCGACTTCGAGGCCGGCGAGACCATCACCATCAAGGAGGGCTCGTTCGCGGGCCTGCCCGGCACCATCAGTGAGATCAAGCCCGAGAGCGGCAAGCTCACCGTGCTCGTCTCGCTCTTCGAGCGCGAAACCCCGGTCGAGCTCAGCTTCGACCAGGTGACCAAGCTCTGACCCACCTTCCTCTCCGGAGGAACCCACAGACACCACATCCGCAACGGCGGAGCAGTGGGAGCGGATGCGCGCAGTAGCGCGCGTCCTCGACACGAAAGAAGGAAACATGGCTCGCCAGAAGAAGGTGACCGGCCTGATCAAGCTCCAGATCAAGGCGGGCGCCGCCAATCCGGCGCCCCCGATCGGGCCTGCGCTCGGTCAGCACGGCGTCAACATCATGGAGTTCTGCAAGGCGTACAACGCCGCGACCGAGGCCCAGCGTGGCAACGTCATCCCCGTGGAGATCACCGTCTACGAGGACCGCACGTTCACCTTCGTGCTGAAGACCCCGCCCGCCGCCGAACTCATCAAGAAGGCCGCCGGCGTCAGCAAGGGCTCCTCGACCCCGCACACCGTCAAGGTCGCCAAGCTGACCCGCGACCAGGTGCGCGAGATCGCCCAGCAGAAGCAGCCCGATTTGAACGCCAACGACCTGGACGCGGCGGCGAAGATCATCGCCGGCACCGCCCGGTCCATGGGCATCACGGTCGAGTAGGAGGAGCAGCGATGGCACAGAAGAGCAAGGCGTACCGCGCGGCGGCCGCCAAGATCGACGCCGACAAGTTCTACAGCCCCACCGAGGCCGTGGATCTGGCCAAGCAGACCGGATCCGCCAAGTTCGACTCCACCGTCGAGGTGGCGCTCAAGCTGGGCGTCGACGTGCGCAAGGCCGACCAGATCGTCCGCGGCACCGTCTCGCTGCCGCACGGCACGGGCCGCACCGCGCGCGTAGTCGTGTTCGCGATCGGCCCGGCCGCGGAGGCCGCCATCGCCGCGGGCGCCGACGAGGTGGGCGGTGACGACCTGATCGCCAAGGTCGCGGCCGGCTACACGTCGTTCGACGCCGCGGTCGCGACGCCGGACATGATGGGCAAGGTCGGCCGCCTGGGCCGCGTGCTCGGCCCCCGTGGGCTGATGCCGAACCCGCGCACCGGCACCGTGACTCCGGATGCCGCCCGCGCGGTGTCCGAGATCAAGGGCGGCCGCATCGAGTTCCGCACCGACAAGCACTCCAACGTGCATTTCGTCGTCGGCAAGGCCGGGTTCCCGGCCGAGCAGCTGAACGAGAACATGAAGGCCGCCATCGACGAGGTCGTGCGGCTCAAGCCGTCCGCCTCCAAGGGCCGCTACATCCAGAAGGCGTCGCTCTCGACCACCTTCGGACCCGGCATCCCCGTGGACGTGACCGCGTTCGGCTGATCGAGCAGTAGTGATCGAACGCTGCTGATCGAACAGTGACAGCGATGAGGCCGGTCCGAACGGGCCGGCCTCGTGTCTGTCGCTGTGGGGCCGCCCGCTTCAGTACTCGGCGATCTGCACCACGAGCTTGCCGCGCACATGGCCCTCTTCGAGCCGGCGGTGGGCCATGCCGGCCTCCTCGAGCGGGAACACCTCGTCCACGTTCACCCGCACGTCGCCGGAGGTGATCAAGCGACTGATCACCGCCAGCGTCTGCGCGTCGGCGATCATGCGGAACGTCGTCGCCCGCACGTCGGCAGCAGCGGCGTCCGCGGCGAGCGTCGGCCAGCTGGCGCTCGGCACGTTGATGAGCAGGCCGCCCGGCCGCAGCACCGACAGCGAGCGGGAGCCGGTGTGATCGATCGCGTCGCCGATCAGGTCGATGACGGCATCGACGTCGTCGAGCCCGTCCTCGAAGCGCATCCGCGTGTAGTCGATCACTTCGGCGGCGCCCAGCTCGCGCAGCCAGCCGGTGTTCCTCGACGAGGCGGTGGCGATGACCCGCGCGCCGAAATACGAGGCGAACTGCACCGCGAAGTGCCCCACACCGCCCGCGCCGGCGTGGATCAGGATGCGCTGACCTTCGTGCGCCTTCGCCTGCTCCACCACCGCCCCCCACGCGGTCAGCGCCGCCAGCGGTACGCCCGCGGCCTCGACGTGCGAGAGGGTGCGCGGCTTGCGGGCCAGTCCCCAGGCGGGCGCAGCGACGTATTCGGCCAGGCTGCCACCGCCCCGCGGCACGCCGGTGACGCCATAGACCTCGTCGCCCGGCTGCAACGGGAAGCTCTCGTACGGCGCGCGCATCACGACACCGCTGAAGTCACTGCCGAGCACCGCGGGCCAGCCGGGCAAGCCGGCGGCGGCGCCGCGGCCGGCGCGGGTCTTGGCGTCGATCGGGTTCACTCCGGCGGCGATCACGCGCACGAGCAGCTCGGCACCGACCGGCACCGGTACCGGTACCTCGGCCATGTGCAGGGCGTCGGGCTCCCCGAAGCCCGTGATGACCGCGGCGCGCATGCGGTCGGGCAGGTCGGGGTCCTTGCGGGTCGTCGTGGGACCGGCGTCGGTGCTGATCGTCATCGGGACCTTTCCGGCGGCGCCGTCCGGAGGGTTCCGGTGGCTGCGTGCGCGTGCGGGCGCGACCCCCATTCCACTCCGCGGGTGATTCGGCCCGGTTACGGTCAGATCACCGCTGTGTCAATCCGTGCCCCCAGTCCGCGGTGCGCACGCGGTCATGCGTGCTTGACCAGGATTCCTTCGCCATCGCACAGAAGGCTCATAGGGAGGTCCTGATACTTGGCCATGTGACCACAATCCGTCCTGGCACCGCTCCCGAGACCTCGGCCGTCCGCCCCCGGCTGAAGCATCCCGACGGCACTCCCATCCGCGTGCTCGTCGTCGACGACGAGCCCACCCTGGTCGACCTGCTGCAGATGGCGCTGCGCTACGAGGGCTGGGAGGTGCGAACCGCCTCCGACGGCCGGCACGCGCTGAGCCTCGCCCGCGAGTTCCGGCCCGATGCGATCGTGCTCGACATCATGCTTCCCGACATCGACGGCATGCAGGTGCTGTCGCGGGTGCGCCAGGACGGGCAGCAGACGGCCGTGCTGTTCCTGACGGCCAAGGATTCGCTCGAAGACCGCATCAACGGGCTCACCGCGGGTGGCGACGACTACGTCACCAAGCCGTTCAGCCTCGAGGAGCTGGTCGCCCGCCTGCGCGGGCTGATCCGCCGCTCCATGCTGGCCGTGGCCGACGAGGAGGACCCCCGGCTGGTCGTGGGCGATCTGATGCTGGACGAGGACAGCCACGAGGTCACCCGCGCCGGCGAGCCGATCGAGCTGACCGCGACCGAGTTCGAACTGCTGCGCTACCTGATGCGCAACCCGCGGCGCGTGCTGTCCAAGACGCAGATCCTGGACCGCGTGTGGTCGTACGACTTCGGCGGCAAGTCCAGTGTCGTGGAGATCTACATCTCATACCTGCGCCGCAAGATCGACGCCGGCCGCAAGCCGATGATCCACACCGTCCGCGGCGCGGGATACATGCTGAAGTCCGCCGAATAGGCGGACCGCACCACCATGCTCCGCAACTGGACGCTGCGCACGCGGCTGATCGCCCTCGTGGTGGCGCTGCTCGCGGTCACCAGCATCGTCATCGGCGGGGTGATGTTCCTCGTGCTCAGCACCGCGATGTCGAACCAGTTCGATTCCCAGCTGGCGAATGACGCGCAGCGGATCACCCATGGCAACGGAGGTCCGTCAGCCCGAGGCGAACTGATCGACCCCGGCACGATCGCGGTCGGATTCGACGACTACGGCAACTCGCTCGGGGGCGGGTACTTCTCGTCCTCGACGAAGATGACCGCCTTGCCGGGCGCGCAGATCTCCGCGCTGCGCGTCGTGCCCGCCGATGGAAACCCTCGTTCCATCGCAGTCCAGGGATACGGCGACTACCGGTTCGTATCGGTCGAGGCGTTCGGGGGGCGCTTCGTGGTCGGCGAGCCGTTGTCGTCGCTCAATCGACGCATCGCCGGAGTGCTGGTGACTGTCGTGCTCGTCGTATTGGCCGCAATCCTTCTCGCCGCTGTTCTGGGTGCATTCATCATCGGGCGGGCCCTGCGACCCTTGCGCCGGGTCGCGGCCGTCGCGTCCAGCGTCGCCGCGATGCGACTGGACCAGGGCGAGGTGAAGGTCGGGCAGCGGGTGCCCGAGCAGGACACGAACTCGCACACCGAGGTGGGACAGGTGGGCGCGGCGCTCAACAATCTGCTCGACTCCGTCGGTTCCGCGCTCGCGGTGCGCCAGGCGAGCGAGGAGAAGGTGCGCGCGTTCGTCGCCGATGCCAGCCACGAGCTGCGCACGCCGCTCGCCTCCATCCGCGGCTATGCGGAGCTGACCCGGCGCTTCGGCGGCGAGCTGACCGACGACGTGCAGCACAACATCGACCGAATCGAGTCGGAGTCCAAGCGCATGACCGCGCTCGTCGAGGATCTGCTGCTGCTCGCGCGGCTCGACTCGCAGCCCGAGCTGGCGGCGGAGGACGTGGACCTCTCCCGCCTGCTGGTCGACGTGGTCAGCGATGCGCATGCCGCCGGCCGCGACCACCGATGGGACCTCGAGCTGCCCGACGAGCCGGTGCTGGTCCGCGGCGACGACGCCCGGCTGCACCAGGTGTTCACGAACCTGCTCGCCAACGCCCGCGTGCACACGCCGCCGGACACCCGGGTCACGGTGCAGCTGCGGGAGCCGACCGGCGACACCGTCACCGTGCTGGTCCGCGACTCCGGTCCCGGCATCCCGCCCGACCTGCTGCCCCGCCTCTTCGGCCGCTTCGTGCGCGGTGACAGCTCGCGCAACCGCACCACCGGCAGCACGGGCCTCGGACTCTCGATCGTCAGCGCGGTCGTACAGGCGCAGGGCGGCACCGTCGAGGTCACCTCCGAGCCGGGCGACACCGCCTTCCGCGTCACCCTGCCGCGCGCGTACGCCGCGAGCACGGGCGCCCCCGCGGTCACGGAGTCGGCCAGCGCCTCCGCCTGACCCTCCGCCCGGCCCATCCCGACTACGGGGATCCGGCCCGACTACGGAGATCTCGAGCGACACGCCGTGTTCGAGGGCGGATCCTCCGTACGTGCGCACGCCGGTCCGTACTTGGGGAGGTTCTCCGTAGTCGAGGGTGCCGGAGGGTGCCGGAGGGTCAGAAGGGTCAGGAGGCGCCGGTCACCGTGAGGGCGATCAGCGCGAAGTTCAGCCCCACCACCAGCGCGACGGCCGTCCAGGCGGCCACCCGGGTCCACGGGCGGTCGACGTGGGCGCCCATCAACGCCCGGTCGCCGGTCAGCCGCACCAGCGGGATCAGCGCGAACGGGATACCGAAGCTCAGCACGACCTGGCTCACCACCAGTGCCCAGGTGGGGTCGATGCCGGCCCCCAGCACCAACAGTCCCGGGACCATCGTGATCAGCCGCCGTAGCAGCAGCGGGATCCGGATGCGCAGCAGCCCGCTCATCACGACCGAGCCCGCGTAGCACCCGACGGAGGTGGACGCCAGGCCGGAGGCGAGCAGCCCGACCGCGAACACCACGCCGATGCCGGGTCCCAGGGAGCGGGCGATCGCGTCGTGCGCGCCGGCGATCGTGTCCGTGCCGCCGACGCCCCGCAGGCTGGCCGCGGCGAGCAGCAGCATCGCGATGTTCACGGCTCCGGCGAGGGCGAGCGCCAGCCCCACGTCCAGCCGGGTCGCCCGAATCCGCTGGAGCAGGATCGCCGGCGACGTGGACGCTCCGTGGCGGTCGCGAGCCAGCGCCGAGTGCAGGTAGATGGCGTGCGGCATCACCGTGGCTCCGAGGATGCTGGCCGCCAGCAGGACCGAGCCGGTCCCGGCGAACCGCGGCACCAGGCCTCCGGCGGCGCCGCCCCAGTCGACCGGACTGACGAACAGCCCCGCCAGGAAGCCGACCGCGATGATCGCGAGTAGCCCCACGATGACGCTCTCGAAGGTGCGCTGGCCCCGCCGGGACTGCACGGCGAGCACGAGCATCGAGACGACGCCGACGATCAGTCCGCCGAGCACCAGTGGCAGCCCGAACAGCAGGTTGAGCGCGATGGCTCCGCCGATCAGCTCGGCGACGTCGGTCGCCGCCGCGACCGCTTCGGCCTGCAGCCAGTACAGCCGCCGGCCCGTCGTCCCGAGCCGGCCGGCGAGCACCTGCGGCAGGCTGCGTCCGGTGACCAGGCCGAGCTTGGCGGACTGGTACTGCACGAGCACGGCGATGGCATTGGCGGCCACGAGCACCCAGACGAGCAGGTACCCGTACCGCGCGCCTCCGGTCAGGTTCGCGGCGACATTGCCCGGATCCACATACGCGATGGCCGCGACGAACGCCGGACCGAGCAGGCCGAGCAGCGGTGAGCCGGAGCGCACTCGGCGCCGCGGAGCGAGGACACCGAGGTCGACCGCCACCCGCACCTCCGGCCGCTCAAAAGTTAGCCGAGTCTAACTCTCCGATCCGGCGGCGAAGGGAACATCCACGACCGCGCCGGCCCAGCCCACGCGGTACCTGTGGCCTCGCGCGGTGAAGATGCACCTCCCCAGCCCGGCAGGGGCTGTGGGCCCGGCGCGAAGCCACATCTACCGCGCGAGGTCTTGGGCGGCACCGTCCTAGCGGCGGGCGGGCACGGTCGCGTCGACGAGGGGGCGGTCGAGGTCCGGCTCGCCCACCTCCGCGACCGGTGCGTCGGCGAGGCCGGTGATGAGCGTCGTCGGCAGGGAGACCGCCAGGGCGCCCCACGAGCAGGCGGAGCCGATGGCCGACGCCAGATCGAGCCGCGGCTGGCCGCCGCCGATGCGGTCCTCGTCCCGAATCGAGTGCGCCAGAAAGCCGGCCAGGGTCGCGTCGCCCGCCCCGGTGGTGTTGACGACCCGGGAGGCGGTGGCGCGGCCCCACCGCACCTCGTCCGCCGAGATGGCGAGGGCGCCGTCCGCTCCCAGGGACACGAGCGCCACCTCCACGCCGAGCGCGTTCAGTTCGCGACCCGCGTCCAGGGCGGCGCCGATGGTGGGGATGTCGTGACCGACGAGTGCCGCCAGCTCGTCGGCGTTGGGCTTGATCAGGTTGACGAGCCCGCTTTTGGTGAGCCGCTCCAGCGGCAGCCCGCTCGTGTCCAGGGCGACGCGGGCGCCCGCCTCGCGAGCGCGCTCGAACAGGTCGGTCATCGAGACGTGGTCGCCGGTGTCGCTGTCGAAGGGGTGCACGCCGGAGACGGTCAGCCAGTCGGCGTCGGTCTCGATCAGCTGCTCGATGGTCAGGTCGCAGACGCGCTGCCAATCCGCGCCGGAGACCGGCAGCGCCGACTGGTTGACGTTGGTCGTGCGGCCGCCGTCCTCGACGATGGCGGTATTCACCCGAACCCGGCCGAGGATCGGCACGATCCGCAGGATGTGCGGGTAGGGCGTGCGGAAGAGCAGGTGCTCGTCGTCGCGGCCGATCGGCATGACGCTGGCCACCTGCACGCGCGCCAGATGCAGGGTTCGGGCCACGTTCAGGCCCTTGCCGCTCATGTACTCGTGCACCTCGACGGCGCGGTTCACCTTGCCCGGATTCATCGACGGCACCAGGTAGGTGCGGTCGAGCACCGGGGCCGGAGTCAGGGTGATGACGCCGCTCACGTGTGGTCTCCTCGAGTACGGCCCGCGGGCGGGCCCCTGCGCGCCCGATCCGCGTCAGCCTAGGACGTGCGCGGCGACGGGTCCGACCGGGCGGCGTCTGCGGCGGCGGCGGATCCCGCCACCCGCTGCCCGGCGTACCCCACCGCGGCGACGGCGACCAGCACCAGGGCAGCGACGCTCAGCCCGACCCAGAAGTGCAGCAGCAGCAGCGCGGCACCGACCACCGCACCGACGCCGAGCAGTCCCACCGCCAGCAGACGCCGGGGCCAGCGCTGCTGCACCCGGCGACCCAGCCAGGAGTCGAACGACAGCCCGATCAGCGTGGAGGTGACGACCACCGTCGGCACATCGGCGACCGCGATGTGGCGGGCGGCGCCGCCCTGCATCCCCATCGCCAGGCCGAGCAGCCCGGTGACCGGCAGTCCGACCGCGGTCGGATAGGGCGCGTCGGCGGACACGGTGGGGATCACCGCGATCACGAGCAGCACGGCGGCGACGCCGAGCAGGGCGGTGTCGCGTCCCGTCCAACCTGCTGCGGCGCCGCGCAGCACCCGGCCGGCGACGGTCGCGCCCACCACGAAGCCGGCCAGGGCGACGATCGGTCCGACGATCGGCAGATTGCCGTTCCCGGTCAGCCCCATCGCCAGCACCACGACGTTGCCGGTCATGTTCGCGGTGAACACCCGGTCCAGGCCGAGATAGCCCACCGCATCGACCACGCCCGTCGCGAAGCACAGCGTCAGCATCAGCACCACGTGCAGGCGCTCCGTGTCCGTGAGCAGGCGTCGCATGGCGACGATCCTGGCGGAACGGCCCGGCTAGCGTTGCACCGTCCGGCCGACCAGCCCGTCGTGTTCGGCCCGTCGCGGTCGCCCGTCCGTGGTCAGCCCGTCCGTGCTCAGGAGGTGCCGTGCAGGATCCGCCGGTGCTGCAGCCGCGTCCCGCCGGTCCCGGCTACCTGCCCGCGACAGTCGCGACCGTGCTGTGGGGCCGCCTGCCGTGCGGTGCGGACCGCGCCGTCGCCTGCGTCCCCTCCGGCGGTTCGCTGACGATCGACACCGTTTCGCACGAGGGCGTGCTGCCGGATCAGGGTCAGGACCCCGCCGCCTATTTCGCCGCCCGCGGCGTCGATCGGCGCGCGGTCCTGGACGATGCGGTACTGCTGGCGTCCGAGGGCGTCCGGCTCGACGGGGACGGGCCGCATCTGACCACCGGCCCGATCGCGGTGACGGGCGCGCTTCCCGGCGACCTGCTGCGCATCGACGTGGTCGAGCTGCTCCCCCGGGTGCCGTACGGCGTGATCTCGAACCGGCACGGCCGCGGGGCGCTGCCGGGGGAGTACCCCACGACGCCCGAGACGGTCAGCGTGTTCGCCCGCGTCGAGCAGCGCGACGGCCAGCAGGTAGGCGTCCTGCCCCGCGCCGGCACCGACGGCCCCGGCGTGCACTTTCCGCTGGCGCCGTTCCTCGGCATCATGGGCGTCGCCGCAGCCGGTGACGTGCGGCCCCATTCGGTGCCGCCGGGTGCTTTCGGCGGGAACCTGGACATCCGGCTGCTGACCGAGGGCACGTCGCTGTACCTGCCCGTGCAGGTGCCGGAGGCGCTCGCCTACATCGGCGACCCGCACTTCGCGCAGGGCGACGGCGAGGTGGCCCTGACCGCGCTGGAGGCGTCGCTGCGTGCGACGCTGCGCTTCACGGTCGTACCCAGGGCGCAGGCGATCGCGGCCTTCGGCGAGGTGACCGGACCGCTCGTGCAGACCGATGACTACCTGTGCCCGACCGGGCTGGACGAGGACTTGGACGTCGCCGTACAGCGCTGCGTGCGGGCCGCGATCGAACTGCTGCATGCCCGATTCGGCATGGACCGGCCGAACGCGCTCGCCTACCTGAGCGCCGCGACCGATTTCGACATCTCGCAGGTCGTCGACCTGGTGAAGGGTGTGCACGCCCGCATCCGCATCGCGGACTTCGATGCCTGAGATCGACCGCCGCGTCTGGCGGGTCAAGGGCGACCCCCTCGTCGCCGCCGTGCCGCGATCGGCCGGGCACGGCGCACCTGCGGCCCTCGACGGACAGACGGTCGCGGTCAAAGACCTGTTCGCGGTCGCGGGTCAGCGGATCGGCGCCGGGGTGCCGGGGTATCTGGCCGAAGCGCTCGTGCAGCCCGTCTCGGCGTCCGCGGTGCAGCGCCTGATCGACGGCGGCGCGAGCGTGATCGGCATCGCGCAGACCGATGAGTTCGCCTTCAGCCTGGCCGGCGCCAACCCGCACTACGGCAGCCCTCCCAACCCCGCCGTGCCGGGAGGGCTGCCGGGCGGCTCGTCGAGCGGGCCCGCGAGCGCCGTCGCGCTCGGCGAGGCCACGATCGGGCTCGCCACCGACACCGCCGGCTCGATCCGGGTCCCCGCCTCGTACCAGGGACTCTGGGGGCTGCGGACCACGCACGGCGCGGTTCCGCGCGACGGGCTGCTCCCGCTCGCTGCCGGCTTCGACACGGTCGGCTGGCTGACCCGGTCGCCGGCGCTGCTCCTCCGCGTCGCGGTCCAGCAGCTGCCGGAGGCGGCGATGCTCCAGGTCGGGATACCGCCGGCCATGCGGTTCGCGATCGACCCGACGCTGCTGACGGGTGTCGATCCGGGCGTCGCCGCCGCGTTCGTCGCCTTCGTGCGGTACCGGCTGGGAGGCGAGGTCGACGAGGTCGCCGTCGGCGATACGGCCGAATCCGCCGACGCGTTCCGAATTGCGCAGGCGTTCGAGGCGTGGGCCTGCCACGGCGCGTGGCTGACGGCGCACCCCGGCGCCGTCAGCGGCGCCGTCAGCGCACGATTCGACGCCGCCCACCGGGTCACGGCGGCCGAGGCGTCGGAGTCGCGCGAGATTCTCGCGGCCGCGCGCGGCCGGCTCACCGCCCTGCTGGCCGCGCGGGTGCTGCTGCTGCCGAGCACCGCGACAACGGCGCCGTCGCTCACGGCCGAGCCGCCGGTGGTGGAGCACGCCCGCGCGAGGACGGTTCGCCTGACCCACCTCGCCTCGGTCCTCGGCGGTCCGGCCGTCAGCGCCCCGCTGCTCACCGTGAACGGCGCACCCCTCGGAATCTCACTGGTGGCGCTGCCCGGCCGAGACGTGGAACTCCTGCGACTGGCCGCCACGCTGGCGGCCGACGCAGGGCAGCCCACCGAATCGCCGACCGACCGTTGATGTCGGGGCCCGAACCGACCACCGAAGGCGCCCAATACGATGTCCGGCGAGACGCCGCACCGAAGCGGCACGCGAGGACGGGTACCACGTGCAGAACTGGGGCGGCAACGTCACGTTCACCGCTCCTGCGCTGATCGACGCCACGAGCGTGGCGCAGGTGCGGCGCGCGGTCGCATCGGGTGGGCGCGTGCGCGCCATCGGCACCCGCCACTCCTTCAACGAACTGGCGGACACGGACGGCACCCTCGTCTCCGTGCTGGACATGCCGCCGGACTTCCACCTGGACGAGCACGCCGGCACCGTGTCGTTCGCGGCGGGCACTCGGTACGGCGCGGTCGCCGCGTACCTGGTGCAGCACGGGCTCGCGCTGCACAACACCGGCTCGCTCCCGCACATCTCGGTCGCCGGCGCGATCGCCACGGGCACGCACGGCTCCGGAGTCGACCTGGGCAATCTGGCGACCGCGGTGCGCGCGCTCGAGCTCGTCGGCCCCGGCGGAGACCTGCGCCGCATCGCTGCCGGCGACGGCGACTTCGCCGGCTCGGTGGTGGCGCTCGGGTCCCTGGGCGTCGTCACGCGGGTCACCCTGGCGGTGCAGCCCTCGTACCTGATCCGGCAGGACGTGTACGAGCACCTGCCGTGGCCGGTGCTGCTGGCCGATGTGGATGCGGTCGTCGGCGCCGCGTACAGCGTCAGCGTGTTCCTGGACTGGCGGGGCGACACCGTGCGGCAGGTCTGGCTGAAGCGGCGCGTGAGCAGCGAGGACGAGCCCGTGGCCGACGACCTGCTCGGGGCGGCGCGCAACCCGAGCGCGACGGCCTCGATCATCTCGCCCATCGACAACACCACGCCGCTCGGCGTGGCCAGGCCGTGGGCGTTCACGCTGCCGCACTTCCGCCTGGACGCGACTCCGAGTGCAGGCGACGAGATCCAGTCGGAGTACTTCGTCCCCCGCGAGCACGCCGCCGACGCGCTGCGGGCCGTCCGCGAGCAGGCTCCGGTCTTCGCGCCGCACCTGCTGATCAGCGAACTGCGCACCGTCGCCGCCGATGATCTGTGGCTCAGTCCCGCGAACGGGCGCGACTCGCTCGCCATCCACTTCACCTGGCGTAACGACACCCCCGCCGTCCTCGACGTCCTGCCGGCGATCGAGGCGGCGCTCGCTCCCTTCGCCCCGCGACCGCACTGGGCCAAAGTGCACACGATGGCACCGCAGGCGGTGCTCGAGACCTATCCCGACCTGCCCAGGATGCGCGACCTGATCACCCGCGCCGATCCGCAGGGTGTCTTCCGGAACGAGCACCTGGACCGTGCGCTCGGGCTGCAGCGAGAGTTCGCGTGACCCTGGTCGCGGGAGTGGATTCCTCCACCCAGAGCTGCAAGATCGTGGTCCGCGACGCCGAGACGGGCGCGCTGGTCCGCAGCGGGCGAGCGGAGCACCCCGCGGGCACGGCAGTCGATCCGGAGGCCTGGTGGCAGGCGCTGCTCGCCGCCGTCGCCGACGCCGCTGGCATCGAGGACGTGGCCGCGATCGCCGTCGCCGGTCAGCAGCACGGCATGGTGACCCTGGACTCCGGCGGGGCCAGCGTGCGCGACGCGCTGCTGTGGAACGACATCCGCTCCTCCGCTGCGGCCGCCGATCTGGTGCGCGAGCTCGGCGCGACCGCCTGGGCCGATGCGGTCGGCACCGTCCCCGTCGCCTCCTTCACGGCTACCAAGCTGCGCTGGCTGCGAGACGCCGAGCCCGAGGCGGCCGGCCGAGTCGCCGCGGTCGCGCTGCCACACGACTACCTCACCTGGCGGCTGGGCGGCTTCGGGCCCGGCCGACCCGACTTGGACGCGCTCGCCACCGACCGGTCCGACGCCAGCGGCACGGCCTACTGGTCGGCGTCGGAGGGGGCGTATCGCCTTGATCTGCTGGAGCGGGCCTTCGGCCGGGCCGTCATTGTGCCGCGGGTGCTCGGGCCGGATCAGGCCGCGGGAGTCACCGGCCCCGGTCTGCCCGGCATCCCGGCGGGCATCCCGATCGGTCCGGGCGCGGGCGACAACGCGGGCGCCGCGCTGGGTCTCGGTGCCGGGCCGGGCGACGTGATGGTGTCGGTGGGTACCTCCGGCACGGTGTTCGCGGTGACGCAGCGGCCGACCTCGGATGCCAGCGGGCTGGTGGCGGGGTTCGCGGACGCGACCGGCGACTTCCTGCCGTTGATCGCGACGCTGAACGCGGCCCGCGTACTGACCGCCGGCGCGACGCTGCTGGGGGTCGACCACGACCGGTTGGCGGCACTCGCGCTCGGCGCTCCGGCGGGCGCGAACGGTGTGGTGCTGCTGCCCTACCTGGAGGGCGAACGCACCCCGAACCTGCCGCACGCGACCGGATCCCTGCACGGCCTGACGCTGGCCAGCGCGACTCCCGCCACGGTCGCCCGAGCCGTTGTGGAGGGGATGCTCTGCGGCCTGGCCGACGGGCTGGACGCGATCACGGCGCAGGGTGTCGGCGTGGAGCGCATGCTGCTGATCGGCGGTGGCGCCAAGAACCCGGCCGTGCAGGCGATCGCGCCGCAGATCTTCGGCCTGCCGGTGACGGTGCCGCCCGCGGGGGAGTACGTCGCCGACGGTGCCGCCCGCCAGGCCGCGTGGGTGCTGACCGGCGGTCTGCCATCGTGGACGCTCGGCGAGGGGGTGATCGTGACGGCCGGAACCCGCCCCGAGACGCGGGCCCGATACGCGGAGGCGCAGCGCGCGCTCGGCTACCCGGTTTCCGTCGCCCTCGGCTGATTCGTCCGCTCGGCAGTGCGACGGGTCCGCGTTGATCGTCGATATCCCCTTCCGTGTCGGTACCCTGGAGGTGAAGGGGAGTAGTTCCTGCTCGGGTCGCCGAGTTGCGACGCATCGACATGCTGGTCCGATCCGGGCCCGGTGCGTCACCCGCAAGGGCGAACGAGACCTTCGGCCCGACACCAACGACCGCGATTCTGCGGTCCGTGCGTCGTCCGGCCGGGCCCTTCGGCTCCCGGTCGTGCGGCTCGACCGAAGGAGCACCCCCATGTCCACGACCCTGCCCACGCAGCGGCCGGACCCGGCGCAGTTGCGCCGCTGGCGGCAGCACCTGGCCGACGAGCGTGCGGAGGCTGCGATCTACAACAACCTCGCCCACCGCCGCACGGGCGAGGAGCGCGAGATCCTGCTCGGGCTGGCGGAGGCGGAGAAGCGGCACGAGGCGTACTGGTTGGCGCTGTTGGGCGACCGGGTCGGCAAGCCGCGCCGGACCGACCTGCGCACTCGCCTGCTCGGTCTGCTGGCGGGCCGGTTCGGATTCGTCTTCGTGCTCGCGCTTCTGCAGCGCGCCGAGGGCCGCTCCCCCTACGACGACGATCCCGACGCGACCTCCACGATGGCCGCCGACGAGCGCCTGCACGGGGAAGTCATCCGATCGCTGGCCGAGCGCGGCAGGAAACGGCTGTCCGGGTCGTTCCGGGCGGCGGTGTTCGGCGCCAACGACGGCCTGGTCAGCAACCTCTCCCTGATCCTGGGCGTCGGCGCGAGCGGCGTTCCGATGGCGGTGATCCTGCTGACCGGCGTCGCGGGGCTGCTCGCCGGAGCGCTCTCGATGGGTGCCGGCGAATACGTGTCGGTCCGGTCGCAGCGGGAGCTGCTGGAGGCCTCGACCCCCGATCCGCGCGCCCACACCCTGCTGCCCGATCTCGATATCGACACCAATGAGCTTGCGCTCCTGTTCCGTTCCCGCGGCCTGGACGAGGAGGAGGCAGCGCGGCGAGCCGAAGAGGTCCTGGCCGGAGGCCGGGATCAGCGCACCGCGATCGGCGGCGACGTCGACACCCACGAAGCGGTCGGCAGCGGCCTCGGCGCCGCGCTCAGCAGCTTTCTCTGCTTCGCCTCCGGAGCGATCATCCCCGTGCTGCCCTATCTCTTCGGCGCGCAGGGGATCGTCGCGGTCATCCTGTCCGCGGGACTGGTCGGCCTGACCCTGCTCGGCACCGGCGCGATCGTCGGGATCCTCTCCGGAGGGTCCCCCCTGCTGCGCGGCCTGCGCCAGCTGCTCATCGGGTACGGCGCCGCCGCCGTCACCTACCTGCTCGGCCTGCTCTTCGGTACCGGCGCCGCGGGCTGACCCTCGAGGGCCCGCCCACCGGACGATTCGTACCGATCGCCTCCGTACAGGTTCAGGACAGACGTGCAGGCGCGCCTATGCACGCGTCTCGAGTCCGTACAGATCCTCGGCGCCGTTGCGCCCAGCGACCTTGCGAGGGAAGACGAATTGCGGCCTTCATCACGCTCGAAGTCAATACCCCGAAATCGGGCTGCCGGCGAGTAGCGTCGCACCGATGTGATCGCAGTGATTGGGTGTTGTCGCACTGATTGGGATGTCGGGGGATGCCATGTTTTCAACGGTCTACATCAGTGAGTCGACTGCCGCCTTCCAGGTGGACGATCTACCGGCCCTGGTTGCGCAGGCCAGTGACAAGAACGGCAAGGCGGGCCTGACCGGACTGCTCCTCTACAGGGACGACAGGTTCCTTCAGACGCTCGAGGGTCCGGAGCAGACGGTCCGTGCACTGATGGCCGCCATCACGGCAGATCCGCGGCACGACCACATCCGAGTGCTCGCCGAGGAACAGATCGAGCAGCGGCGGTTCCCGGACTGGTCCATGGTGTGTCCGCAGGTCGCCGATGCTGATGCAGAGGCCCGTCTCGGCTCCGCCGATCTCCTGGCTCACGCTCGGGAAGGGCTCCAGGCATTTCCATCGCGGACGGCCTTACTGCTGCATTGGTTCCAGATGCACTGACCTCGCCGATCGTCGCAATGTGCGCCTAGTCGACCTTCCGGAGCGAGCACCTGGCGGACTACCCGAACAAGCAGTGCACCGGTGGTGCGTCCGGCCGGCCCGCCTATTGATGCGTGGCAGCCGGAGTCGTATTCCGTCGCCGGTATGCGCAAGTACGGATCAGGACCGCCAGCAGCAGGAAGCCGGCCAGCATCACGACTGCACCATCACGACTGCGCCATGACGAGAACGCCCCGAAGGCGGGGTGTTGACGGAGTGATCGACGTGATGCGATCGCAGGGTGAGCAAGTTGAAGTCGAAGAGGGAAACCGTGTTCTCGGCGGTCTACATCAGCACGTCGACGTCGGAGTTCAGGGAGGGCGATCTGCCCGCTCTGCTGGAGAAGTCCCGCGAGAACAACGGTATGGCCGACTTGACCGGCATGCTCCTCTACCGGGAAGGCCGGTTCCTGCAGGCACTCGAGGGGCCGGAGGACACCGTTCGCGCCGTGATGAGCATCATCGCGGCGGACCCGAGGCATGAACACATCCAGGTACTCGCCGAGGAACAGATCGAGGAGCGGCGGTTCCCGGCTTGGTCCATGGGCTACCCGCAGGTCAGCGATGCGGACGTCGAGACCCTGCCGGGCTTCACCGACTTCCTATCCAGCAATCAGCGCGCGTTCCAGGACTCCTCGTCGCGGGCGACACTGCTGCTGGACTGGTTTCGGGCGCACTGACCCTCTGCTGAGTCGCGCGATCGTCGTCCTGCCTCGGTCCCCTACCCTCGATGGGGACCCGGGGAGGACGCAACCGATGCCCGCACCGCAGATCGATCCGCCTGCCCGGCTGCTGATGGGGCCGGGTCCGGTGAATGCCGACCCGCGTGTGTTGCGGGCGATGTCCGCGCAGTTGACCGGCCAGTACGACCCGTTCATGACGGCGACGATGACCGAGACGCAGCAGCTGTACCGCGAGGTGTTCCGCACCGAGAACGACGCGACCGTGCTCGTCGACGGCACGTCGCGCGCCGGTATCGAGGCGGCGATCGTGTCGCTCGTCGCGCCCGGTGAGCGCGTGCTGGTGCCGCGGTTCGGCCGGTTCGGTCACCTGCTGGTCGAGATCGCGGAGCGTGCGGGGGCCGAGGTGCACACCATCGACGTGCCGTGGGGGCAGGTGTTCGCGCCCGAGCAGATCGAGGCCGCCGTGCGCGAGGTACGGCCCGCGCTGGTCGCAGTGGTGCACGGCGACACCTCCACCACCGTCGCGCAGCCGCTCGCGGACCTCGGCCCCATCTGCCGCGAGTACGGGGCGCTGCTCTACTCGGACACGACGGCGAGCCTCGGCGGCAACGACTTCCGCACCGACGAGTGGGGGCTGGACGCGGTCACCGCCGGCCTGCAGAAGTGCCTGGGCGGACCCTCCGGCAGCGCCCCCATCACCCTCTCGCCGCGCGCTGTCGAGGTGGTACGCGCCCGCAGCCGGGTCGAGGCCGGGCTGCGCGACCCGGCGGACAGCGACGGCGCCCGCGGTACCGAGCGCATCCGCTCCAACTACTTCGACCTGGGGATGATCCTCGACTACTGGGGCCCGGCCCGCCTGAACCACCACACCGAGGCGACCACGATGCTCTACGGCGCCCGGGAGTGCGCTCGGGTGCTGCTGCAGGAGGGGCTGGATGTCGCGGTCGAACGCCATCGGCTGCACGGCGAGGCGATGCTCGCCGGTTTGCAGGGCCTGGGGCTGACCCCCTTCGGCGACCTGGCCCACCGGATGACGAACATCGTGGCGGTCGAGATTCCGGAGGGGGTGGTCGGCGACGATGTGCGCGGCGAGCTGCTGGCCGACTATGGCCTGGAGATCGGGACGTCGTTCGGTCCGCTGCACGGGCGCGTCTGGCGGATCGGGGTGATGGGGGTCAACGCCCGGCGCGACACCGTGCTCACCACGCTGGCCGTGCTGGAGCAGGTGCTGCGGCGGCACGGCGTCGCGGTGCCGCCCTCGGGCGGCGTGGACGCGGCGCTCGCGTCGTACGGGTCGGCGTGAGTATCGCCGGCGTGAGCACCGCTCGCCCGAGCGGCGCCGACGCCGCGCGGGTGATGGATCGCTGCGACCGGCTCGCAGGCATCAGTTCGCTGCCCGGCGGCATCGAGCGGGTGCACCTCAGCCCCGAGCACCGTGCCGCGAACGATCTCGTCGCCGGCTGGATGGCGGAGGCGGGGCTCGCGGCGCGCCAGGACGCCGCGGGCAACCTGATCGGCCGGCTGGAGGGGAACCGTTCCGACCTGCCCGCGCTGGTGCTCGGCAGCCACCTGGACACGGTCACCGATGCGGGCCGGTACGACGGGATCCTCGGCGTGCTCGTCGCGATCGAGACCGCGCGTCGGATCGCCGACTCCGGTCTCGAGCTGCCGTTCGCGCTGGAGGTGCTCGGCTTCACGGACGAGGAGGGCACCCGGTTCGGCAACGCCCTGTTCGGCTCCCGCGCCTTCGCCGGGCAGGTCGGCGAGCCGTGGCTCGCGCTGCGCGACCGGGCCGGGACGTCGGTGCGCGACGCGCTGACGGCCTTCGGCCTCGATCCGGCGCGGGTGGGCGACGCCGCCCGCGACCCGGCCAAGCTGATCGCATACCTGGAGGTGCATATCGAGCAGGGACCGTACCTGGCGGACAGCGGCCGCGCGCTCGCCGCCGTCTCCACGATCGCGGGCGCCCGCCGGTTCGCGATCACCGTGACGGGCCGCGCGGGGCACGCGGGCGGCACGCCCTACGACCGTCGACGTGATGCGCTCGTCGGCGCGGCCGAGATCGTCGTCGAGATCGAGCGGCTCGCGATCCGCACCGGCACCATCGCGACGGTCGGGCGCATTCGCGCCTTCCCCGGCGGCATCAACGTCGTGCCGGGCACGGCGCGGTTCTCCCTGGACCTGCGGGCGGAGCGCGACGAGGACCGCGACGCGGCGTTCGCGGAGCTGCAGGCGTTCGCCGGGCAGGTCTGTGCCAGGCGGCGCCTCGGCTGGCACGTCGAGGAGCTGTATCGCGCCGATGCCGTGGCATGCGATCCCGCCCTGCAGCAGGCGATCGAGGCGGGTATCCGCACCACCGGCGACGCCGATCCGGCGGTGCTGTGGAGCCGTGCGGGCCACGACGGCATGGCGGTCGCGGCCGTCACTCCGTTCGCGATGCTGTTCGTACGCTGCGGCAACGACGGCATCAGCCATCACCCGGACGAACTGGTGGCGGAGGACGATGTCGCGCTCGCCATCGACGCCTTCGAGGCAGCCGTCCTGCACCTCATCCAGGCACACGGATAGCACACCGTCCGCGCCCCGAGGCGGCGCGGACGCCTCCCGAGTATGGAGCGACCTCCTCAACGACGCAGGATTTCGGCCTCGAGATCGGCGGGTCGCCGGAATTCCCCGTCGTTGGGCGGGATCTCCGTAGTTGGTGTGGTGAAGACGGCGGCACGCGGCCCGTATCAGGGGCCGGCATCGGGGGTGGAGGACGGTCGGTCGACGTCCGCGCCCGTGAACAGGTCGCCGCACTCCACCCGCCGAGCGCCGGCTGCGGCCAGGTAGGCGCCGGCCCCGCGGTCGCCGTGCAGGCCGTTCTGCACGCGTGCCCAGTGGTGACGACCGAGCAGCGCCGGATGGCCGGGCGTCCCGTCGTAGACGGCCTGCCGCAGCGAGCCCGCATCCGCCCCACCGTCCAGCAGACGGAGGCAGGCGGCGACCGGCAGATCGGGCAGGTCGACCAGGGTGATGAGGACCGCGTCCGTGTCCTCATCGGAGTCCGCGAGCGCCCGCAGTCCTGCCTTCAGCGACGCGGAGAGGCCCTGCGCCCATGCCTCCGCGAGCACCACACGCGCTGTTCGGGGGACGAGCCCGCTCGCCTCCTGGGCGGCGGCGCCGAGCACCACGAGCACCGGAGCGCAGCCTGCCTGCTGCAGCGCGGCGACCGCGCGTCGCACCCACGGGTCGCCGTCCGACGTGCGGGCGAGCGCCTTCGGACCGCCGAAGCGGGTACCCGCGCCGGCCGCGAGCACCAGTCCCGCGGTCCGCGACATGGCCGCAAGTCAAGCAGGCTGCACATGTCGAGCGGGCCGGCACGAGTCGAGCGGGCCATGCCGGTCGAGAGGCCCACGCCTGTCGCTAGGGTCGGAGCCGGGAGGCACGGTGCTCGACATCGACGACGCGACGCTGCGCGAGCGGCTGCACGCGGCGCTCGGCGTGCAGCGCTGGGTCGACGAGGTCGTAGCGCGGGCTCCGTACGCCTCCGTGAACCGGCTCGTCGAGCGCGGTTCGGCGGCCGCGGCGCAGCTGACCGACGCCGAGCTGGACGAGGCAGCCGGGCACCACCCGCGCATCGGCGAGCGCGCCTCCGGCGACGGCACCGCACAGCGCCTGTCCGCCGACGAGCAGGGCGGCCTGCAGCGGTCGTCCGAGGGCGCAGAGGCCGAGGTCGCCCGCGGGAACGCGGTCTACGAGCAGCGCTTCGGACGGGTCTTTCTGATCCGTGCCGCCGGCCGCAGTACCGACGAGATCGCCGCCGAACTGCAGCGACGGCTGAAGAACACCGCCGACGACGAGGCGGCGGAGGCGAAGGAGCAGCTGCGCCAGATCGCCGAACTGCGGCTGCGCACGCTGTTCGAGGTCGACTCGTGAGCCAGGTCACCACCCATGTGCTCGACGCCGCATTCGGCGGTCCGGCGGTCGGCGTGGGCGTCACCTTCGACCGACAGGTGGACGACGGCTGGCGCGAGATCGGCGGCGGCGCCACCGACGCCGACGGCCGCATCACCGCCCTCGGCCCCGATGTGCTGCAGGCCGGGATCTACCGGCTGACCTTCGCCACCGGCGACTACTTCGAGGCGACCCGTCGTCCCTCCTTCTACCCGGAGGTGCAGGTGACGTTCCGCCTGGAGGGCCGTCAGCACCACCACGTGCCGCTGCTGCTCAGCCCGTTCGCCTACTCCACCTATCGCGGCACCTGACGGGCCGTCCGGCCGCGAGCCCGACGGGGTCAGCGGGCGAGCAGGTGTGCGAGACCCGGCACCACGACGTTCGGGCGCGGCCACTCCGCCTTCGGCTCGACGCCCCGCCGATCGATCCAGACGCCGCGCAACCCCGCCGATTGCGCGGCCTCCACGTCGTGCCACAGATGGTCGCCGACCATCGCGGCGCGGTCCGGAGTCGTGCCCGCCTGCACGAGAGCGTGCTCGAAGATGCCCGGCTGCGGCTTCATCACACCGACCTCGCTGGAGATGATCAGCGGATCGAAGTACGACTCCAGCTCGACCGCCCGCAGCTTGGCGCGCTGCACCGCGGCCGCCCCGTTCGTCACCAAGCCGATCCGCACGCCGCGCTCGCGCAGGGCGTCGAGCACCGCGACCGCGTCCGGATACACCCGGTGCGCGCGCCGTTCCAGCTGCTCGTGCGTCGTGACCGCCAGCCGCACCGCGTCCTCGTCCCGCACCCCGCAGCCGGCGAGCGTCTGCCGCCAAGCCTCGGTACCGAGCGCACCGACGTCGACCGCGCCGATCATCCACTCCTCGTACACCTCGGGCCACAGGTCCGCCCAGACCCGCGTATTCGACGCCAGCAGGTCGTCGACAGCCAGTTCCGCGCCTGCCGCGATCACCTCGCAGGCGCCGCGTACCGCAGCGGGCAGGCCGCTCTCGTCGAGCAGCGTGCCGTCCAGGTCGAAGAAGACGGTGTCGATGCCGAGCAGCGCATCCGGCACGATCGGCGGCCCTCCCTCACGTCGAGGGAGCCGACCCTACGGCAGGCATCTGACGAGGTCACAGCCGAGGCCGCCGCCGGCCCGCTAGCACCCGGCCGGATGACCGGTCCCTCAGTCCTGCCGGTCGGCCCACAACTGCTTCTGCACGAGCATCGCGAGATCGCGGAGCGGAGCGGGGTCGACCTGCGAGGCGTCGCGGGGCTCGCCGTCCATCACGCAGAGCGACCCGATTCGATAGCCGTCGGGCGACTCGATCGGATAGCCGGCGTAGAAGCGGATGGGGGGATCGTCGCGCAGTGCCTCGATGTGCTTGAAGTGCTCGTCCTGCCAGAGGTCGCCGTACACGCTGGCGCCGTCGCTGCGGATGGTGTGGTCGCACACGGAGTCGGCTCGGGGCAGTTCTTCCCTGTCCATGCCGACCTTGGAGTAGTGCACCTGACGGTCGTGATCCAGCACCGTGATCGTGGCCAGGCTGGTGCGATACAGGTTGCGAGCCAGTTCGGTGATGCGGTTCAGGCGCTCGTTCGCCGTGCCGGGCAGCAGGCCCATCGCATCGACGGCCCGCTGCCGCTCATCCTCGGGCTCCGCCTGGCTGCGCCGGGAGCGCGCCGAACCCTGGGTGGGTGGACCCGCGGACAGCCTGGGTGCGAGTGCCGTGGCGATGCTGTCGGCCCACTCGTTGAAGATCAGTGCGCCGCGTGACCCCAGGCGGCCGGGCGGCCCGCTCGGGGCGGGCAACCGCCGATAGAGCACCCGCGGGCGGGACTCGCACACGGACTCCGTCGCGGCATTCAGCACGATGGCGTGCCGGTCGGCGATCGCGGCCGGCCGGCCGGTGAAGCTGCCGACCGATCGGAGCGGCTGCGTGCCCATCACGAGGATCTGCGTGGAGACCGACGACCGCTCGAGCACGTCGTCGAGCAGGGCTGTCAGCGAGCGCCGCCACCGCCGCTCCGGCGTCAGTCGTGCAGCGTCGGCGACGCCGGACAGGATCACGATCGCGTCGTAGCGCCACAGCCGCACATCGTGCAGCAGTCCGTGCATCGTCTCCATCGTGACCGCCGGCCCGGTCCGCGCTTCCACGTCGGTACCGCGGCCCGTCGCGGCCGCCAGCGTGCGGGCGACCTGGCCGGTGAGCGCGAGGTCGTGCGTACGGACCGCGGCCGAGACGCCGAAGTCGTTGCCGACCAGCAGTATCCGGTCGGGATCGGGACCGCCGCCCCGCGCGACGGGTGCGTCGGTCGCGCGTGCCAATATGCGGTGCCGCTCGTCGGTCGCGCGCCCCCAGGCGCGCATGAACGGACGCATCGCCAGCACACGCAGGCCGTACAGCGTGTGAGCGAACCGGCTCGGCGGAGCAAGCGCGGGATCGGTCATGCCGCTCGCTCCCCGTCTCGTGTCCGCTCGACAAGCCCTGCAGAACGGTTCGGTGTGGTCAGGCGCTCTGACAGCGCCGTCCCCTGGTACCCGATCCGCCCGTTCCGGGACGATCCTTGCGGTCGCGGCGCATCAGGCGCTGGCCCTTGTGCTGCGGAGCGGAAGCAGGTAATACACAGGATTCTGACGTGATTCTTTCGGCGCCGACGAGGTCGTCGTCGAAAGGCCGGACGGCGCGGCGCGGCCGTCAGTCGGCGCGCTCGGCCCACAGCTGCTTCTGCACCAGCATCGCCAGGTCGCGCAGCGGGCCGGGATCCACCTGCGAGGCGTCCCTCGGCTGCGCGTCCATCACGCAGAGCGACCCGATCCGGTAACCGTCGGGCGACTCGATCGGATACCCGGCGTAGAAGCGGATCTGGGGATCGCTGCGGAGCGCGTCGACGTGCTGGAAGTACTCGTCCTGCCACAGGTCGCCGTACACAGTCGCGCCATCGCGGCGGACGGTGGCCTCGCACATCGATGCGGCGCGCGGGAACTCGGGCAGATCGAAGCCGAGTCGGGAGTAGTTGACGTGCCGGGTGTCGTCGAGCACCGTGACCGCGGCCATGCTGGTGCGATACAGGTCACGAGCCAAGTCGGTGATCCGGGTGAGGCGGTCGTCTGCCGAATGCGACGGCAGTCCCATCGCCTCGACCGCGGCCTGGCGCTCCGACTCCGGCTCCGGCTGATTGCGCAGCGAGCGGGCCGAGTCGACGGCGGACGCCCCCGCGACGAGGCGGGGTGCGAGGGCCGTGACGATCGCGTCGGCCCACTCCCTGTGGATCACGGCGCCGCGGGACCCGGGCTGCCCCGGCGGCACGCTCGGTGACGGGAGGCGTCGATAGCTGACGCGCGGGCGCGAGGCGCACACGGACTCCGTCGCACAGTTCAGCAGGGTCGCATGACGATCCGCGACGGCCCCGGGCAGGCCGGTGTACAGGCTGACCGAGCGCAGCGGCTGAGTGCCCATGACCAGGATCTGGGTGGATGCGGAGGCTCGTTCCAGCACGTCGTCGAGCAGCGCCGTGAGCGCGCGGCGCCACCGACGCTCGGGGGTCAGTTGCGCGGCGTTCGCGACGCCCGCCAGGATCACGATCGCGTCGTAGCGCCACAGTCGGACGCCCTGCAGCAAGCTGTGCATCGTCTCGATCGTCACGTCCGGGTCGGCGCGCGTCTCCACGTCGGTTCCACGGCCGGTCGCTGCGGCCAGCGCACGCGCCACATGGCCGGTCAGCGCCAGGTCGTGAGCGAGGACTCCCGCCGTCAGCACCCCCACGTTGCCGACGAGCAGGACCCGATCCGGATCGGCTCCGGTCGCTCGGGCGGCCGGTGCGTCGGTCGCGCGCGGGACACGGGCGCGCTGCTCGTCGGTCGTCCGCACCCAGGTGCGCATGAACGGGCGCAGTACGACCCGGCTCAGCGCGGAGAACACGAGCACGAGGGGGTTCGGTGACAGCGGTGCACAGTCGCTCACGCTCATCGACCTCCGTCGCCGCGCGACCGGGCGGTCCGCTCGTCACCCGACCAGTGGGTCGGCGAGCAGAGCGTATCCGGGCGGTCGTCGCACTGTGGCGTCCCGCGCGGGTGGGCGTCACCCCCCGATCGGGACTGTTCTCAGTAGTGGGTGCGGTCGCCGTGGTCGAGCCAGGCGTCGAACGGCGCCGTGGCGTCGGGCGGTCGCAGCGATTCGATCGCGATGTGCCACGACTCCCTGGGGGTCTCGAACAGCTCGTAGAACGCCCGGTCGTCGAACCCGCCGCGAGCCGCGTCGTGCCGGTCGGCGGCGAACACGACGCGGTCCACGCGCGCCCACAGCGCGGCCGACAGGCACAGCGGGCACGGCTCGCACGACGTGTACAGCACGGCGCCCGGTAGCGAGAAGTCGCCGACGGCGCGGCACGCCGCGCGGATCGCCTGCACCTCGGCGTGGGCAGTGGGATCCAGGTCGCGGGTGACTCGGTTGCGGCCCTCGGCCAGCAAAGCGCCGTCCCGCACGAGCACCGCACCGAACGGGCCGCCGCCGTCCGCCACGTTCGCGATGGCCAACGCCACAGCGTGCGCGAGCCAGGCGCCGTCCGGCTCGGAGTCGGTGGGCCCGGAGTCGATCGGCTCGGAGTCGGTCATGCCGGCGCGGCCGTCACGCCAACCCCGTGAACGCCCACCAGGCGTCGCCCGCGGGTGCCGCATCGTCGCGCTCGACGGTCGCCTGAATCAGGCCGTAGGGCCGGTCGTCGGCGTTGAAGACCTCGCCGGGGTTCTCCAGCCCGAACCGCTCCAGGTCCACGACGAAGTGGTGCTTGTTCGGCGCGGAGAGGCGCACCTCGGCGATCGCGGGGAACGCGGTCAGCACCGCGGTCCCCATGTGCCACAGGGTCTGCTGCAGCGCGAGGGAGTGCAGCGTGGCGAACTCCCGCAGCATGGTCGCCAGCACGTCGGCGGCCAATCCGTTCCAGTCGGTGGCCGCGGCCGGATCGGTCAGCCGCCACCGCGCCGTGAGCGCCGTCGCGAGCACCCGGTCGTCGGTCGGCGCCAGGGTCGTGTACTCGTCCTGCAGAAAGTCCTTGAAAGCGCTGCCGGTGGACTTCAGCACCGTCAGGTCCTTCACGCCCTGCACCACGTGGGTCGCGTCCGGCTCGACCGTGATCGCCGCGGTCCGCACCTGCTGCCCGGAGCGCACCCACGTGTGATCGTGCTCGGCTCCGTCCACCAGCACCCGTGTCCAGTCGTACCGCTCGATCTCGATGCGGGCACCCTGCACCGGGGCGACGTCGTCCACGAAGTGCCGGGCCAACGAGAGCCCCCACGCCTCCACCGGGTCGACTGGGTGCGTCTTCGCCCAGACGTAGGCGGTGTTCTTCTGGGTGTCGGTCGGCAGCACGTCGCGCTGGTCGCCCCGCAGGTAGGCGGCGGAGAAGTCGCCCCGCAGCGCCGTCGACACGTTCAGATCGACGATCTCGTGCCGCGGAGCATCCCGCACGATCCGCACGACCCGGGTCTCGGCCTTGCCGTACTGCGCGGTCCCCAGCACGATCGCCATGCGACTCATCCTGACAGCGGCATGTGTCGGCCGTGTAACCGCCCGCCGCCCGACGCTGCCGGAGGGGGTCAGACCCGGCTGAGCAGCCGGCCGGCGGGGCTCGCGGTGCTGACCGGCGTTCCCGCAAGCCACGTGCCGCGGACCCGACCCGTGAGCGGGCGGTCCAGGTAGGCGCTGACCGCGTTCCGATACCTCAGGGCCGCGGGCTGCAGGCGCACCGGCTCGTCAGGAGCGAACACGGCCAGGTCGGCCGCCCCGCCGACCTGGATCCGGCCCTTGCCCACCAGCCCCGCGAAGTCGGCCGTCGCGGTCGCGATCCAGCCGACGACCCGCTCCAGCGGCACGCCCCGGTCGCGAGCGGCGGTCCACACCGCCGCGAGGCCGCTCTGCAGCCCGGCGATCCCGCCCCACGCCACCTGGAAGTCGCCGCCGCCGGCGAACTTGCGCTCGGGTGTGCTGGGGGAGTGGTCGGACACGATGAAGTCGATCGTCCCGTCCAGCAGGCCGGCCCAGAGCGCATCCTGGTTGCCGGCGTCCCGGATCGGCGGGCAGCACTTGTACTGCGTCGCCCCGTCGGGAACGTGCTCCGCGTCGAGCGTCAGGTAGTGCGGGCACGTCTCCACCGTGATGCGCAGCCCCTCGGCCTTCGCGGCGGCGAGCATCGGCAGGGCGGCGGCGGCCGACAGGTGCAGGATGTGGGCCCGGCCGCCGGTGCGGCGCAGGCCGTCGAGCACGCCCGAGATCGCCGCCGTCTCGGCCTCGGGCGGGCGGGAGTCGACGAACCGCCGGTATTCGCGGCCGCCGCTGTTCGCGGCCCGGATCAGCACGTCGGGATCCTCCGCGTGCACGATCAGCAGGCCGTCGAACGGCGCGAGTTCGTCCAGCGCCGCCTGCAGCTGCGCGCGGTCCAAGTGGGGGAACTCGTCGACGCCCGACGGCGCCAGGAACGCCTTGAACCCGAAGACGCCCCGGTCCCAGAGCGCCTGCAGGTGCCCGAGCGAGTCCGGGACGGCGCCGCCCCAGAACCCCACATCCACCGAGACGGCGCCTCGGGCCGCCTGCTGCTTCGCGTCGAGCGCCGCGGGGTCGATGGTCGGCGGGATCGAGTTCAGCGGCATGTCGATCAGGGTGGTGACGCCACCCGCCGCGGCGGCGTCGGTCGCCGTGCGGAACCCCTCCCACGACGTGCGACCCGGCTCGTTGATATGCACATGCGTGTCGACCAGTCCGGGCAGCAGCACCTCGTCGTCCTGCAGGGTCACGGCGTCGTCGCCCGCCTGGAAGGCGTCTATCGCGGCGATCCGACCGCCGTGCAGCCGCACGGTCGCCGGCCGGAAGGCGCCATCGATCAGTACCCGCCGCCCGCGCAGCGAGGTCGCTCCGGATTCCAGTGTGCCGTCGCTCACGTGGCTCCCTCCGCCGACGGAGCCCAGTCAACCAGGGGTGGCGTCGGTACCCTGGCGCATGCCGACGCTGCTGGTCTGCCCCAAGCACATGGAGTACGGGCCGTGCGGCGGGGTGCGCGCCGACGGCCGGTGCGAGGTGGCCGAGGCGCCCTGCGCCTTTCTCGACACCCCGGTCGTTCCGTGGAGCGGACTGGATCGCCGCACGCCGATCCGCCGATCGAGCGACCCCATCCCCTCCGCTGCGGCGATGCGCGACCTGCTGCGCACCCGACCGATCGTCGTCGCGGACCTGCCGGCACGGGCCTGTTCCAGCGCCTCCATCCGCGAGGTCGCAGCGGTGCTGACCGGGCACGTCGACGCGGTGCTGGTGGGCGACAGTGGAGACGCGCGCGTGCAGTTCCCGCCCGCGTACCGCGCGGCGCTGCTGCACGGGGCCGGGCTGACGGTGCTGACGGGCTTGAACTGCCGCGACCGCAACCGCGTGGCGCTGCAGGGGGAGCTGGCCGGGCTGGCCGACGCGGGCGTCGCAGGTGTGCTCTGCCTGACCGGTGACCACACCGACACGGGGGAGCGGCCGGACGCGATGCCGGTGTTCGATCTGGACTCCACCGAGCTGGCGGCGCTCGCCGCCGCCGCCGGGCACCTGGTCGCGGTCGCGGAGTCGCCGACCGTTCCGCCCGCTTCCAACCGTCCCGGCCGGCTCGTGCAGAAGCTCGCGGCCGGCGCCGAGGTGTGCTTCGTCGATCACGCCGGTGGCGCGGAGCCCGTGCGCGCCTTCTCCGCGGCGGCCCGGGACGCCGGTGCCGACTGCGCGTTCATCGCCTGCGTGCCGCTGGTCGTCGATGCGGCGAGCGCCGCGCTGCTGCAGAGCTTCACCGCCCTGGTGCTGCCCCAGGGCTTCCTGGCCGGGATCATGTCGGCCGCCGACCCGTTCACCGCGGGGATCGAAGCCGCCGTGCGGCTGAGCGCGGAGCTGCTGGAGGCAGGAGTCGACGGCATCGACCTGTCGGGCGGCAGCGGCGGCGCCGGCGAGGTCCGCTTCGCCGAGGCGATGGCCGAGACCGCCGACCGGCTCGGCCTGCGCTGAACCGCCGGTCCCGGTCCGCTTGCGCGCGCTGAGTCAGAACTCGCCGGCCAGCCGGTCCTCCCGGGCGTCGGCCAGGTCGTACAGGTCCTGTGCCGTCGAGATGGCCCGCGAGCTGTACGCGCCGACCGCTCGGGCGTCCTGCAACTCCTCCCGGGCCGCGTCGCGCATGCGCCGCCGCAGAACGACCAGCTGCTCGCGCAGGCCCGTCTCGCTCGGCCCGGCCGGTTCCTCGTCGCTCGTGTCCAGGCGGGTGAAGCGGTCCCGCAGCAGCTCCAGCACGCGCGGGTCGGCGGGCCGGCCGCCCACCACCGTCCGAGTCGGGTCCTCCAGCAGCGACAGGGACGCCGCGTTCACGTGGTCCAGCAGGCCGTGCAGCTCCCGCTGGTACGCGTCCTGGCCATCCGACTGCACGCCCAGCAGGCGGATGACCAAGGGGAGCGTGCCGCCGAACACCAGCAGCGTCAGCACGGCCACCGTGAAGGCGATGACGATCAGCAGCGAGCGGTATTCCAAGTCATCCGGCAGCGACTGCGCCGCGGCGAGGGTGACGACGCCGCGCATCCCGGCCCAGGCGATCACCGTGCCGCCGCGCAGACCCAGGCCGTTCTGGCGAAAGAAGTCGAGGTCCGCCCGGCGCTGCGCCACACCGCGTGTCGCCCGCTTCTTGCGTCCGGACTGGCGGGCGGTGGCCGGCTCGAACTCCTCCACCCGCTCCGCGAACTTCTCGAGCCGGGGCTCGGCGCCCAATCGCCGTCGGTCTCGGAGGCGCAGCACCGGCAGTTCGACCAGCACGTACAGCGCGCGCAGCCCGACCAGCACGGCGGTCAGCAGCACGCCGAGGCCGATGGCCTGCGCCGGGGTGCCCGTGTCCTCGCCGCTCAGGGTGTCGATCAGGGGCTTGAACTCCAGTCCCATCACGAGGAAGACCCCCTCCTCCAACAGGAACTGCACCGTGCGCCAGTTGGTGTGGTCGTTGACGCGCTGGGCCGGGGCGAAGGCGGTCGCACCGCGGTGGCCGGTGATCAGCCCGGCGATGACCGTGGCGAGCACGCCGGAGGCGCCCAGATGATCGGCCGGCAGGAACGCGACGAACGGCACCCCGAACGAGATCGCGGTGGTGAGCACCGGGTCCGAGAGGCGAGCGCGCACGGCGACGGTCACGTAGCCGACGATCGCGCCGATCGCGGCGCCGACCACCACAGAGAACACGAAGCCGCCCGCGATCGAACCCACGAGCGCCGGCACGTTCTGCAGATCCGCGGTCGCATCGCCGCCCGAGGTCAGTGCGATCGCCGCGACCGCCGTGCGCAGCACCACCAGCGCGGTCGCATCGTTGACCAGGCTCTCGCCCTCCAGCACCGTGACGAGCCGCTCCGGCAACCCGAGTCGCTTGGCGATCGACGTCGCCGCGACCGCGTCGGTCGGGCTGATCACCGCCCCCACGGCCAGTGCGGCCGCCAGGTTCAGGTTCGGGAAGATCGCGTACAGCAGCAGGCCGGTGACCGCCGTGGTCAGGATCACGAGCACGATCGACAGCCCCGCGATGGCGGGCAGGTTGCGCCGAAAGTCGACCGCGGGCAGGTTCACCGCAGCCGCGTACAGCAGGGGCGGCAGGATCACGTCGAGCAGGATCTCCGGCGGGATGTTCGTCAGGTCGGGCATGCCGGGGATGAAGCCGGCGGCGACTCCGGCCACCAGCAGGATCAGCGGCGCCGCCACCCCGGTGCGGTGCGAGAACACCGCCACCACCACCACGATCGCGAGGGCGCCGATCAGCAGCAGGCTCGGGTCGATCATCGGAGGGCCTCTCGTTCAGCGCGGGCCGATGTGCCGTGGGCGAGGATGCGTGCATGCCCTCGTACTCGGCCACCCTCTCGTCCATTCTCGACCGTGAACCCCAGCCGCCGGGCGGAATCACCACCGCCGACGTCGACTACGACGTGAGCGGCACCGCCTGCGCTGGTTTTCTGGCCCTGCCCGCGGGCGACGGTCCCGCGCCCGGGGTGCTCGTGGTGCACGACTGGCTCGGCGTGGGCGACTACGTGCGCATGCGCTGCGAGATGCTCGCCCGGCTGGGCTACGTCGCATTCGCGGGAGACATCTACGGCGCCGACACTCGCCCCGGCCCCGCCGACGCCGCCGCGGTGGCCGGCGGGTTCTACGGGGACAAGGCCCTGTTCCGCACCCGCCTGACGGGAGCGTTCGACCGGTTGCTGGCCGAGGACCGGGTCGACGCCACCCGCACCGCGGCGATCGGCTACTGCTTCGGTGGCTCCGGCGTACTCGAGCTCGCCCGCACCGGCGCCGACGTGTCCGGGGTGGTCAGTTTCCACGGTGGACTGCAGCCCGGGCCGGAGGGGGAGGCGCAGGCGATCCGCGCCAAGATCCTGATCCAGACCGGGGCGATCGACCCCGTCGTCCCCGACGATGCGGTGGTGGCGATCGAGAACGAGTTCCGCGCCGCGCCCGACCTGGACTGGCAGTTGACCGCCTACTCCGGCGCCATGCACGCCTTCACGCAGCCGGACGCGAACAGCCCGGACTACGGCGCCCAGTACAACGCATCGGCGGAGCGCCGCAGTTGGCAGGCGATGAAGGGGTTCTTCGCCGAACTGTTCTGACCCTCTGCCCGTTCGAAGTGCAGCTCGCTGAGACGACGAACGCCCGCCCGGTCGAACCGGTGCGGGCGTTCGTCATCTCTGACGTACTGCTCAGGCGGCGACGAGCTGCGCGGCGCGCACGGACTTCAGGGCCGCCGTCCACGACTCCAGCTGGTCGAACAGGGTCGTGGCCCAGTCCTCGAACTGCGGGCCCGGCGCGAACTCCGAGAAGTTCTTGAAGTCGGAGAACAGCGAGAAGCTCAACTGCTGACGCACGTGCGCGATCTGCAGCTCGGACGAGATCGCCCGCAGGTGCTCGATGGCGCGCGCGCCGCCCAGGGAGCCGTAGCTGACGAACGCGGCTGCCTTGTTGGTCCACTCGTTGTAGATGTAGTCGATGGCGTTCTTCAGGACGCCCGAGGTGGAGTGGTTGTACTCCGGGGTGACGAAGACGAACCCGTCGAACGAGGCGATCTTGGCCGCCCACTGCTTGGTGTGCTCGCCCGCGTACTGGCCGAAGGCCGGCGGCATGGCCTCGTCGAGCGGAGGCAGCGGGAAGTCCGCCAGGTCCACCAGCTCGTAGTCGGCGGCGGTGCGCTGCTGCGCGCGCTCCAGTACCCAGTCGGCGACAGCGGCGCCGTTCCGGCCCGGACGCGTGCTGCCCAGGATGATCGCGATCTTCAGGTCTGCCATATGGGTCTCCTTCGAGAGGGGTGATTCTGCGATTTGTTGACGTCTCAATCAGTAGCACAAATTTCTGTGACAGATCAACTTATCCGCTGGTAGGCTGTCGCGATGATCGAGGCAGGCGGCGAGATGACCGAGTCGGCGATGACCGAGTCGGGGTCGCTCACCGTGGGGTTGCCCGGCGAGGACGACTGGGCGCTCTGGCGCGACTTCGTCGCCATGCGGCGGGAACTCGATCGTGCCGTGGAGCAGCGACTGCAGCAGGACGCCGGCCTCTCCACCCCGGAGTTCGAGGTGCTGCGCAGCCTGAGTCTCGCGCAGGGGCATCGACTCCGCGCGGGCGCGCTCGCCGACTCCCTCGGCTGGGAGAAGAGCCGCATCTCCCACCAGGTCAGCCGCATGACGACTCGAGGCCTGGTCGAGCGCGCCGACTGCTCGATCGATGCGCGCGGCACGTGGGTCGTGCTGAGCGCGCGCGGAGCGGACGCGTTGGCCCGCGCGGCCTGCGGATACACCGAAGTACTCAGCCGGCTGTTCTTCGACGCGCTCGAGCCTGCGGACAAGCGTGCGATCCGCACGGCCGCATCCCGCGTCGCCCGGTCGATCGGTCCCACGCCTCCCCCGACGACCGCTGCGACGACGCCGCCGACGAGCCCGTCCACGACCGAGACGTCGACCGCGACCGCCTGAGCATCCGCTGCGGAACGTCCATCGTTCTCGCAGACTGGCCCGCCAGGCTGGTCGAACGCGAAAGGATGGCCGAATGAACCCCATCAAGGCACTGGTCGACGCAGGCTTCAAGAGCGAATACGCCTACTGGGGCGGCTTCATCTCCATCGGGATCAGCTTCGCTGCCTGGGGCCTGTCGCAGCTCAGGGACTCCAACGACAAGGCGCAGTCCGACCGCTGGGGCATCTTCGTCGGCCACTGGGCGCCCACCTTCTTCGCGCTCGGCGTCGCCATCAAGCTCGAAGAGAAGTAACCGCTCGGCGCGAGTGGTCCTCTCGGCCCGATCCGGCCCCGGTTCAACCGGGCAGGTGCGTCATCACCCACGTGTCGCCGTCGGCCGTGTATTCAAGGCGATGGCTTGCGGTGTCTGGATCGGATCGCCAGAACGTCAGCCGGTCCGGCCGCACCACGTAGCCCGACCAGGTCGGTGCCACTGGAATCGGCTCGACGGCGTGCTCCGCGCGGAATGCACGCCACTGCTCGATGCGGTCCGCGTAGGGCAGTAGCGCGAATTCGTGTGAGTTCTGCCAAGCCAGTTGCTGCAGGTACGGTGAGCGGCGGGCGAATGCCGCATTCGCCAGCGCCGGCTCCTCGCGCTCGGCAACGCCGAGGATCACGAGCTGCCTGGTGAAGCCGGGCCAGACCGCGAGGATCGCGACCGCGGGCTGCTGATCGAGTTGCTGCGCCTTGCGCGACGTCGCATCGGTGTGGAACGAGAACCCGTCGGGCGTCCAGCCGCTCAAAAGGACGGTGCGCACGTCCGGTCGGCCGGCTGCGTCGACCGTCGCCAACTGGATCTGCGGTCGGTCCGGGTCTTCGTTCGGCGGCAACCACTCCGTCACCGCGTCGAGCACCGCACCAGTCAGGCGCACGGCGATCCGAGCATTTCGGTCACGGAGCGACCGGGCTGTACCGGTCGATCTCGGTGAGCGCCTCGACCGCGAATTCGACCGACGCGGACACGATCCGCGCGCCGGCTTCGGCGGTCGCTCCGGTGGGGTCGCCGATGACGCCGGTGGGGCCGAAGTCGTTCGAGAGCCAGCCGAAGGTGACCGGCCGGCCGTTGAACCCCAGATGGGTGAAGTCGGCCAGATGCTCGGGCACGTTCCGCGCGAACGCGGCCTGGTCGACCAGATGGGGCACGAGATGCATCATCGCGGAGGTTTCCGTGTACCCCGCGTGAATGCCCTGCCCCGCTTCGTCCGGCTCGCCGTCGCGGCCGGATCCGGCGCTGCCGCGCCCCGCCGGCATCGTGAACGGCTGCAGCCCGAAGCGGCGCCGCAGCTCGCGGTTCGCCACCTGCAGCAGCGCCACGTTGCCGCCGTGTCCGTTCAGGAAGACGAGCTTCTTCGCCGGCGTCGACGCGATCGAGCGACCGATGTCGACCAGTGTCGAAAGCAGCGTGTCGGCGGACAGCCAGATGGTGCCCGGCGCCCAGGCGTGCTCGTCGGACTTGGTGAAGGTGAGCGTCGGCAGCAGCCACAGATCCAACCCGGCGTCGTGCCCGGCCGACACTGCGGCGGTCGCAACCGCCTCCGCCATGATCGCGTCGGTCGCGAGCGGCAGGTGCGGTCCGTGGTGCTCGATCGATCCGACCGGCAGGACCAGCACGCTGCGGTCGGTCAGGGTGCCGGCCACCCTGCTTCCGGGCAGGTCGGCCAAGCGTCGGATCACTTGATGGCGCCCTTGCGGGGACCGGCGTAGTCGGGATTCAGCTTGCCGGGGTTCAACAGCCCGGTCGGATCGGTGGTGCGCGCGAGTCGCACGGTGCGCTCCACCTCGAAGTCGACGTTCCACTGGTGGGGGTTGTGCACGCCCACGCCCAGCTCGTTCAGCCGCGCGATGCCGTCGTAGACCTGCTCGGCGCTCTCATATGCCCCGGCGAGCATACCGATCGGTACCGAATGGCCCGCCTCGATGTGCAGCAGGCCATGCGGGTAGACGGCCTCCACCTCCGCCAGCCGATCGATCAGGGCCTCGCCCGAGACCTCCACATGGAAGGTCGTGCGGTCGGTGGCCTTCTGGTACCACTCGATCGGATGGTTGTAGCTGAGCATGCTGATGCGCATGCTGGTCTGCGGGCCCTCCCGAACCGCTTCGATGCGCCCGCCCGCCACGTCGACGGCGTCGGCGACCGCGTGCAGCATGTCCGCCGAGACGATCGCCCGCAGCGACGCCCGGCCCGCGGGAATCGCGTCGTCGGGCGGCAGGGTGGACGAGATCTCGGGATTGTCCGCCGACACAAGGCGCGGTGGCGGCTGCATGTGCCCCACCTGGCGGACGACGCGCATGGCGGAGGGCAGGTCCGGGAAGCTCGCGTAGACGCCGCGCCAGTCCCGCAGCGGCTCCAGGCGCACCGTCGCGCGGGCGATGATGCCGGCGGTGCCGTAGTTGTGCACGTACGGCTGGGCGCCGTCCCCCTCCACGTGCACCAGCACGCCGGTCGGGTCGGCGTGCACGACGTCGAGCGCCAGGACGTAGCCGCGGTCGTTCGAGCCGTGCTCGATGGTGCCGGTACCGCCCGAGCCGCCGGAGAGGAACCCGCCGATGGTCGACTGGGCGGTGGACGGGTACATCCAGAGCGCCTGATCGGTCTTCCAGGCGGCCTGCTCCAGCACCACCATCTGGGCGCCGGCCTCGGCGGTGATGAAGCCGTCGCCCACCTCGACCACGGCGCGGGCGCGCGTCAGGTCGAGCACCAGGCCGCCCGCCAGCGGGATGCCCTGGCCGTAGTTGCCGGTGCCCTTGCCGCGCGGTGTGATCGGCACGCCGTGGCGCACGGCGGCGCCGACGGTCGCCGCGATCAGCTCGGCGCTGGTCGGGAACGCCACCACGTCGGCGAGGCCCAACGGCAGCTGTTCGCTGATGATGGGCGACATCCAGGCGCCGTCGAGCGAGGCCCGCTCGCGCACCCGCTCCTCGGTGCTCACATTGCGTTCCCCGAGCAGCTCGCGCAATTCGGCCGCCAGGGCGTCCAACGCTTCTGCGGTGGGTGCCGGCGGGGCCGGCGTGGGCGCCGGGGTATCGATCAGAGTCATCAGGTTCCCGAACGGTTCGGTCCCGCCTTCCCGGCTCCGTCGTAGGGAGCCGGGAAGGCGAGGCGCAGGGTGGTGGGGCGCGTTACTCGGCGACCGCGATTACTCGGCCACCTTGATCGACTTGCTCATGAACTCGTTCGTGAACAGGTCCGCCGGGGTGATCCCCGACTTCGGCGGGGTGCCGCCCTTGGTGAAGATCGGCGTATCGATGTCGATGATCTTCTGCACCCGGGCGGTCTCCATCTCGCCGACGTAGCCGCTCGGCCCGTTGGCGATGAGCTTCAGCGACTTGTACTGCTGCGCTGCGAAGTCCGCGACCTGTTGGTCGTAGACCCAGCCGTTGTTGTACTGCTTGACGAGGCTGACGATCAACTGGTTCGCGGTCGACGGGTTCGCGAAGTAGTCCACGTCCGCCTGCTGCATGACCGGCACGAGCTTCTTGAGGCAGGTCGCCATCGACGTCTTGTCGGCGCTCCGGATGCTCATCGCCTCCGGATAGATCGGGTATCCGGTGTCGTTGATCAGCTGGAACTTGACCGGCTTCATCCAGGCGCCGACCTCTTTGGAGTAGATGTAGGGCTCGGCGGTGGCGAAGCCCTGTTGCGCGTCCTTGCCCTGCGCCGCCACGAACTTCGCCGGCGTCCCGTCGTAGCTGCCGTCGAGCACCTTGGCCGGCAGGATGCCGGCGCCCTGCAGGTAGCTCATGTACGCGGCGCCCTTGAAGTACCGGATCACTCCGCCCGATGTCGCGAGCGCGCTGCCCAGGGACTTGATGTCCGTGACCGCCGGATAGGTCTTCGGATCCCACATGATCATCTGCGGCGAGATGCTCGTCTCGGCGAAGACCGCCGTGGTGGGCAGCTTGGCCGAGTTCTGGACGGCTTCGTCGGTGCTGACGTAGCCCAGGGTGATCGACTTGTCCGTGTACATCTGCTGCGTGACCGACTGGAAGCCGATTGCGGGACCGCCCGAGCGGATCTGGATCTTGACGCCGGTGGACTTGCCGCCGACCACGAGGTCGCCGGTGACGGTCTTCTTGGCCGTGTCGACGGTCGCGTTCGGCCCGACCATCTCGTACAGCGCGCCGTGGTCGGCCTCCGGATTCCAGTCGGTCTGGATGGTGACCGTCGCCGGGCAGGCGCCCGCGAGACTGACCGAGGCCCCGCCGGTGCTGGCGCTCGGTGCGGCGGCGCTGCTGGTCGGCGCACTGCCGGAGCCGCCCGCGCAGCCGGCGAGTGCGAGGGCGGTGGTGACGGCGGTGCCGATGACCAGCGCCCTTCGATGGATGGATCGCATGGTGCTCCTTGTGTTCGGGTGGGGGAAGGAGGCCGAGATCGTCGCGGAGATGCTGTGCACGACGCTTCAGCCGAGGTCGAACCACTTGCCGACGGCGAGCCGGCCGAGCAGTCCGAAGACGAGGAACACCACGATGCCGAAGAGCGACGCGATGATGATCGCGGCCCAGCTCTCCGGCCCTTGGATGCGGGAGGCGAAGACCGAGATCGCGGTACCGAGACCGGGACTGCCCTGTCCGAGCAGCTGGTCGCCGACGATCGCCCCGATCACCGAGAGGCCGGCGGCGTTCCGCAGTCCGACGAAGATCGAGGGCATCGCGGCGGGGAACTGCAGCTTCATCAGGCGGGTCCACCGGGTTGCACCCTGCAGCTGGAACAACTCGCGCTGGCCCTTGTCGGCCGCCTGCAGGCCGAAGAGGGTGTTCGCGATGATCGGGAAGAGCGAGATGAGCAGGGTCACGATCACCTTGCCGACGAAGTTGTAGCCGAAGATCGTGCCGATCAGTGGGGCCACGGCGAGGATCGGCAGGCACTGCAGGATGACGGCATATGGGTAGAAGGAGCGCTCGATCCAGCGCGCCTGGGCCAGAGCGACCGCCCAGACGACGCCGATGACGACTGCGCAGGCCAGGCCGGCGAGGGCGACGAGGGCCGAGTTCATCAGCGCCGGATACAGGATCGCGACCGACGCGGGTTCCGCGACCGCGGCGAAGAGGATCTGGTGCGGGAAGGGCCAGAGGTACGGTCGGCCCTGTGCCGCGAAGATGCCGGCGATCCCGTAGAACACGGCGATGATGCCGACCAGGACGAGCAGCGGCGGCCAGAGATTGCGCCGTCCCGTCCGGCGGGCTCCGATCGGCCCCTGGTCGCGGATCGGCAGCGCGGCGTTGGTGCTGGCCACTTCCTGCGACGTCGTGGTGACAGTCATCAGTGGTGCCCCTCTCGGAGAGCGTGGGAGACCTCGCCGACGAGTTCGGCGAACTCCGTGGTGTAGCGGATGTCGGGGTCGCGTGGCATGGGGAAGGGGACGTCGAAGGTCTGCACGATGTGGCCGGGCCGGCCGGACATGACGACGACCCGGGTGGAGAGGTAGACGGCTTCGGAGACGGAGTGCGTGATGAAGAGGCCGGCGAACTGCTGCTCGGTGAAGAGCTTCAGCAGTTCGTCGTTGAGCCGCTCGCGCGTGATCTCGTCGAGCGCGCCGAACGGCTCGTCGAACAGGAACAGCTCCGGGTCCAGGGTCAGCGAGCGGGCCAGGGAGGTGCGCATCTTCATGCCGCCGGAGAGCTGCTTGGGCAGGCTGGATTCGAAGCCGCCCAGGCCGACCAGCTCGATCGCGTCGGCGGCCTTGCGGCGACGCTCCTCTTTGCTGTCGCCGTGCAGTTCGGCGAGCAGCTCGACGTTCTTGGTCACCGAGCGCCAGGGCAGCAGGGTCGCGTCCTGGAAGACATACCCGATGCGGGAGGTGCTGACCTGCGCCGAGCCGGTGGATGCGGTCTCGAGGCCGGACGCGATGCGCAGCAGCGTGCTCTTGCCGCAGCCGGACGGGCCGACGACGGTGACGAACTCGCCGCGTTGCACGGTCAGGTCGACGTGCTCCAGGGCGGTGACGCCGTTGTCGAACTGCATGGCGACGTCGCGGAAGTCGAGCAGCGTCGTCGGTGGCGCGGTGGTCGGTCGAGTCGGTGCTGTGGCGGTCACGCGATCGCCCTCCCTCGTGAATACTGCAGGGCGGCGCCCGGATCGGGTACCGCCACGTGGGTCTCCAGGTGCGACTGCGCCACCAGCCGGCCCTCGTGCAGGACGATGCGATCGGGTGAGGCGAACGCGATCGCCTCACCCACCGAGCCGGCTCGGACGGCCAGCAGGTCGGCGGTCGCGCCGACCACCGGGCCGGCCGGCGGCAGGTGCATCACCGCCCGGGCGTCCGTCGTGACGGCGGCGATCGCCTCCTCGAAGTTCAGGTGCCCGGCGGTGACGAGCAGGGAGGCGGTCTCCAGCGCGTCGGCGCGACCGACCGGGTTGAAGGGGTCGCGCACGTTGTCGCCGCCCGCGGCCACCAGCACGCCCGCGTCGATGAGGGCACGCAGCGCGGTCAGCCCGCGCGGGGTCGACACCGGCTGCTCCCAGCCCTGCAGGTACAGGTTCGTGATCGGCAGGCTGATGATGCCGATGCCGGCCGCGCGGACCGCCGCGATCACCGGCCCGAGTTCGGCCGGCGGCAGCGTGCCCAGCCTCACGCAGTGGCCCGCGCTCTTGGACACCGGCCAGTCGCGGACGCGCTCGGCGTACACGGCCAGCGTGAGCCCACCGGTCAGCGCCTCGTCCGCGTGCAGGTCGACGCCGACCCCCCGGCGCTCCGCGATGTCGAGCAGCCGATGCGTCTCCGCCACCGGATCCTCCGCCAGGTGCGGTGCACCGCCGATCAGGTCGGCGCCCGCGTCGAGCGACTGCTCGATCAACGCATCGGGCGCGTCGTCGCCGGGCAGCGCGACGATCTCGAGGTCCAGCAGCCCCGCGAACTCGTCGCGGATGCCGGCGAGCGCCCTGACACCGCGAAGCGGGTCGGCGTTGGCGTCTGTAGCCGGGAAGAAGTTGGCGTGCGAGCGCACCGCCGTCGTGCCGTTCGCCAGCATGCGGACGAGCACCAACCGGGCGCGCTCGGCGATCGAGTCCGCATCGGCCTGCGCCGCATACCCGTGGAACGACTCGATGGCCCGCTCCAGGTCGCCGAGCGGCGGCCGGATCTCGTCGAAGGTGAGGGCCTTGTCCAGGTGCGCATGGGGGTCGGCGCCGGCGGCGGTCAGCACGTACCCGTCCAAATCGAGGACCGTGTCGGCGTCGGTCGGGATCATCGTGCCGCTCGGGGCGACCGCGGCCAACGTGCCGCCGGCGAGGCGCAGATCGACGACCGATCCGTCGGCCAGGGTGGCGTGCTGCAGCAGATCGACCTCGCTGCGCAGCGCGGGCCGGCGCAGGGCGGAGTGGGGATCGTTCGTCATGCGCACCTCCGTCGGCCTCACGGTACCCACGCGTCGTTTCGGCCGTGTAACGCCGCCGTTAAGCCGATCGCCGCTCCGATGCCCTGCTCCGCCGGGCGTGCTAAAGACGTGTCCCGACACGTCCGCCGCGGAGGCCGCGGCGTGACACGAACGGCGAGACGTACGGGAAGGCACGCGATGAACGGCGAACGCGATCTGCGGATCGTCCGGCGCACGACGGCCGCGCAGGGCGTGGTGCTGCTCGACCTGGAGCGACCGGACGGCGACGGGCTGCCGATGTGGACACCCGGCGCACACGTGGACGTGCTGCTGCCGGACGGGCTGGGGGAGCGCCAGTACTCGCTGTGCGGCGATCCCGCCGAACGCGTGCGGTGGCGCATCGGCGTGCTGCGGGAGGCGGCCGGCCGGGGCGGCTCCGCCTGGCTGCACGACCGCAGCGAGGGCGACGTGCTGCGGGTCCGTGGCCCGCGCAACCACTTCGCCTTCCAGCCGAGACCGGGGCGCGAGTACCTGTTCGTCGCCGGCGGCATCGGCATCACGCCGATCAGCGCGATGGTGCAGGCCGCCGACCGCGCGGGCGTGGCATGGCGGTTGGTGTACGCGGGCCGGTCCCGCGGCACGATGGCCCTGCTCGACGAGCTGGTCGGGCGGCACGGCGACCGGGTGCAGGTGTTCGCGGGCGACGAGGGACGCCGCGCGGATGTGCAGGCACTGCTCGACGCGGCGCCCGACGCGGTCGTGTACTGCTGCGGACCGTCGCGGCTGATCGAGGCGGTGCAGCAGGCCGGCGCAGGGCGCGGCTCGGGGCATCTGCACCTGGAGCGGTTCGAGGCCCGGCAGTTGGAGGCGCCGGTGTGGACCGAGCCCTTCGAGGTCGAGCTGCTGCTGTCCGGGACCACCGTCACGGTGCCGCCGGACCGCTCGATCCTGGAGGTGGTGGAGGAGCAGGGTGTGCTCGCGCTCGCCTCCTGCCGGGTCGGCACCTGCGGTACCTGCGAGACGCCGATCGTCGACGGGGTGATCGACCACCGCGACTCCGTGCTCTCCCCCGAGGAGCAGGACGACGATTTCGCCATGATGATCTGCGTCTCGCGGGCCGCCTGCCCGCGCATCGTGCTGGAGCTCTGACCGGAGCCACCGCGACGCCGTGAACGGCCCGCGCGAGGTGCAGGGCCGATGCCTTGCAAGGATGGGGCCGTGTTCGAGATCGCCGGCCGGTTGCTGACCGCCCTGGATTCGGGCGAGCGGTTCGCGGTCGCCACGGCGATCGACGTGCTGGGCAGCTCGCCGCACGGGGCCGGCACCTCCATGGCCGTGGGCGACGCCGGCAGCGTGGTGGGCAGCGTGTCCGGCGGCTGTGTGGAGACCGCGGCCCTCGACGGCTGCGCCCGGCTGCTGCGGACCGGGCTGGCTGCCACCGCCCGGTTCGGCTTCGGTGACGAGGCCGCCGCGCGCGCCGGGCTGTCGTGCGGGGGCGAGCTGGACGTGGTGTTCCACCCGCTGGATCCGGGGGTGCGGGACGAGCTCGCGGCCGCTGCGGCGGGTAGGTCCGCGGCGGTGGCCGTCGTCACGGCCGCTCCGCAGGACCGGACCGACCTGCTGGGTCGCACCTTGGCCGTCGGCGCTGCAGCAGGCGAGTTGCAGGAGTTGCCGACCGCGTTCGACGGCCTGCCCGACCTGTCGATGAACGGGCTGCGCGCCGCCGTCCGCGGACGACTGGAGACCGGGACGAGCGGCGCGGTCGAGTCGGCCTGCGGCGACTCCATGCTGCGGCTCTTCGTCGAGGTCGCCGTGCCGGCCGCGGCCTTCGTGGTGGTCGGAGCCACCGAGTACGGCCGGGCCCTCGCGCAGGCCGCGACCGCGCTCGGATACGCGGTGACCGTGGTCGACCACCGTCCCGCCTTCGCCGGATCCGGGCGCGTGCCGGGCGGCGTGGTGCACGGCTGGCCGCACGAGCTGATCGAGGGCACGGCGCTCGATCGCCGGTCCGTCGTGTGCGTGATGTCCCACGATGAGGAACTGGACCCTCTGACGATCGCGGCGGCGCTGGCCGGCGGGGCGGGTTACGTAGGTGCCCTCGGCTCACGGTCGACGCACGCCCGGCGCGTCGAACGGCTGGTGGCGCTCAGCGTTCCCCAGGCCGAGATCGACCGTGTGCACGCCCCGATCGGCCTGGACATCGGCGCCAGCAGCGCGGCCGAGACGGCCGTGTCGATCATGGCCGAGGTGCTGGCCGCGCGCACCGGGGGATCGGCGGACAGCCTGCGCGACCGTACCGGCCCCATCCACCGTGCTCGCACTGTGCATGCCGCGGGAGGCATGGCTCCCCGGCTGGGGGAGCGGCTCGCCCGCTGAACCCAGCGACGCTTGCCGATAGTGTTGCGGGGCTTCCGACGACGATGAGGAGTCCGATGACCGGCGGAGTCGAATGAGCGGTATCGCTGTCCGCCCCACGCGACTTGCGGATGGCCGCGAGCTGATCTACTTCGACGACGCCGACACCACGCTCGGCGCCGAACGCCGCGCGGACGATCGCACCCTCGACCCTCGTCCGGAGACCGCGACCATGCGGCTGGACGCGTTGACCGGCGACTGGGTGTCCATCGCGGCCGCTCGCCAGAACCGGGTGTTCCTCCCTCCGGCCGAGGCGGATCCGCTGGCGCCGCAGAGCGAGACGAACCCCTCCGAGGTGCCCGACCAGTACGACGTGGCCGTCTTCGAGAACCGGTCGCCGTCGTTCGGCCCGGCGACCGGCGACGTGGCCGGCGCGCCGCAGTCGCTGGACGATCTGGCGCAGATCGGCTTCGGCCGAACGCGCACCTCCGTCGGCCGGTGCGAGGTGGTCTGTTTCAGCCCCGCGACCGAGGGCAGCTTCGGGGGACTCACCGCGTCGCGCGCGCGGACCGTCGTGGAGGCGTGGGCGCACCGCACCCGGGCGCTCAGCGAGCTGCCGGGGGTGCAGCAGGTCTTTCCCTTCGAGAACCGCGGCCAGGCCATCGGCGTCACCCTGCATCATCCGCACGGCCAGATCTACGCCTACCCCTATGTGACGCCGCGGACGCAGCGGCTGCTCGCCACCGTCGACGCCTACGCCGGGGACCTGTTCGCGGACCTGCTGGCCTTCGAACAGCAGGGCGAGCGCGTGGTGCTGGCCGGCGATCACTTCACCGCCTACGTGCCGTTCGCCGCCCGCTGGCCTGTGGAGCTGCACCTGCTGCCTCATCGGCACGTGCCGGATCTGGCCGGACTGACCGACGACGAGAAGGACGAACTGGCCGTCACGACCCTGCGGCTGCTGCGCGCCATGGACTTCCTCTACGACACCCCCACGCCCTACATCGCCGCGTGGCACCAGGCGCCGGTGTCCACCCACCGCGATCGGGTGCGGCTGAGCCTGCAGATCACCTCGCCCAGGCGGGGCGCGGACCGGCTGAAGTTCCTGGCCGGCAGCGAGGCCGCCATGGGGGCCTGGATCGGCGACCTGGTCCCGGAGCAGACGGCGGACCGACTGCGGACCGCGCTGGCCGCGGCGGATCGGGGCGTGCAGGCGTGAACGCGACGGAGCTGTTCTCGGAGCGGTTCGGCCGGTCGCCCGCGGGGCTGTGGCAGGCGCCCGGCCGCGTCAACCTGATCGGGGAGCACACCGACTACAACGAGGGCTTCGTGCTGCCGTTCGCGATCGACCGCAGTACGACCGCGGCGCTGGCTCCCCGGCACGACCGCCGCGTGCGGGTCGTGACGACCTTCACCGACGAACTGGTCGAGACCAGCCTGGACGAGCTGGCACCGGAGTCGTTCGGCGGCTGGTCCGCCTATCCGCTCGGCGTCGCCTGGGCGTTCGGCGAATACGGCGCCGAGCGCGACCTGCTGCGGGGATTCGACCTGTCGCTCGACTCCGACGTGCCGGTCGGTGCGGGCCTGTCGTCGTCGGCCGCCATCGAGATGACCGTCGCGGTGGCGCTGAACGAGGTGTGGAGCCTCGGCTTCGACCGCACGACGCTCGCCCGGGTCGGTCAACGTGCCGAGAACGTCGCGGTCGGTGCGCCGACCGGCATCATGGATCAGGCCGCGTCGGTATTCGGCCGGGTGGACGCCGCGGTGCTGATCGACTGCCGCAGCCTCACGGTGACCGCCGTGCCGCTGGGGTTCCGCGACGCCGGGCTTGCGCTGCTCGTCGTCGACACCCACGTGGAGCACGCGCACGCCACCGGCGGCTACCGCGAGCGTCGCGACTCATGCGAGGACGGTGCCAGACGCCTCGGCGTCGCCGCGCTGCGGGACATCACGGTCACCGACCTGGATCGTGCTCGCAGCGAGCTGGACGATACGACGTTCCGGCGGGTGCGGCACATCGTCACCGAGAACGCTCGCGTGCTGGACGGTGTCGACGCACTGCAGGCGAACGATCTGGCCCGGTTCGGCGCCCTGCTGTACGAGAGTCACGCGTCGATGCGCGACGACTTCGAGATCTCCGTTCCGCAACTCGACCTGGTCGTCGATGTCGCGGCCCGCAACGACGCGGTCGGTGCCCGGATGACCGGCGGCGGATTCGGCGGCTCCGCGATCGCGCTGCTGCCCATCGACCGGGCCGACGAGGTGGCGGAGCGGATCGCGTCGGCGTTCGACGAGCACGGGTACGACGCGCCGACCTCGTTCGTGGTCACGCCGTCGGGGGGAGCGGGCCGCGTCGACTGAGTTCCCGCGCTCCCGCCTCCCCCTCCGCCGAGGAATTGCTCCCGCCTCCCCCTTCGCCGAGGAATTCAGGAGGAATCGAGGAATGAAGGAGGAAACCGGCCGGATCCGCCCCGGACCTCGACAACTCCTGGATTGTGAGCGAACGGTCGGCCGTCAGGCGCCGGAGTGGCGGTCGGCCGGCTGCGTCACACCGGCCTGCAGTCGCTCCAGGAAGCGGATCACGGTGGCCGCCTCGTCGGCGGTCAGATCCTCCACGGCGAACATCATCCGGGCGTGCATCTCCTGCAGGGTGGCGCGCACCTCGTGATGCGCCAAGTCCGTGCACTCGACGAACACCCGTCGCGCATCGTCGGGGTTCGTGGTGCGCACCACGTGCCCGCTCTTCTCGAGCCGTTCCAGCAGGTTGGACACCGAGGCCGGCGAGATGTCCAGGTGCTGCGCGAGATCCTTGGGGCTGACGCGGTCGCCCCGGCCCGTGACGGCCATGATGTTGCGCAGGGCCGCCAGATCCGTCTCGTTCATGCCCATCGAGCCCTGCGTGCGCTTGCGCATGGCGATCTCGGCCTCGCGGTACTGCCGCAGGGCCTGCAGGACGGCACGTCCACGCTGCGAGTGAGCCTCGTCGCTGTACCAGTAGGCGGAGTCGGTTCGCGTCGATGCTGTGCTGCGCTGCTGGGTGTCGGTCACAGCGGGTTCGCGGAGAACCAGGCGGCAGCCAGGGTCGGGACGGCGATCAGGCCCAGCGCCAGCGTCGAGGACGCCAGCAGGTTCGCCCGTCGCTCGATGCCGTCGCGGGCGGCTCGTGCCGCAGCGCGGACACTCGGCTCCAGGCTGCGCTGCGCCTGCCGGAGCGTCGGATAGACGCCCTCGACGGAGCCTTCCCAATCGCGCACCTGGAACCCGGCGTCGATCCGCTCGATCGAGCCGGCAGTGTCGAGCCCGATCCGGGCGGACCATACGCCGTCGCTCGTGGTGTTCCAGTCGAGCATCGGCGTCGGATAGGACTGCTGCTGCTTGGGCAGGAACGGCATCGCCGTGCTGCGCAGCCGCATGCCGCTTCGGATGTTGAGAACGCTCATGGTCCGACTCCCTCAGTGTCCTTCGCATCCGGTCCGGGCGCCTGAGTGCCCGTTTCGACAGTTAGTTAGGCTAACGAAATACCGACGCAGGTCAAGTGGATCGGGGTACGGCGTGGCGCATTTCGCACGGTTTTCGCCCGGATCGGCGTAAAAACGGGGTACGAGCCGGTCGATGAGGGCGGGTCGATCCGGCGTGTCGCGAGCCGGACCCTACACTCCGGAACAATCGGGGCCGCCTCGCGCGACCGTGATCTCGTCACGGACTTCGGGACCGCGGCGACCTGCGCCCCGACGGGGTCGAGAGGGGAGTGCCGCGCCGTGACCGTCAGCGATGTGCACGAGGTCGCATCGGCGACGCTGTACGGCGATGCGACGGCGCACTTGATGCTCGACGGCGCGATGCACTCGATCCGCGGCGACTCGGATGCCGATGCGCGCCAGCAGGTGCTGCACCTGGTCGCCGCGAAGGCCCGCCAGCAGAACGCGGCCGTGCTGCTGGCAACCAGAGACCGGTTCGGCTCCGGTCACCTTCGCGTGCGGCCCGGCGGAGTCGTCGAGGCGGTCGGCGCCTTCGTGCCGGCCGGGCCCGACGACGTGCTGAGGCCGCTCGTGGACACCGCCGACCTCACCGAGTTGGTTGCTCCGCGAGCCGACAGTCCCAAGTCCGACGCTGCTGGCTCCACGGACTTCGCCGACTCCGCTGCCTCCACGGACTTCAGCGACTCCACAGTGGTGGCGCGCGGCCCGGATCCGGACCCGGCGAGCGAGGCGGCCGCGCTGGAGGCCCTGTACCGGGCCGCCGCGTCCGAGTCGCCGGGTCACCACGACGTCGAGCACCCCGACGCTGCGGCTCAGGCGGACGCGAAGCCGGACGTCGCGGCGCCGAGCGATGTCGCGCCTCCGGCACCGCAGCAGCCCGAGCCGACGCAGGCACCCGGCACGCCGGCGGGCAGCACGCCTGAGGAAGCCGAGCTGGCCCCCGAGACGCGGGCGCCCGCGCGCGCGTCGCGGGCCAAGTCGCGGTCGCGTCGGGTGTCGGTGCCGTCCGTCCCCGACTCGGCCGGACCGGTCGGCCCGGCCGAGTCGCTGTGGCCCGTCGCCCCGGCCGTCGTCGCCGAGACGGTGCCCACCGTGCTGCCCGAGCCCGCGCCGCTGCCGACCCCGGTGAGGCCCGTGCCGCCGCCGGAACGCCGCGAACCGGCCGAGGAGGAGCGTGCGGACGCCGTACGCACGTCGTTCCTGGCGCCGGAGCGCGAGCGCCGCTCCGCCACCCGCGGCTGGCGCGGGGCGCTGGCGCGCACCGGCCTGCCGGTCGCACCGAATCGGTTCGAGCGCGGCGAACGCTCCGACGTCGAGGTCGTGCGGCGCACCTGGACCGTGCCTCGCACCATCGCCGTCGTCAACGGCAAGGGCGGGGCGAACAAGACCCCGACGACCGCCCTGCTGGCCGCGGTGTTCGCGCGCCTGGGCGGCGCTGGGGTGCTCGCCTGGGACAACAACGACGCACGCGGCACGCTCGGCTGGCGCACCGACTCCGCCGGCCACGAGTTGAGCGCCGGCGAGGTGCTGGCGCAGGCGCAGTGGCTGCTCTCGCCCGATGCCGGCGCCGCCGACCTGGCCGGCCACGTGCATCATCAGGCGGTCGACAAGTACGACGTGCTGCGCGCCAGTCCCCTGCAGATCACGGGCGAGCATCGCATCGACGAGCGCGAGTTCGACGCGTTGCACGCCGTGGCCAGCAAGTACTACCGGCTCGTGATTGTCGACTCCGGCAACGACGAGTCCTCGCCGCGCTGGCGTCGGATGATCGACCGGACCGACCAGCTCGTCGTCGCGACGACTGCGCTCGGGGAGCACGCCGAGGCCGGCGCACTGCTGCTGGAGGCGCTGAGTCATCGGGACGAACGCTCCAGCCAGTTGGCCGAACGGGCCGTCGTCGTCGTCTCCCAGTCGGAGAAGAGCGCCGGTCAGGTCGCGGCCAAGCGGATCGCGGAGGCGTTCGCACCGATGGTGCGCCAGACCGTCACCATCCCCTACGACCGGGCGTTGCACAGCGGCAAGATCCGCTACGACGCCCTGGAGCCCGACACCCGCCGGGCCTGGCTGACCGCCGCGGCCGCCGCCGCCGAGGGCCTCTGACCCGGAGCGATGCGAAGCGGCGTCAGCCGTGCAGCAGGCGCCAGATGCGGTCGCGGGACATCGGCAGCTCCATGGGCCGCACCCCGATCGCGTCGCGCACCGCGTTCGCCAGGGCGGGAGCGACGGGGTTGTACGGCGCCTCGCTCATCGACTTGGCGCCGAACGGCCCCAGGTCGTCATGCGTGCTGGCGAACAGCACCTCGGTGACCGGCACGTCCGCGAGCTGGGGGATGTGGTAGTTGCGGAACACCCGGGTGAGCACCTGGCCCGCACCGTCCAGCCGCACCTCCTCGTACAGGGCCGAGCCGATCGCCTGGGCGACGCCGCCCTCCACCTGGCCGCGCAGCTGCTCCGGGTTCAGCACCGTTCCCGCGTCGACCGCCTGCACCGAGCGCAGGATGCGCACCTCGCCGGTCGCCGTGTCGACCGCGACCCGGAACGCGTGCACGTTGAAGGCCAGCGCGCGCGGCGTCCCGTCCGCGCTGCCGGTCGTCGTGATCGGCCCCGACGCCGCGCGGATACGGGCGTAGTCCACCGGGTCGGGCGCGGTCCGCCCCGCGCCGCCGACGACCGCCGCGGCCGGCTCCCGTCTCGCGCCCTCTCGCAGTGCGTCGCGCATCGCGACGGCCGCGGCATGCACTGCCTTCCCCGCCACGACGGTACCGGCGGACCCGAACGCACCGGTGTCGTACTTGGCGCCGTCGGTGTCGGAGGAGCGGATGCGCACCAGCCGCGCGGGCAGCGCCAGCACCTCGGCGACCAGCTGGCCGTGCACGGTGGTGGTGCCGTTGCCGAACTCCGCCGTGCCGACCTCCAGGGTGACGCCGCCGTCGGCGTCGAGGTGCAGCCGCGCCTCGCTGAAGTGGCCCCGCGGCGGGGCGGTCGCGATCATCGACATCGCCATCCCGGTGCCGGTGCGCCACTCCGGACCCGTCGGCGCCGGCAGGCCGCCGGTCGCGACGGCCGCCTGCGCCAGATCCAGGCATTGGTCCAGCCCGTAGCCGCCGTACTGCAGGTCGGTCTGCTCGTCCGGATCGGTCACGACGATCGGGTCGCCGGGCCGGATGACGTTGCGCCGGCGCAACTCGAACGGATCGACGCCCACGGTTCGGGCCAGCTCGTCCATCGCCGACTCCACGGCGAACATCACCTGGCCGAGTCCGTACCCGCGGAACGCGCCGGACGGCGGGTTGTTCGTGTACACGGACTCCGCATCCACGCGCCGGGCGGGTACGCGGTAGACGCTGAGCGACTCGTGGCTGCCGTGGAAGAGCACCCCCGGGCCGTGGTTGCCGTAGGCGCCGGTGTCGGCGAGCACGTCCACCGCCATGCCGGTGAGGGTGCCGGAGTCGTCCGCGGCCAGGGTCACCTCGACCCGCTTCGGATGCCGCAGCGTCGCGCCGACGAATTCGTCCTCGCGGGTGAACTCGTACTGCACCGGCCGGCCGGTGGCGAGCACCGCCAGGGCGACGGCGTCCTCGGTCAGCAACTCCTGCTTGCCGCCGAATCCGCCGCCGACGCGCGCCGTGATCACCCGGACGCGATCCTCGGGCAGCGCGAAGATGCGGCAGATCTCCGCCCGTACCAGGTACGGCACCTGCGAGCTGGTGCGCAGCACCAGCCGGCCGTCGGCGTCGAGCCAGCCGCGGGTGGCGTGCGTCTCCAGCTGAGCGTGGGCGATGCGCTGCGTGCGCCACGTGCCGGAGACGGTCGCGGTGGCCGCTGCGACGGCCGCGGCCACATCGCCCAGCTCGCCGTGCTTGGCCGCCGCCACGTTCCGCGACGGGTCGGCGATCCGCGAGGCGGTCGCATCCTTCTCCCCGTGCAGCAGCGGGGCGCCGGCCGCCCGAGCCTCCTCCGCATAGAAGACCGCGGGCAGCACCTGCCACTCGACCCGGATCAGGCGGGTGGCCGCCTCGGCGATCCCGACGGTCTCGGCCACCGCGATCGCCACCCGCTGGCCCGCGAACCGCACGATCCGGTCCATGACGACCGTGTCGTCGGGATCCTCCAGCCGGTTCTGGTGCCGGCCGGTGGAGAACAGGGTGCCGGGCGCGTCCTCGTGGGTGAGCACCGCCAGCACGCCGGGCAGGGCACGCGCGGCGGCGGTGTCGATCGACACGATGCGCGCGTGCGGATGCGGGCTGCGCAGCACGGACAGGTGCGCGAGGGACGTGGTCGCCAGATCGAGCGTGTACGGCTCGCGGCCTGACACGATCCGCTCCGCCGCCGGCGCCCGGACGGAGTGCCGCACCCCGGCCTCGCCGTCGGCCGGCACGGTGTTGACGCGCCCATGCAGGGCGTCGCGGATGCTGCGGTACCCCGTGCAGCGGCAGAGGTTGCCCTTGAACAGGCGGTCCAGCTCGGCGTCGTCGGTCGCCTGCGCGACCTCTGCCGTCGCCGCGGTCATCACCATGCCGGCGGTGCAGAAGCCGCACTGGAATGCGGCGGCATCGACGAACCGCTGCTGCACCTCGCCCAGGGCGCCGGCCGTGCCGAGCCCCGCCGCCGTGGTGACCGCCCGACCGTCGGCGCGGTAGGCCGGGATCAGGCAGGAGTGCACGGGCGTGCCGTCCAGGTGCACGGTGCAGGCGCCGCAGTCGCCGGCGTCGCACCCCTTCTTCACCTCGGTGCACCCCAGCTCGCGCAGCAGCGTGCGCAGGCTCTGCCCGGGGGACGGGTCGGCGTCGCGCGGCTCGCCGTTCACCTGCACCTTCATGACCGCAGCTCGCTGCGGATCTGCTCTGCGAACCGCGCCGACATCGCCCGCCGCCAGTCGGCGGCGCCGTGGGCGTCGGTGAACCACGTACGGATGCCGTGCATCGCCTGCTGCAGCGCGGCGGGCGAGGGAGGCGAGTCGAACCGCAGCACCTCCGGTCGCGTCGTGCCGCCGGTCACGCAGATGATCAGTCCGCCGTGCCCCGCGGTGCGTCCTGCCACGACCGTGCCGGCGCGGCCGAGCGGCGACAGGGCGATCCGCCGGAACGCGGTGCGGGCCGCCATCGCGTGCTGCGGGATCTCGATGGAGCGGATCACCTCGCCCGGCCGGATGGCCGTCGCCTGCTGGCCGAGGACGTATTCCGTGACGAGCATGCGTCGCTCGCCGCCGTCGGGCGTCCAGATGACGAGCTCCGCATCGAGGGTCGCAGTCAGCCCGATCAGTGCGCCGGCGGCCAGAGCGGTGGCGATGTTGCCGCCGAGCGTGGCGGTGTTCCAGATCTTGAACGACTGCAGCAGCGACTCCGCACACTCGCGGAACAGCGGCAGCGCCACTCGGGAGGGTGCCGGCGGGATCGCGACCAGTTGCGCGATCGTGCAGGTGGCCGCCAGGCTCAGGGACCCGTCCTCGCGCTGCTCCCACGGCGTCCAGTCGAGCCCCATCAGGTCGACCAGCCCGGTCAGGTGGTCCTGCCGCTCGGAGTAGAGCCAGGTCCCGCCGGCGAGGGGCCGTACCCGGTCGTCGACGACCACGTCGGCACGGGTGCGGGCGACCCGCACCTCGGTCAGCGTCGTCAGATCCATCCGCCCATTGCACCCCATCGTCGTTGCGTCGGTGTTTCCACCCCGCAGCGACCGTCTGCGCTGAGTCCTAGACGCTGACGACGACCGCGTAGGAGCCGACGCCGATCAGGCGGGCGCCGTCGACCGACTCCTTCTTCATCAGCAGCGCCGTGATCGCGCCGGTCGCCGGGTCGAACTCGACGTCGGTCACCTTGCCCAGCTCGTCGCCGCCGGCTGTCAGCAGTCGCTTGCCGCGCAGGTGGTGGTCCTTGCCGAGCAGCTCGGTGACCGGCCCGACTCCCGCGCCGATGGCCCCCGCTCCCGCGACCGTGACGGCGTCCGCGCCGAATGCGGCGATGTCGGGCCAGGCCAGCAGGTCGCCGCGTTCCGCCTTCTTGATCTCGACCGCCACCACCTGCCGAGACGCCGGGTCGACGACGAACTCCGACACCCGGCCCACGGTCTCGGCGCTGGAGGTGCTGACGACCTTGTGGCCCTCGGCCTCGCTGAACTTCACGCGACGCCCCCTTCCAACTGTGCCCGGAACGCGCTGATCGACGCGCCGAATCCGGCGAGGTCCTGGCTGACGAAGTCCTTGGCGGCGGCCGGCACGATCAGATGCTGGCCGGAGGCGGAGATGGTGTCGGGCAGCGGGATCAGCACCTTCGTCCCCTTGGTGCCGAGGGCCTCGGACGACTCGATCTCGTAGCCGACGACGTCGCACCGGGGGCCGGGTCCGTCCGTCACCTGCACCACCACGTCCGAGACGGAGCCGAGGCTCACGCCGGCGTCGGTGAGCACCTCGGACTTCAGCACGTTGCCACCGCCCCCGCCGCTGGCCGCCTGGGCCACCACGGCGTCCACCGGGTCGAGCACCTGGACGTCCCGGATCATCACCGCGTCGGTGCCGAGCGCGAGCACGGATCCCCAGCCGAGGGCCTGCTTCAGCGGGCCCCCGAACAGGCCGCGGCCGGCCAGGGTGAAGCCGCCGAGCTCGCCGCCGGCGGCGGCGAAGATCATGTCGCGCACCTGGGCGACGTCCTCGCCGGCCAGCGTGACCACCGGGCGCTTCGTGATCTCGCTCGTGCGCATCAGCCGGCTCATCGCCGGCCTCCGCGGCTGCGCGCCCGCGCCGGCTGCGCCAGCACGCCGCCGCGTCGCCGGCGGGCCTGGACCGCGAGGATCGCGACCAGGATCACCACGACCACCACGACGGCGACGATCACCCACACCCACCACTGCATACGACACCTCCGCCTTGACGGTACGGACGCGGCGCATCGCGGCCGAACACCTGTGCTGAACCTACCTGGACTGGACTGCTGTGGATGGGTGTTCCCGAAGGCGGATCAGATGAGGCGGATCAGTTGCGGCGGATCAGCCCGTACCCGGTGGAGAGGTGGCCGATCAGCGATCGGGCGCTGCCGCGCGCCGGCCGAGTTCCGGGAACTGATCGTCGCGCCACTCGTCCTGCAGTCGCACGCCGGCGGCGGCGGCCTGCTCCTCGCGCTCCCGCAGTTCGACGCGGCGGATCTTGCCCGAGATCGTCTTGGGCAGCTCGAAGAACTCCACCCGCCGCACGCGCTCGTAGGGCGGTAGTCCCTGTCGAGCGTGCTGCAGCACCGCCAGGGCGGTCGCCGCGTCGGGCGCCCAGCCGGCGGCGAGTGCCACATACGCCTTCACCAGGTTCAGCCGCGTCGCATCGGGTGCCGGGACGACGGCGGCCTCGGCGACGGCGGGATGCTCGATGAGCACGCTCTCCACCTCGAACGGCGACACCTTGTAGTCGGAGGACTTGAAGACGTCGTCGGTGCGCCCGATGAACGTGATCATGCCGTGCTCGTCCCGCGCCGCGACGTCGCCCGTGTGGTAGTAGCCGTCGCTCATCGCCTCGGCGGTCCGTTCGGGCGCGTCCAGGTAGCCCGTCATCAGGGGCACGGGCCGGGCGGACAGGTCGAGGCAGATCTCGCCCTCCTCCGCGGGCTCGCCGGTGACCGGATCGATCAAGGTGATGGCGACGCCCGGTAGCGGCATCCCCATCGAACCGGGCGTCACGCGACCGCCGGGAGTGTTCGCGACGACCGCCGTCATCTCGGTCTGGCCGTAGCCGTCCCGGATCGTCAGGCCCCAGGCGCGCTGCACCTGCGCGATCACCTCGGGGTTCAGCGGCTCGCCCGCCGACAGCGCCTCCGTCAGGGCGGCGGGCCGCTCGCCGAGGTCGGCCTGGATCAGCATCCGCCACACGGTCGGGGGCGCGCAGAAGGTGGAGACCCGGGCACGGTCCAGCTGTGCGCGGAGCGCTGCGGCGTCGAATCGGGCGTAGTTGAAGACGAAGATCGTCGCCTCGGCGGCCCAGGGCGCGTAGAAGCAGCTCCAGGCGTGCTTCGCCCAGCCCGGCGAGCTGATCGCCAGGTGCGTGTCACCCGGCTGCAGTCCGATCCAGTACAGCGTCGTCAGGTGGCCGACCGGATAGGAGGCGTGAGTGTGCACCACCATCTTCGGCCGGCGGGTGGTGCCGGAGGTGAAGTAGACGAGGCACGGGTCGGAGGTGCGCACCTGCACCGCCGGCCGGGTGCCGGTCTCGTCGAACGACTCCGCATAGTCCGCCCAGCCCGTCGCCGGGCCCACGCTGATGCGGCCGAAACCGGTGCCGAGCCCCGCGAACTTGCCGGTGTCCGCGGCGTTCGCGATCACATGTCGAACGCGCCCGCGCTCGACGCGATCGGCCAGGTCGGTGGGCGAGAGCACCGTGGTGGTGGGCAGGATCACGGCGCCGAGCTTCATCACGGCCAGCATCGACTCCCACAACTCCACCTGGTTGCCCAGCATCAGCAGCACGTGGTCGCCGGGTGCCACTCCCTGCCGCGCGAGCCACGCGGCGAGCTGATCGGACCGCGCCGCCATCCGCGCGAACGTCACCTGCTGCTCGCGGCCGTCTTCCGAAACGATCCACAGCGCGACGCGGTCGTTGTCGCGCGCGATCGCATCGAACCACTCCGTCGCCCAGTTGAAGGTGTCGCCCACGTCGGGCCAGCGGAATTCCGCCTGCGCGCGCTCGGCGTCGGTCCGGAGCGCGAGCAGCTGGTCGCGGGCGGCGCGATAGGCATCGGTGGCAGTCACAGTCGTCATCCTGCTCCCGCGCGGGGCGGTCGAGGTACCGTCGATCCATGCCCCTGGAGACCGCAGTTCCGACCATCACCCTGAACAACGGGGTGCAGATTCCGCAGCTGGGATTCGGGGTGTTCCAGATCGAGCCGCCGAAGACGAAGCACGCGACGCTCGCCGCCCTCGAGGTGGGCTACCGCCACATCGACACCGCCGAGATGTACGGCAACGAGCAGGGCGTCGGCGAGGCGGTGCGCGAGTCCGGCATCCCGCGCGAGCAGATCTTCGTCACCAGCAAGCTGAACAACGGCTTCCACGCGCCGGAGGCTGCGGCGCAGGCGTTTGAGCAGACGCTCGAGACCCTCGACCTCGGCTACGTCGACCTGTTCCTGATCCACTGGCCGCTGCCCGACGTGCTCGACTACGTGGCCACCTGGAAGGCGCTGGAGGGGCTGTATGCGGGCGGCAAGGCGCGCGCGATCGGCGTCTCCAACTTCAAGCAGCACCACCTGAACCGACTGTTCGCGGAGAGCACGATCGTGCCGGCCGTCAACCAGATCGAGGTGCATCCCTACCTGGCGCAGGACGACCTGCGCGCGTTCGACCGCGAGCACGGCATCGCCACCGAGGCGTGGTCGCCGATCGCGCAGGGCGCGGTGCTGGAGGATCCGGTGCTGCAGCGCATCGCTCGCGGGACGGGCAAGTCCACCGCGCAGGTGACCCTGCGCTGGCACATCCAGCGCGGCGACATCGTGTTCCCCAAGTCGGTGACGAAGGAACGCGTGCAGGCGAATTTCGACATCTTCGACTTCGAGCTCTCCGACGCCGACATGAACGACATCTCGGCACTCGACAAGGGTCAGCGGACCGGGCCCGACCCCGACGTCTTCAACTACGTGCCCAGCTGACCGGTCGCCGTCCCGCCAGTCCGCGCCTCCGTCCCTCCGCCTCCGCCGAGGAATTCAGGAGATTTCGAGAACCGCAGGCGGAATCCGGCGATCCGCGCCTGCATTCCTCGATTTCTCCTGAATTCCTCGTGGTGCGGGCAGCCGACGAAGGGGGTGCGCGCGTCCGCTACACTGGCGGGACCGAAGACCGCAGGTCGTCGGCTTGCCGCAAGACGAGTCGACCGAAGGTCCGGTGCCCGTTCATCAGAGCGGGTGACCGGCGTCCAGCGCAGGTGACATGACGTCGATCCGATCGCGCTGCGATCCCATCCGCCCCGTGCGCCTCGCGCCGGGGCTTTTTCTTTGCCCCGTGCGGTCGACGGCGACAGACGATCCGCGCCGGCCCACATCCTTCGATGGGGACGCCGGTGCGGCCGACAGGAACGGAGCCACATGGCGACGAAGCAAGCAACGGTCGCGGAGTTGACGGACGGGTTCCGCGACTCCAACGCCGCGCTGCTGACGGAGTACCGCGGTCTCTCGGTGGCGCAGCTGAAGCAGCTGCGGGCATCCATCCAGGAGCACGCCACCTTCTCGGTGGTCAAGAACACCCTCACCAAGATCGCGGCGCACAACGCGGGCATCTCGTCGTTCGACGACGAGTTGGCCGGACCGTCCGCGATCGCGTTCGTCCACGGCGACACCGTCGCCGTGGCGAAGGCACTGCGCGACTTCAGCCGCACGAACCCGCTGCTGGTGGTCAAGAGCGGCTACTTCGACGGCGCTCCGCTGACGGCGGACGAGGTCTCGAAGCTCGCGGACCTCGAGTCGCGGGAGGTGCTGCTCGCCAAGGCGGCCGGCGCCTTCAAGGCGACGCTGACCCGGGCGGCGTACGTCTTCAACGCGCCGCTCTCGAAGGCCGTGCGCACGGTCGACGCCCTGCGCGAGAAGCAGGCCGCGTAAGCGGCCTGCGACCGGTCAGTGCGGGCCGCGTAGCAGAACAGATCCATCCCCGATCGAGAGCCGATCTCAAGAACGGGAGAACCGGGCCGAATGGTCCGGTTCGGACTACCCACGACCCGCGCCGCAGTAGCGGCGGCGCGGAAGGAAGGAATGGCCACCATGGCAAAGCTCAGCACCGACGAGTTGCTCGACGCGTTCAAGGAGCTCTCGCTCATCGAACTGTCGGAGTTCGTCAAGAAGTTCGAGGAGACGTTCGACGTCACCGCGGCCGCTCCGGTCGCCGTTGCGGCCGCCGGTGGCGGCGCTGCCGCTCCGGTCGAGGAGGTCGAGGAGAAGGACTCCTTCGACGTCATCCTCGAGACGGTCGGCGACAAGAAGATCCAGGTCATCAAGGAGGTCCGTGCGCTGACCTCCCTGGGCCTCGGCGAGGCGAAGGCGCTGGTCGACGGCGCTCCGAAGCCCGTGCTGGAGGGCGCGAACAAGGAGACCGCCGACAAGGCGAAGGCGCAGCTCGAGGCTGTCGGCGCGTCGGTCACCCTCAAGTAGCACTGCGCACCCAGGCAGGGCGGCCCCACCCACCGGTGGTGCCGCCCTGCCGTTGCACGGACTTGCTGTGTCTGGGAGACGTGGTGACCCGTTATCGTGAGCCCACCGATGAGGACGTCGTCGAGCAGGGGGGACGATGACCGATCGGGTGCGGATCCACGATGTCGCCGCCGTCGCCGGCGTTTCGACCACGACGGTGTCGCATGCGCTGAGCGGCCGCGGCAAGGTCAGTCCGGGCACCCGTGATCGTGTCCGGCGTGTCGCCTCCGACTTGGGATACGCGCCCAACCGGATCGCGACCGCGCTGCGTCGCCGGCGCACGGGCGTTATCGGATTCGTCTCGGACGAGATCGCGACCACGCCTTTTGCCGGTCGGATCGTGCTGGGAGCGCAGGATGCCGCCGCGGAGATCGGCCTCACCCTGATGGTGGTGAACTCCAACCGGGACCTCGAGGTGGAGCGCCGGCAGGTGGACGTGCTCAAGTCGCAGCAGGTCGATGCGCTGCTCATGGCCGCCATGTTTCACCGCTCGGTGCGGGTGCCGGCCGGTGCGACTGGTCTGCCGGTCGTGCTCGTGAACGGGGTCGACGAGAGCGGCGAGAGGCCCTCGATCGTGCCGGACGAGCACCTCGCCGCCTACTCGGCCACCCGACTCCTGCTGACGGCGGGCCACCGTCGCGTCACCCACGTCACGCTGGACGCCCCGGGTATCGGTGTCGATCGCCGACTCGCCGGCTACACCGCCGCCATGGCCGGATGGGGTCTCCCGACGCACGTGGTCCGTGTCCCGCAACCGGCGGATGCCCGCTCGGGGAGGGTGTCGTTCGAGCGGGCGCTCGGCGAGCGGCCGGATCTGACCGCCGTGTTCTGCTTCAACGACCCGATGGCGATGGGCGTCTACCAGGGGGCGGCCGAACGAGGCCTGCGGATCCCCGAGGACGTCTCGATCGTCGGTGTCGACAACCTCGAGATCATTGCGGATCAGCTGCGTCCGGGGCTGACCACCATGGCGCTGCCGCACTACGAGATGGGCCGTTGGGCCGTGCAGGAGGCGGCTCGGCGGGTCGACGAGGGCTCCTCGCCGGCGCAGCACGTGCAGCTGCCCTGCCCGATGGTCGTCCGGGAGTCGGTGACCGGGCCCGTCTCGGTCTGACGGCGGTCAGAAGCCCGGCGTCCGATCCGATTCGGCGCTATGGTTCGCGTCGATGAACGCCGTCCGACGATCCGGGTCCGCCGCGACGAACGTCGCGCCCGTCCCGCGACCACGGCTGGTGGACGCCGCCCTGGTGCTGACGTGCGCGGCGGCAGTCCTGAACGTGGTGATCGGTGTGCTCGTCGCCGTGCAGGCATCGAGGACACCGACGGTCGTCAGCAGTCCGCTGGTCGCGGTCGTCGTGGCGATCTCTGTGCTGTACGCCGTGGGTCTGGTCGTGCTGGCACTGGTCGTGCGGTCGGGCCGGGCATGGGGGCGAGCGGCGTTCGTCAGCGTGACCGCGCTCAGCCTGCTGGCGGTGTTCGCCTTGAACGCGCTGAACCTCGCGGTGCTGCTGCTGCTCCTGCTGGCGGACGTGCTGCTGTACCGCCGTTCGGTCACCGCATGGGTGCGGGTGTCCCGAGGTCTGCAGCCGGCCTGAGCGCGACCGCCCGCGATCGTTACCGATTCATGTCTGGGCGTCCGGGTGCGAGGACCCTCCTTCGGGGTTAGGGTCTCCGTGGTAAAACGATTTGGTTTACCCCTTCCAATGACGAAAGGTCGAAGTAATGACGCTTCGAAAGCGTGCAGTCGCCCTGGTGGCACTCGCTGCCGGCACGGCTCTTGCACTGACCGGTTGCTCCGGCGGCACCTCCGGCAGCAGTGGAGGAGCCGCGACAGGCACCGTCACGATCGCGGGCGGCTTCACGGGCGATCAGGGCACCGCGTTCCAGAACGACCTGAACGCGTGGGCCAAGAAGAACGCCAAGGGTGTGACGATCAAGTACACCGGCAGCGACAGCTTCCAGACCTCGATCGTGGCGCAGGTCAAGGGCGGTACGGCCCCCGACATCGCGATCTTCCCGCAGCCCGGCGTCCTCAAGTCACTGATCAGCGGCGGCATGGTTCCGCTGGACGACCTGATCGATGTGAAGTCGGTCACCTCCGACGAGGCCTCCGGTCTGCCCGACATCGCCAAGGTGAACGGCAAGACCTACGGCCTTCCCTACAACATCAACGTCAAGTCGCTCGTGTGGTACAACCCGGCGGCCTTCAAGACGGCCGGCCTGACCGTGCCGACTACGGACGATCAGCTGCAGGCCCTGCAGAAGCAGATCATCGACCAGAACAAGGGGTACCCCTGGTGCGTCGGTATCGCGTCCTCCGGCTCCAACGGCTGGCCGATGACCGATTGGCTCGAGGAGTACGTGCTCCGGTACGGCGGCCTCCAGCAGTACAACGACTGGATCACCCACAAGGTGAAGTTCGACTCGCCGCTCGTGAAGAAGGCGGCCGCCAAGGTGGAGTCGATGATCTTCGCGCCGGGCGCGGTCAACGGCGGTGGCAAGGCGATGGCGTCGACCGACTTCGGTGCGGCGGGCAACAACCTGTTCAAGACGGGTGGCAAGTCGGCCGGTCAGTGCTTCATGATGCGCCAGGGCACCTTCATCACTGGCTTCTTCCCGAAGGACATCCAGGCGCAGATCGCGAAGAAGGACACCACGAACATCAACGCGTTCGTGCTGCCGACCCCGACAGGCGCCGCCACCACCGGCACGCTCGGTGGTGGCGACCTGGTCTCCGCGTTCAAGAACAACCCCGCCGTGAAGAAGGTCGTCAACTACATCGTCGGCAAGGACTTCGGGACGAACGGCTACGCGAAGGACTGGGGATCGGCGCTCTCGCCCCACAACTCGTTCGACGCGTCGCTGTACGCGACCCCCTTCCAGCCGATCGCTGCAAAGGCGGTGTCGGACGCGAAAGCCTTCGGGTTCGACGCCTCCGACCAGATGCCGGGTGCCGTCGGCGCCGGGACCGAGTGGACGAACCTCACGCAGTGGACCGCGGGTCAGGAGTCGCTCGATGCGGCGCTGAAGGCCATCGACGCCTCGTGGCCCCAGTGAGTTGAACGAAGCGGTGGGGCGGGACGGAGAGGTCCCGCCCCACCGCTGTCATCGTTCGTCCGCCTCCCGGTAGAAGCGTCTCCCTCGCCGGCACAATCCGATCAACCCCCTTCACAGCGTCGTCAGGTGGTAATCCGTTGAACCAGATCGTCAGTGTTCTGGCCTCCGTCGTCGGTGGCCTGCTCATCTCCTACTTGATCTACCTCGGCCTCAACTTCATCGTCGAGAAGACGGGCACGAAGTGGAACCGGCGGCTTCTGCCGTACGTCTTCCTCGGGCCGGTGCTGCTACTGCTCGCCGTCTTCATCCTGGCGCCGACGGTCCTCACCGTGGTGCAGAGCCTCATCCACTACGACACGTTCGGGCTGACCACCTTCGGTGGGGTGACCAATTACATCCAGCTGCTCTCCTCCGCCGCGTTCCTGCAGACGCTCCTCAACAACCTGCTCTGGATCATCGTCGTCCCGGCACTCACGGTGACTGTCGGACTCTTCGTCGCGACACTGGCCGACCGGCTCGGTCCACTGCGGGAGAAGAGCTTCAAGACGCTGCTGTTCATCCCCTTCGCGATCAGCGGTATCGCCGCCGGTACGATGTGGAAGTTCGTCTACGCCTACAACTCGCCCGGGCAACCGCAGATCGGTCTGCTGAACGCGATCTGGACGGGGATCACGAAGTCCGATCCGGTGTCATGGCTGGGTACGCCGACGTTCCACCTCAACAGCTTCCTGATCATGGCCGTGATGATCTGGCTCAACGCCGGATACGCGATGGTCCTGCTCTCCGCCGCCATCAAGGGCGTACCGGAGGAAACCATCGAGGCGGCCCGCATCGATGGTGCGAACGAGCAGCAGGCGTTCTTCCGAGTGATCATTCCCCAGATCCGCGCGACCATCGTCGCCGTCTTCATCACGGTGCTGATCACCGTCATGAAGGTCTTCGACATCGTGCTGGCGATGACGACGGGCCAGTACAACACGAACGTGTTGGGACTCGAGTTCTACAACCAGCTGTTCAGCTTCCAGAACCAGGGCAAGGCGTCGGCAGTCGTCGTCATCCTGCTGATCGCCGTCATCCCGGTGATCGCCTACCAGATCCGCAGCTACCGTGAGCAGGAGGCGCTTCGATGACCAGCAGCACTCAGGTCACCCCGACCATCGTGAAGACGCGGAACGCCTCCGCGGTCTCCACGGCGACCAAGACGACACGGCCGAAGCGGGGCATCCTGCTGACGGTGGTTCTCGGGATCCTTTCGATCCTGTGGTTGCTGCCCGTGCTCGGCCTGCTCGTCACCAGCTTCCGTCCGACGACGGACGCCCTCGCCACCGGCTGGTGGACCGCGCTGGGCAAGGGGCTCACGCTCGAGAACTATTCCAACGCGCTCTCCGGTGCGACGAGCGGCACCGGTCAGAGCCTCGCGGGGGAGTTCCTCAACACGGTTGCCATCGTGCTGCCGGCGACGATCCTGCCGCTCATGTTCTCCGCGTTCGCCGCGTACGGGTTCACATTCCTGGAGTTCAGGGGGAAGGAGGCGTTCTTCGCCCTGGTGGTGGGCTTGCTCGTGGTCCCGGTGCAGATCTCGCTCGTACCGGTCCTGCAGACCTACAGTGCGATCACCAAGGCGACCGGGATCCAGATCGTCGGCAGCTATCCGGCGGCCTGGATCGTCCACTCCTCCTTCGCCCTGCCGCTCTGCATCTTCATCCTGCGGAACTACATGGCGACCCTGCCGAACGCGCTGATCGAAGCGGCGCGCGTCGACGGCGCGAGCCACTTCCAGATCTTCTGGCGGCTCGTGATCCCGATGTCGATCCCGGCGCTCGCCTCATTTGCCATCTTCCAGTTCATCTGGGTGTGGAACGACTACCTGGTGTCCTACATCTTCGCGGGAACGACGCATCCCGTGCTCCAGGTGGGTCTGCTCGCTCTCGGCGGGCAGTACAGCCAGGGCTGGAACCTCGTCGCGGCCGGCGCGTTCGTGGTCATGATCATTCCCCTCATCGTGTTCTTCTCACTGCAGCGCTTCTTCGTCCGCGGCCTGACCGCGGGCTCGGTGAAGTGACCCGGAGGAGCCGGCGGGCGTCGACGGTCAGCGGGCGGTGGGCTCCCGGACGGTGAGTCGCGGCACGCCGTCGACCAGTCCGATCGGCTGCGGATCGGTGATCGTCCCGACGAAGTCGCCCCGCTCGTCGAAGTTGCGGAACGCGAGGAAGACCGTGTCGCCGTCGCGGGTTTCGACGACGCGGCCCACGTACAGGTCGCGCCCGACGAGCAGGTTCGCCTCCCGCGGATCCCATGGATGTGCTCCCGGCTTGGTGGGGATCGTCCACACGCCGCCCGTCGTACCGGTCGCCCGGTGAGCGGCGGAGAGGTCGTCGGCCAGGCAGTTGAAGAGCAGGAAGTCCCGGCCCTCGATCCGGGCGATCTCCATTACCTCGAGCTGCCCGAACCCGCTGCCCGGCTCGGTGAGCGGGGCCTCCAGGGTCCAGCTGTACAGGTCGTCGGAGACCGCCGTGCCGATCACGCCCCGGTCGTCCGCCGGTCCGTGGTTCGCGCGGGCGCAGATCAGCATCCGCCACCGGTCGCCGTCCGGGTAGATCCAGGGGTCCCGGAACCCCTCGTCCTTGCATGCGCCCTGATCGGCGGTCTCGTACCAGCGCGGGTCGGCGGCCAGCACCTGCCCGCGACGGTCCCAGTGCACCAGGTCGTCGCTGACCGCGATACCGATGGACTGCACGGTCTTCCCGCCGACCAGGGTCGTCCCCGTGTAGACGAGCAGCCACGTGCCGTCGGGGTGGCGCACGGTGCATCCGGTCCAGACGGCCAGGTCATCGAACGCCGGGGCGTCGCTGCGCACCAGCGCGTCCTCGACCCGCGTCCAGCTGATCAGGTCCCACGAGACGGCGTGACCGATCGCCGCGCGGTGGTGCCTGGCCTCAGGGTCTCGCACCGCCTTCGACGCGAACAGGAAGAACAGGTGGTATCGCTCGCCGTCGTCGACGACCCAGAAGTCCCAGACCCAGGACTCGACGAGTGCGAACACGAGGTCCTCGCCCTTCGGTCGTACCGACAGCGCCGAGTGATCGCGACGACGTCGGCGGTTCCCTCAATACTAAGGAAAATCGATTCGGCTCCTCGAACGACGAGCGCACGGGTTCGCGCCGGCGCGTCCGGATGATGGACTGCATCTGATGGGCGTCGACGAGCTGGCACGCCTCCGGCGCATCGTCTACGGGCCGAATCCGGATCCGGAGTCGAGGCGGCGGTACGAGGAGTTGCTGCGCGAGCGCGAAGCTGTGCCGCCTCCGCTCGCCGACGACGGACCGGCTGTCGCTCCCATCGCTCCCATCGCTCCGGTCGCTCCGGTCGCTCCGATCGCTCCGATCGGTCCGGTCGCCGCGGTTCCGCGGCGTCGCCGCGCGCTCGTCATCGCCGTGCCCGCGGTAGTCGTGGCGGTGGCCCTCGTCGTGGCAGCCGTGCAGGCAACGACCACCGCAGACAGGCTGCCGTTGTCGCTGAGCCCTCCCGCCCTCTCCGGGGCGACCATCGTCGCCTACGGCAACCAGCGCACGACCAGGGCCGCGGCCGCCTTCACGCGATACGAGCCGTTCGGCTACACGGTGTTCCAGCCGTCCGGCGGTTCACTGCATCTGGCGCTGCGGTGCGTCGGGAACGGCACCGTCGTGATCACCGCTGGGCAGCGCTTCCCCTTCACCTGTACAGGCCCGGAGCGAGTGCTGCATCTGGACGACGAGCACGAGCACGTGAAGCCCTTCGTCGTCGTCGGGATCACGAAGGGGGACGTCGTCTGGGCGGTCCGGATCACGGAGCGCCCCCCGCCGGACTCGAGCGTCGCGAACCCGTCGAAGCGGTTCGGGGAGATGGGCTGAGTCCATCGCGGTGGTGGGTCGCTCGCGCCCGGTCACCACGGGTCACCGTCGTTGCTGTGGTCTGCTCCACCTCTGCGGTGGCGCCCCTGCGCAGCGGGTCGACGTCGGCCTCGTACCCTGGACGGATGTCGATGGGGCGGGGTGGTCACCGCGGAGGGGTGGGGTCCAGGGACGCCGCCGCCCAGCGCGCCGCCAACGCCAGTGCCCCGCGCATTCCCGACCTCGGCCGGCGCATCCTGGGGCTGTTCCGGCCCCACCGCCGGCAGCTGACACTCACGATCACGCTCGTGCTCATCACGGCCGCCCTGACCGTGGTGCCGCCGCTGCTGACCCAGCGCGCCTTCGACGACGGCCTGTTCCCGCGCTCCGGCCACCCCGATCTACCCGTGCTGACGGAGATCGTCGCCGGCATCGTGGCGGTGTGGGCGGCGTCGCAGGCGCTCGGCGTCTGGCAGACCTACCTGACCGCCACCGTCGGCAACCGCGTCACCGCGTCGTTGCGGGAGCGGCTGTTCGGCCAGCTGCAGCAGATGGAGCTCGGCTTCTTCACGCGCACCCGCACCGGCGTGATCCAGTCCCGGCTGTCCAACGACGTGGGCGGCGTCTCCAACACCGTCTCCAACACGGTCTCGAGCGTCGTCGGCAATACCGTCACGGTGATCGCCGCGATCGTGGCGATGCTGCTGCTCAGCTGGCAGCTGACCGTGATCGCGGTGCTGATCCTGCCGCTGCTGATCCTGGTGCAGCGCAGCATCGGCCAGCGGCGCGCGCGCATCGCGACCGCCACGCAGGAGTCGCTGTCGGAGCTGACCGCGATCACGCAGGAGGCGCTGAGCGTCTCGGGCATCCTGCTCGCCAAGGCGTTCACGCGGCAGCGCAGCGAGACGGAGCGGTACGCGGCGGAGAGCGGGCATCAGGCGCGTCTGCAGGTGCGGCAGGAGATGACCGGGCAGGGCTTCTTCGCGCTGGTGCAGGTGTTCTTCCTGGTCGTTCCCGCCCTCGTGTACCTGGTGTCGGGGTATCTGCTGAACGGGGGAGCGGCGATCACCGCGGGGACGATCGTCGCCTTCACGACCGTGCAGTCGCGACTGACGTTCCCCCTGATCGGTCTGCTGCGCGTGGCGCTGGACCTGCAGACCTCCTCCGCTCTCTTCGCCCGCATCTTCGAGTACCTGGACCTGGTCCCCGCCATCCGGGACCGGCCGGAGGCGCGCCCCGTGCCGCACGACGAGCGGCTCGGGCACGTGCAGTTCGACCACGTCGGCTTTGCCTATCCGGGCTCGGGTGGCTCGGAGTCGAGTCAGAATGCGTCGGCCGAAGACGGGTCGACCGAGATCCTGCGCGACGTCTCCTTCGACGTGGAGCCCTGCCGGTTCGTCGCGCTGGTGGGTCCGTCGGGCGCGGGCAAGACGACGATCGGCTACCTGCTGCCCCGGCTGTACGACGCGACGGCGGGCTCGGTGCGGTTCGCCGGCGTCGACGTGCGGGATCTGCAGCAGGAGTCGCTGCTGAGCGCCATCGGCATCGTCAGCCAGGAGACGTACCTGTTCCACGCCTCCATCCGCGAGAACCTCGCCTACGCGAAGGCGGACGCGACCGACGCCGAGATCGAGGCGGCGGCGCGCGGAGCGAACATCCACGAGACGATCGCGCGGTTCCCCGGCGGGTACGACACGGTCGTCGGGGAGCGCGGATACCGGCTCTCCGGCGGCGAGAAGCAGCGGGTCGCGATCGCCCGTGTGCTGCTGAAGGATCCGCCGGTCATGCTGCTGGACGAGGCGACCAGCGCACTCGACTCGGTGTCGGAACGGATCGTGCAGGAGGCGCTCGACGCCGCCGCGAGCGGCCGCACGACGATCGCGATCGCCCACCGGCTGTCGACGATCGTGCACGCCGACGAGATCCTGGTCGTCGACGGCGGCCGCATCGTGGAGCGCGGCCGGCATGCCGAGCTGGTGCGCCTGGGCGGCCTGTACGCATCCCTCGCGGCGGAGCAGTCGGCGGAGGGCGCGGAGCCGATCCCGTCCTGAGCGGCCGGCCATCGGCTCGGGCTGCGCCTTTGAGGTTCACTTGTCGACGCCATTCCGGGCCGGAGTAGTCAAGAACTGCACTTCGAGAGTGCGAGCTCGGGAGGCCGGAGGCCGCGGGGTCGCGGGGTTCACGTAGGGTGAGGAGCGTGCTGTCGTGCGCGCGCCGCTGTCGCTGATCGGGTCGTCCCGTCTCGTCCACTGCCGCCGCCCACCGAAGGAAGCACCGCCGCCATGCGCATCGCCGAATCGATCACCGACCTGGTCGGGAACACGCCGCTGGTCCGCTTGAACCGCGTCACGGCGGGGCTGAGCGCGACCGTCGCGGTGAAGGTGGAGTACTTCAACCCGGGCGGCTCGTCCAAGGACCGCATCGCCGCCCGCATTCTGGACGCCGCCGAACGGGAGGGCCGAATCGCGCCGGGCGGCACGATCGTGGAACCGACCAGCGGCAACACCGGGGTCGGGCTGGCGCTCGTCGCGCAGCAGCGCGGGTATCGCTGCGTCTTCGTGATGCCGGACAAGGTGGGCGACGACAAGCGCAACGTGCTCACCGCCTACGGCGCCGAGGTCGTCGTGACGCCCACCGCCGTCGCCCCCGACCATCCGGAGTCCTACTACAGCGTCTCCGACCGGCTCGCCGCGGAGATCCCGGGCGCGTTCAAGCCCGACCAGTACTCCAATCCGAACGGCCCGCGCAGCCACTACGAGACCACCGGGCCCGAGGTGTGGCGCGACACCGACGGCACGGTCACCCACTTCGTGGCCGGGGTCGGTACCGGCGGCACGATCAGTGGGGCGGGCCGGTACCTGAAGGAGGTGTCGGAGGGCCGGGTGCGGGTGATCGGTGCGGATCCGGAGGGCTCCGTCTACTCCGGCGGCTCCGGCCGCCCCTACCTGGTGGAGGGCGTGGGCGAGGACTTCTGGCCGGCGGCGTACGACCCGAGCGTGGTCGACGAGGTCATCTCGTCGAGCGACGCCGAGGCGTTCGCCATGACCCTGCGGATGGCGCGCGAGGAGGGGCTGCTGGTCGGCGGCTCCAGCGGCCTGGCGGTCTCCGCCGCGCTGAAGGCGGCCGAGCGGCTGGGCCCGGACGACCTGGTGGTCGTGCTGCTGCCGGACGGCGGCCGGGGCTACCTGGGCAAGATCTTCAACGAATCGTGGATGCGGTCCTACGGGTTCGAGCAGCCGCCCGCCGGCCGGACGCTCGCCGACGTGCTGGGCGCCAAGGGCGGCGGGCTGCCCGACCTGGTGCATGTGCGACCCACCGAGACGGTGCGCGAGGCGATCGCGACGATGCGGCAGTTCGGCGTCTCCCAGCTGCTGGTGCTCACCGCGCCACCGCCGGTCGTGATGGGTGAGGTGGTGGGGGCTCTCGACGAGCGCAGCCTGCTGGAGGCGGTGTTCAGCGGGCGGGCCGCGCTGACCGACGACGTCTCGGCGGTGCTCACTCCCGCGCCGCCGCTCATCGGCACCCACGAGTCGGTCGCCAGCGCCCGTGCCGCGCTCGGCGACTCCGACGCGCTGCTCGTGACCGAGGGCGGCAAACCGGTCGGCGTCGTCACCCGGTCCGATCTGCTGGCGTTCCTCAGTGCCTGATGACCGAGGGCCTGACGGACGAGTGCCTGATAACCGAGCGCCTGATGACCGAGCGCCTGATGACGGCGTGCCGGACCGCCGAGCGCCCGACCACGACGAACCCGACAAGACAGGCAGCACTGTGACCGACCTGACACCGACCCAGGGGTTCGCCACCCGCGCCATCCACGCCGGCCAGGCGCCCGATCCCGCAACCGGAGCGGTGATTCCGCCGATCTACCAGACCTCCACCTTCGTGCAGGACGCCGTCGGGTCGATGCGCTCCGGGTACGAGTACGCCCGCAGCGGCAACCCGACCCGCATCGCGCTGGAGCAGCAGGTCGCCGCGCTGGAGCTCGGCACCCACGGCATCGCCTTCGCCTCGGGCCTGGCCGCGGAGGACGCGGTGCTGCGTGCGCTGCTGCACCCCGGCGACCGCGTCGTGCTCGGCAACGACGTGTACGGCGGGACGCACCGCCTGCTCGACCGCATCCTGCGCCCGTGGGGGGTGCGGGTGCAGGTGGTCGAGCTGACCGATCCGAGCGCGGTCGACTCGGCGCTGGCCGCCGGCGACACACGGGTGCTGTGGGTGGAGACACCGAGTAATCCGCTGATGAAGATCTCCGACATCGCCGCGCTCGCCCGAGCCGGGCACGCTGCCGGGGCGCACGTGGTCGTGGACAACACCTTCGCCTCCCCGGCGCTGCAGCAGCCGCTGACGCTCGGCGCCGACATCGTGGTGCACTCGGCGACGAAGTACCTGGGCGGGCACTCCGACGTGCTGGGCGGCCTGGTCGTGACGAGCGACGACACGGTGGCGGAGCAGATCCGCTTTCTGCAGTTCGCCGCGGGCGGGGTGCTGGCGCCGATGGAGGCGTGGCTGACCACCCGCGGCATCAAGACCCTGGACGTGCGGATGCAGCGGCACTCCGCCAACGCCGCCGCCATCGCCCTGCAGTTGGCGGGCCACCCCGCGATCGCCCGCGTGCACTACCCGGGACTGGCCGCGCATCCGGGCCACGAGATCGCGGCCCGTCAGATGCATGCCTTCGGCGGCATGCTCTCCGTCACGGTGCACGGGGGCGCATCCGCCGCGCTGCGGCTCGCCGAGGGCACCCGTCTGTTCACGCTGGCGGAGTCGCTCGGCGGCGTGGAGTCGCTCATCGGCTACCCGAGCGAGATGACCCACGCCTCTGTCAAGGGCACACCGCTCGCCGTCCCGGACGACGTGGTGCGCTTCTCGGTGGGCATCGAGGACGTCGCCGACCTGCAGGCCGACCTGGATCAGGCGCTGGCCCGGCTCTAGTCCGCGCGGGTCAGCGCTTTGCGCAGCGGTTCTCCGGCGCCGCATAGCGGCCGCATAGGGGCTGCTCTCACGATCATCCCCGTGAACGTATGGAGCGATGGACCGGATGTCGATCTGGTCGTACCCGTGTACAACGAGGCGGCCGTGCTGCAGCAGCACGTGTGGCGTCTGCACCGGTACGCGACCAATCACCTGACGTGTTCGTGGCGCATCACGATCGTCGACAACGCGAGCGCCGACGGCACGGACGAGGTCGCGCGGTCGCTGGCGGAGTCGCTGAACGACGTGCGGGCCATCCGGCTGGAGCGCAAGGGCCGCGGACTGGCGCTGAAGACCGCCTGGTCCGCCTCCGACGCCCGGGTGCTGGCGTATCTGGACGTCGACCTCTCCACCGACCTGGCCGGCCTGCCGCCGCTGCTCGCTCCGCTGCTCTCCGGGCACAGCGACCTGGCGATCGGCACCCGCCTGACCCGCAACAGCCGGGTCGTTCGCGGCGCCAGGCGCGAATTCATCAGCCGCACCTACAACGGCATCCTGCGTGCGGCGCTCGCCGCCTCGTTCACGGACGCGCAGTGCGGCTTCAAGGCGATCAGCCGGGATGCCGCCGCCCGCCTGCTGCCGCTCGTGCAGGACGACTCCTGGTTCTTCGACACCGAACTGCTGGTGCTGGCGGAGCGCGCCAACCTGCGCATCCACGAGGTGCCCGTCGACTGGACCGACGACCCCGACAGCCGCGTCGACATCGTCCGCACCGCCCGCGACGACCTGAAGGGCATCTGGCGGCTGGGCAAGGATCTGGCCCGGCACCGTCTACCGGTCGAGGCGATCGCGCTCGAGCTGGGCCGCGGCCCGATCGTGCCCCCCGCCCGACCGCGGTTCGCCACGCAGGTCGTGCGGTTCGGGCTGGTGGGCCTGCTCTCCACGCTGGCCTTCGCGCTGCTCTACCTGGCACTCCATCCGCTCTTCGGCGCGCAGGCGGCCAACTTCGCGGCCCTGCTGCTGACCGCCGTAGCCAACACGTGGGCGAACCGCTGGTTCACGTTCGGAGTGACCGGGCGGCTGGGCGTGGTGCGGCACCAGGTGCAGGGCCTGCTCGTCTTCGGACTGTCGTGGGCGATCACCGCCGGATCGCTGGTCGGGCTGCACGCCCTCGTCGCGCGGACGACGCCGGTCGAGGAGATCCTGGTCTTGACCGCCGCGAACCTGGTCGCGACCGTGCTGCGCTTCGTGCTGCTGCGCGGCTGGGTGTTCCGCGCCCGCCGCGCCGCTCCGGAGTCCGGGACGCGCGCCGCCTCGCAACCGCTTCCTGATCGGACGGACGCCCGACCCGCGGCGGCCCGATCCGCCGCGACTCTGCCCGCACCGATCGCCACCGCCGGCCCCGACCATGCCTCGACCACGATGGAGACGTCCCGATGAGCACCGACGCGACGACCCTGCTCGGCCCCGCCACGCGCGCCCGTCCCCGGGGAGCCACGCGCCTGCGCGGCCTGCCCCGTTCCCTGTGGCGCGGTCGTGAGACCGACGCGGCCTGGGTGCGCCCCTCGTTCTTCGGCCTGATGGTCGTGAGCGCGGTCCTCTACGCCTGGAACCTGGCTGCGAGCGGCTGGTCGAACGCGTTCTACTCCGCGGCCGTGCAGGCCGGCGCCACGAACTGGGAGGCGTTCTTCTACGGCTCCTCCGACGCCGGCAACTCGATCACCGTCGACAAGCCGCCCGCCTCCCTGTGGGTGATGGAACTCTCCGCCCGCATCTTCGGGCTCAGCTCGTGGAGCGTGCTGCTGCCGGAGGCGCTGATGGGCGTGCTCACCGTCGCACTCGTCTACTGCCTGGTGCGGCGGCACTTCGCAGCGCCGGCCGCCCTGATCGCCGGCGGCGTCGTGGCGGTGACGCCGGTGGCCGTGCTGATGTTCCGCTTCAACAACCCCGACGCCCTGCTGGTGCTGCTGATGACCGCGTCGGTGTACTGCGGGTTGCGCGCAATCGAGGACGGCCGGGTGCGCTGGGTACTGCTCGCCGGCGCCGCGATCGGCTTCGGCTTCCTCACCAAGCAGCTGCAGGCGTTCCTCGTGATCCCCGCCTTGGCCGCGGTGTTCCTGTACGCCTCGCCCCGCCGCATCGGTACCCGCCTGCTGCATCTGCTCGCCGCGCTCGGCGCCGTCGTCGTCTCCGCGGGCTGGTGGGTCGCGATCGTCGAACTGGTCCCCGCCTCCGCTCGGCCGTTCATCGGCGGCTCGCAGACCAACGACTTCTTGGAGCTGACCTTCGGCTACAACGGCTTCGGCCGGCTGACCGGCAACGAGACCGGCTCGGTGACGGCCGGCGGCAACGCAGCTGCCGGTGGCGGCGCCGGCGCCTGGGGCGCGACCGGACTGTTCCGACTCGTCGGCAGCGAGTTCGGCACCCAGATCGGCTGGCTGCTGCCCACCGCCCTCGCGATGCTGGTCGTCGGCGTCGTGGCGCTCTGGCGCCGACCCCGCATCGACCCGGCGCGGGCCACCCTGCTGCTGCTCGGCGCGACCCTGGTGGTGACCGCCGGTGCCCTCAGCTTCGGCGCAGGCATCATCCATCCCTACTACTCCGTCGCGCTCGCTCCGGGCATCGGCGGCCTGGTCGGCATCGGGACAGCCCTGCTGTGGGAGCGACGGAGCAGCCTGGCCTGGCGCATCGTCGCCGCGGTGACGGTGCTCGGCACAGGATGGTGGGCGTGGGCGCTGCTGAACGAGTCGCCCACATTCCTGCCCTGGCTGAAGGTGGTCGTGCTGCTCGCGGCCGTCGCCGCGGCGGTCGCGCTGATCGTCGGACCGCGGGTGCGCGCACTTGCCACCGTCGCGATCGTGACGGCGCTGCTGACCGCGTTCGGCGGACCGGCTGCCTACGCCGTGGACACGACTCTCACTCCGCACGCCGGCTCCATCCCCTCCGCCGGCCCCACGGTCGCCGGTGGGCGAGGCGGCTTCGGTGGGGGAACGGGCGGCGGCATGCGCTTCAACCGCGGGGGGACAGGCACCCAGGGCGGGTTCGGCGGGCAGCCCGGCGCGCAGGCATTCGGCGGGCAGCCGGGCGCGCAGGGCTTCGGTGGCCGAGGCGGCTTCGCGCCCGGCGGCACCGGCACCCAGGGCGGCTTCGGGACGCGCGGCCGCTTCGCTGGCACGGGTGGCGGCATGGGCGGCGGTGGCGGCCTGCTGGGCGGCGACACGGCCGTGGCGTCGTCGGTCACCGCGCTGCTGCGCCACGATGCTGGGCAGTACACCTGGGTCGCGGCCGCGGTCGGTTCGCAGACGGCCGCCTCATACCAGCTCGCGAGTCGCGGCGCGGTCATGCCGATCGGCGGCTTCAACGGCAGCGACCCGTCGCCGACGTTGGCGCAGTTCAAGGCGCTGGTCGCGGACGGCACGATCCACTACTTCATCGGCGGCGGTCGCGGCGGCTTCGGCGGCCGATCGAACGGCGGGTCGAGCGCATCCAGCGACATCGCCTCGTGGGTGCAGTCGACCTTCACCGCGACGACCGTGGGCGGCGTCACCCTGTACGACCTGACCGTGCCGACCACCGGCTCGGCCGCGGCGCAGATCTGAGCGGCCCAGTCGGCGACGGGAGCCGCGGCCCACCGCGACGTCGGGCCACAGAGACCGACCGGGCGCTCGGGTCGGGCCGCTAGCGTCCATCCATGCGAATCCTGTTGGTCGGTGCCGGAGGTGTCGGCAGCGCGATCGCGAAGATCGCCGCCCGGCGCTCGTTCTACGAGGCGATCGTCGTCGCCGACTACGACCTGGCGCGAGCCGAGCGGGCGGTCGGCTGGATCGCCGAACGGCACGGCGCCGAGGTCGCCGCGCGGTTCCACTCGACCCGCATCGACGCCTCCGATCCCGACGCGGTGGCCGCCGTCGCCCGCGCCCACCGGGCCACCCACGTGATGAACGCGGTGGAGCCGCGGTTCGTGCAGGCGATCTTCGCCGGGGCGCTCGCCGCCGGCGCGGACTACCTGGACATGGCGATGAGCCTCTCCGAGCCGCACCCCACCGATCCGTACGCCGAGACCGGGGTGAAGCTCGGCGACGACCAGTTCGAGCAGGCGGCGGACTGGGAGGCGGCGGGCCGGTTGGCGCTGGTCGGCATGGGGGTGGAGCCGGGCCTCAGCGACGTGTTCGCCCGCTACGCCGCCGACCACCTGTTCTCGTCCATCGACGAGCTGGGCACCCGCGACGGCGCGAACCTGGTCGTGCGCGACGATGCCGGGCGCGAGGTGTTCGCTCCCTCCTTCAGTATCTGGACGACGTTGGAGGAGTGCCTGAACCCGCCGGTGATCTGGCGCAAGGAATCCGGCTGGACCACCACGGAGCCGTTCAGCGAGCCGGAGGTGTTCGACTTTCCCGGCGGCATCGGCCCCGTCGAGTGCGTGCACGTGGAGCACGAGGAGGTGCTGCTGATGCCGCGCTACCTCGACGCACAGAAGGTGACGTTCAAGTACGGGCTCGGTGCCGACTTCATCGGGGTGCTGCGCACCCTGCGCGATCTGGGGCTGGCCTCGACCGTGCCGTTGACGGTGCGTTCAGCCGCGGGCCCCGTGCAGGTGGCACCGCGCGATGTGGTCGCAGCCGCCCTGCCCGACCCCGCGACCCTCGGCCCGCGGATGACCGGGACGACCTGCGCCGGGCTGTTCGTGACGGGCATCGGCAAGGACGGGAATCCGCGCCGGGTGTACCTGTATCACCTGGCCGACAACGCGGTCACGATGCGCGAGGACGACAGCCAGTGCGTCGTCTGGCAGACCGCGCTGAACCCGGTGATCGCGCTGGAGCTGCTGGCGACGGGCGTCTGGTCCGGTGTGGGCGTGCAGGGTCCGGAGGCGTTCGACGCCGAGCCGTTCCTGGAGTTGATGGCCCGCAGCACCGCGCAGGGCGGGTACGGGCAGCCCTGGGGTCTCGAGGAGCGCTGACCGCTGCTCCGGCGGCTGCTCCATCCGTCGGTCCATCCGTCGGTCCGGCGGCTGGGTGGGCCGCGCCTCAGCCGAGCAGGGCGAGCGCGGCCGCGATGGCGACGAACGCCAGCAGGACCGTGGTCACGCCGGTGAGCAGGACCGCCAGGATCGGGTGCCGCTCCGCCGCCGAGAGCAGCTGACGCCGCGACTGGCGCAACTCGGGCAGGGAGACCGGCTCGGCCTGCCGGGTCACCGGCACGTCGAAGTGGTTCGCGACGAGCGTGATCTGCTGCTCGCTCCAGAACTGACCGCGCATGCGCAGCCGGGTGCGTCCCTGCTCGTCGAGCAGGAAGAGCTGCGGGTGCGTGCGCACGGTCCGGTCGTCGATCAGCGGCAGTACCAGGGCGGAGCGCACGTGAGTCGAAGGCGTCGTGCGCCTGCGGCCGATCAGCCGGCACTCGGTCACGCCCCCGTCGGTCAGGACCAGCCCGATCGTCGAGAACCGGTGCGCCAGGGCTCCGCACAGCAGGGCCAGTCCGATCGCGCTCAGAATGAGGGGGACGAGCCGGCCGGGGCCGGAGATGAACACCAGGATGACCGCAACCGGCCCGAACAGGGCGAGCAGTGCGACGGCGACGGCCTGCCACTCGCTGCGACCGGGCGGCCGCAGGCGGACCTCATCGCCGACCTCGGCCGAGCGGGCTACGGAGGCCGTCGTCGGGGTCGTCGGGATAGGGACGTTCACGGGCACACGATATGGCCCGCGGCCCGCTCGGTCGCGCCCCCGTGCGGGCCACATCCGGATCACCTGGGTCCGGTCGTCGCATCACCCGGTCAGGGGATCACTTGGTCGGCGGATCACCTGGTAGGCGGAGTCGCGATGCCGGTCTCGAAGGCGAAAACGACCGCTTGCAGTCGGTCGCGCAGCGCCAGCTTGGTCAGCACCGCGCTGACGTAGGTCTTCACGGTCGCTTCGCCGACGTGCATCCGCTCGGCGATCTCGGCGTTGGAGAGGCCCTCGGCCAGGGCGAGCAGGGCGTCCGCTTCGCGGGCGGTGAGGCGGTCGAGCGCCGCTCGGCGGCGGGGATCCTCGCCGGTGGCCGGCGCGTGACGCTCGACGAGCCGTGCCACGACCGTCGGGGACAGCAGGGACTGGCCGGCGTGCACGGTGCGGATCGCCGGCGCCAGCGACTCCGCCGGAGTGTCCTTCAGCAGGAACCCGCTCGCGCCGGCGCGGAGCGCGTCGAGTACATACTCATCCAGGTCGAACGTGGTGAGCACGAGCACCCGGGCCAGCTGTGCGGCGACGATCGCCGCAGTGGCCTGGATGCCGTCGAGGCGCGGCATGTGCACGTCCATCAGCACGATGTCCGGGCGGACCCGCCGCACGAGTTCCATCGCCTCCACGCCGTCGGTCGCCTCGCCGACGACCTCGATGTCGGCGGACATCGAGAGGATCGCGCCGAAGCCGGCGCGCACGAGTGCCTGATCGTCGGCGATCGCCACCCGGATCGGTGCGGTCATCGGCGGGCCTCATCCATCGGCAGCAGGGCGTGCAGCCGGTACCGTCCGGACCGCGTTTCGGTGGTGAGCTGTCCGCCGAACGCCGCGACCCGCTCGCGCATGCCCACCTGACCGTTCCCGCCGGGCAGTTCGGCACGCGGCGGCGCCGACGCCGCGTTCTGCACCTCCAGCTCCACCCGGTCGTCGTGCACCTGCAGCAGCAGGTCGGCGCGGGAGTCGCTGCCGTGTTTGAGCGCGTTCGTCAGGCTCTCCTGCACCACCCGGTACACCGTGCGGTCGAGGGCCGGTGGCAGCGCGGACGGATCGCCCTGCACGCTGACGGAGACGGTGAGCCCGGCGGCGTGCAGCTGCTCGGTGAGGCGGGTCAGGTGCGCCAGCGACGACGACGGATCGTCCGCGGGGTCGCCTCGCAGCAGGCCGAGCACCCGCCGCAGTTCGACGAGCGCGTCGTGGCCGGTCGACTCCACCTGGGCGATCGCGGCGGCGCTGCCCGCGGGGTCGACCGCCATCCGCAGCCGGGCCGCGCCGGACTGCAGCACCATCACGCTGACGCAGTGCGCGATCACGTCGTGCAGGTCGCGCGCGATGCGGGAGCGCTCGTCCGCCAACGCCTGCTCCACCAGCAGCGCCTGCAGCGCGTGCCGCGCCTCGATCTGGCGGGCGAGCGCCTCCCGCCGCTCGATCAGCGCCCGGATCAGCACCCCCGTCGTCCAGCCGATGGCGATGATCGCGGCGTACACGGCGACCTGGCCGGCGAAGCCGGGGATCGTGATCGAGAGCAGCACGAGACCCGGCACAGGGAACAGCAGTGCCCACCGGTTGACCGGCCTGCGGCCGTAGCGGGCCGCGCCTTCCGCGCCGATGGCGAGCGGCAGGAGTGCGCCGACGGAGACGACGTCGTAGCTCTGCACCAGGTGGGGCAGCGTCGCGAGCGCGGCGACGGCGGCGGCGCTCGTCAGCGGCCGGATCCGTCGCGCGGCCAGCGGCAGGGGTGCCGCGGCGCTCAGCAGGCCGCCGATGAGGGCCGGGCCCGTGCCGCGGTAGCCGTCGTCGGCGTGGGAGGCCGCCTCCAGAAAGGCGATGCCCGCGAAAACGACCGCCACGGCGATGTCGAACGCGGTGTCCCAGCCACGTCGGCCCCTCATCCCGGCGTCACTCATGCCGACGTTGCTCATCCGAGTGTCGCTCATCCGGGCCTCGCCAGCGGGAGGGGTTCGGCCGCCGACTCCGCTGCGGACGCCGGCTGCGCCTCCGCCCGCAGCAGGCCGAGTGCACGTCGCAGCTCGGTCAGCGCCTCCCGGCCCGTGGATTCGACCGTCTGCAGGGCGCTGGCAGACGTCGCCGGGTCGGTGGCGAGATGCAGCCGCGCCGCGCCGGCCTGCACCACCATCGCCGTCACGCTGCGCGCGATCACGTCGTGCAGTTCGCGTGCGATGTGCTCCCGTTCGGCTGCGATCAGGGCGGCCTGACGCATCGCCTCCGTCTGCTGCACGGCCAGCAGCTCGCTGGCGAGCGCCGCGGTCCGCGCCGCGAGCACGCGGAACACCGTGCCGAGCGCCCACCCGATCGCGTACAGGATCGCCTCGAAGATCCACTCCGACGGCTGCCGGAAGGCGGGGTCGAGCGCCGCATAAAGTCCGTAGAGCGCCGCGGGCAGCAGGATCGACAGCCAGTTCCACGGCCGCTTCGCGTACTGGGCGCAGGCGCCGTAGGCGACGACCACGACGACGAGCCCGCCGATGAACGGCCGATCGACGTCCGCGAGCAGTTGGGGCACCCCCCGCAGCAGCACGATCAGCAGCAGCACGAGCAGCGGCCGCCGTCTCCGCAGGACGAGCGGCAGCGGAGCGACCCCGGCGACGATCGCGCTGACCGCGACCGGGGCGGTCCCGCGGAAGCCGTCGTCGACGCCGAGCAGCACGGTGCCGACCGCGACCGCGGACAGCCCTACGGCCATCCCGCCGTCGATCAGCCACGGCCGTACGCGGCGAAGCAGCAGCGCGATGGACACGGCGTCACGCTACAAGCGGGCCCGGCCGGCACGGATCCCCAATGCGACGGAGTTGATCTCCACAGTTCGACGGAGCGGAGTCCGCCCCACGGTGGAGCAGGCGGCCCCCGGCAATTCCTACGGTCGGTGCCGTTCCTCGAACCTCACCGGAAAGGCCTGACCATGTCCTCTGCATCATCTCCATCCGTATCCCGCTCTGCGTCTCCCTCTGCATCCCCATCCCGTCGGCTGCTCGTCGCCATCGGCATGGTCGGTGCACCGATCGGCCTCACCGTCGGCAACCTGGCGCGCCCGACCATCGACGGGTCGCCAGCCGCGCAGGCGCAGGCGATCGCCGCGCACGCCGGGCAGTACCTGTTCAGCAGCGTCGCGGATGCGGCTGGCTTCGCCCTGCTCGGCGCGCTCGGCGTCGGCATCGCGATGCTGCTGCCCGGTCGAGGCGGCCGATTCGGAACGATCGGCGCACTGCTCACCGTGATCGGCGGCGTCGTGATGGGTGGGGCGGTGCTCACCTCTTCCTTCGTGCAGGCGGCGATCCCGGCATCCCTCGCGCCGCAGGTCCAGCCCGTGATCGAATCGAACGCAGCCCTCGGCGGCCTGTTCGACTTCGCCCTGGTCGCCGCGGTCGGCGGCCTGCTCGGCGCCGTCGGCCTGCTCATCGGCCGACCGGTACCGATCTGGCTGACCGTGCTGCTGATCGTCTCGATCCTGATCTCCAACTTCGGAGGCGGCCTGCTCGGCGCGGTGCTGTCGCTGCCGTTCCTGGTCGTGACCGCCCTGCTGGCCGGTGCCCTGATCCGCCGCTCGCCGGCACCCGAGCCGCAGCCGCTGGAACGCACCCGCACCGCGGCCGTCGCCTGAGCTCCGAGGTATTCAGGCAAAATCGAGGATCCGGGGCCGCAGAGGCCTCGGATCGCCCGAATTCCTCGAAATCGCCTGAATTCTTCGGCGTCGGGTCGTAGACGGCGCCGACGCGGGCCAACATCGACCACATCGTGCTCGCGCCGAGCGGGGTCTGGGTCGTCGACGCCAAGACGCACCGCGGCAGGCTCGAGGTTCGCCGCACCGGCGGGCTGGTCGCTCCGCGCGTTGAGCAGCTGCTGATCAACGGCCGCGACCAGACGAGACTCGTCGACGGCGTCAGTCGGCAGATCGACGCCGTCCGCGCCGCTCTCGCCGATGAGAGCCCGGACGGTCCAGTGCGGGGCGCGCTGTGCTTCGTCGGGACCGAGCTGCCGTGGATCGACGAGGACATCGCTGACGTTCCCCTGCGGGGCAGACGAGGAATGCCGAAACTCCTCCGCCGACCCGGACCCATCGACGCCGATTGAGGCGCACACCTGCGCGACCGCCTGGACGCGTACTTCCCGCGCGCCTGAGTTCCGAGGAATTCAGGCAAAGTCGAGTAGTCGGCGCCGTGAGGGGCTCGGATCGCCTGCAGAACTCGTCATCGCCTGAATTCCTCGGGCGTCGCGGCACTGAGCCGGGTCCGCTCGCCGCCGTGCAGAGCGCCTCCGTATCACCTCACCGGGCCGCCTGGCCGAGCGCAGCGCGGATGGCGGGCGCGGCGAGCCGTGCCGCACTCATCGCGGGTCCTCCGTGCCGCCGACGCGCTCGGCAACGTCGATCGCGTTCCGCAGGCGCCCACGTTCCTCATCGATCCACTGCCGGCCGGAGTAGGCCTGAACGAACGCCTCCGCGAACTCGACGGGGTCCTCGCCGACGACGTCACGGATCGGAGTTCCATCAGCGGCAGCGCGATCCCACAGATCGGCGAAGTCTCCGATCATCGTGATCAGGGTCGGGCCGTCGGTGATGCCGCCGGCATGCAGGAGGTAGCGCTGAAGCGCCCTCGCGGAATTCCTATACGGTTCCGGGAGCGCGTCGAGGCGGGCGACCGACTCCCGCCATCGCTTCTTCTGCTCGAGTGGTCCGGTGACGAACTCGATCCATTTCGCGGCCATGCTCAGTTCTCTCCTTCTGTCTGCACTGCGGTGATCTGATCTCGGAGCTGTTCCAGCCGCGCCGAGAGAAAGCTCCAGTTCCTCCAGAACTCGTCGAGGTACTCGCGTCCCGACGAGTTGAGGGAGTACACCTTGCGAGGTGGCCCCTTCTCCGACGGGACTTTCTCGACGTCGACGAGACCGCGCTGCTCGACCCGGACCAGCAGGGCGTACACGGTGCCCTCTGCGATCTCGGTGAAGCCCTGATCGCGCAGCCAGGCGGTGATCTCGTACCCGTGGGCAGAGCGCCTGGACAGAATCGCCAGCACGGTGCCTTCGAGCGTGCCCTTGAGCATCTCGGTCATCTGCTTCGCCATGACGACCTCCTCGCGGCTACTCACTGACACTTGGTTCCAGTACCTAGCGACACAAGCTACCACTCATCAGCAGCGCTGACTACCGTGGTCTTCAGCCCGTAGCCGATGACCGCGCGAGCGGTCAGGGCGTCGTCGTGGCGTGCGGGCCGAACGGGAGGATCGCGACCGGACGGCAGATAAGGGCGCCGAGCTCAGGAGAAGCCGAGGACCACGTACTCACCCGGGCGCGCTCTCACGCGGGTCGGAGGATGGGATTGGCGGAGGATGGGGGATTCGAACCCGAATCAGCGCCTCTCGGAACACGCCAAGAGATCGCAGAAAACCCCCCTGATCAGCCCATTTGACTCGGTCCTCGATCACAGTGACTCCTAGAATCACCGGAGCCCCCACACGTTTGTGGGGTTTTTGTGGGGGCTCGGACATTGTCCGAGGCTGATCGCACCCACCCCCGCCGCGATGAGCTCGAGTGAGTACCGGGAGCCTTCGCCGACCACTTCTGGGGACCGGCAGAGCGCGGCGAAGCGCGTGTCGTGCTCGTCATCAAGGTGCGGCGTTGTAACGCCTTGTGAGATCGGCTCCCTTCTGGCGCGTAGTCCCTACGTGCATCGGAGTCACCGAGCGGGCGACCTGAACCCGCCGATAGGGCATCGAGTCACCCCGCGCGCGACAGCGGATCCGGGGCGATCCTCGTTGAGTCTTCGACCTCGGCCGTTCAGCCCACCTCGACGAACTCGCCACGCATCTCGACCTCGTCGCCGTGGGTCAGCTGTCTGCCACGCCGGCGTTCAACTTCCCCGTTCACGCGCACCTGGCCGTTGGTGATCGCCTGCCGGGCGTCCGCGCCCTGGTCGATCAGGTCGGCGAGCTTGAGGAACTGACCCAGCCGGATGGAGTCGTTTCGGATTGGAACTGTTCGCGTACTCACGGCTTCTCACGCACGCACGGCATTCTCCGGCATCCCTTGATCAACTCTGCCCACGAGAAGGTCCCGGAAACCCTTGAGCTTCCGGGCCTCGCGTAGCGGGGCGGGACGTGGCCCGCGACACCACGATTCGAATTCGCGGGTTCTCAGGAGTAAGTGCGGGGTGCCGCTCAATTACAAGACCGGATCAACCGGGACTTTTGAGATCGCGCTCGATCACGGGAGTAGGTGCCGGGTGGTGCTCAATCTGCGGGGTAATTGCGGCATATGGGTGTGCGCTATGCGTATTGGGGTACGCGAAGAATGGAGATGTAGTCCTCGCTCTCCCGCGTGGGCCAGGCGCTTGGCCTGCGGCGGGCACCTGGCCGCGCCGGGGCGGTGAGCGCACATGAGGTAGGCGCTGCGCCTCCATGTGGCGTCGAACGGTGTGGACTTGCTGGTTGGTCTGCTTCTCGGCGTCGAGTGTCTCCGAAGCGCCTGCTGCAGCCGTCGCGCTCGACTGCGCGATCGTCGGCGATTCCGCTGTGCTCCTGAGAGCACTACTTTGAGCGCGTGCGGAGCGGGCTGAGATCCCTGATCTACCTGCTTGCTGGGCTGATCCTCCTGGGCCTGGCCTACCTTCTCTATCCCCTCTTCGGGCCTCAGGGGTACAAGGGGTTCGAAGCCGATCCGCCTAACATCGTCGTTTACTCGAACGGGGCTCTAGGTGCTGTTGCTCCCGGCGTCGAGGTCGACGCAACCGGAGCTGCCGGACAGGTAGCCTTGGTCATCGACCAACCGGACGTCTCGGAGCGGACGGCCCCGGGGGCGACGATCGCCGTGGCGATGGAGCAGCCGGGCCACGGGTATGAATACTCCTTGACGCCGCTTCACTGCTCCGCATCCGTTGCCGACGGTCAACTTCCAATCGAAACCACGGTGGCGCCTGGTCCGCTCTGGGCCGCCGCAGCGAAAGCAGGTCAAGAAAGTGCTCCGCCGTCCAAATTGACCGGAGCGCTTGAGAGCTTCTCCTTCGCGACCCCTGTGCTGGCACCGCTAATTAGATGCGCCCTGCCGGAGTTCGGCTTCACCCAGGAAAGCATTGCGACACGGAACCTCTATCTGCCGGGCGTGCAGACCTACGCACTCAACACCAATACTGGTCGGATCGCCACGAGTTATGTCGCCGATCGTCCGCCGTCCACATACTTACAGCAGTCAAGTGAGCAACCATCTGAGGTGCTCGCGACTAGGTATTCATGGTATGAGCGCGAAAACGACACATTCGCGCGGCAGGGTCTCTTCATCAGCGTTAGTAGCCCGCAGGCCCAGCAGGAGAGTGCCTATCGACTGTTCGGCGCCGGTGCGCTCGTTGGCCTCGCTGGCGGGCCACTTGTCGCGTCCCTGCAGACTCGCCTCGAACCACGGCGGGACTCCAGCGCCCAGGGGGCCGCTTCAACTCATCGGCGACCAGCGCCCTCTTCTCGGGCAGCATTGGATCGCACCCTCCGACGGTCGAGGGCCGCCAGGCAGAGGTCTGGTTCGAGTGGCAACAGAATTTCTTGAGCGGACGGTCTTTCCGTGACCGGAACTCGACACCGGTGGACACAGTCGCTGCTCGGGAACGCGATAGTGCGAACAAAACGAGCAACCTGGCTTCGCCAGCATGGCCAAGCCCGCCTTTAGCGCCTTTCGCAACCCCTCCGCATGAACCGCGGATCACTTGGATCAAGTTGGAGCCGGACGCCCTCGACGTGCTCGGCATGCTCTCGGTGGTACAGCGGCGACTCGACCACGCAACTAGACGTGGTTAAATTTGGCTCACAACAAGGCCCGTGCGTGCTGAGAATGGCTTAATTCGTCACGCGTGCGGCGTCTTCGAGGTCTCCTCTTACCCTCAATCTACCGATTGGCCCATTCCATTTCCCGGCAAGATGTCCGTGCTGCCCGGCGATGATGCCAGGGTCGACGCCGACGGATGCTGCAATTTGGATGATCGTCTCTGCGGTTGTCGCGCTGGCGACCTGTGCCCGATACTCCCGCGGAAGCAGTGCGCTTTCGGCAAATGTGTTGGCAGCGGCCTCTTGTGAGTCGGCGTCGTCGTCAGCTTTGCCCGTGTAGTCGACGTAGGTGCCGCGCTTGGGATGCAGCAGTACGTGACCGATCTCGTGCATGAGCGTAAACCAGAACACGTCGAGGTACCGGTATCTGCTAGTCAGCGCAATAGTCGGGTGCCCCTGTACCCATCGGGAAACTCCGTTGATGCGTGTTGCTTTGATCTCCGGTACGTATACCAAGGCTACGCCCGCCGAAAGCAAAATTCGCTGCGCTTCCTCGAAGGCGGCCAGAAGAGGTTTGATGGTCGCGTTTGCAATAGGCTTCACTGCCGCTTCTAGCGCTCGCGGATCGTACTGCGGTGCTGTTGCGACAACTTTCGTGGCCTCGACTTCCGAGAGCCGTAACCACACGGCAATGGCATACCGATCAATAGTGAACTTCTGCGCGCGCTTGTAGGAAGCTTGCGGCTCGAGCCAGGTCTTCGTGAAAGCGGCTGGCGACGCAACGCCGAAGAAGCGCAAAAGTTTCTTCGCGATGGTCGCAATCGTGTCGTCGCGCGCGACGATGCTGCGCTCGACGAGGTCTGTCATTGGAAACTCGCTCACCCATTCGGCGAGGTGGTCGAGGGTGAGATCGCGTGCAAGACGCGCGTGATGCGCCTGGTGCTTGGCTTCAATCCGGAGCCAAGTCTCGGCGGGGACCTCGAGGACCTGCTCGAGTGTGACGGCCACGTCGGCGGAGATGGCCGCATGTCCCTTGATGACGAGGTTGATGTGCTTTGTACTGAGGCCTGAGCGAGCGGCTAGCTGCGCCTGCGAGATCCCTCGTGCGTCGAGTTCTCGTTGAAGGACGGAGCCTGGTGCGGTCGCCCAGTCGACGTTGTGTTCGGTCGGGAAGTAGGTGGAGGTCACTGGATCCTTCAGCCTGCGAGTCGGGAGAGCGAGCGGCCTCGAACAGCGAGGTCGTCGACGACGAGTGCGGTCGTCGGGGCATGGTCATGCAGAAGAGTCGAGGAGCCGAGTCGTACCGGCTCCCCGCGCGGGGTCAGCAGCCGTGTTCGGAGCCGAGCGACGCCGAGGCTCATGTCAACGGCGCCGGAGCACACGGTGAAACGAATGCTCTGGAACCGCAGAAGGACGCCGAACGGCTCCGATTCAGACACCACGGTCAGCAGGTCGCGCGCATCTTCGGCGGATGCTCCGGCGGCGAGGTCGAGTGCGGCCTGCTGTGAGCAGCAGACCTCGAGGTGCGGATCACGCCACGCCAGAAGCACTGTTTACCTTCCTGGTAAACTCTTGCGTGGTAGCGTTGCGTTCACCTGCTTGGTAAACGTAGCGGATCCGCGGCCTGCGGAGTCGCAGGATCGGGGGACGGATGACCTACCTGGACGACCAGCTGACCGACGTGCGCGATCGGACCGAGGCGAGCCCTGGACCGCTGGGGGAGGCCCGGCTTCGGCTCGCGACGGTGCGTTCCGCAGCCGGCAGCTTCGAGGGCAGTCTGCGCACGTACCGCAGTGGGTCGTTGGCCACCCACCTGATGAACGACCCGGTCAGCGACGGCGACGGTGGCCTCGTCCTGGACCGACGCAAGTACCCCGCTCTCGGGCCCGAAGGTGGGGGAGAGCTGCCCGAGCAGGTGGCAGCCGACCTGTGCGCGCACATTGGACCCACGATCCGCATCGACTACCCGAACGCGAAGGTGCACACCTCCAAGCGGGGCCCGAAGATCCACTTCGGGCAGGAGGTCGACGGCCAGAACCCGACGGTCGACCTGGTCGTCGCCCTCACTCGCCGTGACGGCGACGGGCTGTGGATCCCGAACCTGACCAAGAACCGGTGGGAGCCCTCCGACCCGGAGGGCCACCTCGAGCTGCTGAACAGCGGCGCGATCGCCGCGCGACGTACCCGCCGGCGGATCACCCGACTCGCGAAGACCTGGAACGGGCAGTTCGAGAAGCCCGGCGCCTCGTCGTTCCAGCTTGGTGTGTGGGCACTCGAGTTCGTCACCCCGAGGCTGGGGATCGCGAAGGGGCTGTGGACGCTGTTCGACAGCGCCGCGACCCGGCTGGAAGCCGACGAGCCGACTCCTGACCCCGCCGGTGTCTCGGAGGACTTGAAGCTGCAGCACGGCGTGACCGTCACCGCGATGGCGAAGCGCCTGCGGACTGCAGCCGATCACCTCCGCACAGCCCTGGACTCCCCCGATGGCACCGAGGTGGTCCACACCGAGCTCGCGCAGGTGTTCTGGAAGTACCTCGACGCCCCGACGTCCAACGGTTTGAAGGCCGCGACCGGCGTCTTGAAGGTCGGCGCACCGCTGCTTGCAGCGGCTGTCGGCGTCTCGGTCGCCGCCGCGTCCGACCCCCGGCGGCGGTCGTTCGGTGGTGACCGGTAGGGCCCGGGTGCCGGCCCGGGCGTTCTGGTTCGATGCACCCGCGCAACGGATACGGTTCGCTCACGACCTCCGCGAGCTCGAAGCGCTGACGATCCCGCGACGCACCCGATACCCGGGCGGCTTCGATGTCGCCGTCACGCTGCGCCTGCCCGACATGCCGCCCCGCCGAGTCACGATCGCGTTCCACCGTGCCACGCCCGCCAGCCCACGCGTCTTCGCCGACGGTCCGACGGACTCCCCGCACCGGTACGGCGACGGCTCCCTCTGCATGTGGCACCCCGACGATCCCGAAGACCGGAGATGGGTGCCGCAGCAAGGTGCCGCTGCTCTCGTCGCCGAGATCGCCGCGCACCTGATCCGCGAGGAGTGGTGGCGTCGCACCGGCGAATGGGCCGGCGACGAGGTCACCCACACACCCTTCCGCCCAACGAATGAGAGCGCACCACGATGACCGACCTCCTGCACGCCGCCGGGACCACCGTGATCGGTGCGGTACTGACCAGCGCGGTCGTCGCAGCCATCATCGGCGTGCTGCAGAACCGATGGCAGGAGCGCGCGCGAACGCGCGCCGCCGAGCGGGCCCGCCTGCAGGTCGCGTTTGCCGAGGCCTTCGACGTGTACACCCAGTACAAGGAGTTCCCTTACGCCATCCGACGGCGCAGAGCAGACGAGCCGGCGCCGGAGCGCATCCGGCTCTCCGAGGAGCTCCGGCACATCCAGAGCCGACTCAGCTACTACCGGGCCCTCGTCCTGAGCGAGGACGTCGCCGCTGGACTGTCCTACAAAACCCTTCTCGACCAAGTCCGCACAGTCGCCGGGGAGGCCATGAAGGCGGCATGGCAGGACGCAGCGGCCTCAGAGGACCGCGACATGGTGATCCCGCGCTCCTTGATCAACCTCGGCGCTCTGACCGATCACGAAGACCAGTACCTCAAGGACGTCACCGCGCGCCTCGACCAGCTGAAGCCGAAGTTCCTCGACCGACGGCACGCCCGCAGCCAATCGAACGGAACCAGCCAGTGCTGACCCCTCGGAGAACCCGTCGTTGCCCGCGTCGTTCGGGTCGAGGGGGCGAACGACGGGTTCCACCCGTCTTGCCCTGTCCTGGCCTGCCACCTCCGCGGAGCGGCTCCTGAACCACCCTCACTCAGCGGAACGGGACTATCTCGTTAACGGTGTTTGTGGCGTTTTCGGTTAGTAGGTCTCGGCTGCCGGCCAGCGGTCGGCGAAGGTGACGGCGAACGCGTTGAGGGCTGGTTTCCAGCGCATGGTCCATCGTGCCCTGCCTCGCCCGGTCGGATCCAGGGACCGGGTGACGAGGTCGAGACATTTCAACGCGGCCTGCTCGTTCGGGAAGTGGTCCCTCGCTTTGACCGCGCGCCGGTAGCGGGCGTTCAGCGACTCGATCGCGTTGGTCGAGCAGATCACCTTGCGGATCTCGACGTCGTAGTCGAGGAACGGGATGAACTCGGCCCAGGCGTTCTCCCAGAGCCCGATCATGGCCCGATACCGGGTGCTCCACTTCTCCGCCAGCTCATCCAACGCGACCCGCGCTGCCGCGGCGTTAGCGGCGGTGTAGATCGGGAGGACGTCGCGTTTGAGCTCGTCCCAGTCCCGCTTCGACGCGAGCCGGAACGTGTTCCGCAGCAGATGGATGATGCAGGTTTGGACCGTGGTGAGCGGCCAGACGGTGTTCACCGCATCCGGCAGGCCCTTGAGTCCGTCGCAGACGAGGAAGAACACGTCGTTCACGCCCCGGTTCTTGATCTCCATCAACACCGCCATCCAGAACTTCGCGCCCTCACCGCCCGGGCCGGCCCAGAGGCCGAGGACGTCCTTCTCGCCCGCGAGCGTCACGCCGATGGCCGCGTAGATGGGCCGGTTGGCGACCTGCCCATCCCGGATCTTGACCACGATCGCGTCGATGAAGATCGCCGCGTAGACGCCGTCCAACGGTCGAGCGGCCCACTCGTTCATCTCCTCGATCACCTTGTCGGTGATCCGCGAGACCGTCTCCTTCGAGACCTTGGCGCCGTAGATCTGCTCGAAGTGAGCGCTAATCTCACCGGTGGTGAGGCCCTTGGCATAGAGCGACAGGACGATCTCGTCGACTCCGGTCAACCGCCGCTGCCGTTTCTTCACGATCTGCGGCTCGAACGTCCCGTCCCGATCCCTCGGCACCTCGATCGTGACGTGACCGGTCGCCTCGGTCAGCACCGTCTTCGGTCGGGTTCCGTTGCGGATGTTCCCGCCCTCCCGATCCGAGGCTGCTTGGTGCTTCTCGTGACCGAGGTGCTGGGTCAGCTCCTCGTTCAGCGCCGTCTCCAGCACCGTCTTCGTGAACTGCTTCAGCAGCCCGTTCGGCCCAGTCAGGGACAAGCCCTGCTCCTGCGCCATCCGGACCAACTCGACGGCCGCCGCCTCCTCAGCAGTTGGCTCGTTCTTCTTCTTCCGTGTCGCCACGGTCTCCAGTGTCGTCATCACGGCACCCTCCCCGCCAAGCCATCCGCTCGACGTGTCAGGCCAGAAACACCGTTAAATCCACAGTCCCGGCCGAGTTGGTGCCCGAGCACGCGGCGCTCGTCTACACGCTGGCCTACACCGGCATGCGGTGGGGCGAGGTCACGGGACTTCGGGTTCGAAACGTCGATCTGCAGCGGCGCCGTTCTCGGGTCGAGGAGAACGCCGTCAAGGTATCCACGCAGATCGTCGTCGGAACCCCGAAGACACACGAGACGCGGAGCGTGCCGCTCCCCCGCTTCCTGCTCCAAGGTCTGGCACAACAGATGGCGGGCAAGAACCAAGAGGCGATCGTTTTCGGTGATGGCCGAACCCATCTGCCGAGACCACAAGCCCGCAACGGCTGGTTCATGCGCGCCGTTGGCGAAGCCCGCGCGATCGACCCGACATTCCCGCGGATCACCATCCACGACCTCCGGCACACCGCCGCGAGCCTCGCGGTGAGCGCCGGCGCCAACGTGAAGGCGGTGCAACGGATGCTCGGCCACGCCTCCGCAGCCATGACGCTCGACACCTACGCCGACCTCTTCGACGATGATCTCGACGCCGTCTCGGACCGTCTGGACCAGGTCAGAACGCTCCGCGTCAACCAGAGCCCCCACAGAAGTGTGGGGTTTTTGTGGGGGCTGGAGAAGGACAAAGGCCCTCGATCCGCGTCGTTACGCGGATCGAGGGCCCTCAAGGGTGCGGAGGATGGGGGATTCGAACCCCCGAGGGCTTGCACCCAACACGCTTTCCAAGCGTGCGCCATAGGCCACTAGGCGAATCCTCCGGGCCGCAGCCTCAGCCGCGAGCGGTCATGAGTGTAGCCGGGGGTCGCGCACCGCTCCCGGCCCGAGCACTCCGCAAGCTACCCGGCTCGATGTCTGGCAGGCGCGGCTCAGGCGCGCCGGCGGTCGGCGGGCGGGCTTGCCGCGCCGGCGACGTGACGGGCCAGCGCCAGTGCCTGCGCGGCGCGCGCGCGGGCCACGGTCGCGCGCCCGCTCCAGCGGGCGAACCGGCTCGGCCCGAGGGTGAGGGGCCAGCCGCCCGGGAGCAGCAGTTCGCGCCGGCGGGATCGGGGGATGAAGCTAGCGGGGTCCGGGGTCCGCCGGAGGTAGGCGGCGGTCCGCGCGCGGTCGGCGGCGTGCGCGCGCCACTGCATGCAGTATCCGAGCGCGGACAGCAGGGCCTGCAGGGCGATCGGATCCGGCGCGGCGAGGGCAGGTGCATCCTCGTCCACCCGAGGGATGACGTGCTCGACGATGACCAGCGGGATGCGGTTGCTGTCCTCGAACCGAGGCAGTGCCGCGCGGACGGCCGCCGCACCGGCGGATCCGGCCGGCAGCCCGAAGTAGCGCTGCGCCGTGACCAGGCCGGTCGAGAAGCAGCCGAGCACCAGCGCCGGCGGATCGCGGTGGTAACGCGCCTCGACCGGCACCGGATCGGTGTCCAACTCGAATCGCACCCCCGACTCGAGCGCGGCCATGCGGAGCGACTCGACATCATGGCCCGGGGCGCTCGGATGCGGCCGCATCACGACCGTGCGCAGGCCCCGGCCGGCCGCGGTCCGGATCAGGCCCGCGTACAGCTCCAGCTCCGCACGCCGCGACAGCAGGTGCAGCGAGGCGAGGTACTGCCCGAGGATCAGCGCATACGGCTCGCCGACGGGCGCTGCGGCCGTCGCGCCCGCGAGCTCGGCGACGACCTGCCGGAAGGCGTGCTCCGGTATCGCGACGGCCGGGACGCGGTACTCGCGCAGCAACTCGGGCAGGAGGCCCCGCACCAGATCCAGGTACAGCACGGAACGCACGCGATCCACCATGACCGGCGTCAGCGGGTCCCGCGTGGGGCCATAACTCATGAGCCCCTCGGCATAGACCGTCACCGGCGCTTCCGCGAAGATGTTCAGGATGGTCCGGGCCGGCGGCACGTGCACCGACTCCACCGCCAGCTCCACCAGGTCGTCGTCGGCCAGCCCGAGCGCCCGGCGGAACGCCCGCTCGAACAGCGGCTGCTCCGGCACCCGCGGCCGGAACAGCGACGGGTGCAGCGGGTGGATCACGTCGTTGTACGACGCCGTCCGGTCGAAGCGCAGCAGCAGCGCGGCGGCCCCCGGCACCTCGTCGATCCGCGGCGCGACCTCCGGCACCTCGGCGTTCGCGGAGGTGAGCAGGATCCGTTCGTCCGCGTCCCCGAAGCTGCCGGCGTCGAGCGCGGCGGCCAGCACCATCACCTGATAAAACGAGGAGGCCTCGAAGACCTGCACCCGACGCATCAGGCGAGCCGTTGCAGGCGTCGCGCCCGTGCCGGGTCGATGCTGGGCAGCGCCTCCGCGACCAGGTCCGCGGGCAGCGCGCGGATGGTCCGGCGGGCCCGCTGCCGGAACGTGCGCCAGGTGTCGGGTGCGAACCGGCCGCGCCGGGCGTCGTGGTGCGCGATCATCCCCAGGTAGGCGCGCACGAACCGGCCGAGGTGCGGCGCCAGGTCGGCGTCCGCCAGCAGGTCGGCGAGCACCAGGTCGAAGGCGTCGAAGAAGTGCAGTTGCCGTTCGTCGCCGACCGCGGTCAGCGAGCCGGCGACCTGCTGGCGATAGAAGTACCCGGTCAGGCCGACCACCGCGTATGTCGAGGCGAACAGGTGCAGCCGCCACGACATGCGGCGGTCCTCGGCGGTCGCCAGATGCTCCTCCACGTGCAGCAGGCCCGTCTCCCGCAGCCGCAGGTCGTATATGCCCGACCAGGCATTCGGGTAGTCGACCATGCTCGCCCGCGTCGTTCCCGTCCCGATGCCGCGGCGCGCGGGCAGCGGCTGCCACCGACGTGGCTCCGGAGCGCGGCGGACCGTGCGGATGCGCCCCTCCGCCCGCACGTGGTCGGCGCGCACGAAGTCGACGCCGAGCCGGTCGATGGCGTCGGTCAGCTTCGGCAGGTAGCCGGGCGCGAACCAGTCGTCCGCATCCAGGTACGTGATGAAGCGTCCGCCCGCCGCCGCGGTTCCCGTGTTGCGCGCAGCGGCGACCCCGCGGGACTCCGGATGCGTCAGCACGCGGACGGAGCCGCTTGCCGGGCTGAAGGCCGCCAGCAGGGCGGCGGTGTCGTCGCGGGACCCGTCATCGACGAACAACCACTCCGTGTCCGGAGCCGTGTTGCGCTGCGCGCTCGCCAGCGTCGTCGGCAGGAAGTGCGCCGCATCGTGACACGGCACTACCACCGACAGCCGCACGCGGAAACCCCCTGACGCCGTCCGGGCGGGCGGCGCGCCAGTGTCGCCAGCCGGAGCGTCTGCGCGATGACGCCCGCATGACGATCGGGTGAACGGGGCGCCCTCCCCGGTACACTGTGGGCGGCTCCCCGTGTGGCGCCATCCAGGCCAACTCCCCCAGGGCGGAGACGCAGCAAGGGTAACCGGGCTCTGGCGGGTGCGCGGGGGGCCGTTCGTATGTCGCGCCGCCGCTTCTGCGGCGCGAGTCGTGGGTAGTCCGCTGCGGCGGCCGAGCCGCCTTCGCTCCCGAATCAGCGTCGGGCGGGTGAGTGGGCGGCCGCGTCAGCGCGAGGTGGGCGGGGTCTGCGGCGAGGAATTCAGGACTTTTCGAGGGATGAAGGCGCTGCGGGGCGGTTTCAGCCTTCGTTTCTCGATTTGTCCTGAATTCCTCGTGCGGAGGGGAGCGGAATCCACAGGGCGGGGCGACGCGCCCGGCGGTGTCGGACGGCGCGGGTAGCGTCGACAGAGTGGTCACCGCCCTCTACCGCCGCTACCGGCCGGAGACGTTCGCCGAGCTGATCGGCCAGTCGCACGTCACCGATCCGCTGCGCACCGCGCTGCGCGCCGACCGGGTGAACCACGCCTACCTGTTCAGCGGCCCGCGCGGCTGCGGCAAGACCACCTCCGCCCGCATCCTGGCCCGCTGCCTCAACTGCGCCGAAGGCCCCACCGACACCCCCTGCGGCGTCTGCGCCAGCTGCGTCGAACTCGGTCGCGGCGGTCCCGGCTCCCTCGACGTCATCGAGATCGACGCGGCCAGCCACAACGGCGTCGACGACGCCCGCGACCTGCGCGACCGCGCCGTCTTCGCACCCGCCCGCGACCGCTACAAGATCTTCATCCTCGACGAGGCGCACATGGTGACCTCGCAGGGCTTCAACGCGCTGCTGAAGATCGTGGAAGAACCGCCGGAGCACGTGAAGTTCGTCTTCGCCACCACCGAGCCCGAGAAGGTCATCGGCACCATCCGGTCCCGCACCCACCACTACCCGTTCCGGCTGGTGCCGCCCGCCCAGATGCTCGCCTACATCGGCGAGCTCTGCGTCACCGAGGGCGTCGACGTCGAGGCGGGCGTGCTGCCGCTCGCCGTGCGGGCCGGCGGAGGCTCTGTGCGCGACACGCTGTCGCTGCTCGACCAGCTGATCGCCGGCTCCGACGACCGCCGCGTCTCCTACGACCGCGCCACCTCGCTGCTCGGCTACACGAGTTCGGCCCTGATCGACGAGGTGGTCGACGCCGTCGGCGACCGCGACGCCGCCGGTGCGTTCGCCGCCGTCGACCGCATCGTGCAGACCGGACAAGACCCGCGGCGCTTCGTCGAAGACCTGCTGGAGCGGCTGCGCGACCTGATCCTGGTCGCCGCCACCGGCGAGCAGGCCGGCGCCGTGCTGCGTGGCGTCCCCGCGGACACGATCTCCAGCCTGGTCGTGCAGTCCACCCGCTTCGGCCCCGCCGAACTCTCCCTGGCGGCCGACACGGTCAGCGCCGCACTCGACGAGATGGTCGGCGCCACCTCGCCCCGGCTGCAGCTGGAGTTGATGCTCGCCCGCATGCTGGTGCCCGCCGCCGACACCGGTCAGCGCGGAGCGATCGCCCGGCTGGAGCGACTCGAGCGGCGGGTGGGCGTGGAATCACCCGCTGCGCCCGTGACCGAGCGTCCCGTCTCCGCCGAGCAGGGTGCGCCCCTCGATCGGCCGGTCACCCCTCCGTCGATAGCGCGATCGACCCCGCCCGCTGCGACGTCGGTACCGCCCGCGTCCGAGATCCGCACATCGGTGCCGTCCGGCGACCGCGATGACCGGGGCGCCTCCGACCCGCAGCAGCCGTCTCGTCCGGCAGCGGTGCCATGGCGATCGGCGCCGGCAGCAGCGTCTGCCGCGGTCGCCGACCCAGGGTCCGTCGAGCAGATCGCGTCGCCCGCGACCGTGGCGTCGGCGTCGGGCACGGTCGGTGTCACGCTGCAGCACGTGCGCGACGCCTGGCCGCAGATCCTCGAGACGGTGCAGCGGTCCAAGCGCAGTGCCTGGGCGGTCGTCTTCACCTCGCATCCGCGTGCCCTCGACGGCGACGTGCTCACCATCTCGTTCGTCAGCCGCGGCGACGTCGAGACGTTCCGCCAGACCGCTCCCACCGGCGGGGTCAGCGAGGTGCTGCGCAGCGCGATCCTCGAGGTGCTGGGCGTACGCGTCAAGTTCCGTCCCCGGGTCGACGGCGGCGAGCCGGCCTCCACCCCTGAGCAGCCCGAGGCGCCCACCGCACCGACGACGCAGGCCGTGCCGGTCGCCGCGAGTGAACGCTACGGCGAGTCGGTGGTGCGCGAGATCCTGGGCGCCAGCTTCCTCGAAGAGACCGCCGTCGTTCCCGCTCGGGAAGGCTGAGACCCGTGTACGAGGGCATCGTGCAGGAGCTCATCGACGAACTGGGCAGGCTGCCGGGCATCGGCCCCAAGTCGGCGCAGCGCATCGCGTTCCACATCGTGCAGACCCGCGAGTTCGACGTCTCCCGCCTGGGCGAGATCCTGATCGACGTGCGCGAGAAGGTGCGGTTCTGCGCCCTGTGTGGCAACGTCGCCGACCAGGAACGGTGCGGCATCTGCCGCGACCCACGCCGCAACGGCACCGCCATCTGCGTGGTCGAGGAGGCAAAAGACGTCGCCGCCATCGAGCGCACCCGCGAGTTCCGCGGGCTGTACCACGTGCTCGGCGGCGCCCTCAGCCCGATCGACGGCATCGGGCCGGACGACCTGCGCATCCGCGAGCTGTTGCAGCGGCTGGCCGACGGCCAGGTGCAGGAGGTGATCCTGGCGACCGACCCGAACATGACCGGTGAGGCCACCGCCACCTATCTCTCCCGTCTGTTGCGGGGGGTGGGCGTGCAGGTCAGCCGCCTCGCGTCGGGGCTGCCGGTGGGCGGCGACCTGGAGTACGCCGACGAGGTCACCCTGGGCCGCGCCTTCGAAGGCCGGCGCCTCGTCGAACAGTGATGGGGCGCAGCGTGGCGGGCGCATGCTGATTCCGATCGGCCGGGGCGTCTCCCTGGAGGTCGCGGACGCGGGCTCCGGTCCGGTGATCGTGCTCTTGCACGGCTGGCCCGTCACCTCGCTGCACTGGCGTCACCTGATCCCGCCGCTGAACCGCGCCGGCTACCGCACGCTGGCGATCGAGTTGCGCGGACTCGGCGGTACGTCCACCGGCCCAGCAGCGGGGAGTGCCGCCGATTCGCACGCCAAGCCGCTGCTCGCGAGGGAGGTCATCGCCGTGCTCGACGCCCTCGGCGTGCGGCGCACCGTCCTGATCGGCCACGGGATGGGCGGCACCGTCGCCGCACTCATGGCGGCCGCGCAGCCCGCACGCACCGTCGCCCTGGTGCTGGAGGAGGCGGTGCCGGCTGGGCTCGCCGTTCCGCTGCCGCCGCCCGCACCGCACCGGCCCGACTGGCATGTGGCGCTGCTCCGCGCCCCGCACGGCGTGGCGGAGGCGCTGCTGCCCGGCCGCTTCGACGTGCTGGTCGACGCCGTGCTCACCGCAGCAGCCGGTCCCGCCGGGCTCGACTTCGACGCCCACCTCGCCTACGTGAGCGCCTATCGCGGCGACGATCGGCTCGCGGCGACCCTGGGCCTGTTCCGCAGCGAGGCGGAGGACACCGCGGCGATCCGTGCCGCCGCCCGGCGCCGCACCCGCATACCGGGGCTCGCCATCGGCGGCCGGTTCGGTTTCGGCGGGGCGACCACCGAGGCACTCGCGCGGCTGGTCGCCGGCGCCCGCGGCCTGCTGGTCCCCGATGCGGGCGCCTATCCGGTGGAGCAGGCCCCCGACGCCACCGCCTCCGCCCTCATCCAGTTCCTGCGCGCCGTCTCCTAGTAGGCGCTGCCCTGACCGGCGCTTCCCCGGTCCCCAACCGGTTCGCGCGGTAGCTGCGCCTTTGCGCGGTACGCACACCTCCCGCGCGAAGGCCGCAGTTACCGCGCGAGGCGCACGCACATCTGCGCACGCACCTCCGCGCCCGCGCACTCCGCCCGCCCGGGGCCGCGCGAGGCCCTCGGTACACTCGTGGCCGCCGGGCCGGTCCGGCAGCGGAGTCGAAGGCGTGGCGTGGGTCTGATCGTGCAGAAGTTCGGCGGCTCGTCCGTCGCGGACGCCGAGAGCATCAAACGAGTCGCGAAGCGGATCGTCGAGACGCGCAAGGCCGGCAACGAGGTCGTCGTCGCCGTGTCCGCGATGGGCGACACCACCGACGAGCTGCTCGACCTGGCCCACCAGGTCACTCTGCTGCCGGCGCCACGGGAACTCGACATGCTGCTGACAGCCGGCGAGCGCATCTCCATGGCGCTGCTCGCGATGGCGATCCGCAGCATGGGCCACGATGCGCGGTCGTTCACGGGCAGCCAGGCCGGCATGATCACCGACGCGTCGCACGGTGCGGCCCGCATCGTCGACGTGACGCCCGGCCGCGTGCGCGAGGCCCTGGACGACGGAGCGATCGCCATCGTCGCCGGGTTCCAGGGCTTCAACCGGGCCACCGGCAACATCACCACGCTCGGCCGCGGCGGGTCCGACACGACCGCTGTCGCGCTCGCGGCCGCCCTGCACGCCGAGCTCTGCGAGATCTACACCGACGTCGACGGCATCTACACCGCCGACCCCAGGGTCGTTCCGCGGGCCAGGCCGATCCCCAGGATCACCAGCGAGGAGATGCTGGAGCTGGCCGCCGGAGGCGCGAAAGTCCTCTATATCCGTGCCGTGGAATACGCTCGCCGGCACGGCGTCACCCTGCATGTCCGCTCGTCGTTCAACAACCGGACGGGCACGATCGTCTACAACCCGCCGGCACCCGGGCTGGACGAGAACGGAGCACCCGTGGAAGAGGCGGTCATCGCCGGCGTCGCCACCGACCTCGGCGAGGCGAAGATCACGGTCGTCGGCGTGCGCGACGAGCCGGGCAAGGCGGCCGAGCTGTTCACCGTGGTGGCCCGCGCGGGCGCGAACATCGACATGATCGTCCAGAACGTCTCCGCCGCCGCGACCGGGCTGACCGACATCTCCTTCACGCTGCCCAAGGGCGATGCGCAGGCCGTGCTCGCCGCCATCACCGCCGAACAGCAGCGGCTCGGCTATCTGTCGTTGCAGCACGACGACCAGATCGCCAAGCTGGCGCTCGTCGGCGCCGGGATGCGCACCAACGCCGGCGTCTCGGCCCAGCTGTTCACCGCGCTGTCCGAGGCGGGCATCAACATCGAGATGATCTCCACCAGCGAGATCCGCATCTCCGTCGTCACCCGCGCCGACTCGATCGACGCCGCGGTCCGCGCCGTGCACACCGCCTTCGGCCTGGACGGCGAGGACGAGGCAGTGGTCTACGCGGGGACCGGCCGATGAGCGCGCCGGGGCTGCGCGTCGGCGTGGTCGGCGCGACCGGCCAGGTCGGCACCGTGATGCGTCGCCTGCTGGCCGAACGCGATTTTCCGGTGGAGCACATCCGCTTCTTCGCCACGGCGCGCTCGGCCGGAACCCTGCTCCCCTGGCAGGACGGGCAGATCGAGGTGGAGGATTCGGCGACCGCCGACCCGAGCGGCCTCGACATCGTGCTGCTCTCCTCCGGGGCCGCCTCGTCGCGCGAACTGGCGCCCCGATTCGCCGACGCGGGAGCGACCGTCATCGACAACTCCTCCGCCTGGCGGATGGATCCGCGTGTGCCGCTGGTGGTCAGCGAGGTGAACCCGCACGCCCTGAGCGGCGCGGTGAAGGGCATCGTCGCCAACCCGAACTGCACGACGATGGCGGCGATGCCGGTGCTGAAGGTGCTCGACACCGAGGCGGGGTTGATCCGGTTGACGGTCAGCACGTATCAGGCGGTGTCGGGCAGCGGGCTGGCCGGAGTCGCGGAGCTGGCGGACCAGGTCGAGCGCGCGGTCGGCGACGGCGACATCACCCGCCTGGTGCACGACGGGCAGGCGGTCGACCTGGGCGCGCCGGCGAAGTACGTCGCGCCGATCGCGTTCGACGTCATCCCCTTCGCGGGCGCGCTGGTGGACGACGGGTCGGAGGAGACCGACGAGGAGCAGAAGCTGCGGAACGAGAGCCGCAAGATCCTGGAGCTGCCCGACCTGCCGGTCTCCGGCACCTGCGTGCGGGTGCCGGTCTTCACGGGCCATTCCCTGTCCGTGAACGCGGAGTTCGCCCGCCCGATCTCGCCCGCCCGGGCTCGGGAGCTGCTCGCCTCCGCCCCCGGAGTCGAGCTGGCGGACGTGCCCACGCCGCTGACCGCAGCCGGCCGCGATCCGAGCTATGTGGGCCGCGTCCGCCGTGACGAGGGGGTGCCGGACGGCCGCGGCCTGGCCCTGTTCATCAGCAACGACAACCTGCGCAAGGGCGCGGCTCTGAACGCGGTGCAGATCGCCGAACTGGTCGCCGCCCGATCCCGGGTCGCCTGAGAACGCACACCCGTCGCCATCTCCGTCGGAGGCTCGCGGTCGAACCCTCCGGGACGGGTCGCAAAGCGAGTCGACGGTAAACTCGCCCGATGGCCACCGATGAACCCGTCGACGTCGTCCTGATCGGCGGCGGCATCATGAGCGCCACCCTGGGCACGATGCTGCACCGGCTGGAGCCGGACTGGTCGATCCGCATCTTCGAGCGGCTCGGCGACGTGGCGCAGGAGAGCAGCCACCCCTTCAACAACGCGGGCACGGGCCACGCCGCCCTGTGCGAGCTGAACTACACGCCGGAGCGTCCGGACGGCTCCATCGACATCACGAGCGCCGTCAAGGTGAACGAGCAGTTCCAGCTCTCCCGCGAGTTCTGGGCGGGCCTCGTCGACGCCGAAGTCGTCCCCAAGCGCACCGGGTTCATCAACTCCACCCCGCACATGACCTTCGTCCGCGGCGAGAAGAACGTGGACTACCTGCGCCGCCGGTACGAGACGCTGCGCCAGCATCCGCTGTTCTCGGCGATGGAGTTCTCCGAGGACCCGGCGGTCATCTACTCCTGGGCCCCGCTGCTGGTGCTCGGCCGCGAGCGCGACGAGCCGATCGCCGCCACGCGCACCGTGACGGGCACGGACGTGGACTTCGGCGCGCTGACCCACACCCTGATGGACGGGCTGACGCAGGCGGGCGCCGAGCTGGTGCTGAACACCGAGGTCACCTCGTTGAAGCGCGGCAAGGACGGGCTGTGGAGCGTGCGCACCCAGCACCTGGTCGGCCGTACCTCCAGCACGGTGCGGGCGCGGTTCGTGTTCGTCGGCGCCGGCGGCTGGGCGCTGAAGCTGCTGCAGAAGGCGGGGATCCCGGAGGCGCGAGGCTTCGGTCTGTTCCCGATCGGCGGGCAGTGGCTGCGCGCCGACGACCCCGAGGTGGTCCAGCAGCATCAGGCGAAGGTGTACGGCAAGGCCTCGGTCGGCTCGCCGCCCATGTCGGTGCCCCACCTGGACACGCGCATCGTCGACGGCAAGGCGTCACTGCTCTTCGGGCCCTATGCCACCTTCTCGCCGCGGTTCCTCAAGAAGGGCAGCCTGCTCGACCTGCCGCTGTCCGTCAGGCCGCACAACCTGATCCCGATGCTCGCCGTCGCGAAGGACAACTTCCCGCTGCTGAAGTATCTGATCAACGAGCTGCGCAAGACGCGCAAGGCCAAGTTCGCGTCACTGCAGGAGTTCTTTCCCGAGGCCGATCCGGCCGACTGGCGCCTGCTCGGCGCGGGGCAGCGAGCCCAGGTGATCAAGAAGGATGCGAAGAAGGGCGGCGTGCTGCAGTTCGGCACCGAGGTGGTCTCGGGTGCGGACGGTACGATCGCCGGCCTGCTGGGCGCCTCGCCGGGCGCCTCGACGGCCACCGCGATCATGCTCGACATCCTGCAGCGGTGCTTCCCCGGGCGCATGGCGACCTGGCGGCGCGGCCTGACGCACATGATCCCCACCTACGGGTCCATGCTGAGCGACGACCCGCGCGCCGTGCAGCGAATCCATCGGGCCACATCCGAGTCGCTGGGACTCACAGCGTAGACCAGTTCGACTCCGATTCGATTTGGATTTGCGATCTTCTAGTAATCGTGTTCGAATACCGGTATGCGGTGGAGCGGGCAGGCTGTGCAGGCCGAGCAGCCGCAGGCGCTGCCGGGCCTGACCAACACCGCGGGATTCGTCCGCAGTGTGCGTACTCCGGAGTTCGCGGGTATCACCTTCCATGAGGTGCTGGCCAAGTCGGCGCTGAACCACGTGCCGGGCGTCGGTACCGGCATGCCGTACGGCTGGACCATCAACCCCTACCGCGGCTGCTCCCACGCCTGCGTGTACTGCTTCGCCCGGCCGACGCACCGCTACTTGGACTTCGTCGACGCCGGCGACTTCGACCGCGAGGTCGTGGTCAAGGTCAACCTGGTCGAGGTGCTGCGCGGCGAGTTGCGCCGCTCCTCCTGGGCCGGCTCGGTGGTGGCGCTCGGCACGAACACCGATCCGTATCAGCGGGCGGAGGGGAGATACGGGCTCATGCCGGGCGTGATCCAGGCGCTCGCCGAGTCCGGCACCCCCTTCAGCATCTTGACGAAGGGGACCTTGCTGCGCCGGGACATCCCGGCCCTGGTCGACGCTGCGGAGCGCGTGCCCGTGCACGTCGCGATGTCCATCGCGATCTATGACGAGGTACTGCAGCAGGCCGTCGAGCCTGGCACGCCGTCTGCCGCGGCCCGTCTTGCGACGGTGCGCGCGGTCCGGGATGCAGGCCTGCCGTGCGGTGTGCTGCTGATGCCGGTGCTGCCGTACCTGACCGATTCGATCGAGCACCTGGATGCGGCGCTCGCCCGGGTGCGCGAGGCGGGCGCCTCCACGGTGCAGTGGTCGGCCCTGCATCTGAAGCCCGGCGTGCGCCAGTAGTACCTCGCCTGGCTGCACGAGCAGTACCCGCAGCACGAGCAGGCGTACCGCCGGCTCTACGCGGATGGGGTGTACGCGCCCAAGCCCTACCGCACGTGGCTCGCCGACCGCATCCGTCCGCTCGTCCAGCGGCACGGGCTGACGGTCGGCACCGTCGCCCTCACAGCCGGAGTAGCGCCGTCGGCCGGAGTAGCGCCGTCGCCCCGAGTAATAGCACGTCGCACTGCCGTCACCGCGCAGACATCGACGCACGCTCCGCCGCCGCTGTTCTGACCTCGGGCAGTCCTCTCGCCCTCTGCTGCCGGCTGTTCGACAGGGCCTGATCCGGCAGGCACTCTGTCTGTCCCCAGATGGAGGGTGAACCGGCGATTCACCGGTTCTGAGGGGGTGCTGCGGGGTACAAACGTACTGACCGGTCGGCGTACCCGACCGGCGTGACCCGTTCGGGCGCCCGCCCGATGGCGAGTAGACGAGGACGCTGTGGTGAGCTGGGATGACAGGACCGATGATTATCGGTCTATCGGTGCCGTTCCGACCGTGATCGGGGGATCGGCGACATCGGCGCGACGTGAGTCGTTGACGAGTGGCACCGCCACGCTGCCCGCGGAGGAGCGGCGCGTGCGGGTGGCTCTGCTCGACGACCACGAGGTGCTGCTCGACAGCATCGTGTCGTGGATCCGCGGCAACGCGCACGACTTCGAGGTCGTTCTGGCGGCGACCACGTGGCTGCAGATGGTGCACAGCCCCAGCTTTCCCACGGACCTCGTCTTCCTGGACGTGCAGTTGAAGGAGCCCGTGTCCATCGAGGCGCGGGTGCGTACCTGCCGCGCGGCGGGCGCCAAGGTGATCGTCCTGACCGGGCTCGACACCGCCGACCTGCGGGACCGTGCGATGAAGGCCGGCGCGTCGGCGTTCCTCGGCAAGAGCCAGCCGCTGCACGAGGTGATGTCCATCGCACGCGAGATCACGGGTGTCGGCGGCAGCGCGCAGCAGGAGTCGTGGCGTCCGCTGCCGCAGGTGGCGGTGCCGGTGGAGAAGCCGCGCCTGTCCGTCGGCGAGGAGGAGGCGCTGCGGCTGTACGCCAGCGGCCACAGCACCAACGAGGTGGCCTCCGAGATGAACGTGCAGTACGAGACGGCGAAGACCTACCTACGCCGTGTGCGGGAGAAGTACGCCAAGGCCAAGCGGCCGGCCAGCCGCAAGTCCGACCTGATCCGTCGCGCGGCCGAGGACGGGTATTTGCAGTAGCAGGCCCCTGCAATAGCGGGGCTGTCTGCATCCCGCAGGAATTCAGGAGATTTCGAGAAGCGGGCGCCCTGCGGGCCTGTGATGTCCTGAATAACGAGGGATTTCCTCAATTCCTCGTCGTCGCGACGCCGCCCCGCGGCCTGCGCTGCGGCTGCGGAAGGGGCGCCGTACCCTGGACGGACGATGGCGAAGCTCTATTTCCGCTACGGCGCGATGAACAGCGGCAAGAGCACGGCGCTGCTGCAAGCGGCCTACAACTACGCCGAGCGCGGGCAGCAGGTGCTGCTGACCAAGCCGTCGGCGGATCTGCGCGGCGACCGCGACATCGTCTCGCGGCTCGGCGTGACCCGCCCGGTGCACTTCGTGATCGGGCCGGACGACGACGTGCTGCAACTGTTCTTCGCCGAGCGCGCCCGGGTCCTGGCCGAGACCGGCGGCGGGGTGTCGTGCCTGCTGGTGGACGAGGCGCAGTTCCTGACCACCCAGCAGGTCGATGATCTGCTGCGCATCGCGGTCGTGCAGGGCACCCCGGTGCTCGCCTACGGCATCCGCACCGACTTCCGCACGGCCGCGTTCCCGGGCAGCCGCCGCCTGCTGGAGGTGGCGCACAGCCTGGAGGAGCTGAAGACGATCTGCCGGTGCGGCCGCAAGGCGATCTTCAACGCCCGCCGGGTGGGGGAGTCGTTCGTCTTCGACGGTGCCCAGGTGGCCATCGACGAGCAGGACGACACCAGCTACGAGGCGCTCTGCGGCGAGTGCTATCTGGCCGAGAGCGGCGGCGTCCTGCTGTCGGAGGATGTGGCTGCGGCGCGCTGACCGCGGGCCATCAGGCCGACCCTCCGATCGCCGCGGGAGATCGCCGCCGATCTGCAGCGGACCCTCGCCGACGAACTGGAACGCGACCCGGCTTTTGCGGGCGACGGAACCCTGCTCGCCGCCTTCTTCATCGCCGGCTACGGCACGGTGCTCGTGGAAACCGCGCGTCGCCGCATCGCCGGAGAGTCGCCGGGCACGGTGCGGAACGACCATCGCGAACGCCTGGACCGGCTGTTCGACGCCCTCCGCACCGGAGTCGTCCCTCAGCCCTGAGGGTCAGCGGGGCTGATCGGTGAGCCACATGGTCGGGGTAGCGGGATTCGAACCCACGACCTCCTCGTCCCGAACGAGGCGCGCTACCAAGCT
>NZ_CAXUGX010000012.1:0-93533 GCF_964250715.1 uncultured Amnibacterium sp.
TAGCGGGATTCGAACCCACGACCTCCTCGTCCCGAACGAGGCGCGCTACCAAGCTGCGCTATACCCCGGTATCGCGCGCCCGACCCTGTGCGGCCGGCGGCGAACCGCGTCGCCAAGGATAGCGTGCCGCGATGCGAGCCTCCGGACGCCAGGCGCTCAGGACGTGAGGGTCAGCAGTGTCGCCTCGGGGCGGCAGGCGAAGCGCACCGGGGCCCAGATGGAGGTGCCGAGTCCGGCGGAGACGTGCAGGCGCGCGGTGCGGCCCACGGCGGTCCAGGTCGAGAGCCCCTTCACCTGCTCGCGCGGGATGTCGCAGTTCGTGACGAGCGCGCCGTAGCCCGGCACGCACACCTGGCCGCCGTGGGTGTGGCCGGCAAAGAGCAGGTCGGCTCCGTCGGCGGTGAAGGCGTCCAGCACCCGGCGGTAGGGGGCGTGCGCGACGCCGATCGTCAGGTCCGCCGGTCCATTGCTCCGGAGCGCGGTCAGCTGGTCGGCCGCTTCGTCGAGTTCGTCGTAGCCGCGGTGCGGGTCGTCGACCCCGACGGCGTCGATCGTCACGCCGCGCACCGTCAGGCGGGTGGCGGCGTTGTTCAGGTCGCTCCAGCCCAGCTCGGCCAGGAACTCGCCCGCGGCATCCGTGTCCAGCCGGCGCGGCTCCTCGGACTGCATCGAGACGCCCGCGAAGTACCGGAGCGGGTTCTTCGGCTCCGGCGCCCAGTAGTCGTTCGACCCCCACACCGTCAGCCCCGGTACGCCGCGGAACGGTTCCAGAGCCGCCTTCAGCCCCAGCAGTCCCAGGTCGTGGCCCAGGTTGTCGCCTGTGTCGATCACCAGGTCGGGGGCCAGCTCGCCCAGCTCGCGGACGAATCGCTGCTTCTTGCGCTGCCACGGCGCCATGTGCAGGTCGGAGATGTGCAGCACGTTCAGCTCCGGAGCGCCCGCCGGCAGCGCCCGCACCGTGTGCCGGCGCAATGTGAAGGCGGTGCGCTCGATGAGCGTCCCCCAGACGCCGGCCCCCGCCGCGCCGACGACAGCCGCGCCGCCCGCCCTGCGGATCACTGGCACGCGAAGGAGCCGTTCACCGGTGCGGCGGAACCCGCCACCTGCACAGTGATCGGCATCTCCGGTGGCATGGGCGTACCCGCGGCCGGATTCGTCCCCTGCACCTGACAGCTGCCGTTGCCCTGCACGAAATTCACCTGCAGGTTGGTGAAGCCGGCCTGCTGCAGGGCGTCACGCGCATTCTGCAGCGGCTGCCCGAACACATCCGGCAGCGGGGTGCCCTGGGCGGGCGTGCCGCTGCTCGGGGACAGCGTGATCTTCGTGCCGGCCGGCGTCTGCGAGCCCGCCTGCGGGTCGGTCGATGCGACGCTGCCCTGGGGCACATCGGAGTCGACCTGAGCGCCCACCTTCACCTGGAACCCGGCGGCAGTCAGCACGCTGGTCGCCGCGTCCACGGTCATGCCCGCCACGTTCGGCACGGATGCGAGCTGCCCTGTCAGGTACTGGGAGGCGGGGTCGGGCCACGACGTGGCGCCCGGATACTTGTCCTCGGCCGCCTGCCGCATGTCATGCCACAGGCAGTGCCTGGCAAGGGCGGCCTGCCCGCTGTAGTTCTGGTACGAGCACGTCGGCCAGCCGTACACCTTGCGCAGGCCGATGCCGGCCGGGCCGCCGTTGACGTTCCCGACCCACACCGCCGTGACGGTCTTGGAGGATCCGCCCACGAGCCAGGTCTGTCGCGCGGAGTCGGTCGTACCGGTCTTCGCGAACTGGAATGCCGGGCCCGTGCCGTTCGCATCGGTGGTCGCCGTGCCGTTCAGCACGCCGTGCAGCGTGTATCCGGCGGCGATCGCGAGGCTCTTGTCGATCGTCTGCTTGCAGTCGGAGCCGGGGATCGGCAGGGTTCCGCCGTCCGGCTTCACCACCTTGTCGATCGCCATCGCCGTGCAGAACGTGCCCTGATCGGCGATACCGGCGTATGCGGTCGCCATCGTCAGGGGAGCGATCGCATTGCCGCCGGACCCGATCATGTCCGTCGCCAGGTCGCTCAGCGGCTTGCCGCTGGCGTTGTGCACCCCGAGCGCTGTGGCCTGGCCGACGATGTCGCACAGGTTCAGCTTCTGCACCATCGTCATGAACGCGGCGTTCACCGAGTTCTGCGTCGCGCTGTAGACGGTGCGGAAGCCGCCCTCACCGGCCGAGTCGTTGCGCCAGGTGCTGCCCTCGACGACCCCTCCGTTGCAGGTGTTGAAGGGGCCGATGTAGCGAGGGTTGCCGTTCACGACCTCGTTGATGCCATGACCCTGCTTCATCCACTCCAGCAGGTCGAAGAGCTTCCACGTGGAGCCGACCTGGAATCCGCTCGATCCGCCGTAGCGGGTGTCCGTGTTGTAGTTGACCTCGCTGACGCCCTGGCTCTTCGCTCCCGAGAACTTCTTGCTCTCGGTCATCGTGAGCACACGCCCGGTGCCGACCTCGACGGTGGTGGCGGCGCTCGCGATGTTGCCGGCGGCCGGTTTGAACGGCACGTACTGCTTCATCGTCGCCGCGGCCTTCTTCTGCAGGTCCAGATCGAGGGACGTGTAGATCTTCAGCCCGCCGCCGTACAGGGCCGCGGCGCGGTCGTCGGAGGTCGCGCCGAACGACTTGCCGAGTGCGGTGTTCTCCTGCACGAGCGCGGCGACGTAGCCGCAGAAGTACGCCGCGGAACCGGCGGCCTGGCAGCCGCTCTTCGGATAGGTGATATCGGGCTCGACCTTGGTCTTCATCGCCTCGGCGTACTGCTCCTGTGTGATCAGGTTGTTCGCCAGTTCGCGGCCCAGCACGTAGTCGCGGCGGGCGGTGTTGGCCGGGATGTTGGCCTTGATGTCGATCCGCAGGTCGTTCGGCGACTGCACCATCGCCATCAGGCTGGCGGCCTGCGCGACGGTCAGCTCGTTCGCGTGCTTGCCGAAGTAATGCTCCGCCGCCGCCTCGACTCCGTACACCTGGCCGCCGAACAGGGCGATGTTCAGGTACCCGAGCAGGATTTGATCCTTCGAGTACTTCTTCTCCAGGCCGATCGCGTACCGCATCTCGCGCACCTTGCGGCTCAGGGTCACGCCGTCGCACTCGGTCGCCGACTCCGCGGCCTTCTTCGCGTTCGTGATGCGCTCCGCCTCCTGCAGGCAGACGTTCTTCACGTACTGCTGCGTGATGGTGGAGGCGCCGGAGAGGTTCTTGCCGAGCACGTTGCCGAGGGCCGCGCGCACGATGCTCTGCGGATCCACGCCGCCGTGCTGGTAGAAGCGCGGGTCCTCCGCGCCCAGGGCCGCGTTGCGGACGACGGGGCCGACGTCGTCCCATCCGACGACGTCGCGGTCCTGCGTGTAGAAGCTGGTGATGAGCTTCGGCTTGCCCTTGGAGGTGCCGTAGAGCTCGCTCTTCTGCGACGGCGCCGACAGCTTCAACTCGCCCGGCAGATCCTCGAACAGGCCGATGCCGTTCTTCGCGCTCACCCCGGTCAGGGCGATGGCGGGCGCCACACCGACCGTCACCATCACCCCTGCCGTGACGGCGATCGCCAGCAGTCCGAGCAGGGCGGAGCCGGCGCCGTGACGGCGCCCGTCGGGGGCGGACATAGGCTCGATGCTAAGTCAGGGGTTCGCGAGCGTCCGCAAGCGCGCGCCGACCGTACACGGAAAGGGTGCCGGCACGCCATGGCCAACTGGGAGTACGTGACCACCCCGCTGCTCATCCACAACACGACCGCCATCCTGAACACCTGGGGCGCCCAGGGGTGGGAGCTGGTGCAGATCGTGCAGGGACCGGAGGGCGGCCTGGTGGCGTACCTCAAGCGGCCCTCGGACGCCTGATGTGCCGATGCCGCCTGATGCACGGACACCGCCGCCTGATGCGCGTCGCCGCCCGATGACCGTCGCCGATCGACTCCGCGAGCTGGGCCTCACCCTGCCGCACGCCGCCGCGCCCGTCGCCTCCTACGTGCCGGCCATGGTCGCCGGCGACCTGGTGTTCACCTCCGGCCAGCTGCCCTTCCGGGACGGGGTGCTGCCGCAGACCGGCGTCGTCGGAGACGCGGAGGGATCGGTGGCCCCTGCAGCCGCGGCCGAGTACGCGGGCACCTGCGCGTTGAACGCGCTCGCCGCCGCGGCGACCGCCCTGGGCGGCCCCGAAGGCCTGGACCGCATCGTCCAGATCGTCAAGGTGGTGGGCTTCGTCGCCTCCGAGCCCGGCTTCGCGGGCCAGCCCGCGGTCATCAACGGGGCCTCGGACGCGCTGCTCGCGATCTTCGGCGACGCGGGCCGGCACGCCCGCTCGGCGGTCGGGGTCGCGGCGCTGCCCCTCGGTGCCCCGGTCGAGGTGGAGATCATCGTCCAGTTCCGGTGATACCACCCCCGAAAGTTCACCGCGACACGCCGTGACCAGGTCACAAACGATGCTTGCACTGCGCCCCGAAATGGGTACAGTGATCCAGTCGAGTGAAGAGCTTGGCTTGCGGCGCCTCATCGATTCCCCCCAATCGAGCGCTGCTGAGGCGGCACCTGTTCCCCCCAATAGGTGCCGCCCTTCTTTTTAAGCCGGGCTCGTCACCGGAGCTGATACCAGCGGGTTGATACCGCGTCCGCACGGTCTCCTGCCAGGTAGGGTCTCCTCCCCAGCCGCGGAGTCACGCTCGTCCTCCACGGACCGTCGGCGCGCCGCTCAGCCGTCCGTCTACCGCTCGTAGCGTGCGGGCATGGCGGTGACGACATGACGGTGGCGGTGCAGCGGTTCGTACCCGAGCGACCGGAACTCGGCGAGCACGAGTCATCGTTGGGACCGCCCGACGACCGGTCCCATTCGGTGGCCGACGAGTTCGGCGGGCCCGGGGTGCCCGGGGTGCCCGGGGTACTCGGCGTGCTCGGCAGGCTGGGGCCGTTCCTCGGCGCCGCCGGCACCACCGATCTGCTGCTCGACGGCCGCGGGATGCTCTGGCGGGACGACGGCACCGGGATGCATCCGGTGGACGGCGGCCCGCGCTTCGACGTCACCGCAGCCCGAGCGCTCGCCGTCGAACTGATCGCCTCCGGTGGGCGGCACCTCGACGACGCCACGCCCTTCGCCGACGTGCGCCTGCCCGGCGGGCTGCGAGTCCACGCGGTGCTGCCTCCGGTCTCCACCGGCGGTGCGGTCGTCTCCATCCGCGTGGCTCGCTCCTCGCCCTGGCGCCTCGACGACCTGGTGCGCAGCGGCATGCTCGGCACCGATCAGGCGGCGGCGCTGCGCCGGGTCGTGGACGATCGGCAGAACGTGCTCGTGTGCGGTCCGGCCGGCAGCGGCAAGACCTCGCTGCTGGCCGCCCTGCTCGCCGAGACCCGCGCGGACGAGCGCGTCATCACCGTCGAGGACGTCGCCGAGCTGGCGGTCGAGCACCCGCACGTCGTCGGGATGGAGGCACGGCAGGCGAATGCCGACGGCGCCGGCGGGGTGGATCTCGGCCGCCTGATCCGGGAGGCCCTGCGCATGCGGCCCGACCGGCTGGTGCTGGGGGAGTGCCGCGGCGCCGAGATCGCCGACCTGCTCACCGCGCTGAACACCGGACACAGCGGCGGTGGCACCCTGCACTGCACCTCGCTGTCCCGGGTGCCCGCTCGGCTGCAGGCACTCGGCGCGCTGGCCGGGATGACACCCGAGGCGGTCCGTGCGCAGGCGGTCGCGGCCATCGACGTGGTGATCCAGTTGGAGCGGCGGGGCACGCGCCGCATCGCTGGCCTCGGCCGCCTGGTCGAGGAGGACGGCCGGCTGCACGCCGTACCGATGTCCTGGTGATCCGCATTCTGCGTCGACCTCGCCGGCCGGAACCGGCCGCGGCGCTGGACGAGGTCGCGGACTGCGTCGCGCGGGCCGCCGCGCTGATCGGTGCCGGAGCGACTCCCGCGGCCGCGGGGCGATACCTGGCCGCGCACCTCGGCACTGAGCGCGAGCGGTCGCTCGCCCTGGCCGCCCTCGCTGGGCGCGCCCGGCCGAGCGACGCCGCTGTGGCGTCTTCGACTGCCGGTGACGCGCATGGCCATGATGCGCCCGCCGGCGATGCGCCTGCCGATGACGCGGGTGCCGCGTGGCAGCGCGTCGGCGTGGTCGTCGCGCTCGCCGTCGACGTCGGGGCGCCGCTGGCCGCGACCCTGCACCGCACCGCCGAGGGGCTGCGGGCGGCGGCGGACCTGCACCGCAGCATCCGCCAGGGGGTCGCCGGGCCGGCCGCGAGCGCACGGGTGATGCTCTTCACCCCTGTGGCGGCCCTGCTGATGGCCTGGGGATTCGGCTTCGATGTGCCGGGTGCCTTCACCTCCTCCCCGCTCGCCGGATCGAGCGCGGCGGTCGCCGTTCTGCTGCTGCTCGTCGCGCGCCGCTGGCAGCGCCGGTTGACCGCCGCCGCCTCGGCCGTGCCCTGGCAGCGCGGACTGGGAATCGAGCTCGTCGCCGTCGGTGTCCGTGCGGGGCTGCCCACCGACGCCGCGATCCAGCGCGCCTCGCGGCATGCCGGCGCCGAGGCCGCCCTCACCGGCGATCGCGACGACATCGCCGGCATCGTCCGGTTCGCGACGGAGGCGGGCGTGCCGCTGGCCGGTCTGCTCGATGCCGAGTCCCGCCGCATCCGCACGACGCTGCTCGCCGAGGCCGGCCGGCGGTCGGCCGCGCTCGCCGTCCAGCTGCTGCTGCCACTGGGGTCGCTGGTCCTGCCCGCGTTCATCCTGCTCGGCGTCGTTCCGATCGGACTGGCTGTCCTCTCCTCCACATCCCTGCAACTCGCCTGAACTCCATCGCCTCGTGGCCGGGCCCCACCGGCCACCGCACCGCATTGCGACACTGACGGCATGAACCCCCACACCCTGCATCCGGGCCGAACCGCCCTCCTTTCCGACCGCCGCATACTGCGCCGGCACGGGCTGTATCAACACCGCGTGCATGAGCACCGCCTGAGTGAGCGTGGCCTGCGTGACCACGGCATGAACGAGCACGGTGCCGTCACCGCGGAGTACGCCATCGCGACCATCGCCGCGGTCGGTTTCGCGGCGCTGCTCGTCGTCGTGCTGCGCTCCGACGAGGTGCGCGGCCTGCTGACGACCCTCATCCGCCATGCGCTCGCCCTGCCGGCGTGAGCAGGGCACGGTGACCGCCGAGTTCGCCGTGGTCCTGCCCGCGGTCGTACTGATCGCGGCGGCACTGCTCGGCGGCCTGACCGCCGCGGGCCGGCAGATCAGCGTGATCGATGCTGCAGCCACCGCTGCCCGCAGCCTGGCCCGGGGCGACGGGCGGGCTGTCGCCGAACGGCTCACCGTGCAGAGCGGCGGCCGGCTGGCGGCAGTCAGCGACACCGACGGCCTGCTGTGCGCCACCGTGCAGACCGATGCCCGCGTGTTCGGATCCACGGTGCTGCCGATCAGCGCCCGAAGCTGCGCCCTCGCAGCAGCACTTCCGTGACCGGCACTCGCGGTGCCGACGTACCGAACGGCGGAGGTGCGAGAGGCGGAGGCGTCTTGGCCGACCATGCTGTCGACCGGGGCGCGGCAGGCGTGCTGGCGGTGGCGGTGGTGGTCGCGTTGGCGACCGTCTTCGTCGCGATCGGGACGCTTGCCGGCGTGCTCATCGCACACAGGTCGGCGCAGGCGGCGGCCGACGCGGCGGCCTTGGCCGGTGCCGATACGGCGCTCGGTGCCGCCCCTGGGGTGCCGTGCGGGCGGGCCGCCGCCGTCGCTGTCGCCGACGGCGCGCACCTGGACGACTGCGTGCAGCACGGCGGCGTCGTGCGGGTGTCGGTGTCGGTCGATGCGTTGGGGCTGCCCGTCGCCGGCCGGGCGGCGGCCAGACCGCCGACGGCTCGACTGGCAGGTGACGGCCCCGATGAGCCGCGCAGCGGCCCGGAGAGCACTGTGTATGGTGTGCGGTGAATGGCGTACCCGGGGATCTTCCGGTGTTGATCGTCCGGGGGAGAGCAGCAGCGCGAGGAGTTCCGTGTCCGGCACCAAGAAGCTCGTGATCGTGGAATCGCCCGCCAAGGCGAAGACGATCGCCAAGTATCTGGGTGAGGGATACGACGTGCAGGCGTCGGTCGGCCACATCCGCGACCTGATCGAACCGAAGAACCTGCCGCCCGAGTTGAAGAAGGGCTCGGTCGGCAAATTCTCGGTCGATGTCGAGAACGGCTTCGCGCCGTACTACGTCGTCTCGGACCAGAAGAAGAAGACCGTCTCCGACCTGAAGCGGGCGCTGAAAGACGCGGACGAACTCTTCCTGGCGACGGATGAGGACCGCGAGGGCGAGGCGATTGCGTGGCACCTGCTGCAGGTGCTGAAGCCAACGGTGCCGGTCAAGCGCATGGTCTTCCACGAGATCACCAAAGACGCGATCGCCCACGCCCGAGAGAACACCCGCGAACTCGACACCGCGCTCGTCGATGCGCAGGAGACGCGGCGCATCCTGGACCGGCTGTACGGCTACGAGGTCTCGCCGGTGCTGTGGCGCAAGGTCGGTCCCGGTCTCTCCGCGGGTCGCGTGCAGTCCGCCGCGACCCGGCTGGTCGTGGACCGCGAGCGCGAGCGGCTCGCCTTCGTGGCCGCCGAGTACTGGGACGTGCACGCCGTGCTGGTACCCGCTGAGGACACCGAGTTCGCAGCGCGCCTGGTCCGCCTGGACGGGGCGCGGATCGCCACCGGTCGCGACTTCGACGATCGGGGTGTGCTGAAGGCGGGCGTGGTCGCGCTCGACCAGCAGGCCGCGCAGACGCTCGCCGCTGCCGTGCCCGGTTCGCCGGCCACGGTCACCTCGGTCGAGTCCAAGCCCTACACCCGCCGCCCGGCGGCCCCCTTCACCACCTCCACACTGCAGCAGGAGGCGGCCCGCAAGCTGCGCTTCAGTGCACGGCAGACGATGTCGGTCGCTCAGGGGTTGTACGAGAACGGCTACATCACCTATATGCGCACCGACTCGCCCGCGCTGTCGTCGCAGGCGCTGACGGCAGCGCGCAGCCAGGCGACGGCGCTCTTCGGAGCCGAGAACGTGCCCGATGCTCCGCGGCTGTACGCGGGCAAGTCCAAGAATGCGCAGGAGGCGCACGAGGCGGTCCGCCCCTCCGGTGAGCGGTTCCAGACCCCCGACGAGCTGCGCGGCACGATCTCGGGCAACGACCTGCGGCTCTACGAACTCATCTGGCGGCGGACCGTCGCCTCGCAGATGATCGACGCCCGCGGGTCCACGGCCTCGGTGACCGTCGCCGTCAGTGCGGCGGACCGTCGCGCCGAGTTCGCCGCCAGCGGCACCGTCATCACCACCCGGGGCTTTCTGCTCGCCTACGAGGAGGGCCGTGACGAGGAGCGCAACGCCGCGCAGGCCGCGGACGCCAAGCTGCCGCCGCTGACCGAGGGGCAGCAGCTCGAGGCCCGCTCCGCCGAGGCGGCGGGCCACGAAACCTCGCCGCCCCCGCGCTACACCGAGGCCAGCCTCGTGAAGACGCTGGAGGAACTGGGCATCGGCCGGCCGTCCACCTATGCCTCGATCCTCTCGACCATCGTCGACCGCGGCTACGTCTCGCCCCGCGGCACCGCGCTCGTCCCCAACTGGATCGCGTTCTCGGTCGTGCGGCTGCTGGAGGACTTCTTCGGGGATCTGGTCGCCTACGACTTCACCGCCGACATGGAGAACGACCTGGACCGCATCGCCGACGGCGAGCAGGACCGGGTGGATTGGCTGCACGACTTCTACTTCGGCCACACCGGTCACCGTGGGCTGCGGGGCGTGGTCGACAACCTGGGCGAGATCGACGCGCGCACGGTCAACTCCGTCCGGCTCTCCGACGACATCACGCTGCGGATCGGCAAGTACGGCCCCTACCTGGAGGTGCTCGAGCCGGCCGAGCCGACGGTGGACGCCGCGAGCGGCGAGCTGCGCGACGGCGAGCCGGTCGCCCGCCGCGTCAACCTGCCGCCGGACCTCGCGCCCGACGAGCTGACCGAGGCGAAGGCACGCGAGCTGGTGGACGCTCCGCCGGTCGAGGACCGGGTGCTCGGCTTGGACCCAGAATCGGGCCGGCCGATCATCGCCAAGGACGGCCGGTACGGGCCCTACGTGACCGAGGTCCTGCCCGCCGAGATCGCGGACAAGAAGGGCAAGGCCGCGGTCAAGCCCCGCACCGCGTCGCTCTTCAAGTCGATGTCGCCCGACTCGGTCGACCTGGCGACCGCCCTGAAGCTGCTCGGCCTGCCCCGCGTCGTCGGCGACGACCCCGACGGTGCCGGCCCGATCACCGCCCAGAACGGGCGATACGGCCCCTACCTGAAGCGGGGAACGGATACGCGCACGCTCACCGACGAGGACTCGATCTTCGGGATCGACCTGCCCGGTGCGCTCGAGTTGTTCGCGCAGCCCAAGTACGGGGCCCAGCGCGCCTCCAGCGCCCTGAAGGAGTTCGACGCCGACCCGGTCAGCGGCAAGCCGATCCGCATCCGCGACGGCCGGTTCGGCGCCTACGTGACCGACGGTGAGACGAACGCCACGGTGCCGCGCGGGGAAGAACCGCTCGAGATCGACTTCCAGCGCGCCACGCAACTGCTCGCCGACAAGCGGGCGAAGGGGCCGGCGCCCAAGCGCACCGGGGGCCGGGCACCTGCGAAGTCCCGCGCCACGGCCGCGAAGCCGGCGAAGCGGGCGACCAAGAAGGCGTGACCGGAGCGTTCGTGACGGGGGCGTTCGTGACGTTCGAGGGCGGCGACGCGGTGGGCAAGTCCACCCAGGCGGCCGCCCTGCAGGCGTGGCTGCAGCAGCAGGGGCACGACGTGGTGCGCACTCGTGAGCCCGGCGGCACGCCGCTCGGCGAAGCGGTGCGCGAGCTGGTGCTGCATCGGGAGTGGGCGGTCGCGCCGCGCGCCGAGGCGCTGCTGTACGCGGCGGACCGCGCACAGCACGTCGCGACCGTCGTCCGCCCGGCGCTTGCTCGCGGTGCGGTCGTGATCCAGGACCGGTACCTGGATTCGTCCGTGGCGTACCAGGGCAGCGGGCGGGTGCTCGACCCGTCCGAGGTCCGTCGGCTGTCGCTCTGGGCGACCGAGGACCTGCTGCCCGACCTGACCGTGCTGCTCGACCTGCCCGCCGAGGCCGCCCGCGCACGCCGGACCGGCCGTGGCTACGACCGGCTGGAAGCCGAGGAGGACGCCTTCCACGAGCGGGTTCGCCTGTCGTTCCTGCGCCTGGCCGACGCCGAGCCCGACCGGTTCCTGGTGCTCGACGGGGCGCAGCCGACGGACGTGCTGAGCGGCCTCGTCCGCGACGCCGTCGCACCCCTCGTCGCACCCCTGCTCTCGTGACCGCCACCTGGGAGGAGCTGACCGGCCAGGACGAGGCGGTCCGCCTGCTGACGACCGCGGCGCGCGACGCGCGGGGGGAACCGGGCGGCAACGGCGCGATGACGCACGCCTGGCTGATCACCGGGCCCCCCGGCTCCGGCCGGTCCAACCTGGCGTTCGCGTTCGCGGCCGCGCTGCTCAGTCCCGCCGGCGATCCGGACGACGCCCGCACGACGGCGCAGGTGGCCGCGGGCACGCACCCCGACCTGTCGGTGCTCGCCACCGAGCGGGTGGTCATCACCATCGACGAGGTGCGCTCACTGGTCACGACGGCGCAGTACTCACCCTCGGTGGCGCGGTATCGGGTGATGGTCATCGAGGACGCCGATCGGATGTCCGAGCGCACCTCCAACGTGCTGCTGAAGGCGCTGGAGGAGCCGCCGCCGCGCACCGTCTGGATCCTGTGCGCACCGAGCGAGGCCGACCTGCTGCCGACGATCCGGTCGCGCACACGGTCGGTGCGTCTGCGGGTGCCGGAGGCGCACCAGGTGGCGGACCTGCTCGTGTCCCGCGACGGTGTGGATCCGGCCGTCGCCCTGCGTGCCGCCGAGGAGGCGCAGAGCCACATCGGGATGGCGCACCGGCTGGCGACCAACGCCGATGCGCAGCGGCGCCGGGACGAGACGATCGATCTGGTCCTCGGGCTGCGCTCGATACCGCAGGCGGTGCGCGCCGCGGAACGGCTGCTCGACACCGCAAAGGAGGACGCTGCGGCGCAGAGCGAGGAGCGGGACGAGGCGGATCGGGCCGCAGCGATGCGCTCGCTGGGCGTGGAGCCGGGCGGTGCGGTGCCGAACCAGGTGCGCGGGGCGCTGCGGGCGCTCGAGGACGACTTCAAGCGGCGAGCGACCAGGGGGATGCGCGACAGCGTCGACCGCATCCTGCTCGATCTGCTATCGGTGCACCGCGACGTGCTGATGATCCAGCTCGGTGCGGGGGTGCCGCTCGTCAACCGCACCAGGTCGCAGGCCCTGCACGCGCTCGCCGGCGCCGGCGACCCCGCCGCGACCTTGGCCGTGCTCGATGCGATCGCGGATGCGCGCCGGCGGCTGCCGGCGAATGTCGCACCGCTGCTGGCGCTGGAGGCGATGCTCGTCTCCACCGTTCTGCACCGGGCCGCGGCATGAGGCCGGTACGTCGCCGGGCGCGTCCTCGGCAGCGTGGCCGGGTCGCGGTCGTCGTCGCGGTCCTCTGCACCCTGGTCCTGTCCGGCTGCACGCTGCTGCCCGCCCCCTCCATCACCTCCACGCCGGTCACCGGTACCGTGCCGGCGGCGCTCCGCCCGTACTACGCGCAGCGGCTGGTCTGGCACTCCTGCGGCAACGGGTTCCAGTGCGCCACCGCGAAGGCGCCGCTCGATTGGGCGCACCCGTCCACGGGGAAGCCGATCCACCTGGCGCTGACGCGGCTGCCCGCCTCCGGCAGTCGGCTGGGCTCGCTCTTCGTCAACCCGGGCGGCCCGGGCGCCTCGGGCGTCGACTTCCTGCGCCAGGGCGCCACGAGCTTCTTCGATCCGGCATTGCATCAGCACTACGACCTGGTGTCGTGGGATCCGCGGGGCGTGGGCGCCTCGTCCGCGGTGGACTGCGAGGACACGGCAGGGCTCGACGAGTTCCTGTTCAGCGACCCGGACGAACCCGCCGGCAGTCGCACCTTGAAGCGGGACCTGACCGACGACGCGGTCGACTTCGGTCGGGCGTGCGCGCAGCGCACCGGAGCGCTGCTGGCACATGTGGACACCGAGAGCACCGTGGCGGACCTGGACATGCTGCGGGCCGATGTCGGCGATACGAAGCTGAACTACTTCGGCTTCTCCTACGGCACGCAGATCGGCGCGGAGTACGCGGACCGTTTCCCGATGAGGGTGGGCCGGATGGCACTGGACGGCGTCGTCGACCCGTCGCTGACCGAGTTCCAGACGGATCTGGCGAACGTGAAGGCGTTCGGCGCGGCCTTGACGACCTACCTCGCCTCGGCGCAGGGCGGCAGTACCCCGCCGTTCCCGGGTCTCAGCGTGCCGCAGGCGATCGCGACCATCGCCGATCTGGTCCTGCACCTGCGTCGCTCGCCGCTGCGCACGAGCGACGGGCGGCAGTTGAACGGGGCATACCTGCAGACCGCGATCGACGCGGCCCTCTACGACGAGTCCGCGTGGCCGGTGCTGACGCGGGCGCTCATCGAGATCCAGCGGGGCGAGACCGCGACCACCCTGGCGCTGGCCGACTCCTATGTCTCCCGGTCGAACGGCAGGTACACCGACAATCTCTTCGAGGCGATCTACGCGGTGAAGTGCCTGGATTCGCCCACGGAGAAGGATCCCGCCGTGCTGAAGAAGGAGGCGGCGCAGCTGCAGGCGGCGGACCCGTTGCGCAGGACCGACAACTCCTCCGCCCTCGGCGACCTGGTGTGCGCGAACTGGCCCGTGCCGCCCACCGGCCGGCCTCATCGCGTCCGCGCGGCGGGAGCGCCGCCGATCCTCGTGATCGGGACGACCGGCGACCCCGCGACGCCGTACCCGTGGGCGGTCAGTGTGGCGAAGCAGCTGCAGCGCGGCGTGCTCCTCACCTATACGGGCGAGGGTCATACGGCCTATCGCAACCACGATCCGTGCATCACGACTCCGGTCGACGCCTTCTTCACCGCCGGGCGGGTGCCGGCGGCCGGGCTGCGGTGCTGAGGGCTGCGGTGCTGAGGGCTGAGTCGGCGAGGGCCGAGTCGGCGAGGGACTCTGCGGCGATCACGCGCGCAAACTTGCACAGAGTGCAATAATCAGCGGTATGCACGAGCAGGGATTGCGGGAGCGCAAGCGCCTGGCGACCCGGCGATCGATCCAGGTCGCGGTGCTCGAACTGTCACTGCAGCACGGGTTCGAGCGGGTGACGGTCGAGGAGATCGGGCGACATGCGCAGGTCTCTCCTCGCACGTTCTTCAACTACTTCGCCTCGAAGGAGGCCGCGGTGCTCGGCGGCGTCGATGCGTTCGCGCCGACGGACGAGCAGCGCGACCGGTTCATCCACGGCGACGGGGACCTGATCGACGATCTGATCGCCCTGCTCTCTCTGACGGTCAAGGGTGTGGACGATCTGGCGGTGCACCGCCTGCGCCGCCGCGTGCTGGAGCGCGAGCCGGGCCTCGTGGGCCGGCACGTCGCCGGGGCCGAGGTGTTCGAGCAGCAGATCTCGTCGTTGATCGCCGAGCGACTGCAGGCGCGCCGCGGGGAGTCCGACGACTCTCAGATCGATGATCACGCCCGGCTGTTGACGCTGGTCGCGTTCGCGGTCGTGCGGTTCGGGTGGGGGCGGTGGGTGGCCGCCGACGGCGCGAAGACCATGGCTGAGAGCCTGGGGGAGGCGCAGACCGCATTCCGGGACGTCTGCGGTGGCAGCAGCATGCAGGCACGCACACCCGGTCCGGCGCTGGTGGGCGTACCCCGCTGAGCGCCGCACGGGTGAACATGCCGGGGTGGTCCGGCCGGCATCCCGTCGGACGATGCCACCGTTTAGACTCATCGCCGGCACACGCCGCCCTAGCTCAGTTGGCAGAGCGATTCACTCGTAATGAATAGGTCAAGGGTTCGATTCCCTTGGGCGGCTCAGGCGATCCGGTATCGCGGTCGCGGCGTGGCACTTCGACGGCCGAAGCGATACGCGGTATCGCGTGTACCCCTCGCCTTGGGGGTCGATCCGCGTGGCGACGTCCGCATAGGCTGCAGATACTTCCGTTGGGGGACGGATGCCCGGCTCAGACCTCAGTGTCTTCCGGGGACTGCTCCACATCGAGAGGGTTGCAGCGCGATCTCCGCGTTGCCGGCCGACGATCTCACTCGTCGCCGTGTGGCAAGGGCATGGGGGTGCCCGAGGCCGCTGCAACCCTCTCCGTGGGGTTCGTCAGCGTCGGCCCGACGAGTGAACCACCGTCGGTAGCCTTCCGCTATGACCACCTCATCCCTCGGTTGGGGAATCCTCGGGACCGGCCTGATCGCCACCCTGTTCACCGCCGATCTGCAGGCCGTGGGCCTCCGAGTCGCCGCGGTCGGCAGCCGCACGGTCGATCGAGCTCAGGCGTTCGCGGCCGAGCACGAAATCCCGGCTGCGCACGGATCGTGGCAGGAACTGGTGGACGACCCGTCGGTCGACGTCGTCTATGTCGCAACGCCGCATCCCGCCCACGTCGCGGCGGCGCTGATGGCGCTCGAGGCCGGCAAGCACGTGCTCGTCGAGAAGGCGTTCACGATGACGGCCGTCGAGGCCGAGGCGATCGTGCGGCTGGCCGAGGAGCGCGGCCTGGTCGCACTCGAGGCGATGTGGACCCGCTTTCTGCCGCACATGCTCGAGATCCACGCGGCGATCGAAGCCGGTGAGATCGGCGACCCGCAGGTGCTCATCGCGGAGCACTGCCAGGCCCTGCCCACCGATCCCGCGCACCGGTTGAACGCCCCCGAGCTGGGCGGCGGCGCCCTGCTCGACCTCGGCGTCTACCCGATCTCATTCGCCGTCGACCTGTTCGGGCCTCCGGAGCAGATCGATGCGCGGGCCGTCTTCACCGAGACCGGCGTCGACGGGCGGGTGTCCGGCACGCTCGTGCACGCCGGAGGCCGCCACTCGCTCTTCACGGCGGCGCTGAACATCCCCGGCGTGAACGGCGCGACGATCCTCGGCACCGGGGGCTCCATCGTGATCGACCCCACCTGGTACACCGCCACGGGCTACACCGTGCGCGACCGCGATCAACAGGTGGTGCGGCGGTCGCAGCCGGCCGTCTCCGGGCGCGGCATGCAATTCCAGGCCTTCGAGCTGGAGCGGCTGGTGCGGGAGGGCCGGATCGCCGGCGACCGCATGCCCCCTGCGCAGTCGGTGCAGATCATGGCGGTGCTCGACGCGATCCGCGACACGATCGGCCTGCGCTACCCCGGCGAAGGCGGACCCACCGGACGGTGAGCCGCGGTCGTCGCCGCGCGCCTGCCTATACTGTGCGCGTGCGCGCCAGGAACACCGTGCTCGCCGCGGCGGGTGCCCTCGTCGTGCTGGCGGGCGTCGGGCTCGGCGCCGGGTACGCCCTCGGCGCTCCGCTCTCGGCGACCCCGGCACGGGTCTCGGCGTCACTGTCGTCGCCGTCCTCGGCATCGTCACCGTCGTCGCCGGGCGCGTCCCGCAGCACCCGACCGCTCGTGGCGGCGCCCCGCGTGACTCCGTCGCGGCCGGTGCCGAAGCAGACCGTGGCCGCCTCGCTCCTCCGCACCTGCTCGATCGCCTCGGCCGCGAAGGACCCCCGGCTGTTCCACTTCGAGGGCTCGGTCGTGAACGCCAAGACGGGGGAGACGCTCTTCGACCGCCACGGTTCGACCGGATCGCGGACCGCGAGCGTGCTGAAAGTGCTGACGAGCGCCGCCGCCCTGCACGTGCTCGGCCCCGACTACCGACTCACCACCAGGGTCGTTCGGGGCAGCAAGCCCGGCCAGGTCGTGCTGATCGGCGGCGGCGACGTCACGCTGTCGCGCACGCCGGCCGGCACGAAGACGGCCTACGCCGGCGCCCCGCACCTGGCGACCCTCGCCGCGCGCGTCAAGGCCGCCTGGGCGAGCGACCCGACGACCCGCGGCACGCGCATCACCCAGGTCGTGCTCGACTCCTCTTACTTCGGGGGCCCCGTCTGGCAGCCCTCTTGGGACGACGTCGAGCGGCGGATGGGCACCACTCCGCGCATCACCGCCCTCATGGTGGACGGCGACCGGGCGAACCCCGCCGCCGAGACGTCACCACGCGGCCTCGACCCCATCGGCCGAGCCGGTACCGCGTTCGCGAACCTGGTGGGCTCCGGAGTGGCCACCACGCGCGGCACCGCGCCGGCGGGCGCACAGGTGCTCGGCTCGGTGCACTCGCAGCCGGTGTCCACGCTGGTCAAGCAGGCGCTGCTCGTCTCGGACAACACGATCGCAGAGGCGCTGGCCCGCGTCACGGCGATCAGATCCGGCGACGGCAACACGTTCGCCGCGGAGCAGGCCGGCACCGTCGGCGCCCTCGCGGCCTACGGCATCGACACGACCGGGATGAAGATCAAGGACGGGTCGGGCCTCAGCCCCGACAACCGCGTGAAGCCGGCCTCCCTGTCGGCGCTGTTCATCCAGGTGCTGCACCGGGCCCACGGCTTGGGCGCGATCTACGACGGCCTGCCCGTCGCCGGGCGCACCGGCACGCTCGCCTACCCCGACCGGTTCACCGGCGCCGCGGCCCGCGCCCGCGGCCAGGTGCGGGCGAAGACCGGCTGGATCGACACCGGGTACATGCTGTCCGGGCTGATCCATTCCCGCGACGGCACCTGGCTGACCTTCGCCTTCATGGCGGTCGGACCCGTGCATCCGTCGACCAAGACCGCCCTCGACGCGCTGACCGCCGACGCCTGGGACTGCGGCGCGAACCTCTCCAACCGGTGACGGCCGCACTGCTGCCGCATGCGCCGTGCCGCCCGCGCCACGACGCCTCACCCGGCGACGCGACCCGCGTACCCTGATCCGGTGAGTTCGGCCCTGCTGATCGTCGATGTGCAGAACGACTTCACCGAGGGCGGCGCGCTCGGGGTGGACGGCGGGGCGGCCGTCGCGGCGGGGATCACCGAACTGCTGCACGCCCGCGCGGCCGACTACGACCTGGTCGTCGCCTCCCGCGACTGGCACGACGCGGACGACGACAACGGCGGCCACTTCGCCACCACCGAGCCCCCGGACTTCGTCACCACCTGGCCGATGCACTGCGTCGCGGGGAGCGACGGAGCCGCCTACCACCCGGCGCTCGACACGGCTCCCATCCACGTGCACATCCGCAAGGGGCAGGGCCGGCCCGCCTACTCCGCGTTCGACGGCACCACCGACGACGGCGAGGTGCTGGCCGACCTGCTGCGCGATCGCGGCGTCACCACCCTGGATGTCGTCGGCATCGCCACCGACTACTGCGTGCGTGCCTCCGCGCTCGACGCGCTGGGAGCCGGAGTCGCCGTGCGCGTACTCACCGACCTGGTGGCGGGCGTGGCTGCGGCCAGCAGCGACGCCGCCCTCGCCGAGCTGCGCGTCGCGGGCGCCGAGCTCGTGGCGTAGCGCCAGCGCGGCGAGCGCGCCTACCCTCCAGCCATGGGACCGATGTCCAGGCGCGCGCCTGCACCGGTGTCCCCGATCTGTACGGATCCGACGCAGACCCCGACGCACACCCCGGTGCGCACCCGATCGGTGCGCCGTGTAGCCGCCGCACCTCCCGTCTCGACAGCAGGTTCAGGTCCCGTCGGCAGGTCGCTGGTCGGCCACGGACCTGCTGTCGAGACCCTGTCCTGCTGTCGTGCTTTGAGTCGCCGGTCGGGGGCGGCGACCTAGGATCGGCGGGCAGGGATCGGCGAGTGGGGTGACGGCGCACGCCGTCGACGGCTGTATCCGGGTGTCCACGACGGAGAGGAACGGCTCATGTCGGCTGCGGACGAGGCTCGAGTGCTGGCAGCGGTCCCGGACGGCCTGCTGATCGGCGGGGAGTGGCGTCCGGCGGGCGGCGGTGCCCGCTTCGACGTGTTCGATCCGGCGACCGGGACGCGCCTCGCCTCCGTCGCCGACGGGACGCCCGACGACGGGATCGAGGCGCTCGACGCGGCCGCCGCCGCGCAAGACGACTGGGCCGCGACCCCGCCCCGCGTGCGGTCCGAGCTGCTGCGCGCGACCTGGGAGTTGGTGCAGCAGCGCAAGGACGACCTGGCGCTGCTGATGACGTTGGAGATGGGCAAGCCGCTGGCGGAGTCCGCGGGCGAGGTCACCTACGGCGGCGAGTTCCTGCGCTGGTTCGCAGAGGAGGCCGTGCGTATCACCGGCCGGTACGGGACGAACCCCGAGAACACGGGCCGCACGATCGTCTCGCAGCACCCGGTCGGGCCCTGCTACTTCATCACCCCCTGGAACTTCCCGCTCGCGATGGCGACGCGCAAGATCGCTCCGGCGCTCGCCGCCGGCTGCACCGTCGTCATCAAGCCGGCGGAGCTCACTCCGTTGACGACTATGTACGTAGGGGAGCTGTTCCGGCAGGCCGGACTACCGGCGGGGGTGCTGAACATCGTCCCGAGCACGGCGGCCGGCCCGCTCAGCGAGCGGATCATGGACGACCCGCGGCTGCGCAAGATCAGCTTCACCGGCTCCACGCCGGTCGGCGTCAGGCTGATGCAGCAGGCCGCGAAGCGGGTGCTGCGCACCTCCATGGAGCTGGGCGGCAACGCGCCCTTCGTCGTCTTCGACGACGCCGACCTGGACGCGGCCGTGGCGGGCGCGCTGCTGGCCAAGTTCCGCAACATCGGCGAGGCATGCACGGCCGCGAACCGGTTCCTGGTGCATGAGGCGGTCGCCGACGAGTTCGCGAACCGCCTCACCGAGCAGGTCGCGGCCATGCGGGTGGGTCGGGGAACGGATCCGGAGGTGCGGATCGGTCCGTTGATCAACGAGCAGGCGGTCGGCAAGGCGGACACCCTGGTGCGGGATGCGGTGCAGCGCGGCGCGACGGTCCGCCTGGGCGGCGGTCCGGTGACGGGCTCCGGCACCTTCTATGCGCCCACCGTGCTCGACCGCGTCGACGCCGGCAGCGACATCCTGCAAACCGAGATCTTCGGACCGGTCGTCGCGATCACCCGGTTCGCCGACGAGGCGGAGGCGGTGCGCCTGGCGAACGACACCGAGTTCGGCCTGGTCTCGTACGTCTTCACCCGCGACCTGGCGCGCGGCCAGCGGATGATCGAGGGCCTACGGACGGGGATGATGGGCCTGAACGTCGGCGTCATCTCCAACGCCGCCGCGCCGTTCGGCGGCGTCAAGCAGTCGGGCCTGGGCCGCGAGGGCGGGTTCGAGGGCATCCACGAGTACCTCGACGTCAAGTACACGATGACGCCGAATCCGTTCGCCTGAGCCGTATCTGCTCGCCTGAAAGAGTGGCGGCCGTCGCGGTGCGCGGCCGGCTGATGCTCGTGAAGGGCGGTCAGGCGGCGTGCGCCTCGACGATCGCTCGGTGCAGGTCCAGCAGCGGCGCGGTCCGTGTCGCGGGACCGCGCCCGAACCCGCACTCGGTGCCGACACCGAAGCGGTCGAGCACGGTCGCGGCCGCCGCGATACGCCGCTCCGCCCCCTCCACGCCGTCCTCGTGGTGCACGAGCCCCAGATCGATCTCCGTTCCCACGGGCACGGTGACGGAGGCGAGCGGCGCGAAGTAGGCGGCGTCGTCTCGCTCGATCGGCACGGGCAGATGCACCCAGTCGATGTGACGGGGCGCGGTCGCGAACAGTCCGCCCAACACCTGGGCGATCGTGCCGGTATCGGTGGGTTGCACGAAGTGCGCCTCCTCCACGTCGCCGTAGCAGAGGTGGAAGCCGACCTGTACGTCGGCGGGCACGTGCCCCGCCTGCCGGCCGGCGCGCTCGACGACGCCGCCCAGCACGTCGTCCCACCAGGCCTGCATCGGGTTTCCGCGCAGGCGCACCTGCTCCAGGAACGCGAACTCCAGGGCGGTGTCCCACTGCACGGCCAGGTCGTCGTGCGGGACGGCTGCGACGATGCGATCGAGTTCGCCGAACAGGGCGCGCTCGTAGGCCGGCTCCACCGCGGCGCGATCACCGGAGGCGATGAAGACGCCGACGACGGCGGCCGGCGTGGGCAGCGACACCTGGAACCGAACGCCGACCGGCACGCGCCCCGCGTCCCTGAGCGCCGAAAAGTGGGCGTAGGAGTCGATGGCGGCGGTCGCGTAGCCCAGGTCCGGAAACTGCAACTCGTCCGCGGGCACGGTTCCATCGAGCGCGAACGGGCGCTGGTCGAACCGCCCCCGGACGAACACGGGGGTGTCGCCGACTCGCGTCAGACCGCGCGTGTGGTCCAACCGGAAGCTCTGGAACTGCAGCCAGTAGTACCGCTCGCCCACCTCGCCATCGGGGATGCGCCGCACATACGGCGCGAGGTGATCGGCGACGGTCCCGATCACCGTCGCCGCATCCGGCAGGTTGATGCTGCCGACCAGGTGCGCATTCGTGACGACGACGCGGCTCGCGGCCGTGCTGGGGGAGGTGCTGGTACTCATCCCGCCATTCTCCGCCGGACGGTCGGTCGGTCCGTCCGCCCGTTGATCCGCCGGTCCGTCCGCCGGTCCCTCCGCTCCTCCGAGCGGCGCAGTCAGACGAGCAGCTGCGACGCGGCCAGCTCGCGGTACAGGGGGGAGGAGTCGACCAGCTGCTCGTGGGTGCCGCTCGCGACGACCCGCCCCGCGTCGATCACCACGATCTGGTCGGCGTCGACGACCGTGGAGAGTCGGTGGGCGATCACGACGACCGATCGCCCGATCGACGCGGTGGCCAGGGAGTCGCGCAGCAGCTGCTCGTTGCGCCCGTCCAGGTTGGAGGTGGACTCATCCAGCAGCAGGATCGGCGCGTCGACCAGCAGCGCTCGAGCGATCGCCAGGCGCTGCCGCTCGCCGCCGGAGAGCAGCACCCCCTCCTCGCCGACCGCCGCGTCGAGCCCGCGGGCGTGCCGCAGCACCGTCTCGCGCAGGTTCACCGCGTCGAGCGCCCGCAGGCAGTCCTCCTCGGTCGCCAGCGGCGCCGCGAGCGTCAGGTTCTCGCGGATCGTGCCCGCGAGGGCGGGCGCATCCTGCTCCACATACCCGAACTGGGCGCGCAACACGGTGCGGGGCAGCCTGCGGATGTCGGTGCCGCCCAGGCGGATGACTCCGGAGTCGACGTCGTAGAACCGCTCCAGCAGCGACAGCATGGTGCTCTTGCCGGCGCCGGACGGGCCGACCAGCGCCGTGCGGGTACCGCGCGGCACAGCGAAGGCGACGTCGTGCAGCACGGGCACCTGCTGCCCGTCCTCGCCGGTGTAGCCGAAGGAGACCGAGTCGAACTCGATGGCGGGGGAGGCGTCGGCACGGCGCAGCGCCGTCGCGATGCTGCCGTCGGCGAGGTCGTCGTCGGTCTCGGTCGGCTGCTGCAGCACCTCGGTGATGCGGCCGAGCGCGCCCAGCGCGGAGGCGACCGAGCTGGCGGCACCGAACGCCTGGCCGAGCGGCATCACCATCAGGAACAGGAACAGCAGGAACGCCACCAGATTGGCGATGGTCAGGGCGCCGGAGGCGACCCGGAAGCCGCCGACGCCGATCACGACCAGGAACGCCAGGTTCAGCGTGATCCCCGCGATCGGCACGACCGGCGCGGACGCCCGCGCGACGCCCAGCCCGGCGACCCAGGCGCGCCGCGCGGTGCCGATGACCGACTCCGTTTCCCGCTCGGTGGCGCCGGAGGCGCGGATGGTGCGGACCGCGCCGATGGACCGCTCGATGTCGGCGGTCAGTTCGCCGACCGCGTCTTGCTGACGGCGACTGGCCGTGCGGATACGGCGGGAGAGCCCGCCGACCACGCCGATGGCCAGCGCGATGATGAGCACGGTGAGTCCGAGCAGTACCGGGTCGAGCAGCAGCATGCCGATCAGCGCACCGACGAACGTGAGCACGCCGCCGACGGCATCGACCAGCCCCTGCGTCAGCACCGCGTAGAGCAGCGTCGTGTCGGTGCCGACGCGCGAGACCAGGTCGCCGGTGCGGCGCCGATCGAACTCCGAAATCGGCAGGCGCAGCAGGTGGCGGATCAGGCGGGTGCGAGCGGTCAGCACCACCGACGTGCCGGTCCGTTGCAGCAGGTAGTGCTGCGCGCCCGACAGCAGGGCTCCGACGACCAGCAGCGCGGCGATCGCGGTCACCAGGTCGGTGAGCGACCGCCCCTTCTGCACCCGCTGCACCACCTGCTGCACCAGCAGCGGTTGCAGCAGCGACGTGACCGCGGTCAGCAGGCTGAGGACGACGACCACCGCCAGCACCCCGCGGTGCTCGGCGAGGTAGGGGAGCAGGTCCCGAATCCCGGCCCGGGGCCCCTCCTCATTGCGGCCGAACAGGCGGCGACGAGGGGTGGGAGCGGGAGCGGGCGCCGGAGAGGCGGATGGAGTGGATGCGGCCGAAGCGGCGGATGGAGCGGGAGCGGCGGAAGCTGCGGACGACGTGGACATGGCTCTCTATCGTCGCCCCTCCTTCTTCACGCGCCGGCGCCGACCCTCACATCCGCTTGGGCGTTCCGCGGATGCCCTGGTTGATGGGGTGTCGTTGCAGGCGGTGTCGGGGTAGTGGTGGCCCGCGCCAGCCTTTCGGTACCAGGTGTGGCTGCTTCGCGTGGAGGCGGATCTCGTGCCGACCGGTGTTGTGGATCAGGTGATGGTGGTGGCTGCAGAGCAGTACCCCGTTGTCGATGTCGGTGGGTCCCTGATCGCGGTGCCACCAGGCGATGTGGTGCGCGTCGGTCCACGCGACCGGTGCAGTGCAGCCCGGCCAGGCGCAGCCGCCGTCGCGTGCGGCGAGTGCTTTCTTCTGTGCAGGAGTGAAGAGTCTGTTCGAGAGCCCCAGGTAGAGGGGCTCGCCCTGCTCCCCGGTGACCAGGAGTCGTGTCCGTCCGTCGCACGCGATCCGCTCCACCGTCGGGACGGGAAGTCGGGCGAGGATCCCCTCCGGCCAGCCACCACCGGTGCGCTCTTCCAGGTCGTCCGCGGTGACGTGAACGACGACCTCGTGGATCGCCTTCGTCCCGACAGTCCCGTCGTGTTCGGCCTGCACGCCCGCCGTCACGATCGCCGCGAAGGTGTCGAAGTCGTACTGCGTCGTGGTGCGCTGGTCTCCGTCGGTCTCCCGCCACGTGGACTCCAGATCCTCGGCATCCTCGCCGCCTGCTGGCTGGTAGGTCATCTGCACCCCACGCCGGTGAGCCTGTAATGCTTCACGGAGGAGTGCAGCGACTTCCGGGGTCGCCCGGCCGGTGAAGGAGGTCAACCCGTCGACGCCGAGGCGTCCGAGCCGGAAGGCACGCTTCTGTCGTCGGGCTTCGTCGGCGGGTTCGGTGCCGTCGGGATCGAGGAACTCCGCCCACGTCGCGGTCTGCACATGCAGCAGGTCCGGGGTCAGGATCGTGGCGGCTTCGGTCAGTTGTGCTTCGGCGATCTCGAGGTTCTCGATCGAGGTCCGCTTCCGCACCGAGTTGAGGGTCTCCACCACCAGCCTTGCAGCCTCGACACCCACCTCACCGGCGTTCACCGCCGCGGTCATCACCGGGTACCGGCTGGGCAGCTCATCCCCCGTCAACCCGAGGCGGGGCAGCAGCGCGGTGCCGACTCCGACCCGGCGTTTGGCTTCCTTCGTCCCGATCCGCGCGACCGTAGAGACCAGGCCCGCGCCATCACGGGCGTCGTACTGCTCGGCGAGCCCGTTCGGGCTGAGCTGGACTCGGGACCGCCATTCGACTTCCGCGGCGGCACGGATACGGCGGGCGTCGACGACCCGACCGATCGCCTCCCACCCCTCCACCGCAGCAAGCACCTCCGCATCCGTCGCAGTCCGAGACAGCACGGGTGCAGCGAGCACCGCGGCGAACGCGCCGTCGAGCGCTTCGCGGGTGGTAGCTGCTGACTGCATACCTGCACTCAACCACCCACCACCGACACTCCCTCCAGGACGAAGAAGCACTCCGGACCAGCGAAACCCCATTTCACAGAGCGGCGCGTCGACTCCTCCACAAGACGCCGTCGCGGCGACTTCTCCACAGGCCCACACCCATCGCGCTGCGTCCACAGCTCCTACCGGGCCGGGAGACCCGTGGGCTCGCGCGGTGGGTGGACACCGCGCGAGCCCGCAGCTACCACGTGAAGCGGGGATGCGGGGGAGGAGCGGCGCCAGCGCAGGCGCGACTCACACGTAGTCGGCCAGCCGCGCCCGCAGGCGACGCAGATGCTGTCCCAACACCGGAGGCAGGCGGTCGCCGAACCGGGCGAAGAGGCGCTCGATCTCGTCGCACTCGCGCTGCCAGGCCGCCGGCTTGACCGTCAGCAGCTCGCGCACGACGCCATCGGCCAGGTTCAGGCCGTCCAGGTTCAGCTCGTGGCGGTACGGCAGCCGGCCCACGGGGGAGGGGACGGCGTTCACCTCGTCGTCGAGCCGGCCGCAGATCCATTCCAGGACGCGGATGTTCTCGCCGAATCCGGGCCACAGGAACGATCCGTCCTCGTCCTTGCGGAACCAGTTGACGCGGAACATCTTCGGCGCCCCGGCACCCAGGCGTTCGCCGACCTGCAGCCAGTGCGCCCAGTGGTCCGCCATGTTGTAGCCGCAGAACGGCAGCATCGCGAACGGGTCGTGGCGCAGCCGCCCCACGGGTCCTTCGGCTGCCGCGGTCTGCTCGCTGGAGATCGTGGCGCCCATGAACACGCCGCCCGCCCAGTCCTCCGCCTCGGCGACCAGCGGCACCGTCTTGGCCCGTCGCCCGCCGAAGACGATCGCGTCCACCGTCACGCCGTCGGGGTCGTCCCAGTCCTCGGCCAGCACCGGGCACTGCTCGATCGGCGCGGTGAAGCGGGCGTTCGGGTGAGCAGCGGGCCGTCCGCAGTCCGGCGTCCACGCCTTCCCCTGCCAGTCGGTCAGCTTCGCCGGGACCGCCTTCGTCATCCCCTCCCACCACACGTCGCCGTCTTCGCGCAGCGCGACGTTGGTGAAGATCGTGTTGCCCCACACGGCGTGCATCGCCGCCGGATTGGTCACCTCGCCGGTGCCGGGCGCGACGCCGAAGAAGCCCGTCTCGGGGTTGATCGCCCGCAGCCGGCCGTTCCCGTCCGGACGCAGCCAGGCGATGTCGTCGCCGAGCGTCTCCACCTGCCAGCCGGGCAGCGTCGGAGTGAGCATCGCGAAGTTGGTCTTGCCGCACGCGGAGGGGAACGCCGCCGCGATGTGGCGCTCGCGACCACGGGGGTCGGTCACGCGGATCAGCAGCATGTGCTCCGCCAGCCAGCCCTCCTGCCGGGCGACCACCGACGCGATCCGCAGCGCCATGCACTTCTTCGCGAGCAGCGCGTTGCCGCCATAGCCGCTGCCGTACGACCAGATCTCGCGCGTCTCGGGAAAGTGCGCGATCACCTTGGTCTGGTTCGACGGCCAGGGCACATCCGGGCGGGCGATGCCGTCTTCGTCGATCAGCGGCATGCCGACGGAGTGCAGGGCCGGGACCCACGGAGTGTCGGGGCCGATCGCCGCCAGCGCCTCATCGCCGGTGCGGGTCATGATGGCCGCCGAGGCGACCGCGTACCGGGAGTCGGTCAGCTGCACCCCCAGCATCGACAGTTCGCCGCCGGCCGGACCGAGTGAGAACGGCACCACGTACATCGTCCGGCCGCGCATGCTGCCGCGGAAGCGCTGCAGCAGCTCCTGGCGCATCTCGGTCGGCTCGCGCCAGTTATTCGTCGGGCCGGCATCGTCGGCGTCGGCCGAGCAGATGAAGGTGCGGTCCTCGGTGCGGGCGACGTCGTTCGGGTCGCTCCGCGCCAGGAAGCTGTTCGGCCGCCACTCCGGGTTCAGCCGGATCAGCGAGCCCTCGGCGACCATCCGCCGGGTGAGCGCGTTCCACTCGTCGTGCGTGCCGTGGTACCAGACGACCTCGTCCGGCTGTGTGATCCGCGCGGTCTCTGCGACCCACGCCTCCAGCTGCGTGCGGCCCGTGAACGACGGGCGCTCAGCCTGCAGGGCTGTGCCCGGTGTGTGGAGGGACGGTGCGATGCTGCCGGTACCCCCAGCGGTCAGGGTGGTCCGGGCGGTGATGGTCGCGCCGGTGGCGGCGGTAGCCGCGGGCGCTTCGTCGAGAATGGTCATGGCCCCAGTTCAGTCCCCTGCGCTAGCTTCTTCACGAAGAGCGAGACGGAAAGATCGGCGAATCTTTCCAGAGGGGAAAGAAATGGACGGGATACTGGTCGGACGGACGATCCGCCATCATCGTCGGGCGGCGGGGATGACGCTCGATCAGGTCACCGCGGCGACCGGCATCGCGCCCAGCCGGCTGTCGCAGTTCGAGAACGGCCGTCGCGAGCCACGGCTCTCCCAGTTGGAGACCATCGCCGGCGCGCTCGGCACCGAATTGACCGAACTCTTGAGCGGCACGGCACCCGACCCGCGCACCGCGCTCGAGATCGAGCTGGAGCGGGCGCAGTCGAGCCCGATGTATGCCGAGCTCGGCATACCCGCCGTTCCCGCTACCCGACGGCTGCCCATCGAAGCCCTCGAAGCCCTCGTCGGGCTGCACCGCGAGCTGCGACGCCGGGCGGCGCTGGCGATCGCGACGCCGGAGGAGGCCCGCCGCGCGAACACCGAGCTGCGCGCCCGCATGCGCGCCCGCGACAACCACGTGCCCGAGATCGAGCGGGCGGCCGACTCCCTGATGACCGCCATCGACCACCGGGGCGGCGCGCTGACCCACCACAGCGTCGCGCTGCTGGCCGAGCACCTGGGGTTCTCGATCATCCACGCGGCGGACCTGCCGCGCTCCACCCGCTCGGTCACGGATCTGCAGAACGGCCGCATCTACCTGCCGCCCGCCTCCATCCCCGGCGGCCACGGGCTGCGAGCCCTCGCGCTGCAGGCGATGGCCCACCGGGTGCTGCAGCACCGCGAACCCGCCAGCTACGCGGAGTTCCTGCAGCAGCGGATGGAGATCAACTACTTCTCCTCCGCCTGCCTGATGCCCGAGGCCGCCTCGTTGAAGTTCCTGAGCGCCGCCAAGGAGCGCCGCGATCTGGCCGTGGAGGACTTCCGTGACGCCTTCGGCGTCACCCACGAGGCCGCCGCCATGCGCATGACCAACATCGCGACCCACCACCTGGGGCTGCAGATGCACTTCCTGCGGGTCTCCGACGACGGTGCCATCACAAAGGCCTACGAGAACGACGGCCTGACCCTGCCGGCGGACGTGTCCGGATCGGTGGAGGGGCAGCTGGTGCACAAGGCCTGGTCCGCCCGCGCGGCGTTCGAGCGCACCAACCGCACCACGGAGTTCTCGCAGCTCACCGACACTCCGGGTGGCACCTTCTGGTGCTCCACGCAGACGGGCACCAGCCCGGGACTGGAATTCTCGATCACCGTCGGTGTCCGCTTCGCGGACTCCAAGTGGTTCCGGGGGCGGGATACGACGCACCGGCTGGACGCCACCAGCGTCGACCGATCCGCCGACGCGGCGGAGGCGGAGTTGGATCGCGCCTGGAAGGGCAAGGCGTGGCCGAGCGCCAAGCTGCACGCCCACGTGCTCTCACCGCTGCCGGCCGGCACCTTCCCAGGCGTCGACGACGCGGAGGTCTATCGGTTCCTGGCGGCCCACGCCGCCCGCTAGGTCCAGTTCCGGTCTCGACAGCAGGTCCAGGTCTCTGCAGCAGGCTGCTGGTCGACCATGGACCTGCTGTCGGGACCCTGTCCTGCTGAAGTGCTCTGCGGGTGTCCTGCTGTCGGTACACTGTGCTGCTGCAGTGCTGGAGTGTCGTGCCGGAGTCAGAGCCACTTCGCCGCTAGGTGGTCGGCGCTGATGCGCCGGATGGTGCCGGACCGGGCGCGCAGCACGATCGACTCCGTGCGGATGATCGGGCCCTTGCGCCGCACGCCGTCGACCAGCCCGCCGTCGGTCACTCCGGTCGCCACGAAGATCGTGTTGTCGCTCGTCACCAGCCCGTCGGCGTCGTAGACGCGGTCCATGTCCAATCCGGCATCGATGCCGCGCTGCCGTTCCTCGTCGTCCTTCGGCGCGAGGCGGGCCTGGATCACCCCGTTCAGCGCCTTGATCGCGCAGGCGGTCACGACCCCCTCCGGGCTGCCGCCGATTCCCACGCACATGTCGATGCGGGTCTCATATCTGGCCGCGTTGATGCCACCGGCCACATCGCCGTCGAGCAGCATGCGCGTCCCGGCGCCGGCCGCCCGGATGTCCTCGATCAGCGCCGCGTGCCGGGGCCGGTCGAGCACCGCGACGACCATCTCGCTCACCTCCTTGCCCTTCGCCTTCGCGAGCGCGCGGATGTTGTCGCCGATGGGCCGGTCCAGGTCGATCACGCCGCGCCCCTCTGCCCCGGTGACGATCTTCTCCATGTAGAAGACGCTGGAGGCATCGAGCATGCTGCCTCGGTCGGCGACGGCGATCATGGACAGCGCGTTCTGGCGCCCCTGCGCGGTCATCGAGGTGCCGTCGATCGGATCGACCGCGATGTCGCAGGCGGGCCCCTGCCCGTTGCCCACCTGCTCCCCGTTGAAGAGCATCGGCGCGCGATCCTTCTCGCCCTCGCCGATCACGACGACCCCGTCGAAGTTGACCGTGCTGAGAAACGCCCGCATCGCGTCGACCGCCGCACCGTCGGCCGCGAGCTTGTCGCCCTTGCCGATGAAGGGCACGGCCCGGATGGCGGCGGCCTCGGTCGCGCGCACCAGCTCCAACGCCAGGTTGCGATCGGGCTCCCGCAGACGGTCGGGAATGGTGGTGTCCGTCATGGCGACGTCCTTCGGTTGCAGGGGGAGGGTCGCGGATGCGCAGCACCCGTGGGAGTCATCTTCCCGCGCGCTCGACCTGCACCGCCCCCTACTGGGTACGGCGGGCGGGGCGCACCAGAGTCCCGGACTTCGTAGTCTGTACCCCGCGGACTGTTCGGGGGGACGGTCACATCACGCCTGGGGGGATACGGGTGAATCGATTCCGTGCGACCGCCGTCGGCGCGCTCGTGGCACTGACACTCGTCGGATCGACGCTAACCACACAGGCGTCCGTCGCCGAGGCCGCCCCAGCCGTCCGGCTTGCCGCCTCGAGCAGCGCCACCGGCCATTCGGGTCGCGCAGCGCTCGTCGTCCACGGCGCTCGGAGTCGCTCCGCGGGGGTGTCGTCGTGGGTGGCGGGCCGTCCCGGCGCGGGCCAGTGGCTGCGGATCGAGTGGCCGGAGCGGGTGCGGGTCGCCAGCGTGCAGCTCTTCGGTGGGGCCGCCAACGCCGAGACTTCCGTGCGCTCCGGGCTGCTTCGATTCGACGACGGCAGCACCGTGCTGGTGGGCGGGCTGGAGCCGAGTGGCGGCGCACCGACGACCGTCGCCTTCACGCCGCGCAGCACCAGATCGGTCCGGTTCACCGTGACCGCGATCGCGGCCGGCTCGAGCGCCTCCGTGGCTCGCTTCACCGCCTACGCGGCAGGGACCACCCCGCCCCAGTGGTCGCCGTCGGGCACGCCGTCCTTCGCCACGACCGCGAAGCCGGCCTCGGCCTGCGCCGTTCCGGCCCGCTCGGCGGCCACCGCCGGCACGCCGGCACTGAAGCTGCTGTGCCCCTCGCCGGGGTTCTCCGTGGGTGCCGCCGCGACCGTCGTCGTCGCCGGGCCGAGCGGCGCCGCGCTCTCGGTGAGCGCCTTCCTGCCAGGCGACGACGGACGGGGCGGCACCGTGCGGCAGATCGCTTCGGGAACGATCTCCGGAACCGGACGCGCCACACTGCGCGTGCCGATGACGAAGCTGGCACATGGCCCGACCGCCGTGCGGGTGACGGCAGTCGGCGCGGCCCGCCCGCTCTACGTCCAGGTGGTCAACCGATCAGGTGTCGCCGCTCGCGGCTCCTCGCCGGCGTTCACCAAGAACATGACCCTCGCCTACTCCGACGACTTCGCGTCGCCGGTGACCGCGACACGGTCCGGCGCCGGCGCCCGGTACGCGTCCGCGAAGCCGGTCCTGGGCGGCAGCGACGAGTTCGGCGAGGCGATATTCGCCCAGCCGACGAAGGACACCGGCAACCTCACCACCCTGAATGACGACTGGCTGCGCATCCGCACCGCGCCGCTGGCACCCGGTAAGTCCGACCCGAACCGCTGGGGTCGTACCTCCACAGGCGGCATGATCTCCTCTGCGCACACGGGCGGATCCGGATTCTCGGCGCAGTACGGGTACTTCGAGGCCCGGATGCTCGCCCCGGCCGGCGAGGGCACGTGGCCGGCGTTCTGGATGCTCTCGGAGAGCAACCTGGTGGAGAAGGTGTCCGCCGTCGGCGAGGTCGACGCGGTCGAGCTCTACGGCACGAACCCCGCGGGCAGCTGCCAGTCACAGCACAACTACGGAAAGCACACGGACGGGTCGGCGGTGCGGTGCTCGGGCCAGAACGGCTTCGCCGACTGGGCGCTCGCCTGGCACACCTACGGCGTCCGCATCACGCCGTCCGCCACGGTCTACTACATCGACGGCACGCCCACCACGACGATCAAGGGCCTCGTGAAGCGGTCCGATCCCTACTTCTTCATGATCAACCTCGCGCTGGGTGGCGGCTGGCCGATCCACCTCTCGGGCACGAACGGCGTAGCCGACCTCTACGTCGACTCAGTCAAGGTCTACGTCTGACGGTCGCGTCCGTCATCGCAAGCGGTTTCGACGACCTGCTCGCGCTGGCCGATACCGTTCGCGGGCCATTGAACCCGAGCGGTTCCTGCAACTTTGACGCTCCTGCAGGGTCGGTCTGGGCGCCACCCGCCTGATACCGTCTGACCGGCGACCCTGAACGCGCCGTGGAGAGCGACCATGAGCCGGTCACGTTTCATCCCCACGCGCCGCGCCGGAGTCTCTCCCCAGACGTCGGAGACCGTGACGACCAATTTGCCGCCGATCAGCGCGACCCGTGCTCGACGCATGGTGTTTTCGCTGGCCGAGGTCGCCAAAGCACACCTTCGCCGCGTCCTCAAGGCACATCAGGTGCGAGCCGTCGTGCTGCGCGATGGGCTGCGCACGGCAGACATCGTCGCGGTGGTGATGGTGCGGAACGAAGCGGATCGGATGCCCTACTTCTTGGACTACTACGCCCGGCTCGGCGTACAGCACGTGATCCTGATCGACAACGGATCGACGGACGACCTGGATGCGGTGATTCGAGAGCGGGCCCAGGTGTCTCTGCTCCGCGCCGACGGCTCCTATGGCTCGGCCCGATATGGCAATGACTGGGTCAACCGGGTCCTGACCAAATATTGTGCGGGCAAGTGGACCCTCTATGTGGACGCGGACGAGTTCCTGGTCTACGCAGGCAGCACGACCCGCGCGCTGCCCGAGCTCATCACCGTGCTCGAAGCCCACGGTCAGGCCGGGCTGCCCTGCCTCATGGTCGACCTCTACAGCGATCAGGCGGTGGGCGACAACGAATACCGCCGGGGCGTCGACCCCTTGAGCGTGTGCCGACTGTACGACGCGAGCGGGTATGAGCGGCAATACGAGCAGATGTCGAGGACGACCTGGGTCAAGGGCGGAGTGCGCGGACGGGCGTTCTTCGCCGATCGGCAGGAGGGACCCGCGCTGAACAAGATCCCGCTCGTCAGATGGCGGCGGCGATACGCCTACCTCAAGTCGTCGCACCAACTGTGGCCGCTCCGGCTCAACGAGCTGGCAGCCAAGCCCATGGTCTCCGGTGCGCTCCTGCACCAGAAGTTCCTCTCGAGCTTCGCGACGAAGGCCGACGACACGGCCCAGCGAGGCGAGCACACTCAGGAATACCTCGCGTATATCGGCCTCTCGGCACGCGGTGGCTTCCCGGGCCCGACCACGAAGGAGTACCGCGATCCTGCCGGACTGGTCGAGGACCACCTGATCAGTCCGTCACCCTGGGGCTGAGATCGACCCTGCGTACGGCGGCAGCGCCCAACCGCTTCCGGTCAGCGCCGCAACCTGGCTACCATCCGTCGCCCCTCGTGGAGGATTCTCGAGACGTCCTCGTGTCGCGGCACCACGAAGTCGCCGACCGAACCATGCATCAGGCGGGCGGCGGCGATCACCATGAAGGCGCTCGAGAACAGACCGCTGGTCAGCCCCGCCAGGCCAGCGCCCACAGCGCCGTATGGCGGCACGAGTACGACGAACGCTCCGATATTGACGACCAGGGTCACGGCGAGCCCGACGCTGCGCAGCCCGGGCCGTCCCCACGCCGCCAGACCCGATGCCGCGAGAAGCCCGGGGATGCTGACGACGGCGGCGAGCATGAGGATCCAGGTCGGAACAACGGCGGCGCTGAAGCTTGGTCCGAACAGGACCCCGATCCACAGCGGCAGCGTCGCCCCCAATGCCAGACAGCCGGTGACGGCGACCAGAAGCGTGATCCTGGTCGTCGCCATCAACTGCGTCGCATCGGCCGAGCGGCTGTTGACGCCGTAGAGCGCGTCCTTGATCGCGAGGGCGACGATAAGTGGAACGTCCGAGATGGTGATACCGACAACGAAGAGGCCGAGCTCGTGAACGTTCGAGAGCGGCGCGAAGAGCAGCTGGCTGATTCGAGCCAGCAGCACACTCGCGACCGCGCCCAGCCACACTCGCCCGCCGAAGCCGAGTAGGGACCTGGCGAGGGAGCCGGTTATCGGGGCCGTGCCGACGGTTTCCGCCGGGCGGGTGAACAGCCGCAGGTAGACGATCCCGCTGATCGCGGACCCGATGCTGATCACGAGCACGGCGTTCAGTACCGTCAGATGTCCGGTGACCAGCAGGACGAGCAGCGCTCCGAGCCGGACGAGAGGGCTCGTCAGCTTCTCGGCCGCAACCGTCCCCCACATCTGTCGCCCCGAAGCGGCGCCTCGCAAGAGGTTCACGACCAATTGCGGTAGCGCCAGAGCCGTGCTGATCAGGATCAATCCGGCGAGTTCGGGGCTGCCCGCGGACAGGAACGGCAGTGCAACCCAGGTCACTGCGAAGCAGATCAGTCCGAAGAGAATGGCGAACAGCGACGACCAGGCGAGAGCGCGGCGCGTGAACTCGGGCTGCTTTGCGAGGAAGAACGTCAACGCTTCCGGCAGCCCGAGGGTCGCGACTCCGACCAGCAGTGTGTTGGGCGCGCCCGCGGCCGAGACCGTGCCGCGCCCCGTGACGCCGAGACCATAGGCGAGGATCGGAGCGCTCGCGAGTCCGACGACCGGCAGCAGCACACTCGAACCGGTCATGAAGAACATCGACCGGCGGAAGCTGCTCGCCGGTGCTGTCGCGGGAACCCGCTCCGTCACCGGCCGCGCCGCCGATTGCGGAGTCCCGAGTAGACGGCGTCGTAGTCGTCCGCCATACGGTCCACGGTCATCGTCTGCAGTCCCCGCTTACTCGCAGCACGCAGTTCTTTGGCGAGGGCCGCGTCGGTCAGCACGCGAGTGAGGGCATCGGCCAGGGCGTCCTCGTTCCCGGGTGGGATCATCAGTCCGGCCGTCCCGTCCGAGAGAGCCTCGGGGATACCGCCCACGTCGGTCGCGACGATCGGCACGCCGCAGGACCGCGCCTCGAGCAGCGCCAGGGGGAAGCCGTCGGCCCGGGATGGCAGAACGAACACCGCCGCCGAGGCGATGTACCGGCGGGGATCCGACTCGAAGCCGGTGAACCGCACGGCCGGATCGAGGCCCAGCTCATCGACGAGCGCCTCCATCCCAGGATTGTCGCGGTTCCCCACGACGACCAGCTGCGCGCTTCGTACGGCAACCCGCACCTGCACCATTGCACGAAGGAGTACGTCGACCCCTTTGCGCTCGGTCAGCGCTCCCACGAAGACGATGGAGTCCGGCGGTAGCGTGACCGGCTCGGGTGTTGACCGGGGCATCCGCGGGCTGCCGAGGATCGCGTTTCGCACGATGACCGGTCGTCGGGTGCCAGCCAGCTGGCGACGGATCGACCGGTCATCGGCTGCGCTGATCGCCACGATGCGCGCGGCGGTGTACATGCCGGCCGCCGAGCGCTGGTACGGGTTGTGGATGGTCGCTACCGACTTGGTCGCATGACCGATTGGCGACGCGACCATTGATACGAGGGCCCCACGCACGGTGTGGACGTGCACAATGTCGGCTGCGCCCAATAGTGGCGCAACTCGGTTCGCCGATGACCACAGTCGAGCGGGCGAACTCGACCACACGTCCTCGACGACCTCGATCGCGTGGGTGGCGGCGAGTGCCCGCATGACATCGTCGGCGCCGTCGCAGAGCACGATGACTCGATACCCGCGCTGCGCCTGGGTGACCGCGAGGTCCGTGAGCAGATTCGTGATGCCCGTCCCGTCGGCGCGGAACGAGTTCGTCACGTGCGCGATCCTGAGCCCCGACATGAAGGTCAGCATGGCAGTCGCCGCCCATCGGCCTCACGGTCTCGGACGGTGCGGACCCGACTCGGGCCGATCAGTTCCGTTCGTAAGGGTGCCCTTCTGTTAGCCTGCGATTTCCGGAAGGGTCGTCCTTCCAACGGGCGCCGAGCGAGGACCTGCTCCGTCCCTGTGACGACTGGGAGACCGGCAACGTGAACCTGCACGACTACCTGCGCGTACTTCGCCGCAATTGGTGGGTGCTGCCGCTCGTCATGGTCATCGGTGCCGTCGCGGCCGGGCTGTTGACGTTGCGCACGCCACCCGTCTTCCAATCCACCGCCAGCGCGCTTGTGGTGACGCCGTCGTCCTCGATCGCCGAGTTGCAGCTCGGCAACCAGTTCGCGATCGCCAGGGCGGGTACCTATGCGCAGCTGGCGACGACTGCGAGCGTCCTCGACCGTGCCGCCGCGACCCTAGGCACGTCCTCGTCGGCCGAGGAACTGGCCAGATCGGTCACCGCGTCAGCGCAGGCCGGGACGGCCATCATCGCGATCACCGCTACGGCGGACGATCCGAAGCTCGCGGCCCAGCGGGCGAACGCGGTGGCCACATCACTGAATGCTGCCGTCCGCACCTTCGATGTGGCACCCGCCTCCACGCGCTCTCCGGTCGCGGTCCAGGTGGTACAGGCCGCCCAACAGAACGCATCGTCGATCAGCGCCAGTCCAGTTCGGAACGCCGTGCTGGGTGCGGGCGCGGGCTTGGCGCTCGGGATCATCCTCATCGTGCTGGCAGAGGTGCTCGATACCCGCGTACGCAGTCCACGTGACCTCGCCTCCACGATCGGCAGGCTGCCGTCCGCCATCGTCCCCATGCGCCGGCGGCTGGGCCGTCGACCATCGATGACCGACAGCCGTCGAGAGGTCTTCCGCACGTTGCGGGCGAGCCTGCGTCCAGGCACGTCGACCTTGCACTCGGTCGCGATCGCCTCGGTGACGGCCGGCCGCGACTCCACCGAGGTCGCGGTCGAATTGGCCCGCGCCATCTCGGAGAGCGGACTGCGGGTCGTGATCGTGGACGCGAACCTGCGGCCCGAGCCTGTCCGGGGCCGGGCGGGGCGGGATGCCGGCGGGACCCGGCCGGGGCTCGCCGACGTCTTGGAGCGACGGGCCGCGTTGGGGGACGTGTTGGTGAAGGGACCGCTGGCGAACATGGCCACGCTGCCGCCCGGCGCGCCATCCAGCCGATCCGCGCAACTGCTCAGCACCCGGGCGATGCGCGACACCGTGGCGCTGCTCGCCGAAAGCTTCGACGCGGTGCTACTCGCGTGTCCACCGTTGCTCGCGCGATCCGACTCCGCCATCATCGCGAGCATCGCCGATGCCACCGTGACCGTGGTCGACGCCCGTCATACCTCGCGCAGCGACCTCGTGTTCGGTCTCGAGATGCTGCAGGGTGTCGGCGTGGAGAATCCAGCCGTGATTCTGCACAACGTGCGACGCGGCGACATGGTGATGCCGAGCGGCGTGATCGCGACCGCATGACGGCATCGCCCTTCGGGGCGGGCTCGTCCAATGCGAGCAGTCCTACCCCGCAACGGGCGAAGTCCAGGATTCGATTCCCGCAGCAGGGCGGGTGAGGAGATCTCAGTGCCGCGCAAGGGCGATGAGCAGCGTGCTCCGTTGACCGTTCTCGAGCGGATCGCGGCTCTCGACTCGGACGACGATACGCAGGCCACTCGCCGTAGGCGCTGGCCGGAGGCGCTGGTAGCCGTACTCGTTGTCGTCGTGCTCGTGGCGGTCGGCCTCGCAGCACTGCTCGTGACGCCCAAGGTGCAGTTGTCCGCGTCGTCCACTGCTCGGGGAACCGGTGCGAGCTCGCTGTTGAACGGCACATCGAGCGGCGATCGCTCCGTGGCCTGGAGCAGTATCGGACAGGCGGCCGGCACGACATTGACCATGACGTGGTCCAGGCCGACGACGGTGAATCGGATCGCATGGCGTGCACCTGCGCGATCGACGATCCAAAGCGCAATGGCGAGCTTCAGCGACGGATCGACGCTGATGCTCACGACCGACTCGACCGGCGACGTGGGCGTCCACTTTCCTGCTCGTACCGTCCGAGAGGCCGTCATCACGGTCACCGCGGTGCGCGGCTCCGCCGCGACGGTGGGACTCGCGTCACTGGCGATCGACCGGCAGGGCTCCGCTCCGGTGACCACGGGCGGCGATGCCGCAGCATCGGCACAGCCACGAGCATCCTCCTCGATGAGCGGCGGGTCGGCGAAGGGTCTCGTAGACGGTGCCGCTCGGCTGTCAACCGGAGCGCTAGGGGCTGGCTGGTCCTCCGCCCCGGGAGACGACCGACCCTGGGTCGAGCTCCGCTGGCCAACCCCGCAGACGCTGACGAGCGTCCAGCTCTACGGCCCGTCCCGGAGCGCCAACGGGCCGACGAGGGGCGATCTGCGGTTCTCCGACGGTTCGCAACTGACGGTCGGCGCAGTGCGCGGCGATACCGGCATGCCGACGACGATCGGATTCGCGCCGCGGGTCGTGAAATCGGTGCGGTTTCAAATGGAGCAGGCGGATGTCGGCCTGAAGGAGTTCGCGGCGTTCGATACGGGATCCACCCCGCCGGAGCAGGTGAAGAGGGCAGGTGCGGATCTCGAACTGATCGATGCGGCGACGTGCAACGGGGTGACGGCGCCGAACACCGCATCGTCCGCGCTACGGCTGCTGTGCCCGTCGGTCGGCGATGCCGTCCGAGGCAGGGCGGAGGTGGTTGTGTCCGCCCCGCCGAGCCGTGGCTACGCGGTATCGACGTGGGTGCCTCTTCCCGGAGCGACGGACCAGGGCGCGGTACAGACGGTCGCACAGGGCACGGCCAGCAAGACCGGTCTGGCGCGGTTCACTCTCGACACCGCCCGGCTACCCCAGGGTCCGATTACATTGGACGTCCGCGCGGACAGCATCGAGCGGCCCCTCGCCGTGCAGTTCGTCAACCTGGGTGGCGTGTCGGCGTCTGAGGCGGCGCATCCCGTTCCGGGACGGACCCTGCTCTACAGTGACGACTTCTCGGGTCCGCTCTCGATCACGCGCAGCGGAGCGACCAGCGCCTATGCCGCTACCAAGCCCACCATCAAGGGGCCGGCCGAGTTCGGCGGCGCGATGTTCGAGAACCCGGAGTGGAAGACGGGCAACATCGGCACCATTCCCGGCGGCTACCTGCGCATGCGCCTCTCACCCGCCGACGGTCGCGCGGACCCGTTCGGGTACGACCGCACCCAGATCGGCGCCATGCTTTCGTCGGCCGCGGTCGGCGGCGGCGGGACGTCCGCGCAGTACGGCTACTTCGAGGCGCGCATGCTGGGCGCTCCGGGTCTCGGCACCTGGCCGGCGTTCTGGATGCTCTCGAACAGCACGCTGGTCGACTCCAAGGCGCCGAGTGGCGAAGTGGACGCGGTCGAGCTATATGGCACGGACACCAAGAGCAGCTGTCACTCAGTACACAGCTACACCAGTAAGCAGTCGACGGTCCGCTGCATCAAGCCCGCGCAGCTCGGCGACTGGTCGTTGCAATGGCATACCTATGGCGTCGGCATCACACCCGATGGCACCGACTTCTTCATCGACGGCCATCTCGCGACGCACGAGTCGGGACCGACGAACGCCGACGACGCCTATTTCTTTCTGCTGAACCTGGCGAGCGGTGGGGGCTGGCCGGTGGACCTCCGCCCGACCGGTGGTGTCTCGGACATGTACGTCGATTGGGTGCGGGTGTATTCGTGACGTCCCTCGTCGCGCCGTCGTCAAGGCGGGCGGTCCGTCTCGTAGCTCATTCGGCCGCTGCGTCCGCTATACATGGATCGTCGCAGGCGACCGCTCACGCGAGGCTTGCGGAGGGGTTCTCTGCACTGGTCGGCGGGAAGGGCGGCGCCATGCGGAGAACCTGGTTGCCGTCGCCCCGCGGACGCCCGACGCACCAGGGCGCCGCATGACAGTGCTGACCATCACATCCCTGGTACTCGTCGTGCTCGGTGGCGGAACCCGACTCGGCTGGCCCCGTGCCCTGGCCCTGTCCGGAGCGACCCCTGCGGGCGCGGCACTGGTGCTGGGCGATATCGCCGTGCCGACATTCGACTTCGTCGCACTGTTCGCGATAGTCGCATTCGCGCTCCGCGCGCTGCGGCCCCGCGATCGGTTGGCTGACATGCTCCCGCCTGTTGCCGGTCTGCAGCCACTCGTGCTGTTCGGACTCTGGAGTGTGATGATCACCTTGATCGCTCCGGTGCTGTTCGAGGGGATGGCTGTGACCGGTCCGGACATCGGGGCGATCCACTTCTTGAATAGCGCCATACAGCCGGCGACCTCGAACATCGCCCAATTGGCGTACCTCTCGATCGCCGTCGCCGCGGTCGCCCTGGTCGCTCGCGACCGGGCGACCGCGATAGACGCGGTCGGTCTGGTCTTCATCGCTTCGACGCTGCTCAGCTTCTGGGCGCTGCTCGGTCGCGACTTCGGCGTCCCCTTTCCAGTGGGGGTCTTCGACAATTCGCCCGCGTTCCGCTACATCGACAGTGCCCCCGGGGGCGCCGAACGCTTCCGGGGTATCTTTCCCGAGCCCGCCGCGCTCGCGACCGTCTCGCTGGCCACGATCGCCTTCCTGGTCGCGTATTTGCCCCGCAGCCGCGGCCGGCTCCGGACGGGTGCAGTCGTAGTACTCGGATGCGCCATCTGGAACGCGGCGGTATCGACCGCGACCACGTTGATCATCTCCGGTCTGCTGCTGGCCCTGCTCGCGCTCGGCTTCTTCGGCGTCCGGTTCTTCCTCAGCGGCCTGCGCGTCGGTCCTGGCTTGATCGTCGTGATGTGTGTCGCCGGATCGATGCTCGTGCTGGCGCTGCCGACGCTCGCGAACGCGCTGGCGACGACCCTCGGCGAGAAGGTGGATTCGACGTCCTACGACCAGCGGTCGTTCGCCGACAACTTCTCCTACGGCCTCGTACTGCAGACCTTCGGTCTCGGCGTCGGCCTCGGCAGCAATCGACCCTCCTCCTTTCTCGCCGCCCTGCTCAGCACGACTGGCATCGTCGGCACCGCCCTGTTCATCGTCGCCTTGGCGGTCGTGTTGGTCCAGGCCGCTCCGATCCGCTCGGTGAGCCCCGTCATGTGGGCGTTCATCTCGCTGCTCATCAGCAAGATCATCTCGGCGCCAGATCTCGGCGATCCGACGGGGCTGACCTGGCTGTGTCTGGGGGTGCTGAGCCACGCGGTCACACAGCGGGATGCCGAGGCGGCGAGCTCATTCGCTCGCGTCCGACTCACCGAACCTCCCCGGGTTCAGTCGGGGGTCAAAAGCGTCCTCGGGGGAGCAGTCAGGCCCGCGTTCGCCACGGTACGGAGGGTGCTCCGATGATCGAGCGGAGCACGGTCACGAAGGGCGACGACGCCGCCACAGACATCTTCCGGCGATTGAGCGTGATCGTCTCGAATTACAACTACGAGCAGTACGTGGCGCAGGCGATCGAGAGCGCCCTCGCCGTCGACTGGGACGACGTCGAGGTGATTGTGGTGGACGACGGGTCGACCGACGGCTCGAGGGCGGTGATCGAGCGGTACCGCGACCGGGTGACGGTGCTCCATCAGGAGAACTCGACCCAGCGGGTAGCCGCGAATCGCGGGTTTGCGGCGTCCACGGGAGATGTGGTGATCTTTCTCGACTCTGACGATATGCTCACACCCGCCATCGCCCGTGAGATTGCGGCTGCCTGGCGGCCCGGGGCCAGCAAGTACCAGGTGCAGATGGCCCGGATCGACGCGGAAGGCCGCATCATCGGGTCGGTGTTCCCCGACTACGCGGTGCCACCCAGCCCGGAGCTCATCCGTCGGTGGGCGACCGTCTCGGCGTCCTATCCCACTCCGCCGGGGTCGGGAAACGCGTATGCCCGATCCTTTCTGGACCGGATCTTTCCACTCGATGGCTCCACGGGCCCGGCGGCAGACTCGTACTGCCTCGAAGCGGCGCCGCTGCTCGGTGACGTGATCACACTTCCCCGACCACTCGTGCTCTACCGCGTGCACGGAGACAACGTCAGCAATCTGCTGCGGAACGACGCCCTCTTCACCGGACGCGTCGAGCGCGCCAGGCTGCGGCACGCCTACGGGCTCCGGTTGCTCGGTCGGGTCGAGGATCCGGAGCGGTCCGCGCTGTTCCGCAGCCGCAGTCTGCTGCAGCTGCGGATCGCGTCCGCCCGCCTGCGTCCGGGTGACTCACGGCTGCCCGGGGACAGCCGCTTCCGTATGCTGCGCAACGCCCTGCTCGTGCCGTTCGGCGTGGGCCACGAGCCGATGCGCCAGCGGATCCTGATCATGGCCTGGTGCGTCGTGGTCCTGATCGTCCCCGTGCCGCTCGCCCGGCGCGTCATCCACCGTCGGTACGACCAGACCACCTTCAACCGTCGACGCAAGTGGACCCAGGCACTGGTCGACCGCTCCACCCACTGACCGAGGCATTCCCCACATCGGCCGAGTCGTGATCTCGGTCTCGGGGCGCGCCGGCCCGTTAAGTACGGTCAGTGTCTGCCGGAGTCGCTGCCCTGCGTCGATGCGCTGATGTCGCGGAGGGCGAGCCCGTTGGCGTGCGCCATGCCGAAGCGCAGCCGGTAGCCCGCCGCATGCAGCCGGTCGCTCGGAAACCGCATCCGCCAGAGCGGGTTGCGCAGTGGTAGGGAACGGAAGCGGATGAAGTCGTGGGCCCAATCCGCGATCCCGGGGACGCGGGGCACCCGGAACCGGGGGTCCCCGCTCGCAGCGAACGCGCGGCGCAGGAACTCTGCGTGGGTGGGCTCGGGGAACTCGTCCTCGGCGACGTTGAAGGTCTCGACGGCGCCGGGATCACCGATGCCCGCCAGCCCGCGCTCCATGCCCCAGATCAGCACGTCGGCCACGTCACGGACGTAGACGTGATGGGCATGCCGGTGCGCGGCGAGCACCCGCTTGATCGGGTTCCAGTCGCGGATCGCGACGATCTGGGCTACGTCGACCACGACAGCCGGCCGCAGGATCACGTACCTGGTCGATCGCGCCTGGGCGTGGATGGCCAGTTCGCCGGCGAGTTTCGTCCTCCCGTAGGCCCGCACGTAATCGAGCGCCCAGTACTCGGACCGTTCGTCATGGTCTGCGGTGAGCACCGGCGCGTCTTCCGCCATCGTCCGGGTGCGGCCACTGCCGTACACCGACACGCTGCTCGTGTAGCAGAACGCCGCCACCCCGGCCCGTTCCGCGGCCTCGGCCAGCAGTCGGGTGGCGTCGGTGTTCACCCGTGGCATGACCTCCATCCGGCCGATCTCGGCGGCGAGGTGCAGGACGGCGTCACAGCCCGCCACCAACTCGTCGAACTCATGCTCGGTTGCCGTGAGCAGGTCGAACGCGCGCCACTCGACGCCGGCCCGGCCCTGCGGCAGCTCGCGGGACGTGGTGGCCCGCACCCGATAGCCCCGATCGAGCAACTCGGTCAGCACGACCCCACCGATACGTCCGGTCGCGCCCGTCAGCAGGACGGTCCGATGCTCCTGCTCCTGCTCCTGCTGGACGGTGAGCGGCCGGCGATCGGCCGCCTGCTCCCGCAGCCGATCCGCCAGCCGGACCGCCATCGCGACGATCATCTGCGTGGGGTTGCTGTGGCCGCTCGTCGGGAAGACCGAGCTGCCGGCAACGTAGAGACCCGCGACACCATGCACGGCGCCGTGCCGGTCGACCACACCGGTGGCGGGATCGTCGGACATCCGAGTCGTGCCGGTGGGGTGTGCGACGTCCGTGAACGATGTGGGCATCTCGGCCCCGTCGCGGATCCAGTCGGGAAGCGTCGGTGCGGGCAGGCCCAGACCGGTCAAGCCGGCCTCGAGCGCCGTTGCCATGCGCCGCATGGTGCGCGACTCCTCCGGGTGCTTCCGCCAGTCGATGCGCGGGATCCGCACGCCGAACTGGTCACGGCGCTTCGACAGCGTCACTCGGCTGTCGGGGTCGGGCCGCTGCTCGACCATGCAGTCCAGGGTCAGCGCCTGCAGCTTGCGCGGCACGCCGTTCCGCTCCACGAAATGCTGCTTGACACCACGGGCCAGCAGCGGTGCGTTTCGCATCAGGGCACCGACGCCGCGGACACGGTCGGGACCTCCGCGCACGACGCTCCGCAGCGCGCTCCAGGGATCGTCGGGCGCTATGACCTCACCCAACCAGGCGCTGCAGTTCAACAGTTCCTCGGACCGCTGCAGCTCGGGACTCAGGCGGTAGCCAGCGCGGAACAGGTGGCCGCGGGCGGTGAAGCGCCCCAGACGCTGCTGCACGGCCGCCGAGCCGTTGATATCGAAGGATCCGATCGAACCACGGGGATGATCCATCAGGTGTCGACCGACCAGCCCGCGGTCGTTGCCGAGTCCGTTCGGCGCGACGGAGTCGGACAGCAGCAGTATCCTGGCGTTCTCGATCCCACCGGCACACAGCACGACCGTCCGGGCAGCCACTGTCGTGCGGCGTCCGTTCGGTGCGGCGACAATGACGCCTCGGACGACCCGGGCGTCGCCGTTGGTCTCGATTTCGACGACGGTCGCGCCCGTGACGAGGGTGACGTTCGGGCCGAGTCGTGCGACAAGGTTGCGACCGAACCGTATGTACTCGTACGGATAGGACTCCGCGTCGTCACGGCTGTACTGCCAGAAGAACGGCAGCACCTGTGTCGGGTCGGGCTGACTCGGGGGCGGTGTCCGGCCCGCGATCCGCCAGAAGCGGTCGTCGGTGAATCCGGTCCCCATGGCCAGCCCCAGATGCGGCGCCGCCCGATCGAGATATGGAGCGAGGTCGTCCGGCCCGACCGGCCAGCCGGAGAGCGGCACCCACGGGCGGCGGTCGAAGTCGATGTCGTCGAACGGCGCACATCGGCCGCCCCAGGTGTGGGAACTGCCCCCCAGGATCCGGTTGCGCACCTCCCACTGGTCGGGCTGACGCGGGCGCCCGACATTCTCCACCTCGTTCAGGCCGTCGTTCTCGTGGCGTCGGTCGACGTCGCCACTCTCGAGCAGGGTGACGCGCAGGCCGCTGCCCGACAGCTCGGCGGCCAGCGTCGCGCCGGCCGGTCCGGTGCCGACGATGCACACGTCGCACTCGCTGACGGGTGAACTTGCTGCATCGAGATCGGCTGCGTCGCGCAGATTCATTACCGGCATGTCACTCCCGCCGTCGGGCCCCAACGGACCGCTTGAAGTGGCTTGCTCAGGTCGGATCTATCGATGCAGAGCATGCTTCACGCTATCGGCGGAGGACGTCTCGTTCCCTGGCATGGATGCCGGGTACCTGCGAGGAGCGGCCGCAGCCGGCCCGAATCACCTGGCGGCAGCCGGCCGTGCCAATTCGCACGCCGCCGCGAACGCAGCGGTATTCGCGTCGATCGTGTAAAGCCGCTCCCCGTAGTCGCGGAGTAACCGGCCGTAGGACACCCTGACTTTCTCGTCGCCGAGCGAGCGAAGTGCGTCGGCGAGCGCGTCGACCCGACCGGCCGGAACGACGATTCCGTCCGGGCCAATTGCCCAGGGGAGCGGCGGCACATCCGAGACGATCGAGGCGGTGCCGCTGAGCATCGCGTCGACCAGCTTGACGGGCAGCTGGCCCCGCGCCCACGTCGTGTTCAGGCTGGGGATCACCACGATGTCTGCGTTCGCTGCGAGCCGGATCCCCTCCTCCATCGAAGTGCGTCCGATCCAGTCCTCCCACGGGTGCGCATCCTCGGGCGGATCAGCGGTGATGGTGAGACGGAACCCTTCGTCCGCGAGCCGCCCGAGTGCTCCGCGCAGCACGCCGATACCTTTGTGCGGCTGGATACTGCCAACGAAGACGACCTCGACGCCCGCGCGGGATCCGCGAGTAGCGGACGCGGCGGCGATCGGTCGGACGTGCGGTATGACGGTGCCGCCGTAGCGGCGCTGGAGTTCCGGGTTGCTGACGATCCGTGCTGAGCTGAGGGCGAGGTCTCGCATCGAGGCTGCTCGTGCCATGACCCGAGGCCGCAGCACCCGCTTGGCCAACTGAAGGATCGGCCTGCCATCGGCGCGAAGCGCCTCGAGGTCGGGGTCGTCGATGTCGGCGAGCAGCGGCATGCCGGTCGCCCGGCTGACCTCGGCGGCCAGCCCCAGCGACTCCGGTAGCGGCTTGACGGCGATGATCAGGTCGACGTCTCGGGCCCGGTCGACGAGCGTCTGGACCACCGCGGTCCGTGGTCCGGCGGCCCGGTGGCAGGTGGCCGCGAACGGCTCCGACGCGAGCGGTCCCCAGATCGAGTCACCCGAGGAAGACCACGTTTCACTCGCCCAACCCAGCGCTTGGCAGAGCAGATACAGGCAGTAGGTACGACCGAGCGAGTTTCCGGACAGCGTCGGCGTAATCATCAGGACTGGCACGGGATCCATCCTCATCGGCCGAGGTGTCGGCGCACTGAGCCTATGGGCGACTCGTCCGAGGACCGACAGAGTGGCGGGGCGTTGCGGACTTCGCCTTCAAATGTTGCGTCTGCTGGGACGCCCCCGCAGATAGTCCGCCACGGCGCGCACGCCGCCGCGGGGCTAGTCGTTTCACTTCGCGAACCCACTGAGAGGATCACGGGGGAGCGCTCTGTCCATAGAACACTCGAACCCGATTTTGTGCTCCTGAATCGTCTCAGAACAATCGGTACGCCGTGCACTCCGAGAAGCCGCTCACCGACCTGCTGCCGTTCGAGCAGGCGATGCTGCACATGCAGGCACACCGTCGTCGTGCTCTAGCGTGGCCCACGCACGTTGGGTTCAGCGCCGATCATCTTGGATCCGCACACGAGCTACCACGCCGTAGCCGACGAGGGAGCACAGCTAGCCACAGGCGTGACCGGTTCATCGCAACCAGCGCTACCCGTATCAACCGCAACCAGTTCAAGCGAGCTGGCGGCGTTGAGGTCACGCCCATGAGCGCAACACGCGTGTGAGAGAGTACGGCTGCTGCCTCAACAAGCTCGGCCGGATGGGCGCACGTTCAGCGAGTCACGTGTGTCCGCGGGGTCGGCCTGCTCCGCCCCGCGGATAGTGTAAGGATTTGTCCGTGCCACCTGAAGTAAGTCCCGATGAACTTCCGACGACCGCCTCTCGCCAACACGGCAATTACAAAAAAATATATGTGATGTATCCAAGGGGGGACCAAACCGGCGGCCCGGAGGCATTGCACCAGCTTGTTCACACGCTCAGGGAGATGGGGCAACAGGCATACCTCTTTCCTAGGCCGGGTACAGCCCAGAACGCCCGCGCCGCGGCCTATGAAAAATACAATGCGCCAGAAGTTGCCTGGCCGTCAGACGATACCGGTAATGCGATAATTGCTTCGGAGATGTCGATCCACCTGCTTCGAAGGTTCGTTTCTGCAGATCGCTTCTGCTGGTGGCTCAGCATTGACAATTCACCTCTAGTTAAAGATGAGCGGTCTAGGTACAACGTCTGGGCCGCAGACGGTACTCGTGCTCAACGTCCCTTAGTGGGACAGGTGCGCGCGCTAGTCCGACAGGTTAAGCGACGCCTGCGAGGCGACTATCGTTTGCTTAGAGACGTCGAACATCTTGCACAGTCCGAGTATGCGCTTTCGTACCTATATAGCAAATTCGATATCACCGCCACATTACTAACTGATTACACGACTTTACCAAATTTCGCCGACCGAATAGTAGCTCCGGCCTCAGCTCGAGGTGACATTGTGGCGTACAATCCCAAGAAGGCCGCAAGGGTCACTGCGGTCGTAATGAAGTACATGCCTGACGTCGTCTTTCGACCTTTAGAGAAGATGACGCGGGATGAGGTTGTCGAAACCCTTCTTACCTCAGCAATATATTTGGACCTGGGATACCACCCCGGTAAGGATCGCATGCCCCGGGAGGCGGTCCTGTGCGGCGCAGTCACGATTGTGGGGCGTCGCGGCACCGGGGCCTTTGATGGCGATACGCCTCTACCGTGGGAGCAAAAGGTCGCCACATCCGGATCATATGTCGAGAATGCCGTGAAGGTTGTTCGCGCAACTCTTAATAACTTGGACTCTGCCGTACTTGGCCAGGCCAGCTACAAGGTAATTGTTGAGGCCGAGCGAGATACATTCCGGAAAGACGTGAAAAGATGCTTCATTGACGGTCATTTATCATCGAGATCATGACAGCAGGGAGCCGAAATGTTTCTTCGAAGGCTTGCCGGATTTGTAGTTCTTCCAGTAATTTCGCTCCTTGCGCCGCTAGTTCTGCTACCCATCATTGCCCGGGTCGGTGGAGTTAGTGGGTGGGCAGCTATTGCCATCGGTCAGTCTATTGGTGGCCTCGCTTCAATCGTTGGCACGCTGGGGTGGACACTGACCGGGCCAGCTAAGGTCGCATCCCAGCAACCTCAATTCCGCCCCGAAGTATACGCTCAGAGTTTTTACAGCCGTAGTATTGTCGGCGTTATTACCGTTCCTGCCGCAGTCGTCGCAGCAGTAGCTCTGTGCCCCCCCAGTCAGTTGCTTGCAGGGGCTTCCATGGCGCTCACGGTCGCACTTGGCTCAATGTCCCCAACTTGGTATTCGATCGGTCTTGGTCGCCCGGGGCTTATCGCGAAATATGAGGTGTTTCCGCGAATCGTCGCTACTGCTGCCTGCATTCCCACAGTTGTTCTTACCGGTAAGATATATCTCTACCCGATTATTGTATGCGCCGGATCCCTGCTCGGTATAGCTCTGTATTCGGTCAAAGTAGGTAATCTTGCTTCTAGCCGAGTACCCAATATGTGGGCCATACTGAAGTCTATTCGGCAGAATGGTCGGGACACACTGACCGTAATCATTGCCGGATCTTATAGTATCAGTCCGGTGACAATTGCATCGGTTGTCGTTTCGACCAAGTCCGTCGCCTTATTCAGCGCCGCCGACAAGATTTACCGAGTGAGCCTCTTTGGTGTACAGGCTTTTGGTAATGCCTTCCAAGGATGGGTGGCAGAGAGCAATAGCCTTAGTAAGACACGCCTTCTGTCTTGGAGAATGAACTCTGCGCTTCTCGTTCATTCTGTGTTAGGAATCGTTGGCGGCGCCGTGTTAGCTTTTGGTGGACCCTTCTTTACCGAACTACTATTTGGTCCTGACCTCATGGCCCCCTCGCTGACGTGCATCTTTTATGGTGTCGCTTTTCTCGCGGTATCCGTCAACACGTCGACGGGCAGGCATGTGCTTGTTCCGTTAGGTATGACGAAGAGCGTTTTCTTAAGCACCATAATCGGTGCGGCAGTGGGTGTTGTTCTGATGATCGTCTTGGGTCTTTCTTATGGTGCTGACGGTCTGTCGGCCGGATTTGCGGCAAGCGAAGTTGCGGTCACCATTGCCCAGGTGGTTGCCCTCCTTCTTGCGAATACGGCTTACAAACGGATGCGATTTCTACCCGTTTGAGGGACACGGTGATTGCCGCAACTCACCTATGATGTTTTGAGTCCAGATCTTGTAGTTCCCGTAGTGACCGCTTCGGTCACACGGGCCTACACGGATAGTGAGTTGACGAGAGGAGGTAACCTCCCTGTGATTTGACGCGCACGAAACATCGCGAGGAATAGACTCGATTCATGGCAGGTCCTGACCAGTTGTTGACCGACTCCCAGCTCGGAGCAGAGCGACCACATTGGCGCGCGCTCGATGGGCTCCGCGGGGTTGCGGTGATCCTTGTGGTCGCGAACCACGCCGGTATCATTCCAGCGAAGCTTCCTGCCGGCGGTGTTGGTGTAACGATGTTTTTCGTTCTCTCTGGCTTCTTGATTACTAACTTGATTGCGCGAGCCCGTCGGAATGGTACGTGGGCCTTCATGCGTTTTTTACAGATCGGCTTGCAAGGCTTGCGCCGGCCCTCGTTATGGCTGAGCTGGTATTTAGCTCATGGTACTTGATTCGAGATGGTCGGGGTGCTGCAGGTCCCCTTTTTGAGTGGGTCGCCTCTGCGACGTTTTATTTAGAGGACTTCTTCCACGTGGCACATAACTACCTGTTGTTTAGCCACACCTGGTCGCTCTCAGTGGAGGAGCAGTTTTACCTCGTATGGCCCTTTATGCTGGCGGGGCTGCTTGTCCCTCGCCGCCGAACTGTAGCCGTGATCCTGATAACCTTGATCGGGGCGTCGCTGCTCTTGAGGATTATGCTTCTCAAGGTTAATGAGGACTTCTCATATGCGTTCGTGCTTTCCAATGCCTACGCACTGCTAATCGGTTGCGCGATTGCTATGTTTCAGATTTCTATCCGATCTATGGCTCTTCGCCTCGTAACACTACTTGTGGCCTGCGTCGTGGTAACTATAGCAATCCTCCTTGGCCCTGTTACACCTCACTGGAACACGGTCCTACCGATAGCTGCGGCTTTCGCTACGGGTTCTCTCCTCATCGCCATACTTCCCGGATCTCTTGTGTTCGAGCTGCCGCCGTTGCGTTTTGTGGGTCGAATTTCTTATGCGCTTTATTTGTGGCACTGGCCAAGCCTTTGGCTGCTGGGAACGATGCGTTCAGGGCTGCGTGCTCTGCCTGCGGTGGCGTTTAGTATTGTCATGGCGGTGATTTCTACTCTTTTTGTCGAGGAACCGATTCGTAGGGCTTGGCGTAGGAGGACTGGGCACCTCGCGCTGACCCGCTTAGATGGAGGCTCGCGCACTGACTTGGACACGGCTGGCTAGATCAGTCCTGGGGCAATTCATATGGCTGCCGTGTTGAGGTGTCTCGTCGCGGGGCGGTCTTGCGGGTCGCTGGTGAGGCTGGCGCGCAGTGGCCTACTCGGCCGGTCAGATCGTGTGGCTGGTGTCAACGTCGGCCGAATGTCGATTCCCTAGCGTCGTGTGAATATTCACTCCTTTGCGGTGTGTTGACCACCTGGTTGTCCGTTACTGCTCGCTGCTGGAGTCGCTGGGCGGGGTCGCAGGCGGCGCCGCGCCGGTGGCGAGCAGTTGGCGCGGGGTCTCATGCGGCGCAACTCGGTCGTTGTCGCCCACCTCACGGAATCCGTGTTGCTGAAGCCCTCGCGGTGTCGTGAGCGACTTTGAACACTACTGTCGTGGTGAGAAGCCGTCGCAGGCTGATCGAGGACCCCGCCGCTTTGATGGGCTGAAGATTCTCCGGATCGATGAGGACGTCTGGCGACACCCGAAACGCTGAGAGTGTGTTCGCGCTGACGGAGCTATGACACCTCGGCTGAAACTCACCTCGACGAACATGGACGCCCGGGCCTACTTCGACCGTCCGACCACCTCCAACGTTCCGACCGAAGCGATTAGACCGCGTGTGGAGCACCGTCGTGGCACTACCGCAACCTCACCGAATCAAATTGCCCGACCCTACTTGAAACCAGCGGCTTCAGATCTGGGTTACGTCCTCAAAAACGCAACAAGCCCGACAACGGCGATGGTGGTTAGATTCAGTTCTTATGGTCCCATGTCATAGGGACTCGGGGAAGAGCGAAGTCCCCACGGGCCGATCGACCTCCGGCGTTGGTGAGGTGGAGCGTGAACCTTCTCGGGCTTCACGCGGCGGACGAAGTTGTTCCTCCCGACGCGCGGCGCCGGGAAGTACGGAGCACCGACCGGTAGACGCGCTCGTGGTCCCCTGCTACGCGACGGATGCTGAAGTAGTCCGATCCTGCCAGCGCCTTCGCGCGCCAGGCGGCGAGCGTCTCCGGATCCGACATCAGGGTCCGCAGCGCGGCCGCCATCGCAACGGGATCGCTCGACGGCACGAGCTGGCCCGCCGCACCGTGCTCCAGGATCTCGGGGATACCGCCCACGGCGGTGCCGACGACGGCGCATCCCGCCACCCGCGCCTCCATCACTCCGAGCGGGCAGGGATCGGCCAAGGAAGCGGTGGCGAAGATCTCGGCCGCGTCGAGCAGGGGGCGCGGGGTCAGCGTGGAGCCCATGAAGTGGACCGAGTCGCGGAGGCCGAGACCGTCGACCCGGGACTCCAGCTCCGCCCGGTCCGGGCCGCCGCCGACGATGTTCAGATGCCACTCGGGGAGCGTCGGGTGCAAGTCGGCGAACGCGGTGATCACGTCGCCGACCGCCTTGCGCTTGTGCAGGCCCGACAGGGTGATGATGCCCGGTCGCCTGAGCTCGCCGATGTCGTCCAACGGAAGCTGCTCGCGGGCGGAGCCGGCGGTGCCGTTGAGCACCGTCACGACCTGCGTCGCGGGGTAGCCGCGCGAGAGCAGGAGCCGTCGCTCGGCGTCGCTGACGGCAATCACCACCTTGCCGAGGCGCATGAACACCGAGTGGCGATCGAACGAGTTGTGCATCGTGGTCACGAGCGCGGCCCGGACGGCCTTCGACACCGGATACGCGATCACCGCCGACGACATCATGTGCGCATGCATGATGTCCGGTCGGATTCGGCGGGAAGCGCTCAGCAGCGCGCGGGCGCTCCCCAGCGCCTGTCGGACGCCGGTCGCCTCGGGCAGCCGCACGACCCGGACGCCGTGCGCTGCGAGCAGGTCGTCGTAGGACCCGCCCCCGCTCGCCAGGAACACCTCGTGGCCGGCGTCGGCTTGGGCACAGGCCAGATCGACCGCGACGTGCACGCTGCCGTTGCCGCGGCGGGAGTGCTTCAGCAGGTGCATGATCCGCACGGGAGCCTCGCTTCAGGTGCTGGTCGTCGATCGCTGGCGCGGGGGAGTGAGCAGGCGGACGAGCGGCCTCCAGTGTAGGAGTGAGCTCGGCGAGCCTCCGGTCGCGGGCTCGCCCGCGAATCAGCGGCGGCCGCTACCGCGATGCACCCGCGGATGACAGACTCGACCACGTGCTCGAGGTCGAGCAGGACCGAAACACACCACGTGGGCCGGCCCCAACGCTCCTTCGGACATCGCGTCGCCCAAGCGCCCGCGTCCGATGCGGAGGGTGATCGGCGGCACCTTCGTCGTCGTACCTTCGTTCGCCCCCATGAACTTGAGGAGACACGACGTGACTACGGCACGGGGAGCTGTCCTGCACACGGCACGACGCGCTCCTGCCGGAGCCCCGCCCTGGCAGCACTCCTATGCGATTCGGCTCATCTCGACGGACGTCGTCGCGCTGATCTGGGCGGTGCTGGGCTCGACCTTCATTCTCTTCCGCCTGAGCGGCGCCGCGGTCAATTTCTCGATCCAGCAGACTCACTTCGCGATTCCATATCTCGTGATCGCAGCGCTGATGATAGTGATGTGGCTTGCCCTGCTCGCTGTCACCGGCTCCAGGCGGTACCGCATTCTCGGGACCGGAACCGGCGAGTTCAAGGCGGTGGTCCGCTCGGCGGCGATGGTCTTCCTGGTCATGGTGTTCGTCGCGTACTGCCTGCGTACCGATCTGTCCCGGTGGTATCTGCTCCTGGCCACGATCTCGGGGCTGTCGGCGCTGCTGGTCTCCCGCTGGCTCTGGCGCACCTGGCTCACAGTGCGTCGGCAATTCGGGGCCTACTCGCAGCGGGTCTTGATTGTCGGCTCCACAGCGACTACGGCGCCCCTTGCGCGTGATCTGCTCGCGCAGCCGTCCGCCGGATACTGGATCGTCGGCGCCTGCGTCAGCGATGTCTCGTCGTGGGACACGCTCACCGGCACGCCCGTCCCGATCGTCGGGCGGGTCGACGACGTTCGTGACGCCGTCGAGCGCTCCGGCGCCGATACCGTCCTCATTGCAGAGGGGCACGGTCTCGCCCCCGCCGAGATGCGCGCGCTCAGCTGGAGCCTCGAGCCCGGGCGCCAGCACCTGATCATGGCCCCGTCACTCACCGATGTCGCCGGTCCACGCATCCATACCCGGCCGGTCGCGGGGTTCCCGCTGGTTCACGTGGAGATGCCCCGGTATGAGAGCGTGGACCGGTACGCCAAGCGCGTGTTTGACATCGTCGGTTCGCTACTTCTGCTGCTGTGCCTCTCGCCTCTCCTGATTCCCGTCGCCGTGACCATCGCCACCACCTCGAAGGGCGGCATCCTCTTCTCCCACGAGCGCATTGGTCGGCAAGGCCAGACGTTCCGGATGCTCAAGTTTCGCTCAATGGTGCCGAATGCGGACGCGATGCTGCAGTTGCTGCTTCAGGCGCAGGGTAGCGAGGACCGGCCCCTGTTCAAGATCGAGAACGATCCGCGGATCACCCCGATCGGCCGGTTCATCCGGCGCTACTCGATCGACGAGATCCCGCAGCTGCTGAACGTGCTTCGCGGTGACATGAGCCTCGTCGGACCACGGCCGCAGGTTGCGCGCGAAGTACGGCTCTACGACCGCGCCGCGGCACGGCGGCTGTACGTGCGGCCGGGTATGACCGGCCTCTGGCAGGTCAGTGGACGCTCCAACCTGAGCTGGGAGGAGAGCGTGCGCCTCGACCTGTACTACGTCGAGAATTGGTCTTTCAGCGCCGATCTCGGAATCCTATGGCGGACGGTCCGGGCGGTCCTCGCGAGCGAGGGCGCCGTCTAGTCGGTTGTGCGCTCGGATACGAACGAATCCCGCTGGCCCCGCGCGGTGCTCTGCAGTGGGAGCCGTAACGCTCCGTTCATGCGGCGACGGCGGCACGTCCCTACAATGGGGGACAGCTCGACGGTGTGCTTTCCCCTGGCCCCCCTCTGGAAGAGGTACACATGCTCGCGACGATTCTGCCGGTCGTGATTTGGCTTGCGGTCGGCGCCGTCTCCGCCGTCGTCGGCTTCATCTCCGTGATCCGGGCCAACCGCCGATTCCGCTTGGCGATGGAAGCGATAGAGCCGCTGTCGAAGTCCGAGATGCGCATCGGCACGGACCACGCCCGCACTGTGCCCGTCGGAAACGTCGCGTAGCGACCCGGCTCGAAGAGAAACCTGCTGCCGGTGCCACGTACGAGAAAGCTCCTGGATCTCGCGCGCTCTCCTTTGGGTGGCAGGGAATTCGACCTCGACGTCGTTCGCGGCATTGCGATCCTGCTCGCGATCGGGTGGCATCTCGGTGGGCCTACGAAGGGGGTCCCGCTCCTCGACCAGCTCTTCTTCCCTGCTCGGCAATTCGGTTGGGTCGGTGTGGACCTCTTCTTCGTTCTCAGCGGCTTCCTTGTCGGGCGCATCATCTTCCGGGAGTACGCGCGGACCGGGCGGTTCGAGGCGCGGCGGTTCTTGACCCGACGCATCTTCAAGCTGTGGCCGATGTTTTATCTCTTCCTTTTCGTGGAAGCAATGTTCGGCGACGATCCGTGGCAGCAGTTTCTGTTTCAGAATCTGTTTCATCTACAGAACTACCTCAGTCACGCTCACCCTCACCTCTGGTCACTCGCGGTCGAGGAGCACTTTTACCTCGCAGCGGCGCTCGTGCTTCCGCTTCTGATGGTGCGCGGGTGGACCGCCCGCCGGTTCACCGTCTTGTTGCTCTGCGTCATGGCCGCCTCGCCGGTCCTTCGAGTCATCGGTTACCTGAGTGGAGTGGATCCGATCGCGCTGTGGTTGCAGACGCAGTACCGGATCGATGCACTGTGCTGTGGCGTCCTTCTGGCGGTCCTCTCGGTGTACAACCCAATGCTGTGGGACCGGCTCGTCGGGCTGAAGCCGGTATGGCTGCTCGTCACGGCGGCTGGAGTGGTGTGGCTGATTCTGGTGCCCGTTACCTCGCCGCTTGGTGTCACGGCCGGGTTCTCCGTGTCCTACCTGGCCTCCGCAGCCTTCATGCTGCTGCTGCATCGTGCGTCGTGGGTTAACCGCTCCCACAAAATCCTGCGTCCGGTCGCCGTGCTGGGCGTCTTTTCCTACGGGATATATCTCTGGCACCTGGCGGTTGGGACCGCCACTGAGAACGCCCTGAGCCGATTCGTCCCCGACCGGGCCGTGCAGATGTTGCTCGGGTATGTCGCGCTCACCGTGTTCGCGATCGTCATTACGAGGCTGATCGAGTGGCCGTCGTTGCGTGTTCGAGAGCGACTGTTTCCTGCACGAGTACGAGCGTCGTCCGATGCGCCGCGGCCATCGTCATCGCCGACGCACCAAATCGAGACGCTGACTCCAGGAGAGGTCGATCCTGCCGAGTTACCACCCGAGTCACCTCCACCGCAGGGCGGACTCGGCGCGCGTCGCACAAAGAGCTCAACATGAGCCTCGTCGGCTTCAGTGCGGGCGGGGCCGGCGCCGGCCGCGTCGGCACGTGAGCCCGCCGAACGATCAGCTTCCTGACCATGACGTCACACTGGTGCGTGACCACGACATTCCGCGTGGTCGGCTTCCGTCCCTGACCTCCCTGCGCTTCTTTGCCGCCGCGCTCGTCGTTGTGGTGCACCTGCAGGCTATCTGGCCGGGTGCCACCGATGTTCTGCAGCGCGGTGAGGTCGGTGTCTCGTTCTTCTACCTGCTGAGTGGATTCATCCTGACCTGGGCCCCTTTGACCAATGACACGCCTCTGCACTTCTACCGCCGCCGATTTGCCCGGATCTACCCCACCCACTTGATCACCTGGGCTGTCGCGCTTGCGGTCTACGCATCGATCAACGGAGGATTCGGATCTGCCGTGGGCGACGGGCTGAGCCTGGTGCTGCTGCAGGCTTGGATCCCGACGAGTTCGGTGGCCTACGCAGCGAATGGGGTGTCGTGGTCGCTCTCGGTCGAGGCCCTGTTCTACGCGTGCTTTCCGCTGTTGCTGCCGCTGCTCAGGAGGCTTCGTAACCGAGGTCTATGGAGCCTGGTCGCGATCATGGTTGCAACCACTGTCCTCATCCCGGTCGTCGCTCCGAGGCCGGGCCTCATCTATATCTTCCCGCCGTCCCGTCTGCCCGAGTTCGTGATCGGTGTGGCGCTCGCGCTCCTCGTTCGAGCGGGTTGGCGGTCGCCGCTCGGGTTTGCGCCAGCTGCGCTCGTTGCTGCGCTGGCTGTCGGGATCGACTTCGTCCCGGGCTTTCCCGAGCCGTTCGCGTTCGCTGCGGTGACCGTGGTGCCCTTCGCCCTACTGATCGTCGCGGCGTGCGGAAGCGACCTGCGCGGCTCGTCACGGCTGGCCGGGCGTGCTTGGGTGCGGCTCGGCGAATGGTCTTTCGCTCTGTTCATGACCCATCAGATCGTGCTCCGGGCGTTCGACGCGGTCGTCCCGGATCAGAACTTGAAGGTCGTGCTGCTCGTGCCGGTCCTTGCCCTCTGCATTGCGATCGCGGCTGCCACGTTCCACTTCGTCGAGCGCCCGCTCGAACGGCTTCTTCGAGGGCCAGGTAAGCCGAAGGAGACCACGTCGCCGGTGGTCACGTCTCCGGGTCGTCCGGGGCACTGAGCGGCGGCGACCACAACCCTGCCACGATGATGTGGTGGCGACGGTCTGGGTTCTTGGGTCGATGAACGTCGATGACATCGTCGCCGTCGAGCGGCATCCGAAGCCGGGGGAGACCGTGCTCGGCGGTCCGCTGCAGACCCGGTTCGGTGGCAAAGGGGCCAATCAGGCGATCGCCGCAGCGCGGGCCGGGGCTCGGGTGCGGATGGTCGGCCGGGTCGGTGACGACTCCTCTGGGCGCGACTACCGCGAGCGGCTTGCGGCGTTCGGTGTGGACGTGACCGATGTGGCGCTCGACGCGGACGCGCCCACCGGGCATGCCGCGATCGCGGTGGCGGCCGACGGCGAGAACACGATCGTGGTGTCGCCCGGAGCCAACGGGCGGGTCGGAGCGCAGGAATTGACGGCGCTGGAGGGACTGGCCCGGGGGGATGTGCTGCTGCTGCAGCTGGAGGTACCGCTGACCACCGTCGCCGACGCCGTGCGGGTTGGGGCTGCGCATGGTGCGCGCGTGGTGGTGAACGTCGCGCCGTACGCTCCGGTCGATCCGGTGGTGCTGGCGACCGCCGACCCCGTGGTCGCCAACGAGAGCGAGGCCGGCGAGCTGGCCGCATCCGGTGCTGCCCCGGAGCATCTGCTCGTGACCCGGGGCGGCGCTGGATCGGACTGGGGCGGCCTGCATCAGGCGGCGGAGCGGGCGGCCCTGGTCGTCGACACCACGGGCGCTGGCGACACCTACTGCGGTGCCCTGGCGGCGCGGCTCGCCGCCGGTGACGAACCGGCTGCCGCGATGGCGGTCGCGTCGCGCGTCGCCGCGCTGTCGGTCGAGTGGCCGGGTGCACAACCCGAGCCGGAGACGGGCGACTCGATGACAGACCATCCATCGGTGGAAGCGCGGTGACGCGCCTCGCGCTGGCCGTCGACCTCGGCGGCACGAAAGTCGAGGCGGCGCTGGTCGGTGAGGACGGGACGGTCGTCGCGCAGTCGCGCACGCAGCGGCCGACAGGACGGCGAGCCACGCCCGACGACGTCACCGCCGGCATCGACGAGGCGATCGGAGGTGCCCTGCGGCATCTCGGCGACGACCGGCTGATCGGTGCCGGCGTCGGCGCCGCCGGGCCGATGAACCTGCAGACGCAGGCGGTGTCGCCGGTGAACATGCGTGGGCTCGTGCAGTATCCGATCGGCGACGCGGTGTCCCGTCACGTGCCCGGGCTGCCCGTCACCGTACGGCTGGACGGCACCTGCATCGCGCTGGCGGAGCAGCTGTTCGGCGCGGCGCGGGGCAGTCGGCACTCCCTGTCCATGGTGGTCTCCACCGGCGTCGGCGGCGGCATCGTGTCCGGTGGCCGCCTGCTGGCCGGCGCCACGGGCAATGCCGGTCACCTCGGTCAGGTTCGGCTGCGCGGTCCGCGCATCGATGCGGAGGGGGACGGCACCGGGAATGGGATGGGCGACGGCACCGTGGAGGCGATCGCCTCTGGCCCTGCATCGGTCGCCTGGGCCGTCGCTCGCGGCTGGCACGGCGCGACCGGTGAGGACCTGGCGCGTGATGTCGCCACCGGCGACGCCGTCGCCACGGCCGCGGTCCGGCGCTCGGCAGCGGCCGTCGGCGAGGCCATCGCGATCGTCTCGACGCTGCTCGACCTGCAGGTCGCCGTCGTCGCGGGCGGCTTCGTGAACGTCACGCCCGACTACCTGGACCTCGTCCGAGCCGGCGTGCGGGACGCCGCGGTGCTCGAGTACGCCGCCGCCGTGCGGGTGGAGCCGAGCGGCCTCAGCGGCACCGGCCCGCTGGCCGGCGCCGCCGCCCTGGTGCTGCGCCCGGATCTGCTCGCCGACTGATCCGGCCCGCCCAGCACGGGCCGCTCAGAGCGCGGCGAGCGTGGCGGCCGAGCCCCGGTCGATGAGGGAGTCGAGCGTCTGCACGTACGGCTCGCGGAAGCGGGCATCGTCGATCACGTCGCCGAACAGCACGCGGTTGCCGATGAAGGCCGTGCGGTCCTCGCGCTGCGTGCGGGCGAGCGCCGTCAACTCAGCGGCCAACCGGTCCACGACCTGGATCGGTTCGCCCTGTTCGTCGATCCCCTCGTCGTACCTGGCCCAACTGGCGCAGATCGCGGCCGACAGCCGCACCTGGCCGCCGGAGGCGAGGTTCTCGCGGATCACCGGCAGCAGCCACTTGGGGATGCGGTCGCTCGACCCGGCGCAGAGCCGGGCCATGGTGTCGCGCACCTCGGGGTTCGCGAAGCGCTCCAGCAGCGTCGCGGTGTAGTCGTCCAGGTCGATCCCCGGCACCGGCCGCAGCGTGGGCCGCGCCTCCCCGTCCATGTACCCGCGTAGCAGCGCGACGATGTCCGGATCCGACGCGGCCTCATGCGCGTAGCGGTGTCCTTTGAGGTACCCGAAATAGCACATCGCCTGGTGACTGACGTTCAGGAGCCGCAGCTTCATCAGCTCGTACGGCTCCACGTCATCGACGATCTGCACGCCGCCGTCGTCGTACGCGGGCCTGCCGAGTCCGAAGTCGTCCTCCAGCACCCACTGGAAGAACGGCTCCGCGACCACCGGCCAGGCGTCGTCGATACCGAAGCGGTCCACGACCTCGGCCCGGTCGTCGTCGGTGGTGACCGGAGTGATCCGGTCCACCATGGAGTTGGGGAAGTGCACGTGCTCGTCCATCCAGTCGGCGAACGCCGGATCGCCGAGCCGGGCGAAGGCGGTGAACATGGTGCGGGCGATGTGCCCGTTGCCCTGGATGTTGTCGCACGACATGACCGTGAAGGGGTCGAGGCCGCGTTCGCGCCGGCGCTTCAGTGCCGCGACCACGAGCCCGAAGGTGGTCGCGGGCGCGTCGGGAGAGGCGAGGTCGTGCTGCACCCCTGAGTCGTCTGCGATGAATTCGCCGGTGACCTGGTCGAAGTTGTAGCCGCCCTCGGTGACCGTCAGCGAGACGATGCGCACCTCCGGCCGCGACATGCGCTCCACGACCGCGTCGGGGTCGTCGGGGGCGAGCAGGTAGTCGACGATGCTGCCGATCACCCGCGCCTCGCGGCTGCCGTCCGGATGCTTCAGCACGAGCGTGTACAGCCCGTTCTGGGCCGCCATCACGTCCTTCATGCGGCGGTCCTGTTCCAGCACGCCGACTCCGCAGATCGCGAAATCCCGCGCCTCGCCGCGTGCCAGCAGCCGGTCGACGACCATCGCCTGGTGGGCCCGGTGGAACCCGCCGACACCGAAGTGCACGATGCCGGCGACCAGACCCGTGCGGTCGTACTCGGGGACGGCGACGTGGCCGCCGGCCGCGATGACCGGCAGGGTGTCGTTCCGGAGTGGCGCGGGTGCCAGCCGAGTGCCGTCGGCCGCGCCTGCCGTCGGGGTACTCACTTGAGCGCGCCGAGCGAGAGGCCCTGCACCAGCTTGTCCTGGGCCGCGAAACCCGCGATCAGCACCGGCAGCGAGACCGCCACCGACGCGGCGCAGACCTGCGACAGGAACAAGCCCTGGCTGGTGACGAATCCGGTCAGGAACACCGGAGCGGTTGTCGCCGCGGTACTGGTGAGCACGCGGGCGAACAGCAGTTCGTTCCAGCTGAAGATGAAGCAGATCAGGCTGGTGGCCGCGAGCCCCGGCGTCGAGAGGGGGATCAGCACCGAGCGGAAGGTGCGGAACAGGCTGGCGCCGTCCAGGCTGGACGCCTCCAGCAACTCGACGGGGATCTCCGCCAGGAACGACCGCATCATCCAGATGGCGATCGGCAGGTTGGCCGAGGTGTAGAGCACGACGAGCAGCGAGACCGAGTCGAGCGCGCCGATCTGCCTGGCGATCAGGTAGATCGGCAGCAGGCCCGCGACGACCGGCAGCATCTTGGTCGACAGGAAGAAGAACATCGCGTCGGACCACTTCTCGACGCGCCGGATGGACAGCGCGTACGCCGCGGGCGTCGCCAGCAGCAGCACGACCAGCGTGGAGATGATGCTGGCGAGTGCCGAGTTGATCAGCGGCGGCAACGGGCTGGCGCCGCTCGACGCGCCGAAGAAGTTGCCGTACGAGCTGAGCGTGAGCGGCGCGAAGAAGGACGGCGGGTTCGTGGCGGCGACCTGCTCGGTGTGCAACGAGGTGAGCACCATCCAGAGCACCGGCGCCACGAAGACCAGCCCGATGATCCAGGCGATCACCCCGAACAGCACGCCCGCCCGACTGACCGGGCGGCGCCGGTAGACGGCGCGGACGACCGGGGCGACGTTGGTGATGGATGTGGGTGCGGCGGCGGTCATACCGACTCCTCCTTGAGCAGGCCCGACACGGTGCGGAGCGCGAAGGTCGCGATGAAGATCGTGCCGATCACGACCACGACGCCGGCTGCGGACGCGCCGCCGTAGTCATGGGCGACGAAGAACTCCTGGTAGATCGTGTACGGCAGGTTCGCCGTGCCCAGTCCGCCGGAGGTGATGGTGAACACCGCGTCGAAGTTCTGCACGATGTAGATGGCGCCCAGGGTGACGGCCAGCTCGATGTACTGACGCATGTGGGGCAGCGTCATGTAGCGGAACACCTGGACGGCGCTGGCCCCGTCGACCTTCGCGGCCTCGATCACGTCGAGCGGCCGGCTCTGCAGTCCGGCCAGCAGGATCAGCATCATGAAGGGCGTCCACTGCCAGATCAGCGAGACCTCCACCGCGATCAGCGGCGTGTTTGAGATCCAGTCCGGCTGCGGAGCGTTCGGCCCGAAGACGGTCGTCAGCAGACCGTTGAACAGGCCGTACTCCGGGTTGAAGAGCGCGTGCTTCCAGACGAGTGCTGCGGCGACGGGCACGATCAGGAACGGCGCGATCATGATCGTGCGCACGATGCCGCGTCCGATGAAGTTGCGGTCGAGCAGCAGCGCGATGACCAGACCGAGAACGGTGCTGACGACCACGACGACCGTGGTCATCAGGATCGTGACGAAGATCGAGGAGCGCAGGTCGTCGTCGCTGAAGACGTTGATGTAGTTGTCCAGGAACCCGAAATGCGTCTCGGACGGATTCAGCGAGTTCCAGTCGATGAACGACACGATGATCGTGATCACGAACGGCAGCTGGGTCACGATCACCGTGAACACGAGCGCCGGCAGGAGCGGCAGCCGGCGGCTCCAGATCTCGCGGCGCGAGCGCTCGGTCGTGCCGGATTGCTTCGGGGGTGGCGCGGTACGGGGCCGGGCGGTGGCGACAGCGGTCACAGCGGAGCCTTTCTCACTCGGTGGTGGGCTCGGTCAGTGCTGCGGCGCCGTCACGCGCGGCGTCGCGGGTGGATTTGCGCGTTGAGCGCGGGGGAGTGGTGGCACGACTCTGGTGGGGCGCCGAGAAGGCGTCCCACCAGAGCGTGCCCACCAGGGAATGTCCTACTTCTGGTACTTCTTGCTGATGTCGTTCGTCGCGGTCACCTGGCCCTTGGCGAGGGCCTGATCGACCGTCTCCTTCCCGGCGATGGCGCTGCTGATGTCCTGCGAGACCTTCGTCGCCATGTCGGCGAACTCGGGTACCGCCACGAACTGCACGCCGGGCGCCGGCCTCGGCTGGACGCCGGGGTTGGCCGGGTCGACCGTCTGGATGGCGTCGAGCGTCGGCTTGGCGAAGGCCGATGCGGACTTCACGTAATCGGGGTTCGTGTAGGTGGACGCGCGCTTGCCCGCGGGGACCCGCGACCAACCGAGCTGCTTGCCGACGAGCTCCTCGTACTTCTTGCTGGATGCCCACGCGATGAACTGCTTCGCCGCGTCCTGGTTCTTGCCGGCCTTCTCGACCGCGAACGCCCAGGTGTACAGCCAACCGGAGCTCTTGGTCTTGTTCACCGGCGCGGCTACGTAGCCGAGCTTGCCCGCCACCGGAGAGTCCGACGACTCGAGCGTGCCCGCGGCCGAGGTGGCGTCGTACCACATCGCCACCTTGCCCTGGGTCATGTTGTTCAGGCATTCGGTGAAGCCCGCCTGCGGAGCACCTGCCTCGCCGTGCGCCCTGACCAGGTTCACGTAGAAGTTGGTGGCCGCCTTGAACGGTGCCGCGTCGACCTGCGCACTCCAGTCCTTGTTGAACCAGGTGCCGCCGAAGGTGTTCACGACCGTGGTGAGCGGCGCGAACACCTGACCCCAGCCCGGCAGGCCGCGAAGACAGATGCCCTTCATGCCGGGTTCTGCGCCGTCCACCTTGGCGGCGAGGTCGGCGACCTGCGCCCACGTGGGGTTGGAAGGCATGGTCAGGTTCTTCTTGGCGAAGACGTCCTTGCGGTACATGAGGAACGACGACTCGCCGTAGAACGGCTCGGCGTACAGCTTGCCGTCATAGGTGAGTGCCGTGGTGAACGGCTTCAGGATGTCGCTCTGGTCGAACGACGCGTTGTCGGCCACCGAGGTGAGATCGCTGAGCCAGCCGTTCTTCGCGTAGGCCGGTACCTCGTAGTTCGAGATGGTCGCCACGTCGTACTGGCCGTCCTGGCCGGAGAACGACGTGCTGATCTTGGCTCGGACGTCGTTCTCGGGCTGCACCGTGAAGTTGACCTTGATGCCGGTCTCCTTAGTGAACTCCGGGCCCAACTTCTGCAGATCGACCATCTGCGGGTTGTTGACCATCAGGACGTTGACGGTCTTCGTGGCGCCGCTGCCGCCGGGCGCCGGGCTGCCGGCGCCGCCACAGGCGCTGAGAGCGAGGGCGCTGACGACGCCGATCGATGTGGCGGTGGCGAATCTCGCCATCCGCTTGCGTGATACCAAAGGATCCTCCTCAGAGCGCTGTGTGCGCCTCGTGATTGCTGGGTGCGTGTGAGCGTCCTGCATGCAGCGGGGCGGTCCAGCCCGGGAGGGGTCCCGAATCGGTCGCGTCGTTGCAGCCGTTCGCTCTGGTGAGCGTGTTCTGGGGCTGACAGTAGACGTCCCCGCACACAAGAGCAAGCATGCTCGAATGGGCACGTCGTTCCGATGCGCGGCCCGACGGACGAACGGCCCCGAGGGGCGGACCGCGATGACGGACGGGCCGCGCGACGAACGGACCGCGATGGCAGAGGGACTGTGATGACGGGCGGAGCGACATGACCGACTCGATCGGCGACGAGGATCTGTTGCCGCAGCAGGTGCGCCTGGCGGAGGTCGCCAAGCGGTACTACCTCGACAACGCCTCCAAGGTGGAGATCGCCGCGCAGCTCGGCCTCAGCCGCTTCCAGGTCGCTCGGATGCTCGATGAGGCGCGGCGCACCGGCGTGGTGCGCATCGAGGTGCGTGACCCGCGCCTGCCCCGCTCCGGGCGGGAGGTGGAACTGGCCGCCACGCTCGGACTCTCCTCGGTGCGCATCGTGCAACCGGTCGACGGGGACGGCCTGAGTGCGGTGGAGCGTCTGGGGGCGGTGGTGCTGCGGCAGCTCGTGCAGACCATCCGCAGCAACCCCGTCATCGGTGTCTCGTGGTCGCGCACTCTGGACACGGCGGCCCGCTTTCTGCCCGCCCTGCCGCCGTGCAACCTGGTGCAGCTGACCGGCGCCTCCTACCTGCAGGGCAGCGGTGCGTTCACCCGCATGCTGTTGCAGCTCGGCGGCCGGGGCGGCGTGACCACCTATCCGCTCTACGCGCCGTTCATCGTCGACCGGCGCGCGACGGCCGACGACATCCGCCGGCAGCCCGTGGTGGCCGAGACGCTGTCGCGGGCCGACTCGCTGGAGACGGCCGTGGTGTCAATCGGCGGCTGGGTGGAGACCGGTTCCACGGTGTGGACGGAGGTGTCGGACGACGATCGCGCGGCCTGTACCGCGGCCGGGGCGGTCGCGGAGATCTCCGGCAACTTCATCGCCGCGGACGGCGCGGTCCTCTCCACGCCGCTCGACGGCCGGGTGATCGGCGTGTCGATCGGCCAGCTGCGCCGCACGCCGCATGTCACCGGGTACGCCTACGGCGTCGAACGCGTCTCCGCGGTGCTGGCCGCAGTCCGCACCGGCGTGTTCGACTCGCTGGTGCTGGAGGACGCGCTCGCCGACGCCGTACTGGCCGCGAGCACCGGCGGCTGATCCTTCAGGCCGTGGCGATCGGCAGGGGTCATCGAGTCAGCACGGCGCCGAGGGCGGTCAAGGGCCGCCGAGCCAGTGGTCGATGCGGTGGTGGTCGGGGGTGAAGCCGTGCTGCACACCCCACAGCACCGCTCGCGTGCGGCTGTCCACCTGGATCTTGCGATAGATCGAGCGGATGTACGACTTGATCGTGTTGGGGCTCAGGTAGGTCAGGGCGGCGACCTCGGCGTTGGACTTGCCCTGGGTGATCAGCGCCAGGATCTCCGACTCGCGGTCCGTGATCCCCTCGCTGCGGCCGGGCCAGTCGAGGCCGAGCGCACTGCTCGCGCGCCTCGGCGGCGTACTGATCACGGTCTCCCCGCCGTGCACCGCCTCCAGCGCGGCGACCAGGTCGCGGGCTGACAGCGTCTTGGAGAGGTAGCCGTGCACGCCCAGCTCCCGGGCGCGCTCCACCAGGTCGGGCTGGAAGTTCCAGGTGTAGACCACCACCCGCCGGGCGCGCGGGTTGCCGATCAGGGCCTCGATCTCGCGGCTGTCCGACTCCGGTTGCGCGAACGAGTCGTAGAGCACGATGTCGATCCGGTCTGCAAGCGCTTCGTTGGAGTCGATCTCGGACACCACGACGCGGTCGCGGTAGGCGTCGAACATGTGGGCCAGCCCGACCAGCACCACGTCGTAGTCGTCGACGAGCGCCACGGTGACGGGGCCAGCCTCGGTGCGTGCGCTAATGTGACGAAGCTACCACCCCTGGGGGTGTGCCGCGCCCTCCCTGGGGGTGGTCGAGTAGCCGCGCGCTCGACCGGGCGCAGTCATCGAGTGGGAGCAGCGGCTCCCGGATAGGGAGACCCACCGTGGGCTTCATCGGCACCATCATCACCGTGATCATCGTCGGCCTGATCGCGGGCGCCATCGCCCGCCTGGTGATCCCGGGCAAGCAGTCGATGTCGATCGGCCTCACGATCGTGCTCGGCATCGTCGGGTCGTTCGTCGGCGGCTTCCTCGGCTTCCTGATCTTCCGCACCGACGCCCCCGACGGCTTCCTGCAGCCGGCCGGCATCGTCGGGTCGATCATCGGCGCCATCATCGTGCTGCTGGTCTGGACCCAGGTCACCAAGCGCCGCGCGGTGCGCTGACCGCTCCTGGCCTCGGCCCGCGGGCCAGGGGCCGGCGGGTCAGGGTGCGGGGTGCTCCGCGCGGATCTCGCGCAGGCGCAGGGCGGTGACGATCGCCGCCGCGGCGGCCTCGGCACCCTTGTCCTCCTTGGACCCCGGCAGTCCGGCGCGGTCGAGGCCCTGCTGCTCGTCGTCCAGGGTGAGCACGCCGAAGCCCACCGGCTTGCCGGTGCGCAGCGCGACCTCGGTCAGCCCCCGGGTGGCGGCGTCGGCCACGAAGTCGAAGTGCGGGGTACCGCCGCGGATGATGACCCCCAGGGCCACCGCCGCGTCCGCGCCCGCCTCGAGCGCCGCGTGCGCCACCACGGGTAACTCGAAGCTGCCCGGGACCGCATACTCGCGCACGGTCGCCCCGGCTTCCCGCAGCGTGCGCCGCGCCCCGGCGAGCAGGCCCGCCGCGATCGTCGGGTGCCACGTGCCGTGCACGACGGCGACCGTCAGTCCGCGGGCGTCGACGGCCTCGGCGTCCGGGCGTCCGTCGACGCTCATCGTGCGGTCCCTTCGGCGGCGAGCAGATCCTCGTCCAACCGGTGGGCCATCCGGTCGCGCTTGACCCCCAGGTAGCCCGCGTTCAGCGGACCGACCCCGGCTATCAACGGCACGCGCTCCGCCACCTCGATGCCGTTCGCCCGCAGCTGGGCCACCTTGTCGGGGTTGTTGGTCAGCAGCCGGATGCTGCCCGCGCCCAGGTCGCGCAGGATGGCCGCCGCGGCCACGTACTCGCGGGCGTCCGCGGGCAGGCCGAGCGCCAGGTTCGCGTCCACGGTGTCCAGGCCGTCCTCCTGCAGGCGGTAGGCACGCAGCTTGTTGATCAGCCCGATCCCGCGTCCCTCGTGCCCACGCAGGTAGATCACCGCGCCGCCCTCGGCCTGCACGGCGTCGAGCGCCGCATCCAGCTGGGCGCCGCACTCGCACTTCAGCGAGCCGAACGCCTCGCCGGTCAGGCACTCGGAGTGCACGCGGACGAGCGCGCCCGGCAGCAGCGGCCCGTCGCCGGCCACGACCGCGACGTGCTCGTCCCCGGTCAGCGCGTCGCGGTAGGCGCGCACCCGGAACGGACCGTGGCTCGTCGGCACCAGCGTCTCGATCTGGAAGGAGATGCGGGGCGGGGCGGCGGGTGCGGTGATGCCCGCCCGCTCGCAGAGCGCCGGCTCCGCGTCCAGGAACGCGACGAGCGCGGCGACGGTCGTGACGGGGATGTCGTACTCGACGCCGAGCGATTGCAACTCGGGCAGGCGCGCCATCGTGCCGTCGGCCGCGGTGATCTCGGCGATGCCCGCGACCGGGGTCAGACCGGCGAGCAGCATCAGGTCGACGGCCGCCTCGGTGTGTCCGCCGCGCTGTCGCACGCCGCCCTGCACCGCGCGGAGCGGCAGCACATGGCCGGGCCTGGCGACGCTTGCGGGCGTCGACTGCGGATCGGCCAGCACGTTCAGGGTGTGCGCCCGGTCGGCGGCGCTGATGCCGGTGGAGAGGCGGTCGGCGGCGTCGACGGTGACCGTGTAGGCGGTGCCCCGAGGATCCTCGTTGTGGCGCACCATCTGCTGCAGCTCCAGCCGGTCCGCGACCGCGTTCGTCATTGGTGCGCAGATCAGTCCCGAGGTGTGCTGTACGACCCACGCGATCGACTCCGGGGTCGCCAACTGCGCCGCGACGATGGCGTCGCCCTCGTTCTCACGTCCCTCGTCGTCGGCGACGATCACCGGGCGGCCGGCGCGCAGGGCCGCGAGCACGGTCGGAATGCTCGCGAGCGTCATCGGGATACCGCCGGGGTCGGAGTGGCGGCGCGGGCGGCGGTACCGGCGGCGGACTCGGGCACGGCGTCGGGCACGGATGCAGGAACTCCAGCGGGAACGCCCAGCTGCAGCATCCGCTGCACGTGCCGCGCGACGATGTCGGTCTCCAGGTTGATGCGGTCGCCGATGCTCAAGCGGCCGAGCGTCGTCACGGACAGCGTCTCGGGGATCAGGCTGACCTCGAACCAGTGGGAGGCGCCCTCCCGGCCGACCGCCGATACCGTCAGCGAGACACCCGCGACTCCTATCGAGCCCTTGTCGACCACGAGCGCCGCCAGGTCGTCGGGCAGCGAGAAGCGCAGCACCCGCCACGAGGCCAGGTCGGTGACCTGCAGCAGTTCGGCGGTGCCGTCGACGTGGCCCTGCACGATGTGCCCGCCCAGACGGTCGCCCACCTGCGCGGCGCGTTCCAGGTTGACCGCGCTGCCCGGCAGCAGGTCGGCGATCGCGCTGACGGCCAGGGTCTGGCCCATCACGTCGGCGGTGAACCAGTCGGCTCCGCGGTCGACGACCGTCAGGCAGACGCCCGACACCGCGATGGAGTCGCCGTGCGCCGCGTCCGATGCGGCGAGCGGAGCGTGGACGGTCAGGCGCGCGCCGCCGTCGCCGGTCTCGTCCCAGCGCAGCACTTCGCCGCGCTCCTCGATGATTCCCGTGAACATGTCAGCCGTCTTTCTCTGCGTGGTGCTTCTGTGCGTGAGTGCGGGGCGCTGCGACGACGAGCAGGTCGTCGCCGAGGCGTGTGATGTCGTCGATCGTCAGCAGCCGCTGCTCGTCGATCGTGGCGACGCCGAGGTCGCCGGTGGCCAGGCGGTCGCCGCCGAGCAGGGTGGGGGCCAGGTAGATCAGGTACTCGTCCACCAGCCCGGCGGCGGCGAACGCGCTGAGCAGGGTGGGGCCTCCCTCCAGGAAGACGCTCCGCACCTCGGCCTGCTGCAGTCGGTCGAGCAGAGCGGCGGGATCGTGCGCCGTCTCGCGCAGCAGGGGCAGCGGATGGCGGCGGACGGCGGCGTCGGCCGGTGGCTCGCGCCGGCCGACGACGACGGGGCGGGGTTGGTGCGGCAGCAGGGCGCCCTCCGCGTCGCGGGCGGTGAGGGCCGGATCGTCGGCCAGCGCCGTACCGGTGCCGACGACGATCGCGCCATGCTCGGCGCGCCGGCGGTGCACGTCGAGGCGTGCCTCCGTACCGGTGATCCAGCGGCTGGTGCCGTCGGCCGCCGCGACCCGGCCGTCCAGGCTGGCGGCCCACTTGGCGGTGACGAACGGCCGGCCGAGCCGCAGCGACGCCGCCCATCGACGATTCAGCCGTGCGGCCTCGGCGGCCAGCGGTCCCTGGTCGACCTGGATGCCGGCGGCCCGAAGCCGGGCGGCGCCACCGGCGGCGAGCGGATTGGGATCCGCCTCACCGATCACGACGCGCGCGACGCCCGCGTCGATCAGCGCGACCGAGCACGGTCCCGTGCGGCCGGTGTGGTCGCACGGCTCCAAGGTGACGACCGCGGTCGCTCCGCGAGCGGCGCCCGGCGCCAGGTGACCCAGGGCGTCGACCTCGGCGTGGTCGGTGCCCGCACCGCGGTGCCACCCCTCGGCGAGCACCCGGCCGTCGGCGTCCAGCAGCACGCATCCGACGCGCGGATTCACTCCGCCGGCGGGCCCGCGCGCGGCGAGCTGCAGCGCGCGGGCCATGGCGCGCTCGTCGAGCTCGGGCAGGGTGCCCGGCCGGCTCGGAGCCGTTTCGGTGCTGATCACGTCGCCTCGGTTCGCTGCTCGCGTCTTCCGGGGTCGACCTGATTCGGTCACCTGGGCTCGAGAACGCGCACCGCGCGCGCCGCAACCCTCGTGCTTCTCCCATCCAGACTGTGACTGTCGGTACCGGAGTTCCACCGGTTCGGCCCTCGCGCACCATCGGGATGACGGAGCGCACGGGTTCGCGGACTATGACCGCCGGTTCGGAATTACACCGACCCCGGAGCACGAAATATGTACTGACTTCTTATAGCAGAACCGGCCGCGTGCCCATCTATTCCCTGGCGACGAGGGAGAGGCGCTCCGGCCGCAGCGGCTGCAGCAGGGCGGCTGAGTCGGGCAGGTCGTGCGGGCGGCCGATCAGCTCCGCGGCGACCGCTGCGGCGAGTGCGGCGGAGGTCTGGATGCCGTACCCGCCCTGCCCCGCCAGCCAGTAGAAGCCCGGCAGCAGCGGGTCGGTTCCCACGATCGGCAGGTGGTCCGCGGTGACGGTGCGCAGCCCGGTCCAGGTCGTGTGCGGGTCCGCCAGCGCCAGGTCGGTGACGGCGTTCACCCGCTGCAGGATCGTGCGCACCGTCTCCTCCTGCGGCTGCGCGTCCTCCGGCTCGCTCCGTACGTCCTCCAGCACCGACGCCAGCACCGAGTCGCCCCGCGGGCGGAAGTAGAAGGTGTCGGCGGCGTCCGCGGCCATCGGCCAGCCGGGATCGACCGTCCGCCCGGTGGCGCGCGCGACCGCGACCGTCCGCCGCCGGGGGATCAGGCCGAGCGGCGCGGCCCCGGCCAGGGCGCCGACCTGCTCGGCCCAGGCGCCGGCGGCGTTCACCACCGTCCGCGCCTCGACCGTCTCACCGGCACCGGTCGTGAGCCGCCACGTCCGGTCGAGCCGAGCGATCGCCGTGACCTGTCCGCCGGTCAGCACCTCGGCGCCCGCGCGCACGGCGGTGTCCCGGTAGGCGGCCAGCAGTATCGGCACGTCCACCTCCACGGCGGCGTCGTCGATGCCGGCGTCCCGCAGCAGGTCGCGACACAGCGCGGGCAGGCGGTCGATCGCCTGGTCGGCGCCGATCCGCCGCAGCCCGGGCACGGTCGCGAGCAGCTGCGCGAACGGGGCCGCGTCGTCGCCGTAGTGCAGCCACAGCAGCGGCCGCGGCGTGAAGATCGCCGTGCCCAGCCGCTCGGCGATGCCGGCGACGATCGGGATGGAGGCGGCGGTCAGCCGGCGCACCGGCTCGGGGCCGTAGGTCGGCTGCATCTGCTGCGCCGACCGGCTGGAGGTGTGATGGAACAGCCGCTCCTCCGCCTCCAGCACCATGACGCAGGCCCGATCGCCGATGGCGGCGGCCAGCGACATGCCGGCGATACCGCCGCCGATGATCGCGATGTCGGCCGTTCTGCGCGCACCCATGGGTCTACCGTCCGCTCGCGGGCTCGGGTCGTGCGGCGAGCGCCTGCTGGGTCAGCACATCCTGAGTCAGCAGGCTCGCCACCTCGGTCAGCGTCGTCGCGGTGCGCACCCCGAACTCCTCCGCCTCGGTGCGCTCGGCGTCTGTCGGCACGACCCCGATGCGGTTCAGCCACACGCCGCCGAGCCCGGCCCGCGCGGCGCCGAGGGCGTCGGTGCCCAACCGGTCGCCCACCATCACCGCGTCCTGCGCTCGCACGCCGAACCGGTCGCACGCGTACCGGAAGATGCGCGGATCGGGCTTGACGACGCCGAACGCACCTGAGCTGACCAGGTGCTCGATGCGGTCGGTGATGCCGAGGGCGGCCAGCTTGGCCGTCTGGAACGCCTCGTCGCCGTTCGTGACGATGCCGAACCGCACCCCCGGCAGTCGCTGCTCCAGCGCGTCGAGGCAGGGCAGCGCGCCGTCGTGCAGCACGAAGCGGGCGCGGTAGCCGGCCAGGTAGTCCTCGAACCACGCCTCCGCCTCGGCGTCGGTCAGCCGGATGCCGTAGGGCTCGAGGAAGTCGTGCACCCGTGCTCGGCGCTGCCCGACGTAGTCCAGCTCCCCGGCCAGATAGCGGTGGTAATGGAGCTCCTCCAGCTGCGTCCAGCGCGCCGCCTCCGCCGCCTCACCCGCGTCGCCGGTCAGGCCCAGCCGCACCCGGGTCTGCTCGATCGCTCCGTCCACCGCCGCCCGGTGAGCGAAGAGCGTGTCGTCGAGGTCGAACAGCACGACGCGCGGAGCGAGGATCCTGGACGCGCTCATCACGGGCGCCGCAGGAAGCCGACGCGGTCGTAGACCTCCGCCAGCTTCGGCTCGGCGATCGCCGCGGCGCGGTCGGCGGCGGCGGCCAGGATGCGGTCCAGTTCGCCCAGGTCGTCGAGCAGCTCCAGGGTGCGGGCGCGGATCGGCGCGAAGGTCTCCACGACCGCGTCCGCCACGTCGCGCTTGAAGTCGCCGTAGCCGCGACCCGCGTACTGCGCTTCGAGCTCGGGCACTCCCACGCCCCGGAAGGCGGACAGGATCGCGAGCAGATTGCTGATCCCGGGCTTCGACTCCCGGTCGTAGACCACCTCCCGCCCCGTGTCCGTCACGGCGGAGCGGATCTTCTTCGCGGTGACGGCGGGGTCGTCGAGCATCCAGACGACCCCGGCGTCGGAGGCGGCGGACTTGCTCATCTTGGCCGTCGGGGTCTGCAGGTCGTAGATACGGGCGGTCTGCTGCTGGATCTGCGCCGTCGGCACGACGAAGGTGTCACCGAACCGCGTGTTGAACCGGCCGGCCAGGTCGCGGGTCAGCTCCACGTGCTGCCGCTGGTCGTCGCCGACCGGCACCACGTCGGTGTCGTACAGCAGGATGTCGGCGGCCATCAGCATCGGGTAGGCGAACAGGCCCACCGATGCTGCGTCGGTGCCCTGCCGCGCCGCCTTGTCCTTGAACTGCGTCATCCGGCTCGCCTCGCCGAACCCGGCGATCGTGTTCAGCACCCAGGCCAGCTGGGCGTGCGCCGGCACGTGCGACTGCACGAACAGCGTGGAGCGGTCCGGGTCGATGCCGGCCGCGATGTACTGCGCGACCAGGGATCGCGTCTGGTCGCGCAGGGTCGCTGGGTCCTGCGGCACCGTGATCGCGTGCTGGTCGACGACGCAGAAGATCGCGTCGGAGGTGTCCTGCAGCGCCTTCCACTGCAGGATCGCGCCGATGTAGTTGCCGATCTGCATGGAGTCGGCGCTCGGCTGTATGCCCGAGAACGTGCGGGGCTTGGCTGCCATGGGGTGCTCCCGGATCTCGGGTGGGTGAACAGAGTGGGCGGGCGGGCGGGCGGGCGGGCGGGCGGAGAAAGAGTGGGCGGGATGGACAGGGTGCCGCGACAGGTTGAGCGCGGCCGGGTCAGAACGTGTAGTCGACGACCACCGGGGTGTGGTCCGACCATCGCCCGTCCCGCGACCGGGCGCGATCCACCCGGTACGCCGCGACGTGCTCGGCGAGCGCGGGGGAGGCCAGCTGGTAGTCGATGCGCCAGCCGGTGTCGTTGTCGAACGCCGAGCCCCGCCACGACCACCAGGTGTAGGGGCCGTCCACCTCGCCGGCGCTGCGCCGGCCCACGTCGACCCAGCCGAGGCCGGCGCCCGCGTTGTAGCGCTCGTCGTCCTCCGCGCCCACGAAACGGTCCCAGTACGCGCGCTCCTCCGGCAGGAAGCCGCTCGCCTTCTGGTTGCCGCGCCAGTTGCGGATGTCCAGGCGGCGGTGCGCCACGTTCAGGTCGCCGACCACGACCGCGAGCGGATTGTGGTCGGTCAACTGCGGCAGCCGCGCCTGCATCGCGTCCAGGAAGCGGAACTTCTCGTCCTGCTTGGGCGTGCCCGCCTCGCCCGAGTGCACGTACGCGGAGACGACCGTGAGCAGCGCGTCGCCGACGGCGTAGTCGGCCTCCAGCCACCGTCCCGCGGTGTCGAAGTCCGTGTCGCCGATCGCGACGCGATGGATCTGGGCGGCTCCCCGCGACGCGATCGCCACGCCCGCGCGGCCCTTGGCGGTCGCGGCGTCGTGCAGCACGTTCCACTGCGGACCCAGCAGGCCGGTCAGGTCGCTCGTCTCGGCCCGCACCTCCTGCAGCGCCAGGATGTCCACGCCGCGGCCGTCGAGCCAGCCGGCCATGCCCTTGCGGAACGCCGCCCGCACTCCGTTGACGTTCACCGAGGCCAGCCGCACCGTGGTTCCCGACACGGTCGACCAGCCTACCGAGCGGTTTCCGGAGCCGATCGGGCCTGCGCGACCTGGTCGGCGTCGGGGTCCGGATCCTCGGTCGCCGACTGGGCGGCGCTGAACGCCTGAGTGGTGGGGACGGCCGATCGGCGCCTCGCCTCGTCCCGCACCATGCGCTGCAGCTCGCGGCTCTGCCGCCACCGCGCCAGGCCCCGGGCGTCGCGGATGCGCTGCTCGAGCGCGGTCCGGTTGGCGTCGGCGACCAGTCGCCGGGCATCCTCCAACTGCTCCGCCTGCTCCACCTGGCGCTGCTCCGGCGTCAGCGATCGCGCGTCGATCCCCGCGTCCTGCATGCCGACGGCGATCCACGACGAGGCCAGCAGCACGACCTGGCAGATGAAGTTGAAGTAGAGGAACAGGCCGATCACCACGCCGAAGCTGCTGATGAGCGGATTGCGGCCGGCCCCCTGCAGCAGTACCCCGCTGAGGGTCTGCAGGATCGCGAGCCCGACCCCGCCGATCACCGCTCCCGCCCACAGCCGACCGCGGGGGACGGGGATGCCGGAGAGGATGCGAAAGGCCGCCACCAGGATCACCGTGAAGATCCCCGCCGTGACGACGAAGCCGATCGCAGTGCCGGCGAAGGAGGTGAGTGGGCGGTTGCCGGTCAGGCCCAGCACGTCGAACACGAGGGTGATCGCGGTCGTCGTCACCACGCTGACCGCCGCGCTCAGCAGCACCAGGGCGCCGAGCGCGATCGCCAGCCCCAGGTCCTTCAGCTTCAGGACGACCGGATTGGTCGTCGGTCCCGGCAGCGCGAACATGATGCGGATCGCCGTCCGCAGGGTGCCGAGGAACCCGACCGCGGTCAGCAGCACGCCGACCAGCGAGATCAGGCCGGTGACGCCGAGCGCCGTGGAGTCGAGCGCCGAGTCGAGGTTCTTGATCACCCCGGTCGGCCCGATCAGGTTGGGGATCAGCGCGTTCAGCTGGGTGGTGAGCGCCGCCTGCAACTGCGCGTTGCCCTTGATCACGAACCCCGCGACCGAGAAGGCCCCGAACAGCGCGGCGAACAGCGCGAAGAACGCTTGATAGCTCATGCCGGAGGCGAGCAGCGGCCCGTTGTCGCTGCTGTAGTGCATGAAGACGCGCACCGGCTTCCACGCCAGCACCCGCTGGATCAGGCCCGCGATGCCCGTCGCCGGGTCCGTGGGCGTCGCCCGCGCCCCGGACGCCTCGCCCGTCACCCGCTCGTCGCGCACCCCCTGGTCCGCTCGCGCCATCGCGCCAGCTTACCTGAGGGGCACACTCCGCAGCCGGTCGAACCCCTGGTCAGGAGGGTCTCCTCCGGCCCCGTCGGTTGCCCAGCCGCGGCGGCCGCCGATGGTCGTCCGCCGGGATCTATCGTGTCGACACCCGGCTGGCTACAGTGCCATCCGGCGGGAGGAGCGCGGATGCGGCTGAGCGGCTTCGGCGTGGGCAGCGGCACCGCGCTCGGTCCGGTGCGCCGACTGGCTCCGTCCGTTCCGACGGACTCCGCCGGCGAGGCGATCGCCGGCGATGCTCCCGCGGCCCATACTCCGGCGTCCGATCCGACGGCGGAGCTGGCTCGCACGCGCGCCGCGCTGCAGGCGACCGCAGCCCAGCTGGCGCAGCGGGCGGACGAGCAGACCGGTGCGGCGTGCGATCTGCTGCGCGCAGAATCGCGGATGGCTGCCGATCCCTCGCTGCTCGACGATGTCGCTGCGCGGATCGCGGCGGGCAGCTCCGGTCAGCAGGCGGTGCTGGACGCGTTCGGCGCGTTCCAGCAGGCGCTGCGTGCGCAGGGCGGCCGGATGGCCGAGCGCGCCGTGGACCTGGCGGATGTCGCCCGTCGGGTCGTGCGCACCATGACCGGAATGCCCGACCCGGCGCTCCCGGTGTCGCAGGCGCCCTACGTGCTGGTCGCCGACGATCTCTCGGCGGCCGACGCCGCGGCCCTGGATCCCGCTTCGGTGCTCGCGATCATCACGCGGGATGGCGGCCCGACCTCGCACGCGGCGATACTGGCTCGCGCGCGGTCCATCCCGGCGATCTTCGGAGTGCCGGAGGCGATGAGGCTGACCGACGGCCAGATCGTGCTGGCAGACGCCGAGCACGGCAGCGTGGACGCGGATCCCCGCTCCCACACTTCGCACCCGGTCGCTCCTGGCCGGTCTGCTGCCGGCCCGTTCGCTCCAGGAGCGACCGCCGACGGCGTCCGCGTGCCCCTGCTTGCGATCGTGGGCGATCCGCAGGACGCCGCGCGGGCCGCCGCACTCGGCGCGGAGGGGGTGGGACTCGTGCGCAGCGAGTACCTGTTCCCCGATCGCGACGAGGCTCCCTCCGTCGACGAGCAGACCGCCCGGTACACGGCGCTGCTCGACACCTTTCCCGGCCGGAGTGTGGTGGTGCGGGTGCTGGACGCGGGGGGCGACAAGCCCGTCTCGTATCTGCCGCGGCGGCCCGAGCGCAATCCGGCCCTGGGACTGCGGGGCATCCGGCTGCTGCGCCGTCACGAGCCCGTGCTGCGGGACCAGCTGACCGCCCTCGCCCGCGCGGCCGCGGCATCCGCCTCCGCCGACCTGTGGGTGATCGCGCCGATGGTGACCGAAGCCGAGGAGGCCGACTGGTTCGCGGCGCTGGCTCGCCGGGCCGGCGTGCGTCGCGTCGGCGTGATGGTCGAGGTGCCCTCCGCGGCGCTGCTGGCGGAGCAGGTGATCGCGCCCGTGGACTTCGTCTCCATCGGCACGAACGACCTGACCCAGTACACGCTGGCGGCGGATCGCACCCTCGGTGCGGTGGGCCACCTGCAGGACCCGTGGCACCCGGCCGTGCTGAGGCTCATCGCCGGAGTCGCGCGGGCGGGAGCGGCCGCCGGCAAGCCCGTCGGCGTGTGCGGAGAAGCCGCCGCCGACCCCGACTTCGCGGTCGTGCTGGTCGGGCTGGGCGTCCCGAGCCTTTCGATGACTCCGGTCGCACTCGCCGACGTGCGGGCATCGCTCGCGGCGGTCACGCTGGACGAGGCTCGCGGGCGCGCGCGGCGGGCGCTCGCCGCCGGCAGCGCCGCAGCAGCGCGAGCGGTCGCGCGCGACTGATCGCCGACCTGGCCCGGCACCCGTTTCTGCACGGTCTGCGCGACGGCGGGGTGTCGCCCGGGCGGCCGACGCGGTCTGCGGCACGATGCTGCTGTCAGCGGCCCTGCCGACCCCTCGGGCGGACGACGAGAAGTCTCCGCGCGTCTTTCTGGAACGAATCCATGCCCACACGTCGCATTCTCATCCGCTCCGGGAAGCACCCGTTCACCGTGCTCAGCCCCGAGGCGACGCTCGCCCGCGAGCGCGTCGCCACCTTCGCCGGCAACGTCGGCAACGTGCTCTTCATGGACTCCGTGACCAAGGCGGTCAGCGCGCCCGACGTGGAGGTCGTGCCGAATTCGATGATCACCGAGCGGCCGATCGCCGACGAGTTCTACGCCGAGAAGGTCAACGACGAGTTCGACGCGCTCGTGCTGCCGATGGCGAACGCGTTCAAGGAGAAGTTCTCGCAGCAGATGGTGACGATGACGGACGTCATCAACAAGCTCGACATCCCCGTCACGATCGTCGGCATCGGGGCGCAGTGGAAGTTCGGCGAGGACCGCGACATCATGCCGCCGGACTTCCACGAGATCGCCCGGGCGTTCGTCGCGGCCGTGCTCGACCACTCCGCGTCCATCGGCGTGCGCGGCGAGGCGACGAAGGACTTTCTCAAGTACCTGGGCTTCGGCGACGAGCACGTCGACGTGATCGGCTGCCCGTCGCTGTTCCGGGAGCAGGCGCCGCCGGCGGTGCGGCCCGCTCCGGCGATCGACCCCGGCAGCCGGATCGCGATGAGCGTCACACCCGACCTGGAGTTGATCTCCCCGATCATCGGCCACCACGTGGAGAAGTACCCGCGCCTGACGTATGTGGCCCAGGAGTCGCCCGAGTTGGCGCTCGCCCTCTACGGCGAGCCGGTGCCGTACTGGCGCGCGCAGCGCTTGACACGCCGCAAGGGCGTGGACGACATCCGGCTGCCGCTGCACTGGGACCACCCCCTGTATCAGGAGGATCGGATCCGCAACTTCGTGGACGCGACCACGTGGTTCGACTTCATGCGCACCCAGGACTTCGCCTTCGGCACGCGGTTGCACGGCACGATCGCGGCCCTCGTGGTCGGCACGCCCGCGGTGATGATCACCCACGACTCGCGCACGACCGAGCTGGCCGACTTCCACCGCATGCCGCACCGGCCGCTCACGCAGGAACTGACCGAAATCGACGTGGCCGAGCTGGCCGCCGACGCCGACTTCACCGCGTTCAACGCGGAGCGTGCGCACGGGTTCGCCAACTACCTGTCGTTCCTGGAGAAGAACGACATCGACCATATCTTCCGTCACGAGGGTGCGGCGGAGGCGTGGGAGGCGGAGCTTTCGACCAGGGTGTTCCCGCCGGCGGTGCACACGCTGATGGCCCCGGAGCCGCAGTTCCGCCGCGACATGGCAGCCCGGCTGATCTGGCTGCGGCAGAGCCACACCCGCGATGCACAGCGCACCGCGGCCGGCGCATACAAGGTGCCCTTCGACGGCGGCGCGGGCCGACCGCGCAAGGCGCCGCCCAAGCCGAAGCCGGTTGTCGTGACGCCGCCGCCGCCTCCGCCGCCCACCCGATCCGAAGTGCTGGTTCGCCGCGCTCGCCGCCTGGCTGCCGGCGTGCTGGCCCCCCTCCGCCCGCGTCGGCCGACACGCGGCGGCCCCACACAGGCCCCGGTGGAGGGTCCGGCCACCACCTGACCGCCGCCGAAGAATTCAGGACTTTTCGAGTTCCGGCCGCGCACTCGGCCCGTACAGTCCTTCATTCCTCGCGATCCCCTGAATTCTTCAGGCCGCCAGGGCCGCGAACACGGCGGCCTCGACCGTCGGCCACTCGAAGAAGACCTGCCGGTAGTCGAACCGCTCGGTCCGGTAACGGGCGATCGTCGCGGCCGCGCTGCGACGTCGGTCACGGCTGAAGGCCGCCTCGTCGTCGTGCCACGCGCGGCCGTCCAGTTCGACGATCAGCCGCCCCTCCACAAGCAGGTCGACCCGCCCCACGCCGGGGATGACGACCTGCGTCTCCACGCGCAGACCGGCACGCTGCAACAGATAGCGGGCGACCGACTCCACCCCGGACTCGCAACGACCGTTTGCGTGGGACACAAGTAGCGCCAGGTGCGCCGGCAGCCGAGCGCGCAGCACGGGCAGATCGGCGGACCGGATCGCCCGCTCATGCAGCGCGGAGTCGATCATGGCGATGGCGAACTCGGGCTGCAGACAGTACAACGCGTCCTGCAACATGCGGATTGCAGGGACCACGGGCAGGCCCTGCCGCAGCCGTGGCTGGTCGCGAGCAGACCAGTGCACGCACACGTCATCCCGTCGCGAAAGGCGATCGAGGGATCGTCCGGATCTCGCAGCTGGCCGTATTCCGACGTACCGAGACATGCAGCCGGTTGTCCGGTGCAACGAAGACGCCGCAGTGCTGAGCGGCGGTCGTCGCAGTCGCCAGCCCGCCCAGTTTGACCGCACGAATCAACTCGGACGGAGCGTCGGGCATGGCGTAATGGCCTTGACGCGGTCGCAGGAGCAGGCCACTCCGCACCGAGTGCGTCAGATCTGCATGCGTCTCGCCGGCACGGAGCAGGTCGCGGGTGGTGAAGAACGGTCCGGGCATGTGTCGACCATCGCGCACAACTCGGCCCGACCACGGACGCGTGCACTCCGAAGGGACGACTGCTCGGGGAGTCCGCCTGTGGAGGACAGGATTCACCCTCCTGAATCCTCAAGAATTCAGGAGATCCGCCGGATCGAAGGACGTATCTGCTGGATTCCGGCTCCGCCCCTGGAATTTCCTGAATTCTTGAGCGCGGAGGGGCGGGTCAGCCGATCTTGACCTTGCCCGCGCCGCGGAAGGTCGCCGCCTTCACCTCGCTGATCGCCTTGGTGATCTGGATGCCGCGCGGGCACGCCTCCGTGCAGTTGAAGGTGGTGCGGCAGCGCCACACGCCCTCGCGGTCGTTCAGGATGTCGAGGCGCACCTCGGCGGCCTCGTCGCGCGAGTCGAAGATGAAGCGGTGGGCGTTCACGATCGCCGCCGGGCCGAAGTACTGGCCGTCGGTCCAGAACACCGGGCACGACGTGGTGCATGCCGCGCAGAGAATGCATTTGGTGGTGTCGTCGAAGCGGGCGCGGTCCTCGGCGGACTGCAGCCGCTCGCGCTCCGGCGCCGGCCCGGCCTGCAGGAACGGCTGCACCTGCCGGAACGACTCGAAGAACGGCTCCATGTCGACGATCAGGTCCTTCTCCAGCGGCAGGCCCTTGATGGCCTCCACGTAGATGGGCTTGGAGACATCGAGGTCCTTCACCAGCGTCTTGCACGCCAGCCGGTTGCGCCCGTTGATGCGCATCGCATCCGATCCGCACACCCCGTGCGCGCACGAGCGGCGGAAGGTGAGCGACCCGTCCTGCTCCCACTTGATCTTGTGCAGCGCGTCCAGGATGCGGTCCGTCGGCAGCGTGTCCACGTCGTAGTCGCGCCAGTACGGCTCCGAGTCCGTCTCGGGATCGAATCGCCGGATGATCAGCGTGATCGTGGTGAACCCGCTGGCCGGGCGACGCTTGACCGCCGGGTTGAGGTCGGTGTCGGTCACGCCCCGGGGCATGGTGAGCGTCATCGCTAGTACTTCCTCTCCATCGGCTGGTACCGCGTGATCACCACGGGCTTCCAGTCCAGCTTGATGTGGTCGGCCGCGTCCGCGGAGTGCGGGTCGCCGGTCAGGTACGCCATCGTGTGCTTCATGTAGTTCACGTCGTCGCGGGTGGGGTAGTCGTCGCGCATGTGCCCGCCGCGGCTCTCCTTGCGGTTGCGGGCGGAGTAGACGACCACCTCGGCCAGGTCGAGCAGGAAGCCCAGCTCGATCGCCTCCAGCAGGTCGGTGTTGAAGCGCCGGCCGCGGTCCTGGATGCCGATGTTCGTAAACCGCTGGCGCAGCCCGTGGATGATGCCGGTCACCTTCTCCAGCGACGCGTCGGTGCGGAACACCTGGGCGGAGGCGTCCATGTTGTCCTGCAGCTCCTTGCGCAGCACCGACACCCGCTCCGGTCCGGTCGCACTGCGCAGCGTGTCGACCAGGTCGCGCACGAACGCGGCGGGGTTCGGCGGCAGCGGCACGAACTCGGCCGTGGCGGCGTACTCGACGGCGTTGTTGCCTGCCCGCTTGCCGAACACGTTGATGTCGAGCAGAGAGTTGGTGCCGAGCCGGTTGGAGCCGTGCACCGAGACGCACGCGCACTCGCCGGCCGCGTAGAGCCCGGGTACGACCGTGTCGTTGTCCGAGAGCACCTCGGCCTTCACGTTGGTCGGGATACCGCCCATCGCGTAGTGCGCGGTCGGCATGACCGGCACCGGCTCGACCACCGGATCGACGCCCAGATAGGTGCGGGCGAACTCGGTGATGTCCGGCAGCTTGGTCTCCAGCACCTCGGCGCCCAGGTGCGTGCAGTCGAGCAGCACGTAGTCCTTCAGCGGCCCGGCGCCCCGTCCCTCCGCCACCTCCTGCACCATGCAGCGGGAGACGATGTCGCGGGGAGCCAGGTCCTTGATGGTGGGGGCGTAGCGCTCCATGAAGCGCTCGCCGGTGTTGTTGCGTAGGATCGCGCCCTCGCCGCGGGCGCCCTCGGTCAGCAGGATGCCGAGCTTGGCGAGCCCGGTCGGGTGGAACTGGAAGAACTCCATGTCCTCGAGCGGCAGGCCCTTGCGCCACACTATGCCCACGCCGTCACCGGTGAGGGTGTGGGCGTTGGAGGTGGTCTTGTAGACCTTGCCGAAGCCGCCGGTCGCGAACACGATCGACTTGCCCTGGAACACGTGCAGCTCGCCGGTGGCCAGCTCGTAGGCCACGATCCCGGAGGGGCGCTTGACGGTGCGGCCGTTCTCGACGACCTCGGTCATCACGAGGTCGAGCGCGTAGAACTCGTTGTAGAACTCGATGCCGAACTTGACGCAGTTCTGATAGAGGGTCTGCAGGATCATGTGGCCGGTGCGGTCCGCGGCGTAGCAGGCGCGGCGCACGGGGCTCTTGCCGTGGTCGGCTGTGTGCCCGCCGAAGCGGCGCTGGTCGATCTTGCCCTCCGGGGTGCGGTTGAAGGGCAGGCCCATGTTCTCCAGGTCGATGACCGCGTCGATGGCCTCCTTGGCCAGGATCTCGGCCGCGTCCTGGTCGACCAGGTAGTCGCCGCCCTTCACGGTGTCGAAGGTGTGCCACTCCCAGCTGTCCTCCTCCACGTTCGCGAGCGCCGCGGCCATGCCGCCCTGCGCCGCGCCGGTGTGGGAGCGGGTGGGGTAGAGCTTGGTGATGACGGCGGTGCGCGCCTTCGGCCCCGCCTCGATCGCGGCGCGCATGCCCGCCCCGCCTGCACCGACGATGACGACCTCGTGGCGGTGGAAGTGCACACCGTCGACGACGGTGTCGCCGTTCGGGTCGTCGCCCTGCTCTGCCCAGGACGCCGGATTCGCCGGGTCGCGCTCGGGACCTCCGGGCTCGGTGGTGCGGTCGTGGCCGGCCAGGTTGCGGGCGAGGTCGCCGAAGGTGCGGCGGGGCTTGGGATCGGATTCACTCACGGGCATGCCTCCAGGGCTGCAGCTGTGGACTGCGGCGCGAGCGGCGCCGTGCGCGAGACGGCCGGGAGCACCCGGCGGAGGGAGGAGCTGTCGTGGATGTGGGCCTGCCGGACCGTGCTCACGCGGCGGGGCAGAAGCTGGGCAGCGTGCCCGCGGTTGCATTGGCCGGGCACGGGTCGAAGGTGAAGATCACCAGGGTGCCGAGGACGAGCAGCACCACGGTCGCGGCGACCAGCCCGACCTTCACAATGCGGTTGGCGCCCGCAGCGACCACGTAGTCGTTGGTGACGGTGCGCATGCCGTTGGAGCCATGGATGAGCGCCAGCCACAGCAACAGCACGTCCCAGACCTGCCAGAACGGCGAGGCGTACTTGCCGGCGATGAAGGCGAAGTCGATCTGGCGCACGCCCTCGCCGGCGTACAGGTTGACGAACAGGTGGCCGAAGATCAGCACCACGAGCACCACGCCCGAGGCACGCATGTAGATCCAGCCCCACTTCTCGATGTTGAAGCGGCGACGGGGGTGCTGCACCTTGGCCCGCGGGCTCTCGATCGTGATGGCCATCAGCGCGGGAACTCCAGGATGATGTTCATGATCTGGCGTGGGGCGAAGCCCGCCATCAGCACGACCCAGACCACGATCACCGCGTAGAACAGTGCCCGGTGGTATTTGGTGCCCACCCGCCAGAAGTCGATGGCGATGATGCGCAGCCCGTTCAGGGCGTGGAAGCCGATCGCGCCGACCAGGGCCAGCTCGCCGAGCCCCATGATCGGGTTCTTGTAGGAGGCGATCACGGCGTTGTACGCCTGGGGCGACAGCCGGATGAGCGCGGTGTCCATGATGTGCACCAGCAGGAAGAAGAAGATGCCGACGCCGGTGATGCGATGCAGCACCCACGACCACATGCCCTCGTGCCCGCGGTAGACGGTGCCGGCGGGAGCCTTGGGCAGCGAGAGCTTGCCGAGCGTCGCGGTCGGCGCGAGCTTGGGCGCAGCGGTCGCCGACGACGAGCCCGCGGGCGAGGAGTTTCTGCCGGACGGTGCCGGACGCAGGGACACCATGACCGGCGCCTTCCTCGAGAACGAATGGGACGAATTGCGCTCCGATGGTACCTCCGCATATCTGCACCTCCGGCGCCGGACGCGAACCCGCAGATAAGGTTCGGAGCATGGCCGAACCGACCTCCGATCAGCGCAGCCCCGTCTGGGGCGGGCGCGGAACCGAGCCGGCCGCCGTCGACCGCTTCTACAGCGTCATCCCGGCCGGCGGCATCGGCTCGCGGCTGTGGCCGCTGTCCAGGGCGGACGCCCCCAAGTTCCTGCACGACCTGACCGGGTCGGGCCAGACACTGTTGAAGGAGACGTGGGACCGCCTGGCACCCATCTCCGGCGACCAGCGGGTGATGGTCGTCACCGGCCGCGCGCACCGCGCCGCGGTCGAGGAGCAGCTGCCGCTGCTGCAGGACCACAACGTGGTGCTGGAGAGCGAGCCCAAGGACTCCTCCGCGGCGATCGGGCTCGCCGCGGCGATCCTGGAGCGGCGCGAGCCCGGCGTGATCATCGGTTCGTTCGCCGCCGACCACGTGATCGGCGACATCCGCCGGTTCCGTCGCGCGATCGTCGAGGCGATCGCCGTCGCGGACGCCGGATACATCGCCACAGTGGGCATCCTGCCGACGGAGCCGTCGATCGGCTTCGGCTACATCAAGCGCGGCACGCCGCTCGCCGTGCCCGGTGCACCGTCGGCCCTGCTGGTTGAGCGCTTCGTGGAGAAACCCGACCTGGAGACCGCGCGCGGCTACCTGGACTCCGACGACTACTTCTGGAACGCGAGCATGTTCATCGCCCGCGCGGATGTGCTGCTGGCCGAGATGGCCAAGACCGAGCCCGAGCTCGTCGCCGGCCTGCAGCGCCTGGCCGAGGCGTGGGACACCGATGATCGCGGTGCGGTCGTCGACCGGGTCTGGCCGTCGCTGAAGAAGGTCGCGATCGATTACTCGGTCGCGGAGCCGGCGGCCAAGGCGGGGCGCCTGGCGGTCGTGCAGGGCGACTTCCCCTGGGACGACGTGGGCGACTTCGCGTCCATCGCCAAGCTGCAGTCCGGCGGTCGCGGCAGCGACCTGGCGATCCTCGGCGCGCACGCCCGCGTGCTGGCCGACTCCTCCAGCGGCATCGTCGTCTCCGACAGCGCCCGCCTGATCACTCTGATCGGGGTGGAGGACATCGTGGTCGTCGACACCGCCGATGCCCTGCTCGTCACCACCAGCGCGCACGCGCAGCGGGTCAAGAGCGTGGTCGACGCATTGAAGCTGTCCGGCCGCACCGACGTGCTGTGACCGCAGGCGCGGTGTCCGGAGCCGCTGCCGGCGAGGTCGACTGGGGCGCGCTGCGGGCGGCGGCCACGGCGGCGATGGCGCTCGCCTACGTGCCGTACTCGCGGTTCCCGGTCGGCGCCGCCGCCCTCGTGGACGACGGGCGGATGGTCTCCGGCTGCAACGTGGAGAACGCCTCCTACGGCGTCACGCTGTGTGCGGAGTGCTCGCTCGTCTCCGCCCTCGTGATGTCGGGCGGCGGGCGGCTCACGGCGTTCGCGTGCGTCGACGGCGCCGGCGCCGTGCTGATGCCGTGCGGCCGCTGCCGACAGCTGCTGGTGGAGCATGCCGCACCGGGCATGCAACTGGACACGGTGCGGGGTGTGCGCACGATCGACCAGGTGCTGCCGGACTCCTTCGGCCCGACACAGCTGGACGCGTTCGCCGCCGGGCGGGACGCCGGGACGACGCCGGCGGGCCCGACAGTCTCGGCTTCGTAACCATGCGGCGCGGCCGCGGCTTCTGTCGATTGCCCGAAACACGGCGCCGTTACCCTGACCGACGGCCCGCGAGCAACACCCGCCCGAGGGCTCACAGCATCTGACGGAGGTCCTTCTTTGACATCGCTCACCAAGCGGATCGGGCTCGGGGCCGCAGCGGCGCTCGGGTCGATCGCCCTGCTCACCGGCTGCGGATCGGCGCCGAGCGCGACCGCCCCCTCGGCCAGTGCGGGCAGCACCGCCAGCACCGCCGCCAAGTCGACCTTCCTGCCCTGCGTGGTCGGAGACGTCGGCGGCTTCAACGACCACTCGTTCAACCAGCTGTCGCTGGAGGGCGTCACGGCCGCCGCGACGAAGCTCGGCACGACCGCCAAGAAGGTCCAGTCGCAGACCTCGACGGACTACGCGCCGGCCTTCTCGAGCCTCGTCGCCCAGAAGTGCAACTCGATCGTCGCCGCCGGCTTCCAGTTCGGTGACCCGCTGGTCGCCTCCGCCAAGGCGAACCCGAAGATCGACTACGTGATGATCGACAACACCACGACGCCAGTGCTGCCGAACGTCAAGGACGTCGTCTTCAAGACGTCGGAGGCGGGCTTCCTCGGCGGCTACGCCGCGGCGGCGTACGCGGCGAGCGTCTCGAAGACCCCCGCCGTGGCGACCTACGGTGGCCAGAAGTTCCCGACCGTGACGATCTTCATGGACGGCATCGCGGACGGCGTCGCGTACTACAACTCGCAGAAGAAGGCGAGCGTCAAGATCCTCGGCTGGAGCGTGAAGTCGCAGAACGGCTCCTTCGTCGGCACATTCACCGACCAGAACAAGTCGAAGCAGATCGCCTCCGGGTTCCTCGACCAGGGCGCGAACGTCATCATCCCGGTGGCCGGATCGCTCTACCAGGGCGCCGGCAAGGCCATCACGGCGGCCAAGTCCTCCTCGGTCCTCGAGGGTGTCGACGCCGACGTGTACGAGTCGGACCCGAGCGTGAAGTCGCTCATCCTGACCTCGATCGTCAAGAAGGTCGACGTCGCGGCGCAGACGGCGACCGAGGACGCGGCGAAGGGCGGGACGTTCGACAACTCCACCTACATCGGTGACCTGAAGAACGGCGGCGTCGCCCTCGCTCCGTTCCACGACTACGAGTCGAAGGTGCCCTCGACGCTCTCGGGCGAGCTGGACACCATCAAGGCGGGCATCATCGGCGGGTCGATCACGGTCGAGTCGCCGGCGGCGACCACCCTGAAGTAGGCCGTTCCTGGTCGGAGCCGGGCACGCTGCCCGGCTCCGACCCTCTTCCTGGGAGAGCCAAGTGCGCCTCGAACTCCACGGCATCACCAAGGCGTTCGGTGCGCTGATCGCCAACGACCACATCGATCTCACCGTCGAACCGGGTGAGATCCACTGCCTGCTCGGCGAGAACGGCGCGGGCAAGTCGACCCTGATGAACATCCTCTACGGCCTGCTCAGGGCCGACTCCGGGGAGATCCGGCTCGACGGAGCAGCCCAGCACTTCACCGGCCCCGGCGACGCGATGCGCGCCGGCATCGGCATGGTGCACCAGCACTTCATGCTCGTACCGGTGTTCACCGTCGCGGAGAACGTCATGCTCGGCCACGAGCAGACGAGGGGCGGGTTTCTCGATCTGCCCGCCGCCCGCACCCGGGTGAGCGACATCTCCGCTCGGTTCGGATTCGACCTCGACCCCGACGCGCTGGTCGAGGACCTGCCGGTCGGCGTGCAGCAGCGCGTCGAGATCGTAAAGGCACTGTCCCGCGACGCGAAGGTGCTCGTGTTCGACGAGCCCACCGCGGTGCTCACGCCGCAGGAGACCGACGAACTGATGGCGATCATGCGGCAGCTGCGGGACGCCGGCACCGCGATCGTCTTCATCACCCACAAGCTGCGCGAGGTCCGCGAGGTCGCGGACCGGATCACCGTGGTCCGCCTCGGCAAGGTCGTCGGCGAGGCCGAGCCCACCGCGTCGAACGCCGAACTCGCGTCGCTGATGGTCGGCCGCAGCGTCGAGCTGACGGTGCAGCGCACTCCCTCCGAGGGCCGCGAGACCGGCCTTGAAGTCGCCGGGCTCACGGTGCTCGACCCGGCCGGGCAGGTCGTCGTCGACGACGTCGGCTTCGTCGTGCGGCGGGGCGAGATCCTGGCCATCGCCGGCGTGCAGGGCAACGGCCAGACCGAACTGACGGAGGCGCTGCTCGGGCTGCAGGGGGACGTCCGCGGAACGGTGACGCTCGACGGCCGCGTCCTCACCGGGCGGTCGGTGCGGCAGGTGCTCGACGCGGGTGTCGGCTTCGTGCCGGAGGACCGGCAGGTGGACGCGCTCGTCGCCGAGTTCTCCATCGCCGAGAACCTGATGCTCGACCGCTCCGACGGCGCGCCGTTCGTGAAAGGCGGCGCGGTGCAGCGACGCGACCTGGAGTCCTTCGCGGCCGCGACGGTGCAGGAGTTCGACGTTCGCGCGCAGGGGATCGACACCCACGTCGGCCGCCTCTCCGGCGGCAACCAGCAGAAGGTCGTGCTCGCCCGCGAGCTGTCCCGGACCCTGCGCTTGTTCGTCGCCGCGCAGCCGACGCGCGGCTTGGACGTGGGTTCGATCGAATTCGTTCACGAGCGCATCGTGGCGACGCGGGACGAGGGGGTGCCGGTCATCGTGATCTCGACCGAACTCGACGAGGTCGCGGCACTCGCCGACCGCATCGCGGTGATGTATCGCGGCCGCGTCGTCGGCATCGTGCCCGGCGATACGCCCCGGGATGTGCTGGGCCTGATGATGGCGGGCGAGCTGCCCGACGGCGTCCGGACCGCCGCATGAGCGGCATCGCGCCGGTCGGCGACACCGGGCTCGCCTCCTCCGGCGTCGATCCCGACCAGATCCCACCGGAGGAGCGGGCGGAGGACGAGAAGCCGCGGGCGAGCCCGCTCGTCGCCGCGCTCATCACGATCCGCGACGGCAGCGCGCTGACCACGGTTCTCGCCGTCGTGATCGCGCTCGTCGTCGGGGCGGTGCTCATCGCCGCGACGAACCCGGGCGTGCAGACGGCCGCCGGGTACTTCTTCGCGCGGCCGACCGACATGCTCGCCGCGATCGCCTCCAGCGTGGGCGGCGCCTACCTCGCGCTCTTCCAGGGCGGTGTCTACGACTTCTCGCAGACCGATCCGCTCGTCGCTCTGCAGTCCTTCGGTCACGCCATCGGCTTCGCGACGCCGCTGATCGCGGCGGGGCTCGGCATCGCGGTCGCCTTCCGCTCCGGCGTCTTCAACATCGGCGGCCAGGGGCAGGTGCTGATGGGTGCCGCGTTCGCCGGCTACGTCGGCTTCACCTGGAACGGTCCGCCGATCATCACGCTGCTCGTCGCAATCCTGTTCGGTCTGCTGGGCGGCGGCCTGCTGGCCGGCCTCGTCGGCGTGCTGAAGGCGCGGACCGGCGCCAACGAGGTGATCGTCACGATCATGCTCAACTACGTCGTCTACTACCTGCTCGACTTCGCGCTGCAGACGCCGCTGCTCCAGGATCCGAAGTCGGTGAACCCGATCAGTCCTCCCGAGCACGCGAACGCCATCCTCTTCAACGTGCTCCCTGCCGCGTACCACGTGAACGTCGGGTTCCTGCTCGCGGTCGTCGCGACGGTCGCGTGCTCGTGGCTGCTGTCCCGCTCGAGCATCGGATTCAAGATGCGGGCGGTCGGCGAGAATCCGCGCGCCGCACGGGTCGCGGGCATTGAGGTCGACCGGGTCTTCACCGCGGCGATGGTGATCTCCGGTGTGCTGGTCGGCTTCGCCGGCGTCACCCAGGTGCTCGGTACGACGACCTCGGGGTTCACGAGCGGCGTCGATGCGGGCATCGGCTTCAACGCGATCACCGTCGCCCTGCTCGGCCGCTCCCGCCCGTGGGGGGTGTTCTGGGCCGGGCTCCTGTTCGGGGTGTTCCAAGCCGGCGGTTACACGATGCAGGCCGCGCAGAACGTCGACATCAACGCCGTCCAGGTCGTGCAGTCGGTGATCGTCCTCTTCATCGCCGCGCCGCCGCTGGTGCGCACGATCTTCCGCCTCCCGCAGCCGAAGGGAGTGGCCGCGTGACCGCGACCCAGGTGACCGCGACCGCCGTCGCTCCCACCGTGCGCAAGGACGTCAGTTACAAGACCCCGATCGCGCTCGGTGCGTTCGCCGTGCTGGCCCTGCTGCTGTTCGTCGTCTTCGCCAGAAACGGGACCTCGACGTTCTCCTTCACGCAGGGGGGCACCGTCGCGTTGCCGAACGTGCGGTTCCCGGTGCGCGCGACCGGGATCGTCATCACGGTGATCGCCGCGCTGCTCGCGGTCGCCGCGGTGCTGCTCGTGCGGCGTCGCGGCTCCGCGCCGCGCTGGATCATCGTCGTGTTCGCGCTGCTGCTCGTCGTCGGGTTCCTCGCGTGGGCGACCGCCGGCCAGCGGCTGCCGGTGGTGGGCCTGCTGACCGGGTCGCTGGCACTGGCAGCGCCGCTGATCTTCGGCGCGCTGGGCGGCGTCGTCTCCGAGCGGGTCGGTGTGATCAACATCGCCATCGAGGGGCAGCTGCTCGCGGGCTCGTTCGTGTCGGCGGTCCTCGCCTCCGTCACGCAGAACCTGCTCGTGGGCCTGATCGGCGCAGTGATCGCGGGCACGCTCGTCTCGTTCGTGCTGGCGGCGCTGTCCATCAAATACGTCGTGAACCAGGTGATCGTCGGTGTCGTGCTGAACGTGCTGGTGCTCGGGCTGACGACGTTCCTCTTCCAGGCGGTGCTCATCCCGTCGGCGGACGTCGTGAACGCGCCCCCGACGTTCTCGAACCTGCCGATCCCCGGGCTGTCGCTGATCCCGATCATCGGTGCCGTGCTGTTCGACCAGTCGATCGTCACCTACCTGATGATCGTGGCGGTGATCGTCGTGTGGATCGGGCTCACCCGCACCCGCTGGGGTCTGCGGCTGCGCTCGGTCGGGGAGCATCCACAGGCCGCGGACACCGTCGGTATCAACGTCGCGCGCACCCGGTTCTGGAACGTCGCCCTCGCGGGCGCGATCGTCGGACTGGGCGGTGCGTATTTCACGCTCGGTTCCGTGGGCGCGTTCAGCCAGAACATCACCTCCGGCGCGGGCTACATCGCGCTCGCCGCGGTGATCTTCGGCCGGTGGGACCCGCTGCGCGCGTCGATGGCCGGCCTGCTGTTCGGCTTCGCCAGCCAGGTCGCGAACATCCTCGGCATCATCGGCAGCCCCGTGCCGTCGGACATCCTGCTGACGCTGCCGTACGTGGTGACGATCGTCGCGGTCGCGGGACTCGTCGGCCGGGTCCGGGGCCCGGCCGCAGCCGGTCGCCCCTACGTCAAGGGCTGATCCCCCTCCGCTCCGAGCCCATCCTGAGCCCACACCGAGCCGCGCCGTCGGTCGGCGAGGTGCTCAGGGGGCGTAGTCCTGGATGCGGCGGCCGTGGGAGCGGTCGCGCAGCTGCGGGATCCGTACCGTCAGGCCGTCGATCGCCTCCTGCACGTCGATGGTCGTCAGGCGCCCCTCGTCCACCACGACACGGCCGTCGACCAGGACGGTGCGCACGTCGGACTCCTGCACGCTGAGCACCAGCCCGGCGGCGATGTCGTGCAGCGGCTGCAGGTGCGGTCGGTCGAGCGCCACGAGTACGACGTCGGCGCGACGGCCGGGCAGCAGGGCGCCGATGCTGTCGGCGAGACCGACCGTGAGGGCGCTCTGCCGGGTCGCGAGATCGAGCGCGTGGGCGCTGGTCAACCAGGTGGCGTCGGCGGTCTTCTGCTTCTCGACCAGGGCGAGCATCCGCATGCTCTCCAGCACGCTCAGCGTGTTGCCGGAGGCGGGTCCGTCCGTACCGATCCCGACCGGCACGCCCGCATCGTGCAGCAGCCGCACGGGCGTCGTGCTCTGCTGCGCGTGCTTGAGGTAGACCTTGTCGCAGGCGGCGACGCCGATCCGGTCGGCGACCGGCGCGAGCCACCGCACGTCGTCCGGTGTGATGCCCGCACCGTGGGCGATGATCACGCCCGACTCCAGGACGCCCGTGTCGTGCAGCACCTGCATGGGCGTCACCCGGCGGGCCGCGAGGCTGGACTCCGTCTGGAACATGCCCTCCGCGGCATGGATGTGGGTGCGGATCCCGAGCTGCGACGCGGTGCGGGCCGTGCGCTGCAGGTCCGCGTCGTCCACGGTGTACGTGGCGTGCGGCCCCAGCATCGTCGTGACGCGGCCGCCCGCGGCGCCCTGCCACCCCGCGGCGAACGCCGCCGAGCGATCCAGCCCGGCCGGTCCCTCCGAGGAGAAGTAGGTGGACGCCAGCACGGCGCGGGCGCCGCTCGCCGTCACCTCGCGGGCGATCTCGTCCATCGAGAAGTAGTGGTCGGCGAAGGTGGTGACGCCGGCGAGCAGCATCTCGGCGATCGCGAGCCGGGCGCCGAGGGCGACGTCCCGCGGCGTCAGGTTCACCTCCATCGGCCAGATGTGGTCGTTGAACCACGACTCCACCGGCACGTCCTCCGCGGAGCCGCGGAACATCGTCATCGCCGAGTGCGTGTGGCAGTTGATCAGGCCGGGCATCGCGAGCCGGCCGCGGCCGTCGATCACCTCGGCGCCCTCGCGCTCCGCCTGCGGCGTGGTGCCGGTCGGCCGCACCCAGGCGATCACTCCGTCGGCGATCCCGATGTCGTGGTGCCGGAGGAAGATCGCGGTCGCGCGCGCGGCGCCCCCGTCGTCGGGGTAGCCCGCGTCGGCGGGCGTGGTATGCGTGAGCACGGTGGCGTCGGTCACGATCAGGTCCACGAGGGGCACCGGTTCAGCCTAGGAGAGGGGCACGTCCTCGCTTCTAGGGTTGTGGCGTGCTCGAGGTGCTGGAGGGGATCGATCTCTGGGACGGCGTCCGCCACCGCGGGCGGTCGACCGTCCGGTTCGCCGCGGCCGGTGCCGACGCCGTGATCGACGCCGTCGACCCCTCCTCCTCACACTCGTACATCCGGGCTGAGCGTCATCCCCGGCCTGATCGACACCCACGTGCATCTGATCGGCGAGTCGACCGGTGCGCGCGTCGACTTCCTCACCTGGCCGCTCACCACCCGGGCCGAGGAGCGGGTGCTGCACGGCCTCGCGAACGCGCGGCAGGCGCTCGCCGCCGGGATCACCACGCTGCGCGACCTCGCGGCGGACGACGTGCAGTTCTCCCTCCGCCGCGCGCTGGACGCGGGAGTCGTGCCGGGGCCGCGGCTGCTCGCGCACGGCATGGTGGGCATGACCGGCGGGCACGCGGACCTGTTCACGCCGCCCGCGATCGTGGAGCGGCCGCCGGTCGCCGACGGCCCGGACGCGTGCCGGCGCCTCGTGCGGCACTGGGGGCGGGCGGGCGCCGACGGCATCAAGATCGCGACCAGCGGAGGCGTGCTGTCGGTCGGGGACCGGCCATCGTGGCGCGGCTACACCCGGGACGAGATCGCGGCGATCATCGACGAGGCGCACGCGCTCGGGATGCGGGTGGCCGCGCACGCGCACTCCGAGGCCGGCATCGAGGTCGCGATCGTGGAGGGTGTCGACTCCATCGAGCACGGCACGCTCATCACCTCCGACCAGGCCGTCCGGGCGGCGGCCGCGGGGGTCACCGTGGCGCCGACGCTGCTGATCAACGACCGCATCGCGCAGGGCCGCGGCGCTTCAACGGAGCAGACGGGGAAGGCGCGCGAGCTCGTCGCTCAGCGGGACGAGCGGCTGCGCGCCGCGGCAGGGCTGGGCGTCGACTTCGTGCTCGGCACGGACGCGAACGGCTTCCACGTGAGGCTCGGCGAGCAGGCGGCTGAGCTGCGGCGGATGGCGCAGGTGCTCGGCTGGTCGCCGGAGCGGACGCTCGCCGCCGCGACCTCGCGGGCGGCGGACGCGATCGGTCGGCCCGACCTGGGGCGCCTGGCGCCGGGTGCGAAGGCGGACCTGCTGATCGTGGCCGGCCGGCCGTGGGAGGACCTCGATGCGCTCCGTCCCGAGCGCATGGTCGCGGTGATCTGCCGCGGCGAGGTCGTCGCGGGCGCCTTGCCCTGACTCCCGACTCCGACTCCGACTCCGACTCCGACTCCGACTCCGACTCCGACTCCGACTCTCGGGGTGAGGTCAGCCGATCGCTCGGATGGCCTGGATCACCAGCGACCAGAACCGCGGCGCGTCGATGTCGGTGGCGACCCGGGTCGTCGTGCCCTCGGGTGCAGGCCCGCGCAGGTCGGCGACCGTCATGCCCAGCGTGATCGTGCCGGTCAGCTCGACGTCGAGCGGGGCCGTGCGCACCGTGAGCACCGACCGGTCGATGACGTAGGCGACCGCGACCGGATCGTGCACCGGCGGGTGGTCGAAGCCCTGGGCGTCCCGGTACGAGCGGGCGAAGAACTCCAGGAGCTCGCCGACGAAGTGGGCGACGGGCGTGCCGATGGCCGCGATCTCGGCGACGATCTCGGGAGTGGCGAGCGCGCGGTGCGTCACGTCGAGCCCGACCATGGTGAGCGGCCACGACTCGTTGAAGACGATGTGCGCCGCCTCCGGGTCGATCATGA
>NZ_CAXUGX010000013.1:0-54520 GCF_964250715.1 uncultured Amnibacterium sp.
CCGCTCGGCAAGACGAACATGGACGAGTTCGCGATGGGCTCCTCCACCGAGTACTCGGCGTGGGGGCCCACCCACAACCCATGGGACCTGGACCGCATCCCGGGCGGTTCCGGAGGCGGGTCGGCGGCGGCGGTCGCGGCGTTCGAAGCGCCGGTCGCGCTCGGCAGCGACACGGGCGGCTCCATCCGGCAGCCTGCCGCCGTCACCGGCACGGTCGGCGTCAAACCGACCTATGGCGGCGTCTCGCGGTTCGGTGCGATCGCCCTCGCGTCCTCCCTCGACCAGGTCGGCCCGGTCGCGCGCACCGTGCTGGACGCGGCCCTCATCCACGACGTGATCGCCGGTCACGATCCCCGCGACTCCACCAGCCTGACCGACCTGTGGCCGTCGTTCGCAGCGGCCGCCCGCGAGGGTGCCGCGTCCGGGTCCCTGTCCGGGGTGCGGGTCGGCGTGGTGACCCAGCTGAACGGCGCCGGGTTCCAAGCGGGGGTTCGGCAGCGGTTCGCGGAGACGCTGACGCTGCTGGCCGACGCCGGCGCCGAGATCGTGGAGGTGTCGGCGCCGCACTTCGAGTACGCCATCGCCGCGTATTACCTGATCCTGCCCGCGGAGGCCTCCAGCAACCTGGCCAAGTACGACTCCGTGCGCTTCGGGCTGCGGGTGGAGACCGGCGGCACGGTGGAGCAGGTGATGGCCGCCAGCCGCGAGGCCGGCTTCGGGCCCGAGGTCAAGCGCCGCATCATCCTCGGCACCTACGCCCTGTCCGCCGGCTACTACGACGCCTACTACGGCAGCGCGCAGAAGGTGCGCACGCTCATCCAGCGCGACTTCGCCGCCGCGTTCGAGCGGGTGGACGTGCTCGTCTCGCCCGCCGCGCCGACGACCGCGTTCCCGATCGGTGCGAAGGTGGACGATCCGCTCGCCATGTACCTGAACGACATCACGACCATCCCCGCGAACCTGGCCGGCGTGCCCGGCATGAGCCTGCCGATGGGCCTCGCTCCGGAGGACGGCCTGCCGGTCGGCTTGCAGCTGATGGCGCCCGCCCGCGCCGATGACCGGCTGTACCGCGTGGGCGCGACCGTGGAGGCGCTGCTCGTGCAGCAGTGGGGCGGCCCCCTGCTCGACCGCGCGCCCGACCTGCTACCGGCCGCCGCCGGCCGCCCCGACGGAGGCACCCGCTGATGGCGCTCCATCCGCCCGACCTGCTCATGGATTACGGCGACGCGCTGGAGCGATTCGAGCCCGTGCTCGGCTTCGAGGTGCACGTGGAGCTGTCCACGGCCACCAAGATGTTCTCCGCCGCGCCCAACCCGGCGGCGAAGGGCAGCGGCGCGTTCGACGCGAGCGCCCCGAACACCATGGTTGCGCCGGTCGACATGGGGCTGCCGGGCAGCCTGCCGGTCGTCAACGAGACCGCGATCCGCTACTCCATCTCGCTCGGCCTGGCCCTCGGCTGCTCGATCGCGCCGTCCAGCCGCTTTGCGCGCAAGAACTACTTCTATCCCGACCTGGGCAAGAACTACCAGATCAGCCAGTACGACGAGCCGATCGCATTCGAGGGCGCGGTCGAGGTGGAGCTGGAGGACGGCACCGTCTGGACGGTGCCCATCGAGCGCGCACACATGGAGGAGGACGCCGGCAAGCTGACGCACGTCGGCGGCGCGGCGGGCCGCATCCAGGGCGCCGACCACTCCCTGGTCGACTACAACCGCGCGGGTGTGCCGCTGGTCGAGATCGTCACCAAGCCCATATACGGCGCGGAGCATGCAGCGCCGGCGCTCGCGAAGGCGTACGTGGCGACGATCCGGGACATCGTCCGCTCGCTGGGCATCAGCGAGGCGCGCATGGAGCGGGGCAACCTGCGGTGCGACGCGAACGTGTCCATCCGGCCGCGCGGCCAGCAGGCACTCGGCACGCGCACGGAGACGAAGAACGTGAACAGCCTGCGCTCGGTGGAGCGCGCGGTCCGGTACGAGATCCGGCGGCAGGCCGCGGTCCTGGCCGCCGGCGGCAGCATCGTGCAGGAGACGCGGCATTGGCACGAGGACACCGGGACGACCAGCGCGGGCCGGCCCAAGTCCGACGCCGACGACTACCGCTACTTCCCGGAACCCGACCTGCTGCCCGTCGAGCCGTCTGCGGCGCTGATCGCCGAGCTGCGCCAGGCGCTGCCGGAGTCGCCGACGCAGTTCCGGCGGCGCCTGCAGACGGACTACGGGTTCACCGACGGCGAGTTCCGCGACATCCTGAACGCGAACGTGCTGGTCGAGATCGAGGACACGATCACGAAGGGCGCCTCGCCCGCGCAGGCGCGCAAGTGGTGGCTGGGCGAGATCCTGCGCATCGCGAACGAGCGCGACGTGGACCCCGGCACCCTGGTGTCGCCGATCCACGTCTCCGAGCTGATCGCCCTGGTCGAGAACGGTGAGCTGACCGACCGCCTCGCCCGGCAGGTGCTCGAGGGGGTCATCGCCGGAGAAGGCGGGCCGGAGCACGTGGTGCAGGCCCGCGGGCTGGCCGTCGTCTCCGACGACATCGCCCTGATCGCCGCCATCGACACCGCGCTGCAGTCGCAGCCCGACGTGCTGCAGAAGATCCGGGACGGCCGGGTGCAGGCCGCGGGCGCCGTGATCGGCGCCGTGATGAAGGCGATGCGCGGTCAGGCCGACGCGGCCCGCGTGCGCGAGCTGGTGCTGGAGCGCGCCGCCGCCTCCTGACCCGGCTTCTGATCCCACCTCGCCGCCGAGGAATTCAGGAAATCCCGAGGAATGCTGGCGCGACACGCGTGTGTGCGCCTTCATCCCTCGATTTCTCCTGAATTTCTCGGCGGGCGGCGCAGGCGCGTCGGTTCACAGGTGGCGCAGGAACCGCTCCGGCAGGTCGAGAAAGCTGCGCCACGCGTGCACCAGATCCAGGTCGTCCCACTCCGACTCGCGGATTCCCCACTCGCCGACCTCATAGATCGTGGCGCCGGGCAGCGCCGCGAGCAGCGGCGAATGCGTCGACATGATCACCTGCGAACGGCCGCCCGCGAGGAGTTCACGAAGGTGGCCGAGCAGCGCCATGCAGCCGGTGAAGGAGAGGGCCGACTCCGGCTCGTCCAGCACCCAGAGGCCCTCGTTCCGGAACCGGTCCTGCACCAGGCTGAGGAACGACTCGCCGTGCGACTCCTCGTGGAACCGCGGCTCCGCGGGCCCGGAGGTCCGCGGATTCTGCTCGAGGAACGTGTACAGGCCGTGCATCGTCTCCGCGCGCAGGAAGTACCCGTAGCGGGCGGAGCCCGCGCTTCGCGCCAGCCGCAGATGTCGCCACAGGTCCGACTCCGTCGGCCGGGTCGCACGGCGCGTCGACGGGGACCCGCCCTCGGCGCCGAGTCCGAATGCCATCGCGATCGCCTCGATCAGCGTCGACTTGCCGACCCCGTTGTCACCGACGAACACGGTCGCGGGCGACAGGGCCAGCCCCTCGTCGAGCACCTGCCGCACCGGTGCGAGTGTGGCCGGCCAGCGATCCCGGTCGGCCGGGTCCTCGGGATGCTCGCTGACGGCGCGAACGGGATGCCGCACCAGGTCCACCGCTCGATCATCGCCGACCCACCGCGCTGTTCGAGTCGGTACTCGAGTCGCGTTACTCGACCCCGCGGTGTCCGCGGACGGCAGTCGTCCATGAGGAATTCAGGCAATCCCGAGTAACGCAGGCGCGACACGCGCCGATCCGCCTGCATTCCTCGATTTCTCCTGAATTCCTCGTGGCGCGGCTACTGGCGGCGGCGGATGAAGAAGACGACGGCGCCGATCAGGATCACCGCGACGAGCACGACGATGACGACCAGGCCGATGCCGTTGGAGGTGCTCGCGGTCGCGGCACGCAGGTCGGTGAGCGGGGTCGGCGAGGCGATCAGGGGATGCACGATCCCGACGCTAGAGGCTGCGCCTCCGCGGGGGCCGAACGCTCACGCTGGTGTTGACTGATCGACATGACCGGGCACGTGGATCATCCGCTGGTGGGGCGCGAGCGGGTGCCGATCGAGCGGGCTCGAGGGCGTCTGTCCGCCTACGTCTACGGCGACATCCTGGTGCTGGCGGCGATCCTGACGATCAAGCCCGACCCGCGCGGGTGGGACGCCGTCATCGCGGTCGCCGCAACGACCTTGACGACCTACGTCGCGCACATCGTCGCGCACACGATCGGCGAGCGGATCGGCCGGACCGGCGAAGCGGCGGGCCTGCACCTGCGTGAGGAGTTGCGCGACGCGGCTCCGATCGCGATCGCCGGTCTGATCCCGGCGGCCGTGCTCGTACTCGCGGCGATCCAGGTGCTCGACGTCCGGCCGGCCCAGCTCATCGCTGCCGGGGTCGTCGTGCTGCGACTCGCGTTCGTGGGTGTCGTCTCGTCCCGGCTCACCGGCGAGCGCGCGCCGGTCGGGACGATCGGGGTGGGCGTCGTCCTCGCGGTGATCGGCACGGTGGTCGCCGTGCTGGAGGCAGTCCTGCTGCACTGACCGAGTGGGTTGAGGAGCAAGAGGCAGGGCTGGCCGACGCGCCGCGCGCCCTTCAGCCCGCAACGCCGGCTCGGTAGCATCGCCTCCGATGGCCGACGTCGACGGTCGGACGGCCGCGAGGCCCGAGGGAGCGACCCGTGTTCGAGAGCAGTCACGCCTTCAGCGGCATCTCCGTCGACAACATCCCCGAGGCCCGGCGCTTCTACGGCGACATCCTGGGCTTCCCGGTGAAGGAGCAGATGGGCGGCTTGCGCGTCGCCCTGCCCGGCGGCTCGGACCTGTGGATCTATCCGAAGCCCAACCACCAGCCGGCGACGTTCACCGTGCTGAACTTTCCCGTCGACGACATCGACGCGGCGGTGCAGGCGCTGCATGAGAAGGGCGTCGACACGAGGATCTACGACCAGCACCTGCTGCACACCGACGAGCGGGGCATCTCTCGCGGACGAGCGGGCGGATACGGGCCCGACATCGCTTGGTTCCGCGACCCCGCCGGCAACGTGCTTGCGGTGCTCGACGACGGAGGCGCGCAGTCCTGAACGATGCGGCGCGCAGCACCGAACGATGCGGCGCAGTCCTGAATGGCACGGCGCGCGTCGCCCCGGCCGGGCGGGCCTCGGAGCACTAGCATCGCGTCACGGACATGGGCGCATCCCGCTCTTCACCGCCGCTCCCGGTCCGACCCGCGGCTGCACTTCTGCATGCGCAGCGCGATGCTCGCGGGATGCACGGCGCACCACCGGTCGCGATCGTGCATCCCGTCAGCGCATATCCAAGGAGCGCCGGTCGCGTCGGCCCTCGGAGTTCTCTGCTCAGTCGGAGCCGGAGTCGGTCGCCGGCTGGGCGACGGGAGCGACGGAGTCGCGATCGGGATGGGTGGGGATGTGCAGGTCGGCCGGGTCGACCTCCACGTCGCCGTCGTCGGTGTAGTCGCCGGTCCCGGGTAGCACCTTCACTGCGCTGCGGTCGATGTCGGGATCCCGCAGGGCCGGCGAGCCGTCCTGGTCGTTCTGCAGCACCTCGGTCTCCCGCTCGCTGCCCGGCGCGCTGACGATGTCCTCGTGCCCGGTCGGTGGAACGTCGGGACGGTCTTCGTGCCCTGCTTCTGCGTGCTGGCCAGTACTCATCCCGTGACCGTACGGGGCCGTCCCGCGCACTACCTGCGTGCGTCGACCGCGTCGGTGTCGACCGCGCCGGCGTCGATCGCGCCGGTCTCCTGAATGCCGGTGTCGCTACGGTCGCTGTCGTGCGCATCCGAACGGCCACCGATCTCGACTGGCCGCAGATCTTCCCGTTCTTCGCCATGATCGTCCAGGCCGGGCAGAGCTACGCCTACCCGATCGGACTCCCCACGGACCAGGCGAGGGAGCTGTGGATGGAGCGAGCGCCGGGGCGCACCGTCGTCGCGGAGCGCGAGGGCCGCATCGTCGGCTCGGCGAAGATGGGGCCGAACCGTCCAGGGCGCGGCGACCACGTCGCCACGGCGAGCTTCATGGTCGACCCCGCGGCGGCCGGCGGGGGGATCGGCCGGGCGCTCGGCGAGCATGTGATCGGCTGGGCACGCGAGGCCGGGTATCGCGCCATCCAGTTCAACGCGGTCGTCGAGACGAACATCGCGGCCGTCGCACTGTGGCGCTCCCTCGGCTTCATGGTGATCGGCACGGTGCCCGGCGCCTTCCGCCACCCGCAGCACGGCTTCGTCGGTCTGCACGTGATGCACCTGAACCTCACCGCTCCGTATCGCGTTGCCCCGGGGGCAGCCGACTCCGACGTCGACGGCGGTACCGATGCCCACTGATCCGGCCGCCGCGCCGCCACCGGGCCCGCTGGTCGATGCCCTGCGGGCGGATCTGGATGCGGCCGGCTTCACGGTCGAGGGGTTGGCCGCGGCATGGGGGCCGGTGGCCGCCGCGGCGCTCGGGCGCGACGACCGGGTCCCCGCCCTCGTCGCGCTGCGCCTCGCGCCCGTGTCGGCGGTGGGCGTGCTCGGCCGTCTCTTCGTGCTGGGCGTCCCCGTGCCGGCCGACGACGCGGCCACGGCCCTGCCGACCCTCGGAGTCGACGGCGCTGTCGAGCTCGGCGTGCTGCGCCGCTCCGCCGAGGGTACTGAGGGTGCCGGGGCCACCGTCGTGGCGAGGATCGACCTGCGCCCCTACGCCGTGGCGGACTTGACGGGCGTCAGCAGTTGGTGGATCGCCTCGGACCTGGGCGAGGCGGCCCTCGGCGGCGAACTGCCCGCCGGACACGTGCTCGGTGCCGGGGCCGCCTCCTCCACCCTGATCGGCATCCTGGTGCCGCCCGGCGCCGGTCGCGTGCTCGACCTGGGGACCGGCAGCGGTATCCAGGCCCTGCACGCCGCGGAGGCCGGCGCCTCCGTCGTCGCCACCGACATCGCGCCCCGGGCGATCGGCTTCGCGCGGCTGAACGCCGACCTCAACAGGGTGGACCTCGACCTGCGACTCGGTTCGCTGTACGAGCCGGTCGCGGGGGAGCGGTTCGATCGCATCGTCTCCAACCCGCCGTTCGTCATCACCCCGCGCGGCCGGGCCGAGGTGCCCGACTACACCTACCGCGACGGCGGCGCGGTCGGCGACGGACTGACCGAGCAGGTGGTGCGCGGCGCGGCGACGCACCTGGTGCCCGGCGGTATCGCCCAGCTGCTCGGCAATTGGGAGGTGACCGGTGACGAGCCTGCCGCGCGCGACCGGGTGCTCGGCTGGGCCCATGGGCTGGACGCGTGGATCGTGCAGCGCGACCTGCTCGACCCAGCCGAATACGCCGAGACGTGGGTGCGCGACGGCGGCGCCCGCGCCGGCAGTCCGCGGTCGCAGGCGCTCCTGCGCGCCTGGCTGACGGACTTCGACGCCCGCGGAGTGACCGCCATCGGCACCGGCTACCTGACCCTGCGGCTACCCGCGAGCGGGGCCCCGACGCTGCGGCGGTTCGAGGCGCTCACCGAGCCGCTGGCCGGAGGGATCGGCGCCGCGATCGCGTCGGGACTTGCGGCACATGACTGGCAGGCCGGCCGCGACGACGGCGCGCTGGCGGCCGCTCGCCTGCAAGTCGCTCCGTCGGTGACCGAGCATCGCCACTACTGGCCGGGTGACGCGGACCCCACCGTGATCGAGCTGCACCAGGGCACCGGCTTCGCCCGCCGCCGTCGCGTCGACACCGCCCTGGCCGCGGTCGTCGGCGCCTGCGACGGCGAGCTGACCCTGGGCGCGATCATCGACGCGGTCGCGGCCCTGCTGCAGGCCGACCCGGCCGGCGTCCGGCGCGCCGTGCTGCCCCAGGTGCGCGAGCTGCTGGTGGAGGGGTTCCTGGAGGTGACTGCGCCGATGCCCGACCCGGCCGTCTGAGCGGCCCGAACCGCACCTCGAGGTTCAGTTCTCGACGCCGACGCGCATGCCGTGCGTCGAGAAGTGAGTCGCGAACCGTCCGACCCCCGCGCCGTCGGCGCGGTCAGGCGTGCAGCACGCCCTCCGTGAAGGCGTGCACCCGGGAGCGCAGGCCCTCGATGCGCCGCTGCACGATCTCCTCCGGCGGGATCTGCATCGGGGCGGGCGGCGGTGCGATGCGGATGATCGCCGAGCAGCCGAGGTCGGCGCAGATGTACATGCCCACGGTGTCGCCGTTGCGGCCCGCGTCGCCGGGGCGGGGAGCCGTGAACAGGGTGACCTGGGCGCCGGGTTGCGGCATCTGGCACAGCGAGCACATCGCCGAGATGCCGCGGCGGCTGCTGCGCTCGGCCGCGCGCAGCACCAGCGAGACCGGCCGGTCGTCCTGCCAGACCGTCAGGTACGCGCGGCGCGGGGCGCGGGCGTCGTGCCAGCCGAGGTACTCCCGCTCCTCCCAGACCATCTCGTGCAGGCCCGGCATCGGCACCCGCTCCGCCTCCGACTTGGTCGCGTTGACGAACGACGACCGGATCTGCGCTTCGGTCAGCGGCTGCATGTCAGTAACCGCATGCAGTGCGTGCACGCGGGGTCGTCGTCGGGCGCGTCACCGGCGCGGGGTACCCGAATAGTCGGGGTGCTCGGCCAGGAAGGTGCGCACCATCGAGCACTGGCCGATCGGCTTCAGGCCTGCGGAACGGGTGTCGTCGAGGGCAGCGCGCACCAGCTGCGTCCCGTATCCGCGGCTGGTCAACTCCGGCGTGATCTCGGTGTGGGTGAAGATGCGGCCCTCCCCTGAATCGTGGTACACCGCCTCGCCGATGGGTTCGTCGTCCAGCACGATGACGTAGCGGGTGTGGTCGGCGTCGTGATCGATCTGCACTGCCATGCCTCGATTCTGCCCCGTTCGATCCTGCTCGGTGTGTCCGACCGTGTGCAGGCTCGGTACCTCTGCTCGCTCGCCGCACGCCGGGATTCCGCTGCGCGTGCGGGATGGGGTACCGCGACACCGCGCGCAGCGACCAGGATCGTCAGGGTGATACCGCAGGCCGCGACGCGGGCTCCTACCCCGTGAGCGCGCCGGACGTGGTCGTGGTCGGCGCCGGCCCGAATGGACTTGCGGCCGCGGTCACCATGGCCCGCGCGGGCCTGGTGGTGCAGGTGCTGGAGCGCGGCGCCGTCGGAGGCGGAGCGAGTACGGCCGAGCTCACGCTGCCCGGCTTCCGGCATGACCGGGGTTCTGCAGTGCATCCGATGGCGGTCGCGTCGCCGTTCTTCCGGCGGTTCCGGCTCATCGAGCGGACCCCGTTCATCACTCCGCGGCTCTCCTACGCGCATCCGCTGGCGGACGGTCGCGCCGCCCTGGCGTGGCGCAGCCTGGAGCGCACCGCGGATGAGCTGGGCCCGGACGGCGCCGCCTGGCGACGCCTGCTCGCCCCGCTCGTGCAGCGTGCGGGCGAGGTGGGCCGGCTCTCCACGGGGCCGATCCTGCGGGTGCCGCCGCTGCCGGTCGCCACCGCCTGGTTCGGTGCGCGGGTGCTGGAGCAGGGCACGCCGCTCTGGAACCTGCGCTGGCGGGGTGATGCCGCACCGGCCCTCCTGACCGGCGTCCAGGCGCACGCCATCCGCCGGCTGCCCGGCCTCGGTCCGGCCGCGGCGGGGCTGGCGCTCGCCGTCGCCGCGCATGCCGGCGGCTGGCCCATCCCGGTGGGCGGCACGCAGGCCATCGCCGACGTGCTCGCGGCCGACCTGCTCGCGCACGGCGGCACGATCGACACCGGCGTGGAGGTGCGGGGTCCGGCCGACCTGCCGGCTGCCCGGGCCGTGGTGTTCGACACCGGCGTACCGGCCCTGCTCGACATCGCGGGCGGGCTGCTGCCGGATCGCCTGCGGGCCCGTCTCGCGCGGTTCACGTTCGGCAGCGGCGCGGCCAAGGTGGATCTCGCGCTCGACGGCCCCGTCCCGTGGACGAACATCGCGGCCCGTGAGGCGGGCACGCTGCACCTCGGCGGGACCAGGGCGGTGATCGCAGCGGGGGAGGCGGCCGTGGACCGCGGCGAGCATCCGGCCGACCCGTACGTGCTGGTCGCGCAGCCGACCGTGCTCGACCCCAGCCGTGCGCCCGCCGGCAAGCATGTGCTGTGGGCGTACACGCATGTGCCCTCCGGCTCGATGGTCGACCCGACGGCGCGGATCATCGCGGCGATCGAGCGGTTCGCCCCCGGCTTCCGCGACCTGATACTGGCGAGCACCGCCTCGACCGCGGCCGACCTGGCCCGCTGGAACCCCAACTACGGCGGCGGCGACATCGGCACCGGCAGCGCGGGCGTCGTACAGCTGCTGGCCCGGCCGACCGCGTCCCCCGACCCGTGGCGGCTGGCGGATGGGCTGTACCTCTGCTCCGCCGCGGCCGTCCCGGGCCCCGGCGTGCACGGGATGGGCGGCTACCTGGCCGCCCGCTCCCTGCTGCGCCACGAGTACGGCATCCGCACCCCGCCGCACCTGGGCCCCGACGACCACTGACCCCGGCTCTGGTACCCGTGCGCTCGGCCGGCCGACGACCAACGCCCTGATCCGTGGTCGAGATAGTCGAGCATTCGGGACATCCCCCGTGGTGTCGGCGAGTACCACCCGGACCGGGGACGTGTGAAGGAGCGTTCCTTGCAGGTATTGATGGCAGGGTCATCACCGTTACCTCGCGAGAGTCGTAGAACTTTAGATGAGCACCTCTCGAATAGACGAAGCGAAAGAGCAGATCCTGCACTTGGTAGACAATTCAACGATACGGGACGTGGTCTGTACCAATTGTCTTCGTCGTTGAAACCGTGGATCGCCGAGCTGATCTCTCAGGGCGCGAGCCCTGACCTCTGCCGGCAACCACAGAGCTATCGGGGGGAAATCGAGGTCACTAATCCTGCCTTCATTGATTCTGGTAATGTCGATCTGCTTCCGGAGGAAGTCGAGGATGTCCGCAACGCGATCAGTATGATCAAGGCGGCCTTGTCGGAATCACGCAAGGGAAACTAGGCACCGGCGTGTTCGAGAATTGTTCCACTTGCAGGGCGGCAAGTAGCGCTCGTGGGAACGTTTAAGGGGGTTGTGGAGGATGGGGACGACCTTGACCCGATGACGACTGACGACGTATCGACACTCAGCCATATACAAGCCCTTCTCGGCGCCATTGCATCGGGACAAGAGCCCGGGGAACAGATAGTGTTGCTATCACAACTCAATCTGATCGAGCGTGCGTCTGGGCCCATCACGATGCTGAAGCTGGCGTTTTCAGCTAGTCCACGGCTCCTACTCAAGCAGGCTGACGGCCCAATCAAGGGGCGAGTTATCGTTCTGAGTGAAAGAGAAGAGGTTGGCGAACTCATTCTCTCGGTGAAGGGTGGGCGGGCAGACACGCTGGAGTTCGCGTGGTGGACGGACGTGCCGCCGACAAGCCTGCCCGCTAGAGACGAGCTCATAATCAGCTGACGGACCCTCGTCTCCCAATACCTGCACGGCGACCTGATCGGCTCTGCTCCGCCGCAGCCGTCCTCGTTCGCGGCGTGCACGGAACGGGCGGCTGCCTGCTCGCCAGATCCCTGCTGCGCTACGAATACGGCATCCGCACCCCGCCCATCTCGGCCCCGACGACCGCTGAAAGATGGCCGCCAACCGCTGGCTGAGTTCGATGAAAATGCGTCAGTCTACTGGCGAATATGGGCGAGCTTCGATAGTATGTTCGAGTGGTGCGGGAGCTGGGTGAGCGGGCGGGCTGGAGCGGCTACGTGCCCGCTAGCGGTATACCCGTCGCCCCCGCGTCGCGCTCGGTGCTTCGCACCGCTCCCGGCGAGCGGGTGGCGCGGCGTCTGGAGGTGGATCCGGAGACGGATGAGTGGAAGCTGTTGGAGCTCTCCGTCCGGCGCCGCGTCGAGGTGGGCGATGCACCCCGGTATCCGACTGCGGGTGAGTATGCGTCGTGGAGTGACGAGCAGCTTGCGGCGTTGCGCCTGGATCCGGAGGACTGGGTCGCGACGGTGACGGAGTTGGATCCGTTCGACGTCGGCCTGATCGACCCGAACGAGCTCGCCGACCTGCCGGGTGCGGATGAGGTGCTACCGGAGGTGCATCCCATCAACATCGCGATGGAGCGGGTGCAGTTGCGGCAGGCGGCGCTGCGTGAGGCGGAGGCCGAGCGGGTCCTGGCAGCGCTCGGCACGTGGCGGGTTGCGCTCGCCTCGGTGACTGGGACGCCGGATGCGATGGTCAACGGGATGGTCCACAAGGCGGTGATGCTGCAGTTGGCGACGTCCCTACAGATCGCGGAGCAGACCGCCTCCGAACTGGTGCACACCGCGGAGGACCTGGAGACCGACCTGCCATTGACGTGGGCCCGGTTCGTGGCCGGTGGGGTGCCGTGGCGGGGGATGCAGATGGTGCACGCCGCCATCGATGGCCTCGACCCGCAGTTCCTACCCGCGTTCGACGAGAAAGCCGCCGACGCCGTCGTCCGAGTGGCGATGCCGAAGCTGCGGGACCGGTTGCATCAGATCCGGGAGCGTCTCCAAGCCGTCACTGCGGTGGACCGGCATGTGAGGGCGTTGCGGGGGCGGCAGGTGACGTTGGAGCCGGCGGCGGATGGGATGGCGTGGCTGTCGAACCTGATGCCCGCCCCCGAAGCCATCGCCATCGACCACGCCCTCTCCACAGCAGCCATCGCCGCCCATGGGACCGAGGGCGAGACACGGAGCGTTCAGCAGTTGCGGTCCGACATCCTCACCGACCTGTGGGTCGAAGGCGCCCGCCACGACGCCACCGAGAAGAACGGCGTCACCGTCCCGGCCCGTCGTGGGGTGCAGGCGAAGATCGCCGTCCTCATCCCCGCGATGACCGCCCTCGGTGTCTCGGAGTGCCCAGCGACGCTGCAGGGCTACGGACCCATCGACATGGACACCGCAAAACGGCTGGCGGGCAACGCGAAGTCCTGGATCCGGGTCCTCACCGACCCCGTCACCGGGGCGGTGATGACCATCGGGCGGAAGAAGTACAAACCGACCGCCGACATGCGCACCCTGCTCGGCCTGCTCGACGGCGGCGGACGCGGACCGAACTGTCGACGCCCACCCGGACAGACCGACGCCGACCACGTCACCCCGTTCCATCAGGGCTTCGCCCGCGGACAGACCGCGCTCGACAATCTTGTGCTGTTGTCCCGTCGAGATCACATGATCAAAACCTCCGGCCTGTGGGGCATCGAGTTGCGGGAGGGCCGGGACCTGGCCTGGACCAGCTTCTACGGCACCCGCATCATCACCACGATCGAACCCCTCGAACCCACACCCGTCCCCGACCAGTACCTGCATCCACCCTCGACGGATGCAGACCCGCCGCCCGCCGAGGCCCGCTGGACCGACGACGACGAACTCGACTGCCCCTTCTGACCCTTCTGACCGACGCAGTCGTGTCGCCCTCGACCACTCGGCCTGCGCTCGGGAAGCGCGCAGGCCGCGCTCGGCAGACTCGGGACATGCCTCAGCAGAAGATCTGGTTCATCACCGGTACGTCCCGCGGCTTCGGCCGTGAGTGGGCCATCGCGGCACTCGACCGGGGCGACTCCGTCGTCGCCACCGCCCGCTCCACCGACAGCCTGGACGACCTGGTGCAGCAGTACGGAGACCGCATCCTGCCCATCGCCCTCGACGTCACCGACAAGGCAGCGGTCACCGGCGCCGTCGAGCAGGCGATGCAGCGCTTTCAGCGCATCGACGTGGCGGTGAACAACGCCGGCTACGGCCAGTTCGGCATGGTGGAGGAGGTCGGCGAGCAGCAGTTGCGCGACCAGCTGGAGACGAACCTGTTCGGGGCGGTATGGGTGACGCAGGCCGTGCTGCCGATCATGCGCGCCCAGCACAGTGGGCACATCATCCAGGTCTCCTCCATCGGCGGTATCAGCGCGTTCCAGATGGTCGGCGCCTACCACGCGTCCAAGTGGGCGCTGGAGGGCATCTCGCAGTCGCTCGCGCAGGAGGTCGCCGACTTCGGCATCCACGTCACGCTCGTGGAACCGGGTGGGTACTCCACCGACTGGGCCGGCTCGTCCGCCAAGCACGCTCCTGAGCTGGACGCATACAAGGACGTCCGCGAGAAGGCACAGGCGGCACGACAGCAGCGCGGCGGTACACCGGGAGATCCGGTCGCCACCCGGCAGGCGATCCTCGCGGTCGTCGACGCCGACGAGCCGCCGCTTCGCATCTTCTTCGGCACCGGTCCGCTCGGGATCGCGAAGGCCGACTACGCCAAGCGGATCGAGACATGGGAGGCCTGGCAGCCGGTTTCGATCGCCGCGCACGGCTGATCGGCGTGTTACACCTCCGTTAAGCCTGCCGGGAAGGACTGCTGGGAACGGTCAGCCGACTCCTAGGCTGCCCACATGACCGCCGTCGCCGCGCCGCCAGAGAAGAAGTCGTTCGTCGAACCAGGCGGGATCGAGGCGATCCCGCTCGACCGCCGGCACGGCTCCCCGTGGCAGTTGCTGGCCACCTGGACCGCTCCGAACCTGGAGTTCGCGACGGTGTTCGTGGGCATCATCGCGGTCGCCTTCTTCGGACTCGGCTTCTGGCAGGCGGTCGGCGCGCTGGCACTGGGGAATGCGCTCGGCGGAATCTCGCAGGGCGTGCTCTCCAGCTGGGGACCGCGCGACGGCGTCGCCCAGATGGTGCTCGGCCGCACCGCGTTCGGCACGCGCGGCAACATCCTGCCCGCGACGCTGAACACCCTGATGGCCGGCCTCGGCTGGTTCGCGACCAACTCGGTCAGCGGCGCGTTCGCGCTCAGCAGCCTGACGACGATCCCGATCTGGTTGAGCCTGCTGATCATCGTCGTGCTCGAGGTCGCCGTCGCGTTCGTCGGCCACGACCTGGTGCAGCTCTTCGAGCGCTACGCGACGATCATCCTCGGCATCATCTTCCTGCTCGCGACGATCTTCGCGATCGTGTCGGGCTCCCTGTCGCACGGGGCGAACGGATCGCCCGGCGGATTCTCGCTGGGCTTCGGCGGATTCGTGGTCACCGTGGCTGCGGCGTTCGGCTACGCCGCGGGCTGGAACCCGTACGCCACGGACTACACGCGGTACCTGCCGGTTGGCGCCTCCCGCCTGAAGACCGGCCTCGCTGCGGGCATCGGCGACTTCGTGTCCTGCACCGTGCTGATGGCCGCCGGTGCCGCCGCGGCGACGGTGCTCGACTTCGGCAAGGGCAACCCGACGGAGCTGTTCACCTCGGACACGGTGATGCCCGTCGTGATCGGCAAGCTCACCCTGCTGGCGATCTTCTTCGGCGCGATCGCCGCGAACGCGCTGAACATCTACTCCGGCGCGATGAGCTTCTTGGCGGTCGGCATCAAGATCCCCTTCCGGCTGCGCCGCGCGATCGTGGCGGTCGGCTTCGGCGTGATCGGCTTCTTCATCGCCCTCGCCGCAAGTGGCGACCCGAAGGGCACCTACGAGAACTTCCTGCTCGTCATCTCGTACTGGATCGCTCCGTGGCTGGGCGTGGTGCTGATCGACCGCTACAAGCGGCGCGGCACTCGCATCGCCTCCTATCTCGGCGACAGCGCGCGATACACGAACTGGCCGGGGTTCATCGCTCTCGTCGTCGGAATCGTGATCTCCGTCTGGCTGTTCTCCAATCAGACCCTCTACACGGGCATCATCGCCGCCCCGACCGAGAAGTTCGCCGACGGATTCGTGGCCGACTACGGCATCGGCGACCTGACACCGCTCGTCGGCTTCGTGCTCGCGATCGTGGTGTACCTGGCGCTCTTCCCCGTCTTCAAGCCCAAGGTCGGTACTCCTATGCCGGCTGAGGGATACGAGCAGCCGACCCACGTCGACGCCGCGTCGCCGGTGTGACCGGCGCTCGCTACGTCACCGACGCCGAGAAGCTCGCGGTCGCCACAGCGGAGGCGCACGCGGGTGCAGCGGAGGGCGGTATCCCCATCGGCGCGGCCCTGTTCGACGCCGACGACCGGTTGCTCGGCAGTGGCCACAACCGTCGGGTGCAGCACGACGACGCGTCGGTGCACGGCGAGACCGACGCCTTCCGCAACGCGGGCCGGCAGCGTTCCTACCGCAACACGACCATGGTCACCACGCTGTCGCCGTGCTGGTACTGCTCCGGCCTGGTGCGGCAGTTCGGCATCGGCCGGGTCATCATCGGCGAGGATACGAACTTTCTGGGCGGCCAGGACTGGATCGCCGAGCACGGCGCCAGCGTGACCGTGGTGAACGACCCCGACCTGATCGCGATGATGGGCGACTTCATCCGCGACCATCCCGCCCTCTGGAACGAGGACATCGGCGAGGAGTAGGCCGGTCAGCCCCAGTCCTCGCCGAGGGGGCGGGAGCGGTCGGCGAAGTCGCCGCCGATGGGCACGTCCCCGGCCGGTGGCAGGTGGGTGGCGTCCGGGAAGCCGGCCTCCCGTGCCACCACGTCGGCGAACGCCTCCGCATCGTCCCGCGGCTCGAAGCCGATCGCCCTGCCCGCCGCCAGATCGACCACGCCGCGCGAGTTCGCCGAGACGCCCCACACGATGTGGTGACCCGCCGGTGCGGTCAGGGCCGCGAGCACCAGCCGGGTCAGGTCGGCCGGCGATACCCAGATGCGCAGGGAGCGCACGGAGCGCGGCCGGTCGTCGAAGTTCATGATCCGCGCGGAGACGACGGTCATGCCGAACCGGTCGGCGTAGAGGCTGCCGAGCGCCTCGCCCACCACCTTGCTGACGCCGTAGTAGGTGTCCGGTCGAGGAGCGGGTACGCGGGCGCCGGCCGCGTCGGAGGGGGTGAAGCCGGCGGCGTGCACCGAGCTGGCGAGCACCGTGACGGGCACGCCCGTGGCGCGGGCCGACTCCAGTGCGACGCGCGTCGACTCCACGTTCACATCGATCATGTCCCGCCAGGTGCGCTCGCCCGGGTAGCCGGCCAGGTGCAGTACCAGGTCCATGCCGGTCGCGGCATGCGTCATCGACGTCAGGTCGGTGGCGGAGGCGATCACCACGGTGTCGTCGTCGGTCGCGGCCTTCGGGCGGAGCAGGTCGAGCAGCCGCAGCGTCTGGCCCTGCTCGCGCAGCAGGGGCGCGATCGCCGTGCCGATGCGGCCGGCCGCGCCGGTGATCAGCAGCTTCGCCATGCCGTGCGCTCCCTCCGCTCTCGTCCTGCCGACACGCTAGCCATGCGCGGCGCGGCCGGGAAGCGAGCCGTAGCGTGCGTGCGATGCCCCCGAACCAACACGGTACGAATCAGCACGGCTTCGATCGGTACGGCAGCGACGTGCTGCGCGACCCCGGCTGGAAGCGCCGCCCGCCCGCCCCGACAGTCGTCGAGGCGGTGACGGGGCTCGTCGTCGAAGAGGTGGCCAGCGGCTTCGTCGGTGCCGTGCTCGGCGTGGAGGGCCGAATGGTGCGGCTGGAGGACCGGCGCGGCAAGGTCCGCGTGTTCCCGATCGGTCCGGGGTTCCTGATCGACGGCGCGGCCGTGGCCCTGCGCGTGCCGAAGGCGCCGCAACCGTCCGGGCCGCTGCGGAGCGCCTCCGGATCCTTCGCCGTCACCGGAACTCGCGCCCGCACCGCCCGGGCCAGCCGCATCTACGTGGAGGGCCGCCACGACGCGGACCTGGTGGAGAAGGTGTGGGGTCACGACCTGCGGATCGAGGGCGTCGCCGTGGAGTACCTGGAGGGCGTCGACCACCTGGAGCAGGTGCTGCAGGCGACTCAGCCTTCTGCCGAGGCGCGGGCCGGCGTGCTGGTCGACCACCTGGTGGCCGGCTCCAAGGAGAGCCGTATCGCGGCCGCCGCGACGAAGCCGTGGGGTTCGTCGGTGCTGGTGGTGGGCCACCCGTACATCGACATCTGGCAGGCCGTGAAGCCCGAACGCCTGGGCCTTCGGGCATGGCCGGTGATCCCGCGGGGGATCGAGTGGAAGCACGGCATCTGCGCTGCGCTCGGCTGGCCCCACGAGGATCAGGCCGACATCGCCCGCGCCTGGCAGCGCATCCTCGGCCGCGTGGACCACTTCGGCCACCTGGAGCCGGCGCTGCTCGGCCGGGTGGAGCAGCTGATCGACTTCGTCACCGCTTGAGTGGGCCCCCCGCGCCGACCGTCACAGGCGGTGCAGGGTCCAGTCGACGCGTCCGGCGTCGAGCACCAGGACGCCGTACGTGCGAAACGGCTGGCGGCGGCGGTCGGTGGGGGAGCCGGGGTTCAGCAGCCGCAGGCCGTTCGCCGTCGTCGAGTCCCACGGGATGTGGCTGTGCCCGAAGACCAGCACGTCCAGGTCGGGAAAGCGGTCCTCCATGCGCCGCTCGCGGCCGGTGGCGGCGCCGGTCTCGTGCACGACCGCCAGCCGCACTCCCTCCAGCGTCAGCGCCGCGACCTCGGGCAGCCGGGTGTGCAGGGCGTCGCCGTCGTTGTTGCCGGCGCAGCCGAGCAGCAGCGGGGTGCGCGCGAGCAGGGCATCGAGCGTCGCCTCGTCCACCCAGTCGCCGGCGTGCACCACGCCGTCCGCGGCGTCGACGGCCCGCCACACCTCATCCGGCAGTGCCTTGGCCCGCGTGGGCAGATGGGTGTCGGCGAGTACCGCCAGGCGAGTGGGCACCGCCCCATCCTGCCGCCCCCTCCTGCCAGCCCTCTCCTGCCGTCCGACCCGAGCACGATGGCAGGACAGGGGCCCGACGGCAGGCTGCTGGTCGACCACGGGCCTGCTGTCGGGACCTGGTCCTGCTGAGGAGACGGGGTGGGGACGAGGCCGGAATGGGGTCGGCACGGGGGCGGGAACTGTGAGCGTGTTCCGAACACGTGTTCGGCGGACTGTCGGCGGGGCGTCGTACGCTGATGACATGAGCGATGCAGAGCCCGAGACCCTGGGCGGACCCGAGAAGAACACCACCGAGAAGGACCCCAGCACCTGGGTCACCGGCGACGAGCCGGCGACCGGTGCACAGAAGAGCTATCTGGACACGCTGGCCCGTCAGGCGGGCGAGGAGATCTCGGCCGACCTGACGAAGGCCGAGGCGTCGGAGCACATCGAGCGCCTGCAGGAGAAGACCGGCCGCGGCCAGTAGCCGCGCAGCGTCGGGCGGGGACTACCGGGAGGCGGGAGCGGCCGGCCGCAGGATCAGGCGGCGGCCGCCCGCAGCTTGGCGAGCAGCGGCTCGGCCACCTCGTCCAGGAACTGCTGCTGCAGTACGTCGCCCACCTGCACGATGGCGACGTCGGTGAAGCCGGCCTGGATGTGCGGCAGCACTCCCTGGACGAGTTCGTCCAGGTCGGGCCCGCACGCGATGCTGGCGGCCACATCGTCCTTGCGCACGAACTGACTCGCGGCGGCGAAGCCGTGCGGCGTGGGCAGGTCGGCGTTCACGCCCCAGCCGCCGCCGAACCAGCGGAACTGCTCGTGCGCCAGGTCGATCGCCTGCTGCTTGTCGGGCGCCCAGCAGATCGGCACCTGCCCGATCGACCGCGACGGCGGAGCATCGGCGGGCCGCGCGTCTGCCCAGCCCTCGATCAGTGCCGCCTCGGGATCGGTCGCGATCAGATGGTCGCCGAGCGGCGCGAACCGCTCGATCGACTTGTCGCCCGACACCGCGATGGCGAGCGGTACCCCGCCCTCGGGTACGTCCCACACGTGGGCCGAGTCCACGCGGAAGTAGTCGCCCTGCCAGGTGACCACCTCGCCGGTGTGCAGCGCTCGGATGATCTGCACCGCCTCCTGCAGCATGTCCTGCCGCTGGTCGACCGGGGGCCAACCCTCGCCGACCACGTGCTCGTTCAGGTTCTCACCCGCGCCCAGCCCCAGGATGAACCGGCCGTCGGCCAGCAGCTGCATCGTCGCGGCCTTCTGCGCGACGACGGCCGGGTGGTAGCGGATGGTCGGGCAGGTCACATAGGTCGCGATCTCGACGCGACTGGTCGCGTGCGCCACGGCACCGAGCACCGACCAGGCATACGGGGCGTGGCCCTGCTCTGTCAGCCACGGTGAGTAGTGGTCGCTCGAGACCTCGAAATCGAACCCGGCCTGCTCCGCCCGTACCGCGTACCGCACCAGGTCCTTCGGACCGCTCTGCTCCGTCATCAGCGTGTAGCCGAACCGCGTCATCAGTCGTCCCTTTCGTCGTCGAACAGCGGTTCAGAGTAGGGATACGCGCCTGGCCGTCCGTGTCCCTGCGCTGTGAGCACCGTGGGGAGGTGCTGAAGGACGGCCCTCGCCCGCGTCGCCGGAGCGGGCGCGCACACGCCGGGGCGCACAATGGCCGATATGGCTGTCGTCGATCTGCTCCGCGCCCGCCTGCTCGACGTGCTGTCGGGTCAGCCCTCCGGGACACCGGAGTGGGTGCAGCAGCTGGAATCCGGCGCCGACGAGGGCTATTTTCCGGTCGATTCCGCCGTCTGGGCGGTGCACTGCGACATCGCCACTCTGGTGGCCGGTCCCAGGGCCCTGCTCATGCAGGCGCTGCATCCGGGGGCCATGGCGGGTGTGCACGACTGGTCGCGCTACCGCGAGGATCCGTTCGGCCGGCTGACGGGCACCATCCGCTGGATCACCACGGTCAGCTATGGCGGCACCGAGCAGGCGCGCGGCGCCTCGGCGTGGGTCTCCAAGCTGCACGAGCGGGTGCAGGGCACCTACCCGGCCGCGGACGGAAGGCCGGTGCCCTACTCGGCCAACGATCCCGACCTGCTCACCTGGGTGCACCTGGCGTTCGCCGACTCGTTCCTGCGCACCTACGAGCGGTACGCCGCCCAACCGGTGCCGGGAGGTGCGGATGCGTACGTGCGCGACTGGGCCGTCGCCGGCGAGCTGATGGGTGTGCCGAATCCGCCCCGCTCCGTCGCCGAGCTGGACGGCCAGCTGGACCAGATCTGGGCCAGCGGCATCCTGCGGGCGGACGATCGCGTGGCCGACGCGGTGCGCTTCATCCGCCGCCCGCCCCTGCCGCGCACCCTGAAGGCCACCTACCCGATCCTGTTCAACGGCGCCGTCGCGACGCTGCCGCCGCGGGCCCGCGACCTGCTCGGGCTGCGCGGGGCGGGACCGGCGGGCGTCGCGGCGACCCGCGCCCTGCTGCGATCGACCGCGGCGGTGCTCGGCCCGGCCGCTGCGGAGCAGACCGGCCGCCGGCGGGTGGCGCGCCTGCGCGGCGACCTGGACCGCGCCGCCTGACCACGCGCGCTCGGAGCCAGCCGGTCGATTCAGAGCCAGTCGCGGCGTTTGAACAGCACGTAGAGCAGCACTCCGACGCCGACCATCAGGGTGAGCGCGAAGGGGTACCCCAGTTTCCAGTGCAGCTCGGGCATGTTGTTGAAGTTCATGCCGTAGACCCCGGCGACCAGCGAGGGCGCGAAGCCGATGGCCGCCCACGAGGAGACTCGCTTGACCTGCTCGCCCTGGCGGTAGCTGGCCTCGGTCAGGTTCTGCGTGAACTCGCTCTGGGCCTGCGCCACGAGCGTGGCATGCACCGTGAGCGCGTTCTGCAGCAGGGTGCGGAACGCCTCCACCCTGCTGTTGATCTGGGTGACGTGGTCGAGCACGTCTCGGAAGGCGCGGCGCACCTCGAGCTTGGTCTCGTCCTGCCCCACGTCCTCCCGCACGGTCGTGATCAGCTCGGAGAGCGGAGCGATCGCCCGCTGGAACACGAGCACCTCTCGGGAGAGCTCGTAGATGCGCTTGGACACGAGCGGATCGCCGCCGAACAGCTGATCCTCGATCTCGTCGATGTCGTTCTGCAGGCCGTTCACCACGCCGACGTAGTCGTCCACGACCCGGTCCGCGATCGCATACAGCACGGCGTACGGGCCCGCCGCCAGCAGGGCCGGTTCGCTCTCCAGGCGACGGCGAACCTCGCTGAGGTCGGGCGACTCCGCCTTGCGCACCACGATCACGAAGTCGACGCCGAGGAAGACGTGCACCTCACCGAAGTCGACCCGCTCATCCGCGTCCACGTAGCGGGCGGGGCGGAGCACCACGAACCGCGAGTCGCCGTAGCGCTCGATCTTGGGCCGCTGGTGCCCCTCCGTCGCATCCTCGACCGCCAGGGGATGCAGCCCGAACTCGGTGGCGACGGCCATCAGCTCGTCGGCCGTGGGCCGGTACAGACCCACCCAGGCGAAGCCGTGCCGGTCGCGAGTGAGCTCGAAGGTCTCGGTCAGGTCGCTCGGATCCTGGGTGCGGCGGCCTTCGACGTACACCGCGTTGTCGACGATGGGCATGAGGCCGAATTGTAGGACTGGCTGGTTGCGCGCAGGCGGAGGCGTGCGACGCGTACCGTGGCCGGGTGAGCCGAATCGCCGCCGTCGCCGCGGCCCTGCCGGAGCACGCGTATGCCCAGGCCGATATCACCGAGATGCTGCTGCCGCTCGTGACTCGGGATCCGGGCAAGCAGCGCGTGATGCGCCGGCTGCACTCCAACGCCGGGGTCGACTCCCGGCACCTGGTGCTGCCCCTCGACGAGTACCGGCGAGCGGTCACCTTCGGGCAGACCAACGACCGGTTCGTCGGCGAGGCCACCCGGCTGGCCGCGACCAGCCTGCTGCAGGCCCTCGGTGAGGCCGGCATCGCGCCCGACGAGGTGGACTTCATCGTCTTCACCTCCGTCACCGGCATCTCGGCGCCGTCCGTCGACGCGCTGCTCGTGCCGCTGCTGGGGCTGCGCGACGACGTGAAGCGCGTCCCCATCTTCGGGCTGGGCTGCGTGGCCGGCGCGGCCGGCATCGCGCGGCTGCACGACTATCTGAAGGGCCATCCCGACGAGGTCGCGGTGCTGCTGTCGGTGGAGTTGTGCTCGCTGACCGTGCAGCGCGACGACGACTCGATGGACAATCTGGTTGCGAGCGGCCTGTTCGGCGACGGCGCCGCGGCCGTCGTCATGGTGGGGGATGCACGGGCGGATCGGATGGGCATCGCCGGTCCGAGGGTCGCGGACACCCGCAGCAGGCTGTATGCCGGCAGCCGCGACGTGATCGGGTTCCGCCCGAGCGAGACCGGCTTCCGCGTGATCCTGACCGCCGGAGTCGTCGACGTGATCGACGCGAACTTTCCAGGCGACGTGCGCGGATTCCTCGACCGCAACGAGCTGATCGCCGACGACATCGGCACCTGGATCGCGCACCCCGGCGGCCCGAAGGTGCTCGACGCGTTCGAGCGCGGGCTCGCGCTGCCCGGCCGCGCCCTGGAGCGCAGCCGCCGGTCGATGGCCGCGGTCGGCAACCTCTCCTCCTCCAGCGTGCTGCACGTGCTCGCGGGCGAATTGCACGGTGCGCACGCGGCCGGTGACCACGGGCTGCTGTTCGCCCTGGGCCCCGGTATCAGCGCGGAGTTCGTGCTGCTGGAGTGGGATCGGCCCGTCGCTGCGGCGCTCGCGGCATGATCGCCGCCGGGTCCGCGGCCTGGTCCGTGGCGTTCCTCTGCTACACCGCCCTGCTCGCCGGGACCGCGGCGGAGCGGCTGCTGGAGCTGGTGATCAGTACGCGCAATGCCCGTTGGGCGTTCGCGCAGGGCGGGCGGGAGTACGGCCGCGGCCACTTCCCGCCGATGGTCGTGCTGCACAGCGCGCTGATCGCGGCGTGCTTCGCCGAGCCGCTGCTGACGCGGGCGCCGTTCATCCCGGCGCTCGGGCTGCCTGCGCTGGTGCTGGCGCTCGCCGCCCAGGGGCTGCGCTACTGGTGCATCGGGACGCTCGGCCGGCAGTGGAACACCCGGGTGATCGTCGTGCCGGGGCTGCCGCTCGTCGCGCGCGGCCCCTACCGGTTCCTGCCGCACCCCAATTACGTCGTCGTGGCGCTGGAGGGGCTCGCGCTGCCGCTGGTCTTCACGGGGTGGATCACCGCCATCACGTTCACGGTGCTGAACGCGGTGCTGCTGCTCGGGTTCCGCATCCCGGTGGAGGAGCGCGCGCTCCGCAGTGCTGTCCCGTCCGACGCTGCTCCTGCTGCCGCCGCCTCGTCGGCCGGAGGCTGATCGTGCCCATGTCCGATGTGCCCACGCCCGAGGTGGACGTCGTCATCATCGGCGGCGGGCCGATCGGGCTCGCTACCGCGATCGAGGCGCGCCTCGCCGGCTTGACGGCGGTCGTACTCGAGCGCCGGACCGGTCCCGTCGACAAGGCCTGCGGCGAAGGGCTGATGCCGGCCGCGCTGACCCACCTGGCCCGGCTCGGCGTCGATCCGGCCGGCATGCCGATTGCGGGATTCCGCTACACGGACGGTGTCCGCAGCGCCGAGCACCGCTTCCGCACCGCCGTCGGCCGGGGCGTGCGCCGCACCGTCCTGCACCAGGCGCTCGCGGATCGAGCCGCGGAACTGGGCGTGCAGGTGCGCCGTGCCGTCGCCGTGCCGCCGGTGCAGCAGGCGGGCGGCGTGCGGGTGGGCGACACGACGGCGCGCTACGCGATCGCGGCCGACGGACTGCACTCCGTCACCCGCCGCACCGCCGGCCTCGCGTTGCCGTCCCGCGGCGCGCGACGGTACGGGCTGCGCCGACACTTCGCGGTGGCGCCCTGGAGCGACCTGGTCGAGGTGCACTGGGGACCGAGCAGCGAGGTGTACGTCACCCCCGTCGCTCCGGATCTCGTCGGGGTCGCGGTGCTCGGTGGGCGGGGCTGCGACTTCGATTCCGCCGTGGCCGAGCACCCGGCGCTTGCCGCACGCCTGCGGGACGCGCCGGCGATCAGCGCCCTGCGCGGCGCCGGGCCGCTGCAGCAGCGGGTGCGCAGCCGGACCGCCGGGCGCACCCTGTTGGTCGGCGACGCCGCCGGCTACATCGACGCACTCACCGGGGAGGGCCTGGCGGTCGGGCTGGCCGGCAGCCGGCAGGCCGTCGCCGCGATCGTCCGCGACGATCCCGCCGGCTACGACGCGGCCTGGCGGTCGGCGACCCGCGCCCCGCGCCTGCTCACCTCCGCCGTGCTGACGCTCGCCCTGTCCCCGGCCCGCCGCGCGGTCGTCCCCCTCGCCGCCGCAGTGCCCGGACTCTTCGGCGCCGCCGTCGAGGTGCTCTCGGGGACCGCGTCGCGGCCACGCGGTGCCGCGGTCCCGGCGCGGTGAGCCCGGCCAGCCCGGCCGTCATCGTCCGCCGGACCACGGAAGACGACTGGCAGGGCATGCGCGACCTGCGGTTCCAGATGCTCGCGGACACGCCGCTGGCGTACCTGGAATCGCTCGACGACGCACGGCTGCACGGCGAGGCGCACTGGCGGGCTCAGGCCGCCCGCGGCTCGTCGGAGGAGTCGATCACGGTCGTCGCCGTCGCCGAGGACGGCCGTTTCGTCGGGACGATGGGCGCCTACCTGCCGACACCGGCCGCAGGGCCCACGCTGGTCGCGGTCTATGTGGATCCGGCGTACCGCGGCCGCGGCGCCGGAGTGACGGACCGGCTGCTCGACGCGATCGAGGCCTGGGCCGCGCCGCGGGGCGGCACCCTGACGCTGGAAGTGCACGAGCAGAACGCGCGTGCCCGCGCCGCCTACGAGCACCGGGGCTTCATCGCGACCGGCGCCTTCACTCCCTACGCGCTGAACCCCGTGTTCCGGGACCTGGAGATGATCAAGCAGGTCTGAGCGGCCAGACCGACAGATCTGAACGGGTGCGACACCCGAGCACGACAGCAGGACCGGGTCGCTTCGGCAGGTCTGTGGTCGACCAGCGGCCTGTTTTCAAGACCTGGTCCTGCTGACGGGACGGAGGGGGAGGGCGAGGAGGGGGGACGTCGCTGTCGGCGGCGGCCGGAAGAATGGCGGGGTGGCGGCGAAGGGTGGGCAGGGCGAGCGGCAGGTGTCCGAGCCCGGCGTCGACAGCGCCCGCGCGACCGTGCTGCACGTCGACATGGATGCGTTCTTCGCCAGCGTCGAGCTGCTGGACCATCCCCACCTGGCGGACGTGCCGGTCATCATCGGCCACGACGGCGCCCGCGGCGTGGTGTCCTCGTGCAACTACGCGGCGCGTGCCTTCGGCGTGCGCTCGGCGATGCCGGTCGGGCGCGCCCTGCGGCTCTGCCCGGGGGCGACGGTGCTGCCGCCGCACTACGAGAAGTACCGCCGGGCGTCGGCCCACGTGATGCAACTGTTCCGCGACGTCACGCCGCTGGTCGAGCCGCTGTCCATCGACGAGGCGTTCCTCGATGTGGCCGGCGCCGTACGTCTGTTCGGTCCGCCCGCGCACATCGCGCAGCAACTCCGGCGGCGGGTGCTGGCCGACACCGGTCTCACCTGCTCCGTCGGCGCCGCGTCCACCAAGTTCGTCGCCAAGCTGGCCTCCACCACCGCGAAGCCCGACGGCCTGCTGGTGGTACCGCCCGAGACCGTGCTGCAGTTTCTGCATCCGTTGCCGGTCGGTGCGCTGTGGGGGGTCGGTGCCGCCACCGCGGAGCAGCTGGCGCGTCGCGGGCTGCGCAACGTCGGCGACCTGGCCGACACGCCGCCGGACGTGCTCACCGCGTGGGTCGGTCGGGCGGCGGGCGGCAGGTTGCACGACCTGGCCTGGGGCCGCGACGCCCGCCGGGTCACCACCGCCCGCGCCGAGAAGAGCATCGGACACGAGAACACCTTCGCGACCGACGTGCGCGATCCGGTCGCCCTGCGGCGCGAGCTGCTGGAGCAGGCCGAGCGGGTGGCGGTGCGGTTGCGCGCCGCGGGCCTGCGAGCGCGCACTGTCTCGCTGAAGCTGCGATATGGCGACTTCAGCACCATCACCCGCGCGCACACCCTGGCCGAACCCACCGACACCGCCCGCCGCATCCACGAGGAGACGGTGGCGCTGCTCGCCGCCGTGCCGCTCGCCGGGCGGGCGGTGCGCCTGCTGGGCACCCGAGCGGAGCAGCTGTTGCCCGCCTGGGCCGACCAGGCGGGCCTCTGGAGCGATGAGGAACGCTGGCGGGAGGCGGAGGGAGCGATCGACTCCGCCACCGCTCGCTTCGGCCGCGGCGTCGTCCGGCCGGCGGCCCTGCTGCAGCGGCGGAGCACCGACCGGGAGCGGCTGGTCGACGGAGAGGGCTGAGCTGAATCCACGACCGGCGGTGGCGGGCCGGGCTTCACCCCGGAACAATGGGGCCGCGCGAGGGTGAATCCCCACGGTTCGCGGCGGGAGCGGCACGACGCGCTGATCCTGCTCCGTCGCGGACGCGAGGAGCGAGGAGGTCGCCGTGACGACCGACGACGCTCCGGATCCACCGCGGGATGCTGTGACCGGTGCCGACTCCGGCGACTCGTCCGGGTCCCTGGACTCCATCCGGTTCATCCGCCGGCCACTCGTTGCCGGGCGGCGACGGGCTGCCCCGTCGAACGCCCGCTCCACCGGCCCGATCCGATCGGTCGACGTGCCCCCGGCGCAGGACCCGCCGGTGCCCGCGACCGGCGGGGTTCCCGTGCGAACCGGTCCCGTACCCGGTGTGCCGGTGCAGGCGCGGGTGGCTGGGGTCGACGGCGAGGACGACGATGAGGGCGTCGACGACGTCGTGCCCGGACCGGCCGGTCCACGCCACTCCACGGGGCCGCTCGATATCCCACCCCCACCCCCACCCCCGCCGGCTGCTGCGCCCGCGCCGGAGGAGCGCACGCCGGCGCCGACGACCGGCGAACTCGCGATCGCCCGCGGTCGGCGGCGTGCGCTGTCGCGGCACGCGCGCAGCCGCGCTGTACCGGCCTCCCGACTCGCGCGCTGGTCGGGCCGACGCGGCGCCTGGCTGGTCTCCTTGCTGCCGGCACTCGCGCTGACCGCCGTCGCGCAGTGGTGGAATATCGCGGCAAGCCGGCTGCCGACCGGCGCCGCCCGGTTCGGTTCCGCCGGTGCGTTCGCGGTACTGCAGCCCGGCGCGCTGGCCGGCTACCACTTCTTCGATGACCGCGTCGTGGATGCGCCGCCGCTCGCGTGGCTGCAGACCGGCGTCGTCACATCCGCGTTGGCGGAGGTCGCGGGCGTCTCACCGCTCGTAGCGACCCGGGCGATGCAGCTGATCCTCGCCCTGATCGGCGTGGCGCTCGTCTGGCTGATCGTCCGCCGATCGCCGTCGAGCGCCCTGGCCTCGTTCGCCGCCGCCGCGACGAGCGGTGTCACCCCGATGGCGGTCGCCGTGCACACCGAGCCGTTGCCGATCGGCCTCGCCGTCGTCTGGCTGCTCGGGGCCTGCGCGATCGCCCAGTGCTGTTCCTTCCCGACCGGTACCTCCCCGGCCGGTTCTTCCCCGGTCTCTCCATCCCCGGACGGTCTCCGGTTGGGCCGCGCAGTGGCGGTGGGTGCCTGCACCGCCGTCGCCGTGCTGACCGCGCCGTGGGCCGCGCTCGGTGCGATCGCGCCCCTTCTTCTCCTGGCCCGCTCTGCCGGCGCCCGCTCTGCCGGCTCCCGGCCCGCCGGCTCCCGCACGGCCGCGGCCCGGGCGGTCGCGGCCGGGGTCGTTGCCGCGTTCGTCGTGCTCGCCGCGGCGGTCGCGATCGGCGCCGCGCTGCAGCAGGCGCCGGCGGGAGCAGGATCGACGGACCTCGGCCGGCTCGCCGACGCGGCCTCGGCCCTCGCGCCACCAGCCGCTGTCGGCACTGCTGCGTGGCGCCTCTGGGCGACCGTCGACCCGCTCGGGCTGCTGGTCGGCGCGATCGCGCTGGTCGTGGCCGTGCCGCGGCGGCGCCTGAGCCCCGTCGTCGTCAGCTGCCTTCTTGTCGTCGTCGCGGCGTTCGTGCCCCTCGGTCGCGACGCGGTCACGCCGCCCGTGCTGCTGCTGCCCCTGCTCGCGATCCTGACGGGTGTCGCGGTCGACCGTGCCGTCGTCCTACTCGGCCGACCCGCCCTGGCGGTCAGCGTGATCGGTGCCGGATGGCTGATGGGTATCGTCGCGCTGCTCCTGGTCGCCGCCGTGCAGTGGAGCCTCGGCGTCGGCGGTCTCGCGCAGGCGCCCGGCCGGCCGGCGGAGCGGGTGCGACAGTGGGTGGGCAGGAGCGTGCCCGCCGGCCAGGTCGTACTGGTGGGACTCGCGGTGTGGCCGGACGTCGCCCGCGGTGCTCCTGCGTCGGTGGGCTGGTACGCCGCCGACCCGGCACAGGTAGCCGGTGTGCGCAGCTCGGCACCCTGGACGACCGCGGACTACGTCGTCGCCGATGCGGAGCTGCGCGCACACGCGGCCGGTGTCGCGGCGGCGGTGCTGCGGCGGTCCGTCCCCGTCGTCGCCTTCGGCTCCGGATCGGCCGCCTTGCAGGTGCGCGCCGACCCGTCGACGCTGTCGACGTCTCCCGCGTCGACGGCGTCCAATCAGACCGCGGCGCAGAAGTCGGCGGCCGCCGCGCGGGCCAGGACAGGGGCCGAACTCGCCCGCAATCCCCGGATCGTCCTCCGCGGGCCTGACCGCATGCTGCTGCAGACCGGCCGGGTCGACCAGCGCGTGGTGCTCGTCCTCGGACAGCTGCTGGCGACGCACAGCGTCACCGTTGCCGCATTCCCGGCGGTCGACGGCGACCCGGCCGGCCCGCGACGCCAGGTGCTGATCAGCGGCCTGGACGGTCGGGCCGTTCCAGCCGATGTCCAGCGGACTGGGATAGTACTCAACTACTTGTCGAGCTTGCGCGGCAGCTTCAGCACCTCGACAATCGACGCCACACCCGACGGCGTCCTCGCAACCTTCGACGCCGGCCGATCGCCCTGAACCGCGCGCCGGCTGACGCCGCCCGACAGCAGGCAAGCCCAACCAGCAGTGAGGACACCTCCGTGGCACGCAGAAGCCGAATGATCGCGGCCCTGACGACCGTCGTCGCCGCCGCGGTCCTGGCTGTCGCCCCCGCCGCCGCGGCGAGTGCCACGTCCACGGGGTGGGTGCGGGTCGCGCACCTCTCGCCCGATACGAAGGCCGTCGACATCACCCTCAGCAGCCTGTCCGGAGCCAAGGCGCCGCTGTTCAAGCTGTCGAACGTCGGGTACGGCGCCGTGTCGCAGTACATGAAATTGCAGGAGGGCACCTACGCCCTCGCGATGGTGGCGGCCGGTGCGCCCGCGGGTAGCCCCGCGGTCGTCAGCGGCCAGGTGACCGTCTCCAGCTCGAAGGCCGAGACCGTGGCGGCGATCGGGCTGAACAAGGACCTGACGACCAAGGTCTTCAGCGACGACTTGACGCAGTCCGCCGGCGATGCCGCCCGTATCCGCGTGGTGAACGCCTCCGTCAAGCATTCGACGATCGGTGTCGATGCCGGCTCCACGACCATCGCCGACGGGGTGAGCTTCGGGAATGCGACGGCGTACCGCACCATCGGAGCCGGTACCGCCGAGCTCGACCTCGATGCCTCGTCCACCACGGCCGCGGCGTCGGTACAGTTGCAGCCCGGCACCGTGCACACCGTCTTCGTGCTGGACAACGCCAAGGGCGGCCTGTCGGTCAGCTCGGCGCTCGACAGTTCCGCGACCACGGTCGCCCCGATCGGTTCGGTCGCAACCGGAGCAGGTGCGGTCGGCCGGGCGGATCAGGCGTCGACCACCGTCGTGGCCGGAGGACTCGCGGGTGCGGCCGCGATCGCCGCTCTCGGGCTGTTCCTGCTGCTGCGGCGCCGAGTCGCGGCCTGACCTCCGGTGTCCGTCTCGACCACCCGGCCGCGCGGACGCCACCTCGACCGCGAGGCACCGGCGATAGAGCCCGCCCGCAGCGAGAGGCCCGGTCGGAAGCTGGTGACGAGTGGCATCACGGGGGTGGTGATCGTGATCCTCGTCGCCGCGGTGGTCGTGGTCCGGGTGGCCGCCGATCGCGGGACCACGCATGCGTCGCTGCATTCGCCGGTCGCCGCCGCGCCGATCGCCGGGGTGCGGCTCGCCCGCACCGGGACGACGTCGTTTCAGGACCCGCACCCGTCCGCGGCAGCCGCCTCCGCCGCGACGCCGACGCGGATCACGATCCCGAGCATCGGTGTGGACGCAGGCCTGCAATCGTTGAAGACCGACGTCGCCGGCGTGCTGCAGCCTCCGACGAATTTCACGGACGCCGGCTGGTTCAGCTCCGGTGTCCGGCCCGGCAACATCGGCCCCGCCGTGATCGCCGGCCACTTCGACGCGGTCGTCGGCCCGGCCGTCTTCGACTCGCTGCGACTGCTCCGGCCCGGCGCGCAGATCGATGTCCCCCGATCCGACGGAACGACGGCGCGGTTCAAGGTCACCCGGACGGCACTGGTGAGCGATGCGCTCTTCCCCACTGCGGCCGTCTACGGCCCGACCCCGGATGCACAGTTGCGCCTGATCACCTGCGGCGGCACGTTCAACCGGTCGATCGGCCACTACGACGACAACCTGGTCGTCTTCGCCACGCTGATCTGACGGCGTTCGCCCCCGCTTTCGAGCTCAGCCCAGCACGGCGGCGGTGTCGGGGGGCAGCAGCAGGGACTCGTCGTCGGCGTGCACGGTGTCGTTCGTCGCCAGCAGCAGAGTGCCGACGACCGGCAGGGTCGCGGGGTTGTCGCCCAGGTTCACCGCTACCGTGACGGGGCCGCGTCGCAGCACCAGCCACCCCGCGACCGCGTCGAACTGCACCTCGGTTGCGAGGAAGCTCGGATCGGTGATCGCCGGCAGCTGCCGGCGCAGTGCACCCAGCCGCCGATAGACCCCGAGCAGGCGCGCGTGGTCACCCTGTTCGGTCTCCGCCCAGTCGAGCTTGGAGCGCAGGAACGTCCGGGGGTCCTGCGGGTCGGGGACGACGGAGGGATCCCAGCCCATCGAGGCGAATTCCGCGATGCGGCCCTTCGCGGTCGCCTCGCCCAGCTCCGGCTCGGGATGCGAGGTGAAGAACTGCCATGGGGTGCTCGCGCCCCATTCCTCGCCCATGAAGAGCATCGGCGTGAACGGTGTCAGCAGTGTCAGCACGGCGCCGACGGCGAGCCGGTCGGGGGAGAGGGTCGCCGAGAGCCGGTCCCCGGTCGCCCGGTTGCCGATCTGGTCATGGTCCTGTGCGAACGTCACGAGCCGCGAGGTCGGCATGCTCAGCCGGTCGATCGCGCGCCCGTGGTGCCGCTCACGGAAACTGGAGCGCGTGCCGTCGTGGAAGAACCCGTGGGTCAATACCTTGGCCAGCACGTCGAGGCCTGCGAAGTCGCTGTAGTACCCGGTCGTCTCGCCCGTCAGCGCCACGTGCAGCGCGTGGTGGAAGTCGTCGCTCCACTGCGCGTCCAGCCCGTAGCCATGGGCCTCTCGCGAGGTGATCAGCGCCGGGTCGTTCAGATCCGACTCCGCGATCAGGGTCAGCGGCCGGCGGACGTGCGCCGACAGGGCGGCCACCTCGATCGCCAACTGCTCCAGCAGGTGCACCGCCCGGGTGTCGGTCAGGGCGTGCACGGCGTCCAGGCGCAGGCCGTCGACGTGCAGGTCGCCCAGCCACATCAGGGCGTTGTCCAGGATGTAGCGGCGCACCTCGTCCGACTGCGGCCCGTCCAAGTTGACCGAATCGCCCCAGGTGTTGCCGCCCTGCTCCGACAGGTAGGGCCCGAACTGCGGCAGGTAGTTGCCCGAGGCACCCAGGTGGTTGTAGACGACGTCCTGGATCACGGCCAGCCCGCGGGCATGGCAGGCGTCGACGAAGCGCTGGTAGGCGATCGGACCCCCGTACGTCTCCTGCACCGCGTACCAGAGCACGCCGTCGTAGCCCCAGTTGTGCGTTCCGTTGAACGCGTTGACCGGCAGCACCTCCACGTGGGTGACACCGAGCCCGACCAGGTGGTCGAGGCGTTCGACGGCGGAGTCGAGGGTGCCGTCGGGGGTGAAGGTGCCGATGTGCAGTTCGTAGATCAGTCCGCCCGCCAGCGGCCGGCCGGTCCAGGCCGCGTCCTGCCAGTCGTAATCGGCCGGTTCGAACCGCTGCGACGACGTGTGCACGCCGTCGGGCTGGCGGCGCGAGCGGGGATCTGGGATGGGCGTGTCCGCGTCGTCCAGCAGGTAGCCGTAGCGCGCATCCGGTGCCACGTCGGGCAGCTCGCCGGGCGCCGGCGACCACCAGCCGTCCTCCGCACGGACCAGCTCGGTGGTCGTCTCCCCGCTCACCACCCGCACCCGGGCCGGCTTGGGCGCCCACACTGCGAACGGATGCCGGGTCACGGCGTGCGTCATGGTTTTCCCCCTTCTTCCACCAGCAGGGCCACCGGATAGCGCTCCAGCAGCCGCGTCAGCGGGATCGTGCCACCCTGATACGGCGTTCCGGTCAGCACGTCCACGACGGGCGAGCTGCCGATCTCGATCACGGTGTCGGCCCAGCCGCCGTGCTCGGCGAGCGAGATCGGCAGTCGCGTCGCCACGGCGATCGCGCCGCCGCGGTCGAACGCGACGGCGTGGTCGGCGGCCGGACCGCGGGCGAAGAGCGGTGTGTAGCCGGTGAACAGTTCGGGTCGATCGCGGCGCAGGCGCAGCGTCCGCGCGGTGACGAGCAGCTTGGCGGCTCCGGTCGCATCGATCGGCGGCAGGGCGCCGGCGTTCACCTGCGCCAGCAGCGCGCGCCGCACGGCGAAGTCGACACTCCGGCGGTTGTCGGGGTCGACGAGCGAGGTCTCCCACAGCTCGCTGCCCTGGTAGACGTCGGGCACGCCCGGCCCGGCAAGCTGCAGCAGCTTCGCCGCGAGTCCGTTGGACCAGCCGGCGGCGGCGAGGCTGGTCGCCACGCGCTGCACGATGGCCGCGACCCGCTCGTCGTCGTACGCGGCGTCGACTGCGGCGTGCAGGCGGTCCTCGAAGGCGGTGTCCGGCGCCGTCCACGTGGTCGAGACACCAGCCTCGCGCGAGGCCTTCTCGGCGTACGCGTGCAGGCGCTCCCGCTCGATCGGCCAGGCGCCGACCGCTGCCTGCCAGAGCAGATTCGAGAAGGTGCCGTCGCCGATCGGGACGATGTCCTCCAGCGCGTCGACCGTCTCGGCCCACTCCTCCGGCACCTCCGCCAGGGCGTCGATGCGGGCGCGCACGTCCTCGCCCCGCTTGGTGTCGTGGGTCGACAGCGTGGTCATCGACAGCGGCCAGCGGTCCTGGCGGCGCGCCTGGCGCTCGTGGAACCGCGTCAGGTCGATCGCGAACTCGGCCGGATCCGCGCCGACCTCGGTCAGGCTGGTCAGCGGGCTGTAGCGGTAGAAGGCGTTGTCCTCCACGCCCTTCGCCATGATCATCCCCGAGGTCTGCTGGAACCGCTGCGCCGCCGGATCCGCGGCATCGCCGAGCAGGGGGACCAGTTCGTCGAGCACGGCGATGAGGTCGGGTCGGTGCTGTCGCGCGAGGGCCGCCGCTTCGGCGAGCCGGTCGGCGCCCTGCGGCAGGTAGCTGCGGTACACCGGGAAGCAGGCCAGCAGCTCGGCAACCCCGTCGGCCAGCAGACCGGGGTCGGTCGCGGTCTCCCAGGCGCCGGTCCGCACGATGCGCAGCACCTCGGAGTGCAGGATGCCGTCGGCGACCGCGCGCTTCGTGTCGTGGATCAGCGCGTGCCAGTCGACGTGCCCGCCGTGCAGCCGGTCGGCCAGCGCGGCCAGCGGGCCTTCGCCGGCGGGGTCGATCAGCACGCGGTCGAACTCGCCGAGCGCGTCGTACCCCGTCGTGCCGGCCGTGGCCCAGCCGTCCGGCGGCAGCTCGTCGCCCTCCAGGATCTTCTCCACGAGGACGTAGGCGCCGCCAGTCGCCTCCGCCAGCCGATCGAGGTACGCGCCGGGGTCGAGCAGCCCGTCGGGATGGTCGATGCGCAGGCCGTCGGCCAGGCCCTGCTCGATCCAGGAGCGGATCGTCGCATGGCTCGCGTCGAACACCTCGGGCAGCTCGACGCGAATGGCGGCGAGGGTGTTCACTGCGAAGAATCGCCGGTAGTTCAGCTCCGCGTCCGCGCGACGCCACGACACCAGCTCGTAGTGCTGCGCGGCGTGCACCTGCTGCGGCGTCGCGCCCGCCGGTGCGGTGCCGGGAGCGATCGGGTACCGGTTGTCGTAGTAGGCGAGCTGTGGGACCACGGCCCCATCCGGACCGGGGACTTGCTCGACGGTCAGCGCTGCGAGGTCCTCGTCGCCGTCGCCCAGCACGGGGATGCGCAGCTTGCCGCCGCCGAAGTCCCAGTCGATGTCGAACGCCGCAGCGTGGTGCGACTCGCGGCCGAACTGCAGCACGTCCCACCACCAGGGATTCGTGGACGGTGTGGCGACGCCCACGTGGTTGGGCACCACGTCGATCAGCACGCCGAGCCCGGCCGCGCGCAGGGCGGCGGACGCCTCGACCAGCCCTGCATCGCCGCCGCGGGCGGGATCGATGCGGTCGTGCCGGATCACGTCGTACCCGTGGTCGGATCCCGCCTCCGCCTCGAGTAGCGGCGACAGGTACGCCCAGTCGGCCCCGAGGTCGGCCAGGTAGTCCGCCAGTCGGGCCACTGAATGCAGGTCGAACGCCTCGCGCACCTGGATGCGGTAGGTCGACATCGGAGTCTTCATCGGGTCGTGGGTGCCGACTGGCCGGTGGTCGCCTGGGTGCCGGCCAGCACCGCCAGCGATGCGGCGACGGAGTGATCCGGCTCCGCCTCGGTCTCGTGGTGCTGGCGCAGTACGACCAGCGACCGGCCCTCGACCGCCAGCAGATTGCCGGCCCGCACCGGCTTGCGGTCTGCCGCCTTGCCGGCGGTGTCGACCACCACGTCCCACGCGACGCCGAACGACTTGGGGGGCAGTTTGAAGCGCACCACGTCGTCGGCGGCACTGAAGTAGAGCAGGAAGTCGACATCCGTGACCTCTTCGCCACGGCTGTCTCGCTCCTTGATGCCCTCGCCGTTCAGGAACACGCCCACCGCACGGCCGAACGCGCTGCCCCAGTCGTCCGGACGCATCTCGGTGCCGTCGGGACGCAGCCAGATGATGTCCGCCTTCGGCGCCCCCTCGTCGCGGTCGGTCGGTCGGCCGTCGAAGAAGCGGCCTCGGCGGAAGGTGGGATGCTCCTTGCGCAGGCGCGCCACCGCGGCGGTGAACTCGATCAGCGGCTCGTCCGCCTGATCCCAGTGCACCCAGCTGATCTCGCTGTCCTGGGCGTAGGAGTTGTTGTTGCCGCCCTGGGTGCGGCCCAGTTCGTCGCCGTGCAGGATCATCGGCACACCCTGGCTCAGCAGCAGGGTGGCGATGAAATTGCGCTGCTGCTTGGCCCGCAGGGTCAGTACCTGCGGATCGTCCGTGTCGCCCTCGACTCCGGAGTTCCAGGAGCGGTTGGTCGACTCGCCGTCGTTGCCGCCCTCCCCGTTCGCATCGTTGTGCTTCTCGTTGTACGACACCAGGTCGCGGATCGTGAAGCCGTCGTGCGCCGTGACGAAGTTGATGGAGGCGACCGGGCGCCGGCCGTCGTTCTCGTACAGGTCGGCGGAGCCGGTCAGCCGCGAAGCGAACTCGCCGAGCGTGGAGGGCTCCCCGCGCCAGAAGTCGCGCACCGTGTCGCGGTACTTGCCGTTCCACTCCGTCCACTGCGGAGGGAAGTTGCCCACCTGGTAGCCGCCAGGACCCACGTCCCAGGGCTCGGCGATCAGCTTCACCTGGCTGACGATCGGGTCCTGCTGCACCAGCTCGAAGAAGGTGGACAGCCGGTCGACCTCGTAGAACTCGCGGGCGAGCGTCGCGGCCAGGTCGAAGCGGAAGCCGTCTACGTGCATCTCGGTCACCCAGTAGCGCAGCGAGTCCATGATCAGCTGCAGCGCGTGCGGATGCCGCACGTTCAGCGAGTTGCCGGTGCCGGTGTAGTCCATGTAGTAGCGCTGGTCGTCCTCGACCAGGCGGTAGTAGGCCGCGTTGTCGATGCCCCGGAACGACAGGGTCGGCCCCATGTGGTTGCCCTCGGCGGTGTGGTTGTAGACCACGTCCAGGATCACCTCGATGCCGGCGGTGTGCAGCGAGCGCACCATCGACTTGAACTCCTGCACCTGCTGGCCGCGTTGGCCGGTCGCGGCGTACTCGTTGTGGGGCGCGAAGAAGCCGATCGTGTTGTAGCCCCAGTAGTTGCGCAGCCCCTTGTCGAGCAGGGTCGAGTCCTGCACGAACTGGTGCACGGGCATCAATTCGATCGCGGTGACGCCCAGCTTCTGCAGGTGGTCGATCACGACCGGGTGGCCGATCGCGGCGTAGGTGCCGCGCTCCACCTCGGGGATACCGGGGTGCAGCTCGGTGAGGCCCTTCACGTGCGCCTCGTAGATGACGGTCTCGCGGTACGGCGTGCGGGGGATGCGGTCGCCGGACCAGTCGAAGAACGGGTTGACGACCACCGAGAGCTGCACGTGACCCGCGGAGTCCTGATCGTTCGTGGAGTCGGGGTCGCCGAACGTGTAGGAGAACAGGGACTGGTCCCAGTCGAAGTCGCCGGCCGTCGCTTTGGCGTAGGGGTCCATCAGCAGCTTGTTCGGGTTGCAGCGCACGCCCGATGTGGGGTCGTAGGGGCCGTGCACGCGGTAGCCGTACTGCTGGCCGGGCTGGATCTGCGGCAGGTAGCAGTGCCAGACGTACGCGTCGACGTCGATGAGGTCGATGCGTGTCTCGGTCCCGTCGTCGTCGAACAGGCAGAGCTCCACCTTGTCGGCGACCTCGGAGAAGAGGGCGAAGTTGGTGCCGCTGCCGTCGAAGGTCGCCCCGAGCGGATACGGGGTACCGGGCCAGGTCTGCATGTGGGCTCCTTGTGTCGGCTCCTCGTGAACAGCCGACCGCTCACCGTACTGGGACGATGCCGAGCGCCCGCCGGGGACGGCAGGTGCACCCCACACCACGTGCGTCTGCCCGGATCCGCGACATACGACCACGGGCACGCATGCGCAGATGTCGCGGATGAGGGCAGAGGGGCGGCGGTCGGGTGGCGGGGCTAGGTTCCTGCCATGACCTCGCTTCCGCAGCAACTGGCCGAGTCCATCAAGTCGTTCGGCGTGCACGCCGTCTACGGCGAACCGCTCGATGTGGAGGGCACCACCGTCGTGCCCGTCGCGCTGCTCGCCTACGGCTTCGGCGGCGGCAGCAGCGACAACGGCGACGAGGGCGGCGGCGGTGGCGGCTACACCCTGCCGATCGGCGCCTACATCGGCGACAGCCTGGGCGTGCGGTTCCAGCCCAACAGTGTCGCCCTGCTCGCGGTCGGTATCCCGTTCGTCTGGGTCGCCGGCGAGGCGTTGTCCCGCGTCATCCGCGCGCTCAAGAAGTAGCCGCGCGGAGTCCCTCCGCACCGGGCGCGCGTACGCTCGGTCGGTGCAGCGACAGAGTCGGCCGAGTCGGCGGGATGCGCGACCGGTTGCAGCCGGAGTCGCCGCGGCCGCCGCCGCCCTCGGTGCCGGCGAACTCACCGCGGCCGTGCTGCACCCGAGTGCCAGCCCGCTGCTCGCGGTCGGCTCCCTCGTCATCGATCTGACGCCCGGGTGGCTGAAGAACGCGGTCATCGAGTCGTTCGGCAGCGGTGACAAGGCCGTGCTGCTGACCCTGCTGGGGGTGCTGCTGCTCGTGGCCGCTGCGGCGGCGGGAGTGCTGGAAGTCCGTCGGCCGCCGGCGGGTCGGTGGGTGGTCGTCGTCTTCGGCGTCGTGGCGGCCGGCGCTGCCGCAACCCGCACCGGCAACAGCGCGGTCGATGTCGCGCCGTCACTGACGGTGCTGGCGCTCGGCTGGCTGCTGCTCGGTGTGCTCACCCGAGGTGCGCGGATCGCCGGGCGGGCGCCGTCCGGTGCGCGGTCGCGGCGCGGCTTCGTGATCGTCGCGGGCACGATCGCGCTGGCGGGCGGCCTCGCGGCCCTGGGTGCGGATGCGGTCACGGCCTCGACCCGCAGGGCGGCCGCCGCCGTCGCCCGCATCCGGCTGCCGCGGCCGGTGCGGCCGCTGCCACCCGTGCCGGCGGCCGCCACGCTGTCCGTGCCCGGTCTCGCACCGCTCGTCACTCCGAACGCCGACTTCTACCGGGTCGACATCGCCCTGGCGCCACCGGCGATCGATCCCGACTCGTGGGCGCTGGAGATCACCGGGATGGTGGCCCGCCCGATCCGGGTGCGGTACCGCGAGCTGCTCGCCCTGCCGATGGTCGAGCACCGCACCACGCTGCTCTGCGTCTCCAACGAGGTGGGCGGCGACCTGGTCGGCACCGCCGCCTGGCTCGGCGTGCCGCTGCGCGACCTGCTCGCGCGGGCGGCGCCCCGCGCAGGTGCGGACATGGTGCTCTCCTCGGGGGCGGACGGCTTCACCGCCAGCACGCCGCTGTCGGTGCTGACCGACGCGCGGATCGCGGTGCTGGCGGTCGGCATGAACGGCCACGTCCTGCCGCAGGTGCACGGCTTCCCGGCGCGGATGGTGGTGCCGGGTTTGTACGGGTACGTCTCGGCGACCAAGTGGCTGACCCGGCTGCAGGTGACGCGGTTCGACCGGGCGACCGCGTACTGGACCGACCGCGGCTACACGGCGAAGGCGCCCGTCAAGCTCTCCAGCCGCATCGACGTGCCGGCGTCCGGCCGCACAGTGCCCGCCGGTCCGGTGGTGGCCGCCGGGGTCGCGTGGGCACCCCACATCGGCATCCGTCGCGTGCAGGTGCAGGTGGACGGCGACCCGTGGCGGGACGCCGTGCTGGCCGAGGCGCTCTCGCTCGACACCTGGCGCCAGTGGTCGTTCCGCTGGATCGCCGCACCCGGCAGCCACACCCTGCGCGTGCGGGCGACGGATGCGACGGGCCTGCTGCAGACCTCGCGCGTGGTCGGAGTGGTGCCGAACGGCGCGACCGGTCTGCACACCGTGCAGGTGACGGCGGCGTGACCGCCCGGGTCTCCGGTCCTGATCCGAGCCATGTCGCTCAGTCGAGCAGCTCGGCCAGCAGCTCCAGGTGGTCCAGGTCGGCCATGTCGAACACCTGCAGGTAGACCCGGTCGATGCCGAGTTCGGCATACTTCGCGATGCGCTCCCGCGCCTCGTCGACGGAGCCGCCCAACGCCCCCGCCCGGTGCGCATCGGGCTCGACGCCGTCATGGTCCGCGCGCTGTCGGTACTGCGCCTCGGTGCGCCCCAGGATCGTGTGCTGCGCCGTGGAGAACTTGATCGTCCCAGGATCGCGTCCGATCGCGGCGGCGGCGGCCCGCACCCGGTCGATCGCGGCGGCCAACTCGTCCTCGGAGCCGAAGTTCGCGTTGTACTCGGTCGCGTAGGCGGCGGCGATCGCCGGCGTGCGGCGCGGTCCCATCCCGCCGACGATCACCGGAATGCGTTCCTGCACCGACTTCGGCAGCGCGGGGGAGTCGGTCAGCGTGAAGAACTCGCCCGCGAACGAGAAGCGCTCGCCGACCGGCGTGCCCCAGAGGCCGGTCACCACCTGCAGCGCCTCCTCGAGCAGCCCGAACCGCTTGGCCGGAAACGGTATGCCGTACGCGGCATGTTCGGCCCCGTACCAGCCGGTGCCGAGTCCCAGCTCCGCTCGCCCGCCGCTCATCGCGTCGACCTGCGCCACCTGGATCGCCAGCAGGCCGGGCACGCGGTAGGTGACGCTGGAGACCAGCGTGCCGAGCCGGACCCTGCTCGTCTCCCGCGCCAGCCCCGCCAGCGTCGTCCACGCATCCGTCGGACCGGGCAGGCCGTCCGCGCCGTGCATCGCGAGGTAGTGGTCGCTGCGGAACCAGCCGGTGAACTCCAGCCGCTCGGTCGCCTGCGCGTGACGCAGCTGGGTGTCGTAGGAGGCGCCCTGCTGGGGCTCGGTGAAGATGCACAGTTCCACGCGAGCCAGCGTAGGCTCGCGGCTGACACGGGAGTCCGGTGAGCCGGGCTGAGAGGAAGCTGCTCCAAGCTTCGACCGAGCGAACCTGATCCGGATCATGCCGGCGCAAGGGACGTCGCCTTCTCGCTCCCGTGCCCTTCCGGATCAGGGATCTGCAATGGGCAGATCTGCAATGGGCAGAGAGGGCACGTTCCATGACCGCATCCACATCCCGCGGGCCTGCTTCCGCGGGGCCCGCACCGTCCGGCGGGCGCCGGCCACGAACCCGGCGCTGGCGGGTGGTGGACATCGTCGTGGCGGCGGTGCTCGCCGTCGCCTGCTCGTTCGTCTTCCTCGTGTGGAACGTCGCCTACGCCGGGCCGAGCAACGCGCTGACCCCGCTGCTGCCCGGGGTGCAGGGCCTGGTCAACGGCCCATGGTTCATCGCCGGCCCGCTGGTCGCACTCGTGATCCGCAAGCCCGGAGCGGCGCTGTTCGGCGAGCTCGTCGCGGCCGTCATCTCGGCGCTGGTGGGCAATCAGTGGGGACCCACGGTCATCATCTCCGGACTCGTGCAGGGACTCGGGGCGGAGCTGCTCTTCGCGGTCTTCGCGTACCGGGTCTGGACCTGGTGGACCGCCCTGCTCGCGGGCGCGCTGGCCGGCGTCGGCGCCTCCGTCTACGACCTCGGGCTCATCCCGGGCCTCGCCGGCTCGTACGCGGGGTCGAGCCCGGCGTTCGAGGGCGTCTACCTCGTCTCGCAGGCGATCTCGGGTGCGGTGCTCGCGGGGCTGCTCGCGTGGCTCGTGGTGCGGGCGCTCGCGGCGACCGGCGCGCTTGCGCGGTTCCCCGTGGGACGGGCGCGCACCGCGCGATGACCGCCGCCGCGCTGACGGCGCGCGGCTGGGGCTGGCAGCACGCGGGCCGCTCGGCCTGGGCCCTGCGTGACCTCGACTTGGGCGTCGAACCGGGGGAGCGGGTGCTGCTGCTCGGCGCCTCCGGGGCCGGCAAGTCGACACTCCTCCGCGCGTTCGCCGGCGTGCTCGGCGACGACGAGGGCGAGGACGCAGGGATGCTCCTGGTCGACGGCCTGGACGCCCGATCGGCCCGCGGCCGGGTCGGGCTGGTGCAGCAGGCGCCCGACGCCAACATCGTGCTCGAACGGGTCGGCGACGATGTCGCCTTCGGCTGCGAGAACCTGCGCGTCCCGGCTGACCAGATCCCCGGCCGCGTCGCGGGCGCGCTCGACGCCGTCGGGCTGCGGGTGCCGCTCGACCGGTCGACCGGCGCGCTCTCCGGCGGGCAGCAGCAACGCCTGGCCCTGGCCGGAGTGCTCGCGATGCAGCCCGGCGCGATGCTGCTCGACGAGCCGACCGCCAACCTCGATCCCGCCGGAGTGATGGAGGTGCGCGAAGCCGTGCTCGCCGCAGTCCGCGCGACCGGGATGACGCTCGTGGTCGTCGAGCACCGGGTGGCAGCCTGGCGCGACGTCGTGGACCGCATCGTCGTGCTCGAGCCGGGCGGCGGGGTGCTGGCCGAGGGGTCGCCGGCCGCGGTGCTCGACGGCCGTGGGACGGCGCTCGCCGCCGCCGGCATCTGGATCCCGGGCCTGGTGCCGCGCTCGCCGGCCGCGCCGATCGGAGCAGGCGAGACCCTGCTCACCGCGGCCGATCTCGCGGTCGGCCGCGACGGTGCCGCCGTCCGCTCTGGCATCGTCGCCGCGGTGCAGGGCGGCGCGGCGCTCGCGGTGACCGGCCCCAACGGCTCCGGCAAGTCGACCTTCGCGCTGACCGCGGCCGGGCTGCTGCCGCCTGTCGCGGGCGAGGTGCGCGCGTCGCATGCTCTTGCAGATCGACTCGGCCCGAACCCGCTCCGCTGGCGGTCCCGGGAGCTGCTGCCCCGCATCGGCTTCGTGTTCCAGCAGCCGGAGCACGAGTTCCTCACCGCGTCCGTGGGGGCCGAGCTCGCGGTCGGGCCGAGGGCGCTGCGGCTGCCCGAGGCGCAGGTGCGCCGCCGTGTGGACGAGCTGCTCGCGCGGCTGCGGCTGGATGCCCTCGCCGACTCGAACCCCTTCACCCTCTCCGGCGGGGAGCAGCGCCGGCTGTCGGTGGCGACCGCGCTCGCGACCGCGCCGCGCGTGCTCGTCGTCGACGAGCCGACGTTCGGGCAGGACGCGCTCACCTGGGCATCGCTCGTGGACCTCGTCCGCGACCTGCTGGCCGAGGGGAGGGCCGTCATGGCGGTCACCCACGACGAGGACTTCGCCGCGGCGCTCGGGGCACAGCACCTGCACTTCGCGGTCGCCGCGTGACCGCCGCGCTCGACCGCGTCAACCCCGTCGTCCGGCTGCTCGCCGCCCTCGCCTTCGCCGTGATCCTCGTGATCAGCGTCGACGTGGTCTCGGCCGGGACCGCGCTCCTGCTCGGGGCCGTCCTGCTCACGATCGCCGGGGTCCGGCCACGTGCCCTCGGGATCCGCATCGTGCCGCTGCTGCTCGCCGCGCCGCTGGCCGCGCTGACGATCGCCCTGTACGGCGCGCCGAGCGGAGCCGTGCTCGCCGAGTGGGGATTCGTCCACGTGACGGCGGGGTCGCTCGCCCTCGCTGCGGCGACGTTCCTGCGCATCCTCGCGATCGGCGTCTGCGGCGTCGGCCTGCTCGCCGGCATCGACGCGACCCGGCTCGCGGACGGCCTGGCGCAGGTGCTGCACCTTCCCTCCCGCTTCGTGCTCGGCGCGCTCGCGGCCTTCCGGCTGTTCGGGCTGCTCGGCGAGGACTGGCGGGCACTCGCGCTCGCCCGGCGCGCGCGCGGTGTCGCGGACCGGGGCCGGCTCCGCCGCTTCGCCGGGCAGGCCTTCGCCCTGCTGGTGCTGTCCGTGCGCCGGGGCGGAGTGCTGGCGACGGCGATGGAGGCTCGCGGGTTCGGCGGCCCGGGCGGTCGGACCTGGGCGAGGCCCTCGGTGCTCGGGTTGCCGGACCTGGTGCTCGTCGTCGTCACCGCGGGCGTGCTCGGCGTCGCGATCGCCGCGGCGGTCGCGCTCGGCACGTGGAATCCGGGCGGGGTCGCCGGTGTCTGACGCGCTGCCGATGCGAACCGAGCTCGTCCTGCCGTCTCGGGCGGCCCTGCTGGCGGCCCTCCGGCCCCAACTGACCGGTCCGGCGTGGACGCTGCTGATCGACGGCGGCTCCGGCAGTGGCAAGACGACGCTGGCCGCCTGGCTCGCGCCCCGGTTGCAGGCCGAGGTCCTGGCGATGGAGGTGCTCTACCCCGGGTGGAGCGGACTGGCCGCCGCCGCCGACCTGCTCGCGACCCGCGTGCTCCCCGCCCGAGCCGCCGGTCGGGTCGTGGCCTGGCGCGAGTGGGATTGGGCGGCTCGGGCACCGGGTCGCCCGGTGCTGCTGCACCCCGGTCGCCCCCTGATCGTGGAGGGCTGCGGAGCGCTCACTCCCCGCAGCCGACCGTTCGCGACCGTCGCGCTGCTGCTGCAGGTGGACGACGGGCTCCGCGCCCGCCGCGCCGAGCGGCGCGACCCGCACACCCGTCAGGGACGCCTTGCGGCCTGGCGCGACGACGAGCGGCGCGTGCAGGCCCGCCGGCCTCCGGTCGCCGATCTGCTGCTGCGGGGCGGCGTGGCCTCGGTGGGCATCGACTGAGTGCATGTCCCCTCGATGGAGGTCCCCTCAGTGCATATCGCTCAGCGGACGGCGCCCATGAAGCGGGGGACGAGTTGCGCCGGATGGGTGATCCGCCAGAGCAGATCGGGCCCGGTCAGGGTCGACGCCAGCACCAGGGGAACCCGGTCGCGGCCGGACGGTGACCTCAGCGTCACGATCCCGCTCCGCGTCCCGGCCGTCGCTGCCGCCGTGATGGGTGCCGACACCGTCGAGGTCACCGAGCCCGGCCGCAGCGCGAACGCGCTGACGGCGGTCGTCGTCACGGCATCGGCCGATCCGCCCCACGCCGTCGTCAGCCGCAGTGCCGGCGTCCTCGCCGGCAGCACCGTGCCGTGCAGCCGATCCGCGGAGGCGGCGAAGGCGCGCAGGTCTGCTGCCAGCGTCGCCCAGTCCGGTTCGCCGAGCAGCGCCACCGCGACCGTGCGGCGCGCGCCGGACACCGTGCCGTGCCAGAGCGCGACGGCGCAGACGCCGCCCGCGTCGCTGTAGCTGCGCGTCAGCATCGTCATGTCGCCTGAGTCGGCCAATGCGATGTCGTCGGTGACCGCCAGGTCGTGCACGGTGTGGAAGGAGCCGCGGCCGGTCAGCGCACTGAGCGCGGGGTCCGCTGCGGCCAGCACCCCGATCCTCGCGACGTCTGCCGCGCTGCCGACGTCCCCGTCGTTCAGCCCGGTGGGGTCGAGCACCCGCACCGAGCGCAGGCCGTGGCGCTGCAGCCAGCTGCGGGCCGCGGTCAGGTACCCGTCGGGGGAGCCGAAGGCCCAGGAGGCGAGCATCACGGCGGTGTCGTTGCTCGACGCGACGACGGTGGCGGCGATCGCGTCCGACTCCGTCCAGGTGTCGCCGATCAGCAGCGGCTGCGTGCGCTGGCCGAGCGTCGCCTCCGACCGGTGGTAGGCGACGTCGTCCGCCGTCACCGGGATGATCGGACCGCTGCGGCCGGGGGTCAGCGGCCGGGCGCCCAGCACCGTCAGCACGGTGACGAGCTTGGCGACCGCGACCAGCGGCACGGCCGTCGTCGAGCCCGCGAGCATCGGACGCTCGTCCCCGGTGGCCGCCGCGGCGGCACCACGGCTCGGCAGGGCCGGGGCGGGCTGCTCGACCCGGAGCGGCAGGGCCAGGGCCGCGACCGTGGCATCCGGCGGCGGAGCCAGCACCGACGCGGCGATCACGACCGCGAGCGCGACGACGAGCAGGCCGAGCAGCGTGCTGCCGACCGTCCGCAGTGCGCTCCGCCTACTCACGCCCGCCTCTTCACGCTCGCCTCTTCACGCCTGCCTGCTCGATCCGGCCTGCTCACGCCCCGCGCGCCCCCGCCGGTTCACGCGGTCAGGGTACGGTCAGCGCTCGCCGCGGTAGCGTTCCGACATGAGCGATTCGTCCCCGACCGTCGCCGACCAGGGCGAGTCCGGCCAGTACGTGGCCGAGTACACCGACGGTCCGCTGGCCGGCACCACCGAGCACCGGTACTTGTCCGACGGCGCTCCGGAGGCCCGCATCACGCAGATGGGGCTGGTCGAGGGCACCGATGCCCTGTTCCAGTACATCGCCGGCGAGCAGCGCGAGGTGAACGGCCAACCGCTGGTCCTCTACTCCTTCGACCAGGGCGACAGCGACCCCCGCGGCGATCAGGCCGACCACGACGCGGAGTCGCACCGCCTCTGACCCCGGGCTGCCGGGTGCCCTCGTGCTCCGCCGATACCGCCGAGGAATTCAGGCGAAATCGAGAAATGAAGGCGAATCCGACCGGATCCGGCCATTAACGTCGATCTAGCCTGAATTCCTGCGGACTGCAGGCAGTGGCTCAGGCCCAGCCGAGTTCGTGCAGACGGTCGTCGTCCAGGCCGAAGTAGTGGCCGATCTCGTGGATCAGCGTCGTCCGCACCTCGGCGCGCAGCTCGGCCTCGTCCGCGGTCGCGGCGAGCAGCGGCAGCCGGTACAGCACGATGCGATCCGGTAACTCGCCGAACCCGTACCGCTCACGCCGGGTCAGGTCGACCCCGTCGTACCGCCCCAGCAGGTATTCGCCGTCCTCGGCCTCGTCGTCTGTGACGAACGCCACGTTCTCCAGCCCGTCGACCATCTCGTCGGGCAGCCGATCCAGCTCCTCGACGACGAGCCGCTCGAAGGTGGCGGCGTCGAGCCGCTCACCGTCGTTCGCGTCCGTCACCCGGGCCTCCGTCGGTCGCCATCGGGCGGAACACGACCTGCTTCGAGTGGGGTGGACGACGGGACTTGAACCCGCGACTTCCGGCACCACAAGCCAGCGCTCTACCAACTGAGCTACGCCCACCACGCGGCCGGCGACTCGCGCCGGACCGGCGTCGAGTGTAGCGCAGCCGCTCCGACCGGCCACGGTCACGGTCACGGTCACGGTCACGGGAAGATCGCACGCAGGCGACGGGGCGCTACAGGGCGAATGCCTCGACCGTGGAGGATGCGGCGGCCTGCGCCTGGTCGGAGGACGGACCCGGCAGGCCGACGAACACGGTGCGGCGGTAGTAGTCCAGCTCGCGGATGGATTCCAAGATGTCGGCCAGTGCGCGGTGGCCGCCGTGCTTGGCCGGGGCGTTGTAGTAGACCCGCGGATACCAGCGCTTGGCGAGCTCTTTCACGCTGGAGACGTCGACGCTGCGGTAGTGCAGGTGCGCGTCGAGCCGCGGCATGAACCGGGCCAGGAAGCTGCGGTCCGTCCCGATCGTGTTGCCGGCGATGGGCGCCTGACCCGCGGTGGTGAACCGCTGCAGGTACTCCAGCAGCTGCGCCTCCGCGTCGCCCAGCGTGACGCCGCCGGGCAGCGCCTCGAGCAGACCGGAGGCGGTGTGCATCTCGCGCACGACCTGGTTCATCTGCAGCAGCGCGGAGTCGGAGGGGCGGATGACGATGTCGAACCCGGGGTCCACCGGCTTCAGGTCGTAGTCGGTGACGACGACCGCGACCTCGACCAGTTCGTCGGTACTGAGGTCGAGACCGGTCATCTCGCAGTCGATCCAGACGAGACGATCGGTGGCCGCAGACATGCCTCGAAGTCTAGACAGGGGGTCCGACGGCCCCTCGTGCCCCCTCCGATCGCCGGTCGAACCCGGTCGAACCGGGTCGATCCTCGGCGGTCCCGGAGCGATCCGGGGCGGAGACGGCGAACTACGCTCGCAGCATGATCCTGTTCGGCGGCGTCGTCCTGCTGCTGAACGCCGTCTTCAACGCCGTCGCCTGGCCGACCTTCCTGCGCCGGATCCTGCGCGATCCCCGCGCCCGCGATGCGGCCGGACGCGCGACGGCCTTCCTGCGGGTGCACGCCGTCCTCACCGTGATCGCGTTGGTGCTCGCGGCCGCGTCGCTGGTCGCCGGCGTCCTTCTGCTCACCTGAGTGCACAGCGTCGCAGTGCTGCTCCTCGCCGCGCGTTCTCCGTTTCTCCATGATTCCTGTGACGCCGCCCGCCAGGCTCGGCCCGTGCAGCGAACCATCACCGACCGCCACAGCGGCGGACGAGCCGGTGGCGCAGCGGTGACGGCCCGAGCACGGTCGGGGTTCCGGCTGCGCCTGCGCGTCGCCGCAGGCCTCGTGGCGGTGGCAGGAGTCGGTGCGCTCGTCGGGTGCGACGCTCCGACCCCCGCACCGGTGTCGTCCACCACGAGCGCGGGGTCCTCGACGACATCGGCCACGACGCCGGCCTCGCCGCGGCCGACGGGCTCCCGCACTCCGCAGCCCTCCCCGTCAGGCTCCGATCGACCGAGCCGGAGTCGTTGGCTAGCCGATGTGAGCGACGTGCTCCGCGGTGGACCGCAGTACCTGGAGGCGCACCGGAACGTCCGCCGGCCGGCGATCGTGCTGGACATCGACAACACCGCGCTGCAGAGCTACTACTTCGGCGGGGCGGCTACCCCGCCGGTACTCGCCTTCGAGCAGGCCGCGGTCCGCGCGGGCTACTCGGTGCTCTTCGCCACGGGGCGCCCGGCGTCGACCACCGGCTCGGTCGCCGCGCTGACGAAGGCGGGCTACCGCGTCGACGCCCTCTGCAAGCGTCCCAGCACCAAGGTCAAGTTGCAGGTGTCGAAGGCGCGGTGCCGAGCGAACTGGGCGAAATCCGGGTACACGATCGTCGCGGCCGTCGGCAACCGGTCGACGGACTTCATGGGCGGCAACACCGGCAAGGTCTACGCCCTGCCGAACTACGGCTTCCTGAGCTGACCACTCGCGCGCCACATCCCGTGGGCACTGCCACCTCGCGGCGCCGCACCGTCCGAGCCTCGAACACGGGTGCGGAGTGGCAGCTGCCATTGCGCGGGCGGGTCCATCCGACACGCCCGCGCCCTCCCGCAGCGATCACACCGGCCAGGGGTAGGGCGACCAGTCCGGTGGGCGTTTTTCGAGGAACGCGTCGCGGCCCTCCACGGCCTCGTCGGTGCCGTAGGCGAGTCGGGTGGCCTCGCCGACGAGCACCTGCTGGCCCATCAGGCCGTCGTCGATCGCGTTCATCGAGAACTTCAGCATGCGGATCGACGTCGGCGACTTGCCCAGGATCTGCGCCGCCCAGTCCAGCGCGGTCGACTCCAGTTCGTCGTGCGGGACGACGGCGTTGACGGCGCCCATCTCGTAGCCGCGCTGTGCGCTGTACTCGGCTCCGAGGAAGAAGATCTCCCGTGCGAACTTCTGGCCGACCTGCCGTGCCAGGTAGGCGCTGCCGTAGCCGCCGTCGAACGAGCCCACGTCGGCGTCGGTCTGCTTGAAGCGGGCGTGCTCGGCGCTCGCGAGTGCGAGATCGCAGGTGACGTAGAGGGAGTGGCCGCCGCCGGCCGCCCACCCTGGCACGACCGCGATGACGACTTTCGGCATGGTGCGGATGAGGCGCTGCACCTCCAGGATGTGCAGCCGTCCGACGCCCGTGGTCCCGTCCGCGTACTCGTAGCCGCCGCGCCCGCGAATGCGCTGGTCGCCGCCGGAGCAGAAGGCCCAACCGCCGTCCTTCGGGCTCGGCCCGTTGCCGGTCAGCAGCACGACACCGATCCGCGTGTCCAGCCGGGCGTGGTCGATGGAGCGGTACAGCTCGTCCACGGTCTGCGGGCGGAACGCGTTCCGCACCTCCGGCCGGTCGAATGCGATGCGTGCGACGCGCCCATCGGTCGACCGGTGGTAGGTGATGTCCGCCATCGACTCGAACCCCGGCACCTCCGACCAGCGCGACGGATCGAACAGTTCGGAGACGATCACCATTGCAGCACCGTATGCCGCCCCAAGGCTGCTTCCTACCGCTCTCTGTCGGTTGCAATGCGTCGTTGCAGAGCGTCGTTGCGCTGCACTCCGGCACTGCGGTGCGAGTCATGCCACCGCCGCGGCGCTCACGGACAGCCGTCGCGCCTATCGTCGATCGAGATTTGTGCCACGTGAAAGAGGAGCCATTCATGGAGACATCAGTGCTGGTCGCCGGTGCGCGCACCCCGGTCGGAAAGCTGCTCGGCGCGCTCGGCACGCTGCGGGCGCCCGAGCTCGGTGCAGTCGCGATCCGTGCCGCGCTCGAGCGAGCGGGTGTCTCGGCCGAGCAGCTCGATGCCGTCGTCCTCGGCAACGTCGTGCAGGCGGGCGTCGGTGCGAACCCGGCGCGGCAGGCGGCAGCGGCCGGGGGTGTGCCGCTGACGGTGCCCGCGACCACGATCAACAAGCTGTGCCTCTCCGGGTTGACCGCGATCGGCCAGGCGGACCTGGCGATCCGCGCCGGTCAGTGGCGCATCGCGCTCGCCGGCGGTATCGAGTCGATGACGAACGCTCCGTTCCTCCTTCCCGGCGCTCGTCGAGGGTTCAAGTACGGGGCCACGGCGATGCTCGACTCGTTGGATCAGGATGCGCTGATCTGCTCGCTGGAGAACGAGGTGATGGGCGCGGCGACCGAACGGCACCAGCGTCCGCTCGGCATCACGCGGGAGGACCAGGACGTCTTCGCCGCCCATTCGCACGCGAAGGCCGCCGCGGCGATCGCCGAGGGCCGGTCGGCGGAGGAGATCGTGCCGGTGACCGTGCGCGCCCGTGGCGGTGACGTCGTCGTCGACACCGACGAGGGCGTGCGTCCCGGTACCACGGTCGAGGTGCTCGGCCACCTGAAGCCGGCATTCGGCGGCACGATCACCGCGGGCTCCGCGTCCCAGCTGTCCGACGGTGCTGCGGCGATGGTGATCATGGCGAAGAGCGAGGCCGAATCCTTGGGTCTCGACTGGATCGCGGAGATCGTCTCGTACGGCACGACCGCCGGTCCTGACCCGTCGCTCCTCCATCAGCCGGCCGGGGCGATCACGGACGCGCTCCGTCGCGCCGACGGCGTCGAGCTCGGCGACCTGAGCGTGGTCGAGATCAACGAGGCCTTCGCGGGCGTGCCGATCGCCTCCGCCCGGCAGCTCGGACTCGACCTCGCCCGGGTCAACCCGAACGGCGGCGCGATCGCGATCGGACATCCGGTCGGCATGAGCGGCGCCCGCCTCGTGCTGTCGCTCGCCCTCGAACTGCGTCGTCGCGGCGGCGGCTACGGTGCCGCGGCCCTCTGCGGCGGCGGCGGCCAGGGCGACGCGCTCATCCTGCGGGTGCCGTGACCGGAGCCCGCTCGGCAGTGCCATAGCCAGCGCGTCCTCGCGCCCCACCCGGCTTCGAGGTACCGCACCTGCATACCCACGTCGACCCGGCCTGGGATCTGGACGACCTGGACGCCGCCCGAGCCACCTCCTCCGTGAGTACGTCGGACCACGACGACGCGGCCCACGACTCCGCAGGGCCCTGACGGAGCCCTGACCGACCCGCTGCCACAACCGTTCGGGACCGCCACCTGTCGGCGCCGGGAAGCGTGAGTCACGAACGGATGTGTCGGGTGGCGCCGAGCCCTTCTTGCCGTCTTCGTTGAAGTCGGTTGTTGCTGACGCAGGAGTCCATCCCCGCAGCGTCCGAGCGTTTCGGTCGCGTGTCGTGAGCAGGAACCCGAGACATGGGTTGATGCCTCGCACGGTAGCCAGACGCTGCGTCGAGTAACGACGCGAGGCGAGTTGGGCGACGACGCCGTCAGGCTGCGATGCGCGGTCGGTGTGACGTTTCGGTTCGGGCGGACATTCTTGGGTATGGATGTGGTGACGTCCGAGGAGGCGGGCGCGTGGGAACGCGCGCTTGATGGCGACGGTCGTGCGTTCGCATCGCTCTTCGCCTTACACCGGGAGCGTGTCCTGCGCGCGGCGCGGAGGTTGGTGGTGAGTCCGACGGATGCGGAGGACGTTGCTGCGGCGGGCTTCTTCGAGTTGTGGCGCAAGCGGGAGCACATTGTGCTCGTCGACGGTTCCGTCCTGCCCTGGTTGCTGGTCGCGGCGCAGAATTTGTCTCGCAACGCGAATCGCAGCGTGCGTCGGTACCGCAGCGTGCTCGACTCCCTGCCGCACTCGCGTTCCGCGAACGATCCTGCGGACACGATGCAGGAGCGACGAGCGCTATCGGAACTCGGCGCAGCCTTCCGGCAACTGAAGCCGGTGGATGCGGCGTTGGTATCGCTTGCCGGGATCGAAGGTATGTCGGTATCGGCTGCGGCGTTGGTCCTGGGACTCAGTCCGGGGAACGCTCGGACGCGGCTGTACCGGAGTAGGCAGCGAATGCGTGCCGTGCTGGACGGCGCAGTTCCGGTACTGCCGGCCGCCGCGCTTCGAACGGAAGGAGCGGACGAGTGAGCGAGGATGAGTTCGATCCGGTGCGCGCGAAAGCGCTCGAGCAGGCGTTCGAGGAGCTGCCGCGGCGATCCGGCGTTCGCCACGGGGTCGCACAACGCGGTCTGCGACCACACCGCGACGTCGTCGTGCGCCGAGTGGCGACGGCATTCGTCGCAATCACGGTCCTGATCGCGGCTGTCGCGGTGCTGCAGGTGGCTCAACGTCGATCGTCAACCGGGGGCTCGAAGGCCCTACCAGGTCCCGTCTCGACGCCTGCGCCGACGATCACCGCGGGCGGTGCCGCTCTTCGGTACGCCGGTGTCGTGCCGTGGCGCAATGCCGTTCGGGCGACCGAGGACTCCCGCGAGCTCACCATCGCAGGCGACGGCGACGCAGTTCACGGTCGGGAATTCGTCTGTGGCGGGACGGATGCTCAACGGGTGCAGGTGCACGAAACGGCGACGAGCATCGAGATCCTGGTACTCGGCTACGCAGCGCCGAAGGAGTTCGAGGCAGGCGACTGCATCGGGGTAGGACACGCGACGACCGCACATACGGTGCATCTCAAAGCGCCAGTGGGAGCACGAGCCATCGTCGACATGTCGAACCGGACGAAGCACTCGGTACTCACCGACGCCGACGTACCCAAGGCGGGCTACGTCCCTGCCGGATACGTCGATCTCGGCGCGACCTGGGACGACAGGTTCCCAGGTGTCACCCGCACCTACGCGTCGAGGCCGGCGACGGGATCGGGCACCGAGCACTTCACGCTCGAAATCGGTTTCGACGGCATCTTCGACGCACTCGACCACCCCTACTGGACCAAGGGCCCGACGACCGCTGTCCGTGGAGCAGCGGCAACCGTGTGGCGGCACTCCGACATGTACAACGTCAACACGCTCATCGAATGGCATCGAGGATCACTCATTTACCGGCTCACCACCTTCGGGACTCCGACTCAGCACCTCACCGAGCAACAGGCCGTCGCCATTGCTCGCAGTGTTGCGCCCGACACCCACCGATTGCCAGCAATCACCCCCTCTCTGTCCGCACGGTAGGGCCTGAGGCGGCGGTCCACCTCGTGGAACCAGTCGACCGCTGCGGCAATCGCTGCGGGGTGATCGCCGGGTGGTCGCTGCCCGCGCACTGCGACGTCGCGGTCGCATCGGCCGGATTCTTCGACGGTTCTGAGCGGCGCGCTGTGATCCTTCGAGCGACCACCTGGAGGAATCAGTGACCGCCACAGCCCCTCGCTCGCCCACCACGACGACCGCCGTCCCTGCCGGAGCGCACCGCGCCTTCGCGATCCTCATCGGGCTGAGCGCCCTGTTCGTGGTGTTCCAGTACTTCACCTCCGGCGAGTTCATCACCGACGGCATCCCGAAGGCGACCCGTGAGGCATGGACGACCGTCCACGGCTTCGGCGCCTACCCGGTGATGGTGTTCGCCCTGATCGCCGCGATCGTCGCGTTCAACCGCCTCCGCACGATCCGCGGCCTGGCGCTCGGCGCTGCGGTCTACTTCGCCGCGACCGTCGTGCAGTGGCTGCTCGGCCACGCGATCAGCACCCTCGGCATGGACTGGCTCACCCCCGTGCACGTGGTCGTGGCGGCGGTGGTCCTCGGGCTCGCGATCTGGCTCTCCGTCCGCACCGCGCTGCTGCGGCGAGCGACTGCATAACGCCTCCCTGCCGATTCGAGATGGCGAGGCCTGCACGTCGATGAGGGGGTCGTAGCGGCCGGGCAGAGCAGGATGTGAGCGTGATCCCGGAGCTTCTGCCCACGGTGCTCGGCGTCGTGGTTCTCTGTGCCGTGACGGCGTCGATCCTCGGGGCCGCGCGAGCGCCGTTCCCGTTCGCGCCCGCGGTCGCGGTCCTGCGCGGAGCGCTCCAGCTGGTCGTCATCAGCCTGATCCTGGGCGGCGTCATCCACAGCGCGGTGTGGGTCGCGATCGCGCTGCTCGTGATGTTCACGGTCGCCTCGGTGACGGCCGCCCGGCGATTGGGATGGAGCGGGCGCCGCTACGTCGCCGTGGCGCTCACGATGGCGGCGGGCATCCTCGTGACCCTGATCGTCGTGCTCGGCAGCGGTGCGCTGGCACCGACCGCCCGATACGCGCTCGCGATCGGTGGCATCGTGATCGGCAACTCGATGTCGATCGCAACGCTCGCCGGCCGCTGGTTCTCGGAGGCGGCACATCGTCGGTGGGACGAGGTCGAGGGATGGCTGGCGATCGGAGCGACGCCGCGGGAAGCGACGCGCGATCTCGCACGGGCGGCGATCCGCGCCGCGCTGATCCCATCGACCGACCAGACGAAGACGACCGGGCTCGTGACCCTGCCGGGCGCGTTCGTCGGAGCGATCTTCGGAGGCGTCTCGCCGCTCGAGGCCGGTCGCTTCCAGATCGTCGTGCTGGCGTCGATCATGGCGGCCGGATCGATCACCGCGGTCCTCCTGGTCCGTGTACTCGCGCCCGTGCGGACGAGGCCGGAGCCGCTCAGGTGATTCGAGCAGGGCGAACACCCAACAGGCCGGCGTGACGTCGTCGACGATGCCCGAGCGGGACTCGATCCCTGGCGGCGACCGGGGCCCACTGCGCGAGCATCTTCTCGATCTGCTCGGGTCCCCGGAC
>NZ_CAXUGX010000014.1:0-49186 GCF_964250715.1 uncultured Amnibacterium sp.
ACCTCGACGGCCGCAACGGCCGGCTGGGCAGCCACCTGCCGTGGGCGGATCCGCGCCGCGGCTGGGACTTCGTGTCCGTCGGTCACGGCGAGGTGCCGTGGGAACGGATCTTCCGCACCCTGAACGCGATCGGCTACGACGGCCCGACCAGCGTCGAGTGGGAGGACGCCGGCATGGAACGCACCCTGGGCGCCCCGGAGGCGCTGGCGATCGTCCGGAAGCTGAACGCGATCCAGCCGCCCGCCGCGGCCTTCGATGCGGCCTTCTCGACGAGCAGCGCGGCATCAGCACCGTGACCTCCTTCTTTCCGGAGCCCGGCGTCACGCCGTTGCGCGGCGGACCGGTGCTGCGGTGGGGCGTGCTCGGCCCGGGTGACATCGCTCGCGCCTTCACGCGCACGCTGCACCGCAATACGGATCAGCGGGTCGTCGCGGTCGGCTCCCGCTCGGCCGATCGCGCGGCCGCGTTCGCCGTCGAATTCGACGTGCCGCGCTCCTCCGGCTCCTCCCACGATCTGGTCCAGGACGACGGGGTCGACATCGTCTACGTGGCCGCCCCGCACACCGAACACCTGCCGCTCGCGCTGCTGGCGATCCAGGCGGGCAAGCACGTGCTCGTCGAGAAGCCACTCGCCACCTGCGCGGCGGACGGCCGACGGATCGCGGACGCGGCCCGGGCGGCCGGGGTCTTCGCGGGCGAAGCGATGTGGACGCAGTACCTGCCGCAGTCGGCCGTGCTGCGGCAGGTGATCGACCGCGGCGACCTGGGCGACGTGCGGCTCGCGACCGCCGACGTCGGCTGGGGGATCGGCGACGACCCCGCGCCGCGGATGACCGACCCGGCGCTCGCCGGCGGCACCGTGCTCGACGCCGGCGTCTACGGGTTCTGGTTCGCGCAGTTCGCGATCGGCGTGCCGCTGCAGGTGCGCGCCCTCGGCACCACCATCGGCAGCGGCGTCGAAGACCAGGCGGTCACGCTGCTGCGCGGCGAGCAGGGGCGGGCCGCGACGGTCTCCAGCACGATGGCCGGCACGAACACGGGACTCGCGTCGATCACCGGCACGCGCGGCACCGCCCGCTTCCTGGACCCGTTCGTCTTCCCGGCCCGGTTCGCCGTGCGCCTCGGCGACGACGAGCACGTCTGGACGGACCCGACCGACTTGCGCCTGCGCGACGGGCTGGCATGGCAGGCGACCGCGATCGCGATCGCGATCACCGACGGGCTGACCGACTCCCCCGTCCACCCGCTCGACGCGGCGATCGACGTGCTGCGCACCATCGACGCGGTGCGGGCGCAGGTGCTCGGCGCGGTACCCGAGGAACGCTGACCGAGCCGGCGCAGGTCGACCCCGGGACTCCGGCGGTGACGGAGCCGGCGGCGATGCTGCCCCGCACCCTTGCGGCGGGTCAGCGCTGCGAGGTGTGGATCGCCCCGCGGGACGGCGGACCCGCCTCCCACCTGTTCACGACACACGACCTGCTGGTGGAGGCGCCCAACTGGTCACCCGCTTCGCCTTCGTCGCCTATCCGCTGCACGGTGAATGAGTGATGGACGTCCCCCTGGCGCGTGCGTACTTCGAGGATCTGATCCAGCCGATGTCGGCTTCTGCTGCTTCACCATTTTAGTATATTTGTACTACTGTCAGTCTAGTTTGTGTGGTATGCTTTCGAATATGACGAGTAAGTACGGGGCGGACGACTCGTCCGACGACGGATCGGGCGACTCCGCTCCCACTCCGCCAGATTTCGCTGCGTTGGATGCACGGGAGGCTCTGTTTACCTCGGCGTTGGAGCAGGCGGATCGGGTCGTGAACACGGCCGAGGCGATGCGCTTGCAGGTGATGCTGGCCGGGTTCGACGCGATGCTCATCGAAGAGCAAGCCGAGACCGGGCGGGCCTTGCGGCCGGATGATGCCGCGGTGCGGGCGTTCTGCCTGCACCAGGCGAACGTGCTCCGGATCTCCCGGCATGCGGTCGAGCGGCGCATCGATGACGGCCGGACCGCGCGGGACAAGCTCCCCACCACCTGGGCGGTGTTCCTCGACGGGCTCGCCTCCGAAGAAGCCGTCCGCGCCGCCGCCCACCAGACGGTCGGACTGAAGCCGGATGTGCTGGCCGAGTTCGATGCGAAGGCAGCGGACCTCGTGCAGACCGTGAAGGCGACGGTGGTCGAGAAGCAGCTCGGCCTCCTCCGGGACCGGCTCGACCCGGACGGGGCGATCGAACGACACGAACAGGCCGCCACCCGACGGTGGGTCAGTGCCCGACCCGACAGCGACGGGATGGCCATCCTGGAAGTGCACTCCACCGCCATCGATATCGCGGCCATGTACGACGGGATCCGTCAGGCGGCCGTCGATTTGCACGGGCGGGACGGGGAACACCGCACCCTCGGCCAGTTGATGGCCGATGTGGCCACCGATGTCGTCCTCCACGGCATCGCCGTCCCCGCACCCGAGATGGGCGACCCCGCCTACCCGATGGAACGCATCGGATCGTTGAAAGCACCCCACCGGAAGGCGGTGCAGGCGACGGTCCTCCTCGTCGTGCCGGCGGACACCGCGACCGGTGACGGGAATGCACCCGCAGAGCTCGCCGGGATGGGGGCGATCGATGCAGAGACCGCACGACAGGTGGTGGAGCACAGCAAGACCTGGACTCGCGTCGAAATCGACCCCATCGACGACTCGATCCTCGGCATCGACTCGCATGATCGGTACATCCCCACCGGGCTGAAGAAACTCCTCCACCTCCGCAGCCCATCGTGCGCGGGCGACGACTGCGGCCTCCCCGCACACCGCGCCGATATTGACCACGTGATCCGAGTCGAACACGACGGACGCACCCGACACGACAACCTGCAAGTCCTCTGCCGGAAGAGCCACCAGATGAAGGACGAGGGCTACTTCGACGTCACCACCCTTCCCGACGGGACGATTCGATGGCACAACAAATGGGGCGGCAAACGGATCGTCCGACCAGCCCTCACCGTGAAAGCACGCACGCCCGTCGAACTGCCCGACGAGCCACCCTTCTGACCCAAGGACGAACGGATCCCCGCGGACGAGTTACTCGACGGGGGTCCAGGCGCTGCCGGTGTTCGAGCTGCGCTCGATCGCGTCCAGGACGCGCTGCACCCGCAGGCCCTCGTCGAAGGAGGGACGCGGCTGGCGCCCCGCATCGATGTCGGTGAGCAGGTCGACGACCTGATGGGTGAAGGCGTGCTCGTACCCGAGGCCGTGCCCGGGCGGCCACCACGAGCCGACCCACGGATGCGTCGGCTCGGTGGCGAGAATGCGTTGGAAGCCCTGAGTATCCGCCGGCGCCGTCGCGTCGTAGAACTGCAGCACGTTCATGTCCTCGAAATCGAACGCGAGCGCGCCGTCGGTGCCGGACAGCTCGATGCGGAGCGAGTTCCTGCGGCCCGTCGCCATCCGGGTGGTCTCGAACGAGCCGAGCGGGCCGTCGCCGAACTTCGCCGAGAACAGTGCGGCATCGTCCACGGTCACGGTGCCGATCTCGTCGCTCGCGATCCCGGTGAGCCCCTTGCGCTCGGCCAGCTTGGGCCTCTCGGTGACGAAAGTGCGCATGATTCCGCTCACCGCCGTGATGTCCAGGCCGGAGAGATGCTGCGCCAGGTCGATCGCGTGCGCGCCGGTGTCTCCGAGCGCGCCCGAGCCGGCGAGCGACTTGTCGAGCCGCCACGTCATCGGCGACGCGGCATCCGCCAGCCAGTCCTGCAGGTACACGGACCGGATCTGCCGGATCTCGCCGAGCCGCCCCTGCTCGACCAGCCGCCTCGCGAGCCCGATCGCGGGTACCCGCCGGTAGCTGAAGCCGACCATCGCGAACACGCCGCGCTTCGCCGCCGCACGCGCGGCGCTCGCCATCCGCTCCGCCTCGGCGACCGAGTTGGCGAGCGGCTTCTCGCACAGCACGTGCTTGCCCGCCTGCAGCGCCGCGATCGCAATGTCGACGTGGCTGTCGCCGGGGGTGCAGATGTCGATCAGATCGATGTCGTCCCGCTCGATCAGTTCGCGCCAGTCGGTCACCGACTCGCCCCAGCCCCACTTGTCGGCGGCCGCCGCGACGGCCGCCGCGTTCCGGCCGGCGACCGCGGCCATCACCGGGCGCCGCGGCAGGTCGAAGAAGGCATTGGCGACGCGCCACGCCTGCGAGTGGGCGGCGCCCATGAAGCCGTAGCCGGCCATACCGATGCGGATGTCGGTCACGCGAGGGTCCGCTCGGCAGGGTTCCAATCGGCAGGCAGCGGCTCGGGGGCGCGCACGCGGCTGGACACGGCGACGGACGTGCCGGACGCCGCCGCGGTCTCAGCGGCGAGCATGACGTCGAGCACGTGTGCCGCGAGGGCGCCCGACGCCCGCTCGGGCACGCCCGCCCGGATCGCGCGGGCGAGTTCCAGCACACCCAGACCGCGGCCGGCCGTCGCTCCGACCGCCTCGATGACCTCGGGAACCGGCTTGTCCTGCCCGGTCACGCCCTTCCACGACTCGGTCGTCCACAGCTCGGACGCGCCCTCGAACATGTTCGGGTCCGGCAGCACGATCGCGCCGTCCGTGCCGGTGATCTCGACGAAGCCGGCCCGCGGGATCGCCGACTGGAACGAGAACGTGGCCTGCGCGGAGGCGCCGCCCTCGAACTCGAGCAGCAGCGCGGAGTGGGTCGGCACCTCGACCGCGAACGTCGTGCCGGCGCGCGGCCCGGACTCGACGACCCGCTGCGGACGGGCGATGGAGCCGACCGCCGAGACGCGGACGACCGAGCCGAAGACCGTCACCAGGGTGGACAGGTAGTAGGGGCCGAGGTCGAGCAGCGGGCCGCCGCCGGGCTGGAACAGGAACTCCGGAGCCGGATGCCAGCGGTCCGGGCCCGGGTTCAGCACCATGGTGGTCGCCGTCTGCGGCTTTCCGATGCGGCCGTCCGCGATCGCGCGGAACGCGGTCTGCAGGCCCGCCCCGAGCACGGTGTCGGGCGCGACCGCGACGCGGAGCCCGGCCTGCTCGGCGGCGTCGAGCACGCGCCGCGCGTCCTCCACGGTCGTCGCGATCGGCTTCTCGCTCCAGACGTGCTTGCCCGCGGCGAGGATGGCGAGATCCACCTCGGCATGCGCGGACGGCAGCGTCAGGTTGACGACGATCTGGATGCCGTCGTCGGCGAGCAGCTGCTCGACCGTGCCGAAGGCCGGCACGCCGAACTCGTCGGCGCGCGCCTTCGCCCGGTCGAGGTCGATGTCCGCGACGAACCGCACCTGCAGGTCGGGGAAGGTCGTGAGGTTGCCGAGGTAGTGCGCGCTGATCACGCCCGCCCCGATCAGACCGACCCCGACGGTCACTCGCCGGACTCCGCGTCCTGGGCGGTCACGTACGTGAGCGACACGGCCAGGCCGTTGAACAGGTCGCCGTCGTAGTCGTCGAACTCGAGCACACGCGTCGCCTGCGGCGCCGCGGCGAGCACCGCGGGGATGTCGATGACGCCCTGTCCGGCCGGCAGCTGCGCCGTCGTTTCCAGGGTCTTCGGGCCGTCCTTCACGTGGATTAACTGGACCCGGTCGCCGAGCCGGCCGAGCAGGTCGGGCGCGCTCAGGCCGCCGACCTCGACCCAGTAGGTGTCGACCTCCAGCACGACGGTCGGATCGAGTCGCGCCGCGAGCAGCTCGAGCGCGGGCGTGCCGTTCGGGCGCGACTCCAGCTCCCACCAGTGGTTGTGGTAGCCGAACGTCAGGCCGTACTCGCGGGCGCGCTCGGCAGCCATATTGATGCGCTCCGCGATCCGCGCGATGCCGTCGATCGACTCCCACTCCTCGGTGCGGTGGGCGGGATCGATGATCGTGCGCACGCCGATGGCGACCGCAGCTTCGAAGGCGCCGGAGGGGTCGCCCAGTTGGAGCACCGGTGCGTGGGCGGACGGGGCCGTCAACCCGGTCGCGGCGAACGCGGCGACGTACCGGTCCGACCCGGGAATGAAGTCGCCGTACGGCTCGACCGCCGTGAAGCCGAGGCCCGCGATGCGCTCGAGGGTCCCCTCCAGGTCCTCCGCGATCTGCTGCCGCACCGAGTACAGCTGGACGGACAGGGGACCTCGAGGCATGTGGAACTCCTTCGAACGACATCGTTCTACCGGGCGCTGATCAGCCGGGTGCCGGGAGCGCGACCGGCGGGCGATCATCCTCCCACGGCGGCCCGACGTGCGGAGAGGACAGCCGCCTCAAATGAACAGCGGTCGACGGATCGGTGACCGGCCTGGCGCCACGCGTTCTCGCCGTGCAACGCTGCCGACCATGCGCCGACCTGCCCGCATCGCCCTGCTCACCTGCGGCCTGACCGCCCTCGTCGCCGTCGGCTCCGCGCTGCCGGGGCAGGCGGCCGCTGTCAAGCAGCATCTACCGGCGGGCATCCGGCTGTCCTACCTGGGGGAGCGCGAGCTGCCGAACGCCCTGCAGTTCCAGGGGACGACCGTCGGCGGCCTGTCCGCGATCAGCTATGACGCGAAGCGCAAGCAGTACCTGCTGATCAGCGACGACCGCTCGGCCAAGAACCCCGCCAGGTTCTACACGGCCCGCATCGCGGCGACCGCCGCCGGCTTGCAGTCGGTGACCCTGACCGGCACGCACCCCTTCCTGCAGCCCGACGGCAGCGTCTTCCCGCCCACCGTCACCACGAACGGGGTGACGACGTCGCTCGCCCCCGACCCGGAGGGCCTGGCGGTCGACCCCAAGCACGACCGGTTCACCTGGAGCAGCGAGGGCGAGCGGATCGTGTCGACGACCGCGCCGGCGGTGCTGGAGGACCCGTGGGTGCGCACCACCACCCTGAGCGGCAGCGACGCCGGCCAGTACGCGCTCGTGCCGCAGCTGCACATGAACCCGCAGCAGGTGGGCCCCCGCCAGAACCAGACGTTGGAAGGCCTCTCCTTCACCCCGAACGGCCGCGAGTTGTGGTCGGCGATGGAGGATCCGCTGTACCAGGACGGAGCCGATCCCACGCCGGCGCGGGGCGCCCTGGTGCGCGTGACGCAACTCGACCCGAAGCGGCACCTGCCGGTCGCCCAGTACGCCTACCCGCTGCAGCCGCTGTTCGCCCAGCCGCCCGCCGCCGAGCCGACGGACACCAACGGCCTGAGCGACATCGCAGCGCTCGGCGGTGGGCGGTTCCTCGTGATCGAGCGGGCCTTCGTCGCCGGCGTCGACCGCATCCGCATCTACCTGGCCGACGACCACGCCGCGACGGACATCCTGGCCCGGGACTCGACCGCCTCCGCCCATGTGACACCGATGCACAAGCGGCTGCTGGTCGACCTGGCCGACGTGAAGGGGCTCCCGCGCATCGACAACGTGGAGGGGATCACGCTCGGTCCCCGCCTGAAGGACGGCCGGCGCCTGCTGCTGCTCGTCTCCGACGACAACTTCAGCCCGTCCCAGGTGACCCAGTTCATCGCGTTCGCGGCGAAGGGCCTCTGAGCGTCAGTCAGGCGCGATCGTCAGTCGGGCGGGGTCGCGGCGGCAGCGGCGCGCGCCGCGGCCGGTAGGGCCGCCTGGATGCGGCCGAGGGCGTCGTCGTCGTGCGCCGCGGTCAGGAACCATGCCTCGAAGACCGACGGCGGCAGGCTGACGCCCGCATCGAGCATCGCGTGGAAGAAGGGTGGATAGCGCCACGACTCCTGCGCCCGCACGGTGTCGTAGTCGGCCGGCGGCTCGGTGAGGCCGAAGGCCACGCTGAACAGGCTGCCGGCGCGGGGCAGCACGTGCGCCACCCCGGCCTCGGTGAGCGCGGTGTGTACAGCGTCGCGAAGCCGGTCGGCCGCCGCGTCGACGGCGCGGTAGACGGCGTCGTCCGCCGCCCGCAGGGTGGCGAGGCCCGCCGCGACCGCGACCGGGTTCCCGGAGAGGGTGCCCGCCTGGTACACCGGGCCGAGCGGCGCGAGGCGGTCCATGATCGAGGCGCGGCCGCCCAGCGCCGCCAGCGGCAGGCCGCCGCCGATCACCTTGCCGTAGGTGAACAGATCGACGTCGAGCGCGTGATCGGCGGCTCCCTCCAGCCCCCACCAGCCCGCGGGATGCACCCGGAACCCGGTCAGCACCTCGTCGTAGATCACGAGGGCGCCGTCGGCGTGCGCGAGGTCGATCAGAGCGGCGTTGAAGCCCGGCAGCGGCGCGACGACGCCCATGTTGGCTGCAGCCGCCTCGGTGATCACGGCGGCGATGCGGCCGGGATGGGCTTCGAACGCCAGCGCGAGGGCGGTCCGGTCGTTGTAGGGCAGCACCAGGGTGTTCGCCGCGATGGACGCCGGCACGCCCGCCGACGCCGGCAGGCCCAGCGTGGCGACGCCGGAGCCGGCCTCGGCGAGCAGTCCGTCGGAGTGGCCGTGGTAGTGCCCGGCGAACTTGACGACCAGGTCGCGACCGGTCGCACCGCGCGCCAGCCGGATCGCCGTCATCGTCGCCTCGGTGCCGGTGGAGACCAGTCGCAGCCGCTCCAGCGGTGCCGCCGCACCGGCGCGGACGCGGTCGCGGACCAACTCCGCCAGCTCCACCTCGCCCTGCGTCGGCGCACCGAACGACAGCCCCCGCGTCGCCGCGCGCTGCACGGCCTCCACGACCGCGGGGTGGGCGTGCCCGAGCAGTGCCGGGCCCCAGCTGGCGACCAGGTCCACGTACTCGCGGCCGGCCGCGTCCGTGACGGTGGCACCCTGTGCCGACGCCAAGAACCGTGGCGCCCCGCCGACGCTGCCGTAGGCGCGCACCGGCGAGTTGACTCCACCGGGGATGGAGCGACGGGCGCGCGCGAAGAGCCGGACGTTGGCGTCGCCGGCGCCGGGCGCCGTGTCGTCGTGCTCACCGACCACGCCGAGGACGGTGCTCATGCGCGGCGCAGCCAGCGCGCGACCTCGACGGCCCAGTAGGTGAGGACCGCGCCCGCGCCCGCCCGCCGGATGCCGAGCAGGGTCTCGAGCACGATGCGCTCCCGGTCGATCCAGCCGTTCGCGGCCGCCGCCTCGACCATCGCGTACTCCCCCGACACCTGATATGCCCATACCGGAATGGGACTCGCCGCCGCGACGTCGGCCAGCACGTCCAGATAGCTCATCGCCGGCTTCACCATCACGATGTCCGCACCCTGCTCGATGTCGAGCATCGCCTCCCGCACGCCTTCGCGGCGGTTGGCCGGATCCAGCTGGTAGGTGCGCCGGTCGCCGACGAGTGCCGACTGCACCGCCTCGCGGAAGGGGCCGTAGAACCCGGAGGCGTACTTGGCGGCATAGCCGAGCAGCAGCACGTCGAGGAATCCGGCCGCGTCGAGCGCCTCGCGGGTGGCGGCGACCTGGCCGTCCATCATCCCGGACAGGCCCAGCAGCCGGGACCCGCTGGCGGCCTGCGCCACCGCCATGTCGCGGTACCGGTCGAGCGTCGCGTCATTGTCGACCGCACCTGCGGCGTCGAGCACGCCGCAGTGCCCGTGATCGGTGAACTCGTCCAGGCACAGATCGGTCTGCACCACCAGCTCGTCGCCGATCTCGGCTGTGACGGCACGGGTGGCGACGTTCAGGATGCCGTCCTCGGCGGTCGCTCCCGAACCGATCGCGTCGCGCCGGTCGGGAACGCCGAAGAGCATGACGCCGCCGACCCCCGCCTCGGCCGCCTCGGTCACCGCCGCACGAAGGCTGTCGATCGTGTGGTGCACCACCCCGGGCATCGACGCGATCGGCTGCGGCTCGGTCAACGATTCGCGGACGAACATGGGCAGCACCAGCTGGTCGGCCGACAGGTGCGTCTCGGCGACCAGTCCGCGGAGCGCCGCCGTCTGGCGGATACGGCGCGGCCGCACCGTCGGGCCGGTCATCCGGCCTCCCTCGTGCGGGCGCCGTGCTCCCGGGAGAACTCCTCCAACGACCGGATGAGTGAGGCGCTGCTGCGCTCGCGGGCGACGATGTCGACCCGCAGGCCGTTCGATTCGGCGTCCGCCGCCGTCCGCGGCCCGATGCAGGCGATGACGGTGGTATCGGGGATCACCGAGAACTGCCCCGCCAACTGCGCGGCCACGCTGCCGGAGGTGATCAGGATCGCGTTCACCCGGCCCGTGGCGACGTCGTCGATGATGCGCGCGTCCACGGGGACGCCGACCGTGCGGTAGGCGATGACGGACTCCACGTGGTGGCCTCGCGCGCGCAGGCCGTCGGTCAGCACCGGTTTTGCGATGTCGCTGCGCAGCGCCAGGATGTGCTGCGGCACCGCGCCGCCGGTCGCGTCGGCCCACTCGGCCAGCAGGCCGGCCGCGGAGTTGTCGCGGGTGGGCGTGTAGTCCACGGGGAAGCCGGCGGCGACGAGCGCGGCCGCCGTGGTCTCGCCGACCGCCGCGATGCGGGTGGTGCTCGGCACCGTGACGCCGTGCGCCGACAGCACGTCGACCGTCGTCGCGCTGGTCACGGACATCCAGTCGAAGTCACCGCGCTGCAGGGCGTCGAGCGCCTGCTCCAGGGCCGTCGCATCGGCGGTGGAGGAGAAGTTGATCGTCGGCGCGACGATCGGGGTCGCGCCGCGACTGCGCAGCTCGGCGGCGACGCCGTGACCCCACGGCCCGCCACGGGGGACCAGCACCGTCCAGCCGCGCAGCGGCTTCGCGGCCGTCATGCCGTCGCCCCGAGCGGTGCCAGGTCGGCGGCGCCGGCGGCGAGCAGGTCGTCGGCCAGCGCGCCGGCTTCGCGCTGCAGCGCCGCGTCGCGGGCGGCCACGTCGCCGGCGGGAAAAGTCGCCGTGCGCCGGCGGTCGATGCGGAATCCGCCGCCCGGCCGGTGCACGCTGGCCCACAGCTCGGCGGAGTCCCGGGCGACGCGACTGGCGACGCCGATCGGCGCCGCACAGCCGGCCTGCAGCCGGCGCAGGACCGTGCGCTCGGCCGCGGCCGCGCTCCACGAGGCGGCGTCGGTGATCGCGGCGGCAGCGGCGCCGATGCCGGTCGGCACGACGCCGGGTTCGCGCAGATGGACGGCGTCCTCGTCCCGCACCTCGACGGCGAGCGCCCCCTGCCCGGCGGCGGTCGGCCAGGTGTCGAGCGGCAACAGGTCGGTCGCCTCGCCGATGCGGCCGATTCGGCCGAGGCCCGCCGCGGCCAGGACGACCGCGTGCAGGTCACCGTCGCGCACGAGGCGGAGTCGGGTGTCCACGTTGCCCCGCACATCGACGACGGTCACATCCGGACGCGTGGCGACGATCTGCGCACGGCGACGCGGGGAGCCCGTGCCGACGGTCGCGCCCGTCGGCAGCGCGGCGAGCGTGACCCCGTCGCGGGCGCAGAGCGCGTCGCGGGCGTCCTCGCGCATCGGGACGGCGACGATCGTCAGGCCCGGCTCGGGCTCGACGGGCAGATCCTTCAGGGAGTGCACCACCACGTCGCAGCGCCCGGCGCGCAATGCTGTGCGGAGCGCACCGGCGAAGACGCCGGTGCCGCCGATGACGGCGAGGGGCTCGGCGGAGGTGTCGCCCTCGGTGCGCACCACCACCAGCTCGCACGGCTCGCCACTGGCTCGATGCAGTGCGTCGGCGGTCGCGCGCGCCTGGGCGAGTGCCAGCGCGCTCCCCCGCGTGCCGACGCGGATGGTCACTGCGTGAGCCCCGCGACCGCCGGCCGGAAGCCGAGACGCGCGTTGGCGCAGCAGCCCACCCGGCACACGTCGTACCAGGGTCCGAGGGCCGTCTCGGCGGGCCGGTCCTCGACGGGCGTGCCATCCCGGCGCTCCACCACCAGATCGACGAGGCCCGAGACGTACTCGTGGTCGACGCCCGGAGTCGGGGTGCGGATCGCGACCACGCCCACCTCGTCGGCGGTCTCCATCGCCTCCGTGTCCAGGTCCCACATGACCTCCATGTGGTCGGACACGAACCCCAGCGGGACGATCAGCACGCCCCGCACCCCCTCCGGAGCCAGGCGACGGATCACATCGTTCACATCCGGCTCGAGCCACGGCTGACTGGCGGGGCCGCTGCGCGACTGGAAGACGAGCTCGTAGTCCACGCCGCGTCCGGCACGGGCCATCACGACCTCGGCCACCGCGCGGTGCTGCGCCTCGTACGCGCCGCCGGCGCCGAAGCCGCGGAAGTCGGGCCCGGACTTGGCGGCATCGGCGGAGGGGATCGAGTGGGTGGAGAACAGCACACGCGCCTCGGTCGTGAGGTCGATGCCCGGCAGGCGCTGCTCCAGCTGGACGAGCCCCGCCGTAACGCCGCGCACGAATGGGCCGACGAAGCCGGGGTGGTCGAAGTACTGCCGGACCTTGTCGATGGTGAGGGTGCCGGTGAGCCCCGTTGCCTCCAGCGCGGTGGCGAAGTCCTCGCGGTACTGCCGGCAGGAGCTGTACGAGCTGTAGGCGCTGGTGGCGATCGCCAGCAGCCGGGCGTGACCGGCGTCGGCAGCCGCCTGCAACGTGTCGCTGAGGAACGGCGCCCAGTTGCGGTTGCCCCACAGCACCGGCAGGTCGATGCCGCGGCGCTGCAACTCCTGCTCCAGCGCTGCCTTCAGCGCGCGGTTCTGCTCGTTGATGGGGCTGACCCCGCCGAAGGCGCGGTAGTGGTGCGCCACCTCTTCGAGCCGCTCGTCGGGGATCCCGCGGCCGCGGGTGACGTTGCGCAGGAACGGCAGCACGTCGTCCTGTCCCTCGGGGCCGCCGAAGCTGGCCAGCAGGATGCCGTCATAGGCGACGGGCTCGCTCGTGTGCTCCGGGCCGGCCGCGGCGGCGGGACTTGCGGACAGGACGGTACTCAACCCATTACCTCGTTCACTGCAGTACCTCGGCGATCTCGGAGGGCTCGATGCGCCGTCCGGTGTAGAACGGGGTCTCCTCCTGCACGTGCAGGCGGGCCTCCGTGGCGCGCAGATCGCGCATCATGTCGACGATGTCGGTCAACTCGTCCGACTCCAGGGGCAGGATCCACTCGTAGTCGCCGAGGGCGAACGCGGCGACCGTGTTGGCGACGACGGAGGTGTACGCGGCACCCTTGCGGCCGTGCTCGGCCAGCATGCGGGCCCGATCCGCCTCCGGCAGCACGTACCAGTCGTAGGAGCGGACGAACGGATAGACAGACAGCCACCCTCGCGCAGCCTCCCCGCGCAGGAAGCCCGGCACGTGGCTGCGGTTGAACTCCGCATCGCGGTGTACCCCTATCGCATTCCAGACCGGCACGAGCGTGTCGAGCGGTGAGACGGCGCGTAATCGGCGCAGTGCCGCCTGCAGTGCTGCGGCGCCACCGCCGTGCAGCCAGATCATCAGGTCTGCGTCGGCACGGAATCCGCTGACGTCGTAGAACCCTCGCAGGGTGACACCCTGCGCCCCGAGCGCCAAGAGCACTTCGTCCAGTTCGGCGATGCTGAGCCCAGCCGCCGGCGTACGAATGGCGTCCCGGCGCAGCACCGCCCAGAGGGCGTACCCGTCGTCAGTCATCCGGCAATCCTCCCTCCGCCCCCCTGAGAGGCGGAGCAGAGGGTCCGGGCCGCGCTGCCTGCTCGGCGGAGCCTACCTGCGCCCGCCGCGGGCGATGAGCACACCGACACCCACGACCAGCGCGCCCGCGCCGCCGAGCACGCCGTACACGATCGCCGGATTGTCCCGCCGCTGCGTCTCGAACCAGGTGCGACCGTCGCTCACGGCCTGCACGGCGACGGCCCTGCCCTCCGCAAATGCCTTCTTGGCGCGCTTGGGCACGTCCAGACGGTCCTCGATCGCGTCCAGGGTCTCCGAGAGCCGCTCGCGCGTCGACTCGATGTCCGAGCGGATCTCGGAGAGCGCGCGGTCCTTGTCGTTGGTGTCATCGGTCATAGTTGCCAGTCCCCTTGAATGCTTTGACGTCGCTCTTGACGCTCTCGATGGCCGACTCGGGCACCGGAGGGACGCCCTTCTTGACCCGGGAGAGGCCGACCAGGGCCAGGATCACGGCGATCACTAGCAGCACGACGCCGATGATCAGTGCCGCCAGCCACGGAGCGACGGCGTTGGCCAGGCCGAGGATCGCGGTCGCGATCAGCACCCAGGCGGCGAAGTTCAGGAAGATCGCCGCGGCGGCGAACAGCCCGATGCCGATTCCCGCTGCTTTCAGCCGGGTGACCAGCTCGCTTCGAAGCTGCGCGATCTCGTCCCGGATGAGGGTGGTGATCAGCCCCGGGATCTCGCCGATCAGCTTGAAGACGGACTTCTTGTCGTCCGGCTCGGTGGTGGTGGCTCGACTCATCAGCGCGGTCAGATGCTGGGTGACGGCGTGGCGTCGCCGGTCTTGTTCTGGACCTTGCCGACGGTCTTCTTGGCCCCGTCGACCACCTTGTTCGCGTTCTCGACCACGGCGGACTGCACCTCCGGCGCCTTGTCCTTCACGAACGTCTGCACCTGGTCCACGCTCTTCTGCACGTTCGGGTCGTTCCAGAGCTTCTCGGCACCCGCCTTGATCTGCTCATATCGACGTCGACCGGCTCGCGCGCCCAAGACGTACCCGACGCCGGCTCCGGCCACGAACAAAATTCGCCCTCGCATGAATGCTCCTCTGAATGGTGAGTGGTGGTGTCTGCAATTGCTGTCCGACAACCCTAGCGACGACATCCTGGGGGCTCAGCGGGTTCTCCGCTGATCTCCAGACGGCTACCCTCTGCGCGCCGTCAGCGCCGCGGCGGCGCGCTCCGCGCCCGAGACGACTGCGGCCAGACCGGTGCCGGTCCGCCATGAACCGGTGACCACCAGACCCCGCACGGCCTGCAGCTGGGCGTCGACCGCCGTCCGGGCAGCCAGGGTCTCGGGGGCGAGCGGCGGCAGCGTGTCCCGCCACAGCGCGTCGTCGCGCGCGATCGCGGCCGGCAGGGGCACGCCGAGCAGGGAGGACGCGTCGGCGCCCGCCTCGGCGTCGTCGACCGGATCCGCCCCACGGTAGGACAGCCGCAGCAGATGCTGGCCGGGGGGCAGCAGATCGTGCAGCCACTGCCACTTCGCCGTCAGGTGCGTCAGAGCGCGGGCGCGCACGTCGGCTCGGCCGGAGGCGCGCAGCACACCGGATCCGCGGGGCCGGGCGTCCAGGCGCGCATCCTCAACGAGCAGGGTCACCACGCGGCTGTCGGCGGGCGCCGGCCGGGCGAGCGCGAGCAGGTGCGGCAGAGCCTGCTGCAGCAGGTCGAGCGCCGCGGCGCCATCGACGGCCACGACCACGTTCGTCGCATCCAGCCGCTCGTCGTCCGTCCCGACCTCCCAGGTTCCCGGCAGCGGACCGGGCGCCAGAGTCGTGACCCGCGCGCCGGTCACCAGACGCACGCCACGGGCGAGGGCATCCATCGCGAGCGCCTGCGGCAGACGCAGCAGGCCGCCCTGCACGCCCTGCACGGCGCTGCCGGCCGGCGACGCGGCACGCAGCCGTTCCACCGCGGCGGACAGCGCGCCGGTGGCCGTGATCGCGGCGTTCAGCGTCGGCAGGATCGCGTCGATCTCCACCTCGTCGGGGTCGGCGCCGTACACCGACTCCACGACCGGCGCGACCAGCCGCTCCAGCACCGCCGTACCCATGCGGGCGCGCACCAGAGGACCCAGGTGCCGGTAGCGGCCGACGTGCAGCACGGGCAGTACCCGGTCCAGGTACGCCCGAGCGCTGCCGCGGGCGCCCAGCACCAGTCGCACCTCGTCGGCCAAGGGAGAGGAGGGGATGCCGAGCAGCCCGGCCGCCGGCAGCGGAACCGTCCGGTCCTTCAGTGCGATCCATGCCCCGCCCGGTATGGGATCCACCACGTCGCCGGCGAGGCCCACCTCGCCGAGCAGGCGCGCGACGATGCCGCCCCGCACGGCGAAGCTCTCGGCGCCGCTGTCCAGAGGGATACCGGCCAGCTCGTGACTCCCGACCCGGCCGCCCAGCACGGCTGAGGCCTCGAGCAGCACGACGTCGCGCCCCGACTCAGCCAGGCGCCGGGCCGCGGTCAGGCCCGCGACGCCGCCGCCGATCACCACGGTGGTCACGGCCGGGTGTGCGCCCATTCGACGATGCGCGTGAGCACGCCCGGGTCGGTCTCCGGCGGCACGCCGTGGCCCAGGTTCAGCACGTGCGCCGGCGCGGCACGGCCGGCCTCGACCACCTCGGTCAGGTGTCGTTCCAGCACCGGCCACGGCGCGGCGAGCAGGGCCGGGTCGATGTTCCCCTGCAGCGGTACGACGCCGCCGGTGCGCTGCGCCGCCTCGCGCAGGTCGATGCGGTGATCCACCCCGATTACCTCGGCGCCCGCATCGCGCATCGCGGACAGCAGCAGCGCGGTCCCGGTGCCGAAGTGCACTCGCGGCACGCCGGACACGGCCGCCAGCGTGCGCGTCGCAGCGGGCAGGGCCGTGGTGCGGTAGTCGCGGGCGGAAAGGGACCCGGCCCAGGAGTCGAACAGCTGCACCGCGCGAGCACCGGCACGCACCTGCGCGGCCAGGAACGCACCCGACACCGCAGCCAGCCAGTCGGTCAGGCGGATCCACGCGGCGGGGTCGGCGTGCGCCATCGTGCGGGCACGCAGCTGGTCTTTGGACGGTCCGCCCTCCACGACATAGCTGGCGAGGGTGAACGGCGCTCCTGCGAACCCGATCAGCGGGACCGGTCCCAGCTGCTGGACCGTGGCGGACACGGCCCGCTCGATGACGACGAGCGCGTCGTCCGTCAGGGTGTGCGCGGTCAGATCGGCCAGGTCGGCCTCGTCGCGCACGGGCCTGCCGAACACCGGCCCGCGACCCGGGACGATGGAGACGTCGACCCCGGCGAGCTTCAGCGGCACCACGATGTCGCTGAAGAAGATCGCGGCGTCCACGCCGTGCCGGCGGACGGGCTGCAGTGTGATCTCGGCCGCGAGGTCGGGGGTCAGGCAGGCGTCGAGCATCGCGACCCCGGCCCGCGACTGCCGGTACTCCGGCAGCGAGCGGCCCGCCTGGCGCATGAACCACACCGGCAGCACCGCCGGACGCAGGCCGCGGTACGCCGTGACGATCGGCGGATCCACCGCGGTAGCCGGCGTCGCAGGTGCAGTCACGTTGCCCGATCCTCCCACGGCGCGGAGACCCCGCCCGCGTCGGGTCGCCACTACCCGGACCCGCCGAGCGCTCGCCTCCCTCCGCGCCGACCCTGCCGGATACGCGATTTACACTGGGAGGTGTGCTGAGTTGTTTCGCCGCGGACTACCGCACCGCGGGGTTCGAGCTGCTGGAGCGACTCGCCACCGTGACCCCCGAGTTCGTCGCCGATGTGGTCCGCCAGCAGGTCGGCCTCGACGGCGCCGTGTTACTCACCACCTGCAACCGCTTCGAGGCCTACCTCGACGTGACGGACGCGCAGGCGCGGGACGCGGCGGCCGGCGCCCTGCTGACGGCGGTGGCGCAGCAGACCGGGGTCGGCACGGGCGAAGTCACCCCGGTGCTCCGCACCTTCGACGACGCCGACGCGGCCGCACACCTCTTCGCGGTCTCCAGCGGCCTGGAGTCCGTGGTGCTGGGCGAGGGCGAGATCGGCGGGCAGGTCGGCCGCGCGCTCGAAGTCGCGCGCATAGCCCGCACCACCACGCCGGGTTTGGAGCAGGTCTTCCAGCGCGCGGCCCACACCTCCAATCAGGTGCAGTTCCGCACGCGGATCGGCGGCAAGGGCCGATCGATGGTCCGCCTGGCGCTCGACCTGGTCGAGAGCCGTATCACGGACTGGTCGGAGGCCGGCGTGCTGTTGATCGGTACCGGCAGCTACGCGGGCGCCACGCTCGCGGCGCTGCGGGGACGCGGCGTGCGCGCCGTCTCGGTCTTCTCCCCGAGCGGACGCGCCGCACGGTTCGCCGGACGGGAGGGCGTGGTGCCCGTCGAGCGCGATGCGCTGCCCGGAGTGCTGGGCCGGGCAGACCTGGTGATCGCCTGCAGCGTCGCATCTGTCCCCGTGCTCGACGCCGCGGCGCTGACGGCCGCGCGCGAGTCGGTCGGCCGCACGCGGCCCCAGATGGTCATCGACCTCGGCCTGCCCCGCAACATCTGCCCGGATGTCGGCGGGGTGGTCGGCGTGGAGTTGCTGGACCTGGAGACGATCAGCCTGCACGCGCCGCTGCCCGATTTCGCAGCGACCGAGGACGCCCGTGCGATGGTCGACGCGGCGGTCGACGAGTATCGGGCCGCCCAGCAGGCGACAGCCGTCACCCCGGCGGTGGTCGCCTTCCGCACGCACGTGTTCACCCTGGTCGACGACGAGCTGGAGCGGTTGCGGCGCCGGGGCGAGAGCACCGAGGCGGCCGAGCGGGCGCTGCGGCATCTTGCCAGCGTGCTGGTGCACACCCCGTCGGCCCGGGCCCGTGAACTGGCCGCCGAAGGCGAGGGCCCGACCTTCGTCGCGGCACTGCAGACCATCTACGGCCTGGGCCTCGACGCCGGGCTCGACGTCGGAATCGACGCCCCCGGCCCCGTTCCGTCAGCAGGACCACGTCCCGTCAGCAGGTCCCTGGTCGACGACGGACCTGCCGACGAGACCGTGTCCTGCTGACGTGCTCTGACCCTGTCCTGCTGACGTGCTCTGGCGGGGAGGGCGTCAGATGACGTATTCCAGGATGTCCAGGCCGATGGTGCGCATCGCCTGCAGCACGGCCAGCCGCCGCATCTGGCTCGCGTCCTCGAATTGGATCGTCACGGCGTAGGCGACCGACGCGCGCGGGCCGCGCAGGGCGCCGGCCTCGCTGCGCACCCCCGGGGCGGAGCCGGTCTTGTTCAGCAGACTCAGCCCGTGCTCGCTGCGCACGTGAGCCAGCGGATCCAGCGCGAACGCGCTGGCGACCATCGACAGGTCCACGTTCAGCGCCAGCCAGTCGCTGACGCGCGACGAGACGCCCCGATCGACCGCTTCGCCGCGCGCGATCCGGGCGAAGAGCGTGGTCAGCTCCCCCGTGGATCCGATTGACAGCTCCGGAGCGTCGTCCGGTCCGCGACGGTCGCGCACCCGGTCGAGCAGCGCGGTACGCCGCAGCCCGAGCGTCTCCGCCCGCGCCCGCACCGCCTCCAGCCCCACCTCGCGCAGCAGCACGTTCGTGGCCAGGTTGTCGCTGGTCGCCGCGACCATCGTCGCCAGGTCGATCAGCGGCAGGCTCGGCGCGTGCAGGTACTGCCAGAGCCCCGCCTCGTTCACGAGGTCCTCCGGCATGCGATCCAGCAGGTCGTACCGGGTGCGGGTGGAGTCGCCGAGCCGGGCGGCGACCTCGAGCAGCAGCAGCACCTTGCCGACGCTCGCGGTGGGCAGCACCACGTGGTCGTCCACCGAGAACAACTCCCGACCCGAGTTCAGATCGATCACGCGGGCGGACACCTGCGCGCCGGTCAGCGCCAGGCCGGCCAGCGCGGTGAATCCGCTCGTGAAGTTGGACGGCACCGCCGTGCCGCGGTGCTTCGCCAGGGCGACGCCGGTGTTCCTCGGCCGCTTGAGCGGTGCCGAGGCCGGCGGCGTCACCAGATCGCGACCCGCTGGTTCGGCGGCAGCCACAGGGCATCCGTCTCGCTGACGTCGAAGGCGTCCATGAACTCGCCGAGGTTGCGCACGATCTGGTTGCAGCGGAACTCCGGCGGCGAATGCGGATCGATCGTCAGCAGCCGGATCGCCTCCGCTTGCCGGCGCTTCTCCCGCCACACGGCCGCCCACGACAGGAAGAAGCGCTGCGCTCCGGTCACCCCGTCGATCACGGGCGGCTCGGCTCCGGCCAGCGACAACACGTATGCCCGCCAGGCGATGGTCAGCCCGCCCAGGTCGCCGATGTTCTCGCCGACCGTCAGGGCGCCGTTCACGTGGGCGGTCAGCCCCTCCGGCACCAGGGTGTCGTACTGGGCGATCAGTGCCCTCGTGCGCTGCTCGAAAGCCGCCTTGTCGTCCGGGGTCCACCAGTCGTGCAGCTTGCCGTCGCCGTCGAACTGGGCGCCCTGGTCGTCGAAGCCGTGCCCGATCTCGTGCCCGATCACCGCGCCGATGCCGCCGTAGTTCGCCGCCGCATCCCGGTCCGGATCGAAGAACGGCGGCTGCAGGATCGCTGCGGGGAAGACGATCTCGTTCATGCCCGGGTTGTAATACGCGTTGACCGTCTGCGGCGTCATGAACCACTCGTCGCGGTCCACCGGGGTGCCGAGCTTGCCCAGCTCGCGGGCGAACTCGTACGCCGCGGCGCTCTTGGCGGTCGCCACCAGGTCGTCCCGATGCACCTGCAGCGTGCTGTAGTCGCGCCAGCGCACCGGATAGCCGATCTTGGGCGTGAACTTGGACAACTTGGTCAGCGCCTCGGCCCGGGTCGCCTCACCCAGCCAGTCCAGGGTGCCGATGGAGTCGCGGTAGGCCTGCACCAGGTTGCCCACCAGCACGTCCATCTGCGCCTTGGCGTCCGGCGGAAAGTGGGCTTCGACGTAGAGGCGGCCGACCGCCTCGCCCAGGATCCCCTCGGTGAAGCCCACGGCCCGCTTCCACCGGTCCCGCAGTTGCTCGGTCCCGGACAGGGCCGTTCCCGTGAAGGCGAAGTTGGCGTCCACGAAGGCGCTGGACAGGTAGGGCGCGACCCGGCGGATGACGCGGAGCGTCAGCCAGTCGCGCCAGGCGTCGAGCCGGCTGTCGGTGAGCAGCTCGAGGGCGCCGGCCACGAAGCTCGGCTCCCGGACGACCAGCGCATCCAGTGCCGCTGCCGGAGCGTCGAACTCCTGCGCCCACCCTGCAAGCAGCGGGGCCGCGTCCTTGGCCGTGGCGAGCAGGCCCGCCCACGTCTCGGGGTTGTAGGTCGCCTGCACATCGCGAGTGCGCACCGCGTCCCAGTGGTGGGCGGCGATCTCGGTCTCCAGCGCCAGCACGCGCGCCGCCCGCTGGGCGGGCTCGTCCAGTCCGGCCAGCGAGAACATCGTCTCGGCGAACAGCCGGTACGCCTCGCGGTGGGTCGCGAAGTCGTCCTCGCGGTAGTAGCGCTCATCCGGCAGCCCGAGGCCGCCCTGCTCGACGAAGACCACGTAGCGCGAGGGCTGCGCCGGATCGGTGTCGACGAACAGCTGCAGCAGCCCCGCGACTCCGGTGCGCTCCAGCCTGCCCAGTGCGCGGAAGACCTCGGCGATCGACGTGGTCGTCGCGATCAGCGCCAGGTCGTCGGCGAGCGGAGCAGCGCCCCGCGCCTCGATCCGCTCCTCGTCCAGGAACGCCGAGTAGGCGTCGCCGATCTTGCGCGCCTCCGAACCGGGCTCGGCGTCGGCGGCCGCGAGCAGGATCTCGCGCACCGCCTCCTCCGCCCCGTCGACCAGCTCGATGAAGGCGCCGGTGCGTGCCCGGTCCGCCGGGATGACCGCGGATTCGAGCCATTCGCCGTTCGCGGAGCGGTACAGATCGTCCTGCGGGCGCACGGAAGCAGAAGGACTGGGCACCTGTCAACCCTATTCGCGCACCCGCGGTCCGAACCTCGCGCCCCGCCCACGGGCGCCCCCACCCGGCCTGCGCACGCGGCGACGGTTAGGGTGCTCCGCGTGCGGGTGGTGGTGGCGCGGTGTTCGGTGGACTACTCCGGGCGGCTGTCCGCGCACCTACCGCTGGCGGATCGGCTGATCCTGCTGAAGGCGGACGGCAGTGTGCTGGTGCACGCGGACGGCGGCTCCTACAAGCCGCTCAACTGGATGAGCCCGCCGTGCTCGCTGACCGAGCAGCAGCCCGACGCCGACCAGCGGAGCGCCGGCGTGACCCGGCTGTGGCGGGTGGCGCACGCCAAGACCGGCGACCAACTGCTGATCCGACTGCACGAGGTGTTCTCCGACACCGAGCACGCGCTCGGGATCGATCCCGGCCTGACCAAGGACGGGGTGGAGTCCGACCTGCAGCGCCTGCTCGCCGAGCAGATCGCGCTGCTGGGCGACGGTCACGTGCTGGTCCGCCGCGAACACATGACCGCGATCGGACCGGTCGACATCCTGGCGCGCGACGCCCGGGGAGCGGCGGTCGCCGTAGAGATCAAGCGCCGCGGCGAGATCGACGGGGTGGAGCAGCTGACGCGGTACCTGGAGCTGATGAACCGCGACCCGCACCTCTCCCCGGTGACCGGCGTCTTCGCGGCGCAGGAGATCAAGCCCCAGGCGCGCACCCTGGCGACGGACCGCGGCATCCGCTGCGTGGTCCTCGACTACGACGCGATGCGGGGCACCGACAGCACCCGCGCGCAGCTGTTCTGACCGGACGATCGGGAGCGAGCCGTGGTCTCCGTGCACCGGCACGTCGCGATCCTCTCCAGCATGCTGGAGGCGGACGAGTCCCAGCAGGTCTGGGTCGCCGCGACCCTGTCCGGCCGCGACCATCGCGGCGCACTGATGGTGACCGACCGGCGGGTGCTGTTCACCGGCCTCGGGATGTTCACCCAGACCCAGGAGTCGTTCCCGATGGCCATGTTGACGGAGGTTCGTGTCGCGCTTCCCGCCGGCGCGGCCAGGCGCATCGCCGGCGAGCTGCACGTGGGCGTGCTCGGCGACGAGTGGGTCTTCGCCGGCCTGCCCGCGGACGTGCAGCGGGTCGCAGCGGCGATCGACGCCGGCCGCGCGCGCCTCGGCCTGCGCTCCGACGCGGCGGCGGCGACCCCCTCCGCCTCCGTGCTGGACCGATTGGAACGCCTGGAGCAGCTGCGCACCACCGGCGCGATCAGCGACACGGAGTTCACCGCAGCCAAGCGGCGCCTGCTCGACTGAGTGCTGTTCCTTGAAATCGTTTCCGATCCACTGCATCCGCCGAGGCCCCCGCGAGGGAAGTACCGATAAGAGGACCCCCTCCTACCCCGAACACAGACGAAGGAGCTCCCGTGCGGAGAAGAACACTTGTCACCGGCGCCGTCATCGGCGTCGTCGCCACCCTCGGCCTGGCTGCACCCGCGCAGGCGCAGGTCGCCAAGCACCACCCGGCCCAGGCTGCGGTCTCGATCCTGCACGAGGTGCCGAACGTGCCGGTGGACGTCTACCTGAACCACAAGCGCCTGCTGAACGACTTCCAGCCCGGCAGCTACGCCGGTCCGCTCAAGGTCGACGCGGGCAAGTACACGGTGACCATCACCGCTGCGACGGCGAAGAACGACAAGAAGCCGGTCATCGGCCCGCTGAAGGTCTCGTTCGGGGCGCACCGCAACTACACCGTCGTCGCGCACCTGACCGCCGCCGGCGTACCGACCGCGACCAGCTACTTCAACACGATCCGCCACGTGGCGCCCGGCAACGGCCGCATCATCGTGCGCCATGACGCGGCGGCCCCGGCAGTCGACATCCTGGTGAACGGCGCGGCGGCCATGAAGGGCCTGCACAACCCGCACCAGTCCAAGGCGCAGGTCCCGGCCGGCACCTACCAGGTCGCGGTCGCCCTCGCCGGCACCACGGCGCCGGTCATCGGCCCGGCCACCCTGCCGATCGCGAAGAACGCCGACACCATCGCCTACGCCTGGGGCAGCGCGGCCGACGCCAACCTGGCCCTCGCGGTGCAGGTGATCAAGCTCGGTCACGGATGGTACGCGCCGACGTCCTTCATCGGACTGAAGCCCTACCAGGGCTGATATCCCGGCGCTGATCCACCAGCGCCGATCCACGCAGCACCGATCCAGAACTCCGCGGTCGCCGGCTCCGGCACGGCCGGCGCCCGCGGAGTGGAGCGCCACCTCTCGTTCAGCGGTTTCGGCCGGGTCCTAGCATGGGCCGGCGGCCCGCCGAAGCGCCACGCCGCCTCAAGCGACAAGGAGGGTGGCGATGGACGAGCCGTCCGACGACGCTCTCGGTGCCGCCTTCGCCGCGGGCGATGCGGATGCGCTCGGCGTGGCGTTCCGCAGGTGGGCGCCGCTCGTGCACACGCTCGCACTCAAGTCGCTGCGTGATATCGCCGATGCCGAGGATGTGACGCAGGCCGTGTTCGTCGCAGCATGGCGGTCGCGTGCGTCCTTCGACCCGCAGCGGGCGCCGCTGCCGGCCTGGCTGGTCGGCATCACGCGCAAGAAGGTCGCCGACGTGTTCGCCTCCCGTGGCCGCTCCGCCGCGTTGCACGAGTCGCTCTCCGCGGTCCGCGCCGACGACGTGTCAACGGATGACGACCTGGTCGACCGACTCCTGGTCGCCGACGAGATCGATCGGCTGCCGGCCGAGGCGCAGCGGGTGGTGCGGATGGCGTTCCTGGACGACCTGACCCACCGGCAGATCGCCGAGAGGTTGGGGCTGCCCCTCGGTACCGTCAAGAGCCACATCCGGCGCAGCCTGGTTCGGATCCGCACGCGGTTGGAGGTGGGCGATGCCGCACGTGGATCCTGATCTGCTCGCCCTGCTGGCGCTCGGGGAGGACGTGGGCTCGGACGGCGAGCGCCGCCACGTCGACGGCTGCGAGACGTGCAGCGCCGATCTTCGGACGTTCGCCACGGCGGTCGCAGCCGGCCGCCGGGCGAATGCGCTCGGTCCGCTGCATGCGCCGCACCCGCGGGTGTGGCAGCGCGTGCAGCAGGAGCTGGGGCCGCAGCTCGACGCGACTTCCGGACCGCGCCGCGGTTCGGCCGTTCGTCGGATCGGCCCGCAGCCTTCCCGTCCGCGGCGGGCGATGGTGATCGTGCTCTCGGTCGCCGCCGGGCTGGCCGTGCTGGCGGCAGGACTGGTCGCCGTGCAGCGCCTCCGACCGCCGACGACCGTGGCGAGCGCGATCCTCAGTCCGTTCCCGAAGTGGCCGAGCGCCGAGGGCCGCGCGACCGTGCAGCGCTCGGCCGATGGGACCCGGACCGTGACCGTCACCGTGAACGTGACGCCGACGGCGACGCGTTCGGATCAGGTCTGGCTGATGACGAAGGATCAGCACGCGCTGATCAGCCTGGGAGTGCTGCCGGGAGAATCCGGCTCCTTCCGGGTGCCCCCCGGCGTGGACCTCGACCACTACGACCTGGTGGATGTGTCGGCGGAACCCCACGACGGCGACCCGCACCACTCGGGGAACTCGATCGTGCGGGGTCCGCTGAACCTGTGACGGTGCCGCGCGGCGGCCGACTCGCAGACCGCGGCCAGGCCCGTCCCAGGCGACGGCCGCACCCTTCATCCATGACAGCTCCGATGGCCGAGGGCGCAGCATGAAGCGCGCGGGGCAGGCCGTGCAGTTCGATCGCTACGGCGCGGTCGACGAACTGCACTTCGTACCGCAGGAGATGCCCACCGCCTCGCGGGACGAGCTGGTGGTCGAGGTCGTCGCAGCCGGACTGAACCACCTCGACAGCTATGTACGCGCGGGCGATTTCGCCGCGGAGGTCCCGCTCACCTTCCCGGCACGCCAGGGCTCGTGCTTCGCCGGCATCGTGCGCGCCCGGGGCAAAGACGTGCACGGCATCGCCGTCGGGGCCGACGTGCTGGGGCACGCCGTGGGCAACGGCGCCCACGCGAGCTATGTCGTCGTCCCGGCGACCGCCGTGGTGCTGAAGCCGCCGACGGTGGAGTGGGAGGTGGCGGGCGGCCTCTATCTGGCCGGTACGACCGCCCTCGCGATCATCCGGAATCTGCGGGTCGGGCCGGACGACGTGGTCGTCATCACCGCCGCCGCCGGCGGAGTGGGGCACCTGCAGGTGCAGTTGGCGATCACCGCCGGGGCCACCGTGATCGGTACCGGCAGTGCGCATAACCACGACTACATCCGCTCCCTCGGCGCGGTGCCCGTCACCTACGGCGACGGGTTGATCGAGCGCATCCGCACGGCAGCCCACGACCGGCCGATCACGGCGCTGATCGACAACCACGGCAGCTCGGGCGACTTGGCGGAGCAGCTGGGCGTCGTCCGCAGCCGCTTCGTCTCCACCGAGGACCGCCGCGACGTGGAGTTGAAGTTCTATACCGCGGACGGCATCGATCCCGAGCCGGCCGATCTGCTGCGGCACCTGGTGCGCCTGATCGAGCAGCACAGCCTGCGCATGCTGGTCTCGGGCTTCTACCCGTTCCAGTACCTGCAGCAGGCGACCGCCGATCTGGACGCCCGGCACTCCCGCGGCAAGGTCATCGTCGGGATGAAGACCGCCGTCACCGGTGCCGGGGTGTCGTCGCACTACCTGGGGCAGAAGGCGCGGGCCTTCCACGAGTCGGTCGCCTGACACGGCGGATCGGCTGCCCGAGCACGGTCGGCACCCGGCCGGTCCCTAGGCTCGGGCGTGTGACGGATGCCGCAGCTGTGCCGTTCACCGTGGCATTGATCGACCTGGACGGCACGATCACCGACTCCGCGCCGGGCATCCTGGCGACGCTCGCCCACACGCTGCGCCTCATGGGGCTCCCGGTTCCGGCACCCGCCGAACTGGTCGCGTTCGTGGGCCCGCCGATCCTGGACGGGTTCCGCGACGTGATCGGCCTGAACCCCGAGCAGTCCGCTCGCGCACTGCAGTACTACCGCGAGCGCTACCGCGTGACGGGGGCGTTCGACAGCCGCGTCTACGAGGGCGTGCCGGCGATGCTCGACGCCCTGCGCACCTCGCTGCCGCTGGCCGTCGCCACGTCCAAGCCCGAACACATCGCGCGCCAGATCCTGGCGCACTTCTCGCTCACCGACCGCTTCGTCGTGATCGCGGGTGCGTCCGAGGACGAGACCCGCAGCGCGAAGCACGAGGTGATCACCTGGGCCCTCGCGCAGTTGCGGGATCAGGGGGTGGATACCAGCCGGCCGGTGATGATCGGCGATCGCTCCCACGACGTGCACGGGGCCCGCGTGCACGGCATACCGACGATCTTCGCCGGCTGGGGCTACGGCGCCGCCGAGGAGGCGGTCGGCACGCTGGCGATCGCGCACCGGCCGGGCGAGGTGGCCGCGCTCGTGTCGGCGCTGTGAACATTCTCACTTCGACTCGCGATCGGCGCGCCCCGCTGTCACCATCGACCCATGAGTCTCATGCAGGCTGAACGCCAGTATCAGCGGGTCGCACAGAAGACCGCGCCGCATGTCGTCGTGCTCTTCGGAGCCGCGGGCGACCTGGCCAAGCGCAAGCTGGTGCCGGCCTGGGCGAACCTGGCACTGTCCTCCCTGGCGCCGAGCATCGAGATCGTCGGCACGTCGCTCGAGGAGCTGGACGACGAGTCGTTCCGCGCGGAAGCGAAGAAGGCGCTCGACGAGTTCGATCGCCGCACCCTGACGGACGAGGAGTGGCAGACCTTCTCGGCCAAGCTGCACTACGTCCCGTCCAAGGCCGGCCCCGAGGCCCTCGCCGCCGCGGTGCAGCAGGCGGAGGAGCGGCTCGGCGCCGGCGCCCAGCGCCTGCACTACCTGAGCGTGCCGCCCAAGGCGGCACTCGCAGCGGTCGAGATGCTCGACAAGGCCAACCTGGTGGACCACTCCCGCATCATCATGGAGAAGCCGTTCGGCACCGACCTCGCCTCGGCGGTGGACCTGAACAACAAACTGCACGAGACGTTCAAGGAAGACCAGATCTTCCGCATCGATCACTTCCTGGGCAAGGAGCCGGCGCAGAACATCCTCGCGATCCGCTTCGCCAACGGCCTGTTCGAGCCCATCTGGAACCGCAACTTCATCGAGCACGTGCAGATCGACGTGCCGGAGACCCTGGGTATCGAGACCCGGGCGGCGTTCTACGAGTCCACCGGCGCCTACCGCGACATGGTGGTGACGCACCTGTTCCAGGTGCTCGCCTTCGTGGCGATGGAGGCGCCCACGGCGCTGGAGCCACGCGCGATCAGCGAGGAGAAGAACAAGGTCTTCCGCTCGATGCTGCCGGTAGATCCGCAGAACGTGGTGCGCGGGCAGGTCCACGGCTACCGCGACATGCCGGGTGTTGCTCCGGAGAGCGACACCGAGACCTTCGTGGCGCTGAAGTGCGAGATCGACAACTGGCGCTGGGCCGGCGTCCCCTTCTACCTGCGCACCGGCAAGAAGCTGGCGGAGGGGCAGCGCATCATCTCGATCGCGTTCAAGGAGCCGCCGCAGTCGATGTTCCCGCCGGGCAGCGGGCTCGGCACCAAGGGCCCGGACCACCTGACCTTCGATCTGGCCGACGCGGCCAAGATGTCGCTGTCGTTCTACGGCAAACGGCCAGGGCCGGGCATGCGGCTGGACAAGATCAGCATGCAGTTCGAGATGCAGGAGGCCGAGGGCGCCCGCGACATGCTGGAGGCGTACGAGCGGCTGATCCTCGACGCCATGCGCGGCGATCACACCCTGTTCACCACAGCGGAGGGCATCGAGCGGCTGTGGGAGGTCTCGCAGGGCCTGCTCGACGACCCGCCGCCGGTGCGCCCCTACTCCGCCGGCAGCTGGGGCCCGAACGCCATCCACCAGCTGATCGCGCCGTACGCCTGGCGACTGCCGTTCGAGCGGGGCTGGCGCGGCAGCGCCGAGGCAGCGGGCAGCTGAGCAGTCGGGTCGCCTCTCGCTCTCGCTCTCGCTCTCGCTCTCGCGTGATGGTCAGGACCGTTCCGTAGCGTCCAGCCATGGCTGATGAGTTCAAGAAGGGCGACGAGGTCTCCTGGAAGTCGCACGGCGGCACCGCGGAGGGCGAGGTCGAGAAGAAGATCACGACCGAGACCGAGGCGGGCGGCCGCACCGTGAAGGCGTCCAAGGACGACCCGCAGTACCTCGTGAAGAGTTCGAAGAGCGGCGGCGAGGCCGTGCACAAGCCCGGGGCGTTGAAGAAGGAGTGAGCCGGCGGCACTCGGGACCCGGTTCGAGCCTGGTTCGGATCGTCCGCCGAGACGGCACCGCTAGCGTGCGCGCATGGCGTTCCAGTTCGAGGGCCGGATCGAGCCCTACGCGTCCGGTGTGACGAATCTGTATCGCATCGTCACGAACGAGCGGCGGAGCATCCCGGGCTGGCCGGACGAGGACGGCTACGACGACCGCCAGGCCGCCGACCGGGCCCTGGAACGCTGCAAGGAACTGAGCAACGCCGCCGACCCCGCCTGACTGCCCGCTCCTCCGCAGTCCCTCTGCGGTGTTGTCCACCCAACTACGGACGAGCACGCACAACTACGGAGATGCAGTCAGGGAAAATCCCGGTACTCACGATGAGGACCGGCCCGTCCCCCCGCCCTCGGGTACGGGAGCGAAGGCGGCTCCGCCGCCGAAGCGGACAACCCACGACCTGCGCCGCAGAAGCGGCGGCGCAGCAACCAACACTGTGCGCGAGGGGGGAGTTGAACCCCCACGCCCTTTCGGGCACACGGACCTGAACCGTGCGCGTCTGCCTATTCCGCCACTCGCGCGCGCGCCGCGAGTCCACCGAGTGGACGTGCAGCCGGATGAGGCTAGCACGACCCGTGATCGTGCACTCCGCGGGCGCGCGCCGCCGCCTGCCCGGGCGGGAAAGGCCCCCGCGCTAGCATCGGCCGCACTGCGCGGGCCCAAGAGGCGCGAGCATCCACGACAGGCTTGGAAGTGGACCGGTGGGCTTACTCGACAGCTTCGAGCGCGGCTTGGAGCGTGCGGTGAACGGCGCGTTCGCCCGCACGTTCCGGTCGGGGCTGCAGCCGGTCGAGATCACGGCCGCGCTGCGCCGGGAGCAGGACACCCGGGCTGCGCCGGTCGCGCGGGACCGCATCCTGGTGCCGAACCGGTTCACGGTGCGGATGAATCCGGCCGATCACGAGCGCATGTCGGCGATGGGGGCGCCGCTGATCGAGGAACTGACCGGTCTGGTCGACGCGCACGCCCGGGAGCAGGGCTATCAGGCCGCGGGGGCGACCGTGATCACCCTGGCGGTGGACGAGTCGCTGGCGGTCGGGATGCTGCAGGTGGATTCGGCGAGCGAGCGGATCGAGGTGACGTGGGCGCCGGCGATCGAGATCGACGGCAAGCGCCACCCGATCGCCGAACGCACCGTGATCGGCCGAGGGTCCGATGCGGACGTGGTGATCGACGACGACGGGATCAGCCGGCACCACCTGGAGATCCTGTGGAACGGGCGGCGGGCGGAGGCGCGCGACCTGAAGTCGACCAACGGGTCCCGGCTGAACGGCGAGCGGTTCACCAGGGCGCCGCTGGCCAACGATTCGGTGCTGCAGATCGGGCGCACCCGCATCGTGTTCCGCCTGCTCGCGCAGACCGGAGGGCCCACCCGATGACTCCGACCGACTGCGCCGCCCGATGAGCGATCTGACGCTGCTGGTCCTGCGGGTGGCCTTCCTGGCGTTGCTCTGGGTCTTCGTGTTCGCGGTCGTCTACGCCCTGCGCAGCGACCTGTTCGGCGGTCGGGTGCGCAAGCTGCCGGCCGAGCCGGTCGCGGCGGTGCGGGGTCCGGTCGCGGCTCCCCCGGCGGTGCAGTCGCTGCCGACGTCGCCCGTGGTCACGCCGGGCGGCGGCACCGGCGGGCTCACCGGAGCGGCGACGCGGCTCGTGATCACCTCGGGCGGCAAGAGCGGGCTGGAGATCCCGCTCGACGGCGACCCCCTGACCATCGGCCGGGCCAGCGACTCCGGGCTGCAGATCCGCGACGACTACACCTCCACGCACCACGCGCGCCTGCTGCTCTGGGGGCAGGACTGGGTGATCCAGGACCTCGACTCGACCAACGGCACCTTCGTGGACGGGCGACGCATCGAGCAGCCCACCACGGTGCCGCTGCGCACGAGCGTCAAGGTGGGCGCCACCACGTTCGAGCTGCGGACCTCGGCATGACGATCGTCACGGCGGCTGCGGCGGTCTCGCACGTCGGCCGGGTGCGCGCGAACAACCAGGACTCCGGCTACGCGGGACGCAACCTGTTCGTCGTCGCCGATGGGATGGGCGGCCACGCCGGCGGCGACGTCGCCTCCGCCATCGCCGTCACCCGTATCGCGGAGGCGGACGCGCTCACCTTCTCGACGCCCCAGCAGGCGGAGTTCGCGCTGCAGTCGGCGCTCGTCGCGGCGAATCAGCTGATCAACGAGACCGTGTCGGGGCATCCGGAGCTGACCGGGATGGGGACGACCGTCAGCGCGCTCGTGCGGGTCGGTGACACGGTGGTGACCGCGCACATCGGCGACTCGCGCATCTACCTGCTGCGTGACGGCGAACTCAGCCAGATCACCAACGACCACACCTTCGTGCAGCGGCTCGTGGAGACCGGCCGCATCACCCCGGAGGAGGCGGCGGTGCACCCGCGCCGCAGCGTGCTGATGCGCGTGCTGGGCGACATCGACCAGGCGCCCGAGATCGACACCAGCATCATCGGCACGGTGCCGGCCGACCGTTGGATGATCTGCTCCGACGGCCTCAGCAGCTACGTCAGCGAGGAGCGGATCCTCGCGGTCCTCTCCGCTGCAGGGTCGGCGGCGGAGTCGGCGGACTGGCTGGTGCGGGAGGCGCTGGAGCACGGCGCCCCCGACAACGTGACGGTGATCGCGGTCGACATCGACCACGCCGGCGAACCGGCGGGCTCGGAGGTCGTCGTCGGCTCCGCTGCCGAGCCCCTCAACCTGGAGGAGACCGATCCGCACCGCCAGCACCTGCGGCTGCCCAGCCTGCTGCTGCATCCGGTGCGCAGCTCGCCGAGGGAGGCCGTCTTCGAGCCGGCCGGCGAGGACTACCTGGACGCGCTGATCCGGCAGGATGCCCGCCGCATCCGGCGCCGTCGGCTGTTCTGGCTGCTCGCGGTGCTCATCGTGGTGATCGGCGCCTTGGTGGCGGTGATCGCGGGCTACAGCTATACGCAGACGCAGTACTACGTGGGCTTCGACGGGGACCGGGTCGCGATCTTCCAGGGCGTGCAGCCACAGCTCGGCCCGATCCGCCTCTCGCACGTGAAGGAGGAGACCGACCTGACCCGCGACGACCTGCAGCAGTTCTACCGCGCTCGCGTGTCGGCCGGCGTGCAGGCGAGCAGCCTCGCCGACGCCCGCACGATCGTCGCGACCCGCCTGGGGCAGGCGCCGTGAGCGCCGACCTGCAGGCCACCACGGCGGTCGCTCGGCCCGAGGAGCGGATGCACGTCACCCGGCCCTCGACCCGGCTGCGCAACGTCGAGTTCGGGCTGCTGCTGCTCGCCCTGGCGGTCGGTGCCGCCGCCATGCTCCTCGTGCAGTTCGGAGCGCTCGGGCACGTGGATCCGCACCTCTTCACACTGATCGGCGGGCTGGCGGTGCTGGTGCTGGCGATGCATGTCGTCCTGCGCTTCGCGGCCCGGGACGCGGATCCCTTCATCCTGCCGATCGTCACGACCCTGAACGGCATCGGTATCGCGGAGATCTACCGCATCGACATCAGCCCGACCGGGCTGGCGCGCCACACCGACGACGGCACCCACCAGATCGCCTGGACCGCGCTCGGGATCGGTGCGGCGATCCTGACCCTGCTCGTGGTGCGCAACCACCGGGTGCTGCAGCGGTACACCTACATCGCGATGCTGGTCGGCATCGTCCTGCTGCTGCTGCCCCTGATCCCCGGGTTCGGCGAGAACGTCCGCGGAGCCCGCATCTGGGTGCACGTCGGCGACCTCAGCTTCCAGCCCGGCGAGATCGCGAAGATCGCCCTGGCGGTCTTCTTCGCCGGCTTTCTGGTCGCACGGCGGGACTCGCTGGCGATGGCCGGGCCGAAGGTCCTGGGCCTGCGCCTGCCGAGGGCGCGGGACCTCGGCCCCATCCTGGTCGTCTGGGTGCTGGCGGTCGGTGTCATCGTCTTCGAGCACGACCTCGGCACCGGCCTGCTGCTGTTCGGCATGTTCGTCGCGATGCTCTATGTCGCGACGGGCCGCACCAGCTGGATCCTGCTCGGCCTGGTGCTCGCCGGACTGGGCGCGTGGGTGGCGTCACGGGCGCTCGACTACGTGGGCGATCGCTTCCACAACTGGCTGCACGCGTTCGACCCGTCGGTGTACAACGCGCAGGGCGGCAGTTATCAGATCGTGCAGGCGATCTTCGGCCTCGCGCACGGCGGTCTGTTCGGCACGGGCCTCGGCCAGGGTCGTCCGGACTTGACGCCCGTCGCAGCCAGCGATTTCATCATGGCGTCGATCGGCGAGGAGCTGGGCCTGGTCGGCGTCTTCGCGATCCTCTGCCTGTACCTGCTCTTCGTCTCGCGCGGATTCCGCGTCGGCTTCGCCGGTCCCGACGACTTCGGCAAGCTCTTCGCGGTCGGCCTCTCGTTCGTGTTCGCCCTGCAGGTCTTCACGGTCGTCGGCGGGATCATGCGCGTGATCCCCAACACCGGCCTCACGACGCCGTTCCTCGCGGCCGGCGGCTCCTCGCTGATCGCGAACTGGATGATCGCCGCCCTGCTGCTGCGGGTCTCGGACACCGTGCGCGGCGGCCGCAGGATGGTGATCTGACCGTGAACCGTGAGTTGAAGCGCATCAGCGCGCTCGTCGTCATCATGTTCATCTCCCTGTTCGTCGCCTCGTCGGTGATCCAGGTCTTCCAGACCGACCCGCTGGCCGCCGACGCCCGCAACACCCGCGCGCGTGACGACAGTTACCAGGTGCAGCGCGGCCAGATCCTGCTGGCCGACGGCAAGGCGATCGTCACCTCCAAGCCGGACGACGACGAGTACCGGTTCCAGCGCACCTATCTGCAGCCGAAGCTGTACGCCGCTGTCACGGGTTACAGCCCCGTCAACGGCCAGGCGACCGGTATCGAGGCGGCGCTCGACCAGCAGCTGGCCGGCACCGGCGGCGCGTCCTTCTTCGACCGGCTGCGCAGCACGATCACCGGCCACGACCCGCAGGGCGACTCGGTGCAACTGACCATCGATCCGACGGTGCAGCAGGCGGCGGCCTCCGCCCTCGGAACCCGACGGGGCGCGGTGGTGGCTCTGAACCCGAAGACCGGTGCGGTGCTGGCGATGGTCAGCTCGCCCTCGTTCGACCCGAACGTGATCGCGGCGCACGACCAACGACAGGTCATCCGCTCCTACGACAAGCTGGTGAAGGCCGACCCGAGTCCGCTGGTCAACCGCGCCACGGCCGGTGCGCTGAACCCGCCGGGATCGACCTTCAAGCTGATCGTCACCTCCGCTGCACTCGAAAGCGGCAAGTACACGGTGAGTAGCAGCTTCCCCAGCCCGAACACGTTGCGGCTGCCGGGGACGAACACGGTGATCGCCAACTCCGACGGCGAGCAGTGCGGCACCGGCAAGACCACCACGTTGGCCACGGCGCTCCGCCTGTCGTGCAACATCCCGTTCGCGGAACTGGGCGACCGGCTGGGAGCGCAGGCGATCAGCGACATGGCGACGAAGTACGGGTTCGGTCAGCGGATCGAGATCCCGGTTCCGGTCACGCCGAGTGTGTATCCACTCAACACCGACCCGGCCGTACTCGCCCAGTCGGCGTTCGGCCAGAGCAGTGTGCAGGCGTCCGACCTGCAGATGGCGATGGTCTCGGCGGCGATCGCCAACGGCGGCGTGCTGATGAAACCGAACCTCGTTCAGAAGATCTTGAGCCCCAGCCTCGACACCGTGCAGCAGATGACGCCGCAGGTCCTCTCGCGGCCGGTCAGCGCGGCCACGGCGCAGGCACTGAAAACCATGATGGTGTCGTCGGTGGCCGACGGCACGGGGGTGAATGCAAGAATGGACGGGGTCGACGTGGCGGGCAAGACCGGGACCGCGCAGAACGGGCCGACCAAGCCGTACACGCTCTGGTTCACCGGGTTCGCCCCGGCGGACGACCCACAGGTCGCGGTGTCGGTGGTGGTCGAGAACGGCGGCGGGCTGGGGCAGACGGGGACCGGCAACAGTGTCGCCGCGCCGATCGCGAAGGCTGTTCTGGAGGCGGTGGTGAACCGGTGAGACCGATCGCGGGAGTCACCTTCGGCCGACGGTACGAGCTGTCGTCGCGCATCGCCATCGGCGGTATGGGCGAGGTGTGGGAGGCGACCGACCTCATCATCGGACGCCCGGTGGCCATCAAGATCCTGAAGGACGAGTACCTGGGCGACCCGGGCTTCCTCGAGCGGTTCCGGGCCGAGGCCCGGCATGCCGCCCTCGTGAACCACGAGGGCATCGCCAACGTCTACGACTACGGCGAGGAGGAGGGCAGCGCGTTCCTCGTCATGGAGCTGGTGCCCGGCGAACCGCTGTCGTCGGTCCTGGAGCGGGAGCACAGCCTGCCCGCCGACCGGGTGCTCGACATCGTCGCGCAGACCGCGACGGCACTGCATGCCGCACACGCCGCGGGCCTGGTGCACCGCGATGTGAAGCCCGGCAACATGCTGATCACCCCGGACGGCCGGGTGAAGATCACCGACTTCGGCATCGCCCGCATCGCCGACCAGGTACCGCTGACCGCGACCGGTCAGGTGATGGGGACCGTGCAGTACCTCTCGCCCGAGCAGGCGAGCGGGCATGCAGCCTCCCCGGCGACGGACGTCTACTCCCTCGGCATCGTCGCGTACGAGGCCCTCGCGGGCCGTCGGCCGTTCACCGGTGAGAGCCAGGTCGCCATCGCCATGGCGCAGATCAACGACACCCCGGCCGACCTGCCCGGCTCGGTACCGGAGCCGGTGCGGCGCCTCGTGATGTCGTGCATCGCCAAGAACCCCTCCGACCGGCCGACGACGTCCGCCCTGCTCGCCCGCGCGGCCCGGGCGCTGCGCCGCGGCGATGTGCTGGCCGCCGCGTCCGCCGTGCCCGCGGTGCTGCCGGCAGGCGTCGCCGCACCCACGATGGCCATGCAGCAGACGGATGCGCAGATTACGCGCTTCGCGCAGGCGGCCGGATTCGACACCACGATGATGGGCGTCTCGCCCACCGCGGCCACCACCGTCGCGCCCGCCGCGCCGCTGCCGCCCACCCAGCAGAGGTCGGCGGTGGCGGCTGGCGGCGGCTACGACCCGGACGGCAGGCGGCGCAGCCCTTGGACCGTCCCGCTGATCACGCTGATCGTGATCCTGGTCGTCATCGCGATCGCGATCGTCGCGATCCGGTTCGGCGGTACGCCGTCGTCCTCGAACAGCAGCGCCTCCCAGCCGGCGTCCAGCCGTGCGTCCGCCAGCAGCGCCGCAGCGTCCCCGTCCGCGACTCCGATCACCATCGTCTCGAGCGACTACGTGGGCCGGCCGTACAAAGAGGTCGTCAGTGACCTGACGGCCCTGAAACTCGCCCCGACCGCGGTAGCCGGCAAAGCGACGGGCGACTCGAGCCAGGTCGGGCAGGTCTACCTGCTCGACCCCAGCAGCGGCTCCGTGGAATCAGGCACATCGGTGACGGTCACCTATTACACCGCCGTCCCGAACCCGACGGCCCCCGGCTCCGCGCCGGTGCTGGATTCGCAGTTCACGAGCCCGGTGGCCCCCGGATCGACATTCACGGTCAGCTGGCCGCGACCTCCGAGCACCGCCTGCCCCGCCGGCGGCGATGCCTTATCCGGGTATGAGATCAAGATCAGCGGGGCGCGGGACGACAACGGTGAGACGCCGGCCAAGACCGAGCAGGCAACTATCGTGGCGGGGGACAACGGGACGATCACCGTGCAGTACGCCGTACTCTGCGGGCAGCCGATGTCGGCCTATTCACCCAAGCTGAAGGTCAAGGTCGCAGCCGTACCCTCGGCCACATCCGCCCCGATCGCGAGCGACCCCGCGGCCAGCGACCCCGCTTCCCAACCCCCGACCAACGGCTGATCCCACACCCATGGACGAGCAGGCACCCACGGTGACCGCGGGCGCGAACGCGCGCCTGCCGGCCAACACGCCCGGCGACCGCACCCTCGCCGGGCGGTACCGCATCGACGGTCTGATCGGCCGCGGTGGCATGGCCGAGGTGCACCTGGGCTTCGACACCCGGCTGAGCCGGACGGTCGCGATCAAGCTGCTGCGCTCGTCGCTCGCCAATGACCCCACGTTCCGCATCCGATTCCGGCAGGAGGCACAGGCGGCTTCGCGGATGACCCATCCGACCATCGTGCGGGTGTTCGACGCGGGCGAGGAGACGGTGCTGGAGTCCGGTGGCGGCGAGGCCCAGTTGCCGTTCATCGTCATGGAGTTCGTCGACGGCCGCCTGCTGAAGGACATGGTGGCCGACGGGCCGATGAGCGCCCCCGAGGCGGCCCACATCGTGCGCGGCATCCTGACGGCCCTCGAGTACTCCCATCGGGCGGGCGTCGTGCACCGCGACATCAAACCCGGCAACGTGATGGTGACCCGCACCGGCCAGGTGAAGGTGATGGACTTCGGCATCGCACGGGCCATCAGCGACTCCTCGGCCACGGTCGCGCAGACCACGGCCATCCTCGGCACCGCCCAGTACTTCTCGCCGGAGCAGGCCAAGGGCGAATCCGTCGACAACCGCTCCGACCTCTACTCCACCGGCATCGTGCTGTACGAGATGCTGACCGGGCGCGCGCCCTTCCGAGGCGAGACCCCGGTCGCGGTGGCCTACCAGCACGTCAGCGAGCGCCCCGAGACGCCGAGCGAGGTGGATCCGCGCATCAGCGAGACGATGGACGCGGTGGTACTGCGCGCCCTGGAGAAGGACCGTGCCGACCGCTATCAGGACGCGGCGGCGTTCCGGGACGACGTCGACGCGGTGCTGGCCGGCCGTAAGCCGGTCGCGCGACTACCCAGGGTCGACTCGGCGACCCAGCTGTTCGGCGGAGCGGTCCCGACCGCCGACTCGGCCATCCGGCAGCTGGGCCTGGACGACGACACCCGGGTGCGTACCTCCGGCCGGCCCCCGGTCGCCTGGATCTGGAGCGGCATCGCGGTCGTGATCGTCGTGGTGCTCGCGGTCGCGATCTGGATCGTCGGCCTCACCACCGGCGGCTTCGGGGCGGATTCCGTCACGGTGCCGAAGGGGCTGGTCGGCTCCACCGAGTCCAGCGCGCAGACCGCCCTGCAGCGACTGCAGCTGCAGGGGCTCGTGTATCAGCAGGCCAGCGACAGCACGCCCGCCGGCACGGTGATCCGTACCCGGCCCGCCGAGAACGCTCCCATCACCCGGGGCAGCGCCGTCGACCTGTGGGTGTCCATGGGGCCGCAGCAGGTCGGCGTGCCGAGCCTCGACGGGCGGGTCGAGAGCGCGGCGCTCGACGCCATCCACGCGGCGGGCCTGAAGGCCGGAGCGATCACGTCCGACCATTCGGCCACCGTCCCGAAGGACGTGGTGCTGCGGGCCGACCCGGAATCGGGCCAGCAGGTGTCCGCCGGCAGCACGGTCGACCTGGTGGTCTCGGACGGCCAGGTACTGCTGCCCAGTGTCATCAGCGAGTCGGTGCAGGACGCCTCGGACGACCTGAAGGCGCAGGGGTTGTCGGTCGATCTCACCTCCAAGGGCGGATGCGGCCCCGCCTCCGAGACGGTGATCCAGCAGTCCAAGCCCGCCGGGCCGGTCGATCAGCGGTCGACGATCACGATCACCTACTGCGACGGGACGTGAGCCGCGGGCTCAGTCCGTCGGCCGCCGCGCCGGCACCGGTCAGCCCGGTCGCCGCCAGCCAGTTGCCCAGCATGCGATGGCCGCCCTCCGTCATCACCGACTCCGGGTGGAACTGCACGCCCCAGATCGGCGCGGTCCGATGCTGCACGGCCATGATGACGCCGCCGTCGGTGCGCGCGGTGACGGTCAGCTCATCCGGCACGGTGCCGTCGACGACCGCCAGGGAGTGATATCGCGTCGCGGTGAAGCGCTGCGGCACCCCGTCGAACAGCGCGCTGTCGTCGTGCAGCACGGTGCTCGTCTTGCCGTGCATCAACTCCTCCGCGGTCGTCACGGTGGCGCCGAACGCCTCCGCGATCGCCTGGTGACCGAGGCACACGCCGAACAGGGGGACGCCCGACTCGGCGGCCCGAAGCACCGCGGGAACCGAGACGCCCGCATCGCCCGGCGTACCGGGACCGGGGGAGATCAACACGCCGTCGTACTGGCGCAGGCGTGCGCCGAGCTCGGCGGGATCGATGACGTCGTTGCGCACGACCTCGGTCTCGGCACCCAACTGACGCAGGTAGCCGTTCAGGGTGTAGACGAAGCTGTCGTAGTTGTCGAGGACCAGAATGCGGGTCACCCGTACGGAGTGTAGGCGGGTGCGCCGCACCGATCCGGCTCCGCACGGCGTTGCTACACTGCCCGGCATGGCCCGCGCAGCGAAGACGACCTCGCCCGGCCGCCGTCAGGAGCGCGAATTCGCCGGCGACGACGCGCCGAACGCGGTGTGGTTCAAGCCCGTGATGTTCGGATTCATGTTGCTCGGGCTGCTGTGGATCGTCGTCTACTACATCAGCGGCGGCATGCTGCCGATCCAGGGCCTCGGCTCCTGGAACATCGTGATCGGGTTCGGCATCGCGTTCGTCGGCTTTCTGATGACGCTGCGCTGGCGCTGACAGCCTCCGTCCCCGACGGCCAGAAGGCCTGATCGGCCGCTGTTCTCGACGGAATCACAGATCTGTAGTTCTGCACACTGTGGGTGTCGCTGTGGATAACTCCGCCCACAGCCCCCGGGCGAGTGCGCTCAGCGCTGCGCGATCACTCCGAACACGACGCTGGCGAGCGCGGTCAGCACCAGCAGGCCGACGCCGAGCAGCACGCCGATCAGCACCGCGCGGTTGCGCCGTCGCGGCCCCCGGTTCTGCACGAACAGCCACCCGGTGAGCGCACCCACGAGCAGGCCGCCGACGTGGGCCTCCCAGGCGATGTTGCCGATGAAGAACGCCAGAGCGAAGTTGATCGCGATCAGCACGACCAGGTAGCGCACGTCGCCGCCGAGCCGGCGCTGCACGACGGCCGATGCGCCGAGCACGCCGAACACGGCTCCGGAGGCACCGACCACCGATCCGATGGGCACGCCGGCGAGCGCGGCGACGACGACCGCCAGCGAGCCGCCGAATCCGCTCAGCAGATACAGCGCCAGAAAGCGGCCGCGGCCGATCAGGTCCTCCAGCGGCCTGCCGAACAGGTAGAGCGCGTACATGTTGAACAGGATGTGCGTGATCGGCAGCACGTTGTACGGCAGGTCGATCGGCGCGTGCACCAGCATCGTCGTCAGCATCCGCCACGGCTGGAAGCCGCTGTCTGCCTGCACCAGCGCATTCGCCGGGCTGAACGCCAGCGCACCGACCACGGGCCCCGGGAACAGCACCTCGACCACGTAGACCGCAACCGTCACGGCGACGACGGCCCCGGTCATGGTGTGCGGCCGGTATCGACCCGAGCGTCGCCACAGTCGGCGCGCCGTCATCGCCGTACTCATCGCCGCACCCTGATCGGCGACCTCGCCGGCGTCACCGGTGCCGCGGAGCGATCGTCAGACCTCATCGACCGAGACGGAGGTCAGCACCTGCTGCTGCACGGGGCGGTCCGCCCGGTCGGTGGGCACGGCGCCGAGGGCGTCGACGACCGTCCGCGACTCGGCGTCCGCCACCTCGCCGAAGATGGTGTGCGCGCCCTGCAGCCAGGTGGTCGCCGCGGTCGTGATGAAGAACTGCGACCCGTTGGTGCCGTGACCGCCGCGCTTGCCGGCGTTCGCCATGGCGAGCATGTAGGGCTTGGTGAAGTCGAGTTCGGGATTGATCTCGTCGTCGAACTCGTACCCGGGACCGCCGGTCCCCGTGCCGAGCGGATCGCCGCCCTGGATCATGAAGTTCGGGATGATGCGGTGGAACACGATGTCGGCGTACAGCGGGCCATCGCCCGGACGGCCCGTCTGCGGGTGCTTCCACTCCTGCGTGCCGGTCGCGAGGCCCACGAAGTTGCGGACCGTCTTCGGTGCGTGCAGGCCGAACAGGTTCACCCGGATGTCGCCCTGGGTGGTGTGCAGGGTGGCTGTGGCGGTCGATTGCGTCATTGGTTCAGTCTGGCATCGCGGCTCCCCCGCACAGGTCGGGCGGCGTGCAGCTCCGCATCCGCGCATCGGCGACTTTCAGGTCTCGTGCAGCGCGTCCGATGGCAGGATAGGTCGGACGTTCACGGCCCACCGCACGAGAGAAGGTCGACCATGGTCACCAAACAACGGACGAAGGAACTGAACGCGCTGCGAGCGGACGCCAGCCAGCTGTGGAGCGACCAGCAGGCGGTCCTGTCGCGAGCGACCGGCGTGGCCCGCGAGGCGAGCAAGCAGGCCGGACACCTCAGCCGCGAGGAGTGGGCGCCGCGAGCCAAGACCACTTACGCCGACCGGGTGGGGCCGGCCGTCACCCGGGGCGCCGAGTTCGCCACCACCGTTGCGGCCGGTGCCAACAATGCGGTGTTCAACGGCGCGGTCCCCGCAGTGGCGAGCGCCGCCGCTGCGGCCGCTGCACTCGGCGGAACCGCCAGAGGCCGCGTGACCGACGCGGCCGGCAAAGCCGGTTCGGTCGTGACCAAACAGGGCGCCAAGCTCACCGGCAAGGGCGCTGCGAAGGTCGCGGGCAAGGGCGCCAAGGGTGCCACCAAGGCAGCGAAGACCGTCGCCGGCAGCAACAAGGGCCGTGACGCGGTCGTGAAGGCCGCCAAGGGTGCAGCCACCGTCAAGGTCGCACAGAAGGCGCTGCCCACGAAGAAGAGCGGCCCGGGGACCGGCTCCATCGTCGGCCTGACCCTCGGAATCCTGGCCCTCATCGGCATCGGCTACGCGGTGTGGCAGACGTTGCGCGCCGACGATGACCTGTGGGTCGCCGACGATGAGCCGGAGATCGCTCCGGGCACGGATACGCCGGTCGCGTAGCCCACCGCTGTATTCGGCCGTCGCTCTGTTCGACGGTCGCAATGCCAGCCGTCGCAGTGATCAGCCGTCGCTGTTCAGGCGGGCAGGAGATCCCCCACACAGGCTGACCACGACAGAAGCGGAACGGACTCGACGGATGACCACGGACCAGACCCCCCGACTGACCGTCGAGCACGCGGGTGCGGCTTTCTCTGTGCCTGAGCGCGCAGACGACCCCGAGTTGGCCGACCGATCCATCGCACTCGTCCGAACCTGGTTGCAGCGCGCTTCGTCGGTGCGGCCGGACGCGGCCGCGGTGCGCCTGGCCGGTGTGCTGCGCGACCCCCGCGGCCTGAAGTTCACCACCGGCTTCGTCGACGGCGTCGTCCGCCCAGAGGATCTTCGCGCAGCGGCGAAGCGGCTGGCCGAGATCGCCCCGAACGTGCCGCGCTTCCTGCCCCTGCCGCTCAAGCTGCTGGTGCGGCTCGGCGGACTGGTCGCGCCGATCCTCCCTTGGATCGTCGTACCGGCGGCCCGCATCGCTCTGCGCCGGATGGTGGCGCACCTGGTCATCGACGCCACACCCCGCCGCCTGGGCCGCAGTATCGCCCGGCTGCGCCGGGCCGGGCTGGGCCTGAACGTCAACCTGCTGGGCGAGGCCGTCCTCGGGGAGCGGGAGGCCGACCGACGGCTGAAGGGCACGCTCGCCCTGCTGCGCCGGCCCGACGTGGACTACGTCTCCATCAAGGTCTCCGCCGCGGTCGCGCCGCACAGCCCCTGGGCGTTCGATGCCGCCGTCGACGACGTGGTCCGGCGTCTGACTCCCCTGTACGACACGGCGCTGCGCTCCGGCACCTTCATCAACCTGGACATGGAGGAGTACAAGGACCTGGACACCACGATGGCGGTGTTCATGCGGTTGCTGGATACGCCGCGGTTCACCGGGATGAAGGCCGGCATCGTGCTGCAGGCCTATCTGCCGGACGCCCTCGGCGCGATGATGCGCCTGCAGGAGTGGGCCGCCGATCGTCGCAGTCGTGGCGGAGCACCGATCAAGGTGCGCCTGGTCAAGGGCGCGAACCTGCCCATGGAGCAGGTGGAGGCGTCCCTGCACGACTGGCCCCTGGCCACCTGGCACACCAAGCTGGAGACCGACACCAACTACAAGCGGGTACTCGACTGGGCGATGACCCCGGAGCGCACCGACGCGGTCCGGCTCGGCATCGCCGGGCACAACCTGTTCGACGCCGCCCACGCCTGGCTGCTGGCCGGCGACCGCGGCGTGCGGGACGCCGTCGAGTTCGAGATGCTGCTCGGCATGGCCACCGGGCAGGCCGAGGCGGTGCGGCAGGACGTCGGCGAGTTGCTCGTCTACACCCCCGTCGTCCATCCGAAGGAGTTCGACGTCGCGATCGCCTACCTGGTCCGGCGGCTGGAGGAGGGGGCGAGCGACGACAACTTCATGTCGTCCGTCTTCGACCTCAGCACCAACGAGGCGCTGTTCGAACGGGAGCGGCAGCGCTTCGTCGACTCGCTCGCGGCCCTCGACGACACCGTGCCGGCACCGCACCGCGACGGGCTGCGCCCGACCGTGACCGGTTCCCCGTTCACGAACGCGATCGACAGCGACCCGTCGGTGGGTGCCGTGCGCGAGTGGGGTGCCGCGATCCACCGCGATGCGGCGACCGCCGACCTGGGCGTCGAGACCCTCGCGACCCACACCGTCACCGATCCGGCCGAGCTCGATCGGCTGCTCGGTGCCGCGCGGGCGGCAGGCGACGCGTGGGGCGCCCGGCCCGCCGCAGAGCGTGCGGCGATCCTGCACCGGGCCGGAGAAGCCCTCGAGGCGCGTCGCGCGGACCTGATCCAGGTGATGATGGCCGAGACGGGCAAGACCCTGGATCAGGGCGACCCCGAGGTCAGCGAGGCCATCGACTTCGCCCACTACTACGCCGAGCGGGCGCTGGAACTGGAGCAGGTCGACGGCGCGCGCTTCACTCCGGCGGCGCTGACGCTGGTGACGCCGCCCTGGAACTTCCCGGTGGCGATCCCTGCCGGGTCGACGCTCGCCCCGCTGGCCGCCGGCAGCGCGGTGGTGCTGAAGCCCGCCGGTCCGGCGAGCCGCTGCGGCGCGCTGCTCGCCGAGATCCTGTGGGACGCGGGCGTACCCCGCGACGTGCTGACCTTCCTGCAGGTGGACGAGGACTCGCTCGGGTCCGAACTTGTCGGTGACGCGCGGATCGACCGGGTGATCCTGACCGGCGCGTACGAGACGGCCGCCCTGTTCCGCCGCATCCGGCCCGACCTGGCCATGCTCGCCGAGACCAGCGGCAAGAACGCGATGGTCATCACGCCGTCGGCGGATCTGGACCTGGCGGTCAAGGACCTCGTCTCATCCGCGTTCGGCCATGCGGGCCAGAAGTGCAGCGCCGCGAGCCTGGCGATCCTCGTCGGCTCGGTCGGCCACTCCAAGCGGTTCCTCGGGCAGCTGACCGACGCGGTGGCGTCCCTGCCCGTCGGTGCCGCCGACGTGCCGACCACCAAGCTGGGACCGATCGTCGAGCCGGCGCAGGGCAAGCTGCTGGAAGGGCTGACGAGCCTCGGCGACGGGGAGCGGTGGCTGCTCAAGCCGAAGCAATTGGATTCCGAGGGCAAGCTGTGGACGCCCGGCATCCGCACCGGCGTGCGGCCCGGCTCCGAGTTCCATCGCATCGAGTACTTCGGCCCGGTGCTGGGGCTGATGCAGGCCGACTCCCTGGAGCAGGCGCTCGAGCTGCAGAACGCGGTCGACTATGGGCTGACCGCCGGGCTGCAGTCGCTCGAACCCGACGAGATCGGCACGTGGCTCGGCGCCGTGCAGGCCGGGAATCTCTACGTGAATCGCGGTACCACCGGAGCGATCGTCGGGCGGCAGCCCTTCGGCGGCTGGAAGCGCTCCACGGTCGGACCGGGCACGAAGGCCGGCGGACCCAACTATCTGCTGGGACTCGGTCGCTGGGAGCCGGACGGGGTGGCCGTGGAGCGTGCGGCAGAGCGGCCGATCGGCCATATCGCTGCCGTACTCGATGCAGCGACGCGACTGCCTGAACCGGACGTCGAGTGGCTGCGCGCGGCGATCGAATCGGACGCCGCCTGGTGGCAGCGGGAGTTCGGTCGCACACGCGAACTCGCCGGCCTGACGGCCGAACGGAACCTGTTCCGCTATCTGCCGGTACCGGTCACCGTGCGCGTCGAGGCCGATTCCGAGAATCGGGACGTGCTGCGCGTCCTGGCCGCAGGGTTTCGGGCCGGCGGTGACCTGGTCGTCTCGGCCGCCCAGCCGCCGGAGCGGGGTGTCGCCGATCTGCTCCGCGATCTGGGGATCGCCGTGCGCATCGAAGCCGATCCCGCCCTGCGGGGACGCGTGCGGCTGATCGGCGGATCGACCGCCGCGACACTGCGCAGCGCAGGCGGGTCGGCCGACCTGGCGGTCTGGGGCGATCCAGTCACCACGGCGGGGCGGATCGAGCTGCTGCCCTTCCTGCACGAGCAGTCCATCAGCATCAGCGCGCACCGGTTCGGCACTCCGGACGCCCTGACCGACGACCTGATCGGCGAGCGCGCCGAATTCGTTCGATAGGACCGCATCGAATAGCGCCTCCTCGAGGAGCGCCGCGCGTCGAGCAGCCCTCAGCTCACCCCCAAAAGACGGCACGTCTCGCGACACGCGCGGGATGACCGGCCGAAACGGGGTACAGGGGGTGAGTATTCAGGGTCCCCCTAAGTGCTGACACACGCACTGGGGTACAGACCCCTGCCCCCGCCCGGGGTACGTTCGCCCCTTGCAGTTGCGGTTCTTGGGGGAGAAACGACATGCGCAGATCAGACATGCCCAGGTCGGTGGCGCGATGCGCGACCGCTTCACCGCGGCGCGGACGCCGGGCGACGGCCATCGCACTCGCCATCGGCCTGCTTCCGGCGGCGGTCGCGCTGACCACGGTCGATGCGGCCCAGGCAGCGGTCGCCGGACCCCGGGTGCAGTTGACCGCCGGCGACCACACCGTCACCGCGGCCTGGTCCAAGGTCGCCGGTGCGGCCAGCTACACCGTTCGCTACGCCGCCAAGGCGTCCCTCGCGGGCGCCCACTCCGTACACACCACGACGCAGCACGTCCAGCTGACGAAGCTGCACAACGGCACGCGCTATTTCGTGGCCGTCACGGCGAACCGTGCCACCGGAGCCGTCAGCCCCGCCACCGCCATGGCTGCGGCGACCGCGCACGCGACGCCGGCGGACGGCTACCCGTACGCGGTCAGCGACGTGCACGCCTCACCCGCCGGACCCGACCAGGTGCAGGTCACGTGGTCGGGCGGCGGCCGGGCTACCAAGGTCGGGATCATCGCGGGCGGGGAGAGCACCACGACCGCGATGCACTTCCGGAGCGCCTGGTACCCCGCGACGACCCACAGCGTGCTGCTCACCGTGCCCGAGAAGTACCGCAAGTCGCTCGGCGCGGGCACGGGCAACTTCGTGTTCGTGCGCGTCGTGCAGTCCAACTCGACCGCGGCGAAGCCGGCGATGCATCTGCACTTCGACATCGGCGACTCCTACCGCATCTCGACGCTCGCGTCATCCGCGCTCGCCGGGTCGGATCCGGCACCGGCGACCGCCGACCGCTTGAAGGTCGCCGAGCTGAACGTGCAGAGCTACACCGCGACCGAGCACTTCTCCAGCACCGACCAGTGGAGCGCCCGCAAGGAGCGGATCGCCAAGACCGTGCTGAAGGCGCAGCCCGACCTGTTCCTGACCTCCGAGCTCGACACCCACAAGATCGACCCCAAGTGTGTCAACCACACCCATAACACCAAGGGTCCGCACACCTACTGCGCCACCGCGCTGTCGGAGCTGGCCTCCCTGCTGAACAGCGGCGCCACGCCGCTGAAGGCCGCGACCGGCGATGCGTACCAGCAGGTGCTGGCGCAATCCGCCAAGCACAACCTGGGGGGCCAGATCACCTCCGGCGCCCAGATCTTCTACAACCCGGCCGCGATGACGCTGGAGTCGCACGGGTTCCTGTCGCCGGCGATCGACCTCGGCATCCGCCAGTCGGGCGTGCAGGACCGGTGGTGGTCCTGGGCCAAGTTCAAGCTGGCGTCCGGCCGGGAGTTCTACGCGGTCGCCGTGCACCTTCCCGCGATCGACTCGGGCCCGAACATGACCGCGATGCACGCGGCCGTCACCACGGCGGCAGCGGCGTACCTCGCGCAGATGGACTCGGCGAACCTGCCGATCGTGATGGGCGGCGACTTCAACAGCGACCCCATCCGCAACGCGAAGCCGGCGACCGCCATTCTGGTGAAGGCGGGCTACACGGACGCGGCTGCGACGTCGCACCGCACAGGAGCGCGCTACGCGACCTTCAACGGCCACAACGGCGGCGGGGGTACCGACCCCGGCTATCCGACCACCGCGGTGCCGCACCGCTACAACACCAGCCGCATCGACTTCATCCTGACGCACGGCAACGCCAGGTCGTACTCGTACGCGAACGTGCTGCACATCGACGGCGAACGATTCCAGAAGTCGTACCAGGGCAGCGATCACAACCTGCAGCTGGCGAGCATCGGGATCGGCGACCCGCAGTGACTCGGGAGCCGATCCGGTCCTGATCGGTCACGATCCCGCGTCGGCGTTTGGCGGGGCGGGCACCTGCTCGTAGGTTGAGCGCACCCACCCCTGCGACTCGAGGAGCGTCCGTGCGCCTGGCTTCCCACATCCGACGACGGCTCGCCGCGTCGGTGACCGCGGTCGCCATCGCCGTCGTCCTGGTCGGCGCATCGGGGGTCGGCGCATCGGGGGTAAGCGCAGCAGGCACGGAGTTGCCCGCCTCGGCTGCCCCGCTCCCGGTGCCCGTCCCCGCGTCGGCGAACGTGCCGCACAAGTTCACCCACCGCGCCGAGACGCCGCCGACGACCGCGAACTGCCAGACCGCCTTCGGCGTGGCCTGCTACTCGCCGAAGCAGTACCGCAGGGCGTACGGCTTCAACACCCTGTACCGACAGGGCGTCACCGGGCGCGGCCGCACCATCGCCATCGTGGACGCGTTCGGGTCGCCCACCATCCAGCAGGACCTCGACGTCTTCGATACCGACTTCGGGCTGGCCCACACGCAGGTGCAGATCATCCAGCCCGTCGGGGTAGTGCCGGCGTTCGATCCGTCGAACATCGAGCAGCAGGACTGGGCGTTCGAGACCACGCTCGACGTCGAATACGCCCACGCGATCGCGCCGGATGCGACAATCCTGCTGGTCGAGACACCGGTCTCGGAGGCCGAGGGCATCCAGGGGTTTCCAGAGATCGTCCAGGCCGAGCGGTACGTGGTCGACCATCGCCTGGCCGACGTGATCAGCCAGAGCTTCGGAGCGACCGAGAACACGTTCCCCGATCCCAAGGGCGATATCGGGCGGCTGCGCGCCGTCTTCAAGTCGGCCGCAAAAGCGCACATCACGGTCCTCGGTGCATCGGGCGACACCGGCGTCACCGATGTCAAGCGCGACGGCGAGACGCTCTACTCCCACCGCGTCGACTCCTGGCCATCCAGCGACCCGCTCGTCACCAGCATCGGCGGCACGCAGCTCTCGCTCGCCCTCTCCGGCGATCGGCTGCAGAAGGACGTGGTGTGGAACGACGGCTACGGCGCCGGCGGTGGCGGTACGTCGAAGGTCTTCTCCCGGCCCGCGTTCCAGAACGGAGTCAAGAAGATCACCGGGTCGCATCGCGGCACCCCGGACATCTCGATGAGCGCCGCCGTCGACGGCTCGGCGCTCGTCTACCTCGGACTGCCGAACGTCCCCAACCTGCCAGCCGGCTACTACCTGGTCGGCGGTACCAGCGAGGCGACCCCGATCTTCGCCGGCGTCGTCGCCCTGGCCGACCAGCTCGCCGAACATCGGCTCGGCACCATCAACGCCGCCCTGTACAAATTGGATGGCAAGGCGAGCAAGGGCATCGTGGATGTCACTCGCGGCAACAACTCCTTCGGCGGCATCAAGGGCTACACGGCGAAGCGCGGCTACGACCTGGCCTCCGGCTGGGGCACGATCAACGCCCCGAAGTTCGTGAAGGCACTCGCCAAGTCCCACAACTGACGCCCGTCACCCGCACGCCGAGTACGGCATCATGGAGTCACCGCCCGGGGGCGTAGCTCAATTGGTAGAGCGCCTGCTTTGCAAGCAGGAGGTCAGGGGTTCGATTCCCCTCGTCTCCACGTGCTTATTTCCGCGCCGCCGCTTCTGCGGCGCGGGTCGTGGGTAGTCCGCTGCGGCGGGGAACCGGCCTCCGCTCCCGTACCCGAGGTCGGCGGCGGCGCGGGTCGTGGGTAGTCCGCTGCGGCCGGCAACCGGCCTCCGCTTCCGTACCCGAGGTCGGCTGCGGCGCGTGTCGTGGGCAGTCCGGGTCCTTCGCTCAGAGCCGATTCCCGCCGCCCAACGCCGGCTCGGACCGCCGACGACGGCCCGCCGGCCGACCTCTGGAACGGGAGCGAAGGCCGGTTCCCGGCCGAAGCGGACTGCCCACGACGCGCCGCCGCAGGAGCGGCGGCGGCGCCATGGGCACGTGGGGCTACCAGGACTTGAACCTGGGACCTCTTCGTTATCAGCGAAGCGCTCTAACCGCCTGAGCTATAGCCCC
>NZ_CAXUGX010000015.1:0-45753 GCF_964250715.1 uncultured Amnibacterium sp.
AGTAACGGAGGCGCCCAAAGGTTCCCTCAACCTGGTTGGCAATCAGGTGTCGAGTGTAAGTGCACAAGGGAGCTTGACTGTGAGACTGACAGGTCGAGCAGGGACGAAAGTCGGGACTAGTGATCCGGCAGTTGCGTGTGGAAGCGGTGTCGCTCAACGGATAAAAGGTACCCCGGGGATAACAGGCTGATCTTGCCCAAGAGTCCATATCGACGGCATGGTTTGGCACCTCGATGTCGGCTCGTCGCATCCTGGGGCTGGAGTAGGTCCCAAGGGTTGGGCTGTTCGCCCATTAAAGCGGTACGCGAGCTGGGTTTAGAACGTCGTGAGACAGTTCGGTCCCTATCCGCTGCGCGCGTTGGAAGTTTGAGAAGATCTATCCCTAGTACGAGAGGACCGGGATGGACGAACCTCTGGTGTGTCAGTTGTTCCGCCAGGAGCACCGCTGATTGGCTACGTTCGGACCGGATAACCGCTGAAAGCATCTAAGCGGGAAGCCGTCTTCGAGATGAGACTTCCGTTCCTTTTGGAGAGAGGCTCCCAGTAGACGACTGGGTTGATAGGCCGGATGTGGAAGCAGGGACGAAAGACCTGTGGAGCTGACCGGTACTAATAAGCCGATGACTTGATTACCCAACCTCTCTGTTGATTCGTCAGCAGGCAGTTTGGACAGCAGTATGAAGACTGTTGCTCGCGTCCACTTTGTGGTTCCCGATGTACGGGAACCGGCATCCCGCTTATGGGAGCTCTTCGGTCACGGAGGGTTCTCACGAACGGGACCCGAGACATCCATAGTGTTTCGGCGGCCATAGCGAGAGGGAAACGCCCGGTCACATTCCGAACCCGGAAGCTAAGACTCTCAGCGCCGATGGTACTGCGGGGGGGACCCCGTGGGAGAGTAGGACACCGCCGGACTTCTTTTCACGACACGAGGCCAGCCGGATTTCCGGGTGGCCTCGCTGTCGTTAAGGGGTGGTGTCGTTGGATTCGCCGAAGGAGATGCGTGGCTGAGGATCGCGAGCCCGACGAAGAGCCTCGGCGCCGCCGGGACGACCGACCGGCCGGAGCACGGCATTCCAGGCCGCAGCGGGCCGACCGGCCAGGTGTTCCGGACGGTGGCGGCCGCCACCGCGGCAGTGCTCCCGTCCGGCGTGCGCCTGGTGATCGGGTGCCGGCGCCGCGCGACACCCGCCGGCATGCCGGGGGACCGCGTGACAGCGCGTTCGCCGACCGGCGTGGAGGTCCGGACCGTCGCGCCGGCCAACGTCCCGACGCGGAGCGCCCTCGGAACGCCGAGCGGGCCGACGAGCCGGCCCTGCCCGACGACCTGAAGCCGAACGAGCTGGATCGCTCCGCGCGGGCAGAGTTGAAGACCCTGTCCAAGGAGAACGCCGACGAGGTCGCCCGCCACCTGGTGATGGCGTCCCGCCTGATCGACTCCGACGTGCAGCTGGCCCACCGGCACGCATTGGCTGCCGGCCGTCGAGCCGGCCGCATCGCCATCGTGCGGGAGAGCGTTGCGATCACGGCGTACGCCGTGGGGGACTTCGCCCTCGCACTACGGGAGCTGCGCACCTTTCGCCGAATCTCGGGATCCGACGACCAGATCGGCCTGATGGTCGACAGCGAACGCGGGATGGGGCGTCCGGAGCGGGCACTGGAACTCGGCCGGACCGTCGACCGGGCGGTCCTGCCCGTCGCCGCGCAGGTCTCTCTGTCCATCGCGATGTCCGGAGCCCGCCTGGACTTGGGCGACCCCGCGGCGGCCCTCGACGAGCTGGATCGCGCTCCCCGGGACGATGCGCGGCTCTACCCCTGGTCGCCCGAGCTCTACTTCGCCTACGCGGCGGTCCACGAGGACCTCGGTCACGCCGGCGAGGCTGCAGCATTCGCCCAGCGGGCGACCCGAGCCGGCGAGCTGCTCGATTCGCTCGGCGACGAGCAGGACTCCGTCGACGTGACAGTGGAGGAGCTTCCGCCCGAGCCCGACCCCGAACCCGGCTCCGAGGCCGCACCCGCGACTGAGCAGGATCGCGCGAATGAAGGCTGACCGGATTCCCCTCGGCGACACCGATGTCCTGCTGCTCGACCTGGACGGCGTGGTCTACGTGGGCAGGTCGGCGGTGCCGAACGCGGTCGACACCCTGGCGGCCGTGCGCGAACGGGGTGTCACGGTCGGCTACATCACGAACAACGCCTCGCGGCGGCCCGACGTGGTCGCCGACCAGTTGCGGGGATTCGGGCTGATGGTGACCGACGACCAGGTCGTCACCTCGCCGCAGGCCGCCGTCGTGCTGCTCGCCGAGCACCTGAGTCCAGGTGCCCGGGTGCTGGTGATCGGCGGGGACGGGCTGACGACCGTGGTGCGCGAGGCCGGATTCACGGTCGTCGACTCCGCGGACGACGCCCCCGACGCGGTCGCGCAGGGCTTCGCGCCGGAGGTCGGCTGGAAGGACCTGGCGGAAGCCTCCTTCGCGCTCGCCGACCCCGACCGGTTGTGGGTCGCGACGAACACCGACTGGACGATCCCGGTCGACCGCGGGATCGCCCCCGGGAACGGCACGCTCGTCTCCGCCGTGCACTCCGCGGTCGGGCGGTTGCCCCTGGTGGCGGGCAAGCCGCAGCGGCCGATCTTCGACGCGGCCGTCGCCCGCTTCGGCGCGAAGCGTCCGCTGTTCGTCGGCGACCGGATCGACACAGACATCGCGGGCGCCGTCGCTGCGGGCATGCCCTCCGCGATGGTGCTGACCGGGGTCGACGGCGTGCTGCCCCTGCTCGCCGCCGGCGAGCAGGCCCGACCGGACTACATCCTGCGCGATCTGGCCGGTCTGCTGCAGCCGTACCCGGAGGTGCGGATGAAGCGGGACGGCGCGCACGTCGGTCGGGCGGTGGCGCGGGTGCAGGGCCAGGACCTGCAGGTGGTGCGCGACGGGGATCCCGTCGATGTGCTGCGCGCCTGCTGCGCCGCGGTGTGGTCGGCGGGCGTCGGCGCCTACGCGCTGCGCATCCCCGACGCGGTGCGCTCCCTGCCCGTGCGCTCCGTCGCGGCCCGCTGACCCGCCGGTACGGTGATGGTCGTCATGGCGAGCGACGAACAACAGATCAGTGCCGCACTGAGCGAGACCGAGCAGGCGCCGCTGGAGGAGCGCGCCGCACGCTACCGCGAGCTGGTCGACCGCCTGGTGGAGCGGCTCGAACCGCCGGCGACTTCCTGACGGTGGCGGCGTTCTGACGACCCGGCGGCTCGACGCCGAGCTGCTGTACCGGGGCCTCGTCCGATCCCGCACCGTGGCTGCCCGCCTGATCCGTGACGGCGCCGTGCGCGTGGACGGGGTCGTGGTGCTGCGGCCCGCGCAGCCGGTCTCGGCGGCGGCGGCGCTGGACGTGCAGGACGACGGATGGGTGAGCAGGGCCGCGCTGAAGCTGGATGCTGCGCTGACGGCCTTCGATCTGCCCGTGGCCGGCCGGCTCGCCCTGGACGCCGGAGCGAGCACCGGGGGCTTCACGCAGGTGCTGCTCGCCCGGGGAGCGCGACGGGTGCTGGCGATCGATGTGGGCCACGGTCAGCTGGATCCCCGCATCGCCGGCGACGAGCGGGTGATCGCCGTGGAGGGCATGAACGTGCGCTTCCTCGACTCCGCGGGTCTGCTCGCGGCGACCGGCGAATCCGGCGCGCCCGGAGTGGTCGTCGCCGATCTGTCCTTCATCTCCCTGCGGCAGGTGCTGCCGGCGCTCGCCGCCGTGGCGGCGCCGACCGCCGACCTGGTGCTGCTCGTCAAGCCGCAGTTCGAGGTGGGCCGGCCGCGCATTGGCGGCGGCGTGGTGCGCGACCCGGGGCTTCGCCGATCCGCCGTCGAGGATGTGCTGACCGACGCGTGGCGGCTGGGCCTCGGGACGGCGGGTTTGATCGAGTCGCCGATCGCCGGCGAATCCGGCAACCGCGAGGTGCTCGTCCGGCTCTCGGGACCCTCCGGCACGCATCCGACAGAATGGGCGACGCGCCTGACGGATCTGACGGCGCCGACACGACGGAGGAGCCGGTGACCGAAGCCGCCAGCACCGCCCCCGCCCCGGATGAGCGGACCCGCTACGTCGCGGTCGTCGCGCACACCGGTCGGGACGACTCCATCGACGCCGCGCTCGGCGTGCTCGACCTGCTGCGCGCCGGCGGCATCACGCCCGCACTCACCGTGCAGGAGCGCACCGACCTGGAGCGAGCCCGTGGACCGCTGTCCGGGATCGCGGTGCTGGGGACGGATGTGTCGCTCGGCGATCTGGAGCTGGTCGTCGTGCTGGGCGGCGACGGAACGATCCTGCGAGCGGCCGAGATGGCCCGCGGTACCGGCGCACCGATCCTCGGGGTGAACCTGGGCCACGTCGGGTTCCTCGCCGAGAGCGAGCGGGAGGACCTGACCGACAGCATCCGCCGTGTGATCGCCGCCGAATGGGACGTCGAGGAGCGCATGACGCTCGACGTGCAGGTGCTGCAGGGCCGCGAGGTGGTCCACCGCGACTGGGCCCTGAACGAGGCGACCGTGGAGAAGGCCAGCCGGGAGCGCATGCTGGAGGTCGTGATCGAGGTCGACTCCCGGCCGCTGTCGTCCTTCGGCTGCGACGGCGTCGTCGTCTCCACCCCGACGGGGTCGACCGCCTACGGCTTCAGCGCCGGCGGACCGGTGGTCTGGCCGAACCTGCGGGCGATGCTCTGCGTTCCGCTGTCGGCGCACGCCCTGTTCGCCCGGCCGCTCGTCGTACCGCCGGAGTCCGTGCTGGCCGTCGAGGTGCTGCGCCGCACCGCCGCGACCGGGGTGCTCTGGTGCGACGGCAGGCGCACGGTGCCCTTGGCCGCGGGCGCCCGGGTGGAGGTGCGCGCGTCCGAGGTGCCGGTTCGCCTGGCCCGCCTGCACACCGGCCGCTTCACCGACCGCCTCGTGCAGAAGTTCGATCTGCCGGTCGCCGGCTGGCGCGGCCCCGCCGACTCGTGATGGCGTCATTCGCGATGCGCCGGGAGCGTCGCGGGCGGCGACTGTGATCGAGTCGATCGGCATCCGCGGCATCGGCGTGATCGAGTCCGCGGAGTTGCCGCTCGGGGCCGGCTTCACCGCGCTGACGGGCGAGACCGGCGCCGGCAAGACGATGGTGATCACTGCGCTGTCGCTGCTGCTCGGGGGTCGCGCCGACTCGTCGATGGTGCGGGGCCGAACCGGATCGGCGGTCGCGGAGGGGCGCTGGCTGGTCCCGGTCGCGGGCGACGTGGCCACCCGGGTGGAGCAGGCCGGCGGCGAGTTGGAGCCGGTCGGCGACGCCGCCGCCGAGCTGCTCGTAAGCCGGTCGGTGTCTGCGGAGGGCCGCAACCGGGTCACCGTCGGCGGCCGGAGCGTGCCGGTCGGTGTGCTGGCCGAGCTGGCCGGTCGCCTGGTGGCGGTGCACGGCCAGTCCGAACAGCTGCGCCTGAAGTCGCCGGCGACGCAGCGCGAGATGCTCGACCGGTTCGCAGGCGGCGCCGTCGCTGCTGTCTTCGAGCGGTACACCCACGCGTACCACCGCTGGCGGGCCAATCGCGAGCAGCTCGCCGCCGTCGTCGCGGAGCGCGATGCGCGCACCCGCGAGGCGGACGAGCTGCGCGCCGCGCTCGCCGAGATCGAGGGCGTGGCACCGCAGCCCGAGGAGGACGTGGCCCTCGCCGCCGCCGCGGAGCGGCTCGGCAACCAGGACGAGCTGCGGCTGGCGGCGGCGTTCGCCCACGAGGCGCTCAGCTCCGACGACGTGGGCGGTGCCCCGGACGCGCTCGGACTGCTGGACGCCGCGCGGCGGGCCGTGGAGCGCGCCGCACCCCTCGACCCGGCGCTTGCCGCCCTCGCCGAGCAGCTGACGACCGTTGCGGCACTCGCCGTCGATGCCGCGGCGGACCTGGCCGGCTACCTGGACGGACTCGACCCGGACGCGCCGGGCCAGCTCGCGTTCACGCAGCAGCGCATCAACGAGTTGGCGGTGCTCGCCCGCAAGTACGGCCCGAGCCTGACCGAGGTACTCGACTTCGCCAGCGCGGGCGGCGACCGGCTGTTGGAGCTCGACTCCGACTCCGAGCGCATCGACGCGCTGGCCGCGTCGGACGCCGAGGACGAGCGACTGGTCGGCGAACTCGCCGCCGAGTTGTCGGCCGCCCGTTCCGCAGCGGCGGAACGACTCGCGAGCGCCGTCACCGCCGAGCTGGCCGACCTGGCGATGGGCAGTGCACAGTTGATGGTCGACGTCGCCAGCCGCGAGGAGCCCGGGTCGACCGGCCGCGACACGGTGCAGCTGCTGCTGCAGGCCTATCCGGGAGCCGAGCCGCGGCCCGTCGCCCGGGGCGCATCCGGCGGCGAGCTCTCGCGCGTGATGCTGGCGCTGGAGGTGGTGCTGGCCGGCACCGATCCGGTACCCACGTTCGTGTTCGACGAGGTGGACGCCGGCATCGGCGGAGCGGCGGCGATCGAGGTGGGCAAGCGGCTGGCCCGGCTGGCCGACACCAGCCAGGTCATCGTCGTCACCCATCTGGCCCAGGTCGCCGCCTTCGCGACGAACCACCTGCGGGTCACGAAGAACCCGGACGGCGAGGTGACCGCCTCCACCGTCGCGCGGCTGCAGGGGGCGGCCCGCGTCGCCGAGATGGCCCGGCTGCTCTCCGGGCTGGAATCGAGCGAGACCGCGCTCGCCCACGCCCGCGAACTGCTCGCCCTCGCCGGCACCGCGTGATCGCCCTGCCTCCACCTCCACCTCCACCTCCACCTCCACCTCCACCTCCACCTCCACCTCCACCTCCGCTGCCGCTGATCCGCCGGTCCCGTCGGTCCGCCTGCCATAGGATCGAACTCCGTGGTGGATGCAGGGGCGGGCACGGGCAGCACGGGTGTGAACGGCAGGACGACGAAGCACGTCTTCGTCACGGGGGGTGTGGTCTCCTCCCTGGGCAAGGGCCTGACCGCCGCGAGTCTGGGCAATCTGCTGACCGCGCGCGGGTTGCGGGTGGTCATGCAGAAGCTGGACCCGTACCTGAACGTGGATCCGGGCACCATGAACCCGTTCCAGCACGGCGAGGTGTTCGTCACCGACGACGGCGCCGAGACCGACCTGGACATCGGCCACTACGAGCGGTTCCTGGACATCGACCTGAGTGAAGCCGCGAACGTGACGACCGGGCAGATCTATTCGCAGGTGATCGCCAAGGAGCGGCGGGGCGAGTACCTGGGCGACACCGTGCAGGTGATCCCGCACATCACCGACGAGATCCGCCGACGCATGCGCCTGCAGGCATCCGACGATCCGCAGCCGGACGTGATCATCACCGAGATCGGCGGCACGGTCGGCGACATCGAGAGCCAGCCGTTCCTGGAGGCCGCGCGGCAGGTGCGCCACGAGCTGGGGCGCCGCAACGTCTTCTTCGTCCATGTGTCGCTGGTGCCGTACCTGAATACCGCAGGCGAGCAGAAGTCCAAGCCGACCCAGCACTCCGTCGCCGCTCTGCGCTCCATCGGCATCCAGCCCGACGCGCTGGTGCTGCGCAGCGACCGGCCGGTGTCGGAGGCGAACAAGCGCAAGATCGCGCTGATGTGCGACGTGGACGAGGACGCGGTGGTGAACGCCACCGATGCATTCAGCATCTACGACATCCCGCAGATGCTGCACCAGCAGCGGTTGGACGTGACGATCACCGACGCGCTCGGGCTGGTCGCCGGCGAGGTCGTCTGGGGTCGCTGGGCCGGCGTGCTGCAGGCCGTGCACGAGCCGCGGCACGCCGTGACGATCGCGCTCGTCGGCAAATACGTGGACCTGCCCGACGCCTACCTGTCCGTCACCGAGGCGCTGCGCGCGGGCGGGTTCGCCAACGCCACGCGGGTGACGGTGCAGTGGGTCGTCAGCGACGACTGCGAGACGGTGGAGGGGGCCGCGCGGCAGCTCGCCGACGTGGACGGCATCTGCATCCCCGGCGGGTTCGGCGTGCGCGGCATCGAGGGCAAGCTCGGCGCGTTGCGCTTCGCGCGCGAGAACGGCATCCCGGTGCTCGGGCTGTGCCTCGGCCTGCAGTGCATGGTGATCGAGTACGCGCGGCACGTCGCCGGCATGGCGGACGCGTCGTCGACGGAGTTCGATCCCGACACCACGCACCCGGTGATCGCGACGATGGCGGAGCAGGTGGCGATCCTCTCCGGCGGCGACCTGGGCGGCACGATGCGCCTCGGCCTCTATCGCGCGGATCTGGCGGAGGGGTCGCTGGCGCGCGAGGTGTACGGGCGGGCTGAGGTCAGCGAGCGGCACCGGCACCGCTACGAGGTGAGCAACCACTACCGCGACCGCCTGACCGCCGCCGGGCTGGTCTTCTCCGGCACCTCGCCGGACCACAAGCTGGTCGAGTTCGTGGAGCTGCCGCGCAGCGTGCATCCCTACTACATCGGCACGCAGGCCCATCCCGAGCTGCGGTCGCGGCCGACGCGGGCGCATCCGCTGTTCCGAGGGCTGGTCGCCGCGGCGCTGGAGCGGCAGCGGGCCAGTCGGCTGTTCGACGACGAGGCGGCGGCCCTGGAGGGCGAGCAGGTCGTCGCGGATGTCTGAGGTATCGGAGTCGGGCACGGCGGGATCTGGGCGCCACGCCGCATCGCCGGACCTCGTGGACGTGCCGGAGCACCACCCGATCACGGAGCGGACGGTGCTGCATCACGGCCGGGTCTGGGACGTGGTGCGGGAGGCGTTCACCTACGGCGACGGCACGATCATCCGCGAGGTGGTGGATCACCCGGGTGCGGTGGCGATCCTGGCGCTCGACGACGACGACCGGATGCTGCTGATCCGCCAGTACCGCCATCCCGTGCGGCAGCGGGACTGGGAGATCCCCGCCGGCCTGCTGGACATGGCGGGTGAGCCGCCCCTGACCGCCGCGCAGCGCGAGCTGGGCGAGGAGGCCGACCTGGCGGCGACCGACTGGTCGGTGCTGGCCGAGTTCCTCAATTCGCCGGGCGGCAGCAGCGAGACGATCCGCGTCTACCTGGCCCGCGGCCTCTCCGCCCTGCCGGCGTTCGAACGGCATGACGAGGAGGCGGACATCGAGGTGGCGTGGGCGCCGCTCGACGAGGTCGTGGCCGCGGTGCTCGCCCGCCGCGTGCAGAGCCCGTCCCTGGTCGTCGGCGCGCTGGCCGCCGCCGCCGCGCGGGCGCGGGGCTGGTCGTCGCTCGGCGCCGGGACCGAGCCGTGGGTGCGCCATCCGCGGCTCGGCGAGCCGCCGTGGGCAGTGCCGCGCGACGCCTGAGGCTGTCGCCCGTGAAGGTCGACACCGCGGTCTCCCGCTACCTGCGGCACGTCGCGGTGGAGCGCGGCCTGGCCGACAACACGCTCACCGCGTACCGGGCCGACCTGGGCCGCTACGCCGAGCACCTGCGCGCCGCCGGCGTGGACGAGATCGGCGCGGTCCGCACCCCGCACGTGACGGGCTTCGTCGCCGGACTGCGCCGCGACTCCGGTGCCGCCGCATCGTCGACCGCCCGGATGCTGTCGACGGTGCGGGGCCTGCACCGGTTCCTGGCGGAGGACGGCGCGGTGCCCGAGGACGTGGCGGCCGAGGTGGATCCGCCCAAGCAGCCGATGCGTCTGCCGAAGGCGATCACGATCGACGAGATGGCCCGCCTGCTGGCCGCGACGGACGGCGACGAGCCCGCGCGCATCCGTGACAAGGCGCTGCTGGAGGTGCTGTACGCCACCGGGACCCGCGTGAGCGAGGCGGTGGGCCTCGACGTCGACGACGTGGCGATCGGCGGGGACGGGAACGGCGACGGCGCGACGATCGGCGAGATGGTGCGCGTGCTGGGCAAGGGCGGCAAGCAGCGGATGGTCCCGGTCGGCGGCTACGCGGTCTCCGCGGTGCAGGACTACCTGGTCCGCGTGCGTCCGGTCTTCGCGGTCCGCGGCACCGCCACCCCGGCGCTGTTCCTCGGCGCCCGCGGCGGCCGACTCTCGCGGCAGAGCGCGTGGCTCGTGATCCAGGCGGCTGCGGAGCGCGCGAACCTGGCGGCGCACATCTCGCCGCACACGTTCCGCCACAGCTTCGCGACGCACCTGCTGCAGGGTGGCGCGGACGTGCGCGTGGTGCAGGAGCTGCTGGGCCACGCCTCCGTGGCGACGACGCAGCTGTACACGCTGGTGACGGCCGACTCCCTCCGCGACATGTATACGAGCGCGCACCCGCGTGCGCGCTGGAGCTAGGAGCGAAGGCCTGGGCCCACGGCCCCTTCCGGGCCGGGGATTCTGGCCTTCGCCGCGACGCCAGCGCCGAGGGCCGTCCCGGCCCTCGGGTACGTCCTGAGCCCGCGATCTGAGCCCGCGACCCGACCCCCGCGACGTCAGCACTTCAGCACTTCAGCAGGACAGGGTCCCTATCGCAGGCCGTTGGTCGACCAGCAACCTGCTGTCGGGACGTGGACCTGCTGTCGGGACAGCCGGCGAGCCTCCGCCGCCGCACTCCGCGCAGCCCGACGCCCCCCACTCCGCCGCCCGCGGCGCGCCACCCGGCCGCTTCGACCAGGTCGCCATAGCGTCTGGAAACGAGTTCCGAATCGCCTCCGAAGGACGTCGTGATGACGCACACCCACGCTCTCGAACTGCCCACGGTCGACGACGCGCCGCTCGGGCCCACCGGCCGGCCGCTGCACGAATTCCCCGAGCCGCCGGTGCTGCGCGGCCACGGTCCGGCGCGCATCATCGCGCTCTGCAACCAGAAGGGCGGCGTCGGCAAAACCACGACGACCGTGAACCTGGGGGCGTCGCTCGCCGAGTACGGCCGGCGCGTGCTGGTGATCGACTTCGATCCTCAGGGCGCCCTGTCCGCGAACCTGGGGGCGGAGACGCAGGACGCCTGCACGATCTACGAGCTGCTGCTGGGATCGGAGCGCGACCCGGCTGTTGCGATCCAGCAGACGACCATCCCCGGGCTCGACATCATCCCGGCCAACATCGACCTGTCCGCCGCCGAGGTGCACCTGGTCAACGAGGTGGCACGTGAGCACACCCTCGCCCGGGTGCTGCGGCGCGTCAGCGATCAGTACGACGTGGTGCTGATCGACTGCCAGCCCTCTCTCGGCCTGCTGACGGTGAACGCGCTGACCGCGAGCCACGGCGTGATCATCCCGCTGGAATGCGAGTACTTCGCTCTGCGCGGCGTCGCCCTGCTGGTGGAGACGATCGACAAGGTGCGGGATCGCCTGAACCCGTCGATCGAGCTGGACGGCATCGTCGCGACGATGTTCGACTCTCGCACGCTGCACTCGCGGGAGGTGCTGGACCGGGTCGTCGAGGCGTTCGAGGACGAGGTGCTGGAGACGGTGATCGGCCGCACGATCAAGTTCCCCGACTCCTCCGTCGCCGGGCTGCCGATCATCCAGTTCGCTCCGGAGCACCGAGCGGCGTTGGCGTATCGCACGCTCGCTCGTGAACTCATCGCGCGCGGTGCGATCGCCTGATCTGGCGTCCGCCGGCGCCGGGTCGCCCGACGCAGAATCGGCCGATGCGGAGTCGGCCGGCGCGGCGCCGGGCGGCTTCCGGGTGCGGGTCGGCGACTTCGACGGGCCGTTCGACCTGCTGCTGGCGCTGATCGCCAAGCACGAGCTGGACATCACCGAGATCGCCCTGTCGGTCGTCACCGACGAGTTCCTCACCTCGCTGCACGGCCTCGCCGACGACGACCTGGACCGCACCAGCGGATTCCTCGTGATCGGCGCGACTCTGCTGGACATGAAGCTGGCCGGTCTGCTGCCGCAGGGCGAACTGGTCGACGCGGAGGACGCCGCGGTGCTGGAGGCGCGCGACCTGCTGTTCGCGCGGCTGCTGCAGTACCGGGCGTTCAAGCAGGCCGCGTCATGGCTGGAGGAGACCCTGGCGGCGGAGGCGCACCGCATCCCCGTCGCGTCCCGCGCCGACGAGGTGCCTGCCGGTCCCGCCCCGGCGCTCGACTGGACGACGACGCTGGCGGCGTTCGCCCAGCTCGCCGAGCGGGTGCTGACTCCGGTGCCCGTGCCGGCGGTCGACCTCGGTCACCTGCACGACGACCGGGTGAGCCTGCGCGAGCAGGCGGCGACCGTGGCGGCGATGCTGCGCGGCGGGCGGACGCTGTCGTTCACCGAACTGCTCGGCGACCGCCCCGTGCCGGGGATCGTCGTCGCCCGCTTCCTGGCCGTGCTCGAGCTGTACCGGGCCGGCGCGGTGCTGTTCGAGCAGTTGGAGCCGCTCGGGTCGCTGCTGGTGCGCTGGAGCGCGGAGAATTGGCGCGACGACCTGCTCGACGCGCTCGGAAGGGACTGGGATGGCCAGCACTGAGTCCCGCGAACCCGTCGCCCTGCTGCTCGCCGGCATCGGGATCGACGCTGCTCGGGAGCCGCGCCCTGCGACCCTCCGGGATCAGCCGGTCCTGGATCAGCCGGTACCCGAACGGCCGGCGCCCTCCGTTCCCGTCGCACCGCACCTGCGGGAGCTCGACGCGCGGCTGGAGGCCGTGCTGATGGTCGCGGACGGGCCGATGCCGCTGGCCGCGCTCGCCGCGGCGGTCGACCGTCCGGTCGCGGTCGTCCGTCACGCGATCGAACGCCTGCGGGACGACTACGACGGGCTCGCCGGCGGCGTGCGGCGCGGCTACGAGCTGCGTGAGGTGGTGACCGGCTGGCGGCTCGGGGTGCGCGCCGAGCACGCCGACCTGGTGCGCGAGGTGCTGACGGAGGAGTCGACCGCCCGGCTCAGCCAGGCCGCGCTCGAGACCCTGGCCGTGGTCGCCTACCGCCAGCCCGTCACCCGCGGCCAGATCGCCTCGATCCGCGCGGTCTCCGTCGATGCGGTCGTGCGCACCTTGGTCGCCCGCGGGCTGATCCAGGTGACGGGCCGAGTTCCGGAGACCGGCGCCGCGCTGTACGGGACGACCGACGAGCTGCTGGTGGCGCTCGGGCTCGGCTCGCTGGCCGAGCTGCCGCCGATCGCGCCGATGCTCGAGGACGTGCACGAGCTGGCCGACCGTGTCGGCTGAGGCGGGGCAGGCGAGCGCTGAAGGGGTGCGCCTACAGAAGGTCATGGCGGCGGCCGGCGTCGCGTCCCGGCGGGTGTCCGAGGAGTTGATCGGCGCGGGCCGCGTCACGGTGAACGGCCACGTCGTCACCGAGCTCGGCCGCCGCATCGATCCGGTCGCCGACCGGGTGACGGTCGACGGCTCGGCCGTGCAGCTGGACCCGACCCGCCGCTACGTGATGCTGAACAAGCCGACGGGGATCGTCAGCACCTTGCGCGATGAGCAGGGCCGGCCCGACCTGACCCGGTTCACGGACCGGTACGAGGAGCGGCTGTTCAACGTCGGACGCCTCGACTCCGACACCTCCGGGCTGCTGCTGCTGACGAACGACGGCGAGCTGGCGCATGTGCTGGCGCATCCGTCGTTCGGCGTGGAGAAGACGTATGTGGCGCTGGTCGGCGGGCGGCTCGCGGCGTCGGCGCTCGCGACGTTGCGCTCCGGCGTCGAGCTGGCGGACGGCGTGATCGCGGTCGACCGGGTTCGGGTGACCGGCAGCCGCCCGGGCGCGACCCTGGTCGAGGTGACGCTGCACTCAGGCCGCAACCGGGTGGTGCGGCGGATGTTCGATGCGGTGGGCCACCCGGTGCGCGAGCTGGTGCGCCGCCGGTTCGGCCCCCTGAACCTGGGCCCCCTCGGCACCGGCGCGATGCGCGACCTGACCCCGAAGGAGCTGGGCAGCGTCTTGACCCTCGCGCGCCGCGAGGGCGAAGAGGCACATCTCGCGCGCCGCGAGGGCGAGTAGGCACATCTCGCGCGCCGGGAACCCTTCGCGCGGTAGGTGCGCCTCTGCGCGGGAGGTGTACCTACCGCGCGGAGGGCACAAGTACCGCGCGAAGGAGCGGGGCGGGTGCTGCCGAGCGCGGGAGACGCGCCGCCGCCGGTACCATGGACCGGGCCTTCGCGCGAGTACGCGCCGCCCCGACATCACCGGAGTCGGTCGAATCCGAGTCCGCAAGGAGCGCGCAGCGATGGCACGCACCACGGGCACCGTGCGGATCGTGGGGACCGGCCTGCTCGGCACCTCCGTCGGGCTCGGCTTGACTCCGCAGGGCGTCGACGTGGTGCTGGACGACGCGTCGCCGTCGGCGCTCGCGCTGGCCTTCGACTACGGCGCGGGGCGCCATGCGCGCGCGGACGACGACGTGGCGCTGGTGGTCGTCGCGGTGCCGCCCGACCGCACCGCCGCTGTCGTCGCCGCCGAGCTGGCGGCGCACCCGCGGGCGCTCGTCACCGACGTCGCCAGTGTGAAGGGTCCGATCCTCGACGAGCTGGCCGCCACGGAGACGGACACGGCCCGCTACATCGGCTCCCATCCGATGGCCGGCCGCGAGCGCAGCGGACCGATCGCGGCCCGCGCCGACCTGTTCGTCGGCCGTCCGTGGGTGCTGAGCGCGCACGCCGACGGGCGGGCCGGCGCGGCCGAGGTGGTGGAGGCGCTCGCTCTCGATCTCGGGGCCGTTCCCGTGCATCTCGCCGCCGACCGGCACGATGCGGCGGTCGCCGTGGTGTCGCACGCGCCGCAGCTGGTGGCCAGCCTGCTGGCCGCCCGGCTGATCGACGCGTCGTACGAGACGGTGGGCCTGGTCGGCCAGGGCATGCGCGACGTGACGCGGATCGCCGGCAGCGAGCCCGCGATGTGGGTGCAGATCCTGCGCGCCAATGCCGCGCACGTCGCGCCCGTGCTCACCGATCTGCGCGACGACCTGGACGCGGTGCTGCAGGCTCTGGATGCGCCGGACGCCGCCGGCTCGCCGCGTGCGCTCGCCGATGCGCTGGCCGCCGGCAACTCGGGCGTCGCGCGCATTCCCGGCAAGCACGGCGTGGACCTGAAGCTGACCGGGCTGACGGTGCTGATCGACGACACCCCGGGCCAGCTGGCCCGCCTGCTGACCGAGATCGGCGATCTCGGCGTGAATCTGGAGGACCTGCGGTTGGAGCACTCACCCGGCGCACCGATCGGCATCGTCGAGGTGCAGGTGGCGCCCGAGGCGGCCTCGCCGCTGGTCGACGATTTGACGCGACTCGGCTGGCGGGTGGCCGGATGAGCGGCGCGGGTCCGGTGGTCGTCGCGGTCGACGGTCCGGCCGGCAGCGGCAAGTCCAGTGTCAGCCGCGCGGCGGCCGCCGAGCTCGGGTACGACCTGCTCGACACCGGTGCGGCCTATCGTGCCCTGGCCTGGGGCGCGCTGCAGGCGGACATCGACCTGCCCGCCGTCGACGCCGGCGACGACAGCGCCGCGAAGGCGTTGAGCGCCTTCCTGCCGGGGTTCGTCTACCGCACCGCCACGGTGCCTGAGGAGCGCTGGGTGCGCGTCGGCGACGCCGACGTGACGGACGAGATCCGCTCCTCCCGCATCACCGCCGCGGTCAGCACCGTCGCGAAGGTGCCCGCGGTACGCGCGCACCTGACCGCCCGATTCCGCGACCGGATCAGCGCCGCCGCGACCGGCATCGTGGTGGAGGGCCGCGACATCACCACGGTCGTCGCGCCCGACGCGGACGTGCGGGTGCTGCTGACCGCGGCGCCCGAGGTGCGGGCGACGCGGCGCGCGAGCGAGCTGCCCGACGAGGACCACGGCGCGGTCGCGCGCTCGATCGCGGAACGGGATGCGAAGGATGCCCGCGTGGTCGACTTCTTGACCGCCGCCGACGGGGTCACGACACTGGACTCGACGGATCTGGACTTCGACGGCACCGTCGCCGCGCTGGTCGCCCTCGTGCGGAGTCGCTCGTGAGCGACGTCTCCGGCGACGCCGTGCCTCCGCAGCCCGACGACGGCGACCTCGACGCTGCCGCCCTGGCCGAGCACCTGAGCGCGATCGACGACGAGCTCGCCGAGCAGCGGGCCGCCACCCTGAGGGCGAGCCTGGAGGACTACGGCCTCGACGACGAGGACCGGCTGCTGCTGGAGGCGACCGGCGAGCTGGAGCAGCGCGTCGCGGCGGGCGTCGCACCGCCGGTGCTCGCGGTCGTCGGGCGCCCGAACGTCGGCAAGTCGGCGCTGGTGAACCGCATCCTCGGCCGCCGCGAGGCGGTCGTCGAAGACGTGCCCGGTGTGACGCGGGACCGGGTCTCGTACCGGGGCGAGTGGGAGGGCCGCGACTTCACGTTGGTCGACACCGGCGGTTGGGAGCCCGACGCCTCCGGGCTGGATGCCGCCGTGGCGTCGCAGGCCGAAGTCGCGATCGACCTGGCCGACGCCGTGCTGTTCGTCGTCGACGCCACCGTCGGGCCGACCGCGACGGACGAGGCGGTCGTCCGGATGCTGCGGCAGGGCCGCAAGCCGGTGCGCCTGGTCGCGAACAAGGTGGACGACGCCCGCCTGGAGCCGCTCGCGGCCGAGCTGTGGAGCCTGGGCCTCGGGGAGCCGTGGCCCGTGTCCGCGATCCACGGCCGCGGCGTGGCCGATCTGCTGGACGAGGCGATGCGCATCCTGCCGGCGGAGTCCGGCGTCGCCGCACCCCAGGCGGGAGGCCCGCGCCGCGTAGCGCTGCTCGGCCGGCCGAACGTCGGCAAGTCCAGCCTGCTGAACCGAGCGGCCGGCACGACCCGCGTCGTGGTCGCCGATGTCGCCGGCACGACGCGCGATCCTGTGGACGAGCAGATCGAGCTGGGCGGCCGCACCTGGCGCTTCGTGGACACCGCGGGCATCCGGCGGCGCGTGCACCTGAGCCAGGGCGCGGACTTCTACGCCTCCCTCCGCACGACCACGGCGCTCGAGAAGGCCGAAGTGGCGATCGTGCTGATCGACGTCACCGTGCCGATCAGCGACCAGGACCTGCGCATCATCGACCTGGTGCTGGAGTCGGGCCGCGCGCTGGTGCTCGCCTACAACAAGTGGGACCTGCTCGACGAGGACCGCCGGCGCTACCTGGACCGGGAGATCGAGCAGGACCTGGCACACGTCGCCTGGGCGCCGCGCGTCAACCTGTCAGCGCTGACCGGCCGCCACCTCGATCGCGTGGTCCCTGCACTCGACGCGGCCCTGAAGGGTTGGGACACCCGCATCCCGACCGGCCGGTTCAACGCGTTCTTGAGCGAACTGACGGCGGCCAATCCGCATCCGGTGCGGGGCGGCAAGCAGCCGCGCATCCTGTTCGGAACCCAGGCCTCCAGCCGGCCGCCGACGTTCGTGCTCTTCACGACGGGCTTCCTCGACCCCCAGTACCGCCGCTTCGTGCAGCGCCGCCTGCGCGAGGTCTACGGCTTCGCGGGTACCCCCATCGTCGTCAATATGCGCGTGCGGGAGCGACGCTCCCGCACGAGTTAGTACCGCCGGGAGCGTCGCTCCCGCACGAGTTAGTACCGCCGGGAGCGTCGCTCCCGAACCAACGAGCACAGCCGGGAGCGCCGCTCCCGAACCAACGAGCTCCGCCGGGAGCGTCGCTCCTGAACCAACGAGCTCCGCCGGGAGCGTCGCTCCCGCACGTGCGTCCAGATGACGAACCTGTGTCGCCGCGCGTCTGTGATGGCGTGCCTCAGGACAGCCGCGCGCCTGTCCATGAGTCCCGCACCTGGACACCGGGAGGGCGTGCCGCCGACTCAGCGGCCGGCGGCGTAGCCCTGCGCTCCTCGCGGGTTCGCGGCGGCCCCGAGCACGCCGGTCACCGGGTCCCGGGTGACGGAGCAGAGGCGGCCGAGCGCCCAATCGCCTGCGCGCGTCACCCGGTGGCCGCGTGCCGCGAGCGCCTCGATCACGTCGTCGCCGAGCCGGTCCTCCACCACGACGCCCGCCGGCTCCCAGATGCGGGGCCAGAACGAGGACGGGAACGAGGTCGTGTGGAACGCGGGAGCATCGATCGCCTGCTGCGGCGACCAGCCGCCGACGATCGTGCGCAGCAGGTACAGCAGCTGCCACTGGTCCTGCTGGTCGCCGCCGGGGGAGCCGAGCGCCGCCACGGGCCGGCCGTCGCGCAGCACGAGCGTCGGCGTCAGCGTCGTGCGGGGCCGCGCGCCCGGCCGCAGCGTCGACGCGGTCCCCTCCTCCAGCCAGGTCATCTGCAGGCGGGTGCCCAGGCAGAAGCCCAGGGCGGGGATCGTGGGGGAGGACTGCAGCCAGCCGCCGGAGGGGGTCGCCGAGATCATGTTGCCGTCCCGGTCGACGACGTCGATGTGGCAGGTGTCGCCGCGCGTCGTACCCGACGGCGTGACATCGGCCACCTCGCCGCGAGCGACATCGACCACCTCCCCGGTCGGCCCGACCTGCGGCTCCGCCCCGGCGAAGGAGCCGACCGTCGGTTCGCCGGTGCCGTGCATCCGCTCGCCCTCCAGCCGGAACGAGGTTCGCAGCGGCGGCATGGCATGCGGCGGCACGCCGGCATCGCCCGGCCGCACCTTCGCAGAGGCCTGCTCGCCGATCAGCGTGCGGCGGGCGGCTGCGTAGTCCGCCGACAGCAGCACCGGCAGGGGCACATCGATGTCACCGTCACCGCCGCCGTCGCCGTAGTACGCCTCCCGGTCCGCGAGCGCCAGCTTCATCGCCTCGATTATCGTGTGCGCGCCCTCCGCGGTGGAGGGGTCGAGCAGGGCGTCGTCGAGCGGATCGAGCATCGTCAGCACCTGCAGCAGCGCAGGCCCCTGCCCCCACGGGCCAGTCTTCGCGATCAGGTGGCCGCGGAACGTCGCGGTCGTCGCCGGCTCGGTACTCGCGCGGAACGCCGCCAGGTCGGCGGCGCGGATCACCCCGGCATGGTCGGTGCCGGAGGCGTGCCGGTGCGGCGTGCGCACGAACGCATCGATCTGCTGCGCGACGAAGCCCTCGGCCCACTCGGTGCGCGCCGCCTGGATGCGGGCGCGCCGGCCCGTCTCGTCCGCTGGGGCGTCGAGCGCGGTCCCGGCCGTCACCAGGCGATCGAGCACCGCGGCCCAGGCCGGGTTGCGGACCACCTGGCCCGCGGTCGGTACGTCGCCGCCGGGCAGCCAGCGCTCGGCGGAGGTGGGCCAGTAGTCGCGGAACAGGTGCACGACTTGAGTGATCGTGCGCGCCACCCCGGCGCTCAGCGGATGCCCCTCGCGCGCATACCCGATCGCGAACGCGAGCGTCTCGCTCAGTTCCCAGCTGCCGTGATCGGCGAGCAGCAGCAGCCAGGCGTCGACGGCACCGGGCACCGCCGCCGCCAGCGCCCCGGCGCCGGGGACGAGATCCAGCCCCTCGGCCCGGTAGTGCTCGGGCGTCGCTCCGGTCGGCGCGGGACCCTGCCCCATCAGTACGAGCGGGTTGGCTGGCTCCGCAGCCGTCGCGAACACCGCGGTCATGTCGCCGCCCGGCCCGTTCAGGTGCGGTTCGACGACGTGCAGCACGAACGCGCCCGCGACCGCGGCATCGAACGCGTTGCCGCCGCGTTCCAGCACGGCCTGGGCGCTCGCGGTGGCCAACCAGTGGGTGGAGGCGACCATGCCGAATGTGCCGGCGAGGTCGGGTCGCGTGGTGAAGGCGGGCGGAGGCGTGAAGCTCAACGGCGTTCCTTCCGCAGTTCGGTCGCGAGGCGCGGCATCCCCCCGGCGCCGGCACCGCAGGGTACCGGGCGCGGGATCAGCCTGCGCCGGGCAGCATCACCTCGACCAGGCCGCTGACCACGCGGGTCTCGAACTTGGGCTGCGGCGCCGTCGACGGACCGTGCACGACCTGGCCGGTCGCGAGCGAGTACACGCTGCTGTGCCACGGGCAGGTGATGCACGCCTCGCCCTTGACGTCGGTCAATTCGCCCTGATCGAGCGGGCCGGCGAGGTGGCTGCAGGCGTTCGCGAGCACGTCCACCCGCGTGCCGCGGCGCACCGCGAGCAGCGGCACCTCGCTGACGAGGTGGTGCGTGGGGATGCCCTCCGGAATCGTGTCGAGCGGGGCGAGTGCCTGCCAGCCCTCGGGGAACAGGTGCGGCACGTCCTCCGCGTGGTTGGCGCCGGCTGCCTGCCGATAGGCCATGTGGCCGCCCAGGTAGCCGGATGCCGACACGGCGGCGAAGCCCGCGAACCCGAGCGCCTTGCCGCTGCCGCCGGCCCGGCGCTGCAGGTACGACACCGCGTACAGTCCGACCGCGGCAGCGTTCAGCCACGCGTGCACGATGCCGACCCGCTGCTGCTGCGGGTGCAGCTGCGACCAGTCGGTGTATCCGCTGATCACTGCGGTCGAGGCGCCCAGCACGCCGATGCCGACCAGGGTGCGGGCGCCCTTCTTCTGGCCGGGCATCAGGTCGAGGATCGTCGCGCAGGTCCACGCGCCGACCGGCACCTGCACCTGGATCGGATGCAGCGCGTGGCCGATCGGTACGCCGTGCAGCACATCGCGCAGCGCCTGCGGGCGTACGACCCCGTTCACCACGGCCGCAACGACCTTCACCACGGGATCGAGCAGGGTGGCGTTCTCAAGTGCGGCGACCGCCTTGGCGAACGGCAGTTCCCTCATGGCAGGACAGGTGGTGTCGACGGATGCATGTGCTCACCTCACGGCACCGGGCACCGGCGCGGCGAATCCCCGGGCTGAGACTCGGCGGATGCACGGCCGAGCCGCAGACTCAGCGCGCAGAGATGATCGACTGCGCCCGTTCGCCTGACTGCGCCCGCTCGACCGACTCAGCACTGAGCACGCGCTTCAGTACTTTGCCGGACGGCCCGAGCGGGAACGAGTCGACCAGGTGCACGACGCGGGGGTACTTGTAGGCGGCGATGCGCTCGCCCACGAAGGCGATCAGTTCGTCCGGCGTCGCCGTCTCGCCGTCGACCAGCACGACGGCCGCTTCGATCTCCTGCCCGTGCACGTCGTGCGGCACGCCGTACACGGCGGCGGTCAGCACGGCGGGGTGGCGGACGAGCACGCCCTCCACCTCGGTCGGATACACGTTGTACCCGTTGCGCACGATCATGTCCTTCTTGCGGTCGACGATCGTGACCAGGTCGTCGTCGTCAATGGTGCCGAGGTCACCGGTGCGGAACCAGCCCTCCACCACCGCCTGCGCCGTGGCCGACGGGTTGCCCAGGTAGCCCATGAACAGGTCGTGGCCGCGCACGCAGATCTCGCCCAGCTGACCGACGGCCAGCGGCTGGATGCGGTCGTCCACATTCGCGTCGGCGATGACCACCTCCACGCCCCAGATCGGCCGTCCGACCGTGCCGGGGTGGATCGGTTCGCCCACGCGGTTGAAGGAGACGATCGGCGAGGTCTCGGTCAGGCCGTAACCCTCGTACACGGTCGCGTCGAAGGTCGCCTGAAACGCCTCCAGCAGCGCGAGTGGCAGCGGCGCGCCGCCGGAGACGCCGTAGTGCAGCGCGGGCAGCGCAGCTCCCGCGCGGGCTGCGGCCATCAGTCCGACATACATGGTCGGTACGGCGGTGAACACGGTTGCGCCGTGCTCGACCATCGCCGCCAGGGCGGCCGCCGGCTCGAACCTGGGCAGCAGCACGATCGTGCCGCCCCGCCTGAACGTCGTGTTCAGCACGCAGGTCTGGCCGAAGGTGTGGAACAGCGGCAGCCCGCCGAACACCACGTCGTCGTGTGCCAGGTCGAACAGGTCGATGAGCGCCACGTTCACCTGCTCCACGAGCGCGAAGTGCGAGTTGACCGCGCCCTTCGGCGTCCCCGTCGTGCCGCTCGTGTAGAGCACCGTCGCGGGCTCCAGCGGATTCATCGGCTCGATGCGCTCGATGGGGGCGGCGTCGCCCGCCGCGGTCAGGTCCACCATGCGCGGAACGGGAACGGCGTCGCGCTGCTCGTCGGGCACCAGCACCGAGATCGCCGGGACGCCGACGGCGCCGGCCGCCGGGAGGGCCTCGCCGAGCGAGGGCGCGGCGACGATCAACTGGCTGGCTCCGCTGTCGCGCAGCACGTGCTCGATCTCCTCCCGCTTGAACAGCAGGTGGATCGGCACGGCGACCGCGCCGAGCGCGAGCACCGCGTAGTAGGCGCGGGCGAAGTCGGGCACGTTCGGCACCATGATCGCGACCCGGTCGCCGCGGCCCACCCCGCGGCTGCGCAGCACGCCCGCGACCGCCCGCGTCTGCCGCCACAGGTCGGCGTAGCTCACTCGGGCGTCGGGCCCCGTGCCGCCGGCCCAGATCAGCGCGGTGCTGTCCGGCCAGCGCCGGGCGCTGTCGGCGAGCAGGGAGGCGACGGAGATCGTCGCGAAGCCCTCTGCGGTCAGAACGTCGTCGTTCGTCGCCATGGTTGTGTCTCCTTCAGGGTGAGTCGAGCGAAGGGCGGGTCGAGCGCAGGACCAGGGCGAACGCGGCACTCGCCCGCGCGGCGTCGGGGACCTCGCCCGCGATCAGGTCGGCGTAGGCGAAGGATTCGGCGATACGCACCAGTACCCCGGCCAGGTCGTGGGCGGGCAGGACCGGCAGCATGAAGCCTGCGGCCAACTCCTCCTGCAGCAGGGCCTCGACCACGGCCACGAACCGCCGGTGCACGGGGGAGTGGCGGGCGGTCAGCAGGCGCAGGGCTCGCGCCGGCTCGCGCGCGAGAAAGGTGCGGAACGCCGTGTTCTCGATCAGAGCGTCGACGAATCGGGACAGCAACTGCTGCACCCGATCCGCGCCGTGCAGCGGCACCGCCGCGTCCATCTGATCGATGGTCGGCACAGCCAGGGACCAGAGCACCTCGGCCAGCAGCTCGTCCCGGTTGCCGACCCAGCGGAACAGCGACGTGCGCTCGACGCCGAGCCGCGCCGCGAGCTGACCCATATCGACGCGCTCACCGCCGAGGAATCGGTGCCGGGCGGCACGGAATGCGCGGGCGGCATCGGCGTGCTCGTCGAGGCGAGCCGACAGCCGGCTGGGGATCAGTTCGACGCCGCGACTGCCCAGCCCGCCGCGACTGCCCACGCCTGTCTCCCGAGCGGGAGCGGCGACGGCGACCATCCCCCGATCGTATTCGGCGTATGGCCGTCTCGCTGCAACGTTCTGCGGAACGATGCGTACACTGCCGTCGGCGGGTGCCGACGCCCGCTAGCTCAGGAGACGTCCATGACTCTGCAGACCGACATCACATCCGTTGACCAGCACAGCGTCCACTCGACCGGGGCCGAGGATCTGTCGCGCACCCTCCCCTACCTCACCGCGGACTTCTACCGCTTCCAGGATCAGCTGTCCGACGAGGAGCGCGGGCACATCGGCCGCGTCCGCGCATTCTTCGAGTCCGAGGTCGCACCGATCGCCAACGAGTACTGGGCGAAGGCCGAGTTCCCGATGCACCTCGTGCCGGGGCTCGCCCGCATCGGCGCCTTCGGTCCGTTCGTGCCCGAGGTGCGTCAATTCGAGAACACCGCGGTCTACCGCGGCTGGGCGGCGCTGGAGATGGGCCGCATCGACGCCGGCATCGCCACCTTCGTCGGCGTGCAGAGCGGGCTCGCGATGGGCTCGATCGACGTGGGCGGCTCGCCGCAGCAGCGCGCGGAGTGGCTGCCGAAGCTGGCGAGCGCCGAGGTGCTCGGCGCGTTCGGCCTCACGGAGCCGCTCAGCGGCTCCGACTCCGCGCGCGGCCTGCGCACCACCGCCCGCCGCGAGGGCGACACCTGGGTGCTGAACGGCGCCAAGCGCTGGATCGGCAATGCGACGTTCGCCGACATCGTGATCGTCTACGCCAAGGACGTCGCCGACGGGCAGGTGAAGGGCTTCATCGTCGACACCACGACACCGGGCTTCACCGCGACGAAGATCGAGGACAAGATCGCCCTCCGCAGCGTGCAGAACGCCGACATCACCCTGACCGACGTGCGGGTGCCGGAGTCCATGCGCCTGCAGCGCATCCGCTCGTTCCGCGAAGTCGCCGTCGTGCTGCGCCTGACCCGCTGCGAGGTCGCCTGGCAGGCGGTCGGCGTCGCCATCGGCGCGTACGAGGCGGCGCTCGCCTACGCCCAGGAGCGCGAGCAGTTCGGCAAGCGGATCGTCGCCCACCAGCTGATCCAGGATCTGCTGGTCAGATCCCTCTCCAACATCACCGCCTCGATCGCGATCTGCTCCCGGGCTTCCGCGATGCAGGACGCGGGCGAGCAGGGCGACGAGCACTCCGCGCTCGCCAAGGCCTTCGCCACCTCCCGCATGCGCGAGACCGTCGGCTACGCCCGGGAGATCATGGGCGGCAACGGCATCGTGCTGGACAAGGGCGTCGCCCGGTTCTTCGCGGACGCGGAGGCGATCTACTCCTACGAGGGCACCCGTGAGATGAACACCCTGATCGTCGGCCGCGCCATCACCGGCGAGGCCGCGTTCGTCTGACCGCGAACTCCGGCATCGTCGCCGGGCGCCGCTAGCCTCGCCACTTGTGAACACCCCCGACGAGGCAGCACGCAAGGGCCGGACCGAGACCGACAGCCTGGGCACGGTGCCGATACCCGCGGGTGCCCTCTGGGGCGCGCACACCGCCCGGGCGCTGCAGAACTTTCCGATCTCCGGTCGGCCGATCTCCTCCCACCCGCGGCTCGTCGACGCACTCGTGATCGTCAAGCAGGCAGCCGCCCGCGCCAACCTGCGGCTCGGTGTGCTGGAGCCCGCGAAGGCCGCGATGATCGACGCCGCCTGCGCGGCGATCCGCGACGGCGCGTATCACGACCAGTTCGTGGTCGATGTGGTGCAGGGAGGCGCCGGCACGTCCACCAACATGAATGCCAACGAGGTCGTCGCGAACGCGGCCCTGCTGAGCGCCGGCCACCGGCTGGGCGACTACGGCGTGCTGGACCCGATCGACGACGTCAACCGCAGCCAGAGCACGAACGACGCCTATCCGACCGCGGCCAAGATCGCGATCGCGATGGCGCTGACCGACCTGCTGGTCGAGCACTTCGCGCTGAGGGAGGCGTTCGCCCAGAAGGGCCGGGAGTTCCACGACGTGCTGAAGGTGGGCCGAACGCAGCTGCAGGACGCGGTGCCGATGACCCTGGGGCAGGAGTTCCACGGCTTCGCCACCACGCTCGGCGAGGACGAGGACCGCATCCGCGAGGTGCTGCCCCTGCTGCGCGAGATCAACCTGGGTGCGACGGCCATCGGCACGGGCATCACCGCCGATCCCCGCTACGCCGAGACGGTCTGCACCGAGCTGTCCGCGCTGCTCGGCGAGCCGTACGAGACGGCCGGCGATCTGGTCGAGGCGACGAGCGACACCGGGGTCTTCATGCAGATGTCGGGCGTGCTGAAGCGGGCGGCGGTCAAGCTGAGCAAGATCTGCAACGACCTGCGGCTGCTCTCCAGCGGGCCGCAGGCGGGGCTCGGCGAGATCACCCTGCCGCCCCGGCAGGCGGGGTCCTCGATCATGCCCGGCAAGGTCAACCCGGTGATCCCGGAGGTGGTCAACCAGATTGCGTTCGCGGTGGTCGGCGGCGACGTGACGGTGACGATGGCCGCGGAGGCGGGCCAGCTGCAGCTGAACGCGTTCGAGCCGATCATCCTGCACTCCATCCTGCAGTCCGTCTCGTGGCTGACGGCGGGCTGCCGCACGTTGCGGATGCACTGCGTCGACGGCATCCGGGCGAACTCCGACCGGCTCGACGGCATGGTGCGCACCTCGGTGGGCGTCGTGACGGCGCTGACACCGCACATCGGCTACGCCGCCGCCTCCGCGCTGGCCAAGACCGCCCTGCTGACCGGCCGCTCCGTGACCGACCTGGTTGTGGAGGCGGGCCTGATGGACCGCGACCGCGTGGAGCTGCTCACCTCGCCCGAACGACTGACCGGCCTCGCGGCGATCACGGCGGCGATCCCGGTCGTCGGGCCCGACACCGCCGCGCTCGCACTGCTCGATCCGCCGCGGCCGCCTGCGTGAGGTCGGTTGGGGATACTGGTCGGGTGACCGTGCGACTGGCCGTCCCTACCGACCTGGACGCCCTGGTCGAGGTGGCGGCCGCCACCTTTCCGCTCGCCTGCCCGCCCCACTCGCCGGCGGATGCGGTCCGGCAGCACATCGCCGAGGAATTGTCGCCGGAGCGCTTCGCGGCCTATCTGGCCGACTTGGCCCGCGTGCTGCTCGTCGCCGACGCGGGTCCGGGGGAGCCGTTCGACGGGTACGCGATGGTCGTGGTGCAGGAGCCCCGAGACCCCGACGTGGCCGCAGCGATCCGGGTGCATCCCTCCAGCGAGTTGAGCAAGTGCTATGTGCGGGAGTCCGCCCACGGCACCGGCGTCGCCCATGCGCTCATGTCTGCGGCGCTGGATGCGGCCCGTGACCGTGGCGCCGCCGGGATGTGGGTGGGCACCCACCAGGAGAACGCGCGGGCGCTGCGCTTCTACGCCAAGAGCGGGTTCGAGCGCGTCGGCACCAAGCGGTTCCACCTGGGCGGCACGGTCGAGCACGATTTCGTGCTGGAGCGCGCCCTGCGCTGACCCGGCTCGCTGAGGGAAGCCTCGAAGCGTCCCGCTACGGTGATCGAGCGCGACGACGAAGGAGGATCTCATGGTCGGGGACAGGGCAGAAGACGGGGCGGGCCGGACGTTCCCGGCGGATTTCACCTTCGGGGCGGCGACGGCGTCCTACCAGATCGAGGGGGCGGTCGAGGAGGACGGGCGGGGACCGTCGATCTGGGACACCTTCAGCCACACACCGGGCAAGGTCGACCGGGGCGACACCGGCGACGTGGCCGACGACCACTACCACCGGCTGGAGGAGGACCTCGACCTGCTGCAGTCGCTCGGGCTCGCCGCCTACCGGTTCTCGGTGTCCTGGAGCCGCGTGCTGCCGACCGGCCGCGGACCGGTCAACCAGGCGGGCATCGACTTCTACGGGCGCCTCGTCGACGGTTTGCTCGCTCGCGGTATCCAACCGGTCGCGACGCTCTACCACTGGGACCTGCCGCAGGCGCTGGAGGACGAGGGCGGCTGGACCGTCCGCACCACGGCGGAGGCGTTCCGCGAGTATGCGCGGGTGCTCGCGGCAGCTCTCGGCGACCGGGTCCACACCTGGACGACGCTCAATGAGCCGTGGTGCAGCGCCTACCTCGGCTATGCGAACGGCGTGCACGCCCCGGGCCGGGCCGACCCGCTCGCCGCGCTGCAGGCGGCGCATCACCTGAACCTGGCCCACGGCATGGGCGTGCAGGCGATCCGCGAGGCGCTGCCGGGCGCCCGCTGCTCCGTCACCCTGAACCTGCATGTGTTCCGCCCGGTCGGCGACACCGGAGCGGAGGCGGTGCGGCGGCTCGACGCCGTCGCCAACCGGGTGTTCCTCGGCCCCATGTTGCAGGGCGCCTACCCCGACGACCTGAAGGCGGATACCGCCGCGATCACCGACTGGTCGTTCGTGCGGGCCGACGACCTGCAGCAGATCCACCAGCCGCTCGACGTGCTCGGGGTCAACTACTACTCCAGTAACCGCGTGCGTCTGCGGCCGGATGACACCGGCTCGGTGGACAGTGCGGACGCCGTCGGTCCATCGCCGTTCCCCGGTGCGGAGCAGGTGCAGTTCCTGCCGCCCTCCGGTCCGCTCACCGACATGGGCTGGAACATCGACCCGGCGGGCCTGTCCGATCTGCTGACGAGCCTGGCCGCCACGTACCCGAAGCTGCCGCTGATGATCACCGAGAACGGTGCCGCGTTCCCCGACCGGATCGGCGACGACGGCGTCGTGCACGACGAGGACCGCATCGACTACGTCCGTCGGCACCTGGGCGCGCTGCTCGACGCCATCGACGCGGGCGCCGACGTGCGCGGCTACTTCGTCTGGTCGCTGCTCGACAACTTCGAGTGGGCGCTCGGATACGGCAAGCGCTTCGGCATCGTGCGGGTCGACTACGACACCCTGGAACGCACCCCGAAGGACAGCGCCCGCTGGTACGCCGGAGTGGTCGCGCGTCGAGCCCTCGACGGGCCATGACCTCCGACGCCGACTGGTGGAAGTCCGCCGTCGTGTACCAGATCTACCCGCGCAGCTTCGCCGACTCCGACGGCGACGGGATCGGCGACCTGGGCGGTGTGCTGCAGCACCTGGACCACATCGCGGCCCTCGGCGTCGACGTCGTCTGGCTGTCGCCGGTCGCCCGGTCCCCGCAGGCGGACAACGGCTACGACATCAGCGACTACCGCAGCGTCGACCCGGTGTTTGGCACGCTGGCGCAGTTCGACCTGCTGATCGCCGGCCTGCACGAGCGCGGCATCAAGCTCGTGATGGACCTGGTCGTCAACCACACCTCCGACGAGCATCCGTGGTTCGCCGCCTCGCGTTCGAGCCGCGACGCCCCGCAGCGCGACTGGTACATCTGGCGTGACGCCCGGCCCGGGACCACCCCTGGCAGCCCCGGCGCGGAGCCGAACAACTGGGCGTCGCTGTTCTCCGGTCCCGCCTGGCACTTCGACGGAGCGACCGGGCAGTACTACCTGCACCTGTTCCACCTGAAGCAGCCCGACCTCAACTGGGAGCTGCCGGCGGTGCGGCAGGCGGTGCACGAGACCATGCGCTGGTGGCTGGACCGTGGAGTCGACGGGTTCCGCATGGACGTCATCAACTTCGTCTCCAAGGTGCCCGGCCTGCCCGACGCGCGCCCGGTGCCCGGCCGGACGGTCGCGCCGGCGCAGGAGCTGTACGCGAACGGGCCGCGCATCCACGAATTCCTGGCCGAGCTGCGCCGCGAGGTGTTCGCCGACCGCCCCGGACGGTTCCTGACCGTGGGCGAGATGCCCGGAGTGACGCCCGAGCAGGCGGTGTTGTACACGGACCCAGAGCGGGCCGAGGTCGACATGGTGTTCCAGTTCGAGCATGTCGACATCGACCACGGCCCGGGCGGCAAGTGGGATCACATTCCGCTCGACCGGGTGGCCCTGAAGCAGTCGCTGCACCGCTGGCAGGTCGCGCTGGCGGAGCGCGGATGGAACAGCCTCTACTGGAACAACCACGACCAGCCCCGCGCCGTCAGCCGCTTCGGGGACGACGATCCCGCCTACTGGGCGGACTCCGCCCGGGCTCTCGGCACGATCCTGCACGCCATGCGCGGCACCCCGTACGTGTACCAGGGGGAGGAGCTGGGGATGACGAATTACCCGTTCCGCTCCGCGGCCGATCACCGCGATGTCGAGGCGGTCAACTTCTGGGGCGAGGTGCTGGAGCATCGCCTGGACCAGCAGCAGGCGTTGGCGGCGATGGCGAAGGCCAGCCGCGACAACGCGCGCACGCCGATGCAGTGGGACGCCGGCGAGCAGGCCGGCTTCACGACCGGTCAGCCGTGGCTGCCGGTGAACCCGAATCGAGCGTGGTTGAACGCCGCCGCGCAGGTCGGCGCTCCGGACAGCGTGTTCGCCCACTACGCCGCCCTGATCCGGTTGCGCCACGATCATGCGGTCTTCGCGGACGGCGACTTCACCGGCCTGCTCGAGAACGACCCCGACCTCTGGGCGTTCGTCCGGTCGACCACGTCGCAGCGGCTGCTGATGCTGGCGAACTGCAGCCGGGTGCCCCGCACCCTGGAACTCGGCGACGGCTGGACCGGCGCCCGGCTGCTGCTCGGCTCGGCGGCCGAGACCGCGAACGTGTTGAGGACCGACACCGTCACCTTGGCCGGCTGGGAGTCGCGCCTCTATCTGCTCGGCTGAGCGCTGCTCCGCCTCCGCCTCCGCCTCCGCCTCCGCCTCCGTGCCCGGCGGGCTCAGAGTGCGGCGACGGCCTGCAGGATCCTCGGCACCTCGGTGCGGGTGGTGTAGTCCACGTGCACGTCGGCGAACTGCACGGTGCGGCCAGCGTCCACCACGAGGACCGTCGGGAACGGGATGTCGCCCGTCGAATCCGCGTTGCTGTCGGCCACATCGAAGCCCAGCTGTGAGTGTGCGGCGCGGGCATCTGCGGTCGGCTCGGTCAGGATGCCCAGCTGCCGCACGAGGGCGTTGCCCGGATCGGAGAGCACCGCGAAGCCGAGGTCGCCGTTCTCGACCGCCTGCGCCGACCCCTCCGGGGTCTGCGGGCTGACGGCGACGAGGGCGATCCCGCGATCGGTCAACTGCGGCAGCAGTTCCCGCTGATAGGTCTTCAGCGTGATGTTGCAGTACGGGCACCACGCGCCGCGGTAGAACACGACGACGGCCGGGCGGTCGCCGATCACCTCGTGCAGCGTGGTCGACGTGCCGTCCGCCGTCACCAGCGGTGCGTCGGGCAGGGTGTCGCCGCGTGCGACGGCGCCCGCGGGCGTGCCGGCGGCGTTCAGGCGGGCCTGCTCGTCGGCGAACACGCCGGAGAGCTGCGGCCCGATCTGCGCGGTGAAGCCCTCGTTGAAGACCGCCACCTGCGAGGCGATCGAGTCGGTGGTGGTTGCCTCAGAAGTCATGCCGCGATGCTAGGCAGCGGCGTCTGAGCACCCGCTGGCTGCGGTCATCCGGCGCAACAGGGGCGGGAGGATTTCAGCGGAGGGAGGCCAGCGCGTCCGAGATCGTGTTCGGGCCGCTCGTCAGCTCGAACTGCGAGCCGATCGTGGAGTCGTCCTCCAGTACCGCGACTAGCACGGCGGCGACGTCCGCGCGCGGGACCGAACCGCGCGGCAGGCGCGGTGCCATCTGCACCTGATCGGTCGCCACGTCGTCCGTCAACGCGCCGGGCCGGACGATCGTCCAGTCCAGGCCGCTGGCGCGAAGGGCGGCGTCGGCGTCGCGCTTGGCCTCGACGTACGCCCGCCACACCGGGTCGGTGTCCTCCGGCAGCGGCTCGTCGACGCCCATCGCCGAGACCTGCACGAAACGGGCGATGCCGGCCCGCTTCGCCGCGGCAATCGACTTCAGCGAGCCGCCGAGGTCGACGGTGTGCTTGCGGTCGATGTTCCCGTCGCCGCCCGCTCCGGCGCTGAACACGACGGCGTCCGCCGCCCCGAAGGCGTCGGCGAAGTCGCCGACATCGGCGGATTCGATGTCGAGCGTCCACGGTGCGGCCCCAGCCGCCTCCACCTCCGCCCCGTGCGGCTCCGCCCGGATGGTGCTGCGGACGGAGTGGCCCTGCCCGGTCAGGGCGCGGGCCAGCAGCAGGGCGATCTTGCCGTGGCCGCCGACGATCACGATGGAGCTCATCCCCGCACGCTACCGACAGGGGATGAGCACGAGCCCGTTGCGGAATTTCACAGCCGCGACCTCGGTTCATGTCCTCATGGCCACGCAGACACTCACCATGGAGAACCACAACGAGACCATTGCGGACGGCACGGTGCTCATCGACTTCTGGGCCGCCTGGTGCGGTCCCTGCCGTCAGTTCGCGCCGATCTTCGAGCAGGTCAGCGAGCACCACCCCGACATCAAGTTCACCAAGGTGGACACCGAGGACCAGCAGCAGTTGGCGGGCATGTACGGCATCTCGTCCATCCCCACCCTGATCATCTACCGCGACGGCATCCCGATCTTCGGGCAGCCCGGCGCCCTGCCGGGGACGGCGCTGGAATCGTTGATCGAGCAGGTGCAGGCGCTCGATATGGATCAGGTGCGCACGCAGTGGGAAGAGCAGCAGCGTCAGGCTGAGCTCGCTCCCCAGGGTGGATCCGTTCAGGCCGCATCCGCCCGGACCGGCTCGGCGGAGTAGATCCGCACTCGCAGCCGGTCCTCGTGACCGGCTGCGTCAGCATGCCCACGTACGACGAAGGAGCACATATGAGTGACACCATCACCAACACCGCCGACACCCTCACCATCGGCGGCGACCTGACCGTCAACCGCCTCGGCTACGGCACCATGCAATTGACCGGCGAGGGCATCTGGGGCGACCCGAAGGACCCCGCCGAGGCGAAGCGCGTCCTGCAGCGGGCGGTCGAGTTGGGCGTCAACTTCATCGACACCGCCGACTCCTACGGCCCCTACGTGGCCGAGGACCTGATCCGCGAGGCGCTGCACCCCTATGCCGGCGACGTGGTCATCGCCACGAAGGCGGGTCTCACCCGCACCGGCCCGAACGTGTGGCTGCCCGTCGGCCGGCCCGAGTACCTGCGCCAGGAGGCAGAAATGAGCCTCCGCCGCCTGAAGCTGGAGCGGATCGACCTGTTCCAGTTGCACCGAATCGACGAGAAGGTCCCGCTGGAGGACCAGATCGGCGAGCTGAAGAAGCTGCAGGACGAGGGCAAGATCCGCCACATCGGCCTGTCGGAGGTGTCCGTCGAGCAGCTGCAGGCGGCCCAGAAGATCGCGACGATCGTGTCGGTGCAGAACCTGTTCAACCTCGCGAAGCGCGACGCCGAGCCGCTGCTCGACTACGCCGCCGAGCACGACATCGCGTTCATCCCGTGGTTCCCGTTGGCCACCGGCAAGCTGGCGAAGTCGGGCAGCAAGCTGGACGAACTCGCGACCAAGCACGACGCCAGCCCGTCCCAGCTCGCACTGGCATGGCTGTTGCACCGCTCGCCGGTGATGCTGCCGATCCCGGGCACGTCGACGGTCGCGCACCTGGAGGACAACATCAAGGCGGCGTCGCTGCGACTCTCGGACGACGAGGTCGCCGAGCTGGAGAACGCGGTCTGACCCGCGGGGCCCTCGGTCGGCCCCGGCTACACTGTCGGAGGCTCGCGGGGGCTCCACCCCCCGCGTGTCGCCACGGGCTGTGGCGCAGCTTGGTAGCGCACGTGACTGGGGGTCACGGGGTCGCAGGTTCAAATCCTGTCAGCCCGACTACAGATTCCCGGACCCGTCACGGTCCGGGAATCTTTGGCACGTGCAGATTTGAACCACTGGACAAAACACCCTGGCAGCGCGGATTTCACTTATCGAAACCGGTCATTCGCTCGCCAACTCGGCGAGCATCCGGTAGGTGCGAAGTCGATCGGCATTACCGAGGAGATGCGACCTGGTGAAGACGACATCTGTGGCTCCGGCATCCACGTATCGATGGAACTGGTCGGCGACCTGCTGCTCGTCGCCGATGACGGCGAGGTCGCCGGCGCGCTCGACCCCCTCGAGGTCCATCACGCGCTGATAAGAGGGAATCGCTTCGTAGAGCGCGAGTTCCTTGAGGGCGATTGCGCGCGCCGACTCGGCCTGGGATGTCACGACCCCCATCGCGAACACGATCACCCTCGGCTTCGGCCGCCCGGCGTCCTGCGCCGCGCGAGCGAGCTGCGGGATGATCTCGAGTTTCAGTGTCCTGGGACCGGCCAGAAAAGGGATGATGCCCGACGCGAGCGAACCCGCGACCTTCATGGCCTGCGGCCCCATTCCGGCGATGTAGATCGGGGCCGGCTGGGCGCCGGGAAGCGGAGTCGGCCACGGGGGGGCGGCCGAGACCCGCTCTCCGTGGAAGTCGACGGTTCCCGTTTCTTGCACGCTGTTGATCACGGTCAGCGCCTCGCGCAGCATGCCGATCGGACGGTCGTAGGGGATCCCGAATGCGCGTTCCACGAGGTCGGGCGCCCCGAGTGCCAGTCCGAGACGGAATCGCCCATGGGTGGCGGCCTGGGCGGTCTGTGCTCCCATCGCGAGGGCGAGCGGATGACGGCCGAAGACGGGAACGGCGGCCGTTCCGACCTCGATGCCTTCCACCTCCCTTCCGATGATTGAGGCGAGCGTGATCGCGTCGTAGTCGAATCGTTGACCCACCCAGACCGACGCGAGACCGGCGTCGGCCGCTTCCCGGGCGTGTGCGACGACCGCGTCGACGTAGTTGACTGCGTCGGCCACACCGACCGACACGCCGACAGCGGTCACTGCCTGCTCTGGCCGGTGATGACGATGGCCAGCATCGACGGCTCCGACCCCGGATTACTCCACCGGTGCCAGGTGCCGTTCTGCACGAAGGCGTCACCCGCCTCGAGCCGGGTGCTGGAGCCGTCGCCGAGCCACATCGTCGCGGACCCGGAGATCACGTAGCCGAAGTCGACCGTGTCGGTCCGCTCCAGCCCGTCTGCTCCGTAGTTCGAGAAGAGGCCTGGGAAGATCGACTCGGCTTCGGCCCATTGCGCGGGCGTGGGCGCCTCGCCGGTGAGCGTCGATTCCGGGTCGATTCTGAGTAGGAAAAACCGCCACCCACCGGGGGGTGGGAAGAACGCCGGGTCCCGATGGCGGGACCCGTCGGACGGAAGCGGGACCGGTCCGTCCGATGCGTCGATCGGCACGTTGCCGAAGTAGGGGAATCCGCTCGCGACGAGCTCCGTCGGGTGCTCCTCCCGCACGACGACGGAGCTCCCGTCGGCGATCTCGCCCGTTATGACTACCTTCATGAGTGACTTCCTTCCTTGGGTGAAGCAGCGGTGGATACGACCCATTCGTTCAGATCGCGGAGAAAGCTCTGAGGACGTTCCTGATGGGGCCAATGGCCTCCGGGATGGACGAGCACGCGGTCGGAGGGCCCGGACGTGAGCGTCCGACCGATTGCACCTCGTCGTTCGTTGCGGTAGATCGCAAGTACCGGTGCCCGCAGTGCCCGGAGGACGCGGCGCGCCTCCGATTCGTAGTGCCAGTTGCCTTCGGAGAGGTTGAACTTCTCGAACATCTCCACGACGACGTCCGGTCGGCTCGAGAGCGCGAGTCGACGATGTCTGGCCGCGAGTGCGGCCGGTTCGGGGATCGACGCGATACGATCCGCGACCACTGCCCGAGGATCCTCGACGCGCATCCGTTCGGCCACCAGCTCGAGCTGGCCTCGCTCGTCGTCGGGAACGCCGTAAGCGGGATCGACGACCACGACTCGCGCTGCCAGGTCCGCCCTGGTGAGTGCGAGCTGCGCGACGACTTCGGCTCCTGCCGAGTGGCCGATGAGCATGGCTTCTCGGACGCCGAGGCGGTCGAGCGCCGCCTCGACATCGCTCGCCATTGAGGAGAGGTCGTAGGGCGGATGCTCCGCGGATCGCCCGTGACCTGGAAGATCGAGGGTGATGACTCGGGCGTGATCCTGCAGTGGTGGGACCAGCTCCGCCCAGTCGCTCGAGTCGCACGCCCACCCGTGGACGAGCACGACGACGGGGACATCCCACGCGTCAGCGCCGCGTTTCATCGGATGGTCGGCTACGTAGAGGTCGGTCACCGGGCTCACCTGACGCTCGGCTTCATCGGGCTGGATCATTCGTACCTCCCCATTGAGGGCGCATCACACGTCGAGCTTCAGGGGATCGGCGGCAGTTGGAGGCCCCCGGCGACGTGCAGGACCTCCCCGGTGATGTACGACGAATCGCCTCCAGCCAGGAACGCGACAGCGGTCGCGATCTCCGAGGGCACCGGCGATCGTTTGAGGGCTGACAGAGCGGATTGCCGCGCGACGTAGTCGCTCATCTGCTCGGGAGTGCGCGAACCGGAGACGAACGGGGTCGCGACCAGGCTCGGAGCGACCGCGTTGACACGGATCCCGCGGGGACCGAGCGCGAACGCCGAGGATCTCGTCAGGCCGATGATGCCGGCCTTGCTAGACACGTACGCAGGCGGGCCAGCGGTCGTGTAGGTCCGCGATGCCATGTTGACGATTGAGCCAGTCGACTGGGTGACCCTGAAGCAGGAGGCGAACGCCTGGGTCAGCAGCATCGGCGCTCGGAGGTTGACGGCGAACGCCGCATCCCACTCCTCGACTGTGATGTCGTCGATCGTCGCCCGACTCGGCCTGCCGGCGTTGTTGATCAGGCAATCGATGCCGAGCTTCCACGCATCAGCGGCTCGCACCAACTGGGAGATCTGTGCCGCGTCCGTGAGATCAGCCGTCAGAACGAGCGTGTCGACCCCATGGCGGCTGGCGAGGTCGGCCGCCAGGGCGTCCAACGGATCGGATGGCAGCCCGGAGAGCACGAGCGACCATCCGCGCTCGGCGAGCGTGTCGGCGATTGCCGACCCGAGCCCTCCAGCGGCTCCGGTGATGAGTGCGACGCCACTCGTCTGGAGGTTGGGAGCGCCGTGATCCGTCACTGCGAGTTCTTTCTCACGGCGGTCAGCGTCCACGGCCTTGAGCCGAACATGGCTAGATTCGTTGGAAATCGGCGGCGAGGAGCACTTTTTGCAGGATTCACTACGATTCGACGAAGCCAACGTCGCATTGCTCGAAGCTCTGCGACTCAACCCCCGAGCGCCGTGGGTCGTCATCGGCAGGGCCATCGGCATGGACGGGGTGACTGCTCGGCGCCGATGGACCCGGATCGTCGAGCAGCGAACGGCCTGGACCACGGTGTCGATCGGGAACTGGCCGGGGCAGATCACCGCCATAGTGACCGCGAAGTGCGCGGCGGGCTCGGCTCTATCGGTTGCCCGAGCGCTGGCCGAGAATCCCTGCGTCATGACCATCGAGACGATCATCGGGAGGCAGGACATCCGGTGCACGGTCGTCGTCGATGATCTGCAGACCCTGAGCACGTTCCTCTCGGAGCAGATCGGCGCGATCGTGGGGCTCCACTCCGTCGAGTCCCAACTCGTCGACCACGTCTACGCGCAGGGCAGCAATTGGCGTCCTCGGGCGCTCGACCCGACCGCGGAGAAGGAGCTGAGCTCGATGTCGGCCGATCGCCGCGCACACCCGGACAGGTTGCACGCGATCGACCCAGCGCTGATCAGCCTGCTCGTCGTCGACGCGAGAGCCCCGGCGCTTGTCCTGGCGGAGGCACTCGCGGTGAGCGAGACACTCGTTCGCCGCCGAATTGGCGCTCTGATCGACTCCGGACTGCTCGTCCTTCGAGTGGAGGCCGCGCCTCACCTCATCGGCGTCAGTTACTCCTCAGCGATTTGGTTCTCCTTCTCCGCGCTCGAACTGCATGATGCAGCGAAGCTCCTGTCCACCATTCCCGAGGCGCGATGGACTGTGACGATGGTGGCGGGACGGGCGAACCTGCTTTGCGTGTTCTGGATCCGGGACTTCGCGCGGCTGCACGCGATCGAACGCTCGATCCGAGAGCGATTCGTGAACGTGCAGGTGGTCGATCGCAGTGTTCGACTGCGTTCGGTCAAGCGAATGATGCACCTCCTCGACGACGAGGAATTGACGGTGAAGATCGTCCCTGCTCGGCTGCACGCCGTCGCCAGTGACCGCGGATGACGCGAATGCTGCATCGCGAGCCGTCTGAAGACGAATTGTTCGCACCTTCGCGTTGCACGGGACATTGATCGGCAGTGTTCTCCGCGGCACCGTCACGCGGTGCGTGCCCCCGCTTCACCCCGAAGGACCACGATGAGTGCCCAGCGAGTCAGCATCGCGACCATCTCCCTGCCCGACCTCGAACCGGCGGCGGCTATCGAGCAGATCGCGAACGCCGGGTTCGGAGGGATCGAATGGCGAGTGGAGCCCAGGCCCGGCGCGGTGCGCGACATGGCATCCGCGCACCCGTTTCTCGCTGACGGACATCGCGCGACCATTCGACTCGACGAAGCCCACGCTCGGGACACTGCTGCCGCCACTCGTGCTGCCGGACTGGCCGTCGTCGGCCTGGCTCCGTACGTTGAACTCGGCGACGAAGAGACGCTCGCGACGGCGTTTCGACTCGCGGAGGCTGCCGGCGCTCCTCAGATCCGTCTGCAGGCGCCTCGCCCGGGCCGCACCGGCCTGGGGTACTGGGAGCTGCTCGACCGGTTCCGCGCGTTCTTCTCGATTGCGGCGGCGACCGCTGCGAGGACCGGGATATCGGCGCTGATCGAGATCCACCACCTGACCATCTGCGCGAGCGGCGAACTCGCCCACCGCGTCCTCGCGGACCACGACCCCGATCACGTCGGTGCGATCTACGACGTCGGCAACCTGGTGTGGGAGGGGTACGTGGATCACGAACTCGCCCTCGACCTCCTCGGCACCTATCTCCGACACGTCCACATCAAGAACGCGACGATCTTGCGCGCGCCCGGCGGAACATGGAGACCGGCTTGGACCCCGCTGGAGGATGGCATCGTCGACATCCCTCGATTCGCCGCGCTGCTGCAGCGACGCGGATACCAGGGCTGGATGAGTGTCGAGGAGCTCAGCCAGGACCGCACCCCGACAGATGCGCTCGTGCACAACGCGGATCAACTGCGGGAATGGGGACTCCTACCGGCCAGTGGGGTTCATCGCGATCGATGATGGCTCGTCCACTGGCACACGCGGGCAGGCGTCCGTACGACACTCTCGCGCTGTGCTGCAGCTGGATCTTCCTCGTGTCACTGGACACCTCGATCCTCAACGTCGCGTTACCGAGTCTCAGTGCGGATCTGGGTACGACCCACGCCGGTCTTCAATGGGTCCTGGACGCGTACACCCTCGTACTGGCGAGTCTGCTGCTGTTCGCAGGTGGCCTCGCGGACCGGATAAGACGTGACCGCACCCTTCGACTTGGGTTGACGCTGTTCGCTCTGTCCTTCGACCGTCTCGATTCTGTCCGCAGCCTTCCCCGATCGAGCGGAACGCGCTCGGGCCCTGGGGATTTGGGGCATGTCCACCGGAGTCGCGCTCGCTGTGGATCCGCCTCTCGGAGGCGCGCTCGTCGAGATTGCAGGGTGGCGGACTGTGTTCTGGGTGACCGCTCCACTCGCGGTGGCCGGAGCCGTGCTCGTCGGCTTCATCGTCCCGCGCGCAGCGCCGGCGGAGCCGAGGCGCTTCGACATCCCGGGGCAGCTGCTGATCACGGGGTCCGTCGCTGTTCTCGTGACCTCGCTGATCGAGGGGGACCGGTGGGGACCGTGGCCCTGGCAGGTCGCGGGCTGCCTCCTCTCCGCGTGCGTCTTCGTCGCGTTCGTGGCGGTCGAGTCGCGAGTGCGTAATCCGGTGATCGATGCGGCGTTTCTGAAGCAGCCGTCGTTCTCGGCCGCGGTGCTCACCGCGATCGTGACGTTCGCCAGGTACGGGGAGTCCTTCTCGTGACCACGCTTTACTTTCAGAACGAACGTGGTCTCGCCCGCATCGGCGAAGGCGGCGGCGTCCGCGATCGCGTCGGCGCAGGGCAAGACGGCCGCTCCCGCACCGGCCGGCCCCATCACGACCGGCGACCAGCTCTGCAAGCTCGTCCCCCTCGCCGACGCGCAGGGGTCGCTGGCCGCGAACCCGCCCCTCACGCAGCAGGTGTCGAAGAGCGGCCTCGACAACGAACCCGGCTGTTGGTACACGGACGCCAAGATCACGGAGATCCTCTCCGTCTACCTGTACCTGCTGAAGGACAACCCCTTCGACGGCACGAAGCCCATCATGTCCGGGGCACCGTGAAGGCCGTCGCCGGCGTGGGCGACAAGGCCGGCGTGAACAAGGACGAGTTCGACGTGCTGAAGGGGGACACCGTCATCTCGATCGAGACCGCGGGACCGACCGATCTGACCGAGGACCAGCTGATCGCGGTGGGGAAGCTGTTCGCTTCGCGGCTGTAGACGACCCATCTGCGATCGCGTGTCGGCGACCGAAGCAGGGATCGCCTGCGCGGCGTAGTGCGCGAGCCTGTAAGCAGATCAGACAAGGCTGCTGTCAAGGTCGGTGCCGGGTGCCTCTAGGCACCGAGGCGCCTCGATCCGCTGATGCTGGCCGGGCGGATTACCTCGGCGTGGCCAGTCGCTTCCGCGTCGATGAGTTCTTGCTCAACCCGCTGCGTAGCGCGCAGATCTGGTCGGTCGTCTCGGTGAGCTGCAGTTCCTTCAGCAGCGCGAGCAGGTGATCGTGGTCCAGGGCCACCGTGTATTCCTGTCCTTCGTGACCTCGTGAGTGGGAAGCTCACTGACAGTCACACGGTGGCCTCCCCGCGTTCTACGACGCGAACGAGGGACTCCCGAAACCCCACCACTCCACGGGACGCACCCCTCGCCCGAGTGGTGGCAGCAACACGTCGACTCGCGATACTCGAAATAGCAATGACTGCGCCCGGTTCAGGCTGACAGCTTGCTGTGTTCGAGGCCCCGTCTGCGGCCGCCGATTACTCTGCCAATTGTGCTGACACTGCTGTCGGCGTCGCCATCGGCGCCCGAATTCGACATGACGACGGCTCCCCGCCGTCGCGAAGGATGATGATGTCCACTCGCCGTCCGCCGCTCCTGCTCGCGCTGATCGCACTCGCACTGTCGGCCCTCCTCGTTCCGTCCGGTGTCGCGTCGGCAGCCACTCCGAGCCCCCCGGTGGTGAAGACCACCACCGGGACATTCCAAGGCAGCGCTCCCGACGCCAACGGGATCGAGTCGTTCAAGGGCGTGCCGTACGCCGCGCCCCCGGTAGGTCCGCTTCGCTGGCGCTCTCCCCAGCCGGTCAAGCCTTTGGCAAGCACCCAGCCCGCCACGAGCTTCGGTAACGCCTGCCTCGCCGCGCCCGGTCCGTTCGCGAACCTGCCCAACACGGTCACCGTCCCGCAGAGCGAAGACTGCCTGAACCTCAACGTGTGGACGCAGTCGACGACGAGCACGTCGCCGCGGCCCGTGATGGTCTGGCTGCACGGCGGCGGCTTCGAGTTCGGCGCGTCGGCCGACCCGACCTACGACGGTTCGCTGCTCGCGACGCGCGGCGTCGTCGTCGTCTCGCTCAACTACCGCCTCGGGGTATTCGGCTTCCTCGCCAGTTCCAGCCTGGACGCTCAATCGGGCGGCACGTCTGGAGATTGGGGCCTGCAGGACCAACTCGCGGCCTTGAAGTGGGTTCAGAACAACATCGCCCGGTTCGGCGGGGACGCCTCGAAGGTCACCCTGTTCGGAGAATCCGCCGGAGCACACGCGGTGGGAATGCTCATGACCTCGCCGAAGGCGAAGGGCCTCTTCTCGCGCGCGATCATCGAGAGCGGCGCGTTGTGGGACACCGAACACGGCTCGATCGCCACGCACGCCGAGGCGTTGACGCGAGGAAATCAATTCCTCGACCAATTCGCCGGCCAGGACCCGCGATCGATCCCCGCCGCGGTCGTCAACGCGAAAGCGCCCTGGGACGGTGTTTCCGATCCGACGATCACGGCCTTTGCGCCCAGCATCGACGGCAGCGTGCTGACCGATTCGCCGGGCGACGTCTTTCTCAAGAAGAAGGAGTTGAAGATTCCCATCCTCGGCGGGTGGAACGGGGCCGAGTACTTCATTTTCGCCGGGCGAGCCATCCCCGCCGCCCCGCCCGCAGTGTTCTACTCCGTGGCCAGCAACCTGTTCGGCCCGGCGTGCCTGCCGCAGTTCAAATCGCTGTACCCGCCGACCGACGCGACGAACGCCCAGGCGTCGTCGTTCCAGCTGGACGGCGATATGGGCATCGCCGAGCAGACGTGGGAGACACTCGCGCGCCAATCGGCCGTCGCTCCCAGTTACGCGTACCACTTCACGTATACGTCGGCCTATTCACCCATGCCGATCCATACCGCCGAGGTCCCCTTCGTCTTCGGCACGTTGACGAAAGAGCTGGACGCTCCTGAGGCGACTCCGGCGGCCGCCGACAAGCAGCTCTCGGCGACGATGATGTCGTACTGGACGAATTTCGCGAAACGAGGGAACCCCAACGGTGCCGGTCTTCCGACATGGCCCACGATCGGTTCGGCCGGGTCGCACGTGTTGACCCTGGACAACAACCCCACGGCCACGTCGAACCCTGACCTCGCACGGTTCAGCTTCCTCGCGAAGTACCGCCAGGACGGCCGATTCCCTGCGCAGTGGCGCGCGCTGGGCTCGCCGTATCTCGGGACCTATCAGGGGCCGGGATGTTCCACTTCGACGGCCATCAGATGACGGGCTGCTGAATCACGGTCAGGGCTGAACCGGGGATTCACCGCTCCCTCCGCGCCGGAAGAGCGCTGCCGCCTGGCTGAGGTGGTGGTTCAGCTGTGCCCGCTCTTTCTTCGTGAGTGCGGGCGTGTGAGCTAGAACCGCGCTGTCGGTGCTGCTCGCCGCGCGATCGAGGATGGCCTCGCGCGTCGTCGCCGAGAGCGACACCCGCACCTTTCGACGATCGGCCTCGTCCTGATCGACAGTGAGCGCCCCGGTGGTCGAGGCGGTCTGGACGATCCGCGACACCAGGCTCTGGGCGAGTGCGGTCCGGTCGGTGATCTCGCCGATCGTGGCGCGCGGGTGTCGCGCGATGTCCTCGAGTACGGCCAGCTCGCCCGCATTGACCCGATCGGAGCCGGTGTTCGAGGTCGCCTGGAGCGCGACCTCCCGGATCACCCTCGCGAGGCGGTGGAGCTCGGACGCGCGCACCGGGTCAGTCAATCAGAGGTGATACGTTCCCTCAATCGGATCACTTGTGATGCAGTTGGAGGATCTTGAACGCGTGGAACTGGGGTGGCATCAACCAGGCCGCCGACACCGTCCTGATCGTTGCCGGCGTCGGGGTCCTGATCGTTCGCCAATTCATCTGGCGGTCTGCGGACCCTGCCCGGATGCTCACACCTCCGGTCCTGATCATGGCCGCCGGTCTTGTCTCCCTCGTGATCGAGGTGCACAGCGGACTTCATTGGACGACGGCGGACATCGTCGTCCTCGGTGAACTGGTCCTCGTCGCGGCCACCGGCACGGCCATGGGGCACGTCACGCGATTTCGCGCGCACGAAGGTCAGGTGCAGTACAAGCTGACGGCCAATGGAGTCGTGTTGTGGGCCGCGTTCATCGTGATCCGGCTGGCGAGCCTCTCGCTCGCGTTCCTCCTCGGCGCGACCGCAGCGGATACGACCGGACTCATCCTGATCTCGTTCGGCGTCAACCGCCTGGCGGCGACCCTGGTCGTGCGACGACGCGCTGCTGCCGCAGCCACCGTATCGATCGCCGAATCTCGGTTGCCCGCGGACGCCTCCATCGGGTGATCCGCTGGTGCGGCACGATGGTCGCGTGACGGACGCGGCGGTGCGCTTCAGCGGTGCGATGGCTCAGATCGGCAACAACACAGGGATCGAGGTGCCGCCCGCGGCGCTGGAACAGCTGGGCGGAGGGAAGCGGCCCGCCGTGTCCGTGGTCGTGAACGGGTACGCCTATCGCAGCACGATCGCGTCGATGGGTGGGCGGCACCTCATCTCGTTCTCGTCCGACAAGCGCGCCGAGACCGGGATTCGCGGCGGTGATCCGATCGAGGTGGAGTTGACGCTCGACACCGCGCCGCGGACGGTGGAGTTGCCGCCGGACTTGGCCGCAGCGGTCGATGCCGCAGGAGCGCGTGCCGCATTCGACGCTCTGGCGCCCAGCCGTCAGAAGGCGCATGTGACGAGCGTCGAGGCCGCAAAGGCACCCGAGACGCGGCAGCGGAGAATCGACTCGGTGGTCGTGCAGCTCACCGGGTCCTGACGGCCACGAGGCGACCGCGTCGCGTCTACAGTGCTGCGGATGGCCGACCGTCTGCTGCAGCCGCAGGTCCACGAGGACGGCACGATCACCGTCACCGCGGCGATCCGCATCCGCGTCGCCGATCCGCTCGACCTGCGGGCGAAGATCGCCCTGCCGCAGGTGAACGAGGACGGCGAGCTGACCGTGGGCGACGACGGAGTGCAGCCGGCGATCGCCCGCGCGGTGTCGATCGTGATCGATGCGGCCCCGTTCGGCGCCCTGGGCATCGAGCTGATCAACAACCAGGTTTCCTCCAGCGGAGCGACCGCATTCCATCCGCATCTCGAGTAGCCCTCGCCGGGCGGCACGGGAGGGACACGTCCTAGGCTCCGAGCGTGAGCGACGCCGACGACGAGGCAGTGATCGCGGAAATCCGGGGCCTACTCGGCAGCACCGTCGACCAGCTCGTCGGGGCCGGCGCGCGCGACGAGGCCGTCGCGTCGTTCGTCCCCGCCCGACGGGTGCTGCTCGTGGATCGCCGAGCCTCCATGCAGCCGCTCGGCCGGGCATGGCGCCTGGGCGTCTTCCTGCTGCACCGTGACCGAGTGCTGCGGGCGACCGGGTCGATCACTCGCGCAGTGGAGCCTGGTCATCCGGGGCATCAGGCGGTGTCCGTGGAGCGCCGCCGCGAGCAGCGTGCGGCTGCCTACCGTGCCTTCCCGCTGGGGGAGACGGTCAACTTCGACGCACCCGTCATCGAGCTAGACGCCGACTCGCTCCGCTCCACCGACGGGCCGCTGTTCCTGCGCGAGGGGCGCCCCGTGGTCCGCTGGAACGCGGCGCTCGGCGATGCCGCCGGACGCGACCTGCAGCCCTACCTGGCCGAGTTCGCCGAACTGCTGCTGCACCCGCCCGAGGGCGCCTGAGCCGCGCAGCGCGCAGTGGGCCTCACGTCCAGTAGAGCAGCCGGCTGCCCGGGAGGGTTGCGGCGAGCTCGTCAGTGAACCACTGCCGCATCTCGGTCATCGTCTCGCGTGGATACACGTACTTGACGCCGCCGAACTTGGAGCGCTTCTGCGTGCGCGACTCCTCGTCCATCTCCAGCTTGGTGCGCGGGTACCACTGCAGCAGCACATCCTTGCTGCCGGGCGTGAAGCGGTGAGTGATGATCTCGGCGGTCAGGTCCAGGTCGGCGACGCCGTCGACGGCGGCCGCGACCTGCTGCAGCATCGTGCGGTAGGACTGCTGCCATCCGGGCACGGGCATGACGGGGGCGATCGTGAGGCCGACGCGGTAGCCGGTCTGGGCGACGGCGCGCAGCGCGGCGAGGCGGGCCGGCATGCGGGCGGTGCCGCCCTCGAAGCGGTCCGCGACCTCGGGCGCGTTGATCGAGAAGCGGATGCGGGTGCGGCGCCCGTGGGGGAGTGCGAGCAGGTCGTCGACGCCGTCGAACTTGGTGGTGAAGCGCAGCGAGACGTCGTCGCCGTACTCGCCGCGGCCGACCCGGCTGATCGCCTGCGAGAGCGACCCGGTCAGGTGCTCGATGCCGAGCGGATCGGTGTAGCAGGACAGCTCGAAGGTGGTGCCCTCGTGTCCGCGCGCCTCGGTGCCGCTGGTGATGTGACCCAGCCCGGCGTGGGTGGCGATCGGCGCGAGCACCTGGTCGAGGTTCGCGTAGACGCGGGTGATGGGCGGACCGCCGAGGGAGCCGGCCAGGTAGCAGTACTGGCAGTGCGCGGGGCAGCCGCGGGCCAGGTCGATGCGCCAGTCGGCGCTCGGCGGGATCGGCTGCGGCGAGAGCTGGCTGGGCGGAGCGACGACCACCGCGAGCGTCGCCTTCGCGCGTGCGTAGGTCTCGCGCTCGGTTTCGCCTTTCAGTCCCGTGAGGCGGTTGCCGGAAAGCATGCGGATGTCGGTGACACCGGCTGCTTCGCAGCGGCGCAGGATCTCGGCGGTGTGCGGCAGGCCGGCTGCGGGCGCTGTGACGAGGACGTGCTTAGGCGTCCAGAGCTTGGGCGCAGCTGGCGGATCGGAAGCGCGTGCGGATAGGGCTGAGGCATCGGAGGTAGGGGTGGCCTGGCGGTCGAGCAGAAGTGCTGGCATCGAAGGAGAAAACGCCTGCGACCAGGGATCTCTTCCCCGACACGATCCCCGAAAACGGCTCGTCTCGGGGAGGAATCAGAAGGGGTAGTCGTGGTCTGGCGGTTCGGGGGCGGGGTGGTCGGTGGTGGTGCTGCTCGTCCGACGAGGACGTCGGGTCGGGTGAGCCGGGTGGTGCCCCAGATGGATCGCCATTCTTGGGTGCCGTCGGGGTGGAGTGTGAGGTCCAGCAGCCGTCGTCCTTGATCTGGTGGTGGGTGCGGCAGAGGCAGGAGAGGTTGTCCAGCATGGTGGGTCCGCCGTGCTCGCGTCGGATGGTGTGGTCCACGTCGCAGGTCCCGGCGGAGTGGCTGCAGCCGGGTGCCCGGCAGGTCCCGTCCCGGAGCGTCAGCCAGCGCCGCCACGCGGTCGGGATCCGCTCGGCATGCGCATCCATTCCGGTGAGCGCACCGGTGGTGGGGTCGGTGAACACTCGTGTCCAGTACCCCGCCTCGCCCGCGTGCCGCATCGCGGTCTCGACATCGATCGGCCCGTATCCGGCGACCTCGGCCGGCTCAGCCGACTTCCCGAGCACCGACAGGGCGGGGAGCACGATCAGACAGG
>NZ_CAXUGX010000016.1:0-43461 GCF_964250715.1 uncultured Amnibacterium sp.
ACCACCCGATCCGCCTGCTCCAACGCCGACGTGAACAACGCCTCACGCGCATCCAGAGCCGCGAAATCCGGCAGCGTTGGAGTGGGGTCACCCGACCCGTCGTCGGACGGCTCACCCGTCTCCGCCGGCTCTGTCATGTTCTATACGATACCACACTTCGACACTAGAAGTAGAACACATGTTCCAATCAAGAAGTCAACCGTTAGGCGGGTGCTGCTCAGCTGTCCGACCGGCCCGGGTCGCGAGCACGGCGGCACCGAGCACGCGGCAACGGAGCAGACGGGCAGCCTCAGTGGCCGGTGAGGTGGCCGAGCGGCGACCGCGCGGCCCGGGTTGCGGGTTCCGCCGCACCGAGCACGCGGCCGTCCCTGACGCGCAGGTAGGCGGGGCTGACCGACGGCACCATGCCGAGGGCGTCCGCGGCAGCGGCCAGCCGCTGCGGAGCCCCCAGCGCCTCGATCGCCTCGGTCTGCACCTGCTGCTGCCGCACCAGCGACGTGGATGCAGCCTGCAGACGGTGTGCTGTGAACGCCTCCGCGTCGGTGCCGATGCTCAGCAGCAGCTGCGCGGCCATCACGCAGCCGACACCCGTCACGAGCGCCGAGGCAAGGACGACCCGCGGCCGGCCGCGGCGCACCCGCGGTGCGGCGACGACCTCCAGCTCCGGACGCGCCAGCGGCGCCGGCATCGACGGCCTGCGGGCAGGGTCGATCGCAAACGTGGTACTCATCAACAGTCCCCCAACTGTTTGTGACGAGACCGACAGTGCTCAGGCGTTCCCCCGAACGCGCACCGCCGCCCTCAGCCGCACGGAGGCGGCCCTCGGATTCTGGCCCACTTCGGCCGCGTCCGCGGTCGGCGCGCCGCGAGTCAGCATGCGGAACGTCGGCGCGTCCTCGGGCGGCTCGATCGGCAGGCCCCGCGGCGCGGTCGAGACCGTCCGCGGCGCGATCGCCCGCTTGACGATGCGGTCCTCCAGCGAGTGGTAGGAGAGCACGACGATGCGCCCCGTCACCGCCAGGGCGTCGAGCGCCGCCGGCATGGCCCGGACGAGTGCGTCGAGCTCGCCGTTCACCTCGATCCGCAGGGCTTGGAACACCCGTTTGGCGGGGTGCCCGGAGTGCTTCAACGCGGCCGGAGTCGCGGCGTCGAGCACCGCGACGAGCTCACCGGAGCGAACGATCCGCTGCCGCTCCCGCGCGGCGACGATGTGGTCGGCGTAGCGGGCCGCCAGCCGCTCCTCACCGTAGAGACGGAAGATGCGTGCCAGGTCGGCCGCCGAGGCCTCGTTGACCACGTCTTCGGCGGTGCGGCCGCGGGTGGGGTCCATCCGCATGTCGAGGGGGGCGTCGCGGGCGTAGCTGAAGCCGCGCCCGTCCGTGTCCAGCTGCATGGATGAGACGCCGAGGTCGAACAGCACGCCCTGCACCTGCTCGATGCCGAGGTCGACGAGCACGGCCGAAATGTCGTCGTAGACGGTGTGCACCAGGTCGATGCGTGCGGCGAAGGGCGCCAGCCGCTGCTCGGCGGCCCGCAGGGCATCGGGATCGCGGTCCAGGCCGATCAGGTGCAGGCCGGAGAAACGCCGCAGCAGCGCTTCACTGTGGCCGCCCAGCCCGACCGTCGCGTCGACGACTACGGCGCCGGGTTCGCCGATCGCAGGCGCGAGCAGTTCGACGGAGCGCTCGAGCAGGACCGGGACATGCTGTGCCACGGGTCCGATCCTGCCGTTCACCGACCCGTTCTCGCTCGCGCGAACCCGCCTCACCCACCCTGCCGTGCCGTCTGATCCCCATCCGTGCTCCCGGACCTGGCACCGGGGAAGTGTGTCAGGGACGGGATACGGCTGGGAGTCGGGCGGCGCGGGCCGGGCGGATGGGCGGTGGGGGTGAGAAAGCTCGCCAGGATCAGAACAGGCCGGGGACCACCTCGTCCGTGATGTCGGCGAACGCGCTCTCCTTGCTGGCCAGGTAGTCGTTCCAGGCGGGTGCGTCCCAGATCTCCAGCCGCGTGCCGACGCCCACGACGATCAGGTCGCGGTCGAGCCCCGCATAGGTGCGGAGGGTCTGCGGCACGGTGACGCGGCGCTGCCGGTCGGGCGTCTCCGCGTGTGCTCCGGAGAGGAACACGCGCATGAAGTCGCGGGCTTCGCGGCTCGTGACCGGGGCCTGCCGCATGGTGTCGTGCAGCGTGCCGAAGTCCGCCTCGGTGAAGACGTAGATGCACCGCTCCTGTCCGCGGGTGAGCACCACGCCGTCGGCGAGGTCGTCCGCGAACTTGGCAGGCAGGATAATGCGCCCTTTCTCGTCGAGCTTGGGCGTGAACGTGCCGAGGAACACGGCACTCCACCCCCTGTCGCGACGCCGGCCATGGCCTTGCTGGCCCCGATCGCGGTGCTGGTCTGTTCCTCCACGCTACTCCACTCTGCTCCACCACCGGAACCTCGGAGGGTACGCAGAAGCCCGTCTCCCTCCCCCGAGAACGGGGGGTACGGGCAGGCGGGCAAGCGGACGGGCGCGGGGCAGGCAGATACGCCGGATACAACAGAACGACCCGTCCGGCAGCTGCCGGACGGGTCGAATGGATCGGGGTGGGCGGAGGCCGCGGGGCCTCAATTCTCGCGGCGGCGCTCCCAGCGCTCAGCGAGACGGTCCATGGTGCGGCCGCGGCGGCGAGGACCCGTGGACCGGCCGGCGGCGCGCAGGCCGCGGGGCCCGGAGGTACCGGCGGCGATCAGCACACCGGCGAACATCGCAATGAAGCCGAGCACGCCGACGGGCCAGAACTGCAGGATCACCCCGGCGACGAGAGCTGCGACACCCGCGACGGCGAGCACGATGCCACCGACGAGCGAGGTGTAGTTGACGCCGGCGCGGACACGCCCCACGGACGCCACGAAGTCGGGGTCACCGTGGTAGAGACTGCGCTCCATCTCGTCGAGAAGTCGCTGCTCCTGCTCCGAAAGTGGCATCCTGTTCCTTCTTATCCGTGACCGCTTCTGCTGAGCACTGATTCTGGCAGTCGTAGGCCGTCGTGTTCGCCCGATCAATGCCGTGCACCGGGTGCCCTGAGTGTAGCCAGGCGCCCCGCGGCTAGGCTAGGACCCATGACGCAGAGCGCCAGGCTCGTCGATCTCGTGCAGGTGCAGATCGACGGATTCCTTGACGGCCGCGCTCCGATTCTCGCCGCGATCGCGGATGACACCGCGTCGTTCGAGCGGTTTTCCAGGGACTTTCTGAGATTCGGCAAGCGGTACCGGGCGCTGTTCTGCTACTGGGGCTGGCAGGCCGTGCAGGCCTGGGACGAGATCGATCCGATCGGCTCACTCTCCGGCCGCCGCGACCTGCCGGCGGTGGTCGCCGCGGCCAGTTCGCTGGAGCTCTTCCACGCGGCCGCGTTGATCCACGACGACCTGATCGACGACTCCGACACCCGTCGTGGCATGCCCGCCGCGCACCGGTTGTTCGAGACCGAGCACCGCGACCGCAACTGGGTCGGCGATGCCGCCCGGTTCGGGCGCTCGTCCGCGATCCTGCTGGGCGACCTGCTGCTGACCTGGAGCGACGAGCTGTTCGCGCAGGCCGTCGACCTGCTGCCGGACGCCGACAACGCACGGGCGGCCCGAGGCGAGTTCAACCGCATGCGCACCGACGTGACCCTGGGCCAGTACCTCGACATCGTCGCCGAGGCCGACTGGCCGCAGGTGCCGGACGCGCTCTCACTGCAGGCCGCCGAGCGGGTCATCGTCTACAAATCGGCGAAGTACTCGATCGAGGCGCCCCTGACGATCGGAGCGAGCCTGGGCGGGGGCAGCATGGCGCAGGTCGCGGCGCTGCGGGAGTTCGGTCTGCCGCTCGGCATCGCCTTCCAGCTGCGCGACGACCTGCTCGGCGTCTTCGGCGACAGCGACGTCACCGGCAAGCCGGCGGGCGACGACCTGAAGGAGGGCAAGCGCACGGTACTGATCGCGCTGGCCCGCCGCGCGCTGCCCGACTCGTCGCGCCGGACGGTCGACGAACTGCTGGGCGACCCCGAGTTGGAGCCGGGGCAGATCGCCACCCTGCAGGAGACGATCCGGGCCTCCGGCGCGATCGACGAGGTGGAGCGCATGATCGCCGCGAACGTGGAGCGTGCGCTCGACGCCCTGCAGGACGCGCCGCTCACCGACGACGCGCGCAGCGAACTCTCCCGCCTGGCCGACTCCGTGACGGTCCGCACGGCCTGAGCCTCGAACCAGCGGCGCTCAGATCGCCAGAGCCTGGGCGACACGCCGTACTTCTGCCTTGCGGCCGGCGAGCAGGGCGTCGATGGGCGCGGCATCCAGGCTGTCGTCGGTGTTCAGCAGCCACTCGACGGCGCCGTCGTCGGTGAAGCCCGAGTCGCCCAGCAGGATGGCGGTCCCCCGCAGCTCCGGCAGCGGGCCGTCGGGGGTCAGGAACACCGCGGGGATCATCAGCACGCCGTCGTGGCGCACGGCGAGCAGCTGGCGTTCCTCGAGCAGCCGGCGCACCCGGGTCGGAGACGTGGACAACCGCTCAGCGACATCGGGCACGGTCAACCAGGCGCGTGCAGCCGGCTCTCCCACGCCCTCAGGATGCCACGCGACGCCGCGCCGCAAATGTTTCAAGCAAGTAAACCCGTGTCACACCGGCCACGTTCGTTGACTTAGGTCTGCTTGCGTGTCACAGTCCTCTCACGCCCTCCGGGGGGAGACGGCGAGAGAAGGATCCGCGATGAGTTCGATGCTGACCGAAGGCGGTTCTGCACCGGTCGCGGCGCCGGTGGTGCGGGGGCGCCACCTGGCGCCGCGACCACCGGTGCGGCGCCTGCTGCGTGCCACTCCGGCGCAGCTCGTCGGCTCGTTCTTCGCGCGGTCCGCCACCCCGCCGGCTGAGGCTCACCACCCGCACTCGACACCGCGTCGAGCCCAGCCGGCGCAGGGAACTCCGGCGCAGAACGTTGCCGCGCCCGACGTTCCCGCCCAGGCTGGGCCCGCGAGCACGCCGCCGCGCGCCGGCACCGCAGCCGGGCGGGCGTCTCGTCCGTCGCTGCCCACCGGAGCGATCCCGATCGTGCTCGTCGCCGGCGAGTCCGTCGCCGACATCGCCGCCCGCTTCGGCCTCTCCACCGCCTCGCTGCTCGCCCTGAACGGGCTCAGCTGGCGCACCCCGATCGAGGCCGGCACCACCCTGTTCGTGCGTGCCGCCCGCTCCAAGCAGTCGCCGGCGCCCGCGCCGGCCGCCGAGGCCCCGCACCACGTGGTGATGGTGGGCGACACCGTGCAGAACGTCGCGGCCGTGTACGGGGTCGCCCCGGCCGCGATCCTGCTGGCGAACGGCCTGTCCCGCGGCGCGGCGCTCATGCCCGGCCGCCGCCTGATCATTCCGACTGTGCAGCGCGCGGCGACCGGCCCGGTGCTGCCGTTGACCGACGAGCTGCGCGCGAACGTGCGGACCATCGTCGGGGCCGGCCGCACCGCCGGCGTGGCCGACGACGGGCTGGTGATCGCCCTCACCGCCGCGATCGAGGACGCCGACCAGGCGACGGGAGGCCTCTTCGGACGCCGTGCACGGCAGGGGCTCGCCGGCCCCCGCGACGTGGCCGACCCCTCCCTGGCCGCGCAGGCGTTCTTCGGCGGTCCCGCCAGCCCGCTGCGGCACGCCGTGCGGGGCCTGCTGGACGTGCCCGGCTGGCAGCTGATGAGCGTTCCCGAGGCCGCCTCGGCCGTGCAGGGTGGCGCGGTGGAGGACTACGCCCGCTGGGAGCGCTGCGCCCGGGCCTGGCTCATCGAGCTCGACCGCGCGCAGTGACGGCTCACGTGGTCGATCCCCGCTGCCGCGTGGAGTCGAGCGCGGCCCGGCACCCGGGCGGCGGACGGCGCCGCACCTAGACTGCGCGCGTGTCTGCGCCGCCCTCCGACCCGCTGGTCGGCCGGCTGCTTGACGGTCGGTACCAGGTGCGGGCGCGGGTCGCCCGCGGCGGCATGGCCACCGTGTACGTCGCCACCGATCTGCGTCTCGATCGTCGCGTGGCGGTCAAGATCATGCACGCGCACCTGGCCGACGACGAGAGCTTCCGCGAGCGGTTCATCCAGGAGGCGCGGAGCGCCGCTCGCCTGGCGCATCCGAACGTGGTCAACGTCTTCGACCAGGGGCAGGACGACTCCCTGGCCTACCTGGTCATGGAGTATCTGCAGGGCATCACCCTGCGCGACCTGCTCGGCGAGTACGGCCGGCTCACCGCCGATCAGACGATGGACATCGTGGAGGCGGTGCTCTCAGGACTCGTCGCCGCGCACAAGGCCGGGATCATCCACCGTGATCTGAAGCCCGAGAACGTGCTGCTGGCCGACGACGGCCGAATCAAGATCGCCGACTTCGGGCTGGCGCGCGCCGCGTCGACCCACACCGGCACCGGCCAGGCGCTGCTCGGCACGATCGCCTACCTCTCCCCCGAGCTCGTCACCCGCGGCATCGCCGACACCCGCAGCGACATCTACGCCGTCGGCATCATGATGTACGAGATGCTCGTCGGCGAGCAGCCGTTCCGGGGCGAGCAGCCGGTGCAGATCGCCTACCAGCACGCCAACGACTCCGTACCCTCTCCGTCGCTGAAGAATCCCGACGTGCCGCCGGCGCTCGACGACCTGGTGCTGTGGGCCACATCGCGCGACCCCGAGGATCGCCCGCGCGACGCCCGGGCGATGCTCGACCAGCTGTTCGAGACCGAGCATCTGATCCACGACGAGCACGGCCAGGAGCGCACCGCGGTGCTGCCGGTCGCCCACGCCGCCATCCCCGATCCGGGAGCGGGGGGTGCGCCCACCGGCCCTGCCGGCCGGGGGACGGCCACGCGGCTGCTGGCGCGTGAGCCTGACCGGGCAGCGGAGCCGACGCCGGAGCGGACCCGGGCGCGATCGCGGGAGCGGTCGCGAGAGCAGGCGTGGCGTGAGGAGCTGACGCCGAGCGGCGACGCCCCCCTGCCGAGCACGATCAAGCTGGTGACGGCGACCGCTCGAGCCCGGCGGCGCGGTGCGTGGGCGGCCGTGATCGTGCTGGTCCTCGCCGCAGCCGCCGGCGGGACCGGCTGGTGGTTCGGGCCCGGCCCGGGCGGCGCGGCCCACGCCACGACCGGCTCGACCACCGTGAGCGGCGCGGTCGCCGCACGCTGACCGCCGGTTCAGGCGCGGGCGCTCAATTCCTCGGCGACCAGGAAGGCCAGCTCGAGCGATTGCGAGTGGTTCAGCCGGGGATCGCAGAGCGACTCGTACCGGGTGGCCAGGGTGGCCTCGTCGATGTGCTCGCTGCCGCCCAGGCACTCGGTGACATCGTCGCCGGTCAGTTCGATGTGGATGCCGCCCGGGTGGGTGCCGGCGTCACGGTGCGCGGTGAAGAACCCCCGAACCTCGCCGACCACGTCGTCGAAGCGTCGCGTCTTGTACCCGGTGGGGGTGGTCAGGCCGTTGCCGTGCATGGGGTCGCAGATCCAGAGCGGCGTGGACCCGAAGGAGCCGACCGACGCAAGCAGCGGCGGTAGCGCGTCGGCGATGCGCCCGGCGCCCATGCGGGTGATCAGAGTCAGCCGTCCGGGCTCGCGCTGCGGGTCGAGCACGTCGATCAGCCGCTCGAGTTCGTCCGGCGTCATGCCCGGGCCCACCTTGAGGCCGATCGGGTTGCGGATGCGGGAGAAGAAGTCGACGTGCGCGCCACCCAGTTGTCGGGTGCGCTCGCCGATCCACACGAAGTGCGCGGAGGTGTCGACCGGCGTGCCGTTGCGGGAGTCGATGCGCGTCATGGCGCGCTCGTAGTCCATCAGCAGGCCCTCGTGCGCCGTGTAGAACTCGACGCGGGTCAGCTCGTCGAAGTCGGCCCCGGCCGCCTCCATGAAGCGGATCGCGCGGTCGATCTCGCCCGCCAGGCCCTCGTAGCGCTGGTTCGCAGGGTTCGCGGCGAAGCCGCGGTTCCAGCTGTGCACCTGGCGCAGGTCGGCGAATCCGCCCTGGGTGAAGGCGCGCACCAGATTCAGGGTGGAGGCGGAGGTGTGATACCCCTGCAGCAGGCGGCGCGGATCGGGCACTCGAGAGGCGGGCGTGTAGTCGTAGCCGTTGACCATGTCGCCGCGGTAGGCGGGCAGGCTGGTCGTTCCCCGCGACTCCGTCTCGCTGGAGCGCGGCTTGGCGAACTGCCCCGCCATGCGGCCCATCTTGACCACCGGCATCGAGGCGCCGTACGTCAGGACGACGGCCATCTGCAGCACGGTCTTGATTCGAGCGCGGATGGCGTCGGCAGTCGCGCCGGCGAAGGTCTCGGCGCAGTCGCCGCCCTGCAGCACGAACGCCCGCCCGGCGGCCGCGGTGGCCAGGCGGGTGCGCAACTGGTCGATCTCGCCGGCGAAGACCAGAGGCGGGAGCGTCGCGATCTCGGCCGCCACCTGGTCGGTGACCGCGGGATCCGGCCACACGGGCTGCTGCAGCACCGACATGGTTCGCCAGTGGTCGAGCCCGGCGATCACGTCCGGCGCAGCGGTGACGTTCGGTTCGATGAGCTGATCGTCGAGGGCTCTTCGGAGCACGGAATCCTGTCGTTCGGGACGCGTTCGCACACGCGTTCGTGGCGGGCCTGGTGTCGATTCGGCCTGTTGTCGTCGATTGTTCGTCGATGAGGTCGCGCGGTCGGGAGTCAGGCGGCCGTCTGCTGCGGCTGCCTGCCCACCTGCTGCTTCACGCTGGTCGCGTACACGTCCACATACTCCTGGCCGGAGAGCCGGGCGATCTCGACCATGATCTCGTCGGTGATCGACCGCAGAATGAAGCGGTCGGATTCCAGGCCGGTGAAGCGTGAGAAATCTAACGGCTCGCCGAACACGACGCCAATCCGGCGGACGCGCGGGATGCGTTTGCCGATCGGCATGGCCTTGTCGGTGTCGATCATCGCGACGGGCACCACGGGCGCGCGTCCCTCCAGGACCATGCGGGCGACGCCGGTGCGGCCCCGGTACAGCTTGCCGGTGGGGCTGCGGGTGCCCTCGGGATAGATGCCGAGCAGGCCATCCGCCCGCAGCACGCCGAGCCCCGTGTCGAGCGATGCCTCCGACGCCTTGCCGCCGGATCGGTCGATGGAGAGCTGGCCGAGCGAGCGCAGCAGATGACGCATGACGAAGCCGACGAAGCCGCGCTTGGTGAAGTACTCGCTCTTGGCGAGGAACGACACCCGCCGGTCGACCACCAGCGGCAGGAAGATGGAGTCGATCACCGACAGGTGATTGCTGGCCAGGATGGCGGGGCCGGTCTTCGGCACATTCTGAAGCCCCGTGGACCACGGCCTCCACGAGTTGTTCAGGTACGGCGCGACCGCTGCGGTCTTGATCAGCCAGTACAGCATCTGTCCTCGAACCTCGCCCACCGGCCGCGTCACCTCGCGTCACCGACGAGTCTATCGACGGCATCGCGGCCGGAAAAACGGGCCCGGGACGTAGAATCCGAGTCGAACCCGCGACGCAAAGGAGCCGCTGTGCAGGAATTCGTGGCTCCCTCCCTGGTCCCGGCGGATCCCGCGGCCAGCGTGGCGGACCTGCTCGCCGACCGGGCGCGGGCGACTCCGGACACGGCCCTGTTCGCGCTGCCGCAGGGGGACGGCTGGCGCGACCTGACCGCCGCCGAGTTCGAGCGCGCCGTGGTCGCCCTGGCGAAGGGCTTCGTCGCCGCCGGCATCGAACCCGGCACCCGCATCGGCCTGCTGTCGGCGACCCGGTACGAGTGGACGCTCATCGACTTCGCCGCCTGGTATGCGGGCGCCGCCGTGGTGCCGGTGTACGAGACGAGCTCACCGGACCAGGTGTCGTGGATCCTCTCCGACGCCGACGTGTGCGCCGCGATCGTGGAGACACCGGAGCACTTCACCCGGGTGGACGAGGTGCGGCCCGACCTGCCGGCGCTGCGCGAGGTCTGGCAGATCGACCTCGGCGACCTGGACAAGCTGGTCGTCCGCGGGGCGGAGGTGCCGGACGCCGAGATCGAGCGGCGGCGCCATCTGGCGCGCGCCGACGACACCGCCACCATCATCTACACGGCGGGCACGACGGGCCGGCCGAAGGGCTGCGAGCTGACCCACGCCAACTTCGTGCAGCTGGCGAAGAACGCGGCGCTCGCCATCCCCGAGGTGGTGCACCCCGAGGCCTCCACGCTGCTGTTCATCACCGCGGCGCACGTCTTCGCCCGCTTCATCGCGGTGCTCGCCGTGCACGGCGGCGTGCGGGTGGGACACCAGAGCGACACGAGCCGGCTGCTGCCGGCACTCGCCAGCTTTCGCCCGACGTTCCTGCTGGCGGTCCCCCGCGTGTTCGAGAAGGTCTACAACTCCGCCGAGCAGAAGGCGGAGTCCGGCGGCAAGGGCGCGATCTTCCGCTGGGCGGCCGAAACCGGCGTCGCCTACTCCGAGGCGAGCGATTCCGGACACGTGCCGGTGACGCTGAAGGCGCGACAGGCCGTCGCCGAGCTGCTCGTGTTCCGCACCCTTCGGCGCGCGCTCGGCGGCCGGGTGCGCTGGGCGGTATCCGGATCCGCACCGCTCGGCCACCGCCTCGGTCACTTCTACCGCGCGCTCGGCGTCACGATCCTCGAGGGCTACGGCCTGACCGAGACCACCGCGCCGGTGTCGGTGAACCGCCCGTCGAAGAACAAGATCGGCACGGTCGGCCCCGTGCTGCCGGGCGTCTCGGTGCGCGTTGCCGATGACGGCGAGGTGGAGACCCGCGGCGTCAACGTGTTCGCGCGATACCGGCACAACGATCGGGCGACGGCCGAGGCGTTCGTCGACGGCTGGTTCCGCACCGGCGACCTCGGCCGCCTGGACGAGGACGGCTACCTGACGATCACCGGCCGCAAGAAGGAGATCATCGTCACCGCGGGCGGCAAGAACGTCGCTCCGGCGGAGCTGGAGGACCCGATCCGCGCCAACCCCATCGTCAGTCAGGTGGTCGTGGTCGGCGAGGGGCGACCGTTCATCGGCGCACTGATCACGCTGGACACCGACATGCTGGGTAGCTGGTTGAAGAACCACGGCGAGGACGCGACCCTCGCACCGGAGCGCGCGGCGCAGCTGCCCGCGGTGCGCGACGAGCTGCAGCGGGCGGTCGACGCCGCGAACACGAAGGTGTCGAGGGCGGAGTCGATCCGCGCCTTCCAGGTGCTGCCGGACGACTTCACGGAGGCGAACGGCGAGCTGACGCCCAAGCTCAGCATCAAGCGCGCGGTGATCCTCGCCCAGCGCACCGACGCCGTCGATCGCCTCTACACCGACGCGAAGGCGCACCGCGAGGCATCAGCCGCGCACTGACCTCGACTTCGCCGGCCCCCCTGCGACGTTCGAGGTCAGCGCGCCGACCCCCTCGATGTCGACGACGACGACATCGCCGTCGTGCAGGAAGACCTGCGGGTCTCGCCGGAAGCCGACGCCCCCCGGCGTTCCGGTCAGGATGATGTCGCCGGGGTTCAGCGCCGTGAACTCCGAGATGAGCGAGATCAGCTGCTCGATCGGGAAGATGAGCTTCGAGAGGTCGGAGTCCTGCACCACCGCGCCGTTCAAGATGGTGCGGATACGGGCTCGTGTGAGGTCGACCTCGTCGGGCGTCACGAGGAACGGCCCGACCGGTGTCGAGTCGTCCCAGGCCTTGCCCTGCAACCACTGGTGGGTCTTGTACTGGTAGTCGCGCATGGTGACGTCGTTGGCGACCGCGTAGCCGAGCACGTGATCGAGCGCGCGCCCCCGGTCGATGCGGCGTCCGGCGGTGCCGATGATCACCGCGAGTTCGCCCTCGTAGTCGACCTGGTCCGACTCCGGCGGCAGCACGATCGGGTCGCCGGCGCCGATGAGGCTCGACGCGAACTTGGGGAACAGCACGGGGTAGGTCGGCAGCTCCCGGCGGGTCTCCTGCACGTGCTCCAGGTAGTTGAGTCCGACGCAGAAGATCTTCGACGGATTCGGTACGACGGGAAGCAGGGTGACGGAAGCCAGCGGGAGGGCCTCGGCCGACTTCCGTTCGGCGTCGGCGAGACCTCGACCCGAGATCGAACGATCGATCTCTGCGACTCCGTCGAGCGGAACGAGTAGGTCGTCGACGACCTCGGCGACACCGCGGATCCCGTCGGACTCGTAACTCGCGTATCGCATCGGTCAGCTCCCCTGGCTGACGCGACGCCAGTTCGGCAGCTGCCCGCCCCAGAGATTCACCGTGTTCGGGCGGGGGTCCCATCGCCGCGGGACGTAGGTGACGCGGTCGTCGTAGAACTTCTCCATCTCGGCGGACAGTTCGATGTGGTTGCCCGCCGGGTCGTCGAAGAAGATGAACAGGTTGTTCCCCGGACCGTGACGGCCGGGGCCCCACTGCACCAGGACGTCCTGCTCGGTGAGGCGGTCGCACCACAGTTTGAAGTCCTCCCACTCCGCCAGGTCGTAGGAATAATGGTCGAGGTTGCCGCTCGACCCGACATTGACGAACGCGAGGGTGTGGTGGTCCTTGTCGCTGCGCAGCCAGGCGAAGCGCCCGTCGCTCAACTGGTCGGAGATGCGGAATCCGACGATGTCGGTGAAGAAGCGCACCATCGGCGCGACGTCCGACGTCCCGATGGTGATGTGCTGGTATTTGACCGGCCTGCGGCCGGAATCGCCGGCCCCCTCCCCCTGACGCCAGACGCGCGAGTGGAACCGCACGGTGAGGCCGTCCGGGTCGACGACACTGATCGCCTCGATCGTGCCGATCGCGGAATCGATGTCCACGGGGTCGACCGGACGCACGTCGTGACCGGCGGCGGTGAGGCGCTCTCGGATCCCGGCCAGTCCCCCCTCGTCGCGCACCTCGAACGCGTAATGGTCGAGGGCCCGCTCGCCGGGGATCAACTCGAGGACGTGGTGGCCGGTCCCCCAGCCGAGCCGGAGCCGGCCGCCCTCGAGCTCGTCGTGTACGACGAGGCCGAGGACGCGAGCGTAGAAGTCGGCGGTGTCGGCCACGTTCGGAACCCGAAGGCCCACATGGGACACGGCGGTGTGCCGCAGGGCACCCGCGGTCTCATTTTGCTGCAGCACTGTATGCGGTGATGGCATTGACGTCCCCTTCTCGATCGGACCTGTTCGTTCGTCGACCCGGCCCGGTGATCTCCGCCTGGTCGAACCACCCCGCCACGGTCGTCGCGACCTCGGCGGACCGGCCGGCCGGCCACTCGGCGGCGATCATCCGATCGGGCCGGACAAGCAGGAACGTGCCCGCCCGCTCCTGGAACTCGCGGTTGAGCCCACCGTCCAGATCCAGCAGCACGATCGCACCGCCCAGCGTGCTCGGCAGGTGGTCGCCGACGGGGACGTGCAGGCGGATGGCACGGGTCGGGTTCACAACGGCCGATGCGTCGTTCCAGCCGTCGCGGGATACACCGACGCCGATGACGGCCCAGCCGTCGCCGATCACGTCGTCCAGCATCCGCGGCTTGTGGGTGCGCGTGTCGAACACGCGCGGTTGGGCGATCGTCGTGCCGACGACGTCGGAGCCATTCGGAACGACCAGGCCGTCCGTCGCCCGGACTCGGGGACGGTACTGCATCTGCTCGAAGTACCGGCGGCCGTCGGGGGTCTCGAGTGCGCACCGGATGACCCGATCGCGCCGTTCCGCCAGTTCGCGGGAGGTCGTCATGACGAATCGGCCGAGGTTCTCGGAGAGCCTGATGGTCGCGGCCACGTGGTCTCGGCGCTCGGTCTCGTAGCTGACGAGCCAGTCGATCGCGAGGTGCCCCGCGCAGACCGCCGCGAGTTTCCAAGTGAGGTTCGCGACATCGCGGATTCCGGAGTTGAGACCCTGACCGGCGAAGGGGGGCATCATGTGGGCCGCGTCACCGACGAGGAACGCGCGCCCACGCGACCACTCGTCGGTATTGAGTGCATTGAATCGATAGATGACCGCGCGCTCGATCTGCCCCGCGTCGAGGGGGCGATACGGGGCCACCAGTCGTCGCATGAGGTCGAGTGGCGGGGTGTCCCCCGCTCCGCCTTCACCCGGATGCAGCAGGAACTCGTAGCGGCAGCGCCCGTTCAGCCCGGGCACGATGACGTGCGGTCGGTCGGGGTCGCCGTGGTGCATGCCGTACCGCTCGTCGTGCCAGTCCTCGAGCGTGTCGACGACCAGCCACGCGGCTTCATCGCTCCTGCCCGACATGGTGATACCGAGCGCCTCGCGGACACTCGACCGGCCGCCGTCCGCCCCGATAAGGAAGCGTCCGCGCACGGCCGTCGACGCACCCTCGGCACTTCGCACGTCGACCGTGACGGCGTCACCGCGATTCGTCACACCGGTGACCCGGGACCCGTACCGCAGGTCGACGAGCGCTTCATCGAGCAGCAGGCGCCGAAGCACCTGCTCGAGGTCCGGCTGGGCGAACGGGTTCTTGAAGGGATGCCCGAGCCGATACGGCTCGGGCCCGCTGGCGTGGAACAGCTCGACGTCGTCAGCACCGTAATACCGGGTACCCGTGCCGGGGACCACGATGGAGAGGACACGGTCGACGGCTCCCGCGGACTGGTAGGTGCGCAGGGACTCGTCGTCGAGGCTGATCGCCTTCGGCTCGGCACTCGGCCCGCCGTGCTGTTCGAGCACGATGACGCTGCTCCCCCGCCGCGCCAGCAGCAGCGCCGCGGTCATGCCGACCGGACCGGCACCGACGATAAGGACGTCGGCGTCGGCATCGACGTAGGTCGGGCTGAGCTCCACGATGACGGCTCCTCGGATCGAGGGCGCCGAGTTCGGCCCTCTAGTCGACTCTAGATCGACCTAGACCTGATTGCAAGGACATGGTTCCTACCAGGCAGGACATCTGCGATCTCAGTTCGAAGTGAGGGCGACGAGGTCGGACACCGTCGCCGACGCGGCGCGAACCTGCGCGAGCAACCCGTCCACCCGTTCCTCCGGGACCCGCCGCTTGACGGCCACCACGCTCAATCCCGCGACCACCCGATGCTGGTCGTCCCAGATCGGCGCTGCGATACCGATCGTGTCGGGGTCCAGCTCACCTCGGGTCACGCAATAGCCCTGTTCACGGATCGATTCCAGGCGCTCCACGATCTGAGCCTCGGTGGTGAGCGTCGACTCGGTGAGGCGAGGAAGAGGGGTCTCCCGCAGAAGCGCCCGCACGGTGTCGGGGTTCTCCCACGCCAGCAGGACCCAGGCCGATGCCCCGGCGTTGAGGGTGAGCGCGCTGCCCCGCTCGTAGGACAGCCGCACTCGATGATCGGACGGCTCCTCCCGCTCCAGGCACACGGCCCGCGAGCCGGAACGCCGAGTCAGCAGAGTCGTCTCGCTGGTCTCGTGGGCGAGCGCTCGCAGGGTGGGGAGCGCGACCTGGGACAAGCCGTACGACGACCGCGCCAGGCGCGCGAGCTCGAACACTTTCAGTCCCAGCCGAAAGCCGCCGGTCGGGTCCTCTTCGAGGTAACCCGCAGAACCGAGCGTCAGCAGATATCGGTAGGCCGTGGATCGGGCGACGGCGAGTTCGGCTGCGACGTCGATCGCGGACACCTTGAGCCGATCGGAGGTGAACAATCCGAGGATGTCGAGCGCGCGATCCGCCGTACTATTCCGTTCCCGGTATGCACTCACCCGCATGGGAGTTCCGGAGCCGTCCGTGTCGCTCACGGTGCCGAGCCTAGCCCCGGACGATCGACCGACCCGGGTCTCACCCGGCATTGCACTACTCCTCGAAATTGAGGTGGACGTTCTTCGGCTGGGTGTACGAGATGAGTTCTTCGATGCCCTCCTCCCGGCCGATACCGCTGTCTTTGACCCCGCCGAACGCGGTCCCGTGCACATGCTTGGAGACCTCGTTGACCCACACGTAGCCGGCCTCGACATCACGTGCGAACCTGTGCGCCGTGCGCACGCTCTCCGTGAACACGCTCGCGGTGAGCCCGTATCGGACACCGTTGGCGATCCGCAGCGCCTCGTCGTAGTCGTCGAACGGCATGGCCGCGAGCACCGGTCCGAAGATCTCCTCCTGAGCCAGCCGTGAATCCGGGTCGACATCGGCGAACAGCGTGGGACGCACGAAATAGCCGTGTGCGAATTCGCCGTCGGAAAGGGTGATACCCCCGGCGATGAGGCGCGCCCCCTCGTCCTGGCCGATCTGGATGTATTTGCGGACCTTCTCGAACTGCAGCGAGTTCACGATCGATCCCGTCTCGGTGGATTCGTCGACGGGAGAACCCGACCTCATGTGGTCGATACTCGACCCGAGCGCCTCGATGAACGGCTGATAGATATCGCGATGGACGAGCAGTCTGCTCGTCGATCCGCACGATTGGCCCTGCCAGGTGAAGTTCATCCCTCGTTGCGCCGCCTGCACCGCCGTGGCCATGTCGGCATCGGGGAAGACCACGAGCGGATTCTTGCCGCCGAGTTCGAGGGTCACGTGTTTGACCGCGACCGAGGCGGCGGCCGCCTGGATGGCGCGACCGGTGTCCGCCGAGCCGATGAACGCCAACCGGCGGATCGCCGGATGCCGCACGATCGCGTCGCCGGTCGTGTGTCCGTAGCCGGTCAGGATGCTGAGCAACCCCGCAGGGATGATGCCGGCGGCCAGCTCCCCGAGCCGCAGGGCGGATCGGCTGGTGTGCTCGCTCGGCTTGATGATGACGGCGTTGCCCGCGGCGAGCGGGGCGGCGATCTTCGAGGCCGCGAACATGAACGGGTGATTGAAGGGGATGATGCGCGCGACGACCCCGAACGGCTGCAGCAGCGTGTAGTTGATACGGCCGTAGGTAGTGGGGATCGTCTCGCCGCGGAGCTGCAGCGTGAGACCCGCGTAGTAGCGGAGCGAGTCGACGGCCATCCCGGCGTCGCGCCGCATCTCGCGGATGGGGCTGCCGTTGTCGATCACGTCGAGCTGCGCGAGTTCGGCGGCATGGTCGGCGATGACGTCCGCGAGCGCGATCAGTACCGCGCTGCGCTCCTCCGGCGAGGTGCGCTTCCACTCCTCACTCGCGCGCTTCCCAGCCGTGACGGCGGCGTCCACGTCGGCGGCCGTCGCATGCGGAAACCGAGCCGTGACCTGACCCGTGGCCGGATTGACGGCGTCGATGGTCGCCCCGTCGGACGCGAACGCCTCCCGGCCACCGATCCACATCGGGGCCGTCGTGACGGGTGTCCGTACCGCGGTATCGGTCATAGTGATGCTCCTTGTTCAGTGGTCGGCAGCGTTCGCACGAGGTAGTCCCACAACGACTGCAGGTGGCCGGGCGGCCAGACGGTGGCCCGCTTCGCAAGCGATGCGCGGGCGTCCGGTGCGGTGATCGGGGTTCCTGCCTGCAGCGCCAGCAGCTGTTGACGGCAGGCGTTCTCGAGCAGGACCGCGCGCACGACCGCCTCCTCGAGGCTCGCTCCGGCGGTGACGATGCCGTGGTTGACCATGAAGGCGGCCCGCTGGTCACCGAGGACGCCCGCGAGCGCCGCTCCAAGCCCACGATCGACGATGAGGTTGGCGGTGAGGTCGAACCGCGGAACCTCCGGCGGCGTGAAGAGCGTGCCTGCATGCGACAACGGCAGCAACGGCTGACCGGCCGCCGCGAGCGCGATGGCATGCGGCGGATGAGTGTGGACGACGGCGTTCAGGTGCGGGTTCGCCGCCAGGATCTCGGTGTGGATCGGCCACTCCGCGTGGCGCGGCCGATCGCCCTCGACGATCTGACCCTCGTCGTCGATGAGGATCACGTCGTCGGCCGACACCTCCTCGAACCCGAGCCCCGACGACTTCATCCATGTGCCGCGTCCGGCCGCGTCCCGGATCGACACGTGGCCCCAGACGTAGTCGTCGTGCCCGTTCGCCTTCAGCACCCGGCAGGCGATCGCGATGAGGGCGCGAGGGTCCTCCTGCCCTGTCATCGGGTCCGGTCCGGCAACCGCTGCGGCAGGTTGGCTTGCAGCCAGGTGTATCCGCCGGGGTCCCGCCGCAGGTGCCCGAGGCCGGGGAAGGGGAAGTGGTAGCCGAACACGGCGTACCGGTGGGAGTCCACGAAGTCGTAGATGCGGATCCGTTCGCTCGTCGCCGCCGCCCCGTCGTAGTCGAACATGAAGTTCCACTCGGGATGTTCGAGCAGCAGGACCTGGTGGTGGCAGAGGTCGCCCCAGCAGATCATGGTCTCGTCGTCGCTCGTGATCTCGTAGACCATGTGGCCCGGCGTGTGACCCGGAGTCGCGATGGCGCGGATGCCGGGCGCGAGGGTCTCCCCGCCATCGAGCAGGATCAGATCGTCGGTGTAGGCCGTCAGATTCTTGTGAGCACCGATGATCTGGTCCTTCTGATGCTCGGACGGTGCGTCGGCGACCCGTGACAGATCGGTCCAGTAGTGGTAGTCGGCTCGCCCGACAGCGACTTTCGCGTTGGGGTAGAGGCGCCGACCGGCCGCGTCGACGAGACCCCAGGCGTGATCGGGGTGGGCGTGCGTCAAGGCGATGATGTCGATCTGCGCCGGTTCGATCCCGGCGGCCTTCAGATTCGGGATCGTCAGACCCGTCTCGTCGCCGAACTCTTTGACGCCGAGGTCGGGGTCCGTGCCGACCCCGCTGTCGAACATCACGAGTGTGCCGTCCACGTCGATGACGAGCACGTTCTGATTCATGAAGACCGCATCGGTGGGGAGATAGTGCCGGACGAGCAGTTCGTCCACCTCTGCGGGATCAGCGTTGGGAAAGCTCTCACGAGCCCCACCGAGCTTGATGATGCCGTCGGAGACGACGGTGCACCGCATCGAACCATGCGCGAAGCGGGTGAAGCCTTGGGGCAGGTCGGTGGACGGACGGCCGGTCATGCGGCCACCGCCACCTGGGCACCGGCGGCGAGCAGGATCTCGATCACGTCGTCGTCGCTCGGTTCTCTTCGGTTGTTGAGGCGGAACGGGTGCCCGGTACTGGCGGCGAGCATGGCCTGCACCTGCTCCGTCCCGACGGCTCCGGCGGCGAAGTGGGGAGCGAACCCGATCGCGTCGTAGAGGTGGGAGATCTGGTCGACGAGTTCGCGCGTTCGATCCGACGTCACCGGCTCGTTGAACCGGGCGACGTGCGGCAGCAGGATGCCGTTCTGCAGCCCGTGGGCGATGTGCACGGAGGGTGCCGTCGAGAGCGCGTGGACCAGGGCGAGGCCACTGTTGCCGCACGCCATGTTCGCCGCGCTGCTCGCCTCGAGCAGGCGCTGCAGCACGGGGTCGTTCTCACCGGACGCGTTCCGACCGGACGCGATGCCGTCGACTGCCAGCGGCAGGGTGTCGATGATCGCCTGGGCGGCGTGGTGGGCGAGCGCCTCGGTGAAGAACGAGCTGCGGCGGGCCCAGGTGGACTCGATGCAATGGGACAGTGCGTCGAGTGCGGCGAAGACGAGCGGAGCCCACGGCAGGTCGCGCAGGACCGTGCCGTCGAGCACGGCGACGCGAGGCTCGCATCCGGCCGACCGGACCACCAGCTCATCTGCTCGACCCGCTTCATGCAGCACCAGCACCTGTGACACCTCACTGCCGCTGCCCGCCGTCGTGGGCACCGCGATGGTCGGGGCCGGCGGGGCGGGTACCTTGCCCACGCCTGCATATGTATCGATGCGGCCGGGATTGGTCATGCGGATGGCGACCGCCTTCGCAGCTCCGAGTGCGCTGCCGCCACCGATTGCCAGGACGACGTCCGCATCCGCTCGACGCGCTTCGGCCGCAGACATCTCCACCGCCCGGACGTCGGGATCCGGGTCCACGAGCACGGTGGTCGCGATCGTCGAGCGCGGCACGTCACGCCGTACGCGGTCGAGCAGCCCCACCTCGGCGATGCCACGATCGGCGACCAGCGCGATCCTGGCGGCGCCGAGCCGGTCCAGTTCGGCGGGCAGTGCGCTGAGGCTGCCGACGCCGGAGACGACTCGGGTGGATACCGCGAATTCCGTGTTCACAGTGAACCTTTCTGCTTCGCCGATGCGAGAGGACATGGTCGGGTCAGGCCGCCTGGGAGGCGCCGTAGAACGCTGCCGCCGTGATTGCTTCCGGCGTGAGACGGTCCCCCGTCAGTTCCGCGCAGACGCGACCGTCCGCGAAGACGAGCACCCGATCGCAGAGGTGCGCCAGGTCGTCGTATTCGACGGATGCGACGAGGGCCGCCATGCCCGCCGCGGCCGAGTCGACGATCAGTGAGAAGATCTCGGACTTCGCGCCGATATCGACACCGTGCGTCGGTTCGTGTACGAGGATGACGGCGGGCGTCATGCTGAGCCACTTCGCGAGCACGACCTTCTGCTGGTTCCCTCCGCTCAGCTGGCTCGTTGCGGAGTCGGACGAGAAGGTCTTGATGCCGTACGCGGCGATGAGCGAGTCGGCCTCGGCGATCTCCCGACCGCGGTGCAGCCGTCCTCGCCGCACGAAATCGCCGAACCGGGCGACAGTGAGGTTCTCACGAACCGTCAGGTCGGTGACCAGCGCCTTCCGTTTCCGGTCGCCCGGGATGAGCACCAGGCCTCGACGGATGCGCTCGTCGATGGTCGCGCCACGCAGATCGAGCGGTTCGCCGTCGAGCACGGTCGCACCCGCCGCACCGATCGTCGGATCGCCGAGCAGGTACGGGATGTCCTCGAAGCCCGATCCGGGCAGACCGGTCACTCCGACGACCTCACCCCGACGGAGCTCGAAGCTCGCATCGTTCAGCCGGCCGCCGGCCAGGCCGCGGACCGACAGGCGGACCTCGTCGGACGGCGACTCCTGCCGCTCCGGGTAGAAGCGGTCGAGCTTGGTACCGATGATCGCCTCGACCAGACTCGCGTGGTCGAATGCGCCGACCGGACGAAGCGCGACGATCCGACCGCTGCGCAGCACCGCCACCTGATCCGCCGCGGCGAAGATCTCGTCGAGCCGATGGCTGATGAAGAGGACGCCGACGTTCTGATTGGTCGCCAGATCGCGGAGCCAGTGGAGCAGCTCGGCTGCGTCGTCCTGACCGAGCGCCGCGGTCGGCTCGTCGAGGATGATCGCGGTGATCCGCTCACCCTCGCGGGACTGGAGCGCGCGGAGGACTGCGAGCTTGGCGATCGTCGCCAGGCTGAGATCGCCCGCGTCTGCGTCGAGGTCGGCATCGATGCTCCACCGTGCCAGCAGCGACCGGATGGACTCCCGCTCCTGCTTCCACAGGATGTGCCCGCCGAAGCCGGATCGGTATCTGCCGACGAGCATGTTGTCGACGACGCTCAGTCCTGCGACCAGGCCGCTGTCCTGGTGCACGAACCGCAGTCCGGCGTCCCGGACGGCCTTGGGGGTGACGTGCGCCCCGACGTCGTATCCGTCGATCAGGATCTCCGACCCCGCGTCGGCCTCGTGGTACCCGCTCAGGATGCGGACCAGGGTCGACTTGCCGGACCCGTTCGCACCGACGAGCGCGGTGATCGTGCCGCGTGCGATGACGAGATCGACATCGCGTAGCACCGCCGTGCCCTCCACGTAGGACTTGTGCAGCGAACGCAGCTCGACGGCGGGTACCCCGGCGACGGCGGCCGTCATTTCAGCCCCCACAGCGAGTCGAAGAATTCCGACGTCTTCGACGGATCCCTGTACCAAGCGCCGGACGCGAAGGATTTTCCGTCGATCGTGAGCCCCTTGATGTTGCTCGCGTCGAAAATGCGAGTCGGCGCGATCGCGTTCTTGACGGTCGGCGCACCGACCAGCGCGCGCAACGCCAGGTCCGCTTCGATGAAGCCCCAGCCGTAGATGTCGATCCCGATGTTGGCGGCGTTGACCCCGCCGCCCTGCTGCATGTCCTTCATCGGCTGCTCGCTTCCTGCGGAGGAGACGACCTTCACCGTCGAGGCCTTCCCCGCCTGCTGGATCGCCGGGTTGGTGAACTGCGTCATCGGATCGAAGGCGGGGGCGACGTAGTCGATCTTCGGATTGCGCAGCAGCGAGGCGTTGACGGTGGTGGCGAGGTCGCTCGCCCAGTTCGCGAGAGTCACGCCGGTCACCGTGGCACTGCACGCAGGGCACTGCGCCTTCAACTCCGCACTGAAGGCCTTCTGCTCCTCGACCGATCCGTCGACATCCGGAACGGTCAGGAAGAGGACGTGCGCGTCGGCCTTGGAGTCCCTGATGATCCAGTCGGCGATCAGCTTGCCGTTCAGCTTGAAGGCTTGACTGCTTTGACCGCTGAGTCCTGCGTACAGCGGGTCGGATGCGTCGACCGACGCTCCCGCCAGCACCGGGATGCCCGCCGCCTTCGCCTTGGTGAGCGAGTTCTGGTACGTGGCCGGTGTGCCGGATCCGTCGATCTGGATCAGATCCGCCTTCTGTGCGATCGCCTGGCTGAAGCAGTTGTTCTCGTCGACGGGGTTGCTCTTCCCGTCACACGCGACGACCTTGACTCCCACTCTGCCGAGGGCGGCCTTGAAGTTGTCACCGAGCACGGCGAGGACCGGGTTCTGCGCCTCGTGCGTGATCCACCACACGGTCTTCCCGCGCGCGGGGGACGCATCGAACTTGGTGCCGGGATAGTCGAGCGGTGCGGCGTGAAGGTGCGAGGTGACGGCCGCCGTGACGGCCGCCGGCACCGCGCTGCTCGTGCTCGCCGGACTCGTTCCGCCGCTTGCGCCACAGGCGCTGAGGGCGAGTGCGGCCGAAGACATCACGGCGAGACCGGCGAGGCGGGCAAGCCGTTTTGGGCGGGACTTGAATTGCTGCGACATTGCATTGCTCCTGTTCACGGGGGTGCGGTGGCGCTGGAAGGCGCTACGTGTTGTTCCTCTTCTGTGCTCGGACGAACGCCACACGCGAAACGGTCACCGCCACGACGACCGCGGCACCGTAGAACACGTCTCGGATCCACGAATCGAGGCCGAGCAGGACGAGGCCCGTGATTCCGGTCGCGAGAAAGAGGAGCGCGACGATGGTGCCGAGCGGGTTGATACGGCCCGGCTCGAAGATCGCGGAACTGAGGAACGCGGCGGCGAAGGCGGGCAGCAGGAGCGTCTGCAGCGAGGAGGGCTGAAGGCCTCCGGCGACGCCGATCACGATGACGCCGGCCACGCCGGAGAGCACGCTCGTCGTGACGAACGCCCCCATCCGCAACCGGCTCACCGAGATGCCGGCGAGCCTCGCGACCTCGCGGTTCTGGCCGATGAAGACGATGTGCCGACCGATCGCCGTGTGCTTGTAGACGTACCAGAGCGCCAGTCCGATGATGACCGCGTAATAGAACGCCGTACTCACGCCGAGGACGGGCGTGTTCATGATCCGGCCGAGCTCGAGCGAGACGCCGCCGATCGTGAGCGAATTGCTCGCCCAGAGTGCGAGGCCGACGAGCAGCGTTCCCATGCCGAGGGTGACGACGATGCTCTGCACGCCGACACGCACGGCCAGATACCCGTTGACGAGTCCGACCGCGAGCGCGACGGCCAGGCCGGCGACGACGGCGAGCCAGATGTTCCACCCGAGCACGGCGTTCAGCTGGCCGACCAGCGTCGCCGTGATCGTCATCGTTCCCGCGGCCGACAGATCGATCTCGTTGGCGGCGAGGGTCGGTACCAGCGCCAGCGCCAGTACCAACAACCCGGCCTGCGAACTGAAGATGGAGGCGAAGTTCGCCCAGGAGAGGAACGATCCCGGCGCGAGCACGCTGAAGATGACGATTTCGAGGGCCCAGACGGCGATCACGCCGTAGCGATAGCCGTAGGACCGTGCACCCCGCGTGGACTTCGACCGCAGAGGGCGTCGGACGGAGCTGCCGTCCGGATGCGCGGGGGCTGTGACCATGTCCATGACTTCCTCGTCAGTGCAACATCCATCGGCTGCTGTCATCGCAAGCTACACGCATGGTGTCCTGCTTACAAGGACAACAGTATCGTGTGGCAGGAATTCTAGGAGACGGGCGCTCGGGGCGCACGCCGAGCGGAGGTCCTAGAACCAGGGCGCGCGGCGGATGGCCGCCATCGCTTCGCGGCGGATGTCCGGTTCCAGGCGCTGCAGATAGACCCTGCCTGCCAGATGGTCCTGCTCGTGCTGCAGCGCCTCCGCCAGCACGTCCTCGCCGACCACCTCGACGGGGTCGCCGTCCAGGTCGATGCCGGTGGAGCGCGCCCGCGGGTGGCGCAGGGTCGGGTACGTCAGGTCGGGTACCGACAGGCAGCCCTCGATCATCGGCTCCGGCTCGCCGCTCACCTCGTGCAGCACCGGGTTCAGCAGGTACCCGATCCGCCCATCCACGTTGTACGCGAACGCCGCGAGCGGCACGCCGATCTGATTGGCCGCGACACCCGCGCGGCCCGGCACCGCGACGGTGTCGAGCAGGTCTGCCACCAGGGCACGAACGCGGTCGTCGATCCGCTCGATGGGCGCGCACGGACTGCGGAGGACGGGGTCGCCGAACAGGCGGATGGGTCGGACGGCCACCGAAGCAGTATGCCGGGCGCGCCAGCCGGACTGCCTTCGGGCGAGGGTGGCGCTAGCCGTCGCGGCGGACCGGCAGGCCGTCGACCACGTGGGCGGCGAGAGTGCGGGCGGCGTCCTTGGTGACCTGCTTCAGGTCCTTGTACGACACCACCGAGCCGGCGGCGAGCTGCGGGTCGTAGGGGATGCGCACGATCTCGCGCACGCGCGAAGCGAAATGCGCCTCGATCTCGTCGAGCTTCACGAGGTTGGTCCCCTGCGTCGCGGTGTTGAGCGCGACGACCGCGTTCTTCACCAGGTCGCCGTAGCCGTTGGCCTCCAGCCAGGTGAGGGTCTCGGAGGCCAGCCGGGCCTCGTCCACGCTGCCCCCGGAGACGATCACGACGCTGTCCGCGCGCTGCAGCGTGGCTCGCATGACGGAGTGGACGATGCCCGTGCCGCAGTCGGTGAGCGCGATCGAGTAGAACCGGGCGGCCAGATCCGCGACCACGTTGTAGTCGTTCTCGTCGAATGCCTCCGACAGCAGCGGGTCGGTGTCGGAGGCGAGGATGTCGAGCCGCGTCTCGTCGCGGGAGACCAACGTGGCGAAGTCGGTGAAGCCGGTCACCGCGTTGGCCCGCGTCACCACGTCGCGCACCGTCGCGCGGGTCTGCTTGGTGACGCGCTCGGAGAGCGTGCCGCGGTCGGGGTTGGCATCGATCGCGATGATCCGGTCGTCGCGGATATGCGCGAGCGTCATGCCGAGCAGCGTCGTGACGGTGGTCTTGCCGACCCCGCCCTTGCGGGTCAGCACCGGCACGAAGCGGGTGCCGCCCTCGAAGACCTTGGCGATGCGGATCGCCTGCTCCTTGCGGGCCCGCTCCGCGGGGGTGTCGCCGAGGTTCAGGGCGTGCAGCGTGATGGCGTAGACGAACCGGTTCCATGCCCCGGTGGGGGGCTGCCGCACGCGGCCGCCGTTCTCGATCAGCCGGTCGGCGGTCAGCATCGCCGCCGACTCGGGCGCACCGCTCGGCGCACCCGCGCGACGATCGCGGCGACTGGCGGTCCCCGCCCCGTCGAGACGCGGCACTTCACCGGTGTGGCCGGGCACGTGACCGCCGAGTGCGGCCGGTGGGCGGGTGTCGCCGACGCCGAGCAGGGCGTCGTAGGCGCTGCCGCTGCGGCGGGTGCGGGTCGACCCGGGCGTCGGCGCCGCCGGGACGGATCCGGTGCGCGGACGCAGTCCGGTGGGCCCGGTGCTCACCGGCACCTCACCGGTGGCACGGTGGACGACGTCGACGGAGGAGGTGCTGGGCGCCCCGGGGCCGACGAGGCCCGGGTCGACGGCCACGTCGTCGATGCGCACGGCGACCTCGTCGGCCGGCACCTCGCGCTTCGGCAGCGGCGGCAGATCGACCTCGATGGAAGGGTGCGGCATCAGGCGCGGCATCACGCGGGCGGCGTCGATGCGTTCGGCCGCGGTCCTGCTCCGCGCGCGGTTGCTCTCGACCCGCTCCACGGCCCCGGTGTCGCGAACGTCGTCGGAGAACTCGGGCCGGTCACCGACGCGCGTGCCGTCGAGGAGACCGGAGTCCTCCTCCGATCCCGTGCGCTTGGTGACCACCGCAGCGGCTCCTTCGAATGCGTTAATGCTTCGACTCTAACTTGAGACTTTCGGCGGGCGGGTAGCCCGCGCGGCGCGCCGATGCGGCTCCCGCAGGCCGCGCAGGGTGGCACGGCCTCGTTCAACCTACGCCTCAGCCTCAACCGGCGTGTCAGTCGACAGCTACTTGACGGCGGCTCGACAGCGGCTCGACGGCTCCGTCAGCATCACTGGATGGCGACGAGCAGGTCTCCCGCCTCGACCTGGGCGGTGCCCGAGACCGCCGTGCGGGCGACGCGGCCGGCGACCGGAGTGGTGATGGTCGCCTCCATCTTCATCGCCTCGATCGTCGCGACGGTGCCGCCGGCGGCCACCTCGTCGCCCTCGGCCACCTTCATGGTGACAACGCCGGCGAACGGCGCGGCGACGTGCCCGGGCCGAGCGGGGTCGGCCTTCTCGGCGACCGCCGTGACGACGTCGATCCGCCGGTCGCGCACGAACACGGGCCGCAGCTGCCCGTTCAGGGTGGTCATGACCGTGCGCATGCCCTTGTCGTCCGCCTCGCCGATCGCCTCCAGCCCGACATACAGCTGCACGCCGCGCGCGATGCGCACGACATGTTCGACGCCGGGCTGCAGCCCGTACAGGTAGTCGGCGGTGTCGAGCACGGAGAGGTCGCCGAAAAGGTCCTGCTGCTGCTCGAACGTCGCGGTCGGTCCCGGGAAGAGCAGCCGGTTCAGGGTCGCGCGACGGTTCGTGCCCGGGACCGCGAGCGCGGCCGCGTCGTCGTCGCCGATCGGCGTCACGCCGATCTTCACCGTGCGGCCCGCCAGCACCTTGGTGCGGAACGGCTCCGGCCAGCCGCCGGGCAGATCGCCCAGCTCGCCGGCCATGAAGCCGATCACCGAGTCGGGGATGTCGTACTTGTCGGGATTCTGCTCGAAGTCGTCGGGATCCGCGTGCACCGCCGCCAGGTGCAGGGCCAGGTCACCGACCACCTTCGACGACGGCGTGACCTTGGGGATGCGGCCCAGAATGCGATTGGACGCGGCGTAGAGGTCCTCGATCGTCTCGAACTGGTCCGCCAGGCCCAGCGCGATCGCCTGCTGGCGCAGATTGGACAGCTGGCCGCCGGGAATCTCGTGCCGGTACACGCGGCCGGTCGGCCCCGGCAGGCCCGACTCGAACGGCGCGTACAGCGCCCGCACCGCCTCCCAGTACGGCTCCAGGTCGCTGACCGCCGTCAGCGGGATACCGGTGTCGCGCTCCGTGTGCGCGAGGGCGGCGACCAGGGCGGAGGCCGAGGGCTGGCTGGTCGTGCCGGCCATCGGCGCGCTGGCCACGTCGACGGCGTCGGCGCCGGCGCTGCTGGCCGCCAGCAGGGTGGCCAGCTGCCCGCCGGCGGTGTCGTGGGTGTGCACGTGCACCGGCAGGTCGAAGTTCGAGCGGAGCGCCTCGACGAGTCTCGCGGCCGCAGTCGGCCGCAGCAGTCCGGCCATGTCCTTGATCGCCAACACGTGCGCGCCGGCGTCGACCATCCGCTCGGCGAGCGCCAGGTAGTAGTCGAGCGTGTACAGGCTCTCGCCGGGATCGAGCAGGTCGGCGGTGTAGCAGAGGGCCGTCTCGGCGACGGCGGTGCCGGTGGCGAGCACGGCGTCGATCGCCGGCCGCATCTGGTCCACATCGTTCAGCGCGTCGAAGATGCGGAACACGTCGACGCCGGTCGCGGCCGCCTCGGCGACGAATGCGTCGGTGACCTCGGTCGGGTACGGGGTGTACCCGACCGTGTTGCGGCCGCGAAGCAGCATCTGCACGGGGATGTTGGGCAGTCCCTCCCGCAGCGCGGCCAGCCGCTCCCACGGGTCTTCGCCGAGGAACCGCAGCGCGACGTCGTAGGTGGCGCCGCCCCACGCCTCCACGCTCAGCAGTTGCGGCGTCAGCCTGGCCACGTACGGCAGCACCGCGAGCAGGTCGCGAGTGCGCACCCGGGTCGCGAGCAGCGACTGGTGGGCGTCGCGGAAGGTGGTCTCGGTGACGGCCAGCGCGGTCTGCTGACGCAGCGCCGTGGCCCAGCCGACGGGGCCGAGCTCGAGCAACCGCTGCCGGGAGCCGTCCGGGGCCGGCGCCTCGAGGTCGATCGCCGGCAGCTTGTCGGCCGGTCGCGCGCCCCGCGGCTTCGACCCGTTCGGCTGGTTGACCGTCACATCCGCCAGGTGATTCAGGATGCGCGTGCCGCGGTCGCGCGAGACGTGCTGGCTGAACAGCTGCGGGCGCTCCTCGATGAACGAGGTCGACAGGTCCCCCGCGACGAAGGCGGGGTCGTCGAGCACGGCCTGCAGGAACGGGATGTTCGTGGAGACGCCGCGGATACGGAACTCCGCCAGCGCCCGCTTCGCCCGGCCGACCGCGGCCGGGAAGGTGCGTGCCCGGCAGGTGACCTTGACGAGCATCGAGTCGAAGTGTGGGCTGATCTGCGCGCCGGGGTTGACCGTGCCGCCGTCCAGGCGGATGCCGGCGCCGCCCGGCGACCGGTAGGTGGTGATGCGCCCGGTATCGGGTCGGAAGCCGGCGTTCGGGTCCTCGGTGGTGATGCGGCACTGCAGCGCCGCCCCGCGGATGTGCAGGTCGGCCTGTGCGAGGCCCAGATCCGACATCGTCTGCCCCGCCGCGATGCGCATCTGCGATTGCACCAGGTCGACGTCGGTGATCTCCTCCGTCACCGTGTGCTCCACCTGGATGCGCGGGTTCATCTCGATGAACACGTGCTGGCCGGCGCGCTCGCCGGCGGTGTCGAGCAGGAACTCCACGGTGCCCGCGTTGACGTAGCCGATGGATTCGGCGAAGGCGACCGCGTCGCGGTAGAGCGCCTGCCGGGTCCGATCGTCCAGGTTCGGTGCCGGGGCGATCTCGATCACCTTCTGATGGCGGCGCTGCACGGAGCAGTCGCGCTCGAACAGGTGCAGGGTCGTGCCGGCCGCGTCGGCCAGGATCTGCACCTCGATGTGGCGCGGGCGCAGCACCGCCTGCTCCAGGAACATCGTCGGATCGCCGAATGCGGAGTCCGCCTCGCGCATCGCGGCGGTCAACGCCTCCCGCAGCTCGCCGGGCGTCTCAACGCGCCGCATGCCGCGGCCGCCGCCGCCGGCGACCGCCTTGGCGAAGATCGGGAAGCCGATACCGTCCGCCGCAGCCAGCAACTCCTCAACGTCTCGGCTGGGCGCGGAGGAGGCCAGCACCGGCACGCCCGCCGCGACCGCCTGCTCCTTCGCCGTGACCTTGTTGCCGGCGGAGCGCAGCACCCGCGCCGGCGGCCCGATGAAGGTGATGCCGGCCGCCTCGGCGGCCTCGGCCAGTTCGGGGTTCTCGCTGAGGAACCCGTACCCCGGATAGATCGCATCCGCACCGCTCTCGGTGGCGACCCGCACGATCTCCGCCACGTCGAGGTAGGCGCGCACGGGATGCCCGCGCTCGCCGATCTGGTACGCCTCGTCGGCCTTCTGCCGATGCAGGGAGTTGCGGTCCTCATAGGGGTAGACCGCGACGGTCTTCGCACCCAGCTCGTAGGCGGCACGGAAGGCGCGGATGGCGATCTCTCCACGGTTCGCCACCAGGATCTTGCGGAACACCTCGGCACCCTCCGTCCGGCCGGCCGCTTGCGGCTGCGCGTTCGGGTACGCATCGGCCGGCGGCACCGATTCTGTCAGTGCCGACCTCGGCGTGTCGGCGGCCCGGGTCGCCGCATCCACGGCCGGTCGGTTCCGGGGGCGTCGGCGGCCGACCGTATGCTGGGGGCCGTGCACGTCCTGAGTGTCAGTTCCCTCAAGGGCGGGGTCGGCAAGACCACGGTCACCCTGGGGCTGGCTTCGGCGGCCTTCGCCCGCGGCGTCAGCACGCTCGTCGTGGATCTGGATCCGCAGTCCGACGTCTCCACCGGCATGGACGTCGGCGTGAACCCCGTCAACGTGGCCGACGTGCTCGGCAACCCGCGCGAGAAGACCGTGCGCGCGGCGATCGTCTCCAGCGGCTGGACGCGCGGCCGCGGCGGAACCGTGGACGTGCTCGTCGGCTCGCCGGCGGCCATCAACTTCGACGGTCCGCACCCGTCGGTGCGCGACGTGTGGAAGCTCGAGGAGGCGCTCGCCCACGTCGAGAGCGACTACGACCTGGTACTCGTCGACTGCGCGCCCAGCCTGAACGCCCTCACTCGCACCGCCTGGGCGGCGAGCGACCGCGTCGCCGTCGTCACCGAGCCCGGGCTGTTCTCAGTCGCGGCCGCCGACCGCGCGTTGCGGGCGATCGAAGAACTGCGCCGCGGCCTCAGCCCCCGGCTGCAACCGCTCGGCATCGTCGTGAACCGCGCCCGCATGCAGAGCCTGGAGCACCAGTTCCGCATCCGTGAGCTGCGCGACATGTTCGGCCCCCTCGTGCTCAGCCCGCAACTGCCGGAACGCACCTCCCTGCAGCAGGCGCAGGGTGCCGCCAAGCCGCTGCACATCTGGCCCGGGGAGAGCGCACAGGAACTCGCCCGCATGTTCGACCAGCTGCTCGAACGCGTGATGCGCACCGGCCGCGTCGGCGAATACGGCGCACCGGCTCAGGCTCAGGCCCGCGGCGCATAGGCCGGCTGACCGCGCCGCCGTCCCCCGACGGCGCGACCCGCACAAGCCCGATAGCAGGACCAGGTCTTGAAAGCAGGTCGCCTGTCGACCAGGAACCTGCCGATGCGACATCGTCCTGCTCGAGAACTAGAGAAGAAGCGCCAACCTCGGTGACGGAAGCGGAGGGGGCTCCGCCGCTGGAGCGGACTGCCCACGACCCGCGCCGCAGGTGGGCCCACCGGCCCTACCGGCCGGGGGACGGCGGCGCGGTAACAAGCACTCGGCTCAGCTGGCTCGAGTCGCGCGCCTGGCGGCCAGCTCGTCCATCGGGTCGGCCTGGGCGGCGTTGATCTCCACGAGGCTCGACTCCACCTCGCGCAACACCTTGCCGACCGCGATGCCGAACACGCCCTGACCGCGGCTGACGAGGTCGATGACCTCGTCGTTCGAGGTGCAGAGATAGACGGACGCGCCGTCGCTCATCAGCGTGGTCTGCGCCAGATCGGTGATCCCCGACTCGCGCAACTGCTCGACCGCGGTACGGATCTGCTGCAGCGAGATGCCGGTCACGAGCAGGCTTTTGATCAGCTTCAGCACCAGGATGTCCCGGAACCCGTACAGCCGCTGCGACCCGCTCCCCGCCGCCCCGCGGATCGTCGGCTCCACGAGCGACGTTCGCGCCCAGTAGTCCAATTGGCGGTACGTGATGCCCGCCGCTCTCGCGGCGACGAGTCCGCGGTACCCCGCGGTCTCATCCAGCTCGGGCATGCCGTCCGTGAACAGCAGGCCGAGGTCGTAGCGGTCTCCGCTACGGTTCACCTCAGTCATGCGACTGCCTTCCACCCCCCGACGGGGCCGCCGGTGACGGCTCCGTATCGAGGTTCACGGTACCGATGCGGAACCGCACGGGCAACGACATCCGGCCCGGCAGAATCGGCGTGTCGCCCGTCGTGGCGCGAAAGTGACCGGTCGCCGGACAGGGAAGCGACGTCAGGACACATATTTGGCCAGCGTCGTCCGCACGAGGTTGCCGCGGACGACATCCAGCTGCGCGGCCAACTCGACGGCCCGCTCGTCCGCCCTGGAGCGGCTGGCGGAATCGGGGCGGCGCCGCATGGGCAGCAGCACGTTGCCGACGAGCTCGATCTCGCGTTCCACGGCGATGCGCATGGCCCGGAGGTGCCGCGGCTCGATGCCCGCGCCGGCCAGGTCGGTGAGCGCTCGCAGGGTGGTCTGGGCGTCCTCGCCGAAGCTGTCGGCCGCGACGATCAGGCCGGTGCTGATCGCATCGTCGAGCAGCTCAGGCGTTGCTCCGGCGTCGGCGAGCAGCTCGTCGCGCGACAGCCGGCGCTCGGCCGACAGGATCGAGGGCGCGCCAGCGGGCGTGCCGGGCCAGACCGGGTCGCGACCGGCATCGACGTCCGCCAGGTACCGGCGGATCACCTTCAGCGGCAGGTAGTGGTCCCGCTGCATCAGCAGCACCAGCTTGATGCGCTCGATGTCCGCCACGGAGAAGCTGCGGTATCCGGAGGCGGTACGGGCCGGATGGATCAGGTCGCGGTCCTCGAGGAACCGCAGCTTGGAGGGCGACAGCTCCGGGAAGTCGTCGGCGAGCCGGGACAGCACCTGGCCGATGCTGAGGGAGGGGACGGGCGCCTGATCGCGGCGCTGCGGAAGGGCCGTCACACTCACCGCGTCGCCAGTCGCGCCAGGTCGAGCCGAGACGCGTAGAAGGTGAGCCGGAACTTGCCGATCTGCACCTCGGCGCCGTCCGAGAGCAGCGCCGTCTCAATGCGCACACCGTCGAAGAAGGTGCCGTTCAGGCTGCCGAGGTCTTTGACCTCGAACGCCGTGCCGTGACGTAGGAACTGCGCGTGCCGGCGGGAGACGGTGACGTCGTCGAGGAAGATGTCGGCGCTCGGGTGCCGTCCGGCGGTGGTCACGTCCTCGTCGAGCAGGAAGCGCGCGCCGATGTTCGGTCCCCGGCGCACGACCAGCAGCGCCGAGCCGGAGGGCAGGGCGGCGACCGCGTCGTGCTCCTCCGCCGATCGACCCGCCATCTGCGCGAGCTGCGAGCCGAACTCGTACCCGAACGACGCGGTCGTGTCAGGCCCGGAGGGCTGCGGTGCGGGGTTGCGGTTCGGTCGGGGTCGGGAGTCGGGCTCATCGGCCATCCGGGAACCTCCTTTGCGGGGTCCAGGGTACCGGATGCCTTCGGCGTGTCGTCCTGCTGGTTTCGCCGAAGTGGTCGTGTCGGCCACGCGGCGTCGGCAGGGAGGCCGGTCGGTCAGGTCGGCGGCTCCGGCTGGTCCAGCTCGTCGAGCAGGCCCAGCAGCCAACCCGGCCGACGGACGACGCCGCCCGCGGCCCGCACGCGGTCGCCGAGTGCGGCGTCCGCCGTGACCGCCCAGGCGACCCGGCCGGCGGCCGCGCAGTCCGTCACCTCGGCCACGATCGCATCGTCGCCGTAACCCGCCTCGCGCACGTCGACGCCGGGCGGGACCGCGGCTCCGCGGGCCTCGCCCTCCACCACCGCCACGATCTGCGGCCACCAGGTGCCCACGGGGTCGCCGGGGCCGTCCAGGTCGGCGTCGCCGGGCACGCCGGCCCGATGCAGCCCGGCCAGCGACCGCAGCAGCCGTTCGGTCGCACCGCGGCGATCGCGCCACCAGCCGTCCGGGCGGGAGCCGACGACGTTCGCCGCATCGACGATCAGAGCGGGTCGGGCCGCCAGTCGCGCGCGGTGGGCCGGCCAAGCGGCGGCGAGCCCGGGATGCAGCGGCCGCTCGTCGACCTGGTCGGCGGGAACCCACTCGAACGCGGTGCTTTCGGCATCCGCCACCCGCACGGGCAGCTCGGCCGGCGCCTGCGCGGCGACGGTGACGTAGCTCCACGCCTGCAGGTCGAGCACGGAGGTGAACCGCGGAGTGAGGCGGTCCACGTCGAGCGCGGACTCTTCATGCGCCTCCCGATATGCACCGTCGAGCACGCTCTCCCCCACGTGCCGAGCGCCGCCGGGCAGCCCCCAGGTGCCGCCGAAGTGGCTCCAGGCGACGCGGTGCTGCAGCAGTACCGCGCCGGCCGGGCTGACCGCGAGCAGGCCCGCGGCGCCCGCGCGCCCCCAAAAGCGTCGGCCGTCGGGCAGTTCGACCCAGCCGTCGCCGCTACCGTGCGGTCGTCCAGGCGGTACGGCGGACTCCACCTGAGCAACCGTAGGAGATGCGGCTGCGGGCCGAATGCGAGCCGATGGTCCGGATCAGCCGCTGCCCACGGTCCGCTCCTGGACAGCGTCTGATTCGTACAGCATCGAATTCGTACAGCATCGAATTCGTGCAGCGTCAACTCGTGCAGCGTCAGCCGGTGTACCGGGCCAGGAACGCGAAGGTGCGGGTGAGCGCCGTGCGGGCGGCGGGCCGCTGCAGCTGGAACTCGTACTCGTGCGGCAGCCCGGGTCGGTAGTCGGCCGGGAAGAACAGGGAGTCGACCGGTACACCGCGGTCCTGGAGCGCGGTCCGCATCGCCAGCGACTGCGACAGCAGCGGATCGGCGTTGCCGGCCGTGATGAACGTGGGCGGGAAGCCGCGCGGCACGAAGTGCAGCACGGATCCGGTCGCCAGCCGCGGCACCGTCGCCGGATGGCTCGTCCCCGTGTAGAGGAGCAGCGCCCGCAGCAGCAGCGAGCGGAACGGCCCGCGCACGCCCCGCAGCGTCCAGTCGTAGACGCCGCAGTAGAGCAGCACCCCGCGCAGGGTGCCGGGCGCCAGCGTCGGGGTCACGCCGACCTGGGCGGCGTACGCGGGGTCCTCGATCATCGCGGCAGTCTGGGCGGCGAGTTGGGCGCCGGCGGAGTCGCCGGCCAGCACGATGCGGGCCGGGTCGACGTGCAGGCGGTCGGCGTTGGTGTTCAGGTAGCCGAGAGCGGCCATGACCTGCCGGAGCGGAGTCGGGTAGCGGGCGTCGGGCGCCAGGGTGTAGCCGACCGTGACGGTGGTGTAGCCGCGCTTCGCGACGATCTGCAGGTGGTTGTTCAGCCACGACGCCCGGCCGCCGATCCATGCTCCGCCGTGGATCCAGACGACGGTGGGCAGGCGCGCGCCGGACGGCGTGCCGGTGGGCCAGAACGCGTTCAGGGTCTCGTGGCGGTTGCGCGGGTCGCTGGACTGCGCGTCGTAGGCGAGATCGGTCGCGGAGGACACGCCGCGGGGCACGTAGCGCGCCTCCGCCTCGAACATGATCGTCGCGCGGCTGACCTGGGCGGCGCGGACGATCGGGACGGAGGGGAAGGCGTTCGTCACGCTGACCAGCACCATGATCGTCGTGCAGCCGAACGCGATCAGGGCGACTGCGGCGCGGCGAAGGATCGTCCTCGCGGTCGGTCTCGCCACGCCAGCAGCGTAGGACAGCACCGCGGACCACCCGTGTGGCGAAGGTGGGCGGAGTTCGGGCGACGGACCGGGTGACGGACCGGAGAGACAGCTGGAAAAGAAGGGGGGAGCAGCGATGCGAGCGGTCACCGTGGTGAAAGCGGTCGACTCGCACACCGAGGGCATGCCGACCCGGGTCGTGGTCGCGGGCGCGCACCTGGAGCACGACGCGCTCCCCGGCGACTCGATGAACGACAAGCGGCTGCAGGCGATCGCCCATCGCGACGGGTTGCGTCAGTTCCTCGTGAACGAGCCGCGGGGGCATGCGGCGATGAGCGGAGCGATCGTGCTGCCGCCGACCCGTGCGGATGCGGACGTCGGCGTGCTGTTCCTGGAGGTGTCGGGATGGCTGCCGATGTGCGGGCACGGCGCGATCGGTGTGGCCACGGTGCTCGTGGAGACGGGCATGGTGCCGGTGACCAAACCGGTCACGACGATCCGGCTGGACACTCCCGCCGGCCTGGTGGTGGCGCGGGTGACGGTCACGGGCGGCGCCGCGACCGCGGTCACGATCGAGAACGTGCCGAGCTTCCCGGAGCGGCTCGACGCCGTCGTCGCGGTACCCGGGTACGGCGAGGTGCCCTACAGCCTCGCGTTCGGCGGCAACCACTACGCGATCGTGGAGCTGGCCGCGGTCGGCCTGCCGTTCGACCGGTCCGCGCAGCAGCCGATCGCCGCGGCGGGCCTGGCGATCATGCGGGCGATCGAGCGGACCGATCCGCCGTCGCATCCGACGATCGCCGGTGCCGACACCTGCCACCACGTGCAGTTCCTGGCGCCGGGCAGCACGGCGCAGCACTCCCGGCACGCGATGGCGATCCATCCCGGCTGGTTCGACCGCTCCCCCTGCGGTACGGGCACCTCCGCCCGCATGGCGGAGCTGTGGGGCCGCGGCCTGCTCGGCCTGCACACCGAGTTCGTGAACGAATCGTTCATCGGCAGCCGGTTCACCGGCCGGCTGGTGCGCACCGACACCGTCGGCGGGGTGCCGGCCGTGGTGCCCGAGATCACCGGCCGCGCCTGGATCACCGGGACGGCGGACTACCGCTTGGATCCTGCCGACCCCTTCCCGGCGGGCTTCGTCTTCTGAGGTCGCGCCAGGGGGCGGCAGGGTCGCTCACGCTATCGTGACGCGCACCGCACCGACTGCACCGCACCGACTGCACCGCACCGCCCGTGACACGACATGCCACGAGACGACACGACATGTGAAGGAGCCATCCCCCATGGCGAGCAAGAAGAAGTCCGAGAAGGACGAGGCCGAAGCGAAGAAGAAGGCGGCCGACAAGAAAGCCGCCGACAAGAAGGCTGCCGCGAAGAAGGCGGCGGACACGAAGGCCGCGGAGAAGAAAGCGGCTGACAAGAAGGCTGCCGCGAAGAAGGGCGGCGGCAAGAAGGACTCCGGCAAGAAGGACTCCGGCAAGAAAAGTGCGGGCAAGGGCAAGAAGGGCACGGGCGCGGGCGGCGGCACGCAGCAGGGCGATGCCGGCCAGGCGGCCCCGCAGATCGACGAGACGGAGCTGCTGAAACGAGCGCTTCGGGACACCGAAGGTCGTCTGGTGCAGGCGGAGCACCAGCTGCGGGTGGCGCAGCAGCAGCTCGCGGGCGAGAAGCAGGCGATCGCCGATGCGGAGGCGAGCGAGCTGGAGGACGCCCTGCTCGATGCGGCCGTCGTCGAGACCGTGGCGCAGGCCGTGTCGGACGCCGAGCTCGCCGCGGCAGCGCTGCCGCTCGGCAGCCCGCAGGAGCAGCTGATCGCCGAGGCCGTCGCGGAGGAGCTCGTGGCCGAGCGCTTGAGCGAGATCGAGGTCCAGGTCGAGGAGGGCGTCGCGGACGAGATCGAGGCGCCGGTGGAGAGTGCGGAGCAGGCCGCGGCGGTCCTGGAGCGAGCGCCGGTGATCGAGGCCGCCTTCCAGCCCACGCCGGTGGCGACGCTCGTCGCCGAGGCGGCCTCCCCGCCCGCGATCGAGGCGGCCCCCGCCAGCGCCGCATCCGATGACACGGCGCCGGAGGAGACGGCGCCGGAGGACACGCTGACCCCGCCCCTGCCCGAGCCGGCCGGCGACGGCCCGAGCGAGGCGTGGACGCTCGTGCGCCTGCGTGCCGAGGCCCGGTCACGTGGCTTGACCGGCGTCTCCACGCTGAGCAAGGCGGCCCTGCTCGCCCGGCTGCAGGAGTAGCACCCGGCTGCACGAGTGGGCGGCGCGGTCCGCTGCCCAGTACGAGCGCGCGGCGCGCGGCTCTCAGCCGAGCAGGCGCAGAGCGCCGGGTACGCACTCCAGCGTGACCGGCAACGGGCCGATCCGCTCCCCGTCCGCGTAGACGATCGGATCGCCTCCGGCCCGATCGTCGAGAGCAGGTTCGTCGAGAGCACGGCGCGGTCGAGGCGCGGCGGAGATCGTGACGGTGCGAGCTCGGCTGATGGTGACGTGCCGGTCGCCCGTGTGCGTGCCGGTGAACACACGCGGGAAGAGGCGGAGCAGGTTCAGCCTGCCGAGCGGCGACGCCACGAGCACGTCGAGCAGCCCGTCGTCGGGGCGGGCGTCGGGCGTCAGCCGCATGCCGCCGCCGATCGATGTGGTGTTGCCGACGGTGACGAGCACGGCGTCGAGGTCCGTGCTCACTCCGTCGAGCGTCAGCCGGTACCGCCACGGGTGCAGGTGCGCGACCTCCAGCAGAACGGCAGCGGCGTAGCGGGCGGTGCCGGGCAGCCGGGTCAGCGCGTTGCCGCGCTCGTTGACCGCCGCGTCGAATCCGGCCGACAGCACTCCGGCGAACCAGCGGTGCTCCTCTCCGCCGCCGGCCAAGGGCAGGTTGTCCAGTCGCACGGCGTCCAGCAGGCGGGGCGGCCGGGTCAGGGCCTGCACGAGGCGCGCATCGACCACGTCGCCCTTGGCGAGCAGGCCGAGCGCACGGGCGATGTCGTTGCCGGAGCCGGTGGGCACGATACCGAGCGGCACCCCCGACTCCGCCAGCACGTTCACCGCCAGGTGCACCATCCCGTCGCCGCCGACCGCGATCACCGCGTCCACGTCACCACTCGTGACGGCCCGTTGCAGCTCGGCCGTCAGTGCGGCGGCGGTCGGCGACGCGAGACCGGTCACCCGGTGCCCCGCGGCCTGGAGTCGGAGCGTCGTCCGCGCGGCGACGGCGGCGCGGCGACCGGAGGCGGCGTGCGGGTTGACGGCGACCACGACGTGCACGGCATCACCCTGCCAGCCCCGGCGCGAACACTGCCGGACTTGCGCCGTTCAACGACGGTGCCGTTCAACGGATGCGCCGTTCAACGGATGTGCAGCCGGGTCGGGCCACACTCTCGTGCTGTGCGCGCGATCGTCTACGACCGGGCCGGCGACTCCGGTGTCCTGCGATTGATCGAGCGGGAGGCGGAGCAGCCGGGACCGGGCGAGGTACGGGTGCGCATCGCGGTCTCGGGCGTGAATCCGACCGATTGGAAGGCGCGGGCCGGCCGCGACCCGCTGGAGCCGCAGGTACCGAACCAGGACGGCGCCGGCGTGGTCGACGCGGTCGGTCCCGATGCCGGCGTGCGGGTCGGCGACCGCGTCTGGGTGTGGGACGCCGCCTACCGACGACCGAACGGCACCGCCCAGGAACTGGCGATCGTGCCTGCCGCGCAGGTGCAGCCCCTGCCGGACAACGCCTCGTTCGACCTGGGCGCCTCGCTCGGCATCCCCGCGCTGACCGCCCACCTGGCGCTCCGCGCGGACGCGACGGAGGATGCCGTGCCGCTCTCGCCCGGGGCCCTGGCGGGCCGGACGGTGCTGGTGGCTGGCGGGGCGGGAGCGGTCGGCCACGCCGCGATCGAGCTGGCCGTCTGGGCGGGTGCCACCGTGCTGACCACGGTGTCGAGCACCGAGAAGGCCGCACTCGCCCGCGCCGCCGGCGCGCATCACGTGATCGACTACACCGCCCTGGACGTGGCTCGGGTCGTGCTCCAGCACGCCCCCGACGGCGTCGACCTGGTGGTCGAGGTCAACCCGAACGAGAACGCCGACCTCGACGCGCGCATCCTGACGCCGGGCGGCACCGTCGCGGCCTATGCGAGCGGCGACGACCCTCTGGAGCTGGACCTGCGGCGACTGATGAGCGCCAACGCCCGCTGGCGGTTCCTGCTCACCTACACGGCGCCCGCGCGGGAGAAGCACGCCGCCGTCGCGGGCGTGCAGGCGGCGCTGGAGGCCGGGGCGCTTCGGATCGGCGACGGTGCCGGCCTGCCGCTGACCCGCTTCCCGCTGGAACAGACCGCGGAGGCGCACGACGCCGTCGAGGCGGGCACGACCGGCAAGGTGCTGATCGACGTCGCCGACCTGGGCTGACCGCGGCGCGACCCGTTGCCGGTCCGTCCCACTCGCCGCGTGGTCACCACTCGGTGTTCACCACTCGGTGTTCACCACTCGGTACGGTGGCGCTCCTGCTCGACGACCTCGGCGCGGTCGGACAGTCGGGCGAGGCCGGCCAGTGCGCGGCTCATCCGGGGATTGCCGCGGATGACGGGCTCCGCACGGTCCAGGAACGCCCAGTAGCCGGCGGTGAACGGGCAGGCGGTCGGCCCGAGCCGAACCTTCGGATCGAAGCGGCAGCCACCGCAGTAGTCGGTCATCCGATTGATGTAGGAGCCGCCCGCGGCATACGGCTTGGTGGCGACGATGCCGCCGTCGGCGTGCAGGCTCATCCCGACGACGTTCGTCGGCATCACCCACGGTGTGCCGTCCACGAAGGCGCCGGTGAACCACTCCGTGGTCTCGGCGGGGTCGTAGCCGCGCAAGAGCGCCCAGTTGCCGAGCATCATCAGCCGCTGGATGTGGTGCGCCCAGCCGCGCTCGTGCACCGAACCGATCACCTGCCGCAGGCAGTTGGCCTGGATGGCGTCCGCATCCAGCTCCCAGAACGCGTCGGGCAGTCGCGTCGTCGCGTGCAGGGCGTTGTTGCGGGTGGTGTACGGCTCGCCCAGGTGCCAGTAGAGGTGCCACATCCAGTCCCGCCAGCCGATGATCTGGCGCACGAACCCCTCGGTGCCGGCAAGCGGCGCACGGCCGGCGGCGTACGCGTCGAGGGCGCGCTGCACGACCTCCCGAGGGTCGAGCAGGCCGAGGTTCAACGTCATGCTGAGCGCGGAGTGGGCCATCCGCCAATCGTCGGTGAGCGTCGCGTCCTCGTAGGGCCCGAAGACCGGCAACCGGTCGGCGATGAACTCGTCGAGCGCCGTCAGCGCCTCCGCCCGGGTGGCGGGGAAGACCCGCGGCCCGTCGGCGCCGATGAACGTGACGGTGCCGTCGGCCTGCCAGGCGTCCAGGTCGCGGCGCACGCCCTGGTCGATCTCGTCCTCGACCGGCAGCGTCGGCTCGGGCAGTTGCAGCGTCGTCGCGCCCTTGGGCGGTGGCTGCCGGTTGTCGGCGTCGTAGCTGAAGCGCCCGCCGACCGGCTTGCCGGCCGGACTCATCAGGATGCCTTCGCGCCCGCGCACCCAGCGGTAGAAGGTGTCCATGACCAGGCTCGCGTCGGTCCTGCCCCGCACCCAGTCGGCGAAGTCCGCCTCGCTGGTGACGAAGCCGCGGCTCGGCAGCACCTCGGCACCGAGGCGCCGCACCAGTCGGCGCGCGCGATAGGAGACCGGGTCGACCACCTCCAGGTCGCGGCCCGCAAGCGCCGTGGCGAAGTCGGGCGCCCGGACCAGTTCGGCGCGATCACCGAGCTCGGCGGCTCGATGCCGCAGTGCGGACAGGTACAGGTGCGCCTTGGCCCGATGGGTCGGGCGCCGGCGGAAGGCGGCCGTGGACTCGACGAGCAGCACCGGCACCTGCTCGTCGTCGAAGAGCGGCCCGAGCTGCTCACCGAACAACAGCCGCTGTGTCACCATGCGGGGACTGTAACCACCGGCACTGCACAAGCCGGTCAGAACGGGCAGTCGTCAGCACTCTCGCTGTGCTCGGGTATCAGGTCGGGTGGTGCGGGGTCGGATCGTTCGGGTGGGTCGCCGGTGTAGGTCCGTCCCCACGGTGATCGCCAGGTGACGCTCCGGTCGGTGTTCAACTGCTGGGTCCACAGCCCGTGGTTTTGATCAGGTGACATCGCCGGCAGAGGTGGACGAGGTTGCCCTCGTCGGTCGTCCCGCCGTCGTGCCACTCCGTACCCGGCGAGGATCGCCTGCTCGCTCGTGTGCCCAAGCCAGGCCAGAGCGGGGATCGTCATCGCCACCGTCGGGAGCACCGCGGTGCGTTGCGGGACCCGCCCGGCGACGCCTGCGCAGTCGGGGTGCGCGGCGTGGGCGACGCCACCCAGCAGCAGGTCCAGGGCGATGTCGAACCGGAGCGCCCCGATCCCGCGTTGCTCCCCGTCGTGTCCACGCGCGGCGACCGCCGCCTGGGTGAGGGCGTCGTTGATCGCCACCAACTCGACCGCCGGACCACGGATCGTCAACGCCGCCTCCCCATCCGGAAGTGGATCGAACTCCACCCGCCGGTTCGACGCCGTCACCGCAGACCGCGCCACCGCAGTACCCGGCTGCCGGCGCTCCCGCACCCGCCGTAGTCGATCCGCCAACCGGCCAGGCGTCCCCGTCATGACAATGTTCGCGGCGAGCCGATCGAAATCGGCCAGAGCGTCCGCATCCAAGCCCGATGGACTGCTTGACCAGGATGTCCACCGCCCGCCACGTCGCCCGCCCACCGAGCACAACGACACCCCCGAGACGATCTGCGCAGATGCCTCGACGGCCTCGACGCCGCCGACGACGGCGCAACCGTCTCCGACCTCGCCTGCCTCCTCGACAGACTGCGGTCCGCACTGCCGGTCGTCATTGCGTCTCCGCCCGGACGTCTCCGTCTCGGCGCGCACGAGGCCGCTCTCGCTGCGCTGCAGAGTTGGGTGGCGAAACACTCCTAGCGCCGCCCTGCTGCGGCAGGTCGCGGCCACGAGGCAGTGGTCGCTGCCGACCTGCGGCCCGATCGCGGTCGGCGATGGCGACGCAATTTCCCGTCGTCGCAGATCCGGCGTGGAGGTATGCGCACACGTATTACACGGGCAAAACAACCTCGAGAGCGACGCGCTACTACACAACTGCTTCAACTGCTACTTCCCTGTAAGCGGCGCACCGCGGGCCTTTCGCAAGCACGGACATCTCCTTCCCCTGACTCTTGGAGGAATGAATTTCCATTCGACATTCAAAGATGAATTCTCGAACTATTCTCAGGGAATCCGGGACTGGCGATACTGTTTCAATTCGGCCGCGGGACACATCGACGGACACGGATCACACATGTACTTCACGTTCACCGATCAGCGAAACGGCCAGCACACGCTCACAGTTCACGGCTACGTTGCTCGCGACTTCCAGGCCCACCCAAAGTCGCGTACCTTGCGGGGGCCCTGGCAACTTGGCTAGAATTCGATGATCACATCTCGGCCATTACTCGTTAGCGAGAGTCATCGTGCTCAAGACTAAGTACCTCTGGCTAATCCACCTAGCAGTCTGTGTAGTCGCGTCGGGAATTTGCATAGCCTTGGCCGGGCAGCTCTTCTTCGCGATTGCTCTTGCCGTTCAGTGGATAGAGGCTACGTTCGCAGTTGGGATCGTCCTATCGATTCTTTCGTTCGTGCCGGGCCGGCCCCTCTCTCGCGCCCTGCCACAAACAAGCGTCTGGGTGGTCAGCCTCGCTCTGTCAGGGCTGCTCGCCTACTGGGTCGAGGTCGCCCTCGACCCCCTGCTCAACATCGGCTCTGCCTCGTTTGGCTGGTCGTTCTACCTCTGGTGCGCCCCTCTCCTCGGTTTGTACCTCGTTGGTACCGCAGTACACCGGCTGCGCCTGTGGCGCCGCGATAGGCGGTCGGTCGAGGGTCGGCCTACTGCTCAGGAACCACTCGAGTCGCGGTAGGAGGACACCGGCGACAGCTGATCGCCGCGGCGCTCGGCGCACACGTCGAACCGACCGGGCGGGTCGAGATCGGGTACGCGCCGCTCGAGTTGCACGGCACCGCGAGCGACGACGTGCTCGCTCCGCCGCGGAGGTACCGGTGCTGCACTGGCACGGCGACGCGTTCGATCCCGGACGGTGCGATCCGGCCGGCGTCCACCCCGGGGTTCCCGAACCAGGCCTTCTCGTTTCGTCGCGCGCTCGCCACGCAGTTCCATCCGGAGGCCGACCCGGACCGGATCGAGCAGTGGCTCATCGGACACGCCCGCGAGTTGGCCGCGAATCGGATCGACATCGATCGGCTCCGATCGGAATGCCGACAGTCACGGCGCCGCCCTGGCACAGGCGGGCCAGACAATGCTCGCCGGCTGGCTGCACCGCACCGGCGTGCTCCCGGACCTGGAGCAGATCGCCTGAATCGCGGTTCATCGACGGGCCCGGTGCGCGCTAGCTGTGCTGCCCGGGGACGTTGGTCGAGGTGTGATCTGGCGATAGACGGGTGAGGAC
>NZ_CAXUGX010000017.1:0-12556 GCF_964250715.1 uncultured Amnibacterium sp.
CGAAGCCGACGAACCCGGGAGGGGCACCGAACAGCCGCGAGACGGTGTGCTTCTCGCCGTACTCGCTCATGTCCAGGGAGATCAGCGCGTTCTCGTCGTCGAACAGGAACTCCGCGAGCGCCTTGGCCAGTTCGGTCTTGCCGACGCCCGTGGGGCCGGCGAAGATGAACGATCCGGAGGGGCGGCGGGGGTCCTTCAGGCCGGCGCGGGTGCGGCGGATGGTCTTGGCGAGGACGCTGATGGCCTCCTCCTGACCGACGACCCGGCCGTGCAGCGCCTTCTCCATGAAGATGAGCCGGCTGGACTCCTCCTCGGTCAGCTTGAAGACCGGGATGCCCGTGGCCTGGGCCAGCACCTCGGCGATCAGGCCCTCGTCGACCTCGGCGGTGGTCTTCACGTCGCCGGCGCGCCACTGCTTCTCAAGACGCAGTCGCTCGCCGAGCAGGTTCTTCTCCTCGTCGCGCAGGCCGGCGGCCTTCTCGAAGTCCTGGTCCTCGATCGCCGCCTCCTTGGCGGCGCGGACCAGCGCGATCTTCTCGTCGAACTCGCGCAGCTCCGGCGGCGCGGACAGGATCGAGAGACGGAGGCGTGCGCCGGCCTCGTCGATCAGGTCGATGGCCTTGTCCGGCAGGAACCGGTCGGAGATGTAGCGGTCGGCCAGGTTGGCCGCAGCCACCAGGGCCCCGTCGGTGATGGACACCTTGTGGTGCGCCTCGTACCGGTCGCGCAGCCCCTTCAGGATGTTGATCGCGTGGGGCAGCGACGGCTCCTGCACCTGGATGGGCTGGAAGCGACGCTCGAGCGCCGCGTCCTTCTCGAAGTGCTTGCGGTACTCGTCGAGCGTCGTCGCACCGATGGTCTGCAGCTCGCCGCGAGCCAGCAGCGGCTTCAGAATCGAGGCAGCGTCGATCGCGCCCTCAGCCGCTCCGGCACCGACCAGGGTGTGGATCTCATCGATGAAGGTGATGATGTCGCCGCGGGTGCGGATCTCCTTGGTGACCTTCTTCAGGCGCTCCTCGAAGTCGCCGCGGTAGCGGGAGCCGGCGATCAGCGAGCCGAGGTCGAGCGTGTACAGCTGCTTGTCCTTGAGCGTCTCGGGCACGTCGCCGCGCACGATCGCCTGGGCGAGCCCCTCGACGACGGCGGTCTTGCCGACGCCGGGCTCACCGATCAGCACGGGGTTGTTCTTGGAGCGGCGCGACAGGATCTGCATCACGCGCTCGATCTCCTTCTCGCGCCCGATGACCGGGTCGAGCTTGCCGTCGCGCGCGGCCTGGGTCAGGTTGCGCCCGAACTGGTCGAGGATCTGCGAACCCTGCTGGGCCTGCTGGTTCTCACCGCCCACGGCGACCTGCTCCTTGCCCTGGTAGCCCGAGAGCAGCTGGATGACCTGCTGGCGCACCCGGTTCAGGTCGGCGCCCAGCTTGACGAGCACCTGGGCTGCGACGCCCTCGCCCTCGCGGATCAGGCCGAGCAGGATGTGCTCGGTGCCGATGTAGTTGTGGCCGAGCTGCAGCGCCTCGCGCAGAGACAGCTCGAGCACCTTCTTGGCGCGCGGAGTGAAGGGGATGTGGCCGGTGGGCTGCTGCTGCCCCTGGCCGATGATGTCCTGCACCTGCTCGCGCACGGCGTCGAGCGAGATGCCGAGCGACTCGAGCGCCTTGGCGGCGACGCCCTCGCCCTCGTGGATGAGGCCGAGCAGGATGTGCTCGGTCCCGATGTAGTTGTGGTTGAGCATCTTGGCCTCTTCTTGGGCCAAAACGACGACTCGGCGGGCTCGATCGGTGAAGCGCTCGAACAAGATGACTCCTCGAAATCCGGCTGGGAACGCGCCGGCAACGATTCGCAGCCGTGAGAACCCTGCGTCCTCCGGTGCTGCTTCGAGGGTAACCAGCAGGGTGCCGCAGCTCTGCCGCTGTTCGCCGGAGGCGTTATATGAGCACTGCCGCCGGAGCGGGTCAGCGGTCCTCGTGCTCCGCGCGCTGCAGCAGTCGGGCGTCCGCCTCGGCCTCGTACCTGGCCTGGGCGGCGCGCTCGGTTCGGTCGCTGCGGATGATCGAGCGCATGACGAACCAGAACAGCAGGCCGACGCACAGGGTCGGGATGACCGCCCAGATGCCGTCGTTCCAACTCATGCCGCGAGCCTACGTCCGCCGAGTGCGGCCTACCGCACGAGGGGGAAGAGGATCGTCTCGCGGATGCCGAGACCGGTCAGCACCATCATCAGGCGGTCGATGCCCATGCCCATGCCGCCGGTCGGTGGCATGCCGAACTCCAGGGCCCGCAGGAAGTCCTCGTCGATGCGCATCGCCTCGGGGTCGCCACCCGCGACGAGCGTCGCCTGCTCCACGAATCGCTGCCGCTGCACGACGGGGTCGATGAGCTCGGAGTATCCGGTGGCCAGCTCGAACCCGTGCACGTACAGGTCCCACTTCTCCACCACGCCGCCGACCGTGCGGTGCTCGCGGACGAGCGGCGAGGTGTCGAGCGGGAAGTCGGTGACGAAGGTGGGCCGGTCGAGCGACGGTTTCACGAAGTACTCCCACAGCTCCTCCACGTACTTGCCGCGGATGGGATGGGCGACCTGGATCTCCAGGCGCTCGGCGAGCGCCACCAGTTCGGCGGTCGGTGTCTCCGGAGTGATCTCGATGCCGGCCGCCGTACTGAGCGACGGGTACATCGAGACGCGGTCCCACTCGCCGCCGAGGTCGAAGGAGGTGCCGTCGAACCAGGTGACCTCGGTCGAGCCGCCGACGGCCACCGCGGCCCGCTGCACCAGGTCGCGGGTCAGGTCGGCGATGCCGAGGTAGTCGGAGTACGCCTCGTACGCCTCGAGCATCGCGAACTCGGGCGAATGCGTGGCGTCGGGGTTCTCGTCGCGGAAGTTGCGGTTGATCTCGAAGATGCGCTCCAGGCCGCCGACCGCGGCGCGCTTCAGGAACAGCTCGGGCGCGATGCGCAGGAACAGGTCGGCGTCGAATCCTTCCGATCGGGTCTTGAACGGCCGGGCGCTGGCTCCGCCCTGCTGCACCTGCAGCATCGGCGTCTCCAGCTCCAGGTAGCCCCGCTCGGCGAAGGTCGCGCGCAGCGACGCGGTGGCGGCGGCGCGGGCGACCACCGCGCGCCGGGCATCGGGGCGGGCGATCAGATCCAGGTAGCGGCTGCGGACCCGCGTCTCCTCCGACAGCTCGGTGTACAGGTTCGGGAGGGGACGCAGCGCCTTCGCCGCGATGCGCCAGCCGGTGACGGCGACCGACAACTCGCCCCGACGGGAGGCGACGACCTCGCCGGCGACGAAGATCAGGTCGCCCAGGTCGACCACGGCCTTCCACTCCGCGAGCGAGTCCGCACCCACGGCGTCGAGGGAGACCATCGCCTGGATCCGACTGCCGTCGCCCGCCTGCAGCGCCGCGAAGCACAGCTTCCCTGTCGTGCGCACATGCACGATCCGGCCGGCCAGGCCGACCTGCTCCCCCGTGTGGGCATCGGGCTCCAGCTGCGGATGCGCGTCCCGGACCGCGCCGATCGTCGTCGTCACCGGCACCCCGACCGGGTACGCCTCGGTACCCGCCTCCAACAGGCGACGGCGCTTCTCGAGCCGGACGGCACGCTGGTCGCCGGCGTCGGGGGGCGCGGGATCGGTCACGCTGGGCTCCTCACGTGGGCGGCGGGGCGCCGCAATCGAATCGCGCGGCGGATCGCCGCTGTCAGCCGAGGTGGATCACCTCGTTGTCGATGAGCCGGGTCGAGCCGACCTGAGCGGCGATCAGCACGAGGGCCGGTCCACGATAGCCGTCGTCCACGCTCCGGAACGTCGCCGGGTCCACCATGGCCAGGTAGTCGAGTCCGACGCCCTGCTGCGCGTCGAGCACGGCATGCGCGGCGGCGAGCGCGGCCGCCACCCCGCGCTCCGCTGCGGCGGCGGCGGCGGCGAGCGCCTCGGGCAGGGCCTGCGCGACCACCCGATCGGCGGGTGACAGGAAGCGGTTGCGGCTGGAGAGCGCCAGCCCGTCCGCCTCGCGCACGGTGTCGACCACGTCGACGCGGACCGGCTGGTTCAGGTCGGCGACCATCCGGCGCACCAGGAACGCCTGCTGCGCGTCTTTGCGTCCGAACACGACCACATCCGGAGTCAACACGTTCAGCAGCTTGTCGACGACGGTCAGCACCCCGTCGAAGTGGCCGGGGCGGGTGCGGCCCTCGAACCGGCTGGCCACGTCACCGCCGGTGATGCGTGTGGCGGCCGCACCGTCGGGGTACATCTCCTGCGTGCTCGGCGCGAACAGCAGCCGAACCCCCGCCTGCTCCAGTACCGCGACGTCCGCCTGCGGGGTGCGGGGATAGCGCTCGAAGTCCTCGGCCGGACCGAACTGCAGCGGGTTGACGAAGATCGAGACGGCGACCGCATCGGCGACGGTCGCCGCATGCGTCATCAGCGCGCGATGGCCCTCGTGCAGCGCGCCGAGGGTGGGGACGAGCGCGATCCGGGCACCGTCGGCGCGCAGGGCGGCGACCGCGTCGCGCGCCGCAGCGACTCCGGAGGCCGTGATCAGCGCCATGCGGATCCTCCGGCGGGCGGTTCGAACGAGTCGGATGAGGCGGCGCCGGCGGTGCTCAGCGCCCGCTCGAGCGCGGAACGGGCCAACGGCCCGAGCACGCGGGCGGGCTGGTCGACGCCGATGCCCGCGAGTATGCCGACTGCGGCATCGATGGTGTCCTGCAGCGCGCCGGCGGTCGCGAGCGCCGCACCCCAGGCGGCACGGTCCTGCTCCGCCACGACGACGGGTTCGGCGCCCATCTCTACGGCGAGGGCCTGGCCGATCGGCAGCACCGGCGCCGGCGCAGTGACCGCGGCCCAGACCTCCCGCAGCCGCACAAGGTCGATGCTCGTCCCGGTGAACACCATCGCGGGCGCGATCGCCAGCGGGATGGCGCCCTGCGCCAGGGCCGGCGCCAGCACGCCGATGCCGAGGCCCGGCGCGGTGTGCACCACGAGCTGACCGGGCATCCACGCGCGCACCTCGGCCAACCCGGCGACGAGCTGCGGTAGTTCGTCGTCGGGCACGGCCAGCAGCACCAGCTCGCTCCGCTCGATCACGAGCGGGGTGTTCAGGATGGGCACGCCTGGCAGCAGGGCATCCAGGCGGTCGCGGCTCTCCTCCGAGATCGCCGTCGCACCGACGACGGCATGCCCGGCGGCGGCCAGAGCCGCGGCGAGGACGGTCCCCACCCTGCCGGACCCGATCACGCCGAGCCCGAGGCGCCCGGCGGCGGTCATGCCGGCGCCGGGCCCGGCGAGGCCGCCACCCGGGGTGCATCAGAGCGGTGCGCGTTCCAGCGGTGCGCGCGATCGACCTCGCGCGCCCGCTGACCCGCTTCGGCCAGCTCGCGAAAGAGTCGGACCGCCCGCTCCGCGTCCACCAACTCCATCCGCCCGTGGATCTGACCGTGCACCGTGTGCACCTCGACGGTCGCGACGCCGAGCAGGCGGCCGGCGGGGCCCTGCTGCAGCGACACGCTCTGCACCCGCGCCTGCGGCACGAGGGTCAGGTGGCGGTGCAGCCACCCGCCGCGCATCAGCAGCGCGCCGCCGGTCAGTGCGAACCCCGTCCGGCGCCAGGCGAACGGCCGCAGCCAGGCCGCCCGGCCGGGCGCGGGCACGAACTCACCGGCCTTCGAGCCGGTGAGGCCCTGCTCGATCAGCTCCATCCGCTCGGTCAGGTCGGGGATCAGGTACGGCAGCAGCGCCTGCACCTCCGCGCGCTTCGCGATCGGCGCGATCGCGCGCTCCAGGTCGTTGTTGCGCCGCCCCTGGATACGTCCGGCACGGTTCACCGCGACCCGCCACCACCCCGCCGGCCGCCAGAGCAGCGGCTGCTCGATCCGGATGGCGTGCACCCGACCCGGCGGGACGGCCTCGTTACTGGTGCTGAGCAACCCCGCGCCCACCCGCACACCGTCGGTGGTGCCGACGATCGTGTATCGCAGGTTGCGGCCGATGCGCCGCGCGGCGACGGTGACGGAGCCGATGAGCACGGGCAGAATCGAAACGGCCGCAGCCGGCGAGGTGAACGCCACCAGCACGGGGATACCCACGAACAGCACCAGCAGCAGGACGACGGTCGACTCGCTGAGCAGCACGGCACCGATGGCTCTCGCCGGGCCGATGGCCAGCAGCCCCACCCCGGGCTCGTCCTCGATGCGCGCTGCCGGTTCGTCGCTCCCGACTGTCGGATGCCGCAGACCGGAGGCGAGGTGCAGCACGTCCAGGCGCAGTGACTCCGCGGCGGCGTACGAGAGGTACTCCAGCCGCACGTTGGCGTTCTGCCCCGCCACATCCAGTTCGATGCGGGCGGCGCCGAGCAGCCGGGCGAGCAGCGGACGGCCGATCGTCACCCCCTGCACGCGGTCCAGCCGCGCGGTCCGCGTCGTCCGCAGCAGGATGCCGTGCCGGGCAGTGACGTGGCCGTCCGCGATCCGGAACTCGCTCGTCCGCCAGGAGAGCCAGAAGCCGACGACGGCGATCAGGACCACACCCAGAAGGACCAGCGATGCCGCCCCGACCAGGCCGTGTCGCTGCAGGGCGGATACCGGGTCGCCGTCGTCCTGGTCCCCGAGGTGGAAGACCAGGTTGAACACCTGGTCCCGTTCCCGGGCGGCGAGGTAGGTGAGCAGCGCCAGAATCAGGATGCCCCCGCGCAGCAGCGGTGTGGCCGGATGCAGCCGGTGCCACTCCCCGTCCAGGTAGCTGCTGGCCGTGACCCGTCCACCGGTGGCCGGTGCGGTGTCGCTCACAGTCCGACGCGGCGTTCCTCGGCCCGCGCCACCAGGGTGTCCCGCAGCGTGGCCGCGTCGGACTCGGTGAGGCCGGGAATGGTGACCCCGGTGCTGGCGGCCGCGGTGACGAGCCGCAACTCCGACAGGCCGAGCAGCCGGGCGACGGGTCCACGATTCACGTCCACCAGCTGCATCCGGCCGTACGGCACCGCGACGAGTCGCGAGAAGAGGATGCCCCTGCGGAAGACCAGGTCGTCTTCGCGCAGCAGGTAGCCGATCGCGTGGACCCGGCGCGGCACGAAGGCCATCCGGGCGATGAAGACGACCACGATCACGCCGATGACGAGCCAGCCGATCAGGGGCGACCCGGAGAGCAGGACGACGGGCAGCAGCACGGCCGCCATCAGCGCGGTCACCACCAGGGCCACGATGAGGACGGACACCAGCTCGACCCAGATCAGCCGGTTCGAGACCCGCTGCCAGCCCTGGATGCCGGCATCCAGCCCGCGCTGCCGGGTGACCGGGGCGGCAGCGCCGGTCGCCGTGCCGCCTGCGCTCATGCCCTCAGTGTGACTGATCCGGGCCGATACCCGGGTCCCACGGTCCGGTCCCGACCGCGAGCCCCCATTTCGCGCGGCTCGGGCCGTCAGCTGTGCTGCAGACCGTGCTCGGGTTCCACCTCGGTGTCGTCGCTCGGCGGGATGCGCAGCCAGGATTCGACGAGCAGGCCGGCGACGACGACGCACACCGAGCCGATCGCAGCGCCGATGACGGCCACGAGCGTGGCGGTGGGAGGCTGCACGGAGCGGGAGAAGTCGTAGAGCAGCACGCCGGCGCTCCCGCCGGTGAGCAGCGCACCCACGAGATTGCAGGCCTGGGCGAGGACGAGCACCCGCATCGCGAAGAACGGGTTGACCGCGCGGTCGCGTTTGCCGCGCACGGACTGCCGGATCGGCCAGCCGAACCCGACGACCGCGACGGCGACCGCGACCAGCCCCGCCGTCAGCGTGATCGGCGGAACGATCGTCGCCGACCCGGACGCGGTCAGGGCGACCTGGCCGAGCCAGCCGATGACGCCGGCCAGGATCGCCAGGGTGATCAGCAGCGGGATGCTCGTGCGTCGCACGACGTCACCGCCCGCCGGCCGGACGCGCCACCGCCCCCGCGCACCGGAGAGGTGCACGGGGGCGGGGCGGGGCGATGAAGGGGCCCGAGCCCATCAAGCCGTCGCAGGGCGGGGCTTGATGCGCGGCTGGCGCTTACGGACCGGAGCGGCACCACCGCTGGAGTCCACGCCGCCATCGACCGCACCGGCATCGATGGGCGCCTTCGGGCGCGGCATCGACACCGCCGGCAGATCGGACACCGGGCGCTTGTCGCTGGAGAGCCACTGCGGCCGCGGCGGCAGCTTCTTGACGTCCTTGAAGATGTCGACCAATTGCTTCTGGTCGAGCGTCTCCTGCTCCAGCAGTGCGGTCGCGAGCCGGTCGAGGACCGCACGATTGGCGAGCAGCATCTGGTACGCCTCGTCGTGGGCCGCTTCGATCAGCGCGCGGACCTCGGCGTCGACGCGTTTGGCCATCTCGTCGGAGTAGTCGCGCTGGTGCCCCATGTCGCGGCCGAGGAACATCTCTCCCGACGCGGCGCCCAACTTGACCGACCCGATGATCGCGCTCATGCCGAACTCGGTGACCATGCGCCGGGCGGTACCTGTCGCCTTCTCGATGTCGTTCGATGCGCCCGAGGTGGGGTCGTGGAACACGATCTCCTCGGCCACCCGGCCGCCCATCGCGTAGGCGAGCTGGTCGAGCAGCTCGTTGCGGGTGATGGAGTACTTGTCCTCCAGCGGCAGCACCATCGTGTAGCCGAGGGCCCGACCGCGCGGCAGGATCGTGATCTTCGTGACCGGATCGGTGTGGTTGAGGCTTGCCGCGACCAGGGCGTGGCCGCCCTCGTGGTACGCCGTAATCAGCTTCTCCTGGTCCTTCATGACCCGGCTGCGCCGCTGCGGACCGCCGATGACACGATCGACGGCCTCATCCAGTGCCCGGTCGTCGATCAACTGGGCGTTGGAACGCGCGGTCAGCAGGGCCGCCTCGTTCAGCACGTTCGCCAGGTCGGCACCGGTGAAGCCCGGCGTCTTGCGCGCCAGCACCTCCAGGTCGACCCCAGCGGCGAGCGGCTTGCCCTTGGCGTGCACCTCGAGGATCCGTTCGCGGCCCCGCAGGTCGGGGGCGTCCACGCCGATCTGACGGTCGAACCGTCCGGGGCGCAGCAGCGCGGGGTCGAGGATGTCGGGCCGGTTGGTGGCGGCGATCAGGATGACGTTCGTCTTGACGTCGAAGCCGTCCATCTCGACCAGCAGCTGGTTCAGCGTCTGCTCGCGCTCGTCGTGGCCGCCGCCCATGCCGGCACCGCGGTGGCGGCCGACCGCGTCGATCTCGTCGACGAAGATGATCGCCGGTGCGTTCTGCTTGGCCTGGTCGAACAGGTCGCGCACGCGGCTGGCGCCGACGCCCACGAACATCTCGACGAAGTCTGAGCCCGAGATGGAGTAGAAGGGCACGCCCGCCTCGCCGGCCACCGCGCGGGCCAGCAGCGTCTTGCCGGTTCCGGGAGGGCCGTAGAGCAGCACACCCTTCGGGATGCGGGCGCCGACCGCCTGGAACTTGGCCGGCTCCTTCAGGAAGTCCTTGATCTCGCCGAGCTCCTCGATCGCCTCGTCCGCGCCGGCGACGTCGCCGAATGTGACCTTGGGCGTCTCCTTGGACACGAGCTTGGCGCGGGACTTGCCGAACTGCATCACCCGGTTGCCGCCGCCCTGCATGCCGGAGAGCATCAGCCAGAACAGCAGCCCGATGAGCAGCAGGGGCAGCAGGAAGCCCGCGATGGAGAGCAGGAAGTTGGGCTGCGGCACCTCGTCGTCGTACCCGTCGACGGGCTTTGCGGAGCTGACCGCGCTGACCACCTCGGCCCCCCGCGGGGTCACGTAGAAGAACTGCACCTGCTTGACCCCGTCGACGGGTGCGGTGAGGGTCATGTCGACGCGGTTGTCGCTGTCGACGATCTTGGCCTGCGCGACCTTGCCCTGTGCCAGGTAGTCGAGGCCCTGCTCGGTGGTGACCTTGCGGAAGCCGGATCCGCTCAACAGGCTCGAGCCGACCCACACCACGATCACGGCGATCACGATGTAGACCAGGGGACCCTTGAGAATGCGCTTGAAGTCCATAGTGGGTATACGGTACTGCCGCTTCTCCTGACCCCCGACCGCTGTTCGCTGTGGGCGACTGATCAGAAGCTGTGCATGCTCAGGCCGCGTAGACGTGCGGAGCGAGCACCCCGATCGCCCGCAGGTTGCGGTACCGCTCGGCGTAGTCCAGGCCGTAGCCGACCACGAACTCGTTCGGGATGTCGAAGCCGCGGTACCGCACGTCCACCTCCATCCGGATCGCCTCCGGCTTGCGCAGCAGCGCGCACACCTCCACCGACTTCGGACCGCGGGAGCGCAGGTTCGTCACGAGCCACGACAGCGTCAATCCGGAGTCGACGATGTCCTCCACGATGAGCACACGGCGCCCGGCGAGTTCGGCATCCAGGTCCTTCAGGATGCGCACCACGCCGGATGATCGGGTGCTGGTGCCGTACGAGCTGACGGCCATCCAGTCCATCTCGATCGGGATGCGCAGCTCGCGGGCCAGGTCGGCCATCACCATGACCGCGCCCTTCAGCACGCCCACCAGCAGCAGCGGCTTCGAGTCGCCCTGCGCCGCCCCGTCGCCCTGCGATGCCTGAGGCGGCTCGTCGGCCTCGATCAGGCGGCACAGCTCGGCGACGCGCTCCCGGATCTGCTGCTCGGTCAGCAGCACGCGCACCAGATCGTCGGCGACATCGGCGGGCAGCATGGGCTCGATCCTCCACGGGTCGTCGTGCTCGGGACTCGCCGGATGCGAGTGCCCTTGCGTCGATGTCCGCCCTGAAGTCAGCGGCGGCGGAAGCAGAGCCGGCCGTCGCGGCGCTCCACCCTAATGCCGGGCAGGTCCACCGGCCCCTGGCCGTGCCACTCGTACACCAGGGAGGCCGCGGCGAGCGTGTGGGCGCGGCTGAGGGCGACACCGAACTCGTCCTCGACGGCCAGCCGGATGAGCCGGTGCACGAGCGCCCGCGGGTTGGGGACCAGCAGGTCCACGGGCAGGGCGATGCCGGCCTCGGCGAGTTCCGCCACCTCGGGGGCGAGTTCGGCGGCGAGGGCGTCGAGAGCAGCGGCGTCCTCCTGCACCTGATCCGCCGTGCGCGCGAGCGCCTCCGCGATGCCCGGACCGAGCGCGGCCTCGAGCGCGGGCAGCGCCGATGAGCGCACCCGAACGCGCGCGAACGCCGGGTCGGTGTTCTGAGGGTCGTCCCACACCGGCAGGCCGGCGTCGGCGCACGCGGCGCGGGTGATCGTGCGGCGCAGCCCGAGCAGCGGGCGCAGCAGGGGCGGATCGTCAAGCCGCATGCCGGCGAGGGCATCCGGTCCAGAGCCGCGCGCCAGGCCGAGGAGCACCGTCTCAGCCTGATCGTCGAGCGTGTGCCCGAGCAGCACACGAGTGGCGCCGGCGAGCCGCGCGGCATCCTCGATCGCCGAGTACCGTGCGGCCCTGGCAGCCGCCTCCGGGCCGCCGTCGGTGCGGACCCGGACTCGCGCGACCGTCGCCGGCGCGAGCCCCAGCGCCGCGGCTGCGTCACGAGCGCGGTCCGCGACCTGCGCGGAACCGGACTGCAGGTCGTGATCGACCACGATCGCGCCGATTCGCAGTCCCGCGCGCGGACCCTCGAAGGCGGCGGCGGCGGCGAGCGCCATCGAGTCGGCGCCGCCGGAGAGGGCGACCAGCACATCGGCGCGCTCCGATCCATCGGCGCGCTCCGCTCCGTGCACCCGATCGCTCGCCGGTACCAGAGCCAGACCGGCCCGCACCGCCCGACGGACGTCGGCGATCGCCGGGGTCAGGCGCGGTCGGTCGGGCATCCGCCAACGGTACGGTCGGTACGGCGCCGAGTACGAAGTCGGCTGCCAGCAGTGACGAGCGCCGGCGATCGAGATCCGGCAATGGAGAGGTGGACGCGATGGCCGAGTACGACGTGGTCGTGGAGATCCCCAAGGGCAGCCGCAACAAGTACGAGGTGGACCACGTCACGGGTCGCGTGTACCTGGACCGGGTGCTGTTCACCTCGTTCGTCTACCCGGTCGACTACGGCTTCTTCGAGAACACGCTCGGCTTGGACGGTGACCCGCTGGACGCGCTCGTGCTGCTGGAGGTGCCGGTCTTCCCGGGCGTCGGCGTCAAGGTGCGGCCGGTGGGCGTGCTGAACATGAGCGACGAGGCCGGCTCGGACGCGAAGATCGTCGTCGTCCCCTACAAGGACCCCCGGTGGCAGCACATCCAGGACCTGGACGACGTGCCGCAGCAGGTTCGGAACGAGATCGAGCACTTCTTCCGGCGCTACAAGGATCTGGAGCCCGGCAAGTTCGTGAGCATCGACGGCTGGGGCGACGCCGCCGAGGCGGAGCAGATCATCCAGGACGCCTTCACGCGGCTCACTGAATCGCCCGAAGCGCACTCCTGAGCCGTCATCACCCGGTCCTGTGCACATCCTTCACCGGGCCCTACCCGGTCCTGTGCCCACTCTTCACCGGCCCTACCCGGTCCTGTGCACATCCCTTCACCGGGCCCTACCCGGTCCTGCGCACATCCCTTCACCGGGCCCTACCCGGTCCTGCGCACATCCCTTCACCGGGCCC
>NZ_CAXUGX010000017.1:12656-32461 GCF_964250715.1 uncultured Amnibacterium sp.
TACCCGGTGAAGCGCGCGACTTGGCCGACCAGGTCCGCGCTGCGGACGGGCACCTCGCGCACGGGCACTCCCTCGTGGGGCGCCTCCACCATCATCCCGCCGCCGGTGTAGATCGCGACGTGGTACATATCGCCGCCGCCGTCGGTGTAGAACACCAGGTCGCCGGGCGCGGCCTGCGAGTAGGGCACGAGCAGCCCCTCGGAGCGCGCCAGGTCGTACTGGGCGGTCGCGCCGTGCCCGCCGATGTAGATGCCGACTGCGGCATACGCCTGCATCGTCAGCCCGGAGCAGTCCCACGCGTTCGGCCCCGCACCGGCGAAGACGTACCGGTCGCCGATCTGGTCGCGGGCGAAGGCGACGACCGCAGCGGCCTTGCCCTGGTTCGGTACCGGCGCAGGGGCCGCGGGCGGGTTCGACGATGAACCGCCGGCCGAGCCCGACCCTGTCTCCGAACCGGACTGGGCACCGGACCCCGATCCCGACCCCGACCCCGCCGACCCGCCCGATGCGGCCGACCCGCCCTGCGACTGCGCCTGCTGCGCTGCTGCGGCCTTGCGCGCGGCGGCCTCCTGCTCCTCCCGGCGCTTGACGGCTGCCGCGGCCGCCCGCCGCTCCTGCACGCCCTGCACGTACGCCGCGGCGACCTGGGTGGTCGTGTCGCGCAGGGCGGCCAACTGCGTCGTCAGCCGGTCCGCGTTCGCCTGCTGCGCGGCGACGGCGGACGAGGCGGCATGGGAGGCGGCCTGCGCATCGGCGAGCGCGGCGGCGGTCGCCTGCGCGGCCCGCTGCAGCTGGTCGGCCGCAACGGTCGCCTGCTGCTGCAGGGCGCCCGCCGCGTTCTGATCGGCGACGGCGGTGCGGTAGATCTCGTCCGACTGCGCGGACAGCTGCTCCGCGGTGGCGAGGCGGTAGAGCAGGGCGTCGGCGTCGTTGCCGTTCAGCGCGAGCTGCAGGGACAGATCGCCACCAGCCGCCGAGCGGGCCATGCTGGCGGCCAGCAGCCCGGCCCGCATCCTGGATGTGGCGGCGGCCTTCTTCGCCGCGATCACCTGGGTGCGCAGGTCCGCGGCCCGTGCCCGGGCGGCATCCTCGGCCGCCTGGGCGCGGTGGGCGTGCTCCGCGGCGATCTGCGCGGTGCGCGCCGCGGAATCGGCGGAGTCCTGCAGCCGCGTCAGCAGCGTGGTGATCGTGCGCGCCTCGGCCTCCGTCTCCGCTTCATTGCGCCTCGCCCGCTGCACGTCCTGCCAGCTGGGGTACTGCGGGTCCGCCGCGCTCGCCGGAGCGATGCCGACCCCGGCCGCGACGGCGCCGACCGCGACCGCCCCGATGATGCGCTGCGGCCGCGTCGGCTGCCGGCCGCCCTGCCACTCAGCCAACGGTGACCCCCTCTGTCGCGAGGAACGCCACCGGGTCGCGCGCGACCTCGTTCAGCCGCACCTCGAAGTGCAGGTGGCAGCCGGAGGAGACCCCGGTCGTCCCGACGGAGGCGATGTTCGTACCCGCCGGCACCTGCTGCCCGGTGTGCACGAAGATGCCGCCCGGGCGGATGTGGGCGTATCCGGTGGAGAGGCCGTCGTCGTGGCGTACCTCGATGAAGTTGCCGTACGTGCCGAGCGGACCGGCGTAGACGACGGTGCCGCTGTGGGCGGCGTAGATCGGCGACTCGCACGCGGCGCCGATGTCCACGCCGCGATGGAAGTGCGTCCCGCCGGGCGGCGGGTTGGCCCGGTAGCCGAAACCGTCGTTCATCCGGCCGGCCGCCGGCAGCGCCCAGCCCGACGCGGCCACGGCGCCCGCCGCTCCGCCGCCACCCTGCAGCGCGGCGGCCTCGCGAGCGGCGACGCCGCGTTGGAACGCAGCCAGGGTCGTCCGGGTCGTCGAGCGGAGCGCCCGCAGCTCGGCGGTCAGTGTGATCCGGGCGCTGCGGTCCGCCGCCACCTGCCGTTCGGCCTCGGACGCGGCGGCCGTCGCCGCATCGAGGGCGGTCCTCGCCTGCGCCCGCAGGCGAAGCAGCGCCGCGGTCGCCGCAGCGGCCTGCGCCTCGGTGGCGGCAGCGGTGTTCGCCGCCTCACGTGCGACACGAGCCAGATCGGCGTTCGACTGCGTCAGCTTGGTCAGGCGCCCGACCTTGGACAGCAGCGCGGTCGCTCCGGCACTCGTCCCGTCGCCGGTCAGCAGCACGGTGGCACCCAGGTCGTCGCCGGTGCCACGGATCAGCTGTGCGGCCACGCCCGCCGCGCGATGCCGCGCCTGCACCGCCGCCCGACGATGCGCCCGGACCTCGTCGGTGATGCCGTCCAGCCGGTCCTGTGCCGCGTCGGCCCGGTCCCGCAGCACCTGGTAGACGGCACCCCGCTGCACGGCGAGCCGCTCAGCCGCAGCCGCCGCCGTCTTCGACGCCGTGAGCAGCCGCTCGATCCGTGCAACCGCATCCGCCTTCTTCGCGGCGTCGTGCCGAGCCTCCTGCACTTCATGCCAGGTGGGGTAGTCCTCGGCCGCGGCGGACTGGGCGACACCGGCGGCGAGCGCCAGCGCGAGCACGGTCGCCAGAGCGACCGAGCGCGGGGCGGCACGCATCCCCATGTCGAACCCCCATCCGACTCGAGCGCACCCGGCGTCGCCGTATCGGCCGCGGGGGTGCCTCTTCACGCTAACTCGCAGGGTCGCACCGCCCGAACGGCACGCCGATGGGCGGACCCCCAGTTCGAGGCCCTCGCCGCCGCGCGGCGAGAGCCTCGCGGTGTTTGGGATGTGTCTGGGCAGGTCCTATGCTTGGCTCCCGGTGAGCCCGGCAACGGGACGCCCGGCCCCATCGTTTAGCGGCCTAGGACGTCGCCCTTTCACGGCGATAACACGGGTTCGAATCCCGTTGGGGTCACGGACGATGGGACAGGCTCTCATCGACATCAAGGCCCTGTAGCGCAGTTGGTTAGCGCGCCGCCCTGTCACGGCGGAGGTCGCCGGTTCAAGTCCGGTCAGGGTCGCGAGGCGCTCGCCACACCGCGGGCACCGCATGGCTCTGTAGCTCAGTTGGTAGAGCGTTCGACTGAAAATCGAAAGGTCACCGGATCGACGCCGGTCGGAGCCACCACTGAAACCCCCGTATGGCCCGAGGGTCTTTCTTCCCCCGGGCATCTGCTTGCCCGTCCCCAGCGGGACCAGGCACACATCAGGCACAGGCGTGGTGTCCTGCTGAGTCGGCGCGCACTCACCCTGTGAACCGCAGCGCTTCTGGCCGTGCTTTCACGCCGGTCCATGGCGCTTCTGCGCTGCCCACGGCGGAACGTCTCCCGGTCGTCCGCCGAGTCGCTTTCAGTCCTGCTGGAAGGTGACGTGGATGAGGGGGCTCCCGGCGATCCATTCTTCGATCGGCGGAACTGGCTGCGAGATGTAGGCACTGTGCCGAGGGTGATCGAGGTTGGAGATGATCGCTTCGAACACGCGCTGGCGGCCTTCTCGATCCAAGACGGGTTCTGCCGTCGCGGGTAGGTCTGCGCGGACGGAGTTCTTGAGGTGGAAGGTGAACTGCGGGTGGCGGAGCAGATTCGCGTACCAGCTGCGGCTCGCCGGCGGAGTCGTGAGGTAGATCTCGTCGTGGACACGGTAGAACCAGATCTCGATGCGGCGTTCGCGCCCGGTCTTCGCGCCGATAGTCGTGATGTCCACCGTGCGAGCAGAGGCCGACGACGACGGAGTGATGGCGAGGGCGCGCTGGAAGCGTTCATCCATGTGTCGTCCTTCCATGCCCGGTCAGCCCGGAGGCGCGACGGTACGTGCTCGACGGGATACGGGTCATTGTCGCCTCTGGTAAGTAAAAGTATACTTACTTCTACTTGGTGTTCGACCGCCGGCCCGTCGATTCGCAGCCCGAGGGGGAGACGTATGGCACGTGACGCTGACGCCACGAGGGAGCGAATACTCGCTGCGGCGACCCTGGAGTTCGCGGCCCACGGGCTCGCCGGCGGGCGCGTGGAGCGAATCGCCTCCGAGGCGCGGAGCAACGTTCGGATGATCTACGCGTACTACGGCGGCAAGAGCGGCCTGTTCGATGCGACCCTTGCGGAGGCGCTGCGTCGTATGGCCGAGAACGTCCCTCCGCGTCCTGAGGACCTCGCCCGGTGGGCTGGGGACGTATTCGATCATCATCAGCGCTTCCCCGAGGTCCTCCGCCTGAGCATGTGGGCTCAGCTCGAGCGACCCGAGGCCACCGCTGAGCCGCGCGACATCTATCGGAACAAGACGCTCGCTGTCGCGACGGCCGCTGCACGCCCACTGTCGGCCGTCGACGTTCTGGTGTTCATCTACGCCATCGCGCAAGCCTGGCAGCTGTCGCCAGAAGGGCTTACTGGTCTCGAGGAAAATCCGGTCAGAGGTGAGGAAGTCGCCGCTCGCCGACAATCGGTCGTCACCGCCGTCGAGCGAATGCTGCACGCCCGCGATGGAGTCGGTGAGGTCGCGGAACCCGGGGCGGATCCTGCCGACCGAGCAGCCGATCCGCCATCGGGCCGAACATCTGCAACGAGTCACGCGTCACTTCGGTCGGGCTGATCGTCAGGGCGGTGCGTCAGGGCTGGTCGCCGGGGCGGATCAGACCGCACTCGTAGGCGGCGATCACGGCCTGCACGCGGTCGGTGATGGCCAGCTTCGCCAGGATGCGGGTGATGTGCGACTTCACCGTCGCCTCCGAAAGGTAGAGCCGGTGAGCGATCTGGGTGTTCGTGTGGCCGCGAGCGATCTCGGTCAGCACCTCCAGCTCGCGGGGCGTGAGCGGAGCCAGTCGCTCCGGGACCGCCGACATCGGCGGCGGCATGCTCGTGTAGGCCTCCACCAGCCGCCGGGTGATCCCCGGCGCGAGCAGCGTGTCACCCCGCGCAGCGCTGCGAACGGCGTCGCCGACCAGTTCGGGTGGCGAGTCCTTGGTGAGGAACCCGCTCGCCCCCGCCTTCAGCGCCGCGTACACCTGCTCGTCGACGTCGAACGTCGTCAGCACGACGACCCGCGGTTTCTCGCCGCCGGCGATCCGCCGCGTGGCCTCCAGTCCGTCCATGATGGGCATCCGGAGGTCCATCAGCACCACGTCGGGCGCGGTCACGGCACACACGCGGATCGCCTCGGCCCCGTCGCCGGCCTCACCGACCACCACGATGTCGCGCTGGCGTTCCAGCACCGCCCGCACGCCCATCCGGACCAGCGGTTCATCGTCGACGATGACGACACCGACCGCGGGGCGCTGTGCGGACGACGGGGAACTCATCAGCGCTCCACGATCGGCAGGGTCGCGTGGACCCGGAACCCGCCGCCGGCCGGGCCGGCGTCGATCGTGCCGCCGAACAGCGCCGCGCGCTCGCGCATCCCGACCAGGCCGTGGCCGGAGGTCAGCGGCCGCACGTGGTGTCCGTTCGGCCCGTCGTCCTCGACGGTGATCAGGATCGGTCCGCGGTAGTCGATCTGCACGACCACGCGGGTCGGGCCGGCGTGTTTCAGCACGTTGGTGAGCGCCTCCTGCACGACGCGGAACGCCGCTGCGTCCAGGCCGGGCTCGAGCAGCGGAGGGGAGCCGATCGTTTCCAGGCGCGCGTCGAGACCGGCGTTCCTGGTCTGCGCGACGAGCGCTTCGATCGCGGCCAGGCCGGGTACGGAGTCGGTCTCGCGCACGCCGCCGGTCGCGCGCAGCAGGTCGAGCAGGTGCGCCAGGTCGTCCGAGGCATGCCGTCCGGCGTCTGCGACACCGCTGAGGAACTGCCTCGCCACCGCCGGGTCGTCGTGAATCGCGAGTCGAGCGGCTCCGGCCTGCACGAGCATCAGCGACACCGCGTGCGCGACCACGTCGTGCAGGTCGCGGGCGAGTCGGACACGCTCATCGGCGACGGCCAGCCGTTCACGAGTCAACTGCTCGTCTTCAAGACGGGCGAGTACCTCCGCCAGTTGTTGTCGCTGCGCGGCGGTGCGCTGCAACGTGATGCCGAAGGCGAGCACGAACACCTCGAACGTCAGCAGGAAGACGACGTCGTTCACGCCGTCCGGCGGCGCGGTGCGCCACAGATTGACCAGCAGCGCCGCGAGCAGGATGCCGGCGCCCAGCACCGCGCTGCGCGGAGGCCTGTGCCGCGCAACCGTGTAGACGAGAAAGATCGCCGGAGCGAAGCCACTCCAGAACGGCACGAAATGCTGCGTGAACAGGAACGGCACGCCGATCGCGGCACAGGCGATGCCGAGCGCCGTGAGCGGCCAGATCCGACGAACGGCCACCGACGCGACCATCACGCAGGAGAGCGCGAAGCTGAGCGACATCGATCCTCGCCGGACTCCGTCGTCGAGCGCCGGAGTCGCGTACTCCCAGACCATCACGCACGCGAGCAGCGCGGTCCCCACGAGATCCGGGATCAGCCAGGCCGGGCGGACGCGGCTGCGCAGCGGCGGCGTCCCGATCAGCCGTGCGACGGGCGGCGAACCCGCGGCGGACGATTCGGCGGCGGACGACGTGAGGGCGGAGGTGGTGATAGCGGCGGTCACTGCGGCACCGGCAATCGAGCGCGCACCGCGAATCCCGCGCCCAGCGGATCGGCGACGAGGGAGCCGCCGAACAGCGTCGCGCGTTCCCGCATCCCGATGATGCCGTGTCCTCTCATCGCTGCACCGACCGGAAGCGCGGGTACGCGTGCGCGCACAAAAGCCGTCTGCGGTCCGCGGTCCACCACGTCGATCTCCACCGTCGCTCCGAAGTGCAGCCGGACCTCGACGTCGGTGGGTCCGGCATGTTTCAGGACGTTCGTCAGCGCCTCCTGCACGATCCGGAAGGCGCTGACGTCGAAGCCGGGCGGCAGGGCGCGGCGGTCGCCGGTCACCGTGAGATCGATCGAGAGTCCGGCCGCCCGCATCCGGGCGAGGAGCGCATCGATCGTCTCCAGTCCTGGAGCGGGACTGCTCGGCTGGTCGCCCGCATCGGCGGAGCGCAGCAGTCCGAGCATGCGACGCAGGTCGGCTGTCGCTCCGCGGCCCGCGGCCTCGAGGGCGAACACCGACGACTCGGCGGAGTCCGGTGCGACGTCGAGGCTCCTGGTCGCACGCTCGACCTGCGCCAGCATGACCGAGACGGCATTCGCGACGACGTCGTGCAGGTCGCGGGCGACGGCCGCCCGTTCCTGCAGTACCGCGAGCCGCTCGCGTCGCTCGTGCTCCAGCTCCAGGCGATGCAGGGCGGCGAGCAGGGCCGCCTTCTGTGCCGCGGTGCGTCGCAGCCGGGCGCCGACGAGCACCGCGGCGATATAGGGCAGCAGCCAGAACAGCGAGCCCGCGTCCTGGGCCTGGCCGTTGCGAGCGAAGATGAACGCCGTCGCGGCGATCGGCAGCAGCAGCGCGGCCAACCCGATGCGCGTGCCGTGCAGCCGGGCGACCGTGAAGCTCATGATCAGGAGCGGTAGCGAGTGCGACCAGAGCAGGAAGTCGTGCCGCACGAACAGGCTCGGGAGCGCGAGCACGAGGCAGGCCAGCGTCAGCACGCGGATCGGCGCGACACGGCGCAGTGCCAGAAGGCCGATGACGGTCGCCGTCATCGGGATGTCGAGCGCGAGTGGCCCTCCCTTGTAGGTGATGTACGGGGTCAGGCGCTCCCACACGGCGATACCGGCGAAGGCGACCGCGAGCAGCGCGTCGGCCACGGCCGGCGGGATGCGGGGCAGCCGTACGGCCCTTCCGGCACTCCTCATACGGCGCAACCTACGACGATCCGCGTCCCGCGTCATCCGACCGGGGTCGGGTACCCCTCCGCTTCGGGTCGCGGTTCGAGGGCGGAGGAATCCGACGTCGGCAGGGGCCGCATGCGACCGCGCGCCGACGCGGCGGCGGTGGCCGATCAGCAGGCTCGAGGCATCGCCGGAGAGCCCGGCCATCGAATCCTCGTGAGGACCGCCGTGTCGAATACTCAACTGCTCCCTGCATCACCGGAGGCCACCGTCTCGCTCACTCGACGAAAGTGGGCGGGCGCCTCCCTGCTTGCCGCCGCGGTGGTCAGCGTGGCCGGGGCCGCGCTCTGGCCGACCGGCTCGGACGGCACCTCTGCCCAGGAACTGCAGGCGGCAGCCGCACACCCCGCCGCGTGGAGTGCCGCATCGACCGCCGACGCACTCACGTGGGCGTTGCTCGTACCCGGGGCGCTGGCCGTCTTCAGCTATCTGCGCAACCGCGGCCGGGTGCTCGGCACGATCGGTGCCATGGCGGTCGTCGCCGGCGCCCTCGCCACGCCGTTCGGCACGGGTGGGAGTGCGTTCGTGCTCGTCCTCGCCCAGCACGCGGATCGACCCACGGCGGTGACGGTGGTGGACTCGGTCGGGTCGCAGCCGTTCTTCCTGCCGTTCCTCGTGCTGATCTATGTCGGTCTGATCGGCCTGATGCTGCTGATGATCGGGGCGGCCCGGGGCGGCCTGGTCCGGTGGTGGGTGCCGGTCATCGCGATCGTCGGCGTGATCCTGAACACGGTGCTCAACAACGACCTCTACGGCGCAGCGGCGGCTGCGACCTTCGTGCTGCCGGCCGTCGCCGACGTGCTGCTGGCGATCGCCCTGCTGCGCAGCACCCGGGCGGTGTCGCCGGCGGCTGCTCCATCGAGCGACCGCGCACGCCGCGGAGACCGCACGCCGGTCGCCGCCTGATCGCTCCGAACACCGCACGGCGGTCGGCACCCTCGGATGTCGGCCGCCGTTCGGCGCGGTTCAGCCGGTCGATGCGGGGCCGTGCCCGGGGGCGTGGACGCCGTGCTCGTGCAGGGTCTCGTGCTCGTGGCCGCCGTGCTGGTGCTCCATGTCCGGCGCTCCACCCATCATCCGCAGCATCGGGCCGTTGCCGGTCGCGAAGAACCAGATCACGAGGGCCGCGGCGATGACGAGGAAGCCGATGTTCAGCCAGGTCGTGTAGTTCCAGCCGATCGACGACTCCAGCACGGCGGCGGTGCGCTCGCGCGGGATCAAGCCGAGCGGCGCGAAGACCAGCTCGACGACATAGCCGGCCGCGACCATCGCCAGGTAGAAGGTGCCCGCGATCGTGAGGGCCGCCCGCGTGCCGTAGTAACGACGGTAGATCAGCAGGATCGGCACGATGATCAGGTCGGCGAAGATGAAGCTCATCACGCCGCCGAAGCTGATGCCGCCGCTCCAGAGCACCGCGGCCAGGGGGACGTTGCCGACCGAGCAGACGAAGCTGACCACCGCGACGAGCGGGCCGATCAGCGGCCCCAGCACGAACGCGAGCGTCGGGTCGTTCGAGAGGAACACCGCGCGCAGCCACGACTGCGGCACCCACGCCTGGAACGCTCCGGCGATCAGCAGGCCGATCACCATGTCGCGCAGCACCGCGGCCCAGTCCATGACGAAGCACTGACTCGTCGCCGTCACGCCGGCGCGCGAGAACAGGCGACGGAGGAACGGAGCGTCCGACTGCACGGACATGTCCATGCCGGCATGTCCCTCCATCGAGCCCGGCAGGCCGCGGTCGGCTTGCGCGCGCGCCGCCTCGACCAGCCGCGTGCGCATCCACAGTCGGAACAGCAGGGCGACGAAGACGATCATGATCGGGCCGGCGACGAACTCCGCCAGCGTGAACTGCCAGCCGAGCCCGAGGGCCAACACGATGCCCAGCTCGACCACCAGGTTGGTGGAGGCGATCTCGAACACCATCGCCGCGCTGAAGCTCGCCCCCTTGCGGAAGAGGGACCGAGCGAGCGCGACCGCCGCGTAGGAGCACGAGGACGAGGCGGCCCCGAGCCCGGTCGCGATCGCCAGAGCGCGGGGGGAGTCGGCCGCCATCAGCCGGGTGATCGCGTCGCGGCGAACGACGGCCTGGATCACGGCGGACAGCAGGAACCCCAGCAGCAGCGGCCAGAGGATCTCCCAGCCCATGTTCCCGGCGCTGGCGAGCGCTCGACCGACGTACTCCAGCACGGTTGCCACAGGGCCTCCTCCTGTCTCCTGCGCCGTCACGTTATACCCCACCAGGGTATAACGTCGTTCCAGATCGGTCGCCTGGTCGGCGGCGGGCCGCGAGCGGAGGCACGGATGGACGAGCACGACGGCCCCGGATCGACCCACGGCTACATCTCGAGCAAGGACGGCTACCTGCGCCGGCTGCGGCGGATCGAGGGCCAGGCGCGCGGCCTGCAGGGAATGGTCGAGAGCGAGCAGTACTGCATCGACATCCTGACTCAGGTATCCGCGATGACGAGCGCGCTGCAATCGGTCGCGCTGGGACTGCTGAACGACCATCTGGCGCACTGTGTCGCCGACGCGGTCTCCGGCGGGGGCGACGAGGCCGACGCGAAGCTCAAGGAGGCGGGCGCGGCGATCGCGCGGCTCGTCAAGTCCTGACGACGAAACGACTTGCGCTCCGACAGTCGACGATATATCGTGATGGCACGGCGACATTCGGTCGTCGACTCAAGCACTCCATCGAAAGGAGTGGCGATGACTACTCACCACCACGACTTCGACGCTCCCGACGAGCGTCAAGACGGCTTCGCAGGCCGTGGTTCCGGCCGCAGCGGGCTCCGCTTCCCCGGCCGCTTCGGCGGTCCCTTCGGCGGTCCCGGGATGGGGCCGCGCGGCTTCGGCGCGGGGTTCGGTTCCGGCTTCGGCCCGGGCTTCGGTCCCGGCGGTCCCCGCGCCCGTCGCGGCGATGTCCGCAATGCGATCCTCGGCCTGCTGGCCGAGAACCCCGCCAACGGCTACGGCCTGATCAAGGCGATCGGCGAGAAGACCGACGGCGCCTGGACGCCGAGCCCCGGCTCGGTCTACCCGACGCTCTCCCAACTGGTCGACGAGGGCCTGATCGTGCAGAACGACGGCCCCCGCGGCGCGTACAGCCTGACCGACAGCGGGCGGGCCTACGTGCAGGAGCACGGCGACGAGATCGCCTCGGCCCTGTCCGGCGGCGAGCGAGGCGGCGGCGAGCTGTTCGCCTCAGTCGGCAAGCTGATGGGCGTCGTCGGTCAGTTCCGGTTCGGCGTCAGCGCCGACCAGCGCGACCGCGCCGTGAAGCGCATCGACAACCTGCGTCGCGAGCTGCACACCATCCTGGCCGAGTAACACCGGGTCCGCCTCCCCACGAGCCCCGGCTCCGCCACGCGGCGGGACGGGGCTCGTGCCTGCAGTCGTGCTTGCATGGGGGCGTGGATGCTGACGCGCACATCGCGGACTTCGGCCGATTCGTCACGGCTTCGCCGAGCTCGTACCACGCGGCAGCCGAGGTGGCACGACGGCTGGTGGACGCCGGCTATCTGCTGCTGGACGAGACCGCCGACTGGAGCGGTGCGGTCCTGCCCGGGGCCCGCGTCGTCGTCGTGCGCGACGGCGCCGTGCTGGCCGTCGCGCTGCCCGACTCCGCCTCGCCCGTGACGCCGTTCCGCATCCTCGGTGCGCATACCGACTCCCCCGGCTTCAAGTTGAAGCCCAAATCGACCACGGGCGCGAACGGCTGGTTGCAGGCGGCCGTCGAGGTGTACGGCGGCCCGATCCTGGCCTCCTGGTTCGACCGGGAGCTGGAGCTCGCCGGGCGGATCGTCGATATGGCCGGTGGCGAGCACCTGGTGCGGACGGGTCCGTTCCTGCGCATCCCGCACCTGGCGATCCACCTGGACCGGACGACGAACTCGGGCTTCGGTCCCGATCCGCAGCGCGACCTGCAGCCGGTCTTCGGCGTCGGCGACCTGGCCCAAGCCGATCTGGTCGCCCACCTGGCCGGACTCGCTGGCCTGGCTCCGGAGCAGGTCGGCGGATACGACCTGCTGACCGCGGACACGCAGGAGCCCCGACGCTTCGGTGCCGACGGCGCCCTGTATGCCTCCGGGCGCATGGACAATCTGACGTCGGTGCACGCGGGACTGGTCGGCCTGCTGGCCGCGCGGCCGACGGACAGCATCGCGGTGCTGGCCGCCTTCGACCACGAGGAGGTGGGCTCCCGCAGCAGATCGGGGGCGGCCGGTCCGCTGCTCGCCGACGTGCTGAAGCGGGTGACGGCCGCGCTCGGCGGCTCGACCGAGGACGCGGCGCGGGCGTTCGCCGCCTCGTGGTGCCTCTCCGCCGATGCCGGACACGCGGTACACCCCAACCGCGGCGAGGTGCACGATCCGGTGAACCGGCCGAGGGTCGGCAGCGGCCCGCTGCTGAAGATCAACGCGCAGCAGCGGTACACGACCGACGCGCACGGCGCCGCGCTGTGGGCACGCACCTGCGCCCAGGCCGGGGTGCCGACGCAGGAGTTCGTGTCCAACAATGCGGTGCCCTGCGGGTCGACCATCGGACCGGACACCGCCAGCCGGCTCGGCATCCGCACGCTCGACGTGGGCACGCCGCTGATCTCGATGCACTCCGCCCGCGAGCTGTGCCACGTGGACGATCCGGGTTTCCTGGCCGACGCGTCCGCCGCGTTCTTCGCCCCGGAGTGAGTGCCGCAGCAGCGGCGTGACGCGCCTCTGCTCGGGCCCGCGACATGTGACCACGCGCGCGCACGCGCAACTGGCACGATTCCGGGCAGACGGGCTTCGAGGTCAGGACTCGGCCAGAACGTCCAGCACCGCCTGGCCGTAGCGCTCCAGCTTGGCCGCGCCGACACCGCTGATGCCGCTGAGGGCATCGAGGGAGGCGGGACGGGCGACCGCGAGGGCCTTCAACGTGGCGTCGCCGAACACGACGTACGCGGGCACCGCCTGCTCCTTGGCCTGCGCGCTGCGCCAGGTGCGCAGCCGCTCGAAGACGACCTGCGCCTGTGCGTCGAGGTCCGCGGTCACCGGCGCGGCCCGCTTGCTGCCGCCGCCGGAGCGGGACTGCTCCAGGTCGTGCCGCAACCGCACCGGCTGCTCGCCTTTCAGCACTGCGGGGGCAGCGGCACCCAACATCAAGGTCCCGTAGCCGTCGTCGCCCACCGCCACCACGTCCTGCGCCATCAGCTGCCGCAGCACGCTGCGCCAGGCGCGCTCGCCGAGGTCGGCGCCGATACCGAATGTGGTGAGCGCATCGTGCCCGTGCTGCTCGACCTTGGGTGTGCGCTTGCCGCGCAGGATGTCGATGATCTGACCACCGCCGAAGCGCTGGTTGCGCTCCCGCTGCAGCCGCACGACCGTGGAGAGCAGCTTCTGGGCCGGCACCGTGCCGTCCCAGGTGGCGACCGGCTCGAGGCAGGTGTCGCAGTTGCCGCAGTCGGTCCCGGTCGGCTGGCCGAAGTAGGCCAGCAGCTGTCGGCGGCGGCAGGTGACCGTCTCGCAGAGCGCGAGCATGGCGTCGAGGTTGGCGGACTGTCGGCGGCGGTGCGCCGCGTCGCCCGTACCGCGGTCGATCAGTCGCCGCTGCTGGACGACGTCGTTCAGCCCGTAGGCGAGCCAGGCGGTGGCGGGCAGGCCGTCACGCCCCGCGCGTCCCGTCTCCTGGTAGTAGCCCTCCACCGATTTGGGCAGGTCGATATGCGCCACGAACCGCACGTCGGGCTTGTCGATACCCATGCCGAACGCGATCGTCGCCACGATGACCACGCCGTCCTCACGCAGGAAGCGAGCCTGATTGCGGGCGCGGACACGGGCGTCGAGCCCCGCGTGGTAGGGCAGCGCGGTGATGCCCCGGCTCGCGAGCCACTCCGCGGTGCTGTCGACGGAGGCACGGGAGAGGGCGTAGACGATGCCGGCGTCGCCGGCGTGCTCGGTGCGCAGGAACGTGAGCAGCTGCTGCTTGACCTCGTCCTTGGGCACGATGCGGTACTGGATGTTGGGCCGGTCGAAGCTGGCGACGAAGTGGGTCGCGTCCTGCAGGTGCAGCCGCGTCGTCAGCTCGCGGTGGGTCTCCTCTGTCGCCGTGGCCGTCAGCGCCATGGTCGGCACGCCCGGCCAGCGCCGCACCAGGTCGGCGAGGGTCAGGTAGTCGGGCCGGAAGTCGTGGCCCCACTGCGAGACGCAGTGCGCCTCGTCGATGGCGAACACCGAGAGGCCGGGGCCCGCGGCGACCCGGTCGAGCAGGGTTCGGGTGGACTCGAGCGCCAGCCGCTCCGGAGCGATGTAGATCAGGTCGACCTCGCCGGCCAGCAGGCCGCGCTCCACCTGCACGCGCTCCTCCGGGCCCTGCGTGGAGTTGAGGAACTCCGCCCGCACTCCGACGGCGCGCAGGGCGTCGACCTGGTCGTGCATCAGAGCGATCAGCGGCGAGACGATCAACCCGGTGCCCGGACGGACCAGGGCCGGAATCTGGTAGCAGAGCGACTTGCCGGCACCCGTGGGCATCAGCACGACCGCATCGCCACCGGCGACGACCGTGTCGATGATCTCGCCCTGGCGGTCGCGGAAGGCGTCGTAGCCGAAGACCCGCCGCAGGACCTCGAGCGCCGGCGAGGGGGCGTCCGTCAGCGTCATACGGCGCAGAGTAGCCGCGGCGACCGACACCCGGCGGCGTTCGTCCACTCCGATCCGCAACCGGCGGCAGCGCTCCAGATCGTGCTCGAGAAAAGTGACTCACGTGACGGTCGGGTGAGACACTTTTCCGATGCCGACGTCCCGACCCCGCTACCTGCTGACGGAGAGCGACGACCTCCGCAGCGCCCTCGAGGCGGCGCGACAGCGATGGCCCGAGGATCACGACCGCCCGACCGCGCTGCTGATCCATCTCATCGACGAGGGACGGCGCACGGTGGAGACCGCCGAGGCCCGGCGGCGAGAGGCACGACGGGCCGCCATCCGATCCGCGGCCGAGGGACTTGAAGGCGCCTATCCCGACGGTTACCTCGCCGAACTCCGCGCGGACTGGCCCGAGTGATCGTGCCCGAATGATCGTGCCCGAGTGATCGTGTTCGACGCGAGCGTCATGATCGCGGTGCTCTCTCCGACAAATGCACTGCACGGTCGAGCGCAGGCGCTGCTGATCGATCACCTCGACGAGCAGTTCGCGATGCACGCTCTGACGAGGGCCGAGGTCCTCGTCGGGCCGGCGAGGATCGGCCGCGTGCACGTTGCAGAGCAGCAGCTCGACCGGCTCGAGATCCGCACGGTCGGCCTGACCGGTGATCAGGCCGCTGCGCTCGCGCAGCTCCGGGCCGAAACGGGAGTCAAGCTGCCCGACTGCTGCGTGCTGCTCGCCGCCACCGATCTGCGCGCCTCGGTCGCCACGTTCGACGAGCGACTCGCCCGCGCGGCGACGATGGCGTCCATCGACGTCATCCGCTGATCTGAATGCCCTGCCGGAAGGAGACACAGGAGGGTGAGAAACCACGTTCACAAGATTCTGAACGATGTGTACGCTCCCGTCCTATGAGCACTGCCATCGAGGCCACCGGCCTCACCAAGTCCTTCGGCCGCACGAAGGCGCTCGACGGGCTGGACCTGACCGTGCTCGCCGGTGAGGTGCATGGCTTCCTGGGCCCGAACGGCGCCGGCAAATCCACGACGCTCCGCGCGCTGCTCGGGCTGCTGCGCGTCGGCGGCGCCGTGCGCGTCTTCGACCGCGATCCGTGGCGCGATGCGGTGGAGGTGCACCGACGCATCGCGTATCTCCCCGGCGACGTGGGCCTGTGGCCCTCCCTCTCCGGCGGCGAGACCATCGACCTGCTCACTCGCCTGCGCGGCGGCGCGGACCCTGCGCAGCGTCGCCGGCTGCTCGATGCCTTCGACCTGGACCCCCGCACGAAGGTGCGCGGCTACTCCAAGGGCAACCGGCAGAAGGTGGCGCTGGTGGCCGCGTTCGCGGTCCCTGCGCAGCTGTACCTGCTGGACGAACCGACCAGCGGCCTCGACCCGCTGATGGAGGCGGTGTTCCGGGAGGAAGTGCAACGGGTGCGCGGGGAGGGTGCGGCGGTGCTGCTGTCCAGCCACATCCTGGCCGAGGTGGAGCAGCTGGCCGACCGTTTCACGATCGTGCGGGCCGGCCGCACCGTCGAAACCGGCACGTTGGCCGACCTGCGCCACCTGACGCGCACGACGTTCCGCGCGACGACCGGCGCACCGCCGGAGCGAATCGCCTCGCTGGCCGGCGTGCACGACGTGCGGCCGCTCGACGGCGCGCTCACCTTCGACGTGGACACCGACGCCCTCGTCCCCGCCCTGCAGGCGCTCGCCGCCGCCGGAGTGACGGCGCTGACCGTCGCACCGCCCTCGCTGGAGGACCTGTTCCTGCGCCACTACGGGCGGGCGGCATGATCCGCGTCCTGGCGCTGCAGGCGCGCCGGGATCGGTTGACCCTGACGATCTGGCTGCTCGGGTTCGGGGTGCTGGCCGCCGGCAGCGTCGGAGCGGTCGGCCGCGAGTTCGGCGCACCGACCGAGCGCGTGCAGGTACTGCGCCTGGCGCTCAGCACCCCGACCCTGCTCGCCCTGCGCGGGGCGCCGAACGGCGGGTCGCTCGGGTCGCTGACCTTCTTTCAGGTGTTCACGTTTCTGGCCGTCGTCGTCGGGCTGCTGAACACCTTCTTCGTCGTGCGGCACACCCGCGCGGACGAGGAGGCGGGCCGGCGCGAGCTGATCGCGGCCGCACCCGTCGGCCGCACCACGCCGCTCACCGCGACGCTGCTGCTGGGCCTGCTGCTGAACGTCGCCGTCGCCGTGCTCGGCGCGCTCGCCTTCTCGATCGCTCCGCTGGGCGCGGGGGCGGCCCTCGGCGTGGGTCTCACCTTCGGCGCGACCGGGCTGACGTTCCTGGCGGTCGGGCTGTTCGCCGCGCAGCTGGCCCCCACGGGCCGATCGGCGAACGGCGCCGGAGTGCTCCTGGTCCTGCTCGCCTACGCGCTGCGAGGAGCCGGCGACGCGCTCGGCGATCCCGATCCGCAGCACCTGACGCTGATACCTGCCTGGCCCAGCTGGCTCAGCCCCATCGGCTGGGGCGAGCTCTCCTACCCCACGACCGGCGGCACGCTCACGCCGCTGCTACTGGATGTGGCGCTCTTCGCGGTGCTGACCGCGTCCGCCGCTTTCCTCCACGACAGACGTGACCTGGGGGCGAGCCTGCTGCGAACCCGCCCCGGGCGGGCTGCGGCGGCCCCGTCGCTCCGCGGTCCATTCGCCTTGGCCCTGCGCCTGCAGTGGGGTGCCGCCCTGGCCTGGACCATCGGAGCCGCGGTGCTCGGCGCCGTCGTGGGCGGGCTCGTCCGCGCCGTGCGACCCGCCGCCGGGCTGCCCCAGGTGCGCGCGGTACTCGACAGCCTGGGCGGCGCCGGCGGCGCCCTGACCACGGTGCTCGTGACCGCGATGCTGGCCCTGGTCGGCGTCCTGGCCGCGGCGGCGGCCGTGCAGGGCGTGCTCCGGCTGCGCGACGAGGAGTCGAGCGGACGGGCGGAGGCACTGCTCGCCCGGCCGATATCCCGCGCCCGCTGGCTGCTGACGGGCGCGGGTGTCGGCGCGGGCATCGGCCTCGTCGTCGTGACCGGTGCGACTGCGGCGATGGTGGCGAGTCTCGCGACGATCGGCGACGGGACCGGGGCGGTCCGGGCGATCGGGCAGGGCGCGGCCGAGCTGCCCGCGGTGCTGGCGATCGCCGGCGGGGCGACGCTGCTGACCGCGGGCCTGCCGCGGATCGCGGTGCTCGCCACCTGGACCCTCACCGCGATCGCGATCGGCGTCGGGCTCTTCGGGCAGCTGCTCGACCTGCCGCAGGGCGTGCAGAACCTGAGCCCGTTCGGCGCGGTCCCGGTGATCCCCACCGGGAACTGGACGCCGAGCATCGTCTGCGTGCTGGCGGGCGTCGCCCTGGCGGCGCTCGCCGTGCTCGCCGTCCGCCGGCGGGACCTCGTCTCGTGAGCGACGAGGCGGCAGTGGACGCAGCGAGCGCCTACGCACGCGACCTGGCCGCCCGGCTCACCGCCGAGGGCTTCCCGCGGGCGCCCGCGTCGGTGCTGATGGCGCTGATGGCGGCCGACGAAGGCTCCCTGACCGCCAGGCAGCTGAGCGAGCAGCTGCAGGCCAGCGCCGCCGCCGTCTCGGGCGCTGTGCGCTACCTTCGGCTGCTCGGCATCATCCGCGTCGAGACGGTGCCGGGCACGCGGCAGCACCGCTACACGCTGCCGGAGTCGCCGCCCTGGTACACCGTCTCGTTCACCAACGTGCAGCGGTACCGCGAGCTGGCCGGCGCGATCCAGGCGCACGCCGACCGCATGCGACCGGGCGGCGCCGCGGACCGCGCGGCCCAGATGGCGCAGTTCTTCCGGTTCCTGGAACGGAGGATGCCCGAGCTGCTGCAGGAGTGGCAGGCCGAGACCGAGACCGAGACCGCGGGCGGCTGAGCGGCGTCAGGCGTGCCAGGTGCGCTCGCCGACCGGGATCGGCACCCTGAGCGTGTCGCCGGGCGGAGCCAGCGGGCACGCCCACGCCTCGTCGTACGCGCAGGAGGGGTTGTAGGCGAAGTTCAGGTCCAGCACGAGGCGGTCGCCGTCGCCGCCCAGGTCGGCCCCCTTGACGGTGTCGAGCAGGTACCGGCCGCCACCGTAGGTGCCGCCGGGGCGCCCCGCGCTCGCGTCCTTCAGCGGGACGAAGATCCCTCCGCCGTAGGAGGCCAGCCACCAGACGTCCAGCGTGCCCAGATCGCCCAGACGCACGACGCCGATCCGCTCGAACGGCACCACCCCGTCGGTGCCGGTCGGCACCTCCATCCGCTGCGGCTCCGCTGGCTCGACCGCCGCCTCGAAGCGGTAGTCGGGGTCGTACGCCGGCAGCGGCAGACCGCCGAACTCCGCGCGGTCCGCCTCGGTCAGCGCGGAGGCGGGGTGCGAGCCGAACAGGTCGTCCCGTCCCCGGCGCCACAGGTCATGCGCCTGCCGCGGATCGCCCTCGGCTCGGACCGCCGCGTACAGGTCGTGCACGCGGCGGCGCCAGTCGAGCACCTGGAGCGACGGGAGGCGCGCGCCGCTCGTGAGCGCGCCCGGCGCGCCGCTCATCGGGCCCGGCTCACTCGACGGCGGCGGCGCCGATCGCCGCCAGCGGGTCGGCGCCGGGCTGGAGCACCGTGAAGGTGGCCTGGATCTCGGCGCGCTCGAGCAGCTCGGTGAAGCGGCGGCGGCGGCGCGCCGTGATCAGCGTCACGACCGTGCCGGTGGCCCCCGCACGCCCGGTGCGGCCGGAGCGGTGCAGGTACGTCTTGTAGTCCTCCGCCGCGTCGGCGTGCACGACGAACTCGATGTCGTCCACGTGGATGCCGCGGGCGGCGACGTCCGTGGCGATCAGGGCCTGCACCTTGCCGCTGGAGAAGCGCTCCAGGTTGCGGGTGCGCCGCGACTGGTTCAGGTCGCCGTGCAAGCTGACGGTGCGCACGCCCTCGTCCTCCAACTCGTCGGCCAGCTGCTCCGCGAACGCGCGGGTGCGGGCGAAGACCAGGGAACGCTCGCTGCTGCCCAGCAGGGTGCCGAGCACGGGCAGCTTGTCGCCCTGCTCGATGACGAGCACGTGGTGCTCCGCCATGACCGCGCCGGCCTGCTCCGCCACCTCGTGGGCGGCGGCGTCGGGCAGGAACCGGTCGACCAGCGTCGCGACGGCGCTGTCGAGCGTCGCCGAGAACAGCAGCCGCTGGCCGTCCTTCGGCAGCTGCGAGAGCAGCCGCTCCATGGGCTCCAGGAAGCCCAGCTCGGCCATGTGGTCGGCCTCGTCGAGTACCGCGATCTCGATGGAACGCAGATCCAGGTGCCGCTGCTCGATCAGGTCCTCGATGCGCCCGGGGGTGCCGATCACGATATCGACGCCCTTCTTCAGCGCACCGACCTGGCGAGCCTGCGGTACGCCGCCGACCACCTGGGTGGTGAAGAGGCCGACGCTGCGGGCGATCGGCTGCACGGTGCGGTCGATCTGCAGCGCCAGCTCGCGCGTCGGCG
>NZ_CAXUGX010000018.1:0-29128 GCF_964250715.1 uncultured Amnibacterium sp.
TGCGGGAGAAGCTCCCCACCACCTGGGCGGTGTTCCTCGACGGGCTCGCCTCCGAGGAAGCCCTCCGGGCCGCCGCACGCCAGACCATCGGACTGAAGGCGGAGCGCTCACCGAGTTCGATGCCAAGGCCGCGGACCTCGTCCAGACCGTCAAGGCGGCGGTGGTCGAGAAGCGTCTCGGGCTACTCCGTGACCGACTCGACCCCAACGGGGCGATCGAACGCCACGAACGAGCAGCGACCCGACGGTGGGTCAGCGCCAGGCCCGACAGTGAAGGCGTGGCCGTCCTGGAAATGCACTCCACCGCCATCGACATCGCGGCCATGTACGACGGGATCCGGCAGGCCGCCATCGACCTGCACGGGCGGGACGGGGAACACCGCACCCTCGGCCAATTGATGGCCGACGTGGCTACCGATGTGGTCCTGCACGGCCTGGCAGTCCCCGCAGCCGAGATGGACGACCCCGCCTACCCGATGGAACGCATCGGATCGTTGAGAGCACCGCACCGGAAGGCAGTGCAGGCCACCGTCCTGGTCGTAGTCCCGGCCGAGACGGCGACCGGTGCCGGCAACGCACCCGCGGACCTGGCGGGGACGGGGGCGATCGACGCCGAGACCGCCAGACAAGTGGTCGAACACACGACGACGTGGACGCGCGTCGCCGTCGATCCGATCGATGACTCGATCCTCGGTATCGACTCGCATGACCGGTACATCCCGGCCGGGTTGAAGAAACTCCTCCACCTGCGCAGCCCCTCCTGCACAGGCGACGACTGCGGACTCCCCGCCCACCGAGCCGATTGGGCCCACGGCGCCGGTTCCGGCGCGACGCCGCAGGCGGCGTGACGGCCGTGCGACGGGGACGACCACGTGATCCGGATCGAACACGACGGACGGACCAGGCACGACAACCTGCAGGTGCCGTGCCGCAAGAGTCATCAGATGAAAGACGAGGGCTACTTCGACGTCCAGACCCTCCCCGACGGGACGATCCGCTGGCACGACAAGTGGGGCGGCAACCGCATCAGCCGACCAGCCCTCACCGTGAAAACGCGGACACCCGTCGAAGTTTCAGACGACCCACCCTTCTGAGTCGGCGAGACGGCTCGTCGACCGTTGTGACTTGTGTGATTGATGAGGTCAGGGAGACTCATGAGAACTCGACCGCGTGCCGTCGAGGCCTCGTCGCTCTGCTGGCCTAGCGTTCGCATCGGGATCGGCGCGGGGGCGTCCGTCCCGCCGAGGCGCGTTCGCTGCGCGTCGGCGTACGGGTACTTCGGGGGAGGACGGCCATGCCGCAGCGCGCTGGCGGAGCACGGACCAGGCCATCCAGACGGCCGCTGACGGTCTTCGTGCTGGTGATCGCCGTGGTCGGCGTGTTCGTGTTCCGGCTGGTCGACGTGCAGGTGGTGCAGGCCGCCGGGCTGACGGCGGAGTCCACGGCACGACGGTCCGTCGACACGGTCGTCCCCGGTCTGCGCGGCACCATCACCGACGCCTCCGGCACGGTGCTGGCCCGCTCGGTCGCCCGATTCCAGATCGTCGCATCGCCCAAGTTGGCCGCCGCCGAAGCCCGCACGGCGCCCCGTGCAGATGCCGAGAAGAGCAGCGTCGCGGCCCGCGCCGCCCGACTCGCGGCCGCGACCGGCCTCAGCGTGCCGGCATTGACGACGGCGCTGACCCGCGATCCGTCCTCCCAGTACCTGATGGTCGTACCGGCCGCCAGCCTGACGGTGCTGAACCGGGTGAAGGCGCTCCACATCGACTGGCTCTTCTATACGCAGGTGCAGCAGCGCAGCTACCCGAACGGCGCCGTGGCCGGCAACCTGGTCGGCTTCGTCGGCGCCGACGGCAGCGCCCAGTCGGGCACCGAGTACGGCGAGAACGCCTGCCTGAAGGGCACCGACGGCCGCACCAGCACCGAGCAGGGCCAGGACGGCACGCCGATTCCCGGGACCGCGGTGACGACCAAGCCGGCCAAGCAGGGCGGCTCGGTCACCCTGACGATCGACCGGGACCTGCAGTGGTTCGCTCAGCAGACCCTCGCGACGCGCGCGAAGCAGGTCGGTGCGGCGTCGGGCTCGGTCGTGGTGTCCGAGGTGGCCACCGGCAAGCTGTTGGCGGTCGCCGACTGGCCCACCGTCGACCCGGGTAACGTGCCGGCGACCGCGAACACCGACCCTGAAGCGCTCGGCTCGCGTGCCTTTCAAGCACCGTTCGAGCCCGGATCCACCATGAAGTCGGTCACGACCGCGGCGCTGCTGAACGCGGGCCTGATCACCCCGACCACCCAGGTGGTCGCGCCGTTCCGCTACACGAACGCCCGCGGCGCCGACGTGCACGACAGCGAGGCGCACGGCGACCTGCACCTGACGGCGACCGGCGTGCTGATCCAGTCGAGCAATACCGGCATCTCGCAGCTGGGCCTGCGCATGTCCGACGCCACCCGCTACGGCTACCTGCAGCGGTTCGGCTTCGGCCGCTCGACGGGTACCGGCTATCCGGCCGAGGCGTCGGGCGGGCTCGGCGCGGACGCGCCGCACTGGGACGGGCAGTCCGAGGTCGCCACCATGTTCGGGCAGGGGCTCACCGCTACGGCCGTGCAGATGGCGAGCGCCTATTCGACCATCGCGAACGGCGGCGTCAAGCTGCCGGTCTCGCTGATCGAGCGCTGCACAGCCGCGGACGGCACTGTCACGACCCCCGCCCGTGCCGCACCGAAGCGGATCGTCTCCGCCAAGGCTGCGCATCAGACGGTGCGGATGCTGGAGAACGTCGCGACCAAAGGCTGGCTGGCGGCCAAGGTGACGATCCCCGGATACCGGGTGGGAATCAAGACCGGGACCGCGCAGGAGTCGGACGGCCATGGCGGCTACGCCTCCGGCTTCCTCGTCTCGATGGCGGGCATCGCGCCGGCGGAGTCGCCGAAGTACGTCGTCTACGTGGACCTGAACGACGCGCGCAAGCTGAACACCGCCCAAGCCGCCGCCCCGGTGTTCCAGAAGGTCATGGCGCGGGTGCTGCAGCAGCACGGGGTGGTCCCGTCGGGGACGCACTCTCCCGACCTGCCGGAGTATTGGTAATAGGCACAGCGGTAGCTAGCACAGCGGTAGAGCACCGCGGTATCGGCACAGCGGTCGGCCTCGCCCGAGACGGGGAGTCATCCTTTACGCTGGGCCCGGCGACGAGAACCACCGGGAGGGCGCCTTCGTGTACCTGATCGACTCCGCCCTGAACGACTCCGCCCTGAACGACTCCGCCCTGATCGACTCCGCCCTGCCCTGCTGCGCCGAGGCCGAAGTGCGTCGGGTGTTGCACGACGCCGGCGACGGACAAGCAGCAGACCGGTGATCGCACTGTCGCTCGACGACATCGCCGGTGTCGTCGACGGCTCGCTGCACCTCGCCGCCGCGCCGGGCACGAGCGGCGCCACGACCGTCTCGGGGCCGGTGGAGACCGACTCCCGTGAGATCGTCGCCGGCGGTCTGTTCGTCGCCAAGCGCGGTGAGCACGACGACGGGCACCGCTTCGCCGACGCGGCAGCCGCGGCCGGTGCCGCCGCCCTGATCGTCGAGCGGCCGCTGCCCACCCCGCTGCCGCAGATCGTGGTCGGCGATTCGGTGGTCGCGCTCGGCGCGCTCGCGACGGAGGTCGTCCGTCGCGTGCACGATCGGGGTGCGCTGTGCACCATCGGCGTCACCGGCTCGAACGGCAAGACCACCACCAAGAACCTGCTGCGCGCGATCTGCTCGCTTGCCGGCCCGACCGTCGCCTCCCGCGCCTCCTTCAACAATGAGGTGGGCGGCCCCGTCACCATGCTCGAGGTGACCTGGGACACCCGGTTCCTGATCGCCGAGATGGGTGCCAGCGCCGCCGGCGACATCGCCCGCCTTGTGGCGATGGCACCGCCGGATGTGGGCGTGGTGCTGAAGGTCGGGCTGGCGCACGCCGGCGCGTTCGGCGGAATCGAGCGGACCGCGGAGGCGAAGGCCGAGATGGTCACCGGCCTGGCCGAGACGGACACGGCGGTGCTGAACGCCGACGACCCGCGGGTGGCGGCCATGGCCGCCCGTACCCGTGCGCGGGTGCTCACCTTCGGGCTCGAGCAGGCGGATGTCCGGGCGACCGGAGTCGTCACCGGTCCGGGCGGCACCGACTTCGAGCTGCACCTGCCCGACGGGCAAGCCTCTGCAGTGCACTTCTCGGTGCTGGGGGAGCACCACGTGGCGAACGCCCTGGCGGCCGCGGCGGCGGCGCATGCGCTCGGCATTCCCATCGACACGATCGTGGCGGGCGTGCAGTCGATCGTCCGCGCCGAGCGCTGGCGGATGGAGGTGCTCGCCACCCATCCGCTGACCGTCATCAACGACGCCTACAACGCCAGTCCCGACAGCATGGCGGCCGCGCTGAAGGCCCTGGTGCAGATCGCGCCGCCCGGCGCCCGCACGGTGGCGGTGCTGGGAGAGATGACGGAACTCGGCGACTTCGCGGCCGACGAGCACGACGCGATCGGCCGCCTGGCGGTGCGATTCAACATCGGCCAGCTGCTCGTGGTGGGCGCCGGGGCCAAGCGCATCCACCTCGCCGCCAGCATGGAGGGCTCCTGGGACGGCGAGAGCCTGTTCGCGGAGGACATGGCCGAGGCGGAGGAGCTGCTGGCCGACCTGCTCGCCCCCGGCGATGTGGTGCTGATCAAGTCCTCGAACGCGGCCGGGCTGCGCGTGCTCGGCGACCGCATCGGCGACGCGGTCCGCCAAGGCGCCGAGCAGGCTGCCCGACGGGACGCCGAGCGGGATGCCGAGCAGTACAACGAGCAGGATCCCGAGCGATGAAGGCGCTGCTGCTCGGCGCCGGCATCTCGCTGCTGTTCACCCTGTTCCTGACGCCGCTGTTCATCCGCCTGTTCCACCGGCTGCAGTGGGGCCAGTTCATCCGCAACGACGGTCCGGTCAGCCATCACGCCAAGCGCGGCACCGCCACGATGGGCGGCATCGTCGTGATCCTCGCCAGCGTCGTCGGCTATTTCGCCGGCACCGTGATCAGCGGCGGCGTGGAAGCGATCAAGCCCTCCCCGCTGCTCGTGCTGTTCCTCATGGTCGGGCTCGGCCTGGTCGGCTTCACCGACGACTACCTGAAGACCCGGCATCAGCGCAGCCTGGGCCTCGGCGGTTGGGCAAAGATCGCCGGCCAGGTGGTGGTCGCGGCCGTCTTCGCGCTGCTCGCCCTGCAGTTCCCGAACGGCGGCGCCGCCGGCCGCCACCGGGTCACTCCGGGGTCGGAGAACATCTCGGTGCTGCGCGACCTGGTGATCGACCGGCACGCGGCCACGTTCGTCGTCGTCTTCGGCGTCGTGGGCGGCCTGATCGCCTTCATCATCTGGGTGATGGCGATCGTCGCGGCGACCTCCAACGGGGTGAACGTGGCCGACGGCCTGGACGGCCTGGCCACCGGCGCGTCGATCGCCGCGATCGGGTCGTACATCATCGTGTGCTTCTGGCAGTTCAACCAGTGGTGCTTCAACCCCGCGGTCGCGGACGGGGTGAACGGCGGTATCTGCTACGACGTGCGCGATCCCCTGGAGCTCGCGACCGTCGCCGCCTGCATCACGGGCGCGTTGATCGGCTTCCTCTGGTGGAACACGTCCCCGGCGCAGATCTTCATGGGCGACACCGGCTCGCTCGGCCTCGGCGGAGCGCTTGCGGCGCTCGCGATCTTCAGTCGCACCGAACTGCTGCTGATCCTGATCGGCGGACTGTTCGTGATCGTGACCGGCTCGGTGATCCTGCAGCGGGCGTACTTCAAGATCACCCACGGCAAGCGCATCTTCCTGATGAGCCCGCTCCACCACCACTTCGAGCTGAAGGGCTGGGCCGAGGTGACCGTCGTGGTGCGGTTCTGGATCATCGCGGGCCTGCTGGCCGGCCTCGGCGTCGGGCTCTTCTACCTCGAATGGCTCAGCCGGGCGGCGCCGTGAGCGACGCCGGCGTCCGGCCCGACGATCGGCCCGGCGCGGAGCTGCTCGCGGGGTTGACCAGCTGGTACGGACCCTGGCGCGACCTGAGGGTCGCGGTGCTGGGTGCGGGCATCACGGGGTTCGCGGTCGCCGACACGCTGGCGGAGTTGGGCTGCCGTGTGCTCGTCACGGGGGAGTCGGTGACCGACGATCGGGCCGCGCTGCTCGACGTGATCGGCGCGCGCCACGTCGTCGCTCCACTCGGGGAGCAGGCGGCTGTACTGGCGCAGGCGGATCCGCAGCTCGTCGTCGTCAGCCCCGGCTACCACCCCGATGCGCCGCCGCTGACCTGGGCCGCTGAGCACGGCGTCCCGGTGCTCGGCGACATCGAGCTGGCCTGGCGCGTGCGCGACCGGCACGGCGAACCCGCCGACTGGATCACGATCACGGGGACGAACGGCAAGACCACCACCACGCAGCTGACCGTCGCCATGCTCGCCGCCGCCGGCGTGCGGGCGCGGGCCTGCGGCAACATCGGCTCCAGTGTGCTCGACGCCGTGCGCGAGCCCGAGGCGTGGCGCGTGCTCGTCGTCGAACTCTCCAGCTACCAGCTGCACTGGATGCACGAGGTCAGCCCCCTGGCCAGCGTCTGCCTGAACGTGGCCGACGACCACCTGGACTGGCACGGCTCCGCCGCCGCGTACCGCGCCGCCAAGGGACGGGTGTACGAGCGCACCCGGGTCGCCTGCGTCTACAACGTGGAGGACCCCGTCACCGAGCAGCTGGTGCGGGAGGCGGAGGTGGTGGAAGGGGCGCGGGCCATCGGGTTCACCCGCGACATCCCGCGGGTGGCCGAGCTGGGAATCGTCGACGACGTGCTCTGCGATCGGGCCTTCCTCGACGACCGCCGCCGCGCCGCCCTGGAGCTGACGACCCTCGACGTGCTCTCGAGCGCCGGCCTCGCCGCTCCTCACGTCGTCGCCGACGTGCTGGCCGCCGCCGCGCTTGCTCGGGCGGCCGACGTGCCGCCCGCCGCGATCGCTGCCGCGGTAGCCGCATTCCGGCTCGACGCCCATCGCATCCAGTCGGTCGGCCAGCGGAACGGCGTCACGTTCATCGACGACTCCAAGGCCACCAACCCGCACGCCGCGGCGGCCTCGCTCGGCGCATTCGAGTCGGTGGTATGGATCGCCGGCGGCCTGCTGAAGGGCGTCGACGTGGAGCCGTTGGTCGCCGAGCACGCACGCCGGCTGCGCGGCGTGGTCGTAATCGGCGCCGATCGGCAGGCGCTCCTGACCGCGCTCGCCCGACACGCCACCGACCTCCCCGTCGCCGAGGTCGTCCCCGGCGACACTGACGATGTCATGACCCGTGCCGTCGCACTGGCGGTCGGCATGGCGCAGCCCGGGGACGTGGTCCTGCTGGCGCCGGCAGCGGCGTCGATGGACCAGTTCACCGACTACGGACAGCGGGGGGCGCTGTTCGCGCAGGCGGTGCGGGCGCAGGCGGAGTGACGCGGCAGGACACTGCCGCGGATGAAGATCGGCGTGGGGGGCAGGACTCGTGGCGCGACTGACCGGATCGACCGGATTGATCGATCCTGTGCTCACCGACCGAGCGGTGCCCGCCGAGCGGCCCGCGGCCCGCCGCATGCGCACCGCCCGGCTCTCCCTGCCCGCGCTGACCCGCATCGGCTCGACCGAGTACCACCTGTTGGGCGCGATCACCCTGTTCCTCAGCGCGTTCGGGCTGGTGATGGTGCTCTCGTCCTCGTCGGTCGAGCAGGGCGAGGACGGCGGCGATCCCTTCGCGCACTTCCAGAAGCAGGCGATGGCGCTGTTCCTCGGGCTCGCGGTCATGCTGCTCGCGTCGCGAGCGGCTCCGGGCCTCTGGCGGCGGCTCGCCCCGATCGCGCTCGTGATCTCGGTCGCGGTGCAGCTGCTGACGGCGCTCACCCCCATCGGCACGAGCGTCTACGGCAACCAGAACTGGATCCAGGCCGGTCCGCTCAGCCTGCAGCCGAGCGAGTTCGTCAAGTTCGCCCTGGTGCTCTGCGCCGCCTCGTTCTTCAGCCGACGGCCGGGCCGTACGGCGACCCTGCGCGATCTGACTCCGCTGCTCGCGCAGGGCGCGGTCGCGATCGGCTCCGTGGCGCTCGGCCACGACATGGGCACCTGCACCGTGATGGGCGTGATCGTGCTGGCGGGGCTGTTCTTCGCCGACGTCCCCGCCCGCGTGCTGGCCGCGGTCGTCACGGTGACCGCCGCCGCGGGTGCCCTCTTTCTGCTGACGGGCGGCTCCCGCGTCACCCGATTCACCGCGTGGGCGCACGGCTGCGCCGGCCAGCAGTTGGACGCCTGCTGGCAGTCCGTGCAGGGCACCTGGGCGCTGGCCGCCGGAGGGGTGTTCGGCGTCGGCCTCGGCAACTCCGTCTCCAAGTGGTCGTGGCTGCCGGAGGCCGACAACGACTTCATCCTGGCGATCATCGGCGAGGAGACGGGCCTGATCGGCTTGACGGTGCTGCTCGGCCTGTTCGTCGCCCTGACGGTGGCGTTCCTGCGCATCACCACCCGCACGCGCGATCCGTTCACCCGGATCGCGGCCGGGATGACGCTCGCGTGGATCGTCGGGCAGGCCCTCACCAACATGGCGGTGGTGCTCGGCATGCTGCCGGTGCTCGGCGTCCCGCTGCCGTTCATCTCCTCCGGCGGATCGTCGATGGTCGCCAACCTGCTCGCGATCGGCTGCGTGATGTCGCTGGCGAACGCGGAGCGGACCGCACTGCCGGAACCGGCCTAAGTGACGCGCTGGCTGCTCGCCGGTGGCGGCACCGCGGGGCACGTGAACCCGCTGCTCGCCACCGCGGACGCACTGACGGCGGCCGGCGACAAGGTGCTCGTGCTCGGTACCGCGGAGGGGTTGGAGGCGCGGCTGGTCCCTGCCCGCGGCTACGAGCTGCTCGTCATCCCGCGCCTGCCGTTCCCGCGCCGCGTGAACCGCGCCGCCCTCGCCTTCCCGGCGGCGGTGACCCGCTCCATCCGACTGACCGGGCGCCTGCTCGGCGAGCGCGGCATCGACGCGGTGATCGGCTTCGGCGGCTACGCGGCGGCGCCCGCCTACCTCGCCGCCCGGTCGGGGCGCACGCCGTTCGCCGTGCACGAGCAGAACGCGCTGCCCGGCCTCGCGAACCGGCTGGGCGCCCGGGTGGCCGGAGCCGTCGGTGTCACGTTCCCGGGGACGCCGTTGCCGGGCGCCGTCGTGACCGGCATGCCGCTTCGAGGTGAGATCGCCGACCTCGACCGCGCCGCCGCCCGGCCGGGCGCTGTCGCCGGCTTCGGGCTGGACCCCGACCGGCCGGTGCTGCTCGTGACGGGGGGATCGCTCGGCGCCGAGCGGATCAACCGCACGATCGTCGCCGTCGCGCCGCAGGTGCTCGCTGCCGGCTGGCAGCTGCTGCACCTCACCGGCGGCCGCAGCACGGTGGTCGACCCGGGCCTGCCGGGGTACCGCATGCTCGACTACCTCGACCGGATGGAGTCGGCGCTCGCGGCCGCCGACCTGGCCGTCTCGCGGGCCGGCGCCTCCACGGTCAGCGAGCTGACCGCGCTCGGCGTGCCGGCGGTCTATGTGCCGTACGCCGTCGGCAACGGCGAGCAGCGTTTCAACGTGCAGAGCGTCGTCGCGGCCGGCGGCGGCATCGTGGTCGACGACTCCGACTTCGGCCCCGAGGCGTTCGCCGCGCGGGTCCTGCCGCTGCTCGCCGACCCCGCGGGACTCGCGGCGATGGCTCGGGCCGCCTCCGCCGGCGGCACTCGGGACGGCGCCGTGCGGCTGGCCGCCTTGGCGCGCATGCTGCTGTGAGCGGTACCCCGCACAGCCTCCTGCCGATCCGTCTGCCGAGGCGGACCGGGCGGCGGGGCACCCGGCGTGCCGCGGCCGCGCGCGTAGCGTTGCGGGCATGACGATCAAGCCCGATCTCACCGTGCCGATCCCGGATCGGCTGCGGGCCGTGCACTTCATCGGCATCGGCGGGGCCGGCATGAGCGGCATCGCCCGCATGTTCCTGGACCGCGGTGTGCGCGTCTCCGGCTCGGACCGCTCCGCCAATGCGCAGACGGGCCAGCTGACCGAGCTCGGCGCCTCCGTGCACATCGGACACGACGCGCGGCACCTCCGTGATGGGAACCGTCAGCCCGACGCCGTCGTGGTGACGAGCGCGCTCTGGCCCGACAACCCGGAGCTGACGGAGGCGCGGCGGCTCGGCATCCCCGTGCTGCATCGCAGCCAGGCGCTCGTCGCCCTGATCGGCGGCCGGCGGCTGGTCGCGGTCGCGGGCGCGCACGGCAAGACGACCTCCACGGGCATGGTCGTGACGGCGCTGACCGAGCTGGGCCTCGACCCCAGCTTCGTGAACGGCGGCGTGATCGAGCAGTACGGCGTCGGCTCCCGCGCCGGGTCCGGCGACCTGTTCGTCGTGGAGGCAGACGAGTCCGACGGCTCCTTCCTGCTCTACGACACGGCGGTCGCGCTGATCACCAACGTCGACCCCGACCACCTGGACCACTACGGCAGCCGCGAGGCGTTCGACGACGCCTTCCGCTCGTTCGCGGCCGGAGCGACCGAGACCGCGGTCGTCTCGGCCGACGACCCGGGTGCCGTGCGTGTCGCCGACGGGCTGGCCCGGGAGCGCCTGCGCACCTTCGGGGAGCATCCGCAGGCGGACGTGCGCGTCAGTGAGGTCCGCACCGACGGACCGGTGTCGTGCGTGATCACCGCGCGGGGTGAGTCGGTGCCGGTCACCCTCGCGATCCCCGGCCACCACAACGCTGTCAACGCGGCGGGCGCGGTCGCAGTGCTGTTGGCGCTCGGCATCACGCTGTCCGACGCTGTCCGGGGCGTCGCGGCGTTCCGCGGCACCAAACGGCGGTTCGAACTGCACGGCGTCGTCGACGGCGTCAGCGTCTACGACGATTACGCCCACCACCCCACCGAGGTGGCGGCGGCGCTGCAGGCCGCGCGCACGGTCGTCGCCGGCGGCCGCATCATCGCGGTGCATCAGCCGCACCTCTACTCCCGCACCGCGATGTTCGCGGGCGAGTTCGCCGCCGTGTTGCAGGCGAACGCCGACCACACGGTCGTCCTCGACGTCGACGGCGCCCGCGAGGATCCGGTCGAGGGCGTGACGGGAGCTCTGGTCAGCGACCGCTTCCGCGACTCCGGGGACGTCGACTACGTCCCCGACTGGCAGCAGGCCGCCGACACCGTCGCCCGCTTGGCGCGGCCCGGCGACTTCGTCATCACCCTGGGCTGCGGCAGCGTCTACCGCATCGTCCCGCAGCTGCTGGGCGCACTCGAGCACCGTGCCCCGAAGCAGCGCGTCGGCATCGCCGCGTCCGCCGGATGAAGCGTCCGGCAGGCTTCGACGCGCCCCGCCCGTCCGCCCCGACGGCCCGGACCGAGCGGCGGCCGCCCGAGCGCCCGATACCCCGCTCCGAGCGGCGCGCGCCGGAGCGCACGAGCTTCTCGCCGACCGCCTCTCCGCCGCCGACCGCCTCTCCGCCGCCACCTGCCACTCGGACACCTGCCACTCGGACACCTGGTACCCGGCCACCTGCCACCCGGCCGACTGCTGCCCGGCTGCCGCCGGCCCGAGATGACCGGCAGACCGTGCGGCGCACGTCGCGACTGCGTCGGCGGACGGAGGCCGCGGAGGTCCGCCGGTTCACCCGCCGGTCGCGCCGCCGAAGGCGGGTGGCGCTCGGTGCGGCGATCGTCCTCGTGCTGCTGACCGGCATCCCCATCGTGCTGGCGGTCTCGCCGGTGTTCGCGGTGCGCCGCGTCGTCGTGGTGGGCGGCGACGCAGCGCTGACCACCGCCGTGTCGGGAGCGCTCGCCGGGCAGGTGGGCGTCCCGCTCGCGCTCGTCGACCGCGCGCGGGTGCAGCGTGCCGTCGCCTCCGTCGCCCGCGTGCAGACGTACTCCGTGGAGTCGCTGCCGCCGGGCACGCTGCAGGTGCGGGTCGTTCCGCGGGTGGCGGTCGCTCAGATCGCCGTGCCGGCCGGTTTCGCCGAGGTCGACGCGGCCCGGGTAACCCTCGCCACTGCGCCGGTCCGGTTCGCCGGGCTGCCGCTCGTCGTGGTCCCCGCGACCGCCCGCCATCCGGCGGCCGCGTTCCGCGGCGCGGCGGCGGTGCTCGGCACGCTGCCGGCCACCGTGACGCGGCGGGTCGACTCGGTGACCGCGACGACCCCGGACGCGGTCTCGCTGACGCTGCACGGCGGCCGGCGCGTGGTCTGGGGCGGGGTGGACGACTCCTCCGCCAAGGCAGCCGCGCTGCAGGCCGCTCTGGTCCACGCGGCCCGCGGCGTGCACCTGATCGACGTCTCCGCCCCCGGCGTCGTCACCACCCGCTGACCACCCAGCACGTCAGCAGAACAGGGTCCCGAACGGCAGGTCTGTGGTCGACCAGCAGCCTGCTGTCGGGACGTGGTCCTGCTGTCGAGACTGCTGTCGGGACACGGTCGGGCGGATGCGGGCTGCTGCCAGGCTGCTGACGTGCTGCGGTGGGCGGGCGCTGCGGCGCGTCGGCTCGGCCCGCCAGCGGGCGCGCCCTACCGTCGACACAGCGGATTTTCCCGCGTGAGCAGGACTTTCACCCTCAAGTAAAGGTTGAAGGATGCTCGCTCCCCGAAAGGACCCGAGTGACCAGCAACCAGAACTACCTCGCCGTGATCAAGGTCGTCGGCGTCGGCGGCGGCGGGGTCAACGCGGTCAACCGGATGATCGAACTCGGCCTGCGCGGGGTGGAGTTCGTGGCCATCAACACCGACGCCCAAGCGCTGCTGCTCTCCGACGCCGACGTGAAGCTCGATGTCGGCCGCGAGCTGACCCGCGGACTCGGCGCCGGCGCCGACCCCGAGGTCGGCCGCCGCGCCGCCGAAGACCACGCCGAAGAGATCGAGGAAGCCCTCGCCGGAGCCGACATGGTGTTCGTCACCGCCGGCGAAGGCGGCGGCACCGGCACCGGCGGCGCCCCCGTCGTCGCCCGCATCGCGAAGTCCATCGGTGCCCTCACCATCGGCGTCGTCACCAAACCGTTCTCCTTCGAAGGCAAGCGGCGCCTCGCCCAGGCCGAGCGCGGCGTGCAGTCCCTCGCCAACGAGGTCGACACCCTCATCGTCGTCCCCAACGACCGCCTGCTCGAGATCAGCGACCGCGGCATCTCCATCGTCGAGGCCTTCCAGACCGCCGACCAGGTCCTCCTCGCCGGCGTCCAGGGCATCACCGACCTGATCACCACCCCCGGCCTGATCAACCTCGACTTCGCCGACGTCAAGAGCGTCATGCAGGGCGCCGGCAGCGCCCTCATGGGTATCGGCTCCGCCCGCGGCGCCGACCGCGCCATCAAAGCGGCTGAACTCGCCGTCGCCTCACCCCTGCTCGAAGCCTCCATCGACGGCGCCCACGGCGTGCTGCTCTCCATCCAGGGCGGATCCAACCTGGGCATCCTCGAGATCAACGATGCCGCCAAACTCGTCCAAGAGGCCGTCCACCCCGAGGCCAACATCATCTTCGGCGCCGTCATCGACGACACCCTCGGCGACGAAGTCCGCGTCACCGTCATCGCGGCCGGCTTCGACGGCGCCGAACCCCGCGACCGCCGCGACACCCGCCGCAGCAACTTCGTCGACACCCCCCAGGTCGGCGGATTCGCCGGAATCGCCGCCGCTGCCGCGATCCCCGCCACCGACCCCAACGCGACCGGCAGCCACGAATGGCAACTCGTCGCCGAGACCACCACCATGACGCAGAGCAGCGACCTCGACGCCGGCTACGACGAAGACGACGACCTGGACATCCCCGACTTCCTTCGTTGAGCAGTTCCAGCCCAACTACGGAGTACCCGCCGTAACTACGGAGAAATCGGGCCCGAACTCGGCGTGTCGTCCAGGATCTCCATAGTTGCGCAGGCCCTCCGTACTCGGGTCGGCCTTACCGCGCGACCTGGGCGTCACCATGGCGGAGGATCGAGACGTGGGAGTCGACAGCGCGGCGCTGGAGCGGCGGCTCGAGAGCGTCGCCGTCGCCGTCGCCGAGGCCGCGACCAGCGCCGGGCGCGATCCCGCAGGCGTCACCACGATCGTCGTCACCAAGTTCCAGCCGGTCGAGCTCGTGGAGGCGCTCGCTCGGCTCGGGGTGCGCGACTTCGGGGAGAGCCGCCACCCCGAAGCCCGCGACAAGGCCGCCGCGCTCGCCGAATCGACGCCGTGGGAAGCAGGCACACCCGATCCCACCTGGCACTTCATCGGGCAGCTGCAGACCAACAAGGCCCGGCAGGTCGCCCGCTACGCCGACGTCATCCACTCGGTCGACCGCGCCGCCCTGATCGACGCCCTCGCCGCGTCGGATCGACAGCCGGCGGTGTTCCTGCAGATCGACCTCGCCGAACGAACCGACCCGAGCGGTGGGTTCGGCCGCGGCGGCGCCGACCCCGCCGACGCGGAGCAGCTCACCGAGCACATCCTCGCCGCGGGCCTCGGCCTCGCCGGCGTCATGGCCGTCGCCCCGCAGGACGCCGAGCCCTGCGCCGCCTTCGAGCGCCTACGCCGGGTGAGCGACCGGGTCGTCCGCATCGCCCCCGAAGCGACCGCCATCTCGGCCGGAATGTCGGGTGACTTCGCCGCCGCGATCGCCGCCGGCGCGACACACCTGCGCATCGGCACGGCAATCACCGGACCCCGGCCTCCCGCGCCCTAACCTGTGCCCAGACGGTGGCGCGGGGGGTGTCCGCCGTCGAACGCGAGGAGGTCTTCCAATGTCGAACCCCTTGAAGAAATCGATGGTCTGGCTCGGCCTGGCCGACGACACGTACGAGTACGACGAACCGGCGGAGCCGGCGTCACCGCAGCCGATCGGCCCCACAGCCGTCCGCGCTCCGGTCACGCCACTGCCCCGCCGCAGCCCGGTGAGGAACGCGATCCCCGAGATGAACGAGATCGTCACCGTCCACCCGCGGCAGTACCGCGACGCCCAGGGCATCGCGGAGCACTTCCGCGAGGGCACACCGGTCATCATCAACCTGACGCAGATGACCGAGGCGGAGGCGCGACGCCTGATCGACTTCGCCTCCGGCCTCTCCACCGGGCTGAACGGGCGGATCGAGCGGGTGACCAGCAAGGTGTTCCTGCTCTCGCCGGAGCACATCGCCGTCTCGGGTGAGATGGCGGCCGGAGAGACGAGCGAGCTGGACGCCTCGTTCGCCTAGGACCAGTCGGCGCCTGACAGGTCGGCGCCGACGAGGATCGGCGCCCGAGCCACAGCACCGGCACACGCGCCGGCCGGCCCGCCCGCGCTCCGGGATACTGGAGCGATGAACGTGGTGGGCCTGCTGGCGAACGTGGCGTACTACGTGCTGCTGCTCTACTTCGTGGTGCTCTGGGTGCGGTTCATCCTGGATCTCGTGCAGGCGTTCTCCGCGTCGTGGCGGCCGCGCGGAGCCGTGCTGGTGGCGGCGGAGGTGAGCTTCACGCTCACCGACCCGCCCATCAAGCTCGTCCGGCGCATACTGCCGCCACTCCGGGTCGGCGCCTTCGCGCTCGACTTCGGGTTCACGATCGTGATGTTCGCGGTGATCGTCCTCATGTACGTCGCCTCATCGGTCGCGATCAGTGCCCCGATGACCGGGCGCGCGTAGCCGGGACGCGGCGAACATTCAAGCCCGCGCCCTACGGTCCGGCGTTCGCGCGAGGGGATACCCTGGGGCGGCGATCAGCATCCCGTCACGACATGAAGGTGGCACGACATGGCCCTCACGCCCGAAGACGTCGTCAACAAGCGATTTCAGCCGACGAAGTTCCGCGAGGGCTACGACCAGGACGAGGTCGACGACTTCCTCGACGAGGTCGTCGTGGAGTTGCGCCGGCTCGGCCAGGAGAACGAAGACCTGCGGCAGCGGCTCATCGCCAGCGAATCGCGCATCGCCGAGCTGCAGCGCAGCAGCGGTCCCGGTACCGGCGAGCACAACCAGCAGGCGCCGGTGCCCGCCCAGCAGCTGTCGTACCCGAGCGGCCAGGTCGATGTCGGCGCAGTCGATCCGGCCAACACGAACAACCTGCTGCAGCTGGCCCGCCGCCTGCACGAGGAGCACGTGCGTGAAGGCGTCGAGAAGCGCGACGCGCTGATCGCCGAGGGCCACGCCACAGCAGCCCGCGTCGTCGCCGACGCCGAGGCCAAGCAGCGCTCCCAGCTCAGCTCCCTCGACCAGGAGCGCGCACTGCTCGAGCACCGCATCGATGAATTGCGCACCTTCGAGCGCGAGTACCGCCAGAAGCTGAAGGGGTACATCGAGGGCCAGTTGCGCGAGCTGGACTCGTCCAACATCGTCGCCGGCGCGTACGGCAACGTCGGCCTCAGCCAGCCGCCCAGCTACCAGGGCTTTGGCGGTAACTGAGCCGACGGGTCCGGACGGGTCCGGAGGTGCCGCCCCGGGCGGCCGCCGCCGGCTCGTCGCGCTCATCCTCGTCCCGGTCGTCGCGGCCGTGGTGCTCGTCGTCGACCAGCTCGCCAAGGCCGCAGCGCTCCGCGATCTGCCGGAGGGCTCGGCCCGGCAGGTGATCGGCGACCTGCTCGTCTTCGAGCGGCTCGAGAACTCCGGAGCGGCCTTCTCAATCGCCAGCGGCTCCACCTGGCTGTTCTCGATCATCGCCACCACCGTGGTGGTTCTGCTGATCTGGTTCAGCCGGCGCATCCACTCCGTCGCCTGGGGAGTGCTGTTCGGGCTGCTGCTCGGCGGCACCTGCGGCAACCTGGTCGACCGCCTCACCCGGCCGCCGGGCTTCGGCATCGGGCACGTGATCGACTTCATCAAGATCCCTCTGCTGCCGGCGGTGTTCAACCTCGCCGACAGCGCGATCGTCGCGAGCATGTGCCTGTTCGTGCTCGTCACGTTGCTCGGCATCGGCGTCGACGGGCGGCAGCACCGCCCGAACACCCGGCACCGCCGCGAGGCCCTGCCGTCGGACCGTGCCTGAGCGCTCGCTCGCCGTGCCCGACGGCTTGGACGGCGAGCGCGTCGACGCGGGCCTCGCGAAGCTGCTCGGTCTCAGTCGCACCCGGGTCGCAGCGATCGCGGACGCCGGCGGTGTGCAGGTCGACTTCCGACCCGCGGGGCGCAGCGACCGCCTGCACGCCGGCGGCCTGCTCTCGGTCGTCTGGACCGACGAGCAGCCGCACGAGGCGATCCCCGCGATCGCCGTGCCGGACCTGCGGATCGTGCACGACGAGGACGACTTCGTGGTCGTCGACAAGCCCGCGGGCGTCGCGGCGCACCCCTCGCCCGGCTGGTCCGGACCGACCGTCGTCGGGGCGCTCGCCGCCGCCGGGTTCCGCATCAGCACCTCGGGCGCGGCCGAGCGCGCCGGGGTCGTGCACCGGCTCGACGCCGGCACCAGCGGACTGATGGTCGTCGCCAAGAGCGAGCACGCCTACACGGTGCTGAAGCGGGCCTTCAAAGACCGCACCGTCCAGAAGGTCTACGCCGCCCTCGCCCAGGGGCACCCGGATCCCACCTCGGGCACCATCGACGCGCCCATCGGCCGCCACCCGAAGACCGACTACCGCTTCGCCGTCGTCGCCGACGGCCGGCCGTCCGTCACCCACTACGCCACGGTCGAGGCGTTCCCCGCCGCCACGCTGCTGGAGGTGCACCTGGAGACCGGGCGCACCCATCAGATCCGCGTGCACCTGGCCGCCGAACGCCATCCGCTCGTCGGGGACACCATGTACGGCGCCGACCCGGTGCTCGCCGCAAGGCTGGGCCTCACCCGCCAGTGGCTGCACGCCCAGCGCCTGGGCTTCGACTCACCGGCGACGGGGGAGTGGGTGCAGTTCGAGAGCGCCCCGCCCGCCGAACTGGCGGACGCCCTGACGCGCCTCGCCCGGTGATCCGCGTGCTGCCCGGGCGGTGCCGCGCGACGCGCCGGGGGCGCCGGTCGACACGCGGACGATGTCGGTGCCGGCCAGTACCGTGACCGGACGATGAGCGACACCGACTCCTTCGTGCACCTGCACGTGCACTCCGAGTACTCCATGCTCGACGGCGCCGCGCGGGTGGGCGGCCTGCTGACGGAGGCGCAGCAGCAGGGCATGCCCGCCATCGCCATCACCGACCACGGCAACATGTTCGGGGCGTTCGACTTCTACTCGCAGGCGACCGCGCACGGACTGAAGCCCATCATCGGCACGGAGGCCTACCTCACCCCGGGCACGCATCGCGGCGACAAGACGCGGGTGCGCTGGGGCGACGGCGGCAGCGGCAGCGACGACGTGTCCGGCTCCGGCGCCTACACCCACATGACGATGCTGGCGTCGACGACCGCTGGCATGCACAACCTGTTCCGCATGTCCTCGCTCGCCAGCCTGGAGGGCTACTACTTCAAGCCCCGCATGGACCGCGATCTGCTGACGACCTATGCCGACGGCCTGATCGCCACCACCGGCTGCGCGAGCGGCGAGGTGCAGACCCGGCTGCGGCTCGGCCAATACGACGAAGCGCTGCAGGCCGCCGCCGACTTCCGCGACATCTTCGGCGCCGGCAACTTCTACGCCGAGGTCATGGACCACGGCCTCGGCATCGAGCGCCGGGTGCAGGACGACCTGCTGCGGCTCGCCCGGCGGCTGGGCCTGCCGCTGGTGGCGACCAACGACCTCCACTACACCCACGCCGGCGACGCGGGCAGCCACGCGGCGCTGCTCTGCGTGCAGTCCGGCTCAACCCTGGATGACCCCAACCGGTTCAAGTTCGACGCCGACGAGTTCTACCTGAAGACCGCACAGCAGATGCGTCACCTGTTCCGCGACCTGCCCGAGGCGTGCGACAACACCCTGCTCATCGCGGAGCGCTGCGAGGTGGCGTTCAACACCGGGGCGAACTACATGCCCCGCTTCCCCGTGCCGGCGGGGGAGTCGGCGGAGAGCTGGTTCGTGAAAGAGGTCGAGGTCGGGCTGCGCGACCGCTACCCGGCGGGTATCCCGGACGAGGTGCGTGCCCGCGCCGAGTACGAGACCGGCGTGATCGTGCAGATGGGCTTCCCCGGCTACTTCCTGGTGGTCGCCGACTTCATCAACTGGGCCAAGCGCAACGGCATCCGCGTCGGCCCCGGCCGCGGCTCGGGCGCCGGCTCGATGGCCGCGTATGCGATGCGCATCACCGACCTCGACCCCATCCGGCACGGGCTCATCTTCGAGCGCTTCCTCAACCCCGACCGCGTCTCCATGCCCGACTTCGACGTCGACTTCGACGACCGCCGCCGCGGCGAGGTCATCCGCTACGTGACCGACAAGTACGGCGACGACCGGGTCGCGCAGATCGTCACCTACGGCACCATCAAGGCCAAACAGGCGCTCAAAGACTCCTCCCGCGTGCTCGGCTTCCCGTTCGGCATGGGCGAGAAGCTCACGAAGGCCATGCCGCCGGCGGTCATGGGCAAGGACATCTCGCTGTCCGGCATCATCGACCCGGCCGACAAGCGGTACAAGGAGGCCGGCGACGTCCGCGCGCTGCTGGAAGCGGATCCCGACGCCAAGACCGTGTTCGAGACGGCCCTCGGCATCGAGAATCTCAAGCGGCAGTGGGGCGTGCACGCGGCCGGCGTGATCATGTCCAGCGACCCCCTGCAGGACATCATCCCGGTGATGCGGCGGGAGCAGGACGGCCAGATCGTCACCCAGTTCGACTACCCGGCCTGCGAGTCGCTCGGCCTGATCAAGATGGACTTTCTGGGCCTGCGCAATCTGACGATCCTGGGCGACGCGCTCGACAACATCCAGGCCAACCGCCGGCTCCAGCTCGACCTCGAGCAGCTGGAGCTCGACGACCAGGACGCCTACACCCTGCTCTCCCGCGGCGACACCCTGGGCGTCTTCCAACTCGACGGCGGCCCGATGCGGGCCCTGCTGCGCCTGATGCGGCCCGACAACTTCGAGGACATCTCGGCGCTCATCGCCCTCTACCGGCCCGGCCCCATGGGCGCCAACTCCCACACCAACTACGCGCTCCGCAAGAACGGCCAGCAGGAGATCACGCCGATCCACCCCGAGCTCGAGGCGCCGCTCGCCGAGATCCTGGGCGGCACCTACGGCCTGATCATCTACCAGGAGCAGGTGATGGCGATCGCGCAGAAGGTCGCCGGATTCAGCCTGGGTCAGGCCGACATCCTGCGCCGCGCGATGGGCAAGAAGAAGAAGTCCGAGCTCGACAAGCAGTTCGCCGGGTTCGCCGCCGGCATGCAGGACCGCGGCTACTCCCGCGCCGCCGTCGACACGCTGTGGGACATCCTGCTGCCGTTCTCCGACTATGCGTTCAATAAGGCGCACTCCGCCGCCTACGGTGTGCTCTCCTACTGGACGGCGTACCTGAAGGCGCACTATCCGGCGGAGTACATGGCCGCGCTGCTCACCTCGGTCGGCGACGCTCGCGACAAGCTCGCGGTGTACCTGAACGAGTGCCGGCGGATGAAGATCCAGGTGCTGCCTCCCGACGTGAACGAATCGATCGGCTATTTCGCCGCCGTCGGCAACGACATCCGGTTCGGCATGGGCGCGGTGCGCAATGTCGGGTTCGGCGTCGTGGAGCAGATCCGCGCCGCCCGCGAGGCGAAGGGACGCTTCGTGTCGTTCCACGACTTCCTGCGGAAGGTGCCGCTCGGCGTCGCGAACAAGCGCACCATCGAGTCGCTCATCAAAGCCGGTGCCTTCGACTCCATGGGGGCGACCCGGCGGGCGTTGCTCGAGATCCATGAGGACGCCGTCGATGCCGCCGTGTCCATCAAGCGCAACGAGGCGAACGGGCAGGTCGACCTGTTCGGCGGCCTGTTCGACTTCGAGGACGAGCCCGATCGGGTGCCCGACCGGCCCGAGTGGGCCCGCAAGGACCTGCTCGCCTTCGAGCGCGAGATGCTCGGGCTCTACGTCAGCGACCACCCCCTGAAGGGCCTCGAGGCGCACCTGGCCAAACACGCCTCCGTCGGCATCGCCGAGCTGCTCGCGCTCGAGCAGGCGCCCGACGGCGAGCAGGTCACCCTGGCCGGCCTCGTCACCGAGGTGCAGCACCGGGTGGCCCGCAACTCCGGCAACCAGTACGCGATGGTGCAGATCGAGGACTTCGGCGGGTCCATCACGGTCATGTTCCTGGGCAAGGCGTACCAGGAGTTCGCCCCGGCGCTCGTGAACGATGCGGTCGTCGTGGTCCGCGGCCGGGTGAGCGCGCGCGACGACGGCATGAACATCCACGCCAACAGCGTGTTCGCGCCCGACCTCGGCGGCTCGGGCGGTACCGGGCCCATCACGATCACCGTGCAGGAGCAGCGCGCCACCACCGAGCTCGTGACCGCGCTGAACGACGTGCTCATCCGGCACGCCGGCGAGAGCGAGGTGCGGCTGCGTCTGGTGCGCGCCGACAGCGCCCGCGTGTTCGAGGTCCCCTTCCCGGTCGAGGTCACCGCCGACCTCTACGGCGAACTGAAGACCCTCCTGGGCCCTGCCTGCATTTAGAGCCTGGGTAGGCTCGGGCGTCGTGCTTCGGACCATCGATCTGCGTGGGCAGGAGTTGACGCCCTCGGCGCTGCATCAGGCACTGCCGAGGGCCGTCTCCGATCCGGGTACCGCGCAGCAGGTCGTTGCCGAGCTGATCGACGACGTCCGCGGGCGCGGCGAGGCGGCGCTGCGCGAGCAGGCCGAGCGCTTCGACGGCGGGGCCCCATCCGAGCTGCGGGTGCCCGAGGCGCAGATCGACGCCGCTGTCGCGGACCTCGATCCGGCCCTGCGCGCCGCCCTCGACACTGCGATCCAGCACGTCCGGGCCGCGAGCCGGGCGCAGGTGCCGCAGCCGGCGACCACCCGCATCGGCGACGGTGCCGTCGTGCACCAGCGGTACCTGCCCGTCGGACGGGTCGGCCTCTACGTGCCCGGTGGGCGCGCCGTCTACCCCTCCAGCGTCGTGATGAACGTCGTCCCGGCACAGGAGGCGGGGGTCGGCTCGATCGCCCTGGCGTCGCCGCCGCAGCGCGCGTACGGCGGCCGCGTGCACCCCGGCATCCTGGGAGCTGCGGGTCTGCTCGGCGTCCGCGAGGTCTACGCGATGGGCGGCGCCGGCGCGATCGGCGCGTTCGCCCACGGGGTGTCCGGCGTCGGCCTGCAGCCGGTCGACGTGGTGACCGGACCCGGCAACGTCTACGTCGCCGCCGCGAAGCGGGCGGTCGCGGGCCTCGTCGGTATCGACGCAGAGGCGGGGACCACCGAGATCCTGGTCCTCGCCGATGAGGACGCCGATCCCGACCTCGTCGCCGCCGACCTGCTCAGCCAGGCCGAGCACGATCCGCTCGCCGGCGCCGTGCTCGTGACGACGTCCGCCTCGTTCGCCGCACTCGTGGACGACCGGCTGCAGGCCAGGGCGGACGCCACCACGCACCGGGAGCGGGTGGCCGCGGCCCTGTCCGGCGCCCAGTCGGCGATCGTCCTGGTGGACGACGAGGATGCCGCCGTCACCGTCGTGAACGCGTACGCCCCGGAGCACCTGGAGGTGCAGGTGCGGGACCCCCAGGCCGTGCTGCCCCGGCTCGTCAACGCGGGCGCGATCTTCGTCGGCCCCTACTCGCCGGTCAGCCTGGGGGACTACCTGGCGGGCTCCAACCACGTGTTGCCCACCGGTGGCACGGCCCGCTTCACCGCGGGCCTGTCCGTGCTCCCGTTCCTGCGCCAGCAGCAGGTGGTCGAGTACGACCGGGACGCCCTCGCCCTCGCGCGACCTCACATCCGCGTACTCGCCGAGACCGAGCACCTCCCCGCCCACGCCGACGCCGTCGACGCCCGCTTCCGGCCCTGACCCGGACGCCCGACCCTTCCGGTAACCTCAAGGCCCATGTTCTGCCCGTTCTGCCGCAATCCCGATACCCGGGTCATCGACTCCCGGGTCAGCGACGACGGCCTGGCCATTCGCCGCCGGCGGCAGTGCCCGCAGTGCCACCGCCGCTTCTCGACCACCGAGACGGCCAGCCTCAGCGTGATCAAGCGCAACGGCGTGCTGGAGCCGTTCAGCCGAGACAAGGTCGTCTCCGGCGTCAAGAAGGCGTGCCAGGGACGGCCGGTCACCGAGAGCGACCTGGCCCTGCTCGCGCAGCGCGTCGAGGAGACCATCCGAGCGACCGGCGCCAGCCAGATCGAGGCGAACGACATCGGCCTGGCGGTTCTGCCGCCGCTGCGCGAACTGGACGAGGTCGCCTACCTGCGCTTCGCCAGCGTCTATCAGGGCTTCGACTCCCTGGACGACTTCGAGGCGGCGATCACGCTGCTACGGGTCGAGAACGCCTCGCCGGCACCCGGGGCGTGAGCGGAACGGAGTCGCGCGAGCAGCGCCCGTCCGGTCTGCGTGCCGGCCTGCGCCCCGATATCCGGTCTTCCGCCGTCCGCCGCGCAGTCACCGGTGTGCTGGGCGCCGGCTACGGCGTCGTCTTCCGCACCGTGCTGCTGCGGACGGATCCCGAGACGGCCCACCGGATCGCGTTCGCGGTGATCCGTCTCTGCGGTGTCGCTCCGGTCGCCGCCGTGCTGTCGCGGCTGACCGCGGCGCCCGCCTCCGCGGCGGTCCATGCCCTCGGCCGCATATTCCCGAGCCCCTTCGGCCTGGCCGCGGGATTCGACAAGAACGCCCGCGCGGTGGCGGGACTCGCCGCGCTCGGCTTCGGCCACATCGAGGTGGGCACCATCACGCTGCTGCCGCAGCCCGGCAATCCGCCGCCCCGCCTGGTACGCCTGCCCGCGGACGCGGCGCTGATCAACCGGATGGGATTCAACAACGAAGGGGCGATGGCGGTGGCCCGTCGACTCGCCGCGGTACGCCGACGCCCGGGTGCGCCGGTCGTCGGGGTCAACATCGGCAAGAACCGCGACACCCCGATGGAGCAGGCGGCCGCCGACTATGCGGCGGTCGCTCGTGCGCTGGCCCCGGTCGCCGACTACCTGGTGGTCAATGTCAGCTCGCCGAACACACCCGGGCTGCGGGGGCTGCAGGAGCTGGACCTGCTGGAGCCGCTGCTCGCCGGCTGCCTGCGGGAGGCCGGCGGCGTGCCGGTGCTCGTGAAGATCGCGCCGGACCTGACCGACGACGCCGTGCGCCACATCGCTGCCCTGGTCGGCCGCATCGGCCTGGCCGGGGTCGTCGCGACGAACACGACCCTCGCCCGGACCGGCCTGCGCACGTCCGCCGAACGGATCGACGCCGCGGGTGCGGGCGGCGTGTCGGGGGCGCCGCTCGCCGCCCGGTCCCGGCAGGTGCTGGGGGTGCTGCGGGATGCGCTGCCGGCGAGCGCCTGCATCATCAGCGTCGGCGGCGTCATGACCGCAGCCGACGTGCGCGAGCGACTGGCCGCCGGCGCCACCCTGGTGCAGGGCTACACGGGCTTCCTCTACCGCGGCCCGGGCTGGCCGAGCGAACTGTCCGCCGCCTGAGCCAGGATCGGTCAGCGGACCTCGGTGCCCCGCTTCACCTGGGGCTTCGGCATGCGCAGCGAGCGGAACTGGATCACGCGGGTGACCACGTAGAAGTTGACACCCTTCATGACGGCGGCGTCGCCGAACTTCGTCGCCAGCCGACGCTTGATGCCGCGGGCGGCGAGCAGGCCGTCGCCGACGACGATGATCACGAACGCCCAGAGGCCGATGAACAGGGTGCTCTGGGCGGCTCCCGTGATCACGAAGCTGCCGATGAAGAAGACACCGAACACCGGATAGAGCAGCTCGCCGAGCCGCAGGCGGGAGTCGACCACGTCGCGGATGAAGCGGCGCTGCGGTCCGCGGTCCTTGACGGGCAGGTAGCGGTCCTCGCCGTTGGCCATGCCGATGCGGGCACGGTTGCGCTCGACGGCGGCATCCGACCGGGCCGATCGAGATGCCGCCTTGCGATCGGTGGGGACCAGGGGACGGCGGCGGGCCTGCTCCTGCTCGCGGCGCGACGGGGTCGCCCTGCCCTTGCCGGGGCCGACCGGCGCTTCGGGCGCCACCTCGACGGGTGCCTTTTTGGCCACGGACGCCCTCGCTTTCTGCCGCTTCTAAGCTTACGCGCATGGTGCTGACGCAGCCGGGGGCCGACCTCCAGGGCGACGATGTGGCGGTTCGGCAGGCGGTGGCCGACGGCTTCCCGGCCGCCGTCGCGACCCTCGGCGAACTGATCCGCATCCCCTCGATCGCCTTCCCCGGGTTCGACCCCGAGCAGGTGCAGCGCAGCGCCGCCGCCGTCGCCGAGCACGCGCGCGCGACCGGGGCGTTCGACCTGGTCGAGGTGCGACGCGCGCCGGCCGCCGGCGGCGGCACGGGCAATCCGGCGGTCGTCGCCCGCCGCGACCCGGCACCGGGTGCGCCGACCGTCCTGCTCTACGCGCACCATGACGTGCAGCCGCCCGGCCCCGACGACGCCTGGGCCTCGCCGCCGTTCATCCCCACCGTGCGGGGGGAGCGGCTGTACGGGCGCGGCGCCTCCGACGACAAGGCCGGCGTGGTCACCCACCTCGCAGCGATCCGCGCACTGCTCGCGGTCACCGCCGGCGCCCCCCGCATCGGCCTGGCCCTGTTCGTGGAGGGCGAGGAGGAGGCGGGCTCGTCGTCGTTCGACGCCTTCCTCGCGCAGAACGCCGACACCCTGGCCGGCGACCTGATCGTCGTCGCCGACTCCGACAATGCGGCCGTCGGGACGCCGTCGCTGACCACCAGCCTGCGCGGCAACGTCACGATGACCGTCACCGTGGCGACGATGGACCACGCCTCCCACTCCGGTATGTACGGCGGCGCCGTGCCCGACGCGATGCTCGCGACCGTCACCCTGCTCGCCACGCTCTGGGACCCGCAGGGCACGGTCGCCGTGGCGGGGCTGGCAGGGTCCTTCGATGCGCTGGCCGACGCGGACCCGTCGGCGCCGGCGCACCTGGCCCGCGACGCCGGCCTGCTGCCGGGCGTGCGGCCGATCGGTGGGGGCTCGGTCGCCGACCGGCTGTGGCGCGGGCCCGCCATCACGGTCACCGGAATCGACGCCCCCGACGTGCGGAACGCCTCCAACACCCTGCAGGGCAGTGTGCGCGTGCGGATCAGCGCCCGGGTGGGCCCCGGAGTGCGGGCCGCGGACGCGGCGGCGGCCCTCACGGCGCACCTGCGGGCGCACGCACCGTTCGGTGCGCACATCGACGTCGCCGACGTCGACAGCGCCGAGCCCTACCTGGCAGACACCGGCGGCGCCGCCGCGACGGCCGCGCTTGGGGCGCTGCGCGACGCCTGGGGCGCCGAACCGGCGCAGACCGGCGTCGGCGGCTCCATCCCGTTCCTCGCGACCCTCTCCCGCACCTTCCCCGACGCCCAGATCCTGATCACCGGAGTCGAGGACCCCGACACCCGGGCGCACGCCCCCGACGAGTCGCAGCACCTCGGTGTGCTGCACCGAGCCGTGCTCGCCGAGGCACTGCTGCTCGCGCGGCTCGACCGGGACCGCTGACCTCCGTCAACTCCTTCGTCACCATCTCCCGAACACCTCCCGAACACCGCCGACGGCGCCCGCATCCGCCCAGCGCGTGCGTACACTGCTGGCATGACGGACATCACGCTGACCGGCAAGCCGACCACCGACACGGGCCACGGCGTCCTGTTGACCCAGGCCGCTGCCGACAAGATCCGCAGCCTGCTCGACCAGGAGGGGCGCGACGACCTGCGTCTGCGTCTCGCGGTGCAGCCGGGCGGTTGCAGCGGCCTGATCTATCAGCTCTACTTCGACGAGCGACTGCTCGAGGGCGACGCCACGGTGGACTTCGAGGGTGTCGAGGTCGTCGTCGACCGCATGAGCGTGCCCTACCTGGACGGCGCCTCGGTCGACTTCGAGGACACCATCCAGAAGCAGGGCTTCACCATCGACAACCCGAACGCGCAGGGCAGCTGCGCCTGCGGCGACTCCTTCCACTGATCACCATCCTCATCCGGAGAGGCACCAGGTGCGTCGCAACCGTCGTCGACTGACCCTGGCGGTGCCGCTGGCCGGTGCCGTCGCTCTCAGCCTCACGGGCTGCTCCACCTCGCAGTTGCACGGGTTCCTGCCGGGCTTCATCGACGGTCAGAAGCCGGTCACCAACCACACGCAGACGGTGTCGGACCTGTGGGTCGGCTCGTGGATCGTGCTGCTCGCCGTCGGCGTGCTCACCTGGGGGCTGATCCTCTGGGCCGCCATCGTCTATCGCCGGCGCCGCGGGCAGACGGGGCTGCCGGTGCAGCTGCGGTACAACATGCCCATCGAGGTCTTCTACACGCTCGTGCCGCTGATCCTGGTGCTCGGCCTGTTCGCATTCACCAGTCGCGACCAGAACCAGATCGAGCACCGGTTCGCCAAGCCCGACGTCGTGATCGACGCCTACGGCAAGCAGTGGGCGTGGGACTTCGAGTACCAGACGCAGGGGGTCTACACGCAGGGCGTGCAGGCCCGGCCGGTCAGCGAAGGCACGGGCAACACCGGATTCGTGGAGTCGCAGATCCCGCAGCTGGTCCTGCCGATGGGCAAGAAGGTCGAGATCCGCCTGCGCACGCGGGACGTGAACCACTCCTTCTGGGTGATCGACTTCCTGTACAAGAAGGACATGATCGCCGGGCAGACGAACTACGAGGACGTCATCCCCACCCGCCTCGGCACGTACCAGGGCCGGTGCGCGGAACTCTGCGGCGAGTACCACTCGCGCATGCTGTTCACCGTCAAGGTCGTGTCACCGGCGGACTACCTCACCTACACGGACAGCCTCCGTGCCGAGGGCAATGTCGGATCGATCGCGAACCTGAACAAGGACGGACCCGGCACCCAGAACCCCGCGGAGCCCACCGGCTCCGAGGCGAATCCACGATGAGACGCGGGAGCGCATCATGACGACGACACTCGGCCGCCCTCAGGCGACGCTGCCGGCCGGTCAGGCGGCGGTGTTCAACGGACCGGGGCCGCGCCGCAAGGGCAACATCGTCGTCGAGTGGCTCACCACCACCGACCACAAGAAGATCGGGTTCCTCTACCTGATCACCTCGTTCATCTACTTCCTGATCGCGGGCGTGCTCGCCCTCGTCATCCGCGCGCAGCTGTTCGAGCCGGGACTGGCGATCGTGCCGACGCCGGAGCAGTACAACCAGCTGTTCACGATGCACGGCACGATCATGCTGCTGATGTTCGCCACCCCCCTCTTCGCCGGGTTCGCCAACGCCCTCATGCCGCTGCAGATCGGTGCGCCCGACGTGGCGTTCCCACGCCTGAACGCCTTCGCCTACTGGCTCTACAACTTCGGCAGCTTCATCGCCGTCGCCGGCTTCTTCACCCCGCAGGGCGCCGCGTCCTTCGGCTGGACCGCGTACGCCCCGCTCAACTCGCTGACCTATACGCCGGGCCTCGGCGGCAACCTGTGGGTGTTCGGCCTGGCCCTGTCCGGCTTCGGAACCATCCTGGGCGCGGTCAACTTCATCACCACGATCATCACCATGCGGGCACCCGGCATGACCATGTTCCGCATGCCGATCTTCACCTGGAACACCCTGGTGACGTCGCTGCTGGTCGTGATGGCGTTCCCGGTGCTCGCCGCCGCGCTGCTCGCGCTCGGCGCGGACCGCGTGCTCGGCGCCCACGTCTACGACGCCGCCGGCGGTGGCGCCATCCTCTGGCAGCACCTGTTCTGGTTCTTCGGGCACCCCGAGGTGTACATCATCGCGCTGCCGTTCTTCGGCATCATCTCCGAGGTCATTCCGGTCTTCAGCCGCAAGCCGCTCTTCGGGTACAAGACCATCGTCTACGCGACCATCGCGATCGCGGCCCTCTCGATCACCGTGTGGGCGCACCACATGTACGTCACCGGCTCCGTGCTGCTGCCGTTCTTCGCCCTCACCACCATGTTGATCGCGGTGCCGACCGGCGTGAAGATCTTCAACTGGACCGGAACCATGTGGCGAGGCTCGGTCACCTTCGAGACCCCGATGCTCTGGGCGATCGGCTTCCTGATCACCTTCGTGTTCGGCGGGTTGACCGGCATCATCCTGGCGTCGCCGCCGCTCGACTTCCACCTCTCCGACAGCTACTTCGTCGTCGCGCACTTCCACTACGTCGTGTTCGGCACCGTCGTGTTCGC
>NZ_CAXUGX010000019.1:0-25574 GCF_964250715.1 uncultured Amnibacterium sp.
GGAGGCGGGGGCTCGGGGAGGCGGGGGCTCGGGGAGGCGGGGGCTCGGGGAGGCGGGGCGGGGGCTCGGGGAGGCGGGGCGGGGCGGCGGAACGGGATGGGGGGCGGGACGGGCAGGGCGGGGATGGAAGGATGGAAGCCCTCATGTCGGCGACGGTCGCGATCTCCTATCCGCCCGAGCTGCCCGTCTCGCAGCTGCGCGACGAGATCGCCCGCGCGATCGCCGGCCACCAGGTGGTGGTGATCGCCGGCGAGACCGGCTCGGGCAAGACGACGCAGCTGCCGAAGATCTGCCTGGAACTCGGCCGGTCGACGATCGCGCACACCCAGCCGCGGCGGATCGCCGCACGCACCATCGCCGAACGGATCGCCGAGGAGCTGGACGTGCAGCTCGGCACCCTGGTGGGCTACTCCGTGCGGTTCACCGACCAGTCGAGCGCCGAGACCCGCATCCGCGTGATGACCGACGGCATCCTGCTGGCCGAGATCCGTCGCGACCGCGAGCTGGCCCGCTACGACACGATCATCCTGGACGAGGCGCACGAGCGCAGCCTGAACATCGACTTCCTGATCGGCTACCTGAAGCAGCTGCTGCCGCGCCGGCCCGACCTGAAGCTGATCATCACCTCCGCCACCATCGACGTGCAGCGGTTCGCCGCGCACTTCGCGGATGCGGGAGGGACGCCCGCGCCGATCGTCGAGGTGTCGGGGCGCACCTATCCCGTCGAGATCCGGTACCGCCCGCTCGTGGCGGAGGACGCACCCGCCGATCCGGAGGGAGTGGACGACGACGACCAGGACGAGGAGCCGGGGAACGAGGGGCAGGGGAACGAGGGGAGAAGTCCGGCGCGCGCTGCGTCGCGGTCGTCCGCCGGCGAGGACCGCGACCTGATCGACGGCGTCACCGACGCCCTCGACGAGCTGCGGCACGACATCGACGGCGACGTGCTGGTCTTCCTTTCGGGCGAGGCGGAGATCCGCGACGTCGCGGAGGCGCTCCGCGGGCGCCTCGTGAATGAGCGGGGCGCGCCGACGGAGGTGCTCCCCCTGTACGGCCGGCTGTCCGCCGCGGAGCAGCACCGGGTGTTCGAGCGCTCCGGGGCGCCGGGCGCTCGGCGCATCGTGCTCGCGACCAACGTCGCGGAGACGTCGCTGACCGTTCCCGGCATTCGGGCGGTCGTCGACGCGGGGACGGCGCGCATCTCGCGGTACAGCGTGCGATCCAAGGTGCAGCGCCTGCCGATCGAGGCGATCTCGCAGGCGTCCGCGAACCAGCGCGCGGGCCGTGCCGGCCGCACCAGCGCCGGCATCGCGGTCCGCCTCTATGCGCAGGCCGACTTCGACCGGCGGCCCGAGTTCACCGACCCCGAGATCCTGCGCACCAACCTCGCGGCGGTGATCCTGCAGATGCTGTCGCTGGGCCTCGGCGACATCGCCGGCTTCCCGTTCCTGCAGCCGCCGGATTCCCGCGGCATCAAGGCGGGCCTCGACCTGCTGCGCGAGCTCGGCGCGCTGAAGACGGAGACGTCGCTGACGAAGGTCGGCCACGACTTGGCCCGACTGCCGGTCGATCCGCGCTTCGCCCGGATGCTGCTGGAGTCGAGGCGCCACGGCCGCACCGCCGAGGTGGTCGCGATCGTGGCGGGCCTCACGATCCAGGATCCGCGGGAGCGGCCCGTCGACCGCCGCGAGCAGGCCGATCGCTTCCACGCCCGCTTCACCGACCCGACCAGCGACTTCCTGGGCCTGCTGAACCTGTGGAACCATCTGCAGGAGCAGCAGCGGCAGCTCTCCGGCAGCGCCTTCCGGCGCCAGTGTCGAGCCGAGTTCTTGAACTTCGTCCGCATCCGGGAATGGCAGGACCTGGTGCGGCAACTGGAACGCGCGCTGCAGGACGGCGATCGGTCGGGTGGTAGCAGGCGCGGGTCGGGCGGCAGGGAGCGGGATACGCGTGGTTCCGGCGGCACTGCTTCCTCCGCCCCCGTCCACGACTCCGCTCCGACCCCCGCCGACGACTCCGGCCCCGGCCCCGCAGCCGCCCCGCTGATCGTCGACGCCGACGGCATCCACAAGTCGCTGCTCGCGGGCCTGCTCGGTCAGATCGGCCTGCGCGACGACCGCACGATGCTGCCGACGAACACCGGCAGACCGGGTCGCGGCCCCCAGCAGCGCCGGGGCGCCGTGGAGTTCACCGGGGCGCGCCAGACGAAGTTCGTACTCTTCCCCGGCTCAGCTCTGGCCAAGAAACCGCCGCGGGCCGTCATGACCGCGGAGCTGGTGGAGACCTCGCGCCTCTTCGCCCGGGTGGTCGCCGCGATCGATCCGGCCTGGGCGGAGCCGATCGCCGGCGACCTGGTGAAGCGGGCCGTGGGCTCCCCGCGCTGGGAGCGCAAGCAGGGCGCCGCGGTCGCCGACGAGCGCGTCACCCTGTTCGGCGTCCCGATCGTGCAGCAGCGCCGCGTGCAGTACGCCCGCATCGACCTGCCGCACGCCCGCGACCTGTTCCTCGAGCACGCCCTGGTCGACGGCGACTGGCCCACGGACATCACGCGGGACCGCGTCTACGACTTCGACCGAGCCAATCGGCGGCTGATCCGCGACCTGGGCGAGCAGGCGGAGCGCGCCCGGCAGGCGGTCGGCGTGGACGAGCAGCGGATCTTCGCCTTCTACGACGCTCGCATCCCCATCGACGTGGCGAGCGTTCGCGCCTTCGAGACCTGGTGGCGCGGAGCACGAGCGGAGTCGCCGGACCTGCTGACCATGCAGCGGGACGACCTGGTCGAGCCCGAGGCGGCGCCGGAGGTGGACGAGCGGGACTTCCCGCCGGTCTGGCGGCAGGGCGAGCAGCGCCTGGACCTGACCTACCGCTTCGCGCCCGGCACCGACGACGACGGCGTCACCGTGCGGGTCCCCCTGCCGCTGCTCGCCGGGCTGACCGCCGACGGCTTCGACTGGCAGGTGCCGGGCTTCCGCACCGAACTCGTCGCCGCCCTGCTGAAGACGCTGCCGAAGCCGCTGCGCCGCTCCGTGGTACCGACCGCGGATTGGGCCCGGCGGCTGGTGGCCGATCTGCCCGAGGGGCCGGAGGCTGGAGGCACGCCAGGGCCGCTCATCGACGCGCTGGCCCGCAGCGTGCGCCGGGTCGCCGGCAGCAACCCGGCACCCACCGACTTCGATCTCGACCGCCTGCCGCCGCACCTGCGCCCCACCTTCGCCGTGCTGGGCGACGGCGGTCGGCAGTTGGGCCGCGACACCGACCTCGCCGCCCTGCAGCGGCGGTTCGCCGCGCAGGCGCGCGCCTCGGTCGCGCAGGTGCATGCGCGCAGCACGGGCGGGCAGGGCGCGAGCGGGCTGGGCAAGGGCGAGCACGGCACGGGCGCGAGTCCGGCGGTCGAGCGGAGCGGGCTGACGACGTTCCCGGAGCAGGGACTGCCGCGCGTGCTCGACAGCCGGCAGGCCGGCGGCGTCGTGCGCGCCTATCCCGCGCTCGTCGACGAGGGCGCGACGGTGGGGGTCCGCCTGCTCGCGACTCCCGCGGAGCAGCTCGCCGCCGGCCGACTCGGGCTGCGGCGACTACTGCTGCTCGCGACTCCATCGCCGAACACATACGTCCAGCAGCATCTGTCGGGCGCCGAGAAGCTGGCGCTCGCCGCCAGCCCCTACCCGAGCACGCCGGCCCTCTTCGACGACTGCCTGATCGCGGTCGTCGATGCGGTCGTGGCCGCCGAAACCGAGGACGCCACTGTCTGGACCGCGGAGGAGTTCGAGCGGGTGCGGGCCGTGCTGGCCGGCCGCGTGCTCGACGACCTGTTCGCCGTGGTGGCCGCGACGGCAGCGGCGCTCGCCGCAGGGCGCGAGGCCGACCGCGCGATCCGCGACGCGGCGAGCCCGGCGCTGCTGCCCGCGGTGCACGACGCACGCACGCAGGTGTCGGCCCTGCTGCACCCGGGCTTCGTCCGCATCGACGGCGCCGCCCGCATCCCGCGGCTGGCCGTCTATCTGGCCGGCGTCGCCCACCGCCTGGAGCGCCTGCCCGCGCAGGCGGCGAGGGATCGCGCCTGGTCGATCGAGGTGCGCACGGCGACGCAGATGTACCTGGATGCCGGCGGCCCGCTGCCGCTGACGGAGCAGATGCCGGAACGGCTCGTGCGGGTGCGCTGGCTGCTGGAGGAGCTGCGACTCAGCCTGTTCGCCCAGCACCTGGGCACGACGCAGCCGGTGTCACTGCAGCGCATCCAGCGCGCTCTCGCTGGCTTGACTGCCTGACCACCGGCCGCGCTACCCGGGATCGCCGCGGTCAGCGGACACCCAGGGGACTTCGCCACGGTCATCCCCTGCACCTTCGCGCGAACACGCGCACCACCCGAGAAAAGGACCCACCGGCCCATGAACCCGTTCCTCGACGGACTCGCGATCGTCATCGCGTTCATCCCCAAGCTGCTGCTGGCGATCGTCATCCTGGTCGTCGGCCTGATCCTGGCGCGGCTGATCTCCCGCGCCCTGGCCCGGCTGCTGCAGCGCGTCGGCTTCGACCGGCTGGTCGAACGCGGCGGCATCGCCAAGGCCCTGGAGCAGTCCAAGATCGACGCCGCCGGCCTCGTCGCCAGGATCGTCTACTACGCGCTCGTGCTGTTCGTGCTGGAATTCGCGTTCGGTGTCTTCGGCCCGAACCCGATCAGTACGCTGCTCGCCACGATCATCGGCTACCTGCCCCAGGTGATCGTCGCGATCATCATCGTGATCATCACCGCCGCCATCGCCGCGGCCGCGAAGTCGCTGATCCAGACGCTGCTCGGCTCGGTCTCCTACGGCCGGGTCGTCGCGAACATCGCCAGCATCGCCATCCTGTTCCTGGGCATCATCGCCGCCCTCAACCAGCTCGGCGTGGCGGTCACGGTCACGATCCCGGTGCTGATCACCGTGCTGGCGACGGTCGGCGGCATCCTCGTCGTCGGCGTCGGCGGTGGCCTGATCAAGCCGATGCAGTCGCGGTGGGAGACCTACCTGAGCCGGGCGGAGGCGGAGTTGCCCAAGGCCAAGCAGTCCGCGGAGCAGGCACCGAGCGTCGCCCAGCAGGTGACGGCGCAGGCGAAGACGGCCCGCTCCCGCGCCCGCAAGCCCGCCGCGTCTCCCCCGACCCGCCCGGTGACGACCACGTCCACCAGGACCGCACCCGCCGCGCCGGCGGCTTCGGCGCCGACTCCGACTCCGACTCCCGCTCCGGCCGCCCCCGCGGTCCCGCCGACCCCGGATGCAGATGCAGTCCCGAACGACGGCAGCACCCTCTGACCGCACCCGGGGTCGGCGACCGCCGAAGAATTCAGGACGTTTCGAGAACCCGGGCCGCCACAGCCCCGGTTTCGCCTTCATTCCTCGAAATCGCCTGAATTCTTCGGCGCGCAGGCAGCGCCGCGACACGCGGTGACGCAGTAGTAATCGCGGTGTGTACACAGCTGTGTATAGTCGCCGCCATGTCACTCCCGCGCACGCTGCTGGGCCTGCTCGATCCCGAGCCCGCCCACGGCTACGACCTCAAGCGGTCGTACGACCAGCACTTCGGCGGGGACCGTCCCGTCGCCTACGGCCAGGTGTACGCCGCGCTGGCGCGCATGCTCGGCAACGGCCTGATCCAGGTCGCGGGCGTCGAGCCGGGCGACGGCCCCGACCGCAAGCGCTACGCGATCACCGACGCAGGCGTCACCGAGCTGCGCGACTGGCTCGGCACGCCCGAACCTCCGACGAATTACCTGCAGAGCACGCTGTACACCAAGGTCGTCCTGGCCCTGCTGACGACCGGGGACGCCACGATGCTGCTCGACACGCAGCGCGCCGCCCACCTGCAGCAGATGCGCGAGCTGACCCGCCGCAAGCAGGGCGGCGACTTCGCCACACAGCTGATCTGCGACCACGCGCTCATGCACCTGGAGGCGGACCTGCGCTGGCTCGAGGTCACCGCGGCGCGCATGGACGGCCTGCGGGCCGAGGTGTCCCGATGAGCCCGCTGATCGAGGCCGTCGACCTGACGAAGTCGTTCGGCCCGACCCGTGCGCTGGCCGGTGCGTCTCTGGCCGTCGACCCCGGCGAGATCGTCGCGATCATCGGTCCCTCCGGTTCCGGCAAGTCGACCCTGATGCACTGCATGGCCGGCATCGTGCGGGCGGATGGCGGCACGGTGCAGTACGCGGGCCGCGACCTGGTGCGGGCGAGCGACGCGGAGCGCAGCCGGCTGCGACGCGAGCACTTCGGCTTCGTGTTCCAGTTCGGCCACCTGGTTCCCGAGCTGACCTGTCTGGAGAACGTGGCCCTGCCGCTGCGCCTGAACGGCATCGGTCGTCGCCGCGCCGAGCGTCTGGCTACCGACTGGCTGGAGCGGGTGCAGGTGCAGCAGGTGGCGGGGCTGCGTCCCGGCGAGGTGTCGGGCGGACAGGCGCAGCGCACCGCGATCGCCCGCGCCCTGATCACCACACCGAAGGTGGTCTTCGCCGACGAGCCCACCGGAGCGCTCGACTCGCTGTCCGGCGAGCTGGTGCTGCAGCTGTTCACCACGGCGGCCCGGGAGAGCGGCGCCGCCGTGCTGCTCGTCACGCACGAGCCGCGCGTGGCCGCATACGCCGACCGCGAGGTGACGGTGCGGGACGGCGCCGCCCGCGACCTGCGGGTGCTGGTGTGACCGGCGCACTGATCTCCCTCGCCGTCCGGTTCTCGCTGCAGGGCCGCGACGCCCTGGTGCGCACGGGGCTGATCGCCCTCGCCACCGGGCTCGCCGTCGCGCTGCTGATGCTGGCCGTCAGCGTTCCCGGCGCGCTCGCCGCCCGCGACGCGCGAAGCAACGCGTGGCGGCTCGTCAGCGGCGCAGCCGCCCCGTCGGAGCGGTCGCTCGTAGCCGGCACCACCTCCTACTCCGTCGGGGATGTGTCGGTCACCGGCCTGGTCGTGCACCCGGACGGGCAGCACCCGTCCCTGCCGGCCGGCGTGACCGCCCTGCCGGGCGACCGGCAGATGCTCGTCTCGCCCGCCCTGCGTGACGCCCTCGCCTCGTCCGACGGCGCACCCCTGCGCGCCGCCCTGCCGTACAAGGTCGTCGGAGTCGTCGGGCCCGCCGCGCTGCTCGGCCCGACGGACCTGAAGTACCTGGCGGTCGACGATCGGCTGGTCGTCGGTTCCGGCACGACCGACCGCGTCGTCGGATTCGGTGACCGCCCCGACGTCCCGCAGCCCCTCGACGCGGTGCTCGCCCTGCTGCTGGTGGTCGGCGTCCTCATCGTGCTGCTGCCCGTCGGTGTCGTCGTGACGATCGCCGGCCGCTTCGGCGCGGAGCGGCGCGACCTGCGGCTCGCGTCGGTCCGCCTGCTGGGACTCAGTCGCTCCGCCACCACCCGTCTCGCGCTGACGGAAGCACTCGTCGCTGCGGTGATCGGCGACGTCGTCGGCATCGCGGTGTTCGCGGTCGCCCGGCAGGGACTGGGCGCGTTCAGCGTCGCCAGCCTGAGCGTCTTCCCGTCCGACGCAGTGCCGCCTGCACCGGCGGTGGCGCTGATCATGGTGATCGTGCCGCTGCTGGCGGTGGGCTCGGCGCTGGTGTCGCTGCGCGCGACCGTGATCGAGCCGCTCGGCGTCGCCCGTCGGGCCCGGCAGCGGCGTCGCCGGCTGTGGTGGCGGCTGGTCCCGCTGGTCGCCGCCGGCGGCCTGCTGGGCCTCTCCGTCGGACGGTTCTCCGCGGATCGCAGCGGCAGCGTGCCGGCGGTCGCGGCTGGAGTGACGCTGCTGCTGATCGGCGCACTGCTTTTGCTGCCATGGCTCAGCGAGCGCCTGGCCGGCGCGACCCACGGCGGTGCGGTGTCGTGGCAGTTCGCGACGGGCCGCATCCGCCACGGCGGCAGCACCACCGCCCGGGTCGTGGGCGCCGTGACGATCGTGCTCGCCGGTGCGATCGCCCTGCAGATGCTCTTCGCCGGGCTGAGCGGCGCCTATACGCGGGATGCGGCGCTGCCGCAGCAGCAGGGCGGCCTGGTCGTCGCCGCGCTGCGGCTGTCGGCACCGACGGCGCAGGAGCTGAGCGATCGGCTGGGGCGAGCGGGAGCCGGATCACGAACAGGAGCCGGAACGGGCACCGGAACCGAACCAGCGGCCGTAATCACCTCGGTCACGACGAGGACTGCGGTCGACGGCGTCGGCATCGGCCTGCGGGTGGGTACCTGCGCCGACCTGGCGCGCCTAGCGCATCTCGGGTCCTGCGCCGACGGCGACGTCTTCACGGGATCCGCGGCGACCGCCCGCGTCGTCGCGGGCCGGATCGTCCGGTCGATTGAGGGTCACCTGAAGTGGGCGGCGCCGGCCCGGATCCGGCACCTGCAGCTGACGAGTGCGGCGAAGTCGCTGGGCTTCGGCACGACCGACCTGTTCGCGACCCCGGCCGCGGTGCGGCTCGCCTCGGCCGGACCGGTGGACGTGCAAGCGCTCGTCCCACCGGATGCGGCGTCCCAGACTCGCGATCGGGTGATCGCCGCCGCTGCCGCGACGGTGCCGCTGATCAGCGTGTCCCCCACCGGCTACGCGACGACCACCCGCCCCTACGCCGCGATCCAGCGAGGGCTGACCGTCGGTCTCGTGCTGGTGCTGCTGCTGATCGGCGGCGTGATGCTGGTCTCCATCGGCGACCAGCTGCGGGAGCGGCGCCAGATGCTGGCGACGCTGTCGGCCGTGGGGATGCCGCGCGCCGTCATGGTCCGCTCGATCCTGTGGGAGAGCGCCCTGCCGGTCGTCATCGGCGTCGGCCTGGCGGTGGTGACCGGAGTCGCCCTGGGCGGGGTACTGCTCGCGATCGTCTCGCGCGACTTCACCGTCGATCCGTCGATGCTGGCCGCCAGTGCCGCCGCCGCGCTGGCGGTCCCCCTGCTGGTGACGGCCCTCAGCCTGCCGGCCGCAACCCGCCGCATGCGCCCCGACGGCCTGCGCGCGGAGTAACCCGGCGGCGTCACGACCCGCATCCCACCGAGGAATTCAGGACATTTCGAGAACCTGCGCCCCCACAGCCCCGGTTCCGCCTTCATTCCTCGAAATGGCCTGAATTGTTCGGAGAGCAGGTGCGGGTCAGTGGCCGCGCCACGGCGGTTTACAGCAGCCGCAGTATGCGGTTACCACCGGCGGCGGACGACAGCCGCACGGGGTTCCAGCAGGGTGAAGTCATATCGCACCGGCACGGACCGGTACCCGCCTGAGGAGGAGCCCCATGACCGCATCCGCTGTCACCACCACGACCACCCGCACCCGCACCGGCACCACGGCCGCCGCCTCGCGCATCGCGCTCGCCGCGGTGGTGGCCGCGGTGCTCACGAGCGTCGTGAACGCCGCTATCGCGCTGATCGCGGTCGCCCTCGGCGCAACGGCGACCCCGCCGCTCACGCCCGCCATCGACATCGCCTTCTCGGTCGTCACGTCCGTCGCCGGCGCAATCGGCTGGACGATCGTGAATCGACGCGCAGCAGACCCGCGCCGCGTGCTGAAGGTGCTCGCGCCGGCGCTGCTGGTGGTCTCGTTCATCCCCGACATCGCCCTCGGCGCGGCGACCGCGGCCGCCACCGGCATCGCTCCGATCCTCGCGCTGGCCCTGATGCACGTCACAACGATGGCGATCGCGCTGACCGTGTACGCACGCCTGCTGCCGCTGAAGGCCTCCCCCGTCGCCTGACCGCTCGCGGCGGCGCAGCGGAGACGGACGCCCGGTGCTGTGCCTGCTCAGGCGGAGACGGCGGTCCGGTCCCGGTGCTGGTCCTCCCGGCGCTGGTCGACCGCCTCCACGTCCGCGGACACCGGCTTCGTCACGAAGCACGACACCACGATCGCCACCACCATGATCGCCGCGCCGACCAGGAAGGCCAGGCGGACACCGGAGGCGTTGGCCGCCTCGAGCGAGAGCCCGTCCGTGGTGCCGACCCGGGTCTGCACCGCCAGCAGGGTGATGAACAGGGCGGTGCCGGCTGCGCCGCCGACCTGCTGCACCGTCGCGAAGATCGCACTGCCATGCGACGTGAACCGCTGGGGTACCGCGCCGAGCCCCGCGGTGAACAGCGGCGTGAGCACGCCGGCCAAGCCGATGCTGAGCGCGATGTGCCCGGCCAGCACGAACCAGAGCGGCGTGCGATCGTCCACGAACGACAGCAGCACGAGGGCGCCGGTCACGACGACGGTGCCCGGGATCAGCAGGGCGCGCGGCCCGAAGCGGTCGTAGCCGCGGCCGACCAGGGGACCGAGCACCCCCATCACCACGCCGCCGGGCAACACGAGCAGCCCGGTGACGAGCGGAGTGACGTGCAGCACCGACTGCAGGTAGATGGGCAGCAGGATGGCGCTGCCGAGCAGCGCGAGGAACGCGAGCGCACCAGCCAGCACCGATGCGGTGAAGATGCGCGAGGCGAACGGCCGCAGGTCGAGCAGCGCCCGGTCGGTGCGCTGCAGCGCCAGCTGACGCAGCACGAACGCGGTCAACGCCGCCGCACCGAGCGCCGCGGGCAGCCAGATGGACGCCGGCGACGAGGCGCCGGCCGGCTCACTGGCCGCCTCGCCGACCGCGTTGAGTCCGAAGACCAGCCCACCGAAGCCGAGTGCCGCCAGCGGAATCGAGACGATATCGATCGGGACGTGCCGGGTCTCGCCGACGTTCTGGATCAGTCGCGATCCGATCAGCAGGGCGGCGACCGCGATCGGCAGCACGACCCAGAAGATCCACCGCCAGTCCAGCAGGCTGAGCACGATGCCCGAGATGGTCGGTCCGAGTGCGGGGGCGACCGAGATGACCACAGAGATGACGCCCATGATGCTGCCGCGACGCGACTCCGGCACCAGGGTGATCACCGTCGTCATCAGCAGTGGGATCATCACCGCGGTACCGGCCCCCTGCACGATACGTGCCGCCAGCAGCACCTCGAACCCGGGCGCGAGGGCCGCGGACAGCGTGCCGAGCGAGAACAGCCCGAGCGCCAGCACGAACAGCCGGCGCGTTGGAATGCGCTGGATGAGGAACCCGGTCACCGGGATCACCACGGCCAGGGTCAGCGCGAATCCGGTGGACAGCCACTGACCCGTGCTGGTGGTGATGTGCAGATCCTTCACGAGCACCGGGATCGCGACGCTCATGATCGTCTCGTTCAACACGACGACGAATGTGGAGACCAGCAGCACGGCGATGACGGTCTTGTCGCGCGCCGGCAGACGTTCCACCGACGGCGAGTGGCCGAGTGCGGTCGGTTCCAGGGTGCGAGTCACGCGCGTCTCCATTTCGTGTGGCCGAGTTCGTCTGGCCGAGCAGCGGCGGTGGCGGTACCGCGACCGGCTCCCCCGAGGACAACCACCACGCCGGTCGGCTGTTCCGAGGAGATCGGAATCGATCCACACCGACTTCGTCGCGGAGTCGACCAGAGCGATCCAGAGTCGATCCAGAGTCATCCAGAGCCGCCGGCCCCGTGAGGACGACTCCGTACTCGCTGCCCGGTCAGCATCCCCTACCGAGCCGGGCGCCGGCCGGGAGTTCGACACTCACGGGGTCGGCCGGTGGGGGTGCGGGACCTCCCCGCGCCGGAGCAGCTCGACCGTCCGCACGATCCGGGCGGCGCGCGTGGTCGCCTGCTTCACAGAGTGCAGGCGCAGCAGCACCGCGTAGCGGTCCTGCCGGTCGAGCGTCGCGAACATCGCGGCCGCCGCCGGATCGTTAGCCAGCGCCGTCGCCAGATCATCCGGCACCTCGATGGTGCGCGATCCGGCGTAGGCGGCCGCCCACCGGCCGTCCGCCTTCGCTCGCTCCACCTGTGCCAAGCCGGCCGGCCGCATCCGCCCCTGTGCGGTCAGCCGCTCGATCAGGGCGGTGTTGCGTTGCGACCAGACGCTCCGCAGGCGACGCGGCGTGAACCGCTGCGCGAAGGTCACCTGGTCGGCCCGGCGCACCTGACCGTCGATCCAGCCAGAGCACAGCGCCTCGTCGAGGGCCTGGTCGTACGTCAGGCTGGTCGGCACGGTCGTGCCCTTCTTGGCCAGCCGCAACCAGTCGCCGGCACCGGCGGCATGGTGCTCGTCCAGCCACTCGTGCCACGCGATCGCGTCGAAGACGATCAGTTCGGGGAGTTCGTCGGGCATCGGACTGTTTCAGGCGATCGCGAGGATCTTCTCCAGTGTGTTCAGGTTGCGGGTCGTCACCGCGCCGGACTGCTGCCGCCTGCCGTACTGCTTGCCGAACGTGGTGGCGAGCGTCTGGCCCTTCGGGGCATCCCAGTACAGGACAGTGCCGTTCAGGGCAGTGCCGCCGCGCTGCACCCGCTCCACGGTCGGGTCCAGGTCGCCGGCCGACTGCGCCAACTCGTTGAGCGCGGCCCGGTCGTGCGCGAACACCACGTAGGCATGACGGTCGCCGGCCCTCGGGAAGGGGTAGTCGTCCACCGCCGACTGCATCGTGTCGGGCGCGACGCCGATGACGGCCAGGTCGAAACCGAAGACGCTGCGGACGACCGCCGCGACCTCGTCGGCGATGGCCTGCGGGTCCTGCAGATCGCTGGAGACGACGACGTTGCCGCTGGCCAGCACGGTCCGCACCTGGTCGAATCCGCTGACGGTCAGCGCCTGCGCGAGCTGCTGCATGGGGATGCGCACGGCACCGATGTTGACGCCGCGCAGCAGGACGATGCCGATCACCCAGCCATCCTGCCCCGCGCCACCTGCGCCCGACTCATGCACTCGTTCGGGACTCGCACACCTCGGCGCTCGGGTGTGCGAGTCCCGAACAGGTGTCGGATCGACTGAGCCGAGTCAGCGGGCGCCGACCGTGGCGCTCGCGTTCGACTCGTAGGAGGTGTTGGTCGACTCGAAGAAGTTGACCAGCTGCAGGGTGTCGTTGGCGGTCGCCATCCACTTGGCCGGGTTGGACACCTTGTAGGCCGGCTCGAAGCCGAGCTCCTCCAGGCGCCGGTCGGCCAGGTACTTGACGTACTGATTGATGTACGTCGCGTTCAGCCCCAGGATGCCGTTCGGCAGCAGGTCGCGGTTGTACTGCTCCTCCATCTCGACGGCGTTCAGGATCATCTGGCGGATCTCCTCGGCGAACTCCGGCGTCTGCAGGTCCTCGTTCTCCTCCAGCACGGTGAGGATCAGGTTCATCCCGAACTTCAGGTGCAACGACTCGTCCCGCACGATCCAGTCCACCAGCGAGCCGAAGTTGCGCAGCAGGTTCCGCTGCCGGAAGGACAGCGCCACCATGAAGCCCGAGTAGAACCAGATGCCCTCCAGGATCACGTTGTAGGCGACCAGGTTGCGCACGAAGTCCTGCTTGCCCTTGGTCGTCGTGATGTCCAGGGTCTCCTCAGTCATGCGGCGGATGAATTCGACCTCGAACTGCTCCTTGCGAGCCATCGACGGCACATGCACGTGCGACCCGTACGCCTGATCGCGGTCGATCGGGAAGGTCTCCAGCACGTATTCGAACGACATGCAGTGGTTCGCCTCCTCCCACATCTGCTTCGCGAGGTACAGGTGCGCCTCGGGAGCGTTGACATAGGGGTACACGCCGAATGCGAGCGCCTTGTTCACGAGCAGCTCGCTCGGGTTGAAGTAGCTCATCAGGAAGGTGACGGCGTGCCGCTCCTCATCCGTCATCCGCTTGAAATCGGCGATGTCCTCACCGAGCTGGATCTCGTTCGGGAACCAGGTATTCGCGACCGCCTGCTCGTACAGGTCCATCGCCCACTGGTACTTGACCGGCTTCAGCAGCAGGCCTTCCTGAATTCCGGTACCCAAGATGCTCATCTGGTTCTCCTTCTGGTGATCATTCTCGACGAAATCGGGGTGCGGCGCAGCGCCGTGCGGGCTACTCGCCGCCGGCTACTCGGTGCGGGAGACCCCGCCGAAGCCCCGACGGGCGGGGGCCGGCTGCGGCTGCGGCTGCGGCGCCGGTCGGCCGAAGCCACGCCGTGGGCCGGCGGCCGCCGCCGCACTCAGGTCCTCCGCCTTGTTCACCCGCACCGTGGACTGCTCGGCGGTGTGCCGCGGCTTCATGTGCAGGTAGTAAGTCGTCTTGATGCCGCGCTCCCACGCCGCGGAGTAGATCGACATCATGTCGCCGACGTCGCGCGTCTCGAGGTACATGTTGCGGCTGATCGCCTGGTCGATCCACTTCTGCGCCCGCGCCGCGACCTCGAGGAAGGCGTACGGCGACAGCTGGAAGCTGGTGCGGTAGGTGGCCTTGATCGAGTCGGGGATCGCGTCGATGTGCTGGATGTCGCCCTGGCTGCGCAGGATCTGCTCGCGCACCGACTCCCACAGCCCCGCACGCTGCAGCACCGTGACGAGGTTGCGGTTGACCTCCAAGAACTTGCCGCTGGACGTGGAGCGGCTGAAGATCTGCGAGAACTGCGGGTCGAGCCCGGGCGTCGTACCGGCGACCAGGCCGATGTTGGCGGTCGGTGCGATCGCCATCAGGGTCGCGTTGCGCACACCCCCGGCCACGCGGGCACGCAGCGCATCCCAGTCCAGCCGCGTCGTACGGTCCACCTGCACCGGTACGCCGCGCTCGGCTTCGGTGATCGCGATCGTGTCGAACGGCACCATGCCCTGTGACCAGCGCGAGCCGGCGAAGTTCGGGTAGGCGCCCCGCTCGGCCGCCAACTCGACCGACGCCTCGATGGCGGCGTAGGAGACGTGCTCCACGATCTCGTCGATCAGGTCGTACGCCTGCTCGCTCTCGTACGAGATGCCCATGCGCTCCACGACGTCGGTGAAGCCCATCACTCCGAGGCCGATGGCGCGGTTCTGCTGATTGGAGTGGTCGGCCTCGTCGACGCTCGACACCGTGATGTCGATCAGGTTGTCCAGCTGCCGCACCGCCGACCTGGCGCTCTCGGCGATGCGCGCCCAATCCATGCCGAGGCTGCCGTCCGGCAGTTCGATGAGGTGGCGCCCGAGGGTGATGGACGCCAGGTTGCACACCGACGCGTTGTCGCGGTCCTGCGGCAGCGTGATCTCGGTGCACAGGTTGGAGGAGTGGATCGTGCCGGTGTTGTTGTTCAGGGCACGGTTGTTGATCGTGTCCTTCCACGTGAGCCACGGGTGCGACGTGGTCTGCAGCGCCATGAGGATGGCCTTGAACTGCTCCCGCGCCCCGATGCGCTTGAAGGCGCGCATGCGCCCGGCGTCCGCTTCGGCGATGTAGTGGGCATACCGCTCCGAGAAGGCACTGCCGGTCAGCTCGTTGAGGTCGCCGACCTCCAGCGGGTCGAACAGGTACCAGTCGCCGTCGTGCTGCACCCGCTTCATGAACTCGTCGGAGATCCACACGGCCGTGTTGGCCGTGCGGGTGCGCCGGTACGGGTCGCCGGAGTTCTGCTTGAGGTCGAGGAACTCGGGGAAGTCGAGGTGCCAGTTCTCCATGTAGAAGCAGACCGCGCCGAACTTCTTGCCGCCGCGGCTGACGGCCCGCAGCACCGAGTCGACCGTGTGCATGAACGGGATCGGACCCGTGGAGGTGGTGTTGTTGGAGCGGATGGGGCTGCCCTGCGCCCGCAGCTTGGTGACCGACAGGCCGAGCGCTCCGGTGCCCTTGGTCAGCCACATGACGTCGCGGGTGGTCTTGGCGATGTGCTCGATGTCGTCCTGCATCTCGAGCACGAAGCAGTTGGAGAGCTGGGGGTACTTGGTCCCGGCGTTCACCAGCGTGGAACCGGCCGCAAGGTAGTCGAGGCCGGCCATCTTGCGGTAGAAGCCGAGCGCGGCAGCCGTCGGGTCGGCCTCGTTCAGGGACAACCCCATCGAGACGCGCATCCAGAAGTACTGGGGCACCTCCAGCGGCTGGCCGTCGCGCGCCTTGATGCCGTACCGGTTGTTCAGGGTGACCACGCCGATGTACTTCAGCAGCTCGTCGTGGGCCGGGTCGAGCGCGGCCGCGAGGGCGTCGAGGTCGAACATGGTGGCCAGCCGGTCGTCGAGCAACTGCTCGTCGACGCCGCGCCGGATGTAGCCGGCGAAGTGGTCGCGGTGCAGGGCGGCGATCACGTCGGCGGTCCGACCTCCGGCGGTCTCGTAGTCGCCGAGCACGCCCTTGTAGATGGTCTTCAGCAGCAGCCGGGCGGCCACGGTGTCGAACGCCGGGTCGTCCTTCACGTTCTGCAGCGCCACCTGGATGACCGCCTCGTCGAGCTGCTGCGTGGTGATGCCGTCGAACAGCGTCAACTCCAACTCGGAGGCGATCTGCGTGACCCAGGTGATGTTCGGGTCGAGCCCCGTCGCGGCCTGCTCGATCGCCAGGTTGATCTTGTTCGCGTCGTACTGCTCGCGCTCGCCGTTGCGCTTGATGACCGTGATGCCCATGAACTCTCCTTCTGCCGCGTCCGGACCGTGTCGTCCGGACCGGGTCGCTGTGACCAAGTCGCCGTGACCGTGTCGTCGTTGCCGGTCGGACGGGTGACCACCATATGTGCGGGTGCGGTGAATACAACACCACAACATGTTGTGGAATGTCCGTGGGCGTGTCGTGGATAACTCGGTGACGCCTGTGGATGAACGGGTGCGGAGGCGACGGTACGGCAGCCCTCCGACAGGGCTGCGACAGTCCTGCGCAGGGCGTCTCGACACCGCCCGGCCGCTACGCTCGAGGACCTGTGAGCAACGGATACGGCGACCTGTTGAGAACGCCGGGAGTGGCTCGCATCATCGCGGCCCAACTGACGGCGCGGCTCCCGTCGGGCATGCTGTCGCTCGGCCTTCTCTTCCATGTGCAGCGCGGTACGGCGTCCTACGCCGCGGCCGGTGTGGTCCTCGCGGCACTCAGCATCGGGCAGGCCGTGTCCGGGCCGGCGACGAGCCGACTGATGGGCCGGGTCGGCATGCGGCCGGTGATCCTCATCACCGTCGCGGTCTGCGCGGCGGCGGTCGCGGTGATCGCCCTGGTACGGCTGCCGATCGAGGGAACCGTAGGCCTCGCCCTGCTCGCGGGCCTCAGTTTTCCGCCGATCCAGTCCGCGGTGCGCACCATCTATCCGAAGCTCGTCTCGGCCCGGCAGCTGACGCCCCTGTATTCGATGGACGCGGCGCTGCAGGAACTGATCTGGGTCGGCGGCCCGGTGGCGGTGACGTTCGTCGCGACCGGCATCGGCACCACCTTCGGCCTGCTGCTGTCGGTCGTGCTGCTGCTCGGCGGCGGTGCCTGGTTCGCCTCCTCCCCCGAGGTGGGTCGGGTGCGTATTCCGCGCAGCCGGCGACGCTTCGGGGTGGTACTGGCCCGGCCGCCGGTGCTGCTGTCCGTCGTCGTCGGGTTCCTCGTGATCGCCTCCTGCGCCGCCATCGAGGCGAGCGTGCCCGGCGCATTCGGTACCGACGATCCGATCAGCGGCGTGGTGCTGGCGATCTGGGCGGTGGCGTCGCTGGCGGGCGGCTTCGCCCTCGGCAGGCTGCCGATCGGCCGGTGGGCGCTCGCGCAGCGCCTGCTGATCGTGGCGGTCGGCGCGGCCGCCCTGCCGTTCGTCGGCGGCTTCTGGGCGATCTCGGTGGCGCTCGTGGTGTCCGGCTTCGGGTTGGCGCCCGCGCTCGGCGTGCTGTCGGCGATCGTCTCGTCGTCGGTGCGGTTCAGCGACACCGCGGAGGCGTACGGCTGGACGAACACCGGCCAGCTGATCGGCGTGGCGCTCGGGGCCGCCCTGGCGGGGCTGCTGCTCGACAGTGCGGGCCCCGCGGCGGCCTTCGCGTGCGCATGGGGGCTGATGCTGCTGGCGCTGCTGACGGCCACGATCGGGCGGCGATGGTCGCCGGATCTGCGGGGCAGGACCGCGGGTCCGATCGCGGACACCGCGCCGGTCCCGGTGACGCCCTCCTGAGCCCGGCCCGCCCAACCCAGCCCCAGCTGCGGCTCAGCTGCTGGCGCTGACCTGCTGCAGCACGGCGAGACCGTAGGCCTCATCGGGCGCGTCGGCGGTGAACCGCCGGCGATGCCCGAGGAACACCGTGACGACGCTGAATGCGTCGCCGTCGCGCTCGAGCAACTCGAAGGTGTGCCGGAGTGCGTTCCGCAGCTGGTCCTCACGCGGGAACCACAGTGCGTCGGCCAGGTCGACCGAGTCGAGCGCCCACTCCGTGGTGCCGTTGAACCCGAGCACCGTGCCGGTGGGGAAATCGTGCGCTTCGATCGTCATGTCGCTGACGGTGAAGACGTCCGTGCCCGAGCCGTCCATGTCCTCGGCGACGAGCTGGAACCAGTCGCCCTTGCTGGGCCGCCAGGCGAGCCCGGCGTCCCGCAGGCGCATCGCCAGGGCACGGGAGATCACCCGCCCAGGATAGGACGCCCCGCACGCATCGAGGCGGGCCGTCCGGATGGACGGACCCGCCTCGATGGTGGTGGTAGCGCTGATGCTGCTGCGCGTCGGGTGTGGCGGCTTGTCAGTTGGCGGCGTTGTACGCGTCCTGCACCGCACCGGGAATACGGCCGCGGCCGGAGACGGGATGCCCGTTGGCATTGGCCCAGTCGCGGATCGCTTTCAGGTCGCCCTTGGGGGTGCGCGCCGCACGAGTGCCGGCGGATCCCCGCGGTGCGCGGGCGACCGAGTCCGCCTTGCGGGCCACAGCCAGATAGGGCGCGAGAGCGTCGCGCAGGTTCCCGGCGTGCTCCTCGGTCAGGTCGATCGTGTAGCCGACCCCGTCGAGACCGAATTTGACGCTTTCGCCCGTCCCGGCCTCGATGTCCTCCCTCGTCAGGTCGTCGACGAGTTGCACGATGTACTTCTGTGCCATTGGTGGCGCCTCTCCTTGCAATGACGAATGTCTTGCGGGTCGTGATACTGCCCTGGTGGACACTGCCCTGGTGGATACTGCCTGGTCGATACCTGGTCGCCTGTGGTGGAGGTCCTTGTTGTGCACCGCACGCCCCAAGCGAATTCTTTCGAATACTACACGCACAAGCGGCCCAATTGCATCAACACTCCGATATCGGTTCGTTTTGCTGGGCGGCTTCTCATTGCGGCTGCTGCATTGCGGCCGCTGATTCGCGCCGCAGCGACCCTCCTGTCCCGGATACACCGGAGCCATCCAGGCAGGTCCGGGTAGAACCGTAAGGAGAAGGTGGTCGGCAGGTTCGGTCCAGGAAAGGTCGGTCATGGAGCAGCGCACGCTCGGCGCGGGATTGTCGGTGTCCGCACTCGGACTCGGCTGCATGGGGATGAGCGCGTTCTACGGAGCGCACGACGACGCGCAGTCCACCGCGACCATCGAGCGCGCCATCGACCTCGGCGTCACCTTCTTCGACACCGCGGATGTGTACGGCCCGCAGACGAACGAGCGACTGGTTGGCGCGGCACTGGCCCGACATCGGGACCAGGTGGTCATCGCGACCAAGTTCGGCAACGAATTGGATGCGGACGGCCGGCGGACGGGCGGGGTCAACGGCTCCCCCGACTATCTTCGGGCCGCCGTCGACGCATCGCTGCAGCGGCTCGGCATCGAGACGATCGACCTGTATTACCAGCATCGAGTGGACCCGAAGGTGCCGGTGGAGGACACGTTCGGCGCACTCGGCGAATTGGTGCTGGCCGGCAAGGTGCGCCACGTGGGAATGAGTGAGGCGGCGCCGCAGAGTATCCGCCGGGCGCATGCCGTCACACCGATCACGGCGCTGCAGACGGAGTACTCCCTCTTCACCCGGGACGTGGAGGACAACGGGGTGCTCGACACGGTGCGCGAACTGGGCATCGGATTCGTGCCCTATTCACCGCTCGGCCGCGGCTTCCTGTCCGGTCGCATCCGCAGCGTCGACGACTTCGACGACGACGACTTCCGGCGCAGCAGTCCCCGGTTTCAGGGCGAGAACTTCGCCGCGAACCTGCGGGTGCTGGATCTGCTGACGGGCATCGCGACGGAGAAGGGGGTGACGCCGTCGCAGTTGGCACTGGCCTGGGTGCTGGCGCAGGGTGACGACGTGGTCCCCATTCCGGGCACCCGGCGGATCGACAACCTGCAGGAGAACGTCGCAGCCCTCGACGTGCACTTCTCGGCGGAGGAGCTGCGGCGGATCGACCAGGTGGCACCGTCCGGGGTGACCGCCGGCGACCGATACGCGGCAGCGGGCATGGCCAGCGTGCATCGGTAGCGGCTGCGGCGGGCGCATTCCGAAGGCGTGCTGAGGGTCGGCGCGGAGATCGTGGGCCGGACCTACCGCCGCAGGTGCGGTGAGTCCGCGACGTCCGAATGCGCCGCTACGCCGTCGACGGCGGCCCGCAATGCGGTCCGCGCGTCGATGCGCGGCGACCAGCCGAGCACGTCGCGCGCCCGATCCGTCGACATCAGTGGAACGGTGACGGCGATGTCGAGCCAGCCCGGGTCGACCGGAACCAGGCGCAGCCGCCACGCGAGGTCGAGCAGCGCCCGGATCGGGGCGGCCCGGATCGGCAGCGGACGTCCGCCCAGCAGGCCCGCGACCAGGGCCGGATCGACGACCGGCAGGGTGGCGATGTTGAACGCGCCGCCGGCGCGACGATCGATCGCGCGCCAGAACGCGTCCGCCAGATCATCGGCGTGCACCACCTGGGAGATCGCGCGTCGCGGCAGCGGCACGATCGGCAGTCGCGCCGTCGCGAGCCAGCGGGTCGGGACGAGCGGCCCGAGGAACAGCCGCTTCAACTCGGCGCCGACGTCGTGCTGCATCACGAGCCCAGGACGCATGCGGGTGACGATCGTGCCGGGGTTCTCGTCCTCGAACACCGTCAGCATCCGCTCGTTCGCCGCTTTGAACTTGGCGTAGTGCGAGGTGTGGATGCCACCGACCGGCCACGACTCGTCCACCGCGCGGTGCTTGGGTCCGGGGCTGTACGCGCCGACGGAGGACGCCACGACGATCTGCGGGACCGCGGCCGCCCGGACCGCGTCGAGCACGTTGGCGAGGCCCGTGATGTTCGTGCGCGCCATCACGGCCTCGTCGTGGTTCGGCTGCAGCAGCCACGCCAGGTGGATCACGGCGTCGGCACCGGCGAACGCGGGCGTCAGGGTGCGCACGGCGCCCGGCGCGCCGACATCGACCGCATGCCAGCGCACGCCGTCGTAGGGGCCGCCGGGGGTCACGTCCGGGCTGTGCCCATCCGGACTGTGCTGATCCGGGCCGTGCTGATCCGGACCGTGCTCATCCGGACCGTGCTGGTCAGGGATGTGCCGGTCAGGGATGTGCCGCACGATCCCGACGATCTCGGTGACCTCCGGGGCCGCCTTCAGCCGCTGCACGACCGCGGTACCGACGTTCCCACTGGCTCCGACGACGACCACGCGCATGAGACTCCTTCTGGATCGGCGGCGAACTCGCCACGGTAGGCGGCCGAGGTGAGCGCGGGCCGTAGACGCTGTTGACGCATCGAGCGGCGACCCGCTCGGTGCTAACGTGGTCGACCGCACGGGCCTATGGCGCAGTTGGTAGCGCGTCTCGTTCGCAATGAGAAGGTCCGGGGTTCGAATCCCCGTAGGTCCACCAAACTGAAGGGTGTCCCGCCAGGGGCGCCCTTCTGTTTCGTGTATGTGCAGAGCATTCGGACCCCTTGGTGGGCCCCGATCGCGCCGGTTCCGGCGCGCGGCGCAGCCGCGTGACGGCCGTGCCGACTGGGAGTCGAATCCCCGTAGGTCCACCAAACTGAAGGGTGTCCCGCCAGGGGCGCACCCGGCGCGGTACGTGCGCCTTTGACGCGGTATGCGCACCTACCGCGTCACGGTGCGGGTACCGCGTCACGGTGCGGGTACCGCGCGGCCGCTCGGTGCGGGCGGTGCTGGTACCCAGATCAGCACGGCGAGGGAAGATCGTCCCCGTGGATCCTCGGTTTCGCCTGCAGACGTCGCCGGTTGCGAATGCAGAGTCGGTGATGCAGGGCGACCGATGGCGCATCACCGTGCTGACCGACGGCCTGCTGCGGCTGGAGTGGTCCGAGGACGGCGTGTTCGAGGACCGCGCCTCGACCTTCGCACTGCACCGCGACCTGCCGACGCCGACGTTCCGAGTCGTCGACGGTGCGAGCGCGCTGGAGATCGTCGGCGAGCGCTTCCACCTGACCTATGACCGGCAGCGGTTCGGTCCGGCGGGCCTCACCGTGACGGCGCGCGGCAACATCAGCAACCACCAGAGCACGTGGCGGTACGGGGAGCGCCCGCGCACCCTCGGTGGGACCGCCCGCACGCTCGACGACATCGACGGCCGACTGCCGCTGGCGGACGGCGTCATCGCGCGCGGAGGCATCGCGGTGCTCGACGACTCGCGCTCGTTCCTGTTCACGGATGACGACGGCGACGACGGCTGGAGCGACGGCTGGGTCGCTCCGCGCGACGGCGACCGCATCGACCCCTATGTGTTCTCGTACGGCCACGACTACACGGCCGCTCTGGCCGCCTTCTTCGCGGTTTCCGGCCCCCAGCCGGTTCTGCCGCGGTGGGCGCTCGGCAACTGGTGGAGCCGCTACCACGCCTACTCCGCCGACGAGTACCTGGCGCTGATGGACCGATTCGCCGAGGAGGAGCTGCCGTTCTCGGTCGCGGTGCTCGACATCGACTGGCACCGGGTCGCCTCGGTGCCGCCCGAGTACGGCAGCGGCTGGACGGGCTACACCTGGGAGCGCACCCTGTTCCCGGATCCGCCGGAGTTCCTGGCGCAGCTGCACCGGCGGGGGCTGCGGACCACGCTGAACGTGCATCCGGCCGACGGCGTGCGGGCGTTCGAGGACGCCTACCCGGCGATGGCGCGGGCGCTGCGCCGCGATCCGCAGGACGGGCTGCCCATCGCGTTCGACGTGACCGACCAGGCGTTCCTGAAGGCCTATTTCGACGTGCTGCACCACCCGCTGGAGGACGACGGTGTCGACTTCTGGTGGCTCGACTGGCAGCAGGGCCCGCACTCGCGCGTCGCCGGAATCGATCCGCTGTGGATGCTGAACCACTTCCACTTCCTGGACTCGGCACGGCTTGATTCGGCGCGGCAGGGACGCCGGCCGCTGACGTTCTCGCGGTACGCGGGGCCGGGCAGCCACCGCTACCCCGTGGGGTTCTCGGGCGACGCGGTGATCAGCTGGGCGTCGCTCGACTTCCAGCCGGAGTTCACCGCGACCGCATCCAACATCGGGTACGGCTGGTGGAGTCACGACATCGGCGGCCACCTGGCAGGCGTGCACGACGACGAGCTCGCTACCCGCTGGCTGCAGTTCGGGGTCTTCACCCCCATCCTGCGGCTGCACTCCTCCAGCAACCCGTTCCTCGTGAAGGAGCCGTGGCTGTACCCGCGCGAGGCACGTGACGCGATGGGGGCGTCGCTGCGACTGCGGCATCGGCTCGTGCCCTACCTGCACACCATGAACCACCGCGCGGCGACGGATGCCGTGCCGCTGATCCGGCCGATGTACCACCTGCGTCCGGAGGAGCCGGCGGCGTACACGGTGCCGAACCAGTACGCGTTCGGCAGCGAGCTGATCGTCGCGCCCATCACGCGGCCGGTCGACCGCACGACGCTGCGCGGGTCGGTACGGGCCTGGCTGCCCGAGGGTGCGTGGGTGGACGTGCTGACCGGCATCGCCTACGACGGCGGGCGCGAGCTCGAGCTGCACCGGGACATCTCCGGCATCCCCGTGCTGCTGCGCGAAGGGGGCATCCTGCCGCTCGCCGCCGACGACGAGCGGGACGCCGCGCGCAACCCCGAGCGGCTGGAGGTACTGGTCGCGGTCGGCCGGGACGGCGCCTTCACCCTGGTGGAGGACGACGGCACCGGCGCCACGCCGCAGACCATCCGACCGGCCCGCACGCCCATCACCTGGCGGCAGGACGACGGCGTGCTCACCATCGGGCCGGTCGACGGCGACTCAGCCGCGGTCCCCGCCTGCCGCGACTGGACGATCACCTTCGTGGCGCTCGGCGGCGCTGCGTTCACGGGTACTGCGGGCACGGGCACGGGCACAGTCCGCGTCGACGACAAGCCGGTCGCCGCACAGCGCACCGGCGGCGACCTGTCCATTCGGGTGGTGCAGGCACCGACCGACCGGGCGGTCACGGTGACGATCGGCGGCGGCGGCGCGCTGGCGACGGCGGACCTCGCCGACCGGCTGTTCGCGCTGCTGAACGCGGCGCAGTGGGGCAACGATCAGAAGGAGGCGGCCTGGTCGGTGCTGCGATCCGGCCTGCCGGTCCCTGAACAGGTGGCCGCTCTGACCGCGCAGCAGGTGCCCGCCCCGCTGCTCGGCGCGCTCATCGAACTGCTGAGCACCCGCTGAACAGGCCCACCCAATCTCAACTACGGAGGGAACTGCACAACGACGGAGAATCCGGGCACGGAACGGCGTGTCGGCGCAGATCTCCGTAGTTGGGTCGAGACCTCCGTAGTCGGGTCGGGATCTCCGTAGTCGGGGCGGCTCAGCCGGCGCGGCGGCGGCGGAGGACCGCGTCCAGGTCGCTCAACACCGGCTCGGAGTCGCCGGGGCCGACCGGGGGACGCGTGGAGCGGCGCTCCGCGGTCGTCGCGTCGATGGCGACGACCTCGGCCGCAGCGTGCGCGCGCCGCAGCGCATCGTCGGCCTGCTTGGCGGCGACCCGCAACGTCTCCGCAGCCGCGGAGACGTCCGGTTCGGCAGCCGCCGAGGTCCGTTCGAGGTACAGCGGCCTGGGGATCGGCACCGGCGTCCAGGTGGGGCGCGCCTGCTCGGTGCGCTGCCAGTCGGTGAAGCTCTGCGGCGCCTGCTGCATCGGCACCGCATGGTCCACGGCGGTCACCGCCCGCTGCGCAGCAGCGACCGTCGCGGCCCGCTGCAGCAGCGCGATCGCCCCGAACGCGACCACCACCCCGACCACGAGCAGGACGACTCCGCCGCCGGTGACCGCCAGCCACCCGCCGTACCCGGCCACCCCGACCGCGAGCAGCAGCACGACGCCGCCGATGGCGCGCGTGCGCCGCAGCCGGGCGCCGGTGATCGCCGATACCGCGTCGGCACGCTGCCGGGGCTCGCGTGGCGCCGTCGGCCGGCGCGCGAGCGTGCGTTCCGCCGCCGCCTCACGCGGCCGGGCCACCGCCTCGGCGCGATGCGCGGCCGCCCGCAGTGCCCGATGCTGCTCGGCCACGCTGCGGGCACTCACCTCGGCCCGCACCTCGTCGGGCACATCCGCGGTCTCCGCCAGGATGCGCAACGTCTGCTGCAGCCGCACCGCGGTGCGCTCGGTGTTCAGGTACTGCCGGCGGCGCACCCACGACGGCGTCAGATACACGAGCCAGAGCACAGCGGCGAACGCGATGATCGCGCCGCCACCCAGGCCCCCAGGCATGCCGATCACGGTATCGATTCGGCGCCCTGCGGAATGGGACGCCGACCCGGTGTGTCGCGCTCCGCGTACGGTGCCGACCGGGCGCATGGAGTCGAGACCACGCTCAGGGGAAGGGCTTTGCGGCCAGCTCCCGATCGCCCTCGGGCACGTCCGCGGCACCGGGCGGCACTCGCTGTTCGCGGAAGCGCCGCAGTACGCCGCCCGGCACCTCCTCGGCGACCAGGCCGAAGCAGTAGTGATCGCGCCAGTCGCCGTTGATGTGGATGTAGCGGCGCTTCAGGCCCTCGTAGCGGA
>NZ_CAXUGX010000020.1:0-23129 GCF_964250715.1 uncultured Amnibacterium sp.
GCCCACTTGTGCAGGTCGTCCCAGTCGACGAAGGTCACCGCGATGCCGGTCTTGCCGGCGCGGCCGGTGCGGCCGACGCGGTGCAGGTAGGCGTCCGCGTCCTCGGGGATCGTGTGGTTGATGACGTGCGTCACGTCGTCCACATCGATGCCGCGGGCGGCCACGTCGGTGGCGATCAGCACATCGCGCTTGCCCGCCTTGAAGGCGGACATCGCCCGCTCGCGCTGCTCCTGGCTGAGGTCGCCGTGCACCGCGGCGGCGTTGAAGCCGCGGTCGCTCAACTCCTCCACCAGCTTGGCGGCGGCCCGCTTGGTTCGGGTGAAGACCACGGTCTTGCCGCGCCCCTGCGCCTGCAGGATGCGCGCGATCACCTCGTCCTTGTCCAGGGAGTGGGCGCGGTAGACGACGTGCTTGATGTTGGCCTGGATCTGCCCCTCGTCGGGATCCGTCGCGCGGATGTGCACCGGACGGTTCATGAAGCGACGGGCGAGCGCGACGATCGGGCCCGGCATCGTGGCGGAGAAGAGCATGGTGTGCCGGCCCGGAGGGGTCTGCGCGAAGAGCTTCTCGATGTCGGGCAGGAAGCCCAGGTCGAGCATCTTGTCGGCCTCGTCCAGCACCATCTCCTGCACACCCGCGAAGCTGAGCAGGCGCTGGCCGGCCAGGTCGAGCAGGCGGCCGGGCGTGCCGACCACGATCTGGGCACCCGCCTTCAGCTGCTCCACCTGACCCTCGTAGGCCTTGCCACCATAGATGGCGGCGACGGTCGTCGGGCGGTTGCTCACCGCGATCTCCAGGTCTTCCGCGACCTGCACGCACAGCTCGCGGGTGGGTACGACGACCAGCACATGCACGCCGGGCGCCGGATCCAGGCCGAGGCGCTGCACGATGGGCAGCCCGAATCCGAAGGTCTTGCCGGTGCCGGTCTTGGCCTGCCCGATGATGTCCTGGCCCGCGAGCGCCAGCGGAATGGTCTGGGTCTGGATGGGGAAGGGCTCCAGAATGCCTCGATCGGCGAGTGCGGTGACGATGTCGGCGTCGACGCCGAGGTCTGTGAAGGTCAAGATCTACCTGTCGGGATGGGCGCTGGCCCGTGTGTGCGGGCGCTCTGCGCGGTGGCGAGAACCGCGGCGCTCCGAGCGCCGGCGAGCGCCGGAGAAGTATCGACCGACCGGCGCCGGTCCCACTCCTCGGCGGGACCGTCAGCGAACAGTGTACGGGCTGCCAATATGCTGAGCCGGTGGTCCGGCTTCTCTGGCGACGGAGCCGGGGGGTCCACCGACCCGGCCGGCAGCCGCGCCGCGCGCCACGCGTCGACCGGGTCAGCCTGACGGATCTGCGGCCCGACCCGGAGGCGCTGCTCGGGCAGACGGCCTACCTGCAGTTGGCGCTGTTCGAGACGGCGTCGGGCATCGCAGGCCGTGCCTCCGATCTGGCGGACCGCGAGATGCTCACCGGCGTCGCGGCCGCCATCCTGACCAAGCACACCGGGCTGGTCGACCTGGCACGGCACCGCGGCCTCGACTCCGCCACGGTGATGGCTCCCTACGCATCCGACACTGAGCGGTATCGCCGCCGACTGGCCGACTCCGACTGGCACGAATCCGTGCTGACGCTGCACCTGACGAGCGGGCTGCTCGACGGCTTCTTCGCGCTGCTGGCCGGCGGCCTGCCGGGGGAGGAGGGGCGCCGCATCCGCGAGATCCTGGAGCGCGACATCGGGCACGGCGCGATGTCCGCGCTGCTCGGCGCCGCGGTCGCGAGCGACCCCCGGCTGCGGTCGCGGCTCGCGCTCTGGGGGCGGAGGGTGGTGGGCGACACTCTGCTCGTGGCCCGCAGCGCGCTCGCGCTCACCCGCACCGCCGACGGCGCGCCCGCCGCGACCGACGAGCGGCGAATCGAGCCGGTGCTCACCGAGCTGATCTCCGCCCACACCCGGCGCATGGACGAGCTGGGCCTGACGGCCTGACGGCCTGACGGGTCTGGAATGCCGGTCTCCTCCGGCACGTTGACCCGACTACGCGCGGCAGAGACTCCGCTCACCACACAGTGCAAGTCACAGAGTGCAGACCAGACGCTGCACAGCAGCATGGAAGGGGCCGTCATGGTCGAGTTCGGACTGGACACCTTCGGGGACGTGACCAACCGGGCGGACGGCACGCGCAGTTCGCAGGCCGAGGTCATCCGCGACGTGATCGACGAGGCCGTGCTGGCCGACTCGCTGGGCCTCGACGCCTTCAACGTGGGCGAGCATCACCGCGACGACTTCGCCGTGACCGCGCCGGAGGTCGTGCTGGCCGCAGCGGCCGCCCGCACCGAGCACATCCGGCTCGGCTCCGCGGTGACGGTGCTCAGTTCCGACGACCCCGTGCGGGTGTTTCAGCGCTTCGCGACCGTCGACGCCATTTCGAACGGCCGCGCCGAGATCACGCTGGGGCGGGGGTCGTTCACCGAGTCGTTCCCGCTCTTCGGCTACGAGCTGTCTCAGTACGAGACGCTGTTCACCGAGAAGCTCGACCTGTTCAGCCACCTGCTGACGGAGGGTCCGGTCACCTGGTCGGGTACCGTGCGCGCGCCGCTCGAGGGTCAGCAGGTGTATCCGAAGACGGCCGGAGGCGGCATCCGCACCTGGATCGGCGTGGGCGGCAGCCCGGAGTCGGTCGTCCGTGCTGCGCGGTACGGCCTGCCCATGATGCTCGCCATCATCGGCGGCGACCCGCGCCGCTTCGCCCCCTACGTCGACCTGTACCACCGCGCCCTGACCCAGCTGGAACTGCCGGCCCTGCCCGTGGGCATCCACTCGCCCGGTCACATCGCCGACACCGACGAGCACGCCCGCGAGGAGCTGTGGCAGAACTACCAGGTGATGTGGGATCGCATCGGCCGCGAGCGCGGCTGGCCGCCGCGCACCCGGTCGGACTTCGAGAACGAGGCGGACGGCGGCTCTCTGTACGTCGGGTCGCCCGAGACGGTCGCCCGCCGAATCGCCGCGGCCGTGCAGGCGCTCGGCGTGCAGCGCTTCGACCTGAAGTACAGCACCGGCACGCTGCCGCACGCGGCGATGATGCGCAGCATCGGGCTGTACGCGTCTGCGGTGGCGCCACGGGTGCGCGAACTGCTGGCCGAGGCGCAGGCGCCGGTCCCCGCGTAGGTGGTCGCTGCTCGAACTGGGGCCTGACGGCCCCGCGGGTTCAGCGCGTGCCGGTTCGGGCGACTCGCTCGAAGGTGCGCTCGTCGGCGGTGGTGCGGGAGCGTGCCAGCAGCAGTCCGGCGCCCGCGACCGTGAGCGCTGCTGCGACCAGGGTGAGCGTCCAGATCAGCGGCTGATCCCACTTGAGGCGCGCCCACGTGAGCGCGACCCACACCACGGCGGCCGATGCGCCGCCGAGCGCCGGCAGCAGAGCGACTCCGGTCTGCGCGCGGCCCGGCAGCACGGCCCGGGCGATCAGGCCCAGGACGATGCCGATCAGGACGATGAAGAGCAACTCCATGAGCGGGCTCTGCTTCGGAAGGCCGGTGCCCGGGTTCAGGCGACGAAACCGACGCGGCGGGCGCGCTCGCTGCCGATCTCGACGTACGCGAGTGCCGTGGTCGGGACGACGTAGAGGCGGCCGTCGCCGTCGGTGAGCGCCAGGTGGCTCGCGCCCTTCTCGATCGCATCGGCGACCGCCTGCTGCACGTCGGCGGGAGTCTGGCTGCTTTCGAAGGCGAGCTCGCGGGGGCTGTTGAGGATGCCGATTCGGACCTCCATGACGGGCCCCCTTCCTGGTCGTGCTCTGACTGTGCAGACTGCTCCGCCGGCGACGCCAGGAGGATTTCTCCACGATAACGCCGTCCCGGCACCCCTCGCGCCCAGTGTCGGCAGCACTGTCGGAAGCGCTGTCGGACCCCGTGCTTAGCGTGACCGCCATGTCCGATTCCCGCCCGCGGCCGCCCCTCGGCGTCGCGCTCGACGCGACGCAGCAGGCCGTGCTCGACCTGCCGGCACGGCGCAGCGCCGTGGTGCTGGGTGCGCCGGGCACCGGCAAGACGACCACGCTCGTCGAGTTGGCGGCGCACCGGGTCGCCGGCGGACTGCCGGTGGACGGCGTGCTCGCGCTCGCGCCCCGCCGCGCTCAGGCCGGCCGGCTGCGCGACCGACTGCTGACGCGAATCGACCGTCCTGCCACCGGGCCGCTCGCGCGCACCACCGCCTCGCTCGCCTTCGACATCGCCCGTCGCTCCGCGGTGCTGGAGCAGCGGCCGCTGCCGGTGCTGCTGACCGGCGGCGAGCAGGACGCGCTGATCGCCCAGTTGCTCACCGACGACACCGTGGGCTGGCCGGAGCGCCTGAGTCCGGAGGTGCGGCGCACGACCGCCTTCCGCACCGAGTTGCGCGACCTGCTCGCGCGGGCGACCGAGCGGGGCGTGGATCCACACCGGCTCGGCGAACTGGGGCGTCGGCATTCGCGACCGCAGTGGGTCGCCGCCGCGCGGTTCCTCGACCAGTACCTGGATGTGCTGGCGGCCACCCGGCCCGACGCCTTCGACCCCGCCGAGCTGCTGGCGCTCGCCACCGCCGGCGTGCAGCGCGGCACCGCCGGCCACACCGTCGAGCAGCTGCGGCTCGTGCTGGTGGACGATCTGCAGGACGCCACCGAGGCCACGGTCACGCTGCTGGCGGCGTTGGCGGACCGCGGGGTCACGATCGTTGGGTTCGGCGATCCGGACGTGGCCGTCGACACCTTCCGCGGCGGCGAGCCCGACCTGCTCGGCCGCTTCGGCCCGCGCCTCGGCATCGCATCGCCCGCCCGCCTGGTACTCGATATCGCGTATCGCACCCCGCCCGCCGTCCGCGCGCTGCTCACGGCGACCACCGCCCGGATCGGCACGGCGCTCGCCGGCGACCAGCGGGCGGCCGTGTCCGTCTCGGTCGCCCATCCGTCGGACGCCGGTCCACCCGATGCCGATACACCGATCCTCACCATCACGGCACCGAGCACTGCCGAGCAGGCGCTGTCGATCGCACAGGTGCTGCGCGGCCGGCACCTGCGTGACGGCGTCCCCTTCGCCGACCAGGCGGTCGTGGTGCGCTCCGGCGCACTCGCCGAGCCGCTCGCGCGGGCGCTCGAGGCCGCCGGCGTGCCGACGGTCACCGCGACCGCGGCGGTGCCCCTGCGATCCGACCGGGCGGCGCGGGCCCTGCTCGACGTGCTCGCCGTCGCGCTGGGCCTCATGCCGCTGACGCCCGAGTCCGCCGTCGACCTGCTGACCGGCCCGCTGATCGGCCTCGACCGGCTGTCGCTCCGCCGCCTGCGGCTCGCCCTTCGCGCCGAGGAGCTGGCCGGGGACGGCACGCGGTCCGCCGGCGAGCTGCTGGTCGAAGCCCTGTCCGCGCCGGGACGCCTCGCGACCATCGACGCCCCGTTCGCCCGCCGCGCTGCCCGCCTGGCCGAACTGCTGCACGCGGTGAGACAGGGCGACCGGGACGGGGCCAGTGCGGAGGAACTGCTGTGGCGTGTCTGGCAGGGCAGCGGCGTCGCCGCGTCGTGGCGCACCCGCGCGCTGTCCGCCGGGGCGGGTGCAGCAGAGGCGAACCGTGATCTGGACGGCGTCGTCGCGCTGTTCGCCGCCGCCGCCCGTGCCGCCGAGCGCGCACCCGGCGACCCCGCCGCTCCCTTCGTCGCCGGGCTGCTGGGCGCCCAGGTGCCGGACGACACCCTCGCCCCGCGCGCCGCCCGTGACAGCGTGCTCGTCACCACCCCGGTCGGCGTGGCCGGCCTGCAGTTCGACACCGTCGTCGTGGCGGGGTTGCAGCAGGGGGTGTGGCCCAACCTGCGGCAGCGCGGATCGTTGCTCGGCTCCACCGACCTCGTCCGCCTACTGCAGTCGGCGCCCCCGGGTAGGGACGACGCCCGCCCGGCCGACTCGCCCGGCCCCGTCGATGAGCGCGCTGCGGCGCTCTCGGACGAGTTGCGGCTGTTCGCGCTCGCCATCTCGCGGACCCGACGCCACCTGGTCCTCGCCGCCGTCGGCGACGACGAGCAGGCACCGGGGGTGCTGCACGCGCTCGGCCGCCTCGCGGGTGCCGAACCCGCGCCGCCGCCCGCTCCGGTCAGCCTGCGCCCGCTGGTGGCGCAGCTTCGGCGGGCACTCGTCGACGGTCTCGTCTCCGAGCAGCCGGCGGCCGCGGCAGCACTCGCGCGGCTGGCGCAGGCGGGCGTGCCGGGCGCCCATCCCGACGACTGGCACGGGCTGTTGGACCCGTCGACGACCGCGCCGATCACGCCCCCGGACCAGCCGGTCGGCGTCTCGCCGTCGAGCGTCGAATCCTTCGAGACCTCCGGTGTCGACTGGTTCGTCGACCGCGTCGCCGGCAGCGAGCCGATGCTCGCCGGCGCGCTCGGCACGATGCTGCACTGGGTGCTCGAGACGGCCAGCGTTCCGGACGAGGCCATGCTGCTGGCCGCGCTCGAGGGCCGTTGGCGCGAGCTGGACTTCGAGGCCGACTGGGTCGGCGCCCGCGAGCGCCGCATCGCCGAGCGCATGGTGCGCGGCATCGCCGCCTACCTGGCGGACCGCGATCGAGCCGGAGCGACGCTGATCGGCGGCGAGGCCAGGTTCGAATTCGCGGCTGGCCGCGCCCTGGTCGCCGGCATCATCGACCGGATCGAGCGCGAACCGGGCGGAGCGGTCGGCGTCGTCGACCTGAAGACCGGCAAGCCCTCCGGGCACGTGAAGCAACAGGATGCGGCCGAACACGCCCAGCTCGGCACCTACCAGTTGGCGGTGCGGCAGGGCGCCATCGACGGCGTCGACCCGGGCGCGACCCTGACCGGCGCCCGCCTGCTCTACGTGCGGCTGGATTCGGCCAAGGCGTTCAAGCTGATCGAGCAGCAGCCCCTGGACGACACGGCGACCGACGCGCTGCTCACCCGCCTGCAGGCGGCGGCTGAGGGCATGGGCGGCGCGGTGTTCGGCGGGCCGCTCGAGATCGAGGAGCGGCCCGGCCGGCCGGGCTGGCGACCCGCGCTCGCGCGCATCCCGGAGGTGTGCAGTGACTAGTCCCGTCACCACCGCTACGAGGCCCGCGACGCACGCCGCCGATCACCACATCACCGCCGACGAGATCGCCGCGCGCCTCGGCCTCCATCGGCCCACCGACGAGCAGCGGGCGGTGATCCAGGCACCCCTCGGCCCCGCCCTGGTCGTGGCCGGCGCGGGCAGCGGCAAGACCGAGACGATGGCGCTGCGCGTGCTGTGGCTGCTCGCCAACTCGCAGGTCCAGGCCCACCAGGTGCTGGGCCTGACCTTCACCCGCAAGGCCGCCGCCGAGCTCGCCGAGCGGGTGCGCCGCTACGTCACCGAGCTGCACCGGGTGGGGCTGGCGCCCGGCTACGACCCGTTCGACCCGCCCGCGGTCGCCACCTACAACGCGTTCGCGAACGGGCTGTACCGTGACCACGCCGTCCTGATCGGCCACGAGGGCAGCGGCCTGGTGCTGGGGGACGCCTCCGCCTGGCAGCTCGCGCGCCGCGTGGTACTCGAATCCAGCGACGCAGCGCTCGGTGACCTGGACGTCTCGGTCGACACCATCACCCAGTACCTGCTCGACCTGGCCGGCGCGCTCGGTGAGCACGACGCCGACCCCGACCTGGTGCGGGCGATGGCGGAGCGCTACGGCCGCACCCTGCAGGCGCTGCCGCACGGCCGTTCCCGATACCAGGCCGAGTTCGACGCCGTGTTCCGCCCCGCGGCGACGCTGCCCCTGCTGACCGGGCTGGTCCAGGAGTTCCGGCGCCGCAAACTGGCCGCGGGCGCCGTGCAGTACGCCGATCAGGTGTCGCTGGCCCTGCGCATCCTGGACGCGTCGCCCCAGACGATCCGCCTGCTGCGCGAGCGGCACCGCGTGGTGCTGCTCGACGAGTACCAGGACACCTCCGTCGTGCAGACCCGCCTGCTCGCCCGGCTCTTCGCCGGCACGCCCGTGATGGCCGTCGGCGATCCGCACCAGTCGATCTACGGCTGGCGAGGCGCGTCCGCGGCGAACCTGGACGGGTTCGAGCACGACTTCGGAGTCGGCGGGCCGGTCGGCCGCTTCTCGCTGACGACCAGTTGGCGCAACGGCACCCGCATCCTCGACGCCGCGAACGCCCTGGCCGCGCCCCTGACCGTCGGCAGCCGCGTCGCGGTCGAGCGGCTGCTGCCCGCACCGTCCGCCAGCGGGTTCCCGGTGGAGTCGGTGATCGCCGAAACCCTGCAGCAGGAGGCGGACGCACTCGCCGTGTGGTTCCGCGATCGGCTCGACGAGGGCACGACCACACCCAGTGCGGCCCTGCTGATGCGTGCCCGCCAGACGCTGCCCGCGTTCCTCGCCGCGTTCCGTCGCCACGGCGTGCCGTACCACGTGCTCGGGGTCGGCGGCCTGTTGCACGAGCCCGAGGTCGCCGACCTGGTCAGCGCCCTGCGCGTCATCCATGACGGCGGCGCGGGCGCCGAACTGGTGCGGCTGCTCGCCGGCGGCGCCTGGCGCATCGGGCCGGCAGATCTGACCGCCCTGCACCGAATCGCTCGCTACCTGGAGCAGCGGGACTTCGCCGAACAGCGGCTGGACGATCCGGTGCAGGCCGCGTTCGGTCGGTCGCTTGCTGAAGGCGAGACGGCCTCCCTCGTCGAGGCCCTCGATTTCGTCGCTCGCGCCGATCGGCCCGGCCTGTTCGACGGGTTCAGCGAGACCGGGCTCGGCCGGCTCAAGCGGGCGGGAGCGATGTTCGCCGCGCTGCGCGCTCAGGCCGGGGGCGACCTGCCCGACTTCATCCGCCTGGTCGGCGAAACCCTGCGGCTCGACATCGAGGTCGCCGCCAACGAGACGCGCACCGGCGGGCTCACAGCGCTGCAGGCGTTCGACGAGGCGCTCACCGGGTACCTGGCGGTCGCCGAGGGGGCGACGCTCGGCGGCTTCCTCGGTTGGCTCACCTTGGCCGAGCACCGCGAAGACCTGGCGCCGCGCAGCGAGCCGCCCGAACCCGGCACCGTGCAGGTGCTGACCGTGCACGGCGCCAAGGGACTGGAGTGGGATGTGGTGGCCGTGCCGCGGCTGGTGCGCGACGAGGCGCCCGCCAAGCCGCGCAGCGGCACCTTCGGCTGGCTGACGCACGGCGCCCTGCCCTACGAGTTCCGCGGCGACGCCGCCGAACTGCCCGTGTTCCCCTGGACCTCCTTCGCGGACCGCGCGGCGCTCAAGCAGGCGCTCGGCGTGTTCAAGGCCGAAGTGGCCGCGCGCCTGCTGGCCGAGGAGCGGCGCCTGGCCTACGTCGCGGTCACGCGCGCCCGCCACCGCCTGCTGCTGACCGGCTCGTTCTGGGCCGGGCAGCGGGACTGGCGCGGGCCGAGTCCGTTCCTCACCGACCTGGCCGAAGCCGGCGTGCTCCCCGCACCGCCCGCCGAGCCGAGTTCCCTCATCCGGCCGGACGACGCCGAACCACTGTCGTTCCGCTGGCCCCGCGATCCGCTCGGTGGCCGGCGTCCCGCGGTCGAGGCCGCTGCCGCCGCGGTCGGTGCGGCCGCCCCGGCCGACCTCGGCGACTGGGCGAGCCTCGTGGAGCCGTTGCTCGCCGAACGGGCCGAGCAGCTGGCCGGCGGTACCCGCCTGGCGGTGCCTGACCGGGTACCCGCGTCGCGATTCCAGCAGTACATCGACGACCCGGCCGGCGTCGAGAGCGCGCTGCGCCGGCCGATGCCGGCCCGCCCCTACCGCGCGACGAGACTCGGTACGCGTTTCCACGAGTGGGTCGAGCACCGCGTCGGCACCACCGGCGCTCCGGAGCTGCTCGACGCCGACGCCGCCGAGCGCGACGACGACCTGGACGGTACCGGCTCCGTCGCATTCGGATCCGCGGCGTCCGGGCCCGATGTCTCCGATGCACAGCTCGAGTCGCTGCAGGCCACCTTCGCGGCTTCGGAGTGGGGGTCGCTGCAACCCATCGAGGTGGAGCGCGAGATCCAGCTGCCGTTCGAGGGCCACATCGTCGTCTGCAAGATCGATGCGGTCTACCGGCGGAATGGTCGCTTCGAGATCGTGGACTGGAAGACCGGCGCGCAGCCCACAGATGCGGCCGACCTCCGTCGCAAACAGCTGCAGCTCGCCCTCTACCGTCTGGCGTACGCCCGCTCGACGGGGCTCGACCCCGAGCGGATCGACGCGGTCTTCTACTACGTCGCCCACGACCGGGTCGTGCGGCCGGACCGGCTGTCGTCCGAGGCGGAACTGCGGGCGCTATGGGCTCAGTCGGTCGCCGCGTGGGAGCGTGCCGCGGACTGACGCCGGTCGTCCAGCATCCGCTGCACCTGCTCCACCGACAGCACCGGGATCGTCTCGTGCAGCAGGGAACCGGCGGTGTCCTGCCGCACGGAGTCGAGCAGGGTGGCGAGCATCGTCTCGGCGTCGCGCACGACCTCGGCGAGCCCGCGTTCCAGGCCGTGCAGCAGCCACCGGCCGATCTCCAGCTCCGCGTATAGCATCGCCCGCTGCCGCAGTTCACGGTCCACGGAGCCGCCTCGCGCCCGGCTGTAGGCGGCGAATACGCTGCCCGCCGCCGCTTCGCCTGGTAGGGCGAGCGTCCACGCCAGGTCGCGCGCCGGATCGCCGAGGCTCATCGCCTCCCAGCCGAGTACGCCCGTCACCCGCTCGTCGGGAGCGCCGCGGGGAGCCGACAGCAGCCGATCGATGGTCAGGGCGCCGTGGATGACCACCGGCCGGTACTGCCAGTTCGCGGTGTCGCCGACCGCGGCCCGCCAGCGGGCGAGCACGGGCGGCGGCACCCGATCGCAGACCGCGGCACGCTCCACCAGGTCCGCGGCCGCCCCGAGCGCCTCGGCGCTGGTGGTGCGCGGCAACCCCGCCTCCGCCACGATCCCGGGGGGCAGGGCATGCACGGCGGCGATGGCCGCACCGAGGGACGCGGCCAGCGGCCCGCCCGCCAGCACGGCGTCGGGGCGCACCCGATGGCCCGGCAGGTAGTCGCGCACCTGGCTGAGAGGCCCGGAGCCGCGTCCGCCCGTCACGCCGATACCGCGCACAGTCGTCACCGCGAACGGCAGCCGTGCCCGCACGCCCGCTGTCAGAGCGGCAAGCGCGCGCGTCTCGGCGTCCTGCGCGTGCGCCGCCGCGGGCGTCGCGGGTACCCGCACGACCAGGTGGGCGCCGTCACGGCCGGTGATCAGCGCGCTGTCGAACTCGCCCTCGCCGCCGCCGGTGAACGGCTGCGCGCGGGCGACGTCGAGCCCCGGCAGGGCGGCCGTCGCGAGCGCGGCTAAAGTGAGATAGGGCCGGGGCATCGCTCCAGGCTAGGTCGTGGTCACCCCCCGACCCCCACCTCGGCCGGGCCTCCGCAGGGGGCGTGTCGCCGTTTTCGTCCCCGTCGACGACAGGAGCCGCCGTGTCCTTCCAGGATCGCCTGCCGCTCTCGCGTTCGGCGGTCGACCGAGACGGCCTCGGCCGCGAGCGACCCGACCTGCTGGAGTCACTGTGGCTCGACTCCGCCACGCGCATCCTGCTCCTGCGGGGCCGTCGCGCCCTGGTGCACGCGGACACCCAGCCGCCGGTGCTGCAGCTGCTGCGGCCCGCCGACGTGCCGGTGGATGCGCCCCGCTTCTACCTGGGCCGCACGCGCGAATCCTCCGTCGACGGCCCCGCCGGCATCCCCGTCGTCGCGGTACAACTGGACGAGCAGGCCGGCGCGGCCCTCGCCGCCGGCGACGATCGCTGGGCCGATCTGCGCTTCACCGGTGCGCAGCTGAACGACCGCGATGCGGGCCTGTTCACCCAAGCCCTCGCGCTCGCGAACTGGCACGCAGCGCATTCCTTCTCGCCCCGCACCGGGGCGCCGACCGTCGTCGGCCGAGCCGGGTGGGTGCGGCATCCCGAGGGCTTCGACGACGAGGCCAGCGGCGAGCACGTGTTCCCGCGCACGGATCCTGCCGTCATCGTCGGCGTCGTCGACGAGCACGACCGCATCCTGCTCGCCTCGAACGTGGCGTGGCCCGAGGACCGTTTCTCGGTGCTCGCCGGTTTCGTCGAGCCGGGCGAGTCGTTCGAGGCCGCCGTCGAGCGCGAGGTCGCCGAGGAGTCCGGCGTGCTCGTCACCGGGACGACGTACCTCGGCTCCCAGCCCTGGCCGTTCCCCGCCTCGATCATGATCGGCTTCCTGGCCGAAGCGGCCCCCGGGCAGCCGACGCCGGTGGCGGACGGCGGCGAGATCCGCGAGGTGCGCTGGTTCTCGCGCGACGAGCTGGTGGCCGCGATCGACGGCGGCCTGCATCTGCCGGGCCACACCTCCATCGCCCGGGCGATCATCGAGCACTGGTACGGCGGTCGCCTGGAAGGCGACTGGTAGCCGTGGCATCGGCGGCCGCGGACCTGCTGGCGCAACTGGACGACCAGCAGCGGGCCGCGGCGACCGCCCTGCATGGACCGGTCTGCGTGCTTGCCGGCGCCGGCACCGGCAAGACGCGCACGATCGCGCATCGCATCGCCTACGGCGTCGCGACCGGGGTGTATCCGCCGAAGCGGGTGCTGGCGCTCACCTTCACCACCCGCGCCGCCGGTGAGTTGCGTGCGCGCCTGCGGGGGATGGCGGTGGACGGGATCGAAGGCGTCTCGACGCGCACCTTCCACGCCGCGGCGCTCGCGCAACTGAACCACTTCTGGCCCCAGCTGCTCAGCGGCCAGGTGCCGCAACTGCTGGAGAGCAAGGCGCGTCTGGTGGCGCAGGCGGCGGAGGTGCTGCACCTGACGCTCGATCAGCCGGTGCTGCGCGACGTGGCCGCCGAGATCGAATACCGCAAGTCGAGCGCCCTCACGCTGCAGCAGTACGCCGCCCTCGACCGGCCCGCACCCGGGCGGCTCGACCCCGACCGGGTGCTCGCCCTGCAGGAGCTGTACGAGACGCTGAAGGAGGAGCGGCGCGCGATCGACTTCGAGGACGTGCTGCTGGCGACGGCCGGCATGATCGAGTCGGAGCCGGCGGTCGCCGCCGAGGTGCGCGAGCAGTACCGCTTCCTCACCGTCGATGAGTACCAGGACGTCTCGCCGGTGCAGCAGCAGCTGCTCGACGCCTGGCTCGGCCGCCGCGACGATCTCTGTGTGGTCGGCGACGCCAGCCAGACGATCTACTCGTTCGCGGGTGCCAGCCCGGACTACCTGCTGCGCTTCGCCGACCACCACCCGGGTGCGCAGGTGCTGCGTCTGGAGCGCAACTACCGGTCGGTCCCGCACGTGCTCAGCGCCGCGAACGCGCTGATGGCCGGTCGTCGCGGCGCGATCGTCCTGCGGCCGGCCGCTGCGCGCACCGAGGCGCGCGAGGCGCCGGTCACCGTCAAGCGCTACGCGACGGAGGCGGAGGAGGCGCGGGGCATCGCCGCCGAGGTGCGCGCCGCGATTGATGCGGGCACGCGGGCGGACGGGATCGCGGTGCTGTACCGGGTGAACAGCCAGGCCGCGGCGCTGGAGGCGGCGTTCGCCGACGCCGGCCTGCCGGTCACCACCCGCGGCTCCCGCCGGTTCTTCGAGCAGCCCGCGGTGCGGCAGGCCATCATGCTGCTGCGGGGCGCGAGTGTCGCGGTGTCCGACGAACCCCTGTTCGCGACGGTCAGCGACGTGCTGCGCGAGGTGGGGCACACCCACACTCCGCCGCCGGGTCCGGGCGAGCAGCGCACCCGCTGGGAGCTGCTCGACGCCCTGGCCGCCCTGGCCGAGCAGGCGCCGGCCGGCACCACGCTGCGGGCGTTCGTCGCCGACCTCGCCGAGCGGGCCGAGGCGCAGCACGAGCCGGCCGTCCGCGCGGTCACCCTGGCCACCCTGCACGCCGCGAAGGGCCTGGAGTGGCCGGTCGTGTTCCTGGCGGGCCTCGCCGAGGGCCTGCTCCCGATCGGCTACGCCACGACCGACGAGCAGGTGGATGAGGAGCGGCGCCTGCTCTACGTGGGCATCACGCGGGCGCAGCAGCGGCTGCGGCTCTCCTACGCGGCAGCGGATCCGCATCGTGGGCAGCGTGCTCCCTCCCGGTTCCTGGCCGAGCTGCGGCCGGCAGCGCCAGCGACCGGCACAGGCACCGCTCGTGCCAGGGTCGTGCGCGCCGGCTGACGGCGCCCGTGCGACCGTCGATCCGCACCTCCACACCGGCGAGCGGACCTGCGGTCGGATCCCCGCTCAGCGCCCGGCCGAGCAGTGCGATCACCTCGGCGAGCAGACGCGGATCGCCGGCGAGCGCGGCCGGCCGGCGACGCAGCAGCTGCGCTCCGATCGCCGCCCAGGCCTGATCGTCGTCCAGCCGGTGCTCGTCCACGCAGCGGAGGCACGCCGTGCTGCCCGGCACGACCAGTGGGCCGACCACGGCCGCCTGGTCCAGCACGATCACCGGCAGGTGGGGCACGTCCCGCGCCATCCACCGCGCGGCCCGGTGCGGGCTCAGCACGTGGTGCGCGGCAAGGACGACCACGCCGACCACGCCGGGGACGCCGGAGTCGCCGGAGTCGCCGGCCGCCGCCGTCCGGCGGTCCAGGTGGCCGAGCAGGCGCAGGCCGCCGCCGATCGACCGCACCAGGTCGTCGGGCCCCTCGACGTCGACCGGGGCGGGACGCGGCCGAGTGGGCCGCACCGGTGCTGGTCGGTCGTCGCGGACCGTCATCAGGGCGGGTCGCAGGCGCTCCAGCAGCGCGCCGACGGCCTCCGATGGTCCGAGCAGGTCGAGCTCCGCCCGACTCGCGCCGGTGCGCAGCGCGGCCAGCACCGACTCCGCCACTCCGCTCACCTGGGGCAGGACGGCGAGCACCGGAGCGACGCCCAGTTGCAGGCTGGTGGGGCTGCGCCAGAGCAGAGGAGCGGCGGGATCGAGGGTCAGCACGCGGGCATGGTGCCCGCCCCGCCAGCCGCCCGTCGCACTCTGTCCACAGGGCCGCTGCCTGCGCGGCGAGGAATTCAGGACGATTCGAGAGCTGCAGTCGGATCCGGCCGGATTTCGCCTTCGTTGCTCGAAGTCTCCTGAATTCCTCGGCGTTCAGGCAGGGCCGGGCGCCCGGATCACAGCTCAGACCGGCGGGTCGCCCGACTCCTCGTCGCGCAGCAGGTCTTCCAGCGCCTTGTCCACGTCGTCGTCGGGGCGCTCGCCGCGCAGCCGGGCGATGAACGCCGCGGGGTCGTCGATGTCGGCGGGTGTCGGCAGCAGGTCCGGATGCGACCACACCGCGTCGCGCGCCTCGATGCCGACGGCGTCGGTCACCGCCCGCCAGAGCGCCGCGGCCTCGCGCAGCCGTCGCGGCCGCAGCTCCAGGCCGACCAGGCTGGCGAAGGCCTGCTCCGCCGGGCCGCCGGTCGCCCGCCGGCGCCGCACGGTCTCGGCGATCGCGGAGGCGCGCGGCAGGCGGGTCGTCGCGTCGGCGGTCACCACATCGACCCAGCCCTCCACCAGCGCGAGCGTCGTCTCCAGCCGGGTGAGGGCGGCGAGCTGCGCCTCGCTCTTCGGCGGGATCAGCGCGCCGGAGGAGAGTGCCTCGCGCAGTGCCTCCGGATCGCTCGGGTCGAACTCCGCGGCGAATTGCTGCACCACGTCCATGTCGATGCCGAGGTCGCCCGCGAAGTCGCCGACCGCACTCGTGAGTCCCAGGCGCAGCCAGCGGGCGTGCCGGAAGAGCCGCGCGTGGGCCAGCTCGCGGACGGCCAGGTAGAGGGCGACCTGGTCGTCGTCGACCTCCAGGCCCTCGGCGAACGCGGCGAGGTTCTGCGGCAGCAGCGCCGCCTGCTGCTCCGGCAGCAGCGGAATGCCGACGTCGCCGCCGGAGACGACTTCCGTCGCCAGCTGGCCCACGATCGAGCCGAGCTGCGCGGCGAAGATGGTGCCGCAGACGGTGCGGAGCATCGCGGAGCCCTCGCCGAGCGCGCTCAGCAGCTCCGGCGGGGCCTGCTTCGCGAAGACTTCGGCCAGGGCGTCGGCGATGCTGAACGCGACCGGCTGGGCGAGTTCGGTCCAGAACGGCATCGTGGCGCGGATCCAGCGTGTGCGGGTGATGGCCTGCGGCGTCTCGGTGAGCGCTCCGAAGGCGCTCCACTCGTCCACCCACAGTCCCGCCAGGGTGAAGGCGCGCTCGCTGCGGGAGCGGTCCTCGTCCGACGGGGTGGTGGAGGCCGCGCCCGCTGCGGCGATCGCATTGTCCGTGGCGACGGACCAGTCGACCGTGCCGTCGGCGCGCTGGGCCGCTCCGCGCAGCTGCGACATCAGGGTGTCGAGGCCCGCGGCGCCGCCCGGCAACCCCATGGCCTTGGCGATCTCGCCGGTGTCGACACCGGTCTCGCCGGCCATCATGCGGCGCAGCAGCTCGCGCAGCTCCTCCGGGACCCGGTCGTCCGGCTCGTCTGGCATACCCGTACGCTAGCCCGCGGCTGGTCGGGGGTGGGGCCCGGTCGACCGACCTGAGCCGCCCCTGTGAGCTGCGGAAGGACGCCGCGTGAGCCGAACGAGCGACGCCGCAGCCGGCGATTCGCCCCCGCGCCATCTGGCCGCTCGGCGGGCACCGGCTGTGCTGACTCTGCTCGCGCTCATCGCGGTCCTGGTGGCCGCCGTGCTGCCCGCGCCCTACGTCGTGGAGCAGCCTGGGCCCGTCTTCAACACCATCGGCGCGCCGGTCGGATCGGCCGTTCCGGTGATCCGCATCGACGGGCACCGCACCTATCCGACGACCGGACGGCTCGACGCGCTGACGGTGTCGGTGGTCGGCGCCCCGGGCGGCGAGCCGCCGTGGCTCTCCCTGGCACGGGACTGGTTCGACCCGACCCGTGCCGTGGTGCCGGTGGAGGAGGTGTACCCGGTCTCGGTCAGCGGCGCGCAGGTGAAGCAGCAGGGCGATGCCGAGATGCAGCAGTCGCAGCAGGCCGCGACGGCTGCCGCGTTGTCGGCGCTGCGACTACCGGTCAGCGGCACCGTGCGCATCGGTCAGGTGGAGCCCGGCTCGGCGGCCAGCGGCCTGCTGCGGGTGGGTGACGTGGTCCATGCCGTGAACGGCATACCGCTACTCGACCCGTGCAGCCTGCAGGACGCCGTCGCGACGAACGGCGCGGGCACTGCGATGCGGTTCACCGTCGTGCGTGCCGGCAGGGAAAAAACGGTGTCGGTCGCGCCGCGCACCGTGACCGCCGGCGGTCAGCTCCGACCCTTGATCGGCATCGGCACCACGGGCGCGTACACCTTCCCGTTCACCGTGCGGTTGCGCCTGACGGACATCGGCGGCCCGAGCGCCGGCCAGATGTTCGCGCTCGGCATCATCGACAAGCTGACTCCCGGCTCCCTTACCGGCGGCAGGCACGTGGCAGGTACCGGCACGATCTGCGCGGACGGCGCGGTCGGCGCGATCGGCGGCATCGTGCAGAAGATGGCCGCCGCCCGTGCGGCAGGGGCCACCGTGTTCCTGGCGCCGCGGGCGAACTGCGCCGAGCTGGTCGGGCACATCCCCGCCGGGCTCACCGTGTACGCAGTGCGCACGCTGGGGGAGTCCTTGGCCGACCTGAAGGCGGTTGCGGCAGGGTCTGCCCAGCGCCGCAACACCGTCTGCACCGGCGGTTAGGCTGCACACGTGACAGCGCCCACAGCAGCGCCGGCACGACGTACGCGGGCGACACTCGCCATCACGGCGGCGATCGTGGTGGTCCTCCTCATCGCCTTCTTCATCTTCGCCGGCCTCTACGCCGACGTGCTCTGGTACCGGCAGCTCGGCTACCTGCCGGTGCTCACCACCGAGTGGCTGACGATCGCCTCACTGTTCGTGATCGGCTTCATCGGCATGGCCGTGCCGGTCTACGTCAGCATCCAGCTCGCCTACCGGCTGCGGCCCGTCTACGCCAAGCTCACGGCGCAGCTGGACCGCTATCAGCAGGTGATCGAGCCGCTGCGCCGCATCGTGATGCTGGGCATCCCGGCGGTCATCGGCCTGTTCGCCGCGGTCTCGGCCGCGACGCGCTGGCAGCCGGTGCTGCTCTTCCTGCACGGCGGCGCCACCCGGCAGACCGATCCCCAGTTCCATCTGAACACCGGCTTCTACCTGTTCCAGCTGCCGGTGCTGCACGGGCTCGCCGGCTACATCTCCGCCGTGCTCGTCATCTCGATCCTCGCGGCGGTCGCCACGTCGTACCTGTACGGCGCGATCCGCGTCGCCGGCCGCGAGGTGCGCGTCTCCCGGGCCGCCCGGGTGCAGATCGCGGTGACGTTCGCGGTCTTCCTGGTCGTGCAGGCGTGCAGCCTGTTCCTCGACCAGTTCCTCACCCTGGTCGAGCCCAGCAGCGGCGACCGCTTCATCGGCGCCGGATACGCGGATGTCCACGCCGTCATCCCCAGCCGGTTGATCCTGGCGGCGATCACGCTGCTGGTCGCGGCCCTCTTCGTCGTCACCGCTCTGATCGGCCGCTGGCGCCTGCCGCTGATCGGCACCGCGCTGCTGATCGTCGCCAGCGTGATCATCGGCTCGATCTACCCCTGGATCGTGCAGAACCTGCAGGTGAACCCCAGCGTGCAGACGTTCGAGAAGCCGTTCTTCTCGCGTGCGATCGCGGGAACACGCGACGCGTACGGCCTTGCGAAGGTCGTACCGACGACGTACAACGCGAAGACGACTACCCAACCCGGGCAGCTGAAGACGGATGCCGACACCACCGAGAGCATTCGCATCATCGACCCGAACATCATCGAGCCGACCTTCAGCCAGTTCCAGCAGTTCAAGCAGTACTACGCGTTCAAGTCCGGTTCGCTCGACGTGGACCGCTACCAGATCGACGGCAAGAGTCAGGACACGGTCGTCGCCACTCGCGAGGTGAATCTGGGCGGCCTCGGGGCCAGCCGGACCGCGTTCGGCGACGCCTTCGTCTACACCCACGGGTACGGCTTGGTCGCCGCGTACGGCAATCAGCGGGCGAGTAACGGCGCTCCGGTTTTCGTGGAGTCGAACATCCCGCAATCGGGCAAGCTCGGCACCTTCCAGCCCCGCATCTACTTCGGCGAGCAGTCACCCACCTATTCGGTGGTCGGCGCTCCTCCCGGTACCAAGCCCCTGGAGCTCGACTACCCGGTCAACGCGAAGTCGGCCGAGAGCGGTACGACGGCGACGACCTTCAACGCCGATGGCGCGGGCGAGGGTGGCCCGAGCGTCGGATCGACGTTCAATCGCTTGATCTATGCCCTGAAGTTCCAGTCGGATCAGATCCTGCTGTCCAATGCCGTGAACGCGAAGTCGCAGATCCTGTACGACCGAGACCCGGCCGACCGGGTGCAGAAGGTCGCTCCGTACCTGACGCTCGACAAGGATCCCTACCCCTCTATCGTGCAGGGTCGCCTCGTCTGGATCGTGGACGGCTACACGACCTCGTCCAGCTACCCGTACTCCGACGAGCAGGACCTGGCTGCGGACACGAGCGTCGCCGCGGCCCAGGAGAACCCGGCGTACGCCGGCAACGACGTCAATTACATCCGCAACTCGGTGAAGGCGACGGTCGACGCGTACTCGGGCAAGGTCACGCTGTACGCCTGGGATGACACAGACCCGGTGTTGCAGGCTTGGCAGCGCACCTTTCCGACCACGCTGCGCCCGCTCTCCGACATGTCGGCCCAGCTGATGAGCCACGTGCGGTACCCGGAGGACCTGTTCCGGGTGCAACGCAGCATCCTGGCCCGCTATCACGTGACCGATCCGTCATCGTGGTTCCTGCAGGACGACACGTGGAGCACGCCGCCCGATCCCACGAAGGGGACTACCGCCGGCCTGCAGCCGCCTTACTACTTGACAATGCAGATGCCGGGCCAGTCCAAGCCCGCATTCTCGCTGTTCACGTCGTACATCCCGAATCAGACCGTCACGAACGCCCGGAACAATCTGACGGGGTATCTGGCGGTGGATGCGGACGCCGGCTCGACGAAGGGTGTGAAGGCCCAGGACTACGGCAACCTCCGGCTCCTGACGCTGCCGAAGGGCTCGTCCGTGTCAGGACCCGGCCAGGTGCAGAACGACTTCAACACCGACACCACGGTGGCAAGCGCGAAGCGGCTGCTGAGCGGTGGCGACGCGCAGGTGGTGCCGGGCAACCTGCTGACGCTGCCGGTCGGCGGCGGCCTGCTGTACGTGGAGCCGTTGTACGTCCGGTCGAACGGCAGCACGCAGTACCTGCTGCTGCGCAAGGTCCTGGTCGCCTTCGGCGACAAGATCGCGTTCGAGGACACGCTCGACGAGGCGTTGAACTCCCTCTTCAACGGTAACTCCGGCGCGGCGACCGGCGACAGTCCTGTCGCAACCACACCACCCTCGACCGGGAAGACCACGTCTCCATCGACCGGCGCACCGAGCGCCGCGCTCACGCAGGCGTTGGCGGATGCGAAGGACGCCCTCGCCGACCGGCAGGCGGCGTACGCGAAGAACGACCTGGTCGCCGCCGCTCAGGCGGACAAGCGCCTGCAGACGGCGCTGCAGGACGCGGAGAACGCCGCGGGCTGAACCCGGCCCCCGCTCCCGTGGTAGTCTCTTCGACGCATCGCGGGGTGGAGCAGTTCGGTAGCTCGCTGGGCTCATAACCCAGAGGTCGCAGGTTCAAATCCTGTCCCCGCAACTCAAAGCTCACCAGAGCATGAAGGCCGGAAGCCCTCGGGTTTCCGGCCTTCTCTGTTTGATGCACTTTGTGGTCATCGAAAACTGATCGCAATCCCCCTCTCGACCGCTCTGGGCCTGGTCTTCTGATCGGATGCATCGGGTCGCCGCCGGGTTCTGCGCCGGCTTGCGCACCTGGTCGGCATGGACTCTTTCCCGACCTCGCCGGTGACGATCGCCGGTCTGCAGCAGCTCATCGACGTCGAGACGCTCGCCGCCTCCCTCGGCGTGCCGGTGGCGACCGTCTACGACTGGCGGGCCCGTCGCCTCGGCCGCCGGCGTACCGGATCGGGAAGCGGCTGATGTTCGCCGTGCCGGATGTCCAGGCGTGGCTGGAGCAGCGGCGCGATCCCGGCGGGCGGTGACCCGATGGTGAGGCCACGCCTGCCGATCGGCACCGCCGGCGAAGTCGCGTGCTCGACCGCCGACTCCGGCACCGTCACCGCGCGAGCCCGTTTCCGCGACTGGGACGGCGTCACCCGGCTCGTGCAGGCCTCCGGCCGCACCCGTCGCGCCGCCGAGCGGGCGCTGAAAGAGAAGCTCGCCGCTCGCGCCGAGTACCGCCCCGGCAACTCCGACCCGACCGCGGACAGCACCTTCAAGGACCTCGCCGACTACTGGCTGGCCGACATGGAGGGCAACCCGGACCTCGCACCCGGCACGAGGCGGCTGTACCGCTGGAACATGACCCACCTCGTGCTGCCCGAGTTCGAGCACCTCACGCTGCGCGAGATCGGTGTCGCTCGCTGCGACCGGTTCATCAAGCAGCAGCGGCAGGCCAGCTACAGCCGCGCCAAGCACGCCCGCAACGTGCTCCGCCAGGCGTTCGGCCTCGCGGTGAGGCACGAGGTGCTGGTCCGCAACCCGATGGACTCGATCGGCCGCATCACCCATCCTCGGGCGGACCCGACCGCGCTGACCGCGACGGAGGTGACCGCGATCCGACTGGCGATCCGCGCCTGGGAGCGGGGTAGCGGAGGCTCCGGTCCGAGCCCCGACGGGCAGCTCGGCGCAATCGTGGAGGTGATACTCGGCACGTCCGCCCGGATCGGGGAGGTCCTCGCGATCCGTCGTCGCGATCGACGCCACAGTCGCCCCGCCCACGATCCGCCTCGCCGGCACGATCGTCTGCCAAACGGGCGCGCGTCCGGAGCGTCAGGACCATCCGAAGACGCAGACCGCTCGCCGTACCGTTGCCGTGCCGAGCTTCGCGGCCGAGGCCGCCCGCCGACGGCTGGCGCTGCGCACGGACCGATCTCCGGACGCACTGCTGTTCAGCAGTCGGAACGGGACGCCGCTGACGCCGAACAACGTGCGGGATCAGCTGCGTCGCGTGCTCGCCCGGGCGGGACTCGACGACGTCAGCCCGCACATGTTCCGCCGCACCGTCGCGACGGCCGTCCACGCGCACGCCGGCGTCGACCTTGCCGCCGAGCTACTCGGCCACGCCGACCCTCGCATCACGGTGCAGCACTACATCCGCCGCAACGAGATGGTGAACCCGACGACCGCGGACATCCTCGAGGCGGCGTTCCCGCCACTGCCGGACGAGTAGCGGGTCCGGCCGCCGTTGCGGTGCCGCCGACTCGGCGGCACCCCTGGCTGCGCCGAATCGCGCGGTCGGGTCCTATTACGCGGTGTCGGAGTCCCCTCGACGCGCGGCCGTCGCCTCGGTCTGCGGTGGTGCCAACTTGGCACCACCGCAGACTCCGGAAGTCGATCCGACCGTGGGCGCATGCTCGCGCGGCGCACGCGCCGTCGGCTCGGGCCGCAGCACGCTGCTCGACGGCTTCACCGCGATCCGCGCCTTCATCATGTGCACCAGGGTACGAACGGCATGTGTATTGGCGTGTGTATCCGTGCGTGTATTCGCGCTTCAGCCGTGTATTTGTGCGTGAACTTCCTGCGGTGGGCCGAGGTCGACAGCTCCGCCTCGAGTACCAGTAGGGGCCCGAAGAAGATCGGCCCCTGCTTCGGCGGCGATGTGTGCTGGATCGGTCGCGTGCAGCTAGAGCTCTTGCCGGCGCGCGGTCACTCGCTCGTCGGTGGTCTCCCGGACTAGGGACGGGCCAAGGCCGGCGACGCGTGCAGCGGCTCCTTTCGCGCGGACGGCGAACCGCCAATCTGCGCAGACTGAGATTCCACTTCCGTTCTTGTTGCGCGTTGCGCACCGCGCTACAATCACTCGGTGATCAAGTCCTTTCGACACAAGGGCTTGCGCACGCTGTTTGAGTCGGGCAGCGCGGCGGGAGTGCAGCCGATGCACGCGAAGCGGCTCCGGATGCATCTGGCGGCGTTAGACACGGCGCTGACGGTGGACGACGTGAACTTGCCGGGATGGCGGCTGCACCCGTTGAAGGGCGAGAAGGTCGGCCGGTGGTCGATCTGGGTGAATGGCAACTGGAGGGTGACGTTCGAGTTCCGTGATGGGAACGCGTACGTCCTGGACTACGAGGACTACCACTGATGGACGAGCT
>NZ_CAXUGX010000021.1:0-6934 GCF_964250715.1 uncultured Amnibacterium sp.
TCGTCCCTGCTGAAAGAGGTTTACAACCCGAAGGCCGTCATCCCTCACGCGGCGTTGCTGGATCAGGCTTTCGCCCATTGTCCAATATTCCCCACTGCTGCCTCCCGTAGGAGTCTGGGCCGTGTCTCAGTCCCAGTGTGGCCGGTCACCCTCTCAGGCCGGCTACCCGTCGTCGCCTTGGTGGGCCATTACCTCACCAACAAGCTGATAGGCCGCGAGCTCATCCTTCACCGCCAGAACTTTCCACCACCATCAGATGCCTGAAGTGGTCGTATCCGGTATTAGCTCCCGTTTCCGGGGGTTATCCCGATGTGAAGGGCAGATTGCTCACGTGTTACTCACCCGTTCGCCGCTCGTGTACTCCCGAAGGAGCCTTACCGCTCGACTTGCATGTGTTAAGCACGCCGCCAGCGTTCGTCCTGAGCCAGGATCAAACTCTCCGTAGATGTTTGATAGCACGCGGATCGATTGCTTGACCTGCGGCACATCGTGTGTCGAGGGTGCACCGAAAAAGGTGCACGGTCCCGACGAGTTGATCTGACTGATGGATGTCTACTGACAATCCGTTCAATCCAAAGGAATCTCATCCGGCTGAAGAATCAGCCGGCGAGGTAATTTGGCATTGACATTGTGCACGCTGTTGAGTTCTCAAGGATCGGCCGCACATCGTCCGCCGGCTTTGCAACCGACGACCCGAGGCGTCCTCTTCACCCAGGTCATAAGACCTGGTCCACGCAACCTCACCTGTGCGGCCGTGTCAGTCGGACTGAAGTCCGGGCCGTTCCGCACCGTGGTGATCTGCAGGCTGGTGGTCTGCACCGCTTGAGGCGGGAGAGCCTCGCTCATCCGCGGCCTTTGGGGCGACAGATGAAGACTGTACGTGGCGCGGGCTGGCGGCGCAAGTCGCGCAGAGGCGGGCGTGTCGCCCGTCCGGGGGGTTCCGGACCCTCAGCCGTCGACCGGCGTGGTCACGGCGGCCAGGCTGCGTCGTCCCCGCCGCAGGACCGCGAACCGGCCGTGCAGCAGGGTCTCGAGCGCGGCGTCGCCGTCCTCGACTCGTCGGTTGTTGACGTAGACCCCGCCCTGACCGATGGCGCGGCGCGACTCACCCATCGACGTCGTGAGGCCCGTGTCCACCAGCAGTCGGGCGACCGGATCGCCGACCCGCCCCTGCGCGCGCGGCAGTCCCTCCAAGGCAGCGGCCAACGTGGTGGCGTCCAGCCCGTCGAGGTCGCCGTTGCCGAAGAGCGCGAGCGACGCGTCCCGCGCAGCGTCGGCCGCGGCGTCGCCGTGCACGATCGCGGTCACCTCCCAGGCCAACGCGCGCTGCGCCTCCCGGACTCCCGGTCGCTCCGCGACCGCCCCCGCCAGCCGCTCGATCTCGGCGCGGGACAGGAAGGTGAACACCTTCAGTCGTTCGACGACATCGGCGTCCGCGCTGTTCAACCAGAACTGGAACATGGCGTAGGCCGTGGTCAGCGACGGGTCCAACCAGATCGCGGTCCCCTCCGACTTGCTGAACTTGGAGCCGTCGCTGTTCTGGATCAGCGGGGTGCCGATGGCGTGGACCGACACCGACTCCACGCGCCGGATCAGGTCGATGCCGCTGACCAGGTTGCCCCACTGGTCGCTGCCGCCCTGCTGCATCGTGCAGCCGTACTGGCGGTACAGCTGCAGGTAGTCGTAGCCCTGCAGGATCTGGTAGCTGAACTCCGTGTAGCTGATGCCCGCGTCGGAGTGCAATCGCACCGCGACGGCGTCCTTCTTCAGCATCGAGCCGACACGGAAGTGCTTGCCGACGTCCCGCAGGAAGTCGATGGCGGAGAGCCCGGCGGTCCAGTCCAGGTTGTTCACCAGGGTCGCCGGGTTGGCCCCGTCGAGCGCGACGAACCGCCCGACCTGCGCCTGCAACGCCTCGACCCACTCCGCCACCTGTTCGCGCGGGTTCAAGGTGCGTTCGGAGTTGGGCCGGGGATCGCCGATCAGGCCGGTGGAGCCGCCGACGAGGACGAGCGGATGGTGGCCGGCGAGCTGCAGCCGTCGGATGGTCAGCAGCTGCACCAGGCTGCCGATGTGCAGGCTGGCCGCGGTGGGGTCGAAACCGCAGTAGAAGGTGATCGGGCCGTGGCGGAGGTGCGCGTCGAGCGCGTCCTCCGCCGTCGCCTGGGAGATCAGACCACGCCACTGCAGTTCAGCCAGCACCCCGTCGAACGTGGCGTCGTTCTGCTGGCGGTCCAACGCTCCGGGCACCCCACGACGCTAGCGGTCAGCCCCGGGAATGCGTCACGCGGCGGGTGCGCGCTACCGCCGGGCGGTAGGGGCTGACGGTGGCGTCGTCGACCACGAAGTAGCGCCACGGGAAGTCGGCCGAGCCGCCCGCACCGCTCACGCCCGTCCGCGGCGAGGTCGCCGCAGCGAACGGAGTCACCGGCAGCTCGATGGTGAAGGCGCCGTCGATCGGAGCACCCTCCGTGTCGGTCATGTCGAGGCCGCCGAGCAGGTCGGCGCCGTTCTCGGTGAGCGCGATGCCGAGTGCCGTCGCCAGACGGGCGGGGCCACGGGCCAGGTCGCGGTGCCGGACGGCCGCGCCGCGACGCTGCTGGGCCAGCGCCTCCCCGGCCACCACCTCCCCCGCTCGCAGCAGCACGCCGGCCGCCAGCGGCGGGGGCAGGCAGACGATGTTCGCGCAGGTGTGCATGCCGTAGGTGAAGTAGGCGTAGAGGTGGCCCGCGGGGCCGAACATCACCGCGTTCCGAACGCGTGGGCCCCGATGCGCATGCGAGCCGGGATCCTCGCCCTGGCCCTGGTACGCCTCCACCTCCGTCAGCCGCACCGTCACGGCGCCCTCCGCGGTGCGATGGGTCAGCCGCGCGCCCAGCAACTCCGGTGCGACCTCGGTCGCCGGACGCTCGAAGAATGCTCGGGTCGGCGTCAGAACAGGCGTCCCAGCAGCGCCGCCCAGACCACCCCGGCGACCACCACCACGAGCGCGATCGTGGTGATCACCGGGATCGCCCAGGGATGCTTCGACTCGGTCGGGATCGGCTTGACGCGCGGCGGCGGCAGTCGGCGGGCGCTCATCCGATCGCCACTCGGACGGTGCGGACGCGGTCGGTGAGGGCCGCGAGCTGTGCGCGCACCCGCTCCGGCGCGGTGCCGCTGCGGCCCGTGCGACTGGCGATCGAGCCGGTCACGGTCAGCACCTCGCGCACCTGCGGGGTCAGCCGCGGGTCGACAGCGCGCAGTTCGGCGTCGCTCAGCCCGTCGAGGGGCAGGCCGCGCGCCTCGGCGGCGGCGACCAGGGCCCCGGTCACCTCGTGGGCGTCGCGGAAGGGCACCCCCTGCCGCACCAGCCACTCCGCCACATCCGTCGCCAGCGAATAGCCCTGCGGCGCGGAATCCGCCATGCGGGCGGTGTCGAACCGGAGCGTCGCGATCAGTCCTGTCACCGCGGGCAGCAGGGTCTCCAGCGTCACGACCTGGTCGAAGACCGGCTCCTTGTCCTCCTGCAGGTCGCGGTTGTACGCCAGCGGCAGCCCCTTCAACGTTGTGAGCAGGCCGGTCAGGTCGCCGATGAGGCGCCCGGCCTTGCCGCGGGCCAGCTCCGCGATGTCGGGATTCTTCTTCTGCGGCATGATCGACGATCCGGTGGACCAGGAGTCGTGCAGGTGCGCGAAGCCCACGTCCCTGGTGGACCACAGGATCACGTCCTCGCCCAAGCGAGAAAGGTCGACGCCGATCATCGCGGCGACGAAGGCGAACTCTGCGACCACGTCGCGGGCGGCCGTGCCGTCCATCGAGTTCTCGACCGTGGTCGCGAAGCCCAGCTCGTGCGCGACGAGCAGGTCGTCGAGGCCCAGGCTGGAACCCGCGAGCGCACCGGAGCCGTAGGGCGAGGCGTCGGCGCGGCGGCGCCAGTCGGCCAGGCGGTCCAGGTCGCGGACGAGCGGCCAGGCATGCGCGAGCAGGTGATGTGCGAGCAGCACCGGCTGGGCGTGCTGCAGGTGCGTGCGTCCGGGCAGAACGGCGTCGAAGTGGGCGTCGGCCTGCGCCGCCAGCGCGTCGATCAGGTCGATGACGGCCAGCGAGATCGCGTGCGCGTGGTCCTTCAGGTACAGGCGGATGAGGGTGGCGATCTGATCGTTGCGGCTGCGCCCGGCCCGCAGCCGTCCGCCCAGCTCGGCGCCCACCTCGGCCAGCAGCGCCTGCTCGAGCGCCGCGTGCACGTCCTCGTCGTCGGGCGCCGGCTGCAGCGTGCCGTCCGCGACGCGGTCCGCGAGCCGCCGCAAGCCGGCGTGCAGGCGCTGCAACTGGTCCTCGGTCAGGTAGCCGGCGGCGGCGAGCGCTGCGGCGTGCGCGGCGGAGCCGGCCAGGTCGTAGGGGGCGAGCTGCCAATCGAAGTGGGTGGACCGGGACAGCGACGTCAGCGCATCGGACGGGCCTGCGGCGAACCGCGCCCCCCAGAGCGTGCCGGTGTTCGTGGCTGCACCCGGGCGTGCACCCGCATCCGAAGCCGACTCCGGATCCGCCTCCTGCGCGGACCCCTCGCTCCCCTGCACCACCTACCGGCCCAGGTCCCGACGGCCCAGATCGCGTCTGGCGGAGATCTTGCTGGGCAGCGACCAGATCTCGATGAAACCCTTGGACAGCGACTGGTCGAAGGTGTCACCGGTGTCGTAGGTGGCCAGGTCGAAGTCGTAGAGGCTCGAGGCGCTGCGCCGGCCGGTGACCGTCGCGCGGCCGCCCTGCAACTGCAGCCGGATATCGCCGGAGACGTGCTGCTGGGTGGAGTCGACGAAGGCGTCGAGGCTGCGCTTCAGCCCCGAGAACCACAGGCCGTCGTAGACGAGCTGTGCCCAGGTGTTCTCCACGTCGCGCTTGTAGCGGCCGAGGTCGCGCTCCAGGGTGAGGTTCTCCAACTCCTCGTGCGCGGCGATCAGGGCGAGCGCCGCCGGGGCCTCGTAGACCTCGCGGCTCTTGATGCCAACCAGACGGTCCTCGACGATGTCGATGCGGCCGACGCCGTGGGCGCCCGCGAGTTGGTTCATCCGCTGCACCGCCTGCAGCGGAGTGACCGCCTCGCCGTCGAGCGCCGTCGGGACGCCGCCGACGAAGGTGACGACCACCTCCTGCGCGGGCAGGCCGGCGGCCGGGTCGTCGGTGTAGGTGTAGAGGTCCTCGATCGGCCCGTTCCAGGGGTCCTCCAGGAACCCGGTCTCCACTGCCCGGCCCCACACGTTCTGATCGACGGAGTAGGGGCTCTTCTTGGACTGCAGGATCGGCAGTCCGTGCTCCTCCGCGTACACGATCGCCTTGTCGCGGGTGAGCGCCAGGTCGCGCACCGGAGCGATGCTGGTCAGCTCCGGGGCGAGGGCGGCGACCGCGGACTCGAACCGCACCTGGTCGTTGCCCTTGCCGGTGCAGCCGTGCGCGACCGAGTTCGCGCCGAGGGCGCGGGCGGTGGCGGCCAGGTGCTTGGCGATCAGGGGGCGGGAGAGGGCCGAGACCAGCGGGTAGCGCTTCTGATAGAGCGCGTTCGCCTTCAGCGCCGGCATCAGGTAGTCGTCGGCGAACTCGTCCTTGGCGTCCACGACGATCGCGTCGACGGCGCCACAGTCGAGGGCGCGCTGCCGGATCGCCTCCAGATCCTCGCCGCCCTGACCCACGTCGACGGCGAGCGCGACCACGTCCTTGCCGGTCGCGTCGTGCAGCCAGCCGATGCCGACCGAGGTGTCGAGGCCTCCCGAGTACGCCAGTACCACCCGTTCCGCCACGCACACCCCTTGTCGTCCGTCTGTCCTATGGGCTCCAACCCTATCGAGGGCCCTTCGCGCCGCGATTCGAGCGGCGGAGGGCGTGCAGCGGTCAGGCGGAGAGGGTCACGCCGTCCTCGGCGACCAGGTGCAGCTCCCCCGCGGCGCTCGATCGCTCCAGCAGCCAGATCAGCAGGGCCTTCTGGGCGTGCAGGCGGTTCTCCGCCTCGTCCCAGATGACGGACTGCGGTCCGTCGATCACGGCCGCGGTCACCTCGTAACCACGGTCGGCGGGCAGGCAGTGCAGGAAGATCGCGTCGGACGCCGCCGACGCCATCAACTCCTCCGTGACGCGGTACGGGGTCAGGGCGGTCACGCGACCGGCCTTCTCGTCCTCGCGACCCATCGACACCCAGGTGTCGGTGACGACCACGTCGGCGCCGGCGACCGCCTCGACCGGGTCACTCAGCAGGGTGATCGAGCTGCCGGTGGTGGCGGCGATGCGCCGCGCGTCCGCGACGACCGCAGGGAAGGGCGGGTAGGCGTCGGGGAACGCCACCCGCAGGTGGATGCCGGCGGTCGCGCAGGCCAGCAGGTAGGAGTGGACCATGTTGTCGGTGCCATCGCCCAGGAAGGCCACGGTCAGGCCGGCGAGGCGCCCCCTGTGCTCGCGGATCGTGAGCAGGTCGGCCAGCAACTGGCACGGGTGGAAGTCGTCGGAGAGCGCGTTGACCACGGGCACCGTGGTGCCGGCCGCCATCTGCTCCAGCCCGGACTGCGCGTAGGTGCGCCACACGATGGCCGCGACCATGCGCTCCAGCACGCGGGCGGTGTCGGCGGGTGTCTCCTTGCCGCCGAGCTGGCTGTTCGGGGTGGAGATGATCAGCGGGCTGCCGCCCAGGTCGGCGATGCCCACGGCGAAGCTGACCCGGGTTCGGGTGGACGACTTGTCGAAGATCACCGCGACCGTCTGCGGACCGGCCAGCGGCGTGCTGCCCCAGCGGTCGGCCTTCACCCGCGCCGCCAGGTCGAGGATCTCGGCCTGCTCGGCCGGGGAGACGTCGTCGTCGCGGAGGAAGTGGCGCGTCATCAGGGCTCCGTCCGGTTGGGGAACCGCAAGCCTAGGTGTGCTGCCCGGGGACGTTGGTCGAGGTGTGATCTGGCGATAGACGGGTGAGGAC
>NZ_CAXUGX010000022.1:0-4960 GCF_964250715.1 uncultured Amnibacterium sp.
TGCGGAGTCGGGCGGGGCCAGGGTTTCGGGGAGCTGCCAGGGGCTGTCGGGTGGTAGCGGCTGGTATTCGAGGTAGCGGGTGTCTTGTTTCCACTCGAGCAGGGGGTCGTAGCGGTCGTCGCGTTGCCCGGGTCGGCGGTGGCGCGGGTTGACGCTCCAGATGTAGTCGGGCGCGACGGTGCGGCGTAGTTCGTTGATGAACTCGTCGTGCTGGGGCCAGCCGCGGTCGAGGATCCGTGATCGCCAGTAGGGGCTGGCCAGCAGTCGGGTCAGGGAGACGACCTGCGGGTAGTTGGCGGCGTGAAAGGTCTGGTTGCTGTCGTCTTCGACGTCGGGCCAGCCCTGGCCGTGGAAGATGCGCATGCGTCGCGTGTAACCGGGGTCGTGTTCGTGTTCGTCGCCGTAGCACTCGAGACGCCAGCCGAGGCAGATGTGTCGGGCGTCGCGGTAGGCGCGCATCACGGCATCGCGGCCGTGGCGGCGGATCAGCCAGCGGTGCCGGCGGGCGGCGTCGAGGATCTCCGGCTGCCGGGACAGGTCCGGCTGGTCGTCGTCATCGCTGAGCCAGCGGCGGTGGCGGCGGCAGACTACGTGGTCGTGCAGCGCCCAGATGGTGACCACTCTGCCGCCAGCGGCGCTGGCGGTGCAGGGCCGGCAGGCGATCACCTCGCTGCGGGCGTGTGGCCGGGGACGGTTCGCGACGTCGACGTGGGCCCGCTCGGGCGGGGCGCACGTCTGTGGCATCGCGTAGGCCAGCGCTGTCGGCGGCATGCCCGAGACGGCGGTGAGGGCGGCGAACGGAACTTCGCCGTCCTTGCGGCGGCTGCCGCTGAGCAGGTGCCGCAGGGCGGCCGGCTCGAGGCGGTTCGCGTCGGCCAGGCGGGCGAGGTAGCTGGTGAGCGTCTCGTCGGTCACCGGCGCGACGGGGCGGGGCAGTGGCCGCAGCAGCAGCGGCCAGTCCATCGGCTCAGGCGACGCCGTGCGCAGCCGATTGTGCGGCGTGATCGACCGGGATGCTGTCGAGCAGCTTGCGGGTGATCTGCTCGGTGCCGTCGAGGATCGCGGTCAGCGCGGCGGCGCGGACCAGGTGTGACAGGCTGCCGATCATGCCGCCGGTGCGCTGGTGCAAGTACCTGGTCAGCTTGGGCAGGGTGCCGGGCTCGTGGCGGTGCAGCCGCAACGCCGCCTCGAGGGTGGCGAGCAGGCTGGCCCATTCGTCGCGGCAGGCGAACGGGCCGGTGTTGATCAGCACGCAGCGGCCGGCGATCTGCTTGCCCCGCACCCCGGTGAACAGCCCGGACCGTTCGACGTTGATGCCGGCGTAGACGAACGTCGCCGGTAGGTGCTCGGTGAAGTACTTCAGGTGGTCGGACATGTCCTCGCCGGCGCTGGTGGCGAGGTTGAGGTTGTGTATTTCGTCGACCAGTACGAGGTCGACGCGGGCGTCGATGAGGACCTGGCAGACCGCGTCGGCGATGTCGGTGGTGTTTTGCCCGCGCCGCACCGCCGGCAGGCCGAGGAAGCGCGCGAACTCCATCGCCAGCTTCCGCGGTGACCCTTTCGGTGGGGTGGTCACATAAACGACCGGGATGCGGTCATGACCTGGATGGCGTTGCCGGACCATCAGCTCGTGGGTGCGGCCAAGCTGCTTGAGCGCGGTGCTCTTGCCGGTCGTCTGCAGCCCGGACACGATCAGCCCGCGGCGGGCCGAGATCTCCCGTCTGTTCAGGAACGTCAGCAGCCTTCCCTGCCGGGCGACCTCGCGGACCGTCGAGGTCGCGACCACGACCATCTCGGAGTGGTAGTTGATCCGGGCCTCGTCATACCGGCCCCGCGCGTCGTCCGTGAGCTTGCGCCACTGCTCGTCCGGCAGCGGCGAGAACGTCGCCGGCGGCGAGTCGATGAAGCGGCGCCACCCGCTCAGCGTCATCGTCGGCTCCCGCCGGTCGGCGTCGAGAAGTTCGTCGTTCATCGGGTTCACCACCACTTCTTCGCCTCCTCATGCGCGTCGAAAACTGCCAGCGGGATCACCGCCGCCAGCCCGTCGTGCTCATCCCCGTCGCCGGCCTCGTCGCTGTCGGCCGGTCCGGGGTCTGGTTCTGCGACTGGGCGTGGCCAGGCCGGTTCGGCCGTGGCCCGCGTGCGGGCAGCCACCCGCCGGTCCCGCTTCGTCGTGGCCGGCTTCGGCCGTGGCGATGCTGCCGGTGTCGGGTCGGGGCCGTGTTCGGCCTTGTCCAGCAAGGCCTCGACGGCGCCGGCGATCTCGGTCTCGGTCACGCGGTCGCCGCCGCGGCGGGACAGGATCTCCCTGGCCTGACTCCACGCCGCTTCGCCGAACGGCATCGGGGTGTTACGCAGGTGCGTCCAGGCGACGGTGATCCACCCGCCATCAGGATGATTGCGGACCCAGATTCGGGTGACGTCATACGGGTCGTAATGGATCTCCCAGCGGCCCTTCTGCACCGCGACGCCGGAGGACTGCCCCCGGTAGGGGTTCAGCGCAGCGCAGTCGTAGGTCCGCCGGTTGATCTTGATGCCGTAAGCGTTGATGACCCGCCACGTCACCGGCAGCAACGCAATGTAGTCATCGGCCGTGAGCGGAACCGGCACGAAACCGGTGACCTCGAGCAGCGCGGCGTACTGCTCGTTCGGCGTCAACGCCGCCCCCGGGGTGAGCGGGTGCCGCAGCCCGTCGTGCGGACGGTTCTGCCAGTGCGCCACGATCCATTCATCGAGCAGATCCTGCAGCTCGACCATCGACCACACCGCGCCCTGATCGGCGTTCGTGCCTCGGCGGTCCACGCTGCGCCCGACATAACCGGCGACGTACTGCGCGAACATCGAGGCGACCGAGGCGAAGGTTCTTTCCACCGTCCCCTTCTCCCAAGGGGAGCCTTCGTGGGTGGGTTGGAAGTTCACCCCCATCGCGCGGCAGGCGGCCCGGAACGCCTGAGACAGGTAGACCATCCCGTGGTCGCAGATCAACGTCTCCGGCACGATCACCGGACGGGCCGCCGCGTGCCGCAGACGTTCATCCAGCGCGACCATCCGCTGGTGCGGCAGGACCGATCGTGACATCCGCAGCGCGTCGGCCCACCCGGGCCGCATCGCCTCCGGGGTAAGAGATTTAGCCAGCAGCAGCGACGCGTCCACCGCCTTCGTCGTCGGCCGCAGCACCGCTGCCGGGATCGTGCGGGTGGCGATGTCGACCAACATCGTCAACTCGACCCGGTCGACCGTGCCGTCATCGAGGACCACCCGGACGTCCAACGGCGTCGAGTCGATCGGGCACCACTCACCCGCCCGCAGCACCGTCACCGCGCCGAACGGGCCGTCCGGGCGCTGCGCCAACGACCGCCGCGTCGGCGCCGACCCGAACGTGTGCCGGCTCGCCGAGATCTGCGCGACGAGGCGGTAGAACGTCGTCCGCGGTGGCATGACCTCGCCCGGGTCGATGCCGTACTCGGCCGCGAGGATCTGCACGACCTTGCGCCGCAGCCGCGTCACCGTGCCCGTTGACCGGTCGGTCTCATCCGCGACGGCCTTCTCGATCGCGGTGATCACCCGCTCGTCCACACCGCTGGCGAACTCACGGGTCAACCGTCCGTCGACCAGGCCGAGTAATCCGTCGGCCTGATAGCGCCGGCGCATCCGCCGCACCGTGGTCAGCGACGCCGTTTCACCGGCCACCTCCAGCTCGGCGACCTTGGCCGCTTCCCGCGCCCGCAACGTGCGTCGCAGCGGGTCGTACTCGCCCGCCGGTGCCGTCCCCGGCGGGCTGTCCGGGCGGACACCATGCAGCAGTTCGACCACGTGCGCTTCCCACCACTGCGCCCGGGCGACTACCTCCTGCGGCAGTCCTTCCAACACCCCGCGCGGCGGCAGTCGCACCCGCTTCGGCCTGGACACCGTGAAACCCGGATCGGTCAGCAACTCAGCCACCGAGACGGCGAAGACCTCGCCCGTCACGCTCGCCAACGCGACCGATCCCTCGGTCACCGCGCTGATCGTGAACAGCGAACCGCGCCAGCCGACCTCGTCACCGGTGACCAGCCGCGCCGGCCGGGACACCGTCACCGCGGCCCGTCCCGATGCACCATCGTGGAGCCCGACAACGGCGCCGCGGCCAGGTCGGCGTCGATCACCCCGCGCCAGAGCAGGTGGAACAGCGTCGGCAACACAGCAAGCCGGTCGCCGGCCATCGCCGCGAGGTCGTCCAACGCAACCGGACCCGACAGCTGCTCAACCAGCCGGCCGGCAACCGACGGCACGCAACAGCGGCGGTGGCGATACCCGGCCAGCCACCGCAGATTCGCGCCCCAGAACGGGTCCAGCTGGCCGCGGCGCTCGTACTGCCACCCCACCGACCCGCACGCCAGCGCCGTCGCTGCGAAGACCTCCGCGTCGTGCGCGTCGATCCGGTCATCAGCGCGCACGTCGATCACCACCGCCGTCCCGTCCGCCCTGCGGGCGAAGTAATCCGGCGCGTGTCGGCGAGGCCTACCCTTCACAGGCCAGGACAACCAGAACGGCTGCGACGACACCGCGACGACGTCGGCGTCGAAGTCCAGCGCCATCAACACATCGCGTTCCAGCCATGACTCGAACCCGACATGCTCGCCCGTCGTGGCGAACCACCACGACCCCCCGAAACTTCGCTGCCCCTTGAAGGAGCCAAAAGCCCGCACCGGCGCCACACCCTCGAACGCCACGCCCCACGAACCCACCAACGGGCCACGCGACTCAACGCCAGCCTCGTCGATCCACGACAGCTGAGCGAGCCCGCACGACAACAGCTCCGCCGTACCGCCCATCGCCATCACCACCCAGCGCCAGCCGATGATGACGCCACCGTAATGATCTTGGTTCAGGTATCTGGAACACCACGCCGAATGGTCCAGAAACCTGGGACAACCCACCCGGACGGTCCAGGTATCCGGGACAACCGAGCCAATGGTTC
>NZ_CAXUGX010000023.1:0-3742 GCF_964250715.1 uncultured Amnibacterium sp.
CCGAGACGCAGGCGATCCTGCCGCTGCGCGGCAAGATCCTGAACGTCGAGAAGGCCCGCCTCGACCGCGCGCTCGGCAATGCCGAGGTGCAGGCGATGATCACCGCCTTCGGCTGCGGCATCGGCGAGGAGTTCAACGCCGAGAAGGCGCGATATCACAAGATCGTGCTGATGGCCGATGCCGACGTGGACGGCCAGCACATCACCACCCTGCTGCTGACGCTCGTCTTCCGGTTCATGCGGCCGCTGATCGAACTGGGCTACGTCTACCTCGCACAGCCGCCGCTGTACCGCCTCAAGTGGAGCAACGCGCCCCACGAGTACGTGTTCAGCGATCGTGAACGCGACGCCGTGCTGGCCGACGGGCTGGCCCGCGGCCACCGCGTCCCGAAGGAGAGCGGCGTGCAGCGCTACAAGGGGCTGGGCGAGATGGACTACTCCGAGCTGTGGGAGACCACCATGAACCCCGAGACGCGCACCCTGCGCCAGGTCACGCTTGAGGACGCCGCCGCAGCCGACGAGGTCTTCTCCACGCTGATGGGCGAGGACGTGGAGTCGCGCCGCAACTTCATCCTGCAGAACGCCAAAGACGTGCGGTTCCTCGACATCTGAGTCGGTCGAGCGCCGCGGCGGGTTGCGATCGACACCAGCCGTGCCCTGATCGTGCTCTCGCGCGCTACTCCGGGTGAGTCGGCCTGAATACAAGAAGGAACACGTATGGACAACATCGAGCAGGTCGACCTGCAGCTGGAGATGCAGCGGTCGTATCTGGACTACGCGATGAGCGTGATCGTCGCCCGGGCTCTGCCCGAGGTGCGGGACGGGCTGAAGCCGGTGCACCGCCGCGTCATCTATGCGATGTACGACGGCGGCTACCGGCCCGACCGCTCCTTCAACAAGTGCGCCCGCGTCGTCGGCGACGTGATGGCGCAGTTCCATCCGCACGGCGATACCGCCATCTACGACACCCTCGTCCGCCTGGTGCAGGACTGGACGATGCGGTATCCCCTGGCCCTCGGGCAGGGCAACTTCGGCTCGCCGGGCAACGACCCGGCTGCGGCCCCCCGCTACACCGAGACCAAGATGGCGCCGCTCGCCATGGAGATGGTCCGGGACATCGACGAGGACACCGTCGACTTCCAGGACAACTACGACGGCAAGACGCAGGAGCCGATCGTGCTCCCGGCGCGCTTCCCGAACCTGCTGGTCAACGGCTCCGCCGGCATTGCCGTCGGCATGGCGACGAACATCCCGCCGCATAATCTGCGCGAGGTCGCCGCCGGCGCCCAGTGGGTGCTGCAGCACCCGGACGCGAACCGCGAGGAGATCCTCGTGGCGCTGATGGAGCGCATCACCGGACCGGACTTCCCCACCGGTGCGCAGATCCTGGGCACCCGCGGTATCGAGGACGCGTACCGCACCGGTCGTGGCTCCATCACCATGCGGTCGGTGGTGAGCGTGGAGGAGATCCAGGGCCGCACCTGCCTGGTCGCCACCGAGCTGCCGTACCAGGTGAACCCCGACACCCTGGCGGACAAGATCGCCACGCTGGTGCGTGAGGGCCGCATGGGTGGTATCGCCGACCTGCGCGATGAGACCTCGGGCCGCACCGGGCAGCGGCTGGTCATCGTGCTGAAGCGCGACGCCGTCCCGAAGGTCGTGCTGAACAACCTGTACAAGCACACGCAGCTGCAGGAGAACTTCGGCGCCAACATGCTGGCCCTGGTCGACGGCGTGCCCCGCACACTGGCGCTGGACGGCTTCATCACGGCCTGGGTCGACCACCAGATCGACGTCATCCAGCGGCGCACGCGATACCGGTTGAACAAGGCCGAGGCGGATGCGCACATCCTGCGCGGCTACCTGAAGGCGCTCGACGCCCTGGACGACGTGATCGCGCTCATCCGCCGGTCTCCGACCGCCGACGAGGCCCGGGTCGGGCTGATCGAGCTGCTCGACATCGACGAGGCGCAGGCGAACGCCATCCTCAGCCTGCAGCTGCGCCGCCTGGCCGCCCTCGAACGGCAGCGCATCATCGATCAGGCCGCCGAGCTGGAGCGCTTGATCGCCGACTACAAGGACATCCTGGCGAGTCCCTCCCGCCAGCGCTCGATCATCAGCGAGGAGCTCGCAGCGATCGTCGACCGCTTCGGGGACGACCGCCGCACGGTGATCATGCCCGGCTTCGACGGCGACATGAGCGTCGAGGATCTGATCCCGGAGGAGGACGTCGTCGTCACGCTGACGCGCGGCGGCTACATCAAGCGCACCCGCAGCGACCAGTACCGCGCCCAGCGCCGCGGTGGCCGCGGTGTGCGGGGCGCACAGCTGCGCGCGGACGATGTCGTCGACCAGGTCTTCGTGACCACCACCCACCACTGGCTGCTGGTCTTCACCTCCAAGGGCCGCGTCTACCGGGTGAAGGCGTACGAGCTGCAGGAGGCCGGGCGCGATGCGCGCGGGCAGCACGTCGCGAACCTGCTCGCCCTGCAGCCCGACGAGTCGATCGCGCAGGTGCTGGACATCCGCGACTACACCGTCGCCCAGTACCTGGTGCTCGCGACGCGGAGCGGCCTCGTCAAGAAGACCTCCCTCACCGAGTACGACACCAACCGGGTCGGCGGCATCATCGCGATCAACCTGCGTGAGGACGACGAGGTGATCGCGGCGCTGCTCGTCGAGCAGGACTCCGACCTGCTGCTCGTCTCCCGCAAGGGCATGTCGGTGCGCTTCACCGCGAACGACGAGACGCTGCGGCCGATGGGGCGCAGCACCGCCGGGGTCATCGGGATGCACTTCCGCGGCGACGACCAGCTGCTCGCCGCCGCCGTGGTCAGCGACTCCGGGTACGTCTTCATCGTCACCGAGGGCGGCTACGCCAAGCGGACCGCGGTCGATCAGTACCGGCTGCAGCAGCGCGGGGGCCTCGGTATCAAGGTGGCCAAACTCGCGGAGGCGCGCGGCGATCTGGTCGGCGCGCTGATCGTGGACGAGAACGACGAGGTCCTGGTGGTACTCGCCGGGGGTAAGGTCGTGCGATCGGCCGTGGCCGAAGTGCCGGCAAAGGGCCGCGACACGATGGGCGTGGTGTTCGCTCGGTTCGCCGACGATGACAGAATCATCGCTGTCGCCCGGAACGGCGAAAAGACGGTGGAGGCGCGCGTAGCTGATGAGCTCGGTGAGAACGACGGACCGGCCGATCCGACCGGCTGATCAGCCGCCGACGTCGGTCGCGGAGAAGCTGTCCATGAAGTCGCCGCGCCCCGTGGCTGCGAAACAGGTGCGATTGAAGCTGGTCTACGTCGACTTCTGGTCGGCGGTGAAGCTGTCGTTCCTGGTCTCGGCGGTACTCGGGGTCGTGCTGGTCGTCGCCGTGTTCCTGATCTGGACGGTGCTCGCCTCGACCGGCATCTTCGGGCAGGTCAGCAGCATCGTGCAGGACGTGTCGGACAACCAGAAGTTCAGCGTGAACAGCGTGCTCTCCCTCGCCCAGGTGATGGGATTCTCGCTGATCATCGCGGCTCTGAACGTGATCGTCGGCACCGTGCTCGGAGCGATCGCCTGCCTGCTCTACAACCTGAGCGTGCGCGTCACCGGCGGCATCCTCGTCGGTTTCACCAACCAGTAGCCCGTCCGGTAGTCTCGGCAGTCGGCCGGACCGCACTGCGCTCAGCGTGCGGCGGCCTACGGGGCTATAGCTCAGGCGGTTAGAGCGCTTCGCTGATAACGAAGAGGTCCCAGGT